>NZ_ML133578.1 GCF_003985125.1 Rhizobium phaseoli
CCGCTTCCGTCGCTTCGCTCCGCCGCGCCCGCCCAGGCCGATGAGGCACCAAGCAGCGCACACGACAGAATGAAAACTGTCAGGTATCATCCCGGTCCAAAGTGTCGACCATCAACCCGGTCGTTCACAGGCCACCAGCCCGAATACGTCGAAAGAGCAATTGACCGACCTCATCAGCGGTCTGAACGCCGCATGTCGGAAGGACGCGCGGCGCCTTCATTTCACGGCTCGATCGCAAACGTTACCGTGACGCTGACATTGTAGGTGGTCTCGCCGGCCTGGACGGGAACGGCGGCATCGGCTTCCTTCATCATCGTGGCGCGATAGGCCGGCTGCGGCAGCGGGCGCGGCTCATTCTCGTTGATCTCGATGATGCGGCCGAGCTTGACGCCGGCCGCTTCGCTCAGCGTCTTCGCCTTCTTGACCGCCTCGGCGACGGCGTCCTTGCGCGCTTCTTCGATCGCCGCTTCCGGCTTGTCGTTGGTGAATTGGATGTCACCGCCCTGGTTGATGCCGAGCGTGACGGACTGGTCGATCACCTGGCCGAGCTTGGCAAGATCGCGCAGCCTGACGGTGACCGCATTGATGGTCTGGTAGCCGATCAGCTGCGGCTGCTGCTGCTGGCCGTCGACCGGCTGCGGATAATTATATTGCGGCTGGATGGAAAAGCCGGAGGTCTGCAGATCGCGCTCGGCAATGCCGCCGCTCTTCAGCGCGTCGAGCACGTCTTTCATCGCCTTGTTGTTCTCATCGAGCGCTTCGCGGGCGGTTTTCGCCTGCTTGACGACGGAAAGCGTCACGATGGCCATGTCCGGCGCCACGGACGATTCGCCATCCCCCGTCACCGAAATCACCGCCTCGCGCGGCTTCGCCTCCTGCGCCATTGCAGGCGCTGCGGCCGCCAGCGGCAGGGCCAGAAGGGCAGTCATCAGAACAGTCTTGGACAGAATCGGCGCCATGTTTCATTCCCTAGTTGTCGTTTCCCGGATGAACTTTCTGTCGGTTGATTGTGAAGCTATTGCGGCGGAAGGGACGGGCGCGCGCGTGGCGAAAGAAAAATATGCGGAGAGGTGTTGCTGTGCCCCTCCAGCCTGCGGATTGCCCAAGGCGCGCCACCTTCCCAAATCCCCCAAACCTGATAGCAAAGACGGCGGGTTAAGAAACAGGGGCTTCCGGACACGCTGTGCCCGGCAAGGGGGACAACATGCGCGTCATCACAATTCTATCAATCGGCCTCGCCATCAGCCTGGCGGGCTGCACGCAGGTGGCGGAAAAGGCGGAGAACGCCGCCAACCGCTCCTTCACCAGCTATGCGCTCGGCAAACCCTATACTGAAATTGCCAATCTCGGCCAGTCGCCGATGGCGCAGCTTTCCGGCTCCGACGCCACCTACGGCCCGATGATCGGCGCGACGCCGTTGACGAACGGCATGACCGTCTACCGGCATATGGCGCCCGCCGCCAAAACCGAGACCGGCACGAATTTCGCCGGCCTGGTCGGCAGCTCCACCGTCTCGCAAAACAACCGGCTTTCTTATTTCCTGGTCGGCGCCGACGGCATCGTCAAGGATTGGGCGACAGGATCGGTGCAGGGCAGCGCCAGCGACTGCGTGCACTATATCGGCGGCATCATCAACCGCTGCAACGACATGCGCCAGCTGCAGGCGTCACTCGCGCTCTACGATGCGCGCGTGGCGACCAAAGGCGGCCAACCGATATCGAGCTGGGGCGAAGCGGCAGCGCCCGTGGTCAACTGAGGACGCGCTCCGTGGTTCCTCGGGTCAAGCCCTGAGGCCCACGGAGGGCAGGGGAGCGTCTTCCACGCTCGGTCACAATCGGGCTTGACCCGAGTATCCATGCCGCACGCGGCGTGCGAGCTGCTGGGCTGCGGTCGCCATTGTCAGTGCGAACGCCGCCGCAGTGCTTGGGGCTATGGGTCCTCGGGTCAAGCCCGAGGACGACGGAGGGTGGGGAGCTTGTGTGGCTAGGACCGCAACCGCGTGGTTGCTTCGCTATCCCTGGCGGGAAAGCCTTACATCATCCGGAATCGGAATTTGCCGTCACCGCTGCAGGATACAGCGCTGAATCAAGCGCCGAAATCATCCATGAAAGAGGGATGAATGGCAGGCTTGCGTTCTTCGCGGGCTTCGCGAAAACGCTGGGGAACCGCACCGAGACCGGTCACGAAACGGGACAGGAGATTGCGGTTAAAAAGTTTCTGTATGGCACTCATGGCATTTCACTCATTCTTTTTTTTGTTAGCCGGCAGCGTATATTTTGCCCGGGTTGCCGTCGCAATGGGCAATTTTGCATGACAGTTATGTGACAGTGGCGGATCACATTGGCGTTAGGAGGGGCCGACGAGCCTGCTCTGCCGCCATAAATCCTCGCAGACGCAGGGGATCGCGTGGTAAATTGACCGCTTGCGGCTAAAGCCTGCCCCTCCGAAGGAGAAGCTCAGATGAACCGATTTTTCGCCCTTGTCGCGACCGGAGCGCTGATCAGCCTTGCCACGATCACTTCGGCCTGCACTTCGTCAGGATACTTCGATGAGACGTCGTCGATTGGCGGCGGTTACTATGAGAGCCAACCGCTTAACCCGGCCTGCGCGGATGGGTTCAGGCCTAGCGATGGGCGGTCTTGCAGTTATTAGCGCGTCGATGGTGCCACGGTTTTAGTGGACTACGCATTGGTCGTTTCGTTATCAGTATGGAGCAGCGTTAATGGCGAAATGAACGCGTCGCTGTGCGCGATTACAAAGGCTACAGCTATGTCGCTCAGGTTGCTTAAATGACAGAGATTACCGCCGCACGGCTTGCCGAAATGGACGATGAAATCGCACGCTTGCAGACGGCGCTACGAGAGCACGCAGAGCGATTAGCGCGTGGTGAAGAAGGTGAGCACCCTCAGCCGCCGACGTGGTCGATCGAAGAGCAAAGGGCGTGGTCTGACGCACTTCAAGCTAAAGTAAGAAACACAATGATCGAGGCCTTAGGAGGAGTGGCAGCCTACGAGGCTGTCGTCGCTCAAGGCGAAGCATTGAGACAAGCGCGCCGCGAGGCGGACCGCTCGATTGCTATTGTTCACGTCACCGTCGTTGAGGAGCACTTACGATCAGCCATTGAACGCTATTTCCCTGGGCGGCAATCCGATCCCAAGGTAGTTGATCGTATGTTCGACCCGATGCAATACGGGCCGCTCGGCAATTTCGCTTCACGAGTGGATATGGCTTTTGCATTGGGGATAATCGGATCTGGCGCGCGCAAAGCTTTAAAGGTGATAGCTGAGATCCGGAACAAATTCGCCCACCAGCTTGAGATACATTCATTCGACCATCCCGACGTGACGAAGTCGATTGACAAACTAACATACATCGACTTCGCGATCACCGGGCCGGACGCCGAAGGCCTCGTGCAACTGTGGAAGCGTTCACCAAACTCGGAGATAAAATCCGCAACTGGATGGCGTATATCTGACAACCTTTTGGACCGTCGGGGACGGTTTGAGCGGACCTGTGAGTTTCTGCAAGATTCCTTGCGAACAAGTGCGCCGGGAACGATGCATCCCGATCTTCACGAGAAATAAGTAGGGCCCGGCGAAGGGCAGTCCTGCCGCACCGGACAAGGGGACCAAACGCTCGCGATGCCGATTTGTCGAACTCGAAAATTCCGGAATCTCGCGTCAAAATTCTGGATTTCGCGTCCTGCGACTCGGGGTGGACGTTCGTAGACGGATCGCACGAGGGAGAAAATGGTGGGCCCGGAGGGACTCGAACCCCCAACCAAGCGGTTATGAGCCAGATGGTGCAACCGGCGCTGGTGTTGGAATCCGGTGGAATTCGAAGTCGAACCACCTGATCGCGTTGTCTAATCGGGGGAAAAGAGCTTCCATGACGGCGTCGGGACGGAGACCGTTTCCAAGCGCCGTGCTGCCCGCCCAGTCGCCCGACAGAGAGGTGATCTGCCATGCGTAAACCCCAAGGTCTTACCGACGAGAAAATCAGAAACCTCAGATTCGCGAAGCCGGGGGAGCGGTACGACAAGGTGGACGGAACGACCGCCAACCTGTTCGTCCGCGTCGGCTCGCGAAAAAAGGTCTTCGTCTTGCTCGCCCGCTTCGGCGGGGCCAAGAACTCCAGCCGCCGGAAGATCGGCGAATACCCCGATATGAACCTGGAACAGGCGCGCGAGGTGGCGGCGAAATGGAACCTGCTGGTGGCGAAGCGCGCCGACCCCAAGACCGAGAATACGCGGACCGCGGCCGAACAGCGCCGGCTTGCGCGGCAGATATTCCGCTCCGCGATGGAGGACTTCATCGCTTTCCTGCCCTTCAGGGAAAGGAGGCGTCACGTCGAAGAGGATATCCAGGCGATGCGCCACTACGTGCTCGACTCGGGGATGGAGTTCGTCGAAAGGCCGATGCGGGAGGTCACCGGTATCGACATCGAAACATTGCTCGTCTCGATCCGGGATCGGCCCGCGCCAAGGCAAGCAGGCATCATTTACACGCATCTCAAGGAGTTTTTCGGTTGGGCCATGACGCCGACGAACCAAAAGGCCTACGGGCTGGAATCAAATCCCGCCGCCAACCTCAAACCCAAGTGGCTCGGACTGAAGAAACGGGTCCGGAAACACACCTTGTCACCGGTCCAGGTCCGGGCGTATTGGCGAGCCACCGAGATTCTCGGGTATCCCATGGGCTCTTGCCTGCAGTTCGTCGTTCTGACCGGAGCCCCGCGAAAGTCGAAAGCCGCACGGGCGCGCTGGACGGAAATAGATTGGAATCGCCGGTTGTGGATCGAGACGCCGGGAAAGAGCGATATCGAACGCCCTGTCCCATTGACGGCTGAGGCGATCGCCCTGTTGCTGAGGTTAAAGCGCTCGCAGCGGCCGGGGCATGGTGACTTCATCTTCAGCACCACCAACGGCCAAAAGGCGGTCAACGGCTTTTCCGACAGCACCGATAAACTACGACTCGAAATGGTCAAGGAGCTTGAGAAACTCGATCCACGTGCGAAGCCGCTGAATTTCGTGATCCACGACACCCGTCGCGTCGTTCGCACCGCGTTGGCGGAGCTGGACGTTCCTAAGGATGTCGCAGAGGCCATCATCGACCACGGCAAGCGGGGTTTGGACCGTGTATACAACCAGTACGAGTTCCTCCGTCAATGCAGGACGGCCCTGTCTCGCTTTTGCGCGAGGCTGATGGAAGTACTCGACGGCTCCGCGTCCGGGTTCGGCGAAGAGGAGGAATTCGACATTCCTGTCGAAAATCCCGACGGAGAACCGTTATGGAAATGACACGGGAACAACTCTACGAGCTTGTCTGGAGCACCCCCGCGCTGCAAGCGGGGCCGCGGCTCGGAATTTCGGCGAACTACCTCGCTCGTGTCTGCACGGCGCTCGAGGTGCCACGACCCGGCTTGGGATACTGGGCGAAACGCGGCGCGGGGATTGCCCCGCCGCCGCCGCCGCTACCGCCGTTGCGTCCTGGTAAACCGACGTCATGGGAGAAGGGGAAAACCGTCGGGTCGGCTCCGCGGCGGGTCGCGCCGGCGAAGACGGTTTTGCCGGTGGACGCGGAGCCGGCCCGGAGGGGCGTGAGCGTGCATGGACTGGTGAAGGAGTCCTTGCCGCATTTCGACGACGCCACACCGGGCCGGGACGGATACTATCTCAAGCCTCGCAAAAAACTCCTCGTTGACGTAACGGTGACAGCATCCGGCCTCAAGAAGAGCCTCGTATTTGCCAACGAGCTTTTCAATACGCTCGAGACTCTCGGTCATCCGGTCATGATCTGGCGCGGTGACGAGGTGCTGATCCGGATTCCGATCGACACGGCGGAAGCCGGCGGCCAGGACGGCTTGTCGCCTTCTTTCAGTCCTCTATCCCCGACGGTTGCGTTCGTGCACGGCGTGCCCATCGGCATCGCGATCGTGGAAACGAGCGAAATGGTCGAGAAGAGGTATGTCGGAATGGGCGAATACGTCAACGAGGCGGACTACCGGAAGGAGGAGCACATCGAGCCGACCTGGAAGGTTTGGAGGGCCGAACCGACCGGACGTTTGAAGGTCGTCGCTTATAGTCCGTTCCACGACGTCCCGTGGAAGCGGGAGTGGGTGGAAACGCGCAAGTCGGTGCTAACAGGCACGACAGGAGCGATTGCGGCGGTTCTTGAAAGCGCCGCGCTCGATCTTGTTTTGAGGCTGGAAAAGGCGGGCCGATACCTGCGATGAGGTTTTCGAATTGGCCCTGCACCGAGGCTTATCGAGGGGGGTTGCGCCGGGGTCCCTTGCGCCCGCGGCCTTTGCCGCCCGGACGATCGGGCCAGGGAGCCCCTGCGGCCCGGTCGGCAAGCCACCGGTAAACCGGCGGGATCGCGAAGCCGTTCTTCCCGACGTGGCCCTTGGGCCCGATCGTCAACGGCACCGGCCGCGGGAACAAGTCATGCTCCCACATTTTCTGGAGGGTCCAGCGGGAAAGCCCGGTCAGCGCGCAAACCTGTTGCAGCGTGAGAAAGCCGTGCGGGTCCAGAATCGGACTCGGCGGAGGCGTTCGACGCTTGCGACTCTTCTTTTTTTTCGGCGGTTCTTTCTCGGTCATGCGGCAAGCAGAACACGCGTTGTCGACGACGTCAAAATCGGTCCTTTTGCCGGCGTTTGGTCTGGCAAATGGTTCGAAACGGAGAACCGGCGCACTTAGCTTCCGCCTTCTTGCTACCCAACGGGTCAGTCGGGGTAAGTCCGTCCCCCGTCCCGGCGAAGAATGTCGGCCCAGAATATCGGGTCCGTCACCGACGACCGGCGGACGCCGACACCCACGACGCGACCGTTCGCGAGCGCTCCGAGAAACTCGATCCCCCTCGACTCGTACATGATCCGGAGGCGCTCCCGGCTCTTTCTCGTGGAAGGGCCTTCGGCCTCGAGGTGTTCGACCTGCCTTCGGGAGAGACCGGCTTTATCTGCCGCCGTTTTCTGGTCCCATTCGAGCATAGCTCGGGCGGCGGCGAAGGCGAGCCAGGGAGGGTCATTCCGCCGCGCCGCCGCTTCCGCCTCCATTCGCCCGGGTTCCCATGGAGGCCTCCAACGCGCGCCGGCTCCGTATTCGTAGCCCGTGGTCAGGCTCACCCACCCCAGAAGCTCGATCCCCAAGGCGGCGTAGAACTCGCCAAGGCGGACGGATGTCCGGGCCGCGCCGGGCTTGCCTGCCTCCGAGGCCTCCAAAGCCTGGCTTGAAATTCCCGTCAGTCGCTCCACGTCCCGCTCGCTGAGGCAAGCGAGCCCGCGCGCGGCCCTGAGCGCGTCCGGGCTCACGGCCGGCATGGCGGCGCGTCTCTTCTAGCTTGTGGGAGCCGGCGGGCGGCGCTCGTCAACGGCGGGCACCCGGAACCGGGGGAATAGGATGCCGGCTCCCCCGGCGCGGGTTCGCGGCGATCTAGCGCGGGGGTTTCCATCGGACCCCCACGCCGTAATGCAGGTTTTCGCTGACATCGCCCCAACCGAGAAACTCGATGCCGGCGGCTTCGTAGTATTGCCGCAGCCGGTCGCCGGCGTCGGGTTCGAAGCTTCCGGTTTCCAGTCGGGCGAGCACGGTCTTGTGCAGATCGACGTCGCGGGCGACCGACAGCTGGTCGAGCCCCGCGAGCGCGCGGGCGGCGAGGAAAGCCACGCCGTTTCTTTCGGTGTGGTACCCGGCGCTTTCGGACGTCCGCTCCGGCCAGCCTGGCGGCGGCCGCCAGCGCGCGCCAATTCCGGAAAGCTCGCCGGACCCGACATCGAGGGTGCCGAGAAACTCGATTCCCGCGTGCTCGTAGAACGACCGCAGGGTGAGGTTCGCCTGGAGGACGCGTTCCTTGCCGGCTTCCATCTTGGAAATCCACGCACGCGTCAACCCGCACCCGGACGCGACGTCGCTCTGGGACAGGCCGGCAAGCGATCGGGCTGCCCTCAGCGCGTCGGGCGGAACTTGCGGTTTCATCGCTTCGGTGAACCGGCGGCGGTAATCAAAGTCAACAAAAGCCAAAATGAAGACTTCGGGTTGACATTATGATCGTTAAAATGCACTAAAAGATCATTATAACTACACACATAACGGAGCTGGTTTTGATCGTGGGTGATTCGGGGAGGCATGGCCGGACACCTCGACGACGACGTGCTGTCGAACCTCACCTTGCCTACGGGGCCGACAGTGCTCCAGCCGTGGCTTCTATCGCCACTTCAAACAAGAACGTTAAAAAATGAGGCCCAACGTGAAACCTGATGAATCCGACGCCGGTAAGTGCTTCGGCACACCCCGTCCAACGCTTGTCTGCCTGCTTCGACGCCTCGCAGATGATCTGGAAAACGTCGACAGAATTGAATCCGCCATTCCGCAGGTCGCGATCAATTCATGGTCTATGGCCAGTCGAAGGGTACCGTGCCTTGTCGGCCGAACGCTCGCGCACCCCTCGATCCAGGACGGCAACGCGGCAGCATCAAGCGAACTGTTCTATCTCGACCGCGATCGTGGCATCGCGCGCACCTTGTATCGGTGGTACCGCCTCGGATCACAGGTGCAGCTGGACTACTGGCGCGGCCGGCTCCCGCCGATCTCCGACTACTGAGTTTACGAATAGTATCGGGTAACGAAATGGGAGGCGCGGGCGATGGCAGCGAGAAATGGCTCACGAATGGGGCAGGTGGTTCCGGGGCAGTCCGAAAGGTTTGATTTCATGCCAACGGGACGTCGGATTGCGGCGGGTGCCGAGCCCATTGGGCTCGCCCACGGGCGTCAATGGATCGAACCCGTCATAGAGTTCTTGTCCATGCATTTGCCCCGTGGGTCATCTGGAAATTGGGAGCATCTGTACATCAACTCTTATGAGGCCGCCTGCGACGCTCTCGTAAACCTCGGTTACGGCGACAGGATTACAGAAGGGACAATGCCTGTAGCAGAGCCAGCCTTGCCAGCAGTCCTGCCGAGATGGGACGACATTGCCGCTGTCGTGGTCAGCTTGGCCGCGCAAGACAATACCATCGGATATCGTCACTACCCAGGGGCGCGAGTTGCGCCCAACCCAGCCGGTCTTGTTCGACCCAACATTCGCGCTTCTAATGGCTGTGGCCCCGCATTCCTCGCGCCTGAGGGATTGCCGGTTTTCCAGAGTCTTGGCTTGGTCATTGACGGACGATGGACCGAGGCCGCGGAGACCGTTTTGTGGCGCGACGATCCCGCGGAATGGGCGATCGATTTCACGATAGACAAGCGCTTTCTCAGGGCCCGCGACATCGCGCTTGCTACCGTCCCGGAAGATATCGCCATCGCAATCGAGAAGATTGCAGTGATCGGCGAGCAAGACATCGCCGGGTGGTTGGCGATGATTGAGCGAGCGCCGTCGGGTACGAAAACAAGGTCAGACGCGCTGAAAAATCTCCGGCTTTGGCGCGAGTCCGAACTGGATGACTTATTCCATCGACGTTGGCGATTGGCAGATGGGTGGCTTACCATAGAAGAGGCTCGGCGCGGGCTGAGGATAAAAAACGACCCCGTCGCATTGAACATGAGGCGGGCATTTGCGGCCCGTTATCTCCCGGAATTCCTGTACTTATTTCAGTAAGAGTTGGGGTCAAGAGAATGCTGAGCTTCAAAGAACGGGCCGACGCCGGCCGACGCTGTTTTGGGGGCGGCAGGTCGTTCTCGTTTCCAACGCCGGTTTCCAATTGGCGCGTCGGTCCATGAAAATCTGGCCAATCTCCGACCTCCATCTGGAATTCTGCGAACCCTTCAATATTCAGCCTCCAGCTGACGCGGACGTCGTCGTCTGCGCTGGCGATGTTCTGACGAAGGGGATCGTTCCGAGCTTACGCTGGCTGGCAAAGCATCTAGCCGGGAAAGTCCCGGTGGTTTTCTGCCCGGGAAATCACGAGTACTATGGCGATGCAGTCCAGGAAAGCTTGAAGGAGGCCGTGGCGGAAAGCTTTGCGGGTGTCCACTTCCTCGAAAACGCCGTCGCTGAGATCGATGGCGTGTCGTTCGTTGGAGGGACGCTTTGGACTGATTTTCGGCTGTTCGGCATCAATCCCCAAGTCGCGATGTCATACGCAGCACATGACATGAACGATTACGACAAGATCAGGCTTTCAAAGAGTCCGTACTCCAAATTCAGGCCGATCGACACTTACAGAAAGCATGTCGAGACGAGGGAGTTCATAGCCAGGGAGCTTCGCGAGTGGTCGGGGGCAAAAGCCGTCGTCGTCACCCATCACGCGCCATCACCCCGTTCCGTCGCCTCCGAGTTTCGATATGATCCGTCGTCGGCCTGCTACGCGTCGGATTTGGAAGAACTCATCTTGGAGACACGGCCAGCGTTATGGATTCATGGGCACGTCCATCACCGCAATGATTACTATGTCGGGAGCACTAGGATTGTATCGAATCCCCGGGGATACCCTAGGGAGGAAACGCAGTTTGCCCCCGGTCTTATCGTGGAAATCTAACATAGAACTTTGCGCTGTGTCCTGTAGGCGCTGCGCTAGTTCGAGAGACTATCTGTTACCTGTGTACGTTGGTTCGGTGAGCTGAACCGGGCGCTGACTAAAATCTATTGACGGTGTTCTCTTTTTGTTCCAGTGTCGCGCACTGACCTTATCTTTTCCAGTCAACTAGAAGGTGGTATCGAATTCCATATCCGCGCGTATCGTAATTTCGATCACGGTGTTGGGATGGGGCACAATTTCAATCTTTGGACAACCACCAATGGCATTTTACACTGAAGATCAGCTTGGTGCGATGAAAATCGAGCGGATGGTTTTCCATCTGGTCGGCACCGGGAATGTTGTCAAACTCGAAGAGCTAGATGCGGGCGATTTCGAGGAGTTCTTCATAGATCGCATTAGATCGGTCAACGCGGGGCTGCCGTACAAATTTAACGATGCATCGAAAACCCTCACTCGGCTCCGACGAATAATTGCAAATGGTGACCAATTCCAAGAAGAGAGCGAGAAGCTAGCGGACGATTTCGAGGAGCTTCATGATGGCAACACCTCCAAAGGCGCGATCTTACTTTTCGTACTGAAGGCCGGAGAAGACCAGTCGTTCGCGCTTCTCAAATACGATGACGAAATGGTTGTGGCTTACGATCTGAAAGATGGTGCTGATGGACGTAAGCGCGTCAGCCTTGAAAGTATCCAGCGAACGTTCGTTCAGAACAAGACGGCACTGCAAAAGGCAGCCCTCATAACCGTGGACGACAATGGCGGCGACCTCACCGTTTTGGACCGTAGAAATCAACAAAAGGTGGCTCGATACTTTGAGCGGTTCCTAGACGCCAAACCTACCCACAGCGATGGCGATCTCACCAAAAAACTTGTTGATGTCACCCGCAAGGTTGTTCTAGCCAATCCGGAGCTAGTGGAGCCGTATGTGCTGCGCGATTTGACCAAGCGATCCTACGATGCAGCTTCTGCCGGAGGAAGCATTGAGATAGACGGTCACCGCAACTTCCTCGAGGCCGTCGTCGGGAAAAAGCTGCCGGATGACAGCGTGCTCCTCGGTAAATTCCATAGAGCGTTGCACACCGAGCGCATCGACGGCGTCCCGATGAGACTTTCAACTGAGAAGATCAGCGGTGATCGGACACTGGTCTATAAAACCGAGCAGGGCATCGACATCAGAATTCCGGCCATCCTCTCAGAACTTGTCGAGGAGCGGGAGGATTGCATTGTCATTCACGACAAACTGAAAAGAAAGCTGGATGAGCCCAAGTGAAGTTGCCTCTCTTCTGATTGAGACAGGTGCTGTGCCCGGTGAGATACTGGAGCGGGCGGGGATCATCTCGTTTAGTGCGGTTCTGGACAACCCTGCTACCCTGGCGAAGTGGAAGGCTCTGCGAGCCCAGGTACCCAGCTTCTTGGCGGAAGTGAGCATTACGCGCCACGGCACAGACGTTGACCTCGATGAAGACGAGATGCCTCCTCCTGGGACCCAATTTTCCATCGCCGTCAGGAAGGCGCAGGCAGATGGTCAGCTCAGCCTATTTTTTGGGGCGTCTCTCAAGAGGATGGAGAACGAGCTAGCAGGCAAGAGTGTCGTGTGCATTGCCGACATGACCAGCATGTCCACGTTCACGACTCACCGCTCAAGATATCAACGGTGGCCAGACGGCGTAGTCGCGAATTTCACGGCAAGCGAAGCGATGCCGAATCCACGGCGCATCGCGCATGACGCTAGTGATGGCGAGATCGTTCCGTCCGACATCCGTATCTGGCTTCTGCAGTCTCGGCCCACTGACAGCTCGGCAGCATTCCAGACGTGGCGTTTCATGTCGGCCCGCAAACTCATGTCGTCATTGTCGAACCAGGTCTTCAAGCAAGGGAATGATACGGTCTTTCAGCTTTCGGGCCCTCCGAGCCGGCGGTTTAGCCTGTCAGACTCCGATCTCCTTCGAATTGCGGATCGACTTGATGAGAGCGCGACATGGGTGTTCGGGTCGGGTCACCGCGATGCCGACACACGACATCTCCTTGTAGCGGCGGAATGGGCCCGCACCTATCGGGAGGAAGCCTTGGATAAACTGGGTGACGGAGGGCTCGATTCCGCGAAGGCGGCCTACGCTGCCTATGTTAAAACCGGCAGCAAAGAAACCCTGAAGGCGTTGTCCGACCTGAGGAAGACGGTCAACGAGGATGCCCAGAAGACAACCCAAAAGGCCCAAGACTTGTCCGCGGGTCTCTGGAAGGATTTGGCGATCGCGACCGTACCTTTTGTTATCAAGGTTCTTTCCGATGCGACGAAGTCTGAGAACCTTTGGATAGCGTGTGTCTTCGCAATCGGTGCTGCGATCTTTCTTGGTGTTTCCTACAATCTCCAGACTTTCATGAACCGGAGATTTTTCGCTGCGCAGCAGGCTTCCAGGAATGTATGGCGGAAGCGCCTCAATCAGGTGCTTACAAATGCCGAGATCGAAGAAATCAGTGAAGGACCAATTAACGAGAGTTTGAAAGACTACGATATAATCAAGACGGTCGTCCAATGGGTTTACAATGTGCTGATCGCCGTCTTGGTTCTGTTCGCTGCGTTCCAAGCATATTCTGCCGTCACGGCTCCGGAGACCACCCCGCTGCCGACTGCACAGCCAAGGTCGCCCGCTACGCCACCAACGTGATATGGCAACGTGTTTGAAAGAGCGCGGGCATCTTCTCGGCGGTCTTCCGCTTTGATGTCGATGATTACATGTTGGACGTCATGCTCAGTCGCGGCTGGTGGCAATCGGCAGTTCCTGCGGTTAGTCATCATCGAAGACGATCAGGACATCATCGATCTGATGCTGCTGATGACAAGAACGGTAGATGGAGCGCTGGCAGCGTTGGCGAAGAAGAAGCGGGCGAGTTGTCGCCAAGGGTCCGCCGGCGACGAAAAGGGGCGGATCAAGAGGCTGTGACAGCTAACTGGGTCCTGATTAAGTCACGATAGCTGCGGCACCGTCTGCATAGTCGGGGAAGCTCCTACCAAACTCATGCAATTCTGGCGCTGAGGATACAACTGTCAACCAACTGCCTTCTTGACTGCGCTTCAACCGCGTCAGGCCCGCATACACCAAGGCCAAACTCTGGGCATGGGCGGCGTGAGGTACGTATATGACGAGCAGACGGGACTCCCATCCTTTGAAGCTGTGTAGGGTGGTCGCTTTGATCTTGGCGTCCCCCATGTAGAAGCCCATCTTTCGACGCCGATGGTCGCTGCCGAACGTATTTACCGTGTAGATTTTGTACTCCTCCTCGAGGCGAGTGACCACGTCCACTCCGGATGTCATATCCCCGGTGAGCAATGTGATATCGGCATTTGCTAACCGCTTTCCAGTCTGGCGCATCAAAGATTGTATCTCATTCGAGCAGACCGTGCTGGCTGTGTCGGGAGAGCATTGCACCCACCGTAAACGGCACGGGTAAAGGTCGAGCGACCCTTGCTCCGCTTCTGGAAGGTCAATTGCATCTTTCGGAAGAAACGTTTCCGCAAAGGTCCGTGCGAGCCTCAGCGCCTCAGGAGGGAGGCGATAGCTAGTGGCCAGTTGCGCCCACCTACCACCGAAGCCTGCCCCCTTCATCGCCTCATCCGTCCAAGATGAGGCAGTGCCGTAGACGTCCTGGGTCGCATCGGCGACCAAGAGCATTTCCCCGCCTGGTTTGCACGCCTTGCGAAGAACATTCCACCACATGGGAAGGTAATCCTGACCCTCGTCGACCAGGATCGCATCGTGCCGTTCGAAATCGGCGAGTGCTACAGCCTTCTCTGCGAGGAGTGGCAAAGCATAGTTCAAAGCGTCCCTTTGGCCCCTTGGGTTATTTGACCAAAGGTTCTCGTACTCTTTATCCCACCCTGCGTCATGACAGACGTGCTTGCACCATAGATGGAAGTGCGTGAAGCGGACATTTCTTAACTTTTCCGGTGCATCGAGACCTCGAACAATCAGGTCCCTCAAGTAATGCCAGAGCGTTATGTTGAAGGTCGCTACCAGAACGCATCTCCCCTCATTAGCAAGGCGCGCGGCTCTTGCCGCAAGAACCAGCGATTTGCCCGATCCCGCTGGGCCTTTGATCCGTCGATAACCGCTTTCAGTTCTGGATTCTGCTAATGATAGTTGGTTGCGATCGAGAACCAGCGGCGTCCGCTGGGTCGATGAAAAGTCTGGTTCAACGAGCCATCCGCGCAGGTCACTGGCATGGTCGGCCTTCATTAGGCGCGATCCGGTGCGCTTAGACTCGGGGAACACTGCCTCTAGATTGCCTGAGGATATCTCGTCCATTCCGGTAATGGGTTGGTATTTTTCGAATTCGTCGCGGTTTTGAGCCTGCTGGAAAGGAGAGAGAAGGCGCTTAACATCACCGGTATTAGCGAAAGGAAAGATGACGCCAGCCGTGATTGCGGCCCATCCTGCTCGCTCTTGGAGACGTGGGCAGTAAAGGTCGAATATTTCCTTCTTATAGAGGTTGACCTTCGGGATAGGGTTTTGATTCTGAATGGAAAACTCTTCGCCGTGTCTCTCCGCCCAAAGCTCAGGTCCGTATCGCCCCGGTTTGGTGAAGTATCGCATGGCCCTTAGGTCCCAATCCTTCACCTCGAAGACGGCGATACCACCGTGCGGATTCAAGAGGACAAAATCTGGACGCAAGCCATTCAAATGGGGCTGCAAGTAAATTTCCCAGTCTTTTGAGAGGTATCGGTGGAAAAGCTGAAATACAGCTCGTTCTCCCGCGGTCAGAGGCTGCCTCAACTTTTCCAGTTGGGATAGCGGCGGAGAGATAAGTCTGTCATCCATCAACTAATAATCTCGTACCAGAAGCATCTGCTTCACCTGACCTTTCCGATTGATTACCTCACGTGGCGGATTCATCAAGAGGGGTCGTGCCGTGGGCGAAATCCATCCTGCTGGTCAGTGGGCCGGAACCACTGCTTTCCGCCAGAGAGGCAATCTCGCGCGCCGAAACACATCTCCGACAACTTCAATGTGCTCTGGGGCGCGACGTGAATCACCGATGCGCCGTACCGGGACGCGGAGGCGGCGATCGAATATGCCAAGGCCCGAGGCGCGCTCACGGTGGAGATGGAAGCCGCTGCGCTTTACGCGTTCGCTAAGGCAAGGAAACGTGACCTAATACGATGGCGCAGGCAGAGCATGACGACTTTGAGAAGGGCGCGGCAGACGGCACGATCGCCGCCGCAAAAGTGGCAGGGCAGGTCGCGAAGGCAAGGTTGTCCGCGGAGTGAGCCATCGGCCGATCCGAGTAGCCCTCAAGTCTTCCTGACGGCGATAAGCACGGGGAGACGACCGCTCAGCGGACGCGTCGAGGTTATCGAGGGTGCAGCAGCTCTCCGTAGACTTTATTTATCCTGAAGCATTCCTCCCCACTAGCCGTGTCCCTTGCAAGTGTTTAGTTTTGTGTGTAGTGGAACATCGGTATTAAGGGGGACGATGTGGCGCACCTACCAAACGCACCTGTAAAATACGTTCTCGGGGTTATGCGCTTTCCCTTGATTCCCGACGTCGACAGCTTCGCGGGTATCGTTCAGTCGGCCCTCGGCAAGGAGTTCCGCCACCGTCGCAACGAGAAGCTCGCTCAGCTCAATCTACGGATTGAAGAGAAGGGTGTCGAACTGGTGCAGGAGGAAGTCTCCTTGTGGCAGTTCCTTAGCGAGGACGGTCATTGGGGTGTCCTAGTCAACAGGGGCATGATCGGTCTGCATACGAATGCCTATGTCGATCATAAGAATTTTTTGGATCGCTTCATCTCGGTGATCGAGAGGGTCGTTGCGGCGGCTGGAGAAAGCATCCAGCAGGTTGAAGCTCTCGCACTGCGTTACCTGGACCTGGTGAAGCCTGGCGCAGACGATACCCTAGAAGACTATTTCCAGCCTGGCGTGCTGCCAGCCAGCGTTGACTTCGGTGGCCTGTCCATGTTGGGGGGCATCCAGATCGTCAACCTGAAGAGCGAACTCGGTCCTTTAAAACTGCAGGTGATCCGGAAACCGGATACGGTGTTCCCGGTCGATCTGCACTCCCCTCTGGTAATTGGGAACGATTGGAGCCTGAAGACCCCTGAGGACGTAGATTTCGCAACGATCGACACCGACCATGCAATGATATTTAGCCCTCCGGCGGAACTGGAAACCTTCGACTATCGAACAAAGTTGTTCAGCTTGAGAGAACCAATTGGTGGTATCTTTACGAGAATCACTACGGAACATGCTCACGAAGTATGGAAGAAGGCTTGAAATGAGCGCCCTGGCTTTAGACAGAACGAACTTCGGACAAGGATATGTCGACAACGGCACGTGGATGCGTCCGTCGGTCGCGTCGCTTGGCGAATTGACCGGAGTCGGCTGGCGTCGGGTGGTCGCGGATGCCCGCGCGCCCGTGGCTACGCTTGGTTCGCGGACCCATGTCGCGCCGGAGATCGTCACCCCGACCCTCAGCCTGAAAGATATGGTCGCCGATTTGAATGAGAATGGGTTCCCCGTTTCGCTGATCGCCGAACTGGCCAATGTCGAACGAAAGACGGTCTACAACTGGATTAATGAAACCGTCACCCCGCAGCAGGAAACCGAGGATCGGGTCGCCGCAGTATATCCGCTTCTGAGGAACGCGTTCGACCAGGATTACGCCATCATGAGGCGTGTTTGGCGGACCAAGTCCCGCGAGGGGGAAAGCCTGCAAAGCATTTGCGCGGAGGGCAAGATCGACGTCGCCGCGCTTGAAAAGCACTTGAAATCCATCTCGGCTTCGATCAAACGCAATGCGGCGCAGGACGGACGTGGCAAGCCGGAAGAAGTTGGTGATGCGCCTGCTTTTGGCGAACATCCTGTTGCGGATTTCGACAGGCTCTGATCTCATTCGACGACGCGAGGTCTTTCGGGGCGGGATGGAATGTCGGAATTCGGGAAGGCGGAGGGAGAGCATCTGCTCGCCTCGGGATGGTTGCAGGGCGCTATCTTCAAGTCGAACGACGTCGTCGGCGTTCCCGAGGGAATAGAAGCCGGCACGCTGCTCGTGGTTCTCACGCAATCCTGCACCGTCGTCTCCTCGTCGCTTGATCGCGATCCGCTCGTCGAAGTTGCCGTAGTTACCGCCGAGGGAAAGGAGTACAAGCCCAAGTCCCAAGAGGCCACGGGCAAGGTGTTCAGAAAACTGAGTATTCCCCTCGGTCACGGCGAGAATCCCGAGAGCGGCATCATTGACATCAATCGACGCTGCTTCATCCCTCGTGCCCGGTTCCTCGGTATCAAGCCTGACGGCCCGGAGGTCAGTTCGAAGACGGCCAAGGCCATCGGCGGCTGGGTAGGGAGATACTACACGCGTGTCGCCCTTCCGAATCTCCTCGTCGCGAAGGTTGAGGACATTAAGTTCACCGATGCGATCAAGAAGCTCCTCGAACGGAAGCCCGATGGCCGGGAAGAAACCTTTCACGAACTCATGACAGTCATCTTCGGCAAGTGGAAGCCCGATGACGAAGCTGGCCCCTACGTATTTGAAATAACCTTCGTTTGCTCTGAGGGACCGCTTGCGGACGATTTCCTCGAGGTTCTCGAAAAGAGGTTCCAGAAAAAGGCTCCGATCGTGATCGAGGCGGACCTCGTCAGGATCGTCATCAAGGCGCAAGCGGCGGAGGAGGTCTATCTCAACCAGTTCAACGACTGGAATAGGCTGACCCAGTGGGATCACTTCTCGGCCCTAGACCAACAGCTGTCCAGGGATAGCTAGCCTCACCGCCTCCGGCTCGAGGGGACAACTCTTCCAAGGAGATGCAAGAACCCACCGTGACTTTGATATCCATGACGCTTGGCGGGGAAGTCGTCGAGTGGAGTTGCCCCTTAAAAACCGGACAGGATCAGGTTTCTGTTTGACGGTTTAAGAACTCACGAGGCGAGCAATACCCCAAGGCCTTGTGCGGGTGAAGGGTATTGTAGTGTTCGAACCATGAGGGCAGTTGCGCGATAACGGTCACGGCGTCCGGCACGGGGTTGACCGAGACATAATCGCGCTTGAAGGTTTTCACGAAGGCTTCGGCCATTCCGTTCGACTGGGGGCTTCGGACGGGCGTCGAGCAAGGCTCCATGCCGATATCGATAAGCAGCGATCTGGTGTCCTTTGCGATGAAGCAGGAGCCGTTGTCCGTCAGCCATTCGATTGGCTTTGGAAGGGTGTTGATGAGACCGAAGCGGTTCTCAACAGCCGTGATGACAAGGTCCTGGACGTCCTCGCTCTTGATGCCCTCGGTTGTCGCGACATGGGCAATGGCCTCGCGGTCACAGCAGTCGAGGGCAAAGGCAACGCGGACCTTCTCCTTGTTGTCGCAGCCGATTTCGAACCCGTCTGAACACCAGCGCAGGTTCGATTGCTCGACGGCGACGCGGCCATCGTGACGGCGCGTGTCGATTGCACCGGTATGGCGCTGAAGAAGCATGCCGTGAACCTTCATCACCCGGTAGACGCGCTTGGCATTCGGCCATGGGCGGTTTTCGCTGCGGGCTTTACGGCGCAGGATCGCGTGAACCCGGCGGTATCCGTAGGTCGGCATGTCGTCGATGACCGTCTTGATCTCATCCATCAGTTCCTGATCGGCGAGCGGCGGCCGCCCTCTGGCTCTGGAAGGACGTTGCTTCACACGTTCTGCTATGTTGGATCGGGCGACACCCAAGGTCTCGCACACCGCCGTCATCGCGAACCGTCCTTCGGCAACGAGAGCGAGCGCAACAGGTGTTTTTTTGACCCTGATGCTATCTCAAGCGCTTCTTTGAGGATTTCGCCTTCCATCGTCTTTTTGCCGAGGAGGCGCTGCAGCTCTTTCACCTGGTTCTGAAGTGCCCTGTATTCGGATGCCGGGACGACCTCTTCCTGCGATGCCGTCGCCGTCAGCGCTCCTTGCGCCGCCAATTTGCGCCAGGCGAACAACTGGTTGGGCTGAATGCCATGACGTCGGGCAACGATGCTGACCGTGACATCGGGCTCATACGTTTCCTGCACGATGGCGAGCTTCTCGCCAGTCGTCCAACGTCGGCGACGTTCGCGACCGGACAGGACTTCTATCTTAGGGATATGACTGGTCATAATGGGCACATTACTCCTCACACTTAACAAGTGGGAGATCGTGTCCGGGGATTTAGGGGGCCACTACATCGAGGACGATTCGCATACCGGCCTGACGCTAAGGCGGCTGACCTTGCCCCGTTGAAATAGTCCATTTTGAAGTAAGCTCTGGCCCATTGAGAGGACCAGGGAATGAAGCGCAATCGTTTCACAGACGAACAGATCATCGGCATTCTGAAGGAGCACGAGGCTGGCACGCCGGTCTCGGAGCTTTGCCGCAAGCACGGCGTCAGCGATGCCAGCATCTATAAATGGAAGGCCAAATTCGGCGGCATGGATGTATCCGAGGCCAAGCGGCTGAAGACGCTGGAAGACGAGAACACGAAGCTGAAACGGCTCTTGGCAGACGCCATGCTCGACAATGCCGCTTTGAAAGACCTTTTGGGAAAGAAGTGGTGACGCCCGCAACAAGGCGGAAAGCTGTCGCTCATCTGACGGATCACCACCAGATGAGCGAACGGCGGGCGTGTAAAGCCATCGGCTTTTGCCGGATGACGATCCGTTACGAAACCAGGCGCAGCGATGACCATGACCTTCGCGAGCGGATGAAGGCGCTGGCGCATGAACGCCGCCGCTTTGGATATCGACGCCTTCATGTGCTGCTCAGGCGCGAAGGCCACATTGTGAACCACAAACGGCTCTTCCGGCTCTATCGGGAAGAGAAGCTGACGGTGCGCAAGCGCGGCGGTCGGAAACGAGCGACAGGCACACGAGCACCGATGCTGATCCCGCTTGCCGCCAATGATCGCTGGTCACTGGACTTCGTGTCGGATCAGCTCACCGATGGTCGCAGGTTCCGGGTGCTTACGGTCGTCGACGATTGCACCAGGGAATGCCTGGGCCTCGTCGCCGATACGTCCCTTTCCGGCCTGCGGGTTGCCCGTGAGCTGGATCGGATCATCGAGAGACGAGGCAAGCCGAAGATGATCGTCAGCGACAATGGCAGTGAGTTCACCAGCAACGCCATCCTGCAATGGACGGATCGGACCAAGGTGGAATGGCACTACATCGCACCGGGCAAACCGATCCAGAACGCCTTCATCGAAAGCTTCAATGGGCGGCTGAGAGACGAGTTCCTGAATGAAACGCTCTTCTCGTCACTGCCCCATGCTCGATCAGCGCTTTCAAACTGGCGCAGCGATTACAACGATCATCGACCGCATTCTGGCCTCGGCTGGCTGACACCTGCCGAGTTCGCTCAGACAATCAACCCGCGACGTGATGCGGTGCTGCGCAGCCGGAATGGCTCCGCACCGCAACCCGCCGCTACCGCCCCGAATACAGCAACCCAAAACCGCTGGAGCGAACTCAAAACTGGATAAAACTTGGGGGCAAGGTCACGGCATCCGGTCAGTTTTCTGCGCCGTGAACTCGCGAGGAGGAGCATTGTCACCTGTGCCGAAGCGATGGGCCAGAGGGATGGTCGATGGCTGATGACGGCCGGGCTCGTTCTCCCGGCCTAGGCGCAAGCGAAAACAGTGGAAAGCGATTACCCCTCATTGCCAGCATTCGTCGTGCAGGCCGAATGGGCGGCCGATCACCCTGATGTCGCCGTCAGTGCCCAAAGGTCAGAGTTCCCTGACGTACTTCACCAACTCGAGCGCGTCTTTAAGGATTGAAAGGTCTGTCTTGTCATCGTCGAACTTGTCGTATGGCCAAACAACGATCCGGCTGACAAGCACCTTGCCCTTTAACATTTGCGCGATGTATCCGCCGCCGACACACCCGTCTTCGCCAGTCTCGATCGCCTTGTTTCTATCGACGCGCAGGAACGCCGTTCGGCCGGGATAGTCATGCCCGGGAAGGCAGATTTCGGTAGGTCGATCAGTGGTGTCGAAACCCACCAGAACCCGCTCGAAGACATCGTAGGTCCCGCAGTTCTTGTCATCGTTGATAGGATCGACCTTGCAGCTGACAACCCAGATGACCCCGTCCTTCGCCACAGTGGCGGTCTTGTCCGGCATGATCCTGTATTCCGCTCCGCTCGGAGTTGTCCCCGTTCGGATGCCCTTTTCTACGGTATGTTCGTTCGGATACCAGCTACCCGCCGCCGCGTTGGAAGCAGCGACGAGTAAGCCGCCGAAGATTGCTAGGGTTTTCCTCACCGCGGCGGCCTTAAAGACTGCACTCGGCGACGCTCGCACCGCTGGCGGGAGACACAATCCGAAGCATCCAGCCTGGCGCGAAATGGGCACCGACCTGATGCATCTGGCTGGCGGCTCCAGAGCAGAATGTCCGCGCCTCGCTTGCGACCATGTTGATGGTCATGGTCACGGTGTGGCTGGCGGTGGAAACGGTGCAAACCATAGGAAGCCCTGTATTCTCCATCGCGGAGCACATGCGGTATGCGTGATCAGTGCTCTCATCGGCAAAGGACGTCGTAGGAGAAGTAATGGCGGCGGCAAGGATTAGCGAAACGAACCTCAAGTAACCCCCCAGAAAAAAACATGCCACTTCTGGGGTTATGCAAAATCTGCGAGGATTCGCCAATACCACTTTGAACGAAGATGCACCGGGAATGTCAGCGAGTTAACGTCGACATCAAATCCATCGCCGCCGGGCACCGGCATCGGATTTGCGGCCGTCTCGATTTTAATTTCGGGCTCTCAGCTCATCAGTTCTTCGCTCTCACAAACGTTCCGTTGATCCACCCTTCGGCGCTCGAGGCCATCGACCTTACGCGCCACCATTTTCCCGATCGCTCAAGCACGACCAACTCGGTCCCCTTCGCCATCGTCTCGACCTTCAAGTACTCAGGACCCGGACCCTCGCGCAGATTTAGGTCGGTAGTCGTAAGCGCGCGGTCTTTCCTATTGGGTTCATCGGTTTCGTCGCCCACTGGCACTGCGGTCGGCTGATCGAAAATCTTAGGCTGCGGAGCAATCTCTCTTGTCTGGAGTGACGGAAGTGACGCGTCGCTCGCGGTGGTAGCTGTCTGTTCCGTAGTCGCGGCAGCCTTGGGTGTTGCCAGTGCGGCTTCCATCGCACGATCGAAGGCCACCTGAAAGTCAGCATCGATGGAGCGGGTTTCCGCCGTGCGGTCGCTGCCCGATGAACTTTCCGTCGTCGATGGTGACAGAGTTGCCGGCACGGAACCGACCGTCCGGGTGGTAGACTGGTGCACAGGCGAAGGCGACGGTTCTACCAAAGTCGGTTGGGAGGGCGTCAGAGATGACGACGGGAAAACAGGCTTCGTGTTGGTGGATTCTGAATAGGTTGATCCCGGGTACGTCGAGGAGCGGTGGGATTTGGAGGTCGAGTTCGCGATGACGACGGCAGCGACCGTCATCCCCACAATGATCCAAAACCGCTTGTACGATGAGGACATGACGATCCTATCCGATGTCCAGTTCAACCTGCTTCAGTCTGGTGTAGGCGTCAATCAGCTGTTGTGGCGGCTTGGTCCGCAATGCGTGTGCGGTGTCGACAAGGTTTTTGAGGTCCGCGGTCGCCTTGAGCAGATCACGTTCGATTTCAGCACGCTGCTTTGCAATCTCACTTTTGACGGCTTGGACGGCCGCGGGGTCCGTTGGGATGGAGGCGTTGAAGACGAATTTGCGCTCGACCGATCGTGCCCAGCCTTCGATATCGCTGGCCAATGAAGGACCGAAACCCGGGACAGCCGTTACGGATCGCTCCCGCACATCCAGCGCGCTTTCGAAACCATAGGAGGCGAGGGTCGCCTTGCGGCCCGGGCCCACACGGGGGATTTTCGCACGGTCGATAAGATGCGAATCCATATGCTTATCCAGCTGTAGCTGCCGTTTTTTTTGCTCCAGAGCAGCCAGTTTTTCTCGCTCCTTGGCAGGAAGGCCAGAGTGCGTCGCTCCCAGTGCGATATAGTGGCTCCGGCGGGCCTCAAACGTCTCCGGTCCGGCCTTTTTAACCCAGTTCTTATGTTGCTCCTCCCAGCCGGCCTTTGCCCCATTGAGTTCCGAAGCGAACTTCGCCTTGAGATCGAGCGACCTCGCTGCGATCACAATAGCGCCGAGCGCAAGAGCGAAGCCCCAAAAGCCGCTGACTTGCGACATCAGATAAAGGCCGACGCCTACCGCGATCACGCCCGCTACGACTGTGGCGTTGCGTTCATTCCTTGCCGACTTCGCGGTCTGGGACATGGTTAGACCGTGAAGTGGCCCGATCACCGACTCAGCACTCGGCGGGGAGGGCGGAGCGGGCATGGTTTTGATCGCGTTTAGCAACTGCCCGATATCCATGATGGGAGCGGCGGGCGAGAAGTGGGCGGGGAATAGGGACCGCCCCATAGTTTTTTCCAGCTTGCACCAAGGGCAGGAGTCAAGTTCACGCTTGTAGGCATGAGACTTGTCGACGGTGCAGACGGCGAGGGTGGCTTCGACGCCTTTCAGGATCACAGACCAGGATGCGGCCGTCGGGCGACCTCCAGGCTGTCGCGCGGGAGGCATAAACGCCGCCTCGAATGCCTTGCGCACATCCTCGCCGTAGTCGCCGAGGCCCGGCACGAACGGTGGTGGCTCCATCATCGTCTCGGCTTTGCGGGCGCTGTAGGCAAAGCGGCCAGCCCCAATGGCGGTCTTGATGTCCATGTCACCCTTGCCGAGGTATCGGCCGGCAAAGGGATGGCGGCCCAGAAAAAGGAGCTGGAAGATCAGGACGGCGAGGCCGAAGTTATCGTGATTGGGTGTTCGGTCGACCTTGTCGAAGGACGCCCCCTGGAGTTCGGGTGGAGTATATTCGGCGACCCCAACCAGGGAGCGATAGGTGTTCGATCCCGATCGGTACTGGAATGAATCGCTGTCGATCAGCGTAACCAACGCCTTGTTGGAAACGAGAATTCCCGAGTGATTGATGTCACCGATAACGCATCCGGTTGAGTGAATGCTCGCGACGGCATTCGCCAGATTGATCGCTGACCTCAACAGGAATTTGGAATCCGCCGTCGGGAACTCCGTCTTCCGGCTGCCCGGGCCATAGAGATCGTGCACGCTCTTGAAGCCGGCAACTTTCTTCATCGTGAAACCGAGAAACTCACCGGATGGTGACTTGAGGGTTTCGATGGGGAAAGCCACGTAGTCCGATCGGGTGTGAAGCCGATCGGCCACCATAACGTTGACCTTGTCGCGGCGGTCCTTTGCCTTACCGGGATTGTAAATTTTGGCCGCGATGTCGGCGGCTTCCACGATGTGGTGCACCGCGCCTTCACCACCCTTGCCGAGGGTAGCCCCTAACGTCAGACGCCTGCCATCCGAACAGATCACCGTGGTCACGTGCGCAGCCCCAGAATTAGAGACTTGTCGTCATCCGTGCGCTCGCAGACGTTTGCGCTGTCGAGATAATCCCTGAGCGCAAGCGACAGAGCCTTGTCGACAGTTTCGGCAGCCGACGTCTTCAGAGGAGTCAGCATCCGATTGAAGAAGGGACCATGCGCAGTCTTCGATACATGATCGAGTACCAATCGCTCAATACCGTCGGAGAACACCGCGAATTCGGCGACACGGCCCTCGATCCAAACGATCTCCAGGCGGGGCTGGGGGTCGTCGGTCACGAACGAGGTCGTCGATGCATATTCTCCCTGGTAGGGCCAGGACGGTACCTCCCATTCTTCGGAATCCTCACGCCTGACCACCGCCGCGCCGTCACCGACGTGAATCACAACAGACCGATCTTCCGCCACCAAAAGGGCAACCAGTGTAGCTGCGAAATCTCTCGGCCGCGCTTCTGCCGTCCTTGCTTTCTGATTTATCGCCTCTCGGATCGCATCGACCCAATCCCAGACGACCTCCTCGTCCAAGTCGTCGAGGGCAGACCGAGTAAGGAAATCGCGGCAGGCCTTGAGGAAGCTAACGCACACGGTCCGTGATCCGAATTCCGCTAACGACGCGCTCCCAGCGCCGTCGGAAACGACCGCGGCCATAACAGGCCCATCCTGTGTAAGAAACAGCTTGGCGCAGGCGTAGTCCTGGCACGGCGTATCCGTTTTCAAATGGGAGGTGCCGATCGCTCGGGCACCCGCCCAGCGCCACACTCCATTCATGAAATAGAGGCCCATCCATCGGGCGTCGCCGGGTTCGAGAGGGGAACCGCGTCACCTGGGTTGGATTGGGAGACCGAGCTGAGCGAGCTGGACAGCCATGAGAATAGATCGCGGAACCGCAGCGCCTTGAGCGCCAACGGAGCGCGTGTGCTGATCTGAGCCAGCGTTTCCATGTTCGCGCCTTCCACACCGACTGCGAAAAAGGAGAACGCCTTTTCCTGCTCGCCCGCCTTCACGAGGCTCGCGGCGTTTTTCCAGGCATCCGTCGGGCCGCCGTCGGTAATCAGGAAGACCCAGGGCCGGTAGTAAGAGATACCGTTTTGACGATACTGGTCCTTGCGCTCGCGGAGCATCTGCAGGCCTTGCTCGATAGCGGCACCCATCGGCGTGTCGCCCTGCGACGACAGGGTCGGAGCATACCAGTTCTGCACGCTCTGGAAGTCGTTGACGATAGTGACCGGGCCGAAGGTGACCAGTCCGACCTCGACGCGTTTAGCGGCCAACGCGTCAGCGAAGAGTTCGTCCTTGAACTGAACAAGGCCGTCGTTCAACTCGCTGATGGGCCTGCCGCTCATCGAACCCGAAACGTCGAGCAGTAAGAGGCAAGGGCAACGTGGTTCCGGGTTGTCTACGAACTCGGCCCCTTCGAATGGCTGTTGCTCAAACGGATTGCTCATCGAATATCTCTCTGTTGGATTCAGTTTGCGGCGATGCCAAAGGCGTCAAGCACCTCCGGCGTGATGGTTCCAGTCGCCCTGAGTTTGTAGTCCGTCTGCATAGCCATAAGCGCGGTTTTGCAGGCGGGGCCGACTTTCCCGTCGATCAGGCCCGAGTAGTAGCCATAGGCAGTGAGTGCGGTCTGAACCTGCATGACGATGCGGGTGAACTTCTCGCTATTGCCCGGGAGCGTCTTGAGCGGGGCGGCCAGCGCAGGTGCGGCCGGAGTGATCGCGTAGGTAGGTGAGGGTGGGACCGGAACCGCAGTTGGAGCGGGCGGCGGGGTGTAGACCGGCTTTGGCGCGGTATATGTCGGAGCGGTGTAAACCGGTGCGGGTGCGCTGTAGCTAGGAGAACTATAGGTTCGATAGCTATAACCGCTGCCACTGCTGGATCGGTGACTCGAGTGCGAGCGATGGGAGCTATGTGACCTGTGGCCCGCCAGTGTGTAGATGTGTTTAAGCTTTAGGCGCTCAAGCACCGACGGCACCGGGCTTGGTTTGGAGACCAGGTCGCCCGGGACCATCGCATCAGCTTTGGACGGCATAAAGCCCGCCGCCAAAAACGACGGGATGAGAAAAAGCCTTTTCTTCATATTGGACCCAGCGCGGAGAACCCCTCGTTGTGACTATACCATTCGAAAAAACCACCACAAGCTGCGCGCTGGTCACACTGCGAGCAAAAATCGAGATACTTGCGCTTCCAGTCCGATATGGTCGACGGCGCGTACGAGCGGTATGCCATCGGCACCGAACAAAGCGGAAAATTGTAGAGCGAGACGTCAACTCCCCTGGCAACGCTGAGGTCTATCGCCGAGGCTATAGGCGCGAAGTCAGCGGACGAGTCGTAGAACGACTTCTGCCAGTTCATACGTCCGTAGCCGATCCGCTCCATCTGCATGAGGGCCCAGACGTGAACGAAGCTGAGCCTCGTGAACACAAAATCCGCCAAGTCAGCGAGCCCGCTGATGTTCTGGCGCATCACCACAGTGCGAAGTTCGACCGATGCGCCGGCGGTCATGAGAGCGCCCAAGCCCTTTTCAAGCTGACGAAACGCCCCGGGTTTCCCGACGATCTCGTCGTGTGCTGCAGGATCGGCCGAATATAACGGAACTCCCCAGAGGATGCGTCCAGTTCCGATCTCCAACAGTGCCGCGACATCTGACGGCTCGAAATGCTGGCCGTTCGTCAGGATGTGAAAGGTGACGTCGGGCCGTGCTTGGCTGACTGCCCGCAGCATGTCGAACAGTCTCGATTTAAGGAGGAGGGGTTCGCCGCCGGATATCCCGATCACCGCTCCGGTGGGCGACAGGAGTGCAGCTTCCGCAAACTGGCCAAAGAGATCGGTGTGCTGGCTCTTGGGCGGCTGTGAGCACATGACGCAGAGCTGGTCGCACTGCTCGGTAACAAGGAAGGTGTTGTGCTGCGACGAGGCTCTTATAAGCCTTTGGGCGCTTGCCTGGCCCGGTAGGGCGAGGATGACATCTCCGTCATAGTCCTCGCCGCCCTGAGGATGGAGCACGAGCGAAAACCCATTGAGGTCGTACTCCAGGCGATCGCTTGATCGATCTATCAAGACGGCATCGCTCTCGGACGTCGCGTCCGTGGCCGAGTTGCACAGCCTGACCACGAGCGGTTCCGCCAAGGGTAGCTGATCGATCGGCACTCTGAGGTTTATCATCGATGCCACCTCGCCAGTGCGCGATCGAACTGATGCACCCCAGCCCATATCGCCATGGATTTCCGGACCTTGGGGTCATCGGAATAGATCATCGAGAAGATTTTATCGAAGATGTAGGTATGCCGCTGGCAGAAATCCGTGAAGTGTTTGGGCATGTCGATCCGGCCGTAGCGGGAAAGGTCGTCGACCAGGTCGACGCCACAGTAGGGCTGGTAGGGACAGTGCACGCAGTCCGGATGATAGTTGTTCAGCGCTTCGGAGTTCAAGGTTTCGATTGTCGAGCGGTCTATCCCGTCGAACACGTCCCCCATAGAGAGGTCGAACTGACCGAGACGGGTGACCATCCGCGCTTCGTCCGTAGGGTAGACCTTGCCGTCGTAATCAATGACCACATAGCCGTAGCCGACGATGTTGGGGCTTCTGAGATCGACATGCCCGTTATGGCCTGATCTCAGAACTCGCCGCAGGCAATGGACGAAATAGTACTCTTCGACTGCGTAATCCGCTGTCCAGTTGTATTCGACGAGGTCGTCGATGAAGTCGGAATGGTATTTGTTCCAGGTGGCGGCTGAGGCTGCCGCGTCGTATTTCTTCCGCGCGAATCCCTGGAAGTTGATCGGCCTCAGATAGATGGACCGCATCCCGAGGAATGCATAGGTTTCGATCACGGACCGTGCGAGGGGCGGACGGTGCGGGTTTATTGTCGGCAAAGCGGAGACCTTATCCGTTCCCAGCTGCTTGAGTGCGCGATGTAGGTTAGACTCGAAGGCCCGTGTTTTGTCGCAGGAGAGCGTACGCTGCCTCTCGTGCGTAAGCATGTCGCCATCGAGTGACGTACTGACGACGACATCTGGGAGTTGGAAAAATTGCCAAGCATCCTCCGAGATTTCCTGAAGGTTGGTGCAGACGACGAACTCGCAGCTCTCGAATGTCGTCAGACAGAACTCTCGGACTTTGGTGAGGACGTCTAAGCGAAGGCTGGGTTCTCCTCCCTGAAATTCGATCTTGATTTTGCGCGTGGTTAGGCCGCCCAGAAACCTAAGGACTGCATCGAGCGTGCGGTCGTCCCAGTCGAAACCCGGCGTGTTTTCGTTGACCCGTGATACCTGGCAGTAACCGCAGGCAAGGTTGCAGCGGAGCGTGGGCACTAGGATGACGTAATCGAGTTCGCCGGGGCTATATAAACGGCTCGCGAACCGATGTTCGAAGCCCGCGTAGGCGAGGTCCCCCGCTTCCTCGAACGCGTGCCCATTTCGAAGGAGATAGTCCTGGTCTCGATCGGTCAAACGATCCAGGGCATATCGGGTCAGAAAGTCATGATCGGATTTGAAGTATGAGCCGGCTTCGTCGGCAAATAGCAGATCACCAGACGGCGAGGGACGGAAGCGCAGCGGAAAGACAGTCATCGCCCGGTCACACCGGCGACCAGCGCGCGCCTCAGGGGCAGGGTCTCGCTATAAATCTTCTGGCGATAAAGGCAGAACATGAACTGCTGTTCTAGGTCCCTGATGTCGACGACCTCGTTTCCGGCGATAACGGCGGTGGCCCCGCTTATCATCACGTCCATGCCAGGATTGAGGTAGCGAAACCGTACCACCGCATCGGCGACATATGGCGCGAGTTCAGGGGCGATCTCGAAATTCAGGAGCATGATATAGGTCGGTGTATTTGCAGGTGTTGGTTGAACATATCGGCCCAAGGATTCGTGAGCAATCGCTAAATCTTCGGATGGTTACGACGATCAGTGAGCGTTCTCGGCGATGGTCTTAAAACAATCGTCCATCGGGCCGACTTCACGTTTCAGCAAATCTGTCCATTCGCCGTCGTCAAAACCGAAGAACTGGAGGTAGCATTTGCTGGCTTCGTAGTCGGCCCATTGCGCCACAAGGAGCCGGCTGTCGAGCTGGTACTTCAAGCTGAGGTACATATTATCCTCGCCACCGACGGGAACGTTGAACACCTGGCCCGTTCGGTTGTTGCCGACGTAAGCGAAGGAGCACCCGGTGCCGCAACCGATCTGAATCACAGAATACTCTCCGGCAAATGCGGGGCCGCCGCTCATCCCATCAGTTATCCGTGTCCGAAAATTGGTGAACTCTTTGTCCCGCCCGGGGAAGTCGGGGAAGTTGTTCGGTCCGGAGTAGGTACGGAAGACCGGGAGTTGCCCTGGCTTGATCCGTGCCAGTGAGATGGCCGGGTGTTTGGATGTAATCTCTTGTGATGACCAGGTAATCGCCCTGTAGCCGATGTCCAATGTTCGCTTGGTGCCTTGGCTATTTTCCAGGTACTCGCGCCTGGAAACGCCGATTGTCCTAAGCTTGGCGGCCGGGGGCGCGTTTTTGTACGCGTCTGCTCCGAAGGTTGCCTTGAGCTTTGCGGCCTCATCGCTGTCTATCGACGTCACGAATGTCGCGACGGCGTCCGTCCCGCTGACGTCAAAATAGCTGAGAATGCTGATCGCCCCGCCGGAGGAAGCGACGACCGGGGATTGGGAGGCATAGAGGATTCCCTTGGAGCCCATCTGCGATCGGATTTCGCTCAAGGATGTTTTGCCGAACGTCAACGCACCGTAGCCCGTCGACGGCCCAGCGCCGCCTTTCGGCCAAGTCGCCTGGAGCGCGACGAGGCGGTCCGAAGGCTTCTGATAGGTAGCCTCGAGGTCCACTCCATCGGAGCCATGATACGTTAGTGTCGTGAACGCACCGTCCGCTTTCGTTTCCGATGGTACACCGAGCCGCTGAAGGGTAATCTTGTCGTCGCCAAGCTGAAATCCCTCGATCGACTGAGCGCCCGAAGTCGATGCCGCAGTAAGCAAAGCAAACAGGGTGATCAGGCCGAAAACCCGATTTTGGTGCCCCGTTAAACCGAGTGCACGAGCCCTTACGCCTGCCATTGCGAGACCAACCAATTGTTCGGATATCATTAGTATTCCCTCAGAGGCTGAGGCTACCAAGAAGATGCGCTTATGCAAGCATTCTGTTTAAGGAAACATCGTACAAGTTGCGCCCGTGTCGGTGACCAGTTGGCTCAACATTCCCCTGACTTTGATGCCCGCAACTACGGATTTGCGCGATGTCCGATCACGCCATAGCCCCCCAACTGCCGATCCCTTAGGGGGCGTCACGCAGTGCGTCCTCATTTAGAGTAGAATAAACCTAGAGTTTCTTTCCTCAATCGGAGCTACTTCCGGATCGCGGTCCTTCAGTGTATACCTCGCGACCGAGAAGAGCTGGGGGGCTTTTGTTGGAATTGTCGTTTTCACCACGCGCATTACTGGCGTCTCACGCCTGGACATCGGTATTCTTTACAACCTATTCACTCAGCCTATCGTTTCTAGAAGCCATACCATTGGCGGCGGTCAATCGAAGTTACCGCGATTTCACTGTCGTAACCGACGTGGCAGGTTACCGTTCGTCATTGGCGGATGTCGGCGCGGTCGGTATCGGTCGCGATTACAATCTTGTGCCAGTCCAGTGCGCGACCGGGGTATTCCATCCCAAGATCGGTCTGTTCGCTGCTCAAGACGGCGAGGTCAGAGCAACCGTCGGCTCGGGGAACCTGTCGTTCGGTGGATGGGGGTACAACAACGAGGTTCTGGAGGTCCTTCGCCCAGGGCGAGACTCCGCATGCTTTTCTGGATTGGCAGACCTGATCGAAGCAATCCAGCGTGAGGCCCGTCCAGGAGGATTTCTCGATTGCCTGCGCGCTCCCGACCTCCATAACTACGTGTCGCTGGCCCGTCGGTCCTCTCTGGTGCCAGGCAGCGGGACCGGGCGGCTCCTGCACACCATGGCTGGTCCCTTGACTTCGCAAATCGCAGGCTTGGTGGACGAACTGGGCGGCGCTGAAGAGTTGACAATTGTCTCGCCCTTTTTCTCGGCCCATCACGGGATCGCCGCGCTCGCCCAAGCGGTCGGGTGCGATAATCTCCGGGTCGCCGTGCCCCCGCGAGCGCCATCGGTTTTCGACTTCTCGGCAGCCTCCGCCGCCGGTCTCCAGGTTCGCCCAGTTTCCTGTGACGAATTCAACGATAGCCGCCCGCTTCACTCCAAGTTGTTCGACATTGGTTGTCGCCAAGGGCGATTGATTGTCAGCGGCAGCGCCAACGCGACGGTTCAGGCGCTCGGGAGAGCAAACGTCGAAGCGGTCGTCGCCCGTATCCACGACCGCGCTCCGATGTTCGGTTGGATATCGGCCAATGCGCAGGGGTGCCAAACGACCGGAGAGGAGGCACCGCGAGAGGAGGAGCGCGCCTCGCTTGCCGTCGACTACGATGGCGGACTCATCAAAGGACGTGTCATGGGAGGCGGCGTGACCGCCGGGACTTGGACGGTCAGTATTGCTTGGGGCGCGAGGAGGGAAGCTGGACCGGACGTGGTCATCGATGAAGATGGCTACTTCGCATTTAAGCCGCCAGGCTCATTCGATCCGATGAGGGTTGGGTCGTCAGTCCAGCTAATCCTGCTGCGAGAAGCGGCCGAGCTTCGAGGATGGCTTATCCTTCGCGGCTTCATCGATGCGATGAACAGGCGAGGGCCGATCGCTCGCTCTCTCGGGCGGATGATCGCAGGCGTCGAAACGCTCAATGATCTCACGGCTATCATGGAATACGTGTCGCGAGAACCACGAACGTTTCTCGATGCCGCCGAACGGTCTGGGGGAGGGAGATCGGATCGTGAGCAGACAGCGGGCCTGAAAGTGGTTCGACCATTCGCCGCGGGTGACGCCTTCGGACTCTCCCATAATGGAGACAGAGGATCGGGCATCGTCAGCAATGGCGATGAATTGATCGACGCACTGGTTCGTATGCTCGCGACCGCCGCTCCGCAAGAAAACGACGACAGTGGCGATGACGAGGAAGAGGACGACCTTTCTCTTCACGGAGGAAACGAGAACCGAAAGCAGGGGGGTGGCAAAGAGCCGAAAAGCGGAGGCCAGACGCAAAGAGTGAAGCCACAGGTCATGGAGGTGGCCTTCAATCGCCTCTTCGAGGAGCTGGTGCGAGTACCAGCTGGTCCAGCCCGCGCACCGGGATTATTTTTGGTCTTCGATATGATCGCCAGGATCGCTCCCCGAAGTTCTCTTGGCGAAGAGCTGGTCCCGCGGCTTTTGGCAAAGTGGTTGCAGACGGCGGCCGGCTCGAGGCCGGTAGATGTGGACCCGACGGGATTGGACGAATGTGTAGCGGCAACAGTGTGCAGGCTCGTTATCGGTGACTCTGGCAAGGCCCGGGCCATGCACGAATTCCTCCAGGCCTGGACCGGAGGCGAGGTGCCTGAGGAATTCGAAGTATTCTGTGAACCGCAAGCCGGAAAGCTAAACGAAGAGGCTTTGGCTCCTGGAACACAGCAGAGCCAATGGTCGGAGGCATGGTCGGCAATCCTAAGGACGAAGACCCCCTGGAGCCGCATGAACGATCTCCGCAAGGCGCTGGCTGAGAAGAATGGCCCATACGAACCGCCAAGCGGCGCGACCACGAATGAACTCGCGACGATTTCTCGATTTTCCGCAAGGGAAGGGCGTCTGGACCGCATTGTATGGATGGAGTCCAGGGCCGGCGACAAACCAGGTTGTCCAAGGTGTGGATTTAGGTTCCCCGGCCTAAGCCAGTCGCGCTTCAAGCGAAACCGGATTGCTACCTGCGACAATTTCCACTGCGGCCGTGTCGTGGTCGACGTATCCCTTTAGGAGAGCGTGATGAAACTCGCCGATATCGACAAGATTTTCGATGACAACGCCGGAATGCGGGTCGTCGCACCCCTCGAAGTCGAAGAAAGCGGCGTCGATCCGATTGGCCTGAGGCAGATAAACCTGGACATCATGGACAACGTGACGCCGGGGATCAACAACGTCACTCAGCACGTTCGCTATTACACTTTCGTAGCGTGGGCGGCATGGAAGGCGTCGACCCAAGCAGCCCGTGAAGGTGTCGATGATCCACAGGTCATCGCCGACCTCATGGAAAGATATGAAGCCCTGTTTGCATGGTCACATCTACTCGACCGTCGGCCCTTCAGAGGTTCGACCCCGTTGCGGCAGACGATCGATCGGACCCCTAAAGGGGAAGCCTTCCGTTTCGAGGGCGAGGTTTGGGACAAATATAAGCGGACCCGTACGAACATCATGGCTCCGACCGAATACGGACCTTCCATCAAAGCACTGCGCTATCTCAGCCTCGATGAGGCCATCGTGACAAACCAGGTGATGCCTGCTGTCATGGATTTCGAGGCGCGCGTTCAGAAGGTGCTGTCTCCGCATCTGCTCGCTGTCGCGCCGCCTTCGGTCAAAGCGTCCGAGATAGAAGAGTTTGCCAAAGAGCTTCCTGTCGAAGACCCGTCCGATGTGGAGCGCGCTGTATTCAGATTGATGTTCCACGAGATCGGTTCCGATGAATTGGCCTCCCCAGCGATGCGCCGCCGCAAGGGTACGATCGACTACTTGATCGGATTGCTGAGGGAGATGGGGCCGTCGACACAAGATGATATTCGCAGGCGGTTCGTTATGAATCACCTTCCAGCTGGTATAGTGGGGGATGCCGAACACGCGACCCTGTCAGCGATCATGCTGGCTTATCTTCAAGCCCGACAGCTTCAGAGATTGGCGACAGAGGCGATGCTGCTTTGGACGGAGCGAGTCCTTGCAGAGGAGAGCGAAGGGGGAGCGCCGCGCCCGATCCCTACCGAGGAGTTAGTCAGCCGAGCAGACGTTGCTGCCGCCACTTTAGATGACACTTACCAGGCGTCCGAGACGGTGGGCGGCTATTTCGCGTCCGTCGTGTCCATGGGCAAAGACACGGGTTGGCCAGCGAGCGCTGCACGTCCAGGGACCGCTGTTGTAGACCTCGTGGCTTCGCTGCGGGATGCTCAACAGAAGGACCCGACGCGGATACCCGGTCTGGCCGCTCGTAGTTTCGCAATCGTAAAGGCAGTGAACGATGCGCTAACGCTAGCCGATCTTCCGCAGACGTCACAAAGGGTCATTGACGGACGTCCAGATAGGCTGCCGATAGGTCTGATGTCGACACGCCTCGAAGCAATTTCGGAAAGACCACGCGCTTCCATGTGGGCTGAGATCATTGAAGGCTGGGTGATCGGACAACACGTTCATTGGTCGGCCGTCAGGGGCGGGGACGGAAAAAAGCGATTGCGAATAAGCCTTGAAGTAGCGGGCTGGATGCGAGTCCGGACACGTGCGACCGGCAATTTCCTCCCGACGCCTGACCGATTGTTTACGCTGCTAGCACTAAGCGCGTCTTGCGGGCTCATTCAAAGGACCGCCGATGGGCGATTTGCGGCATGAGCAACGGCATCTTCCCCAATCCGACTCTTCGCGATCTGGCGTGTGAAATCGGCCAAGTGCAAATCTATTGGTGCTTCCTCGAGGCCGAAATGCGCCGCCAACTGGAGGAAGCAGGCCTTCAAGGGCGATTGGCCAAGGGGACCGTTATCACCCAATGGAGAGCGTACATGGGCGACGTCGCGGCGGGTTCGAAAAGTGGCGGGCTCGTCGAGTATCTCAGTGCGGTGGAGAAGGTTTCGAGGTTCCGGAATCTTCTTGCGCACGGCATCCAGTCCGTCACTGCCAATCCGTGGGAGAGCGACAGCGCGGTGGTAGTTTGCGTAGGTCCCGATGGCTCCAGCCACAAACTTCCGATTGAAACGATCCGCGGATTGGCGGAAGAAATCGATAGGGTGCGGCGGTCGCTGCGTCGGATCACGCTCGTTTAGGACTGTCGTCTACTTCACAGTCTACGCATCTCTGGACTTGCCCTTGGTTGGCATGTTGGAAGCCAAACTTTTCCACACTTGAGAAGCCTTCTTTCCCGCTGCCTTCGTTTTTGACGGCTCCGAGGCCAGGACCTTGAGCAGCCCCGTCAGCTCGGCTTCGACCGCGACAGGGTGAACGGCTGCTTGCCTCATGACCTCAAGGCATGCCCTTGCCTTCGTCGGCTGGCGCAGGTTACGGAAACTGTGCTCGAGATCGTAGCTAGCCTCTTCGAGCGAGACGATTTCGTCCGAAAATCGCGACTCGACCCAGTTTCGCACCGGATGCTCACCTTCGGGCAGCTTTGTTCGTTTATCCTCGAACAGCTCGATCTTTGATCTGATGGCCGCGCCCAGCGCCACGCGAAACCGCTCGGTGGTCTCATCAAGTTCGGCAAGCCATTCAGATGACAGAAGGCGCGTTACCTGCTCCCGGGTCCATCCTGCTCCAAACAGCGCTCCAAGGCCACCGACGCTGCCGAGTACCAGCGCGCCGGCGGGACCGAACGCCAGGAGGCCAATTGTCTTTCCGGATATTCCACCCACAGCCGCCAGCCCACCCTTCACCGCGTTGTCGATCAGGACTGCGAGGGGCAAATCGGACAGCGGCATACGACCACGCCACCAGCGATACAAATTCCGTCCTGTAGAGGCAGCCATAGCGAAATAGGGGGCATGAAGGTCGCCGAGCGCTTCGCCAGCCTCCAGGGAGGTTCGCGTTATCAAGTCGGCGATCTCGTGATCGAAGCCATCGATGTAGAAGACCTTCGACGCCCAAGCCTCGCCGCTTGCCATGACCGCATCGGCAAGCTCGCCGTTTGCGTAGACGGGCATGTCTGGATACTTCGAAAAGTGTTCGCGCAAACCGTCCAGGCCGAGCAAGCACTTCACCTGGAAGGGATTTCCATCGACCAATAGATCGAAGGCCGGATTATTCGAGGTATCAGGGAATTCGACCACATATCCGTGCTCCGCCAGCCGCGCAGCTACGATCTGTTCTGAGACATATCCTCGGAGGTTGTTGCCCGCTCCAACAGCTGCCGCGCCAGTCATCGAGGCAATACGATCCGCGAACTGTCCGAACTTGAATATGTCGCTGATGTCCTCGATCCTTGAAAAATCCGCTGCGGAAACGACCATCGGATCGATCGAGGCGGCGTTGAATAGAATGTCCGCCGTGGTCGCAGCGCCAACGGTTGATATCTCCAAGGCATCGCCTCGGCTCGCCGATACAGCGCCTTCGAAGTATTTGGCGAAACGGTCGGCACTCTGTTGGCCGGGAAAACCTCGAGGCGCATCCGGGAGACGGCCGCCAATTGCTTTTGACACCGAAACCACCTTCACCTGAAACGCTTGGCGATCGGCGATGGGCAGATCGGCCAGGTCGTCAGCGGGTGCCGTCCGAAACTGATCGAGGACGGACGCGAGGCCATCCTCCCCTACAGACATTCCTCGGAGACCGAGGTGAACGACGACATTGGCCGCCAGTCGGCTGGCGCTCTGTCCATTGACGTGTCGGCTTGCCAAATACCCAATGCCGGCGACAGCTGGAACACTGAACAGTGGGTTCGCCAGCATGAACAGCGTCGAAACTGCGGCGGGACCACTCACGAAGGGAATGAATGCGGACGCTTGGGCGGCCAAGACGTAGGCGCTGAAGCCAGCGAGGTTCACGCCAACCCCCACAGCCAGAGCAGATGTTCCGGACACTGCCATGAGAAGGGCCGCATTGTCGCCCCTCTTCATTGAGTCTCGTATTGCTGCGTCCTGGGCTTCAGGGGGAAGCGTCTCGATATAGGCGCGCACCCTACGTTCGATCTCGGCTGTATCGTCGGCTTTCAGCTCGCCGGTTTGAGTTGCCTTGGCGATGCTATCGGCGACGAGCTTGGCCTTCTCATTCACCAGAAAATCGAAATCCGCGATATTTCCTCCGGTCGCCATCGTCCGCATCCGTCGAACCGCGCTCCCAACAGGCGATATACCGGCCGCATCACCCTTTTTTGGAAGCGGCTGCGCGATCACTGTCGCGGCGGCGTTTGCCAGGCTCGCACCTACCGCAGCGGCCGTCCTTGTCGAGAGCGGAAACTTGGGGTCGAGATCAAGTGACTGCATGACCCGCGTCCAGAGTCGCAGACGCAATGCGGATGTCGAAGCCCCTGACGCTGCGGTCTTGTCGGAGAGGTCACGCAGACGACGAGCAAAGGAAGCCAATTCTTTGTCGCGACTTCCATTCTGAAGATGGTTGAGAGTGTCGGCGATTTTATCCCGCGAGATGTTCAGTAGCGTCGTCGCTTCGAAGTTCGCCAGGAGGTCCGCTACCTCCCTGCGCTCGAGCGCGCCAAGCCCTGCCATGATTGCCCAAGGGGGTACGTGCATGCGATCACCTCATTTCCCAACCCTTCGTGCCGGAAGGCCTTCAGAAAGTCGAGGGCAATCGAACAGCGTGATGCTGAACGGTCAACTATGGGCGGATCGCATAGCGGCGTCCGTTTCCTTTGTGTCCCCACTGAAAAGAGCGTACGATCTACGCCGTCGGTCCTAACATTCGGCTGCGACCGCTTGAGAGATACTTGTGCTCCCGCCCAACCGGAGAGCATGGCGATGTATCTGCAATATCTCCTCACCCTCGATGATGACGGCATCGAATTGGTCACCAATGTAGTTCAGGACTGGTGCAAGGTTCACCACATCCCGCTGGAATGCGAACGGGGCCTTGATGCGATGCGTTTTGCAGTCGGGAGGACGCTTGCGGGGGAGAAATCGCCGCTTGCCCTTTCCGAGGCAATCACCACGCATATGCACCTGGAAAGTTTCCGGCACCCGGGCTGACGCTTGGATAGGGGTGATCCGTCAAAGGTCGACTCCACGCACCAGGATGGCAAGCTCAGACTAGCGCTTCGAGCTGCGGCGACGACCGTTTCTGTCGGAAAGTTCCACTGAAGCGGACATGACGTCACCCAACTACGGCCATCCCCACGACTTGGCCTGGCTGGCGAGCAAAACCAGCACAACGAAAAGCGCCATGAGCGGAAGTATCAGCTTGGCTTGTCTTGCGTGGAATGACGGAGGCGTTTTCATGATATCGGTTCGCATGCCCATCCCGGCCAGCATAACCCACATAATCGCGCCAAACGTCATGATGGCCGCAGTCAACAATATGGTGCTTGTCATGGCTGCACTTTAGGTGGTCGCGTCGATAACGCAACGTCCTCAGCTTCGCCGCTCCCACCAGGGCGAACATTGCGCCGAATGCCGAACGGAGGCATTCTCCGGCCGCGAGAGACATCGGATAGGTCAATCATGCTCAGGAAAGCGGTCGTTGGCGACATCGCAGCACTCAAACTCGTTCGGTCCTCTGTCGTCGAAAATATCCTCAGTGATCCTTCGAAGGTCACGGACGACGACTATGAATGGTTTGTGACGAATCCAGGCGTAGCCATCTGGGAAGAGAAGGGGATTATTGTCGGATTTTCTGCGGCCGACCCTCGCCAAGGCAACATTTGGGCGCTCTTCGTCACGCTTGGCTTCGAAGGGAAAGGCATTGGCTCACGTCTTCTCGCGGAAGCGTGCTCCTGCCTCCAGTCTGCGGGTGTCGAACGCGCATGGCTGACCACTGATCCAAGCACCAGAGCGGAACGGTTTTATCGAGCGGCTGGTTGGGAACACGTCGGCGAGAAGGACAACGAACTTCTGTTCGAGCTATCGCTCTCAGCGGATCAAAGAGTCGAAAGCAGCTCCCGCAGTTGGTGAGGTCTATCGACGCCGAACTCACACCACATCACCAGCTCGCGCGCCGCCTCGCGAGCCTCTGAGCCCAAAATGTCGCAATGGCGGCTCTCGCACCATTCCTTGAGTAAACCGTCCAGCATCTTTAGGTCAGTTGAAGACAACGCGCGTTTTTGCGAGGCCACTCTATGTGACATTCGATTTCCTCCCAAAAATCATACATTTACCGGCTCCTGGCCCAGCGTGCATGACCATATCCTAATGTTTCCCTCTCGAAAATACACTTTGACATGCTGCAGGGGCGGACCGCGTATCTACTTATTTCAACGCGGAAATTTCTGTTTGCGTCAGGGCGCTGACTACTGCTTGCCGAAGTGTTGGAGGCTGCCTACCGTTGACGATGATTTTCTAGGTTTCGCATTTTCTCATCAGTTGAATGGAACATAGCGAGCTGCACCGGGTGACACGGTGACTAAGAATACACGCTGGCAACGGCCGACAAATACTGGAGAGGAACTACATGGGTGAGGCTGCACGCGGTATCGATGAGGTAATCAAGCTTGGATTGGCGGACCTACTGAAAGCGCATGGTTTCAAAAGGTCGGGACGCAATTGGCATCGGGCCGATGGTGAAAACTGGCTGATCGTGAATGTCCAGGCGAGCAGTTCGAATTTCGGCGAAAATGGAAAGTTTGTCATAAATCTTGGAGTCTACGTGGCGGCGGTTGCAGCTCTTGCAGGAGAGGCCCCTATCGATGGAAAACCCAAGGAATACGACTCGACAATTCGGGAGCGGCTGGGGAGCCTCGCCTATGGCGAGGATCATTGGTGGGCGATCGAGTCAGGCTCAAACCTGGATTTGATATCCGCCGATCTCGTGGAAAAAATGCTGTCCGTCGGCCTTCCATAGCTCGAAACTCATCGAGACTTATCGCATCTCGCCGCTGCCCTCCGGAATAGGCCGTCTCTGCTGTCAGTCAGCGCGGCATGGCTCGTCGGCGATAAAGACGAAGCAATTCGGCGATTGCGAGAGGCGATAGAGCGCAGGCCTGCTGCCAGAGAGCGTTTCAGTGCCTGGGCGATCAACAATGGCGTCGCGCTCTGAGGCGGCTGGATGCGATCGTTTAAATGACGTCCACCAGATAAACATGGAAAGCTCGGAAAACGATCCCGGGCACAGCCACGCAATTGATGGCATGAGACTTGGCCTAGAGAAGATCAGTATGCCGGGTGGGCATGGCACTCGCCGTTTTGGCCAGATTCGGCTTGAGACGAACGGCCCGACAGGGAAGCCGGAGGGACGGTTCGGCGTCACACCTCTTTCACCCGCTGACCATTGTAGACGGTTCGCGAAGTCCCGATCCCCGTGAGCCTTGCCCTCGTGAAGCTCATCGAGATCAGCGTCAGCGCCAATAGGACGCCTGCATGCAGGATCAGAGCTGCGGGTAGCCGAACCAGTTGTTCGCCTGGCGCAAGCTGGCGTCCCAAGGGGCACTGACGGCGACGGCCGCCGAGGAGGAGGTCGTTCCGGCTTCCGAATACCGAGCACTTCAGGCCCAGGTGAAGGAGTTGCAACGCCTGTTGGGCAAGAAGACGATGGAGAGCGAAATCCTGAAGGAAGCTCTCGAAATCGCCGGTGGCCCAAAAAAACATCTGTTGCGCTCGCTCTCTCTTCCGAGGGGGATTTTGGAATGAAGACCGTCTGCGAAACTCTAGGTGTCGCCCGCTCGAATATCGCCGCGCGTGCCGCAAGCTCCCCTTCCAGAGCCAGAGGACGCCCGCCACTCCCGGATCGAGAACTGGTGGAGCACATCAAGGCCATCATCGCCGACATGCCCACCTACGGCTATCGGCGTGTCCATGCCATCCTGCGTCGGAATGCCCGGAAAGATGGGCGTTCGTGGCCCAATGCCAAGCGCGTCTACCGGGTGATGAAGCTGCACAATCTGCTGCTGGTGCGTCATACCGGAGCGGTCGATGATCGCCTTCACGACGGCCAAGTCGCCGTCGAGCGTTCGAACGTCAGATGGTGCTCCGACGGCTTCGAGATCGGCTGTGACAACAAAGAGAAGGTCCGCGTCGCCTTCGCCCTCGACTGCTGCGACCGCGAGGCAATCGCCCATGTCGCCACCACGCAGGGCATCAAGAGCGAAGACGTGCAGGACCTCGTGATCACCGCTGTCGAGAACCGTTTCGGCCGCATCAACGTGCTATCCGAGCCCATCGAATGGCTCACCGACAACGGCTCCTGCTTCATCGCGAAGGACACCGCATCCTTGCTACGCGACATCGGCATGGAGCCGTGCACGACACCGGTGCGAAGCCCACAGTCGAACGGAATGGCGGAGGCGTTCGTCAAAACCTTCAAGCGCGACTACGTCTCGGTCAATCCAACCCCGGATGCTGAAACCGTCATCGCTCAACTGCCATTCTGGTTCGAGCATTACAACAATCTTCATCCACACAGTGCTTTAGGATATCAATCGCCGCGCGAGTTCATCAGCTCGCAATCTCAAACCTGAGCATGTCCGGTCTTTTGGGGGCAACTCCAGCTTATAGCGGGCGAGGGTCAGTCGACTTTGTCAATCGTCTCCTTCGGATCATCGAACTCCAGTATCTCTTCGACGTACGAACCAGGTACACCCGTCTTGATGTGGAGGCACGCATCGACGGAATTCCGTTTGCTGGCAGGCTGGTGAAGTTGCCAAACATACTCCTCAAGCATTTCCCTCACGAGGTTAGGATAGCCGTTGTCCCGACGGCACTGTTCCATTGGGAAGAAGTGCATGTGGTCAAGCGCTTCGTCGCCTGGAAAAACCAATTTGACAAGACGGGGCTTCCCCCGCGCGGTCAACAGGTCAACCAACCGCATACTCGAGCAGACGGCGGTCAAATTCAGCCCCCTTGAAGAGATAGTCATAGCCCTTGATCATCTCGTTATACGAGATTGCGGCGTGCACCTGGCTCTCGCGGCCTTCGAGCAACCCTTCAAACATCGCCTTTTGCACAAGTTGGGGCGTCAATGCTTGATCAATCGAGGGAAAATTGTTCCTGATCCATTGCACTCGTTCGGAAATATTCAGCGGCCTGAGCCCAGTAGTCGAAAGCGCGGCGGCTTCAGGTCCGTCAGACGGGTGCCGTGGTAGGCACGCACCCGGTTCTCGCCGATCCAGTCAACCGTTCTGTCAATGACCGCGTCGATGTTCGTTGCGCCGGCAAACGCTTTGAGCGCGTCATCCGTATATTCGAACGTCGAACGCAGGAGCATGTCCTTCATCGCGGAATTTACGAGGGGGCCGAGCGCCACATCGAGCGGTTCCATCCAGTCGTTGCTGTCGAAATCAATGATCATCGGTTTCCTGTAAGCTCTAGCCGCCCGCAGATGGGGCAAACATTCTCGGCTTGCAAGTCGGCAGGGCGCTGTTCAACAGCCAATGAACAACCTTGGTGACAGATGCGCTATCTCGCGGATGCTGAATGGCAATACAGGCCCACGTGGTGGCGAGGAGACCGCATTAGTCGACCTGCAACGGGCGTAATACAAGGGGTTCTCGATTGAGCATCCCCGAAATGGGGAGAGGCCCATCTAAAATCCAAACCGCAAGTATTGCTGGAAATTGTTCTGCTGCTATACTCTCTCTGCGAGCGCCGCCAACGGCAGTTCCGGCATCAATCAGTGAAGAGCGAGTATCAGCAGTCTGGTCATAGGCGGTCGACAAACCGCACTGGCAACAGCTCGCAGTAAGTACCGAGACGCTCGTGATCGGACATTAAACGGGAGAGGGAAATGTCTGTAACTATTCTACCCGGCGGGACCGTAGATCGCGGCGGAGAAGCCGATGTCTGGAGTTTCACGGCGGTGGCTAACGGGCAATACGGGATCGTGCATATTGATCTGCCCAAGGGCACACCAAGGAACGCGGCAGCCGCAGCCGCGAAGGCTTTGCTGGAAGAGGACCCAAAACAACTCGAGGGCGTCGTGTCCACCGCCGTTGGCGGACAAACTCCCACAGGCACGAGTGGCCATGATGACAATGGAAGTAACGACGGGAGTGATGACGGCGACGATGGCGATGACAGTGGGGATGATGGAGATGAAGACGGTGGGGATGATAGCGGTGACGACGGAGATGTAGACGAGAACCGCGGCCGCGACGACGAAGGCGATGGTGTCGGCGGGGGCGGAGCACTAGAAGAGCGGATCGCGAAAGCCATTGCCCGCGGCCTGATCTCGGGCGTCATCCCGCTCCCCGATGACCGTGGCGACGGCGATGGATCGGGTCAAATGCAAGAAGGGCGCTTGGCCATACTGATAGCCAAAGTGACGTCGGGCGAACTTGTCGTGCCTCACTATGATCCCGGAGATAGTTTGGGGGATGATGTCGCCCTCATCGATCGAGCCAAAGTGGAAGCCCTTGTCGCGCGCGCTATTGCAATAGGAATCCCGAGGCCGGACGACAGCGGTGACGGCGATGGCACTGGTCGGCCAATTCCGACGCTCGGACCAGGTCTCTAGATATTGAGGTTCCCAGTAAGTCTGAAGCGCGCCCCTGAATTGGTCCCTTGAGAGCGGAGCTGACGGCCGCAAGCAGCTTGTTCACGCGCGGTGGGGATTGCCGTCGCTTTTTTGCGATCAAGCAGGCGGCCGAGGCCCGGGCCGAAAAATTGCGGCAGAAGGGCAAGTCCGTCGACATGGACGTGCTCATCCAGATGGAACCGAACAAAGGCGGCACCAACATTCGAAATATCAACCTCGCGCACTGGGAGAAGTGGTTAGGTGTCTAGAGCCGTTGCATCGTGGCGATCACCAGCTTTGCCGAACCTGATCCCGCCAGTAAACAGGAGGGCGGGAGCACGCCGAACGCCTGGTCTACCTGGGACGAAGGTGAACCGCTGATGTTCTTCGCGGGGGTGCACATCCCGCAGTGGCAAAGCGTCCGAAAGGTCAAGGACGGGCTGACGACCGACGACCTCTACGCCTTGCTGACCACCGATCCCAATGACATCGTCAAGCCCGTCCATCAGAAAGCAATGCCGGCTCTGTTGCTGACGCAGGAAGAAGTGGACGTTTGGACGCGTGCCCGCTGGGAGGAAGCGAAGGCGTCGCCCGACCGCTGCCGAACGATAAGATGATGGTGACGTCAAGCGAACCCTATGGTTCGACCATCGTGACCTCCTCTGAGGAGTTGGTGCCCCGACCGACCGTGGTTTGATAGCCCAGATGACGACCTAAGCGGATGCTACGCAGACACAACGGGTCTCCGATCAGTATTAGCTTGCTTTCGGATTTACCTTCGCAAGGTATTCCTCGGTCGCGCTCGGATAACCTTCAAGAAGATGCCGCTCTTCGCAGGCACCTGTGGTAACCTTTACTTCATAACAAATTCGCTGTTCATTTGCGTAAGGTAATTCGCTGGCGCTAGCGCGATCCTCTCCGCCGATACGTTTGCTGACGGTAAATCTCTGAGTGCCTAAGATTAGTTTGCCCCCGTGCTTGGGCATTACGCACGTCTCAGCCGTGCGATTTTGACAGCCTGGATTTGGTTCGCCTGGACCGCCAGCAAAAACAGACACCTCATCGCCTAGAACGGTCGCCCGAACGACCTTGGAGGTATCTGCATCACCGCCACCGGAGCCGCCTCCACCGCACGCGGACCTGATCTGAAGGAAATCAGCCCAATTGCATGGTTGACCAAACGCAAATGCGGAAACGGTGAACATCAAAAAAATAATAAAGAAGATCACTATGCTCCAAATTAGTACGATGGCGATGGTAATTACATTTGAGCTTGCCGATATGATCAACTGAGACAGAACGATGACCAATACGGTTCCGAGGATTACGAGGGAAACGGCGATGATCGCCAGGCGGGAATACCCAATCATAGTCGCGATGATTGCGGCGGCTGCAGCAAGGGCAACAAGGCCCCACGCATATTTTGCAATAGGTGCCTGTTTGCTGGCCAACGTAAGCACTGAGATATACTGATTCAGCATTTCAGCCTCCCACTCCCCGATTAATTGTATTTTTATATTAACTTACACCTTTGCCAAGTCTGATGATTGAGGCAGCGATAGAATATCAATTTGGTCACTCACTGGACTTCCCGCCAACTTCAATTTCCTCATGAGCAATTGACCGGTGGTGAAGCTCTACCTCTGCCAAAAGCCAAAAGTTACTCCGGCGACTTGACCAACGAAATTGGCATCCCCACATCCGGCTTATGCTGGTGCATTGGCACCCCACAGAAAAAGGCCACGACGTTTCCCCCGCAGGGGTTTCATTGCGGCCCTAATGAAGGAAACTCCTGCGGAGCGTCGGCTTAACGAGCACGGGTATGGTCTGCCTTGGAGGCTTCTCGTGCAGCAATATGAAGGGGCTTAGAGTGTTTTCACTCCTCGCGCTGGAATATCGCAATACCAAGGGCGAGACTTACAGAAATGGTCCACTCCTTCGGTATTACCGATATGCGGATCATCGGTTTGATCTCGCTGCTTGCTAGAATTTTCCCTTAGTGGAAGATTGAGTGCCATGAAGCCTCTCGGTTCGCGCCGGGAGGCTTTTACATTGGGAGGGCTACTCCGCCTAGGGCGGGGGCAATCCGTCAACGTGACGGACGCCATCGACCTTCCTTCATCCGTGATCAAACAAGCTCCATATAGGACACCTGACCTGCTTTCGCTTCTTGTATGGGCAGCAGCTCTTCAGGCCCCTGTCAACGCACCATGGACGAGCGCACGTAGCTCTTTGCGCACTGGAATGGCGCTTGAGGGCAGCAGTTGCGTGAAGAGAATGACAACCATGTCGTCGACAGGGCTTACCCAGAAGAAGGTGCCTGCCGCCCCGCCCCAGCCATAGTCTCCGACCTGCGCCGAAATTTGTGCCTTGGCCGGATCAAGGACGACAGAGCCCAGCAGACCGAACCCGACGCCATCAAACTGGGTTTCGGCCCAAACTTCGGCTGCCAGCGAGGCAAGATCGCCCGGCAGGTGATTGCACGCCGCCAATCGCAAAGTGCGGGGACTGAGGATGCGTTCGCCGTTGAGTTCACCTCCAGCCCGCAGCATTTCGGCGAACCGCCAATAGTCGTCGATGGTTCCGACGAGCCCGCCTCCGCCGCAGAACGTGTCAACCTTGCCTTGCCGCCACTCCGAAACCTCCGGCGCTTCGTGCAAAGCCATTCCGCCAGCCGTGGCCTCATAGAGCGGGGGAAAACGGCTAATCTCAAACCCCGGCACAGAGAAGCCGGTGTCGGTCATGCCGAGGGGCTCGAAGATGCGATTCGCGAAGTACTTGTCGAGCGTCATTCCGGAAACGACTTCAACGATGCGGCCGATGACATCTAACCCGGTGCTGTATTGCCATTTCGTACCCGGCTCCCATTCCAATGGCAGCTCGGCGATCCTGCGCACCATCTTGTCGAGCCCACCGTAGGCAAGGGCGAGGCCGAGTTTTTCTTTGGCATAAGCTTCACCGAGTATTCCGGGGTTCGTAAAAAGGCTAAGGCCAGATGTGTGGGTCAGCAGATGACGGATCGTCATCTTCGTTTTGACGGGCACCGTTTGGTCGAGCGACGTTGCGTCCGGTATCAGAAGTTGCCTATTTTTGAATTCCGGCAGGTAAGCTTCGACCGGATCGTCGAGATGCACGCGCGCCTCCTCGTACAGCATCATCAGCGCTACGGCGGTGACAGGCTTGGTCATCGAGTAGATGCGGGCGATGAGGTCGCGCTGCCAAGGCCGCTTGGCTTCGACGTCGGCGTGTCCGGCGCAGTCGAAAAAGGCGAGTTCTCCATGACGCGCGATGAGCACCGCACCACCCGGCCAGCGCCCGGTGTCGGCATATCGCTGCATCCACCGCTTCAGTCGCGCCAGCCGCGGCTTGTCGAAGCCGAGGTCCCCAGGATCACGAACTGGTTCGCTACCAAATTGACTCATCGCGCAAATGTCCTGTCGCTGGCGAAGGTCCTTCGGACAATCCTGCGCTTTCCCCGCATTATTGCAATAGTCGCCTGCTCCTCACCTTTGTTGAAATGCCATCGGGAAGGTTTTAGTCGTTGTTGCGGGCGTCCGAGTTTTCGCAGCAGACGGCGAACGCTCCTTGCGAGGATAAGAGGGACTCTTGGCATGCCGAGGCTCGGCTTAGTGAATTGGCGAAGGAACGATGACTTCGCTCCATTGGTGCTTGTGATGAGTGGTGAGGAAGAAAACATGCTCGTCCGATCACTAGGTGAGGTTGCCAAGGCTCTCGTCGTGGGATGGCCCGCAGACAACGGAAAAGAATACATCGCGGCCGTGAAGGCGTGCCTGGATGCCATCCAAGGCGATATCCCTGCCAAGACAGCGCGCGCCGCGCTCATTCGCGCTGCGGAGGAAGCCGGAATACCGGTTGTTGCAGCCGTTCACTGATAGGATAGCTCGGCCTTAGTGTGCGCGTGGAGCACCAGCTCCTAGCTGCTCTTGAACCGCGACAGACCCGAAACCATCTCATGGCACGACGCGCATGCGTGAAGAACGAGGGAAGAGCGATGAGTTATCACCGGCATGACCAGCCGCTGACATCGGAAGACCTATCAAAGTGCCAAATAGTCCTTGAAGAATTCTGCTCTGCGAACAACGTCTCGTCTCCCTCTGACGAAGCCTGAGGCCGCTCGTGGATGCAGCGCGTGGGATTTTGGACCCGGGCGCATCGCCACAAGAGGCCGAGGACTGAGGGTTCTCTGCCCACCATTGGAAGCATGCGCTTTCGTGTCGATCGTGTTCCCGAAAGACCAAAGAATCGCCTGCCCAAGATCATGGTGGGAACAATGGCATGTCATGGCTTGTTAGCTTCGGAGAAGAGGACAAGGCCATGCTCAGAATCCTAAATTCGCGCCAAATTGTTGTCTCGTCTGATCGTCTTCACGACTGCAAGGAATATCTCGAAAGCGAATTTCATCTGATGATTGATCATGCTCTCAGTGTCGGCTGGTCTCTCGATGAGGTGACCCTTGCGCTTAACGGCCTCGTCGCTGAGGAGGTCGCCGTGCCGGAGCGAGCAATCACCCTTCATTGAAATCCCCGCTACGAGACGGCGGGGCCTTAAACGCCAGTCATCATGACCTCTTCACAAATATGGAGTATGCTGTGTCTGCCGCCCCCTTGGCCTAGTGCATAGGTTCGGACGGGGAAGGATACCGTGGAGAAAATCCCTACTTTCACACTGCGCAACGGAGACCTTGAAGTTCTCACCGCGGTCCTCGCCGCATGGTACCAAAAGAACCACGTGGACCCGGAAAGCGAATGCGCGCGGGCGGCAACTGCCACTGCGCTTGATCTGTTGGAAGCTGGGTTCAGGACCCGCGAAGACCTGTCAATCGCGCTCGCCGATGCACTTCACCCGAATGCTTAGCGCGACGCAGGTTTAGTGCACGGCGACGCCTCGATATGGAAAGAGATCGGATCACGATACCGCAGCGTGCGACGTCTCGAGAACAGACGTTCGGTAAACCGCCGATTGGCTCAGAGGCTACACTGACGGTTTATCGTGTCGGCGGCTTCGTGGTCAGGTGTGCCCAAGCGGCACGGAGCTTTTGGAGCCGTGAAGAAGTGCGCTCCCTTGCTGGAGGAACCAACATTCCGTTGCGAAAATCGGCCAAGGCCTGGGCTTCCAGCCTCGTTTTTTCGCTCGAACCTTCCCGATCGACGATTGACCTGCCGGTCTGATGGTCGACGACCGACCACATTCCGTTTTCGAGTGCTTGAATGTCGTAGCGCTGCATGACTGGAGCCATAGATTGGACGCTCCATACCAGCTTGAAATCCCCTTGAAATCAACTGGAGCGGTGCACTACTTCACGCATACTTTGATGGGATGGTGAACCTCGGGTTACCCCAGCAGAACCCAAGGGACCGGTGTGGCCACGAGCAGACTGCTAGGCATTTTGAGGCATAGATTATTCAGGGATCACCGCTGGACGATCACTCAGGTCCCCGGCTGGACCATATCGTAAAGTTCCTCGACGTCCTCGCGGTACATTCGAAAACAACCACTCGACGCATTGGTTCCGATAGAGGACGGGTCGTTGGTGCCGTGGATGCGGAGCAGCCCGTCGGCCAGGTAAATCGCGCGGGTTCCAAGCGGATTGGCAGGGTCAGCCTCCACGACCGCTGGAAGCCTCGGGTTCTTCTGCCGCATGCTCGCCGTTGGCCGCCACTCGGGATGCATTCGCTTCGACACCACCAGGGTCGACCCGTACCATTGTTTCCTTCGCGCCCGACGGCAATGGGGTAAGCGAACTGCTCTCCGCTTGCCGTCGTGTAGATAAGGGTGTGCTCACGTGTCGCGATGACGATGGCTCCCCTTCCAATTCGCGTCGATGGCTCCCGTCGTTCTTGCAACGGTTCCCGATAACCAGGTTCTGGTTCGTAGTAGGGAGGTGGGGGGTACGGGCTGTACGGGTCATCATACCCATAGGGGTCGTATTCCTCGTATCCATCATACGGCGCGTAAACTTGGGCTTGGGCATGCGCCGCTGTCAGGAAGAGGACCGCAGCAAGGAGAACTAGCAATCTCATTCTTCGCCACCCGGTTGTTATAAAGACTTTATTGGTTCCAACCCTATGGCGTCATGATGGCCGACCGCCACCCGTTCGGACCTGAATGGTGAACGCCAAATTAAGGCGAAAAAGCTGATGATGTGAAATTGACCTCGCGCGCTCGCTGGCTCTATCGTGGTGCATGACGAATGTTCTCAGCTTCAAATTTGAAAATATGGACGAAGCCACGACTGCCGTCTTTCCGTGCGTGGATGGCGTAGGACTAGATCGGCTTGTGGCTGATTTCGAAGAAGCCGCTGGCTATCGCGATCCCGCTGGTGGCTATGGCGGTCTCATACCCTCATTCTATCGCTTCGGTCCCCTGCGGAACTATTTCCTCGGTCAGGAAGCACCCGTGACGGGCGACGAGCAGGGGGAAATTTATCTGTTGTCGTGTGATTGTGGTGAGGTGGGATGTTGGCCCCTGATCGGCCAAGTTCGCCTGCACCCAGACAAGGTGATATGGGATGGGTTCAGTCAGCCGCACCGACCAAACCGGAATTATGAGAGCTTTGGCCCGTTTGAGTTTGACCGCATGCAGTATGAACAGGCCGTCGAGACGCTGGTTCGATACGACGATCTCTGATTCAACCGTAAGCGCTGTCGCCCCGGCAGCCTGATGTGGCTCTCCGGATCGCCGCGGATGCGCCCGCGACTTTGACGTGATACTCTGCCCTCCAAACAGGCGGAGTGAGCGATGGGGCGTCGCCTTACTACCATTCTTTCGGCCGACGTGGCCGGCTATAGTCACCTCATGGGCGCTGACGAAGAGCGTACGCTTGGCGCGTTTCGGGTCTGTCGCGACACCATTGGCAGGCTAATCGAAAACCACGGGGGGAGGATATTCGGTGAAGCCGGGGACGGCGTCATCGCGGAGTTTGGCAGTTCTGTCGAGGCGGTGCGGGCCTCCGTCCAAATCCAGACGAGTCTGTCTCAATTACCGCTCGACCTGCCAGGCGATCGGAAAATGCAATTCCGGATCGGCATCAACCTCGGGGATGTCATGGTCGAGGCCGGAAATCTTTATGGGGACGCCGTCAACATCGCCGCTCGAATTGAAGGGTTCGCCAAACCAGGGGGCGTCGCAGTCTCATCTGCTGTCCGTGATCAGGTCGGCAAAAGGCTTGATCTCGCTTTCGAGGACATGGGCGAGCAATCACTGAAGAACATAGATCGACCGGTCCACATCTATCACATAATCCTCGATGGCTACGAACAGGCGGCAACTGCGTACGTTTCCCCAAGGCGATCGGCTACAGAAAAGCCGTCGATCGCAGTCCTGCCCTTCACCAGCTTTGCGGTCGATGATCGATGGGAACGGATCGCAGACGGGATCGTGGAGGAAATTATCACTGATCTCGTCCGGCACGGCGAGATGGCTGTCATCGCACGTTCCTCGACCTTCGCCTTCAAGGGGAAATCGGTGGACCTCCGTGACGTGGGCCGATCTCTCAGTGCCGACTACCTGCTTGTTGGAAGCATACAGGTCTCCAGCTCGAAAATCCGTCTTAACGTCCAACTCGTTGACTCCGAAACCGGAGTTCACGTCTGGGCGGAACGGCTGGAGCGTTCGGAAGGCGACCTTTTCGATCTGGAGGATGCCGTGGTCGAGGCCGTAGCCGGCAGCGTCTGCGGGATGGAAGGCGCTGTCGTGCGTGCGCACCTCGCTCGTTTGGGCAGAAGGCGGCCGGCGACGCTCGAAAGCTTCGAACTCTTCCTGCTCGGTCTCGAGGGTGAGAGGACATTCGACCGGGAAAGGACATTGGAATCTATCGATTTCTTGCAGAGAAGCTTGGCGCTCGACCCAAAATTCGCCCGCGGCTGGCTCGTCTTGGCCTATTGCTGGGAGCACGTGACGTCCAACTTTTGGCAGAGTGACATCGACTTCGCGCGGCAGGAACGGCGGCGCGCAATTTTCAAGGCTGCAGACCTCGATCCAAACGACCCGCTGGTAAAGATCGAGGTAGGCGACATGTACTTTGAGGATGGCAATGGCGTGGCGGCGAAGGCGGCTTTCGAACAGGCGCTGGCGAGCGGTCGAACCAATGCCGACGCCATGACGCTGATTGCAAAATATGTGGCGGGCATTCTGGGCAAACCCAATGAGGCGTTGCAGGTCATCGACCGCGCGCTGCGGCTCCATCCTTTTCCTCCAAGCTGGTATTACATGAACAAGCTTCGCGTCTGCTATTTCGTCCGCGATTACGCATCGGGCCTTGAGGCAGTTTCCGGCTCTCCAGACACCCCGACCACCCGGTTGTTCGAGGCGCTTTGCCTCGCAGGCATCGGACGGAAGAACGACGCCGAGAAAGTCGTGGAGGAGATGAAAAGACGGTATCCGGACTTCGAACCATCGGTCCTCGCGAGTGAAGCCTGGATCAATGGAGCCGAGGCACTGAACCAATTCGCCAATGGACTACGTGAGGTCGGGCTAGCCACCGCCGCAATACCTGACGGTGGTGACTAGCCCGTCAACTGCCGCAACCACGACCATGGTGGCACGTCCAACCTACGAATAGGCGGTACGCATCGACATTCACCGATGCCATTGAATTCCTCCTTATCCGGCCTTACGCGATTTCAGGTCGTTCTCGAGGGACTTGCGAAGGGCGTCCATGATGTTGACGACATTGGAGGCCGGAGCGGTTTCAGGTTTCTTGCCTTTCGTGGTCTTCCTTGGTTTCAGTGCTCTCTTCTTCTCTTCGATGAGGGCCAGCAAGGCTTCCTGTATGGGATCGGTGACCATGGTCGGTGACCAATGTTTCGTCCGCTGTTTGATCAGCTTCTCGACCAGGGGCAGGGCATCCTTCTCGGAGTCGCTGTCAATCCCTTCGAAGTAGGATTCCTCCGGACGCACCTCGTCGCCGAAGCGAAGGGTCCAGAGCACGATGCCTTCGTCGCGGGGCTCGAGGATGACCGCCCGTTCCCGGCGACCGATGACAAGTTTCGACACGCCGACCACCTTCGACGCCTTCATCGCATCGCGGATGACGGAAAAGGCCTCATGGCCGACCGGATCGTCAGGCGTGAGGTAGTGGGCTTTCTCCAGATAGGTCCACCCGATGGATTCGGCTGGCACGAACTTTTCGATGTCGATTGTCCGGACGGTGTCGAGCGCCACAGAGTCCAGGTCGTCGTCCGTCAGGATCACGTAGTCGTTCTCGCCGCGGGCGTAGCCCCTAACATCGTTCCCATCTTTGACGGGCTTGCCCGTGACGGAATCTACGTATTGCGAGACGACGCGGTTCCCGGTTGCCCGATTGAGTGTGTGAAAACGCACCTTCTCGGACTCCGAGGTCGCCGACGACATTGTCACGGGGCAGGTGACGAGGGATAGCTTGAGATAACCTTTCCAATAGGGACGGGGTGCCATCGTTCGCTGTCCTATCCCGCCTTACGCTGAGGGGCGGCCGATGTGGCTGCCTTGGCCGCCCCGCGCGTCGCACGCTGCCGTTGGGTGCCTTTGTTGGCATTGGCGGCCGTGCGTTTTGGTTGTCCGGTGGATTTGCCTGCCAGGCCGGCGCTTTCGCGAAGGGCCGCAAGAAGATCATTGGGTTTCGAGACCTGAACCTTTTTCGGCTTGGGAAGAGACTTGCCTTCGATCTTGGCTTTCACAAGCTCCGCCACCGCCTGTTCATAGCGGTCGTCGAAGGTGGCGGGATCGAACTCTCCGATCTTCGTCGAGATGATGTGCTTGGCGAGATCGAGCATTTCGCCTTCGATCTTGAGTTTCGGTATCCCCTCGAAGGCTGCCTTCGAAGATCGGACCTCGTAATCGTATTGCAGGGTCGTTGCGATCATCCCGTTGCCATGGGGGCGAATGAGCACCGTACGCATTCGCCGGAACAGGACTGTCTTCGCAATGGCGGCGACCTTCGATTTTTTCATTCCGTCCCGAAGAAGCGTGAACGCGTCCGATCCGGCGCGGTCGCTCGGGGTCAGGTAGTAAGGCTTGTCAAAATAGACGTCGTCTATCTCGGAGCATGGGACGAATGCCTCGATCTCTAGGGTCTTGTTGCTTTGGGGAATTGCAGCGGCGATCTCTTCCGGATCGATCATGATGTAACGACCGTCGTCGATCTCGAAACCCTTGGTCTGCTCCTCTTTCGGGACCGGGTCCTCGGTCTCGCTATCGACGAAAATGCGGTTCACCCGGTTGCCCGTCGCTTTGTTCACGGTGTTGAAGGTGATGCGTTCAGCGGTGGACGCAGCCGTGTAGAGGGCCACCCCGCAGCTGACTTCTCCAACTTTCAGAAAGCCCTTCCACTGGGCACGGTGTCCTGACGCCATGACGCGACCCTCCGAATCAGTGATTCGCGACTCAAAGACGTGCGAAGGTGATTCGTTCCGACTCGAAACGAATCATTTTTCAATGACTTACGACCTGATGTTGAGGCTCTGAATCGGGGACGCCTTAGCCGGGTAGATTAGCGTGTCGCCGGCCTACTCAGCCAATATCGGCTGTCGCTGAAGCAGCGCCTGAACCAGGAAAGGCCAGCGTGGCTACGTGAACAGCAGCAACTGTGGCGGTTCGCGCTCCGCCGCCTTGCGCTCCAATGACGACAACGTCACGCCGAGCAGTCTGATGCCTCGGCTGGCTGGAAAGATCGCCCGCAGGAGCGAGTTCACCGCATCCTTCAAGTCGGCGAATGAGCCGAAGGGCACTGCAGTCGTCTTGCTCCGAGTGATCTGGATGAAGTTGTCGTACTTCACCTTGAGCGTCACCGTTTTGGCGCTGATTTCATTGGCATCACAATAGGTCCAGACCTTCTCCATCAACGGCCGAATGCCTTCCCAGGCCGGATCGAACGAATGAATGTCCACCTTGAACGTATCTTCCGCGCCAACGGATTTTCTGACGCGGTTGGGTTTAACCTGCCGGTCGTCAATGCCGCGTGCGATACCATGGAAGTAGGGGCCCGACTTTCCGAAATGGTCGATCAGGAATTCGAGGCTGCGGGCTTTGAGATCAGCGCCGGTCTCGATGCCAAGCCGGTTCATCTTCTCGGCTGTCGCAGGGCCAACGCCGTGGAATTTCTTGACAGGCAGGACCTCCACAAAGGCCGGGCCGTTTTTCGGAGTGATGACCGCTTGACCGTTCGGCTTGTTGAGGTCGCTCGCCATTTTCGCGAGGAATTTGTTGTAGGAAATCCCTGCAGACGCGTTCAATCCCGTAGCCGCCTTGATCTTGGCGCGTATCTCCAGTGCGATCTCGGTCGCGATGTCCATGCCTTTAAGGTTTTCGGTGACGTCGAGGTAGGCTTCGTCGAGCGAGAGAGGCTCAATCAACGGCGTGTATTCGGCAAAGATTTCTCGAATTTGCTGGGAGACGGCTTTGTAGACGTCGAAACGCGGCCTGACGAAGATCAAGTCAGGGCATTTCCGCTTGGCCGTTATCGATGGCATAGCCGAGTGAACACCGAATTTGCGAGCCTCGTAGCTTGCCGCAGCGACGACGCCGCGTGCCTCCGAGCCGCCGACAGCAACGGGCTTGCCGCGGAGATCGGGATCATCCCGTTGCTCGACGGATGCGTAGAAGGCATCCATGTCGATATGGATGACCTTGCGCTGTCGATTGGCTGTGTCGTGTGGCGCGTCGCTCATGGGTGTTCAGGGGTTTCGCTTACGAAAGGCAGTTGCCATCCGGCGCGTCCTCGTCTTCGTCTGGCGGGAAGAGCAGCAACTCCTGCTCATATTCAAGCTTCGCGATCTGATCGAACAACGACTGCTCGTAGTTGGAAAGGATGCTGCCGAGATGCGCAAGCGTGTCGACAGGTAGCTCGCTGCCATCATCCGTCGTCACAGCGATCCTTCCCGCGTAGACGACGTCAATATAGGCTTGAACCGTTTGCAGTTCGCTTTTCGCGAATTCGATTTTGGCCCCAATGGCGGTTATGCGCAGCTCGTCGGCAGTGACTCCGAAGGCGATACCCTCCAATCTCTGCGGGCTCTCGTCAAATGAGATCACGTTGTCCGTCATCGACTTTCCTCCTGTGCTTTGACGTCAGGAACGAGTAGCGCTGGGAGTTTTCGACAGGAATTTTTTCTTATCGATGACATTTTAGAGCCTGTCGACAGTTCATCCGTACTTGTTTGAATCCATTCGATCTTCGGCTTCCGACCATGCCGCTGGGTTGCAGTTCGAGAGCTGCTCGCCCGTATATGCGCATTGACTCACATTTCATTCGGGAACAAATAGGGAACATACTCGCTTTTGAACGAGATGAAAACCTGATTTTGACAAGGGCCCCGAATGGCGCAGACCGCCGCGAACCTAATTATCTCCGATCTTCGAGATCGCATTCAGCACCTCGAAGGGGCAGTCGCGCGATCCAAGTCGGTCATTCCATTCGGGCTGGCCGAAATCGACGAACGCCTTCCGGGTGGCGGGTTAGTCCATGGCGCTGTCCATGAGTTCGCCGGAGGCGGAGCAGGGGCCGTTGATGGGGCGGCGGCTGCGCTCTTTGTTGCTGGGATCGCGGCCCGGACGAAGGGCATGGTCGTCTGGTGCCTGGCTCGGCCGGACCTGTTCGCTCCGGCGCTGGCTCAGGTGGGTCTCCATCCTGATCGCGTCATCTATGTCGAAGCGATCAAAGAGGAATATGTCCTTGAAGCCTTCGAAGAGGCCTTGCGGTTCCGTGGACTGGGCGCGGTCGTCGCCGAAACGGTGCGTTTGCCGATGGTGATTTCGCGCCGCCTGCAGCTGGCCGCCGAAGGTTCCGGCACTATCGGTCTGATCATCCGACGATGGCGACGGCAGACCGAGGCCGGTGATTTCGGGCATCCGACGGCAGCGGCCACGCGATGGCGAATATCGGTCCTGCCGTCCGAACCGCTTCCAGTTCCGGGCGTTGGGCGAGCGCGATGGCTGGCGGAGCTGATCAGGGTCAAGGCAGGTGAAAGCGCAGATTTCGAAATAGGTGCATGCGATGCCCAGGGTCGTATCAGTCTTCTTTCCGACGCTGGCGACGGATCGGATCAGACGCGCCGATCCGTCCATAGCGGTTGACGGTCCGCTGGTCGTTGTCGCCAGGAGCGGCTCGAAACGATGGCTATCCGCTGTCGATTCGAACGCCGCCAGGCTTGGCCTGCACGTTGGCATGGCGGCCGCCAAAGCACAGGCCTTGGTACAGGGCCTCCAAATGGTCGATGCCGATCCCGCCGCTGATCGTACAGCCCTCGAACGCCTGACGCTCTGGGCGCTGTCTCAATATTCGCCGGTGGTGGCAGCCGATCCGCCGGATGGCATCGTCATGGACACCGAGGGAGCCGATCATCTTCGGGGAGGCGAAGAGCTGATGCTATCCGGTCTCGTGAACCGGTTTCGCGCACGGGGACTGCCAGCTCGCGCCGTCGTTGCCGACACCTGGGGAGCCGCATATGGGCTGGCGCGATCCATGATGGCCGAGACCAAGGTCATTCCCACTGGGCGGACAGCTGATGCAGTTGCGCGGCTTCCGCTCTCGTCGCTGCGGCTCAATCCCGAGACGGTGATCAGTCTGCATACGCTTGGCTTCCAAACCGTCGGCGAGCTGGCCGCGACACCGCGTGCGCCGTTGGCCCTTCGCTTTGGCCCCGAAATCGGTCGCCGTGTCGACCAAATGATGGGCCGGGTTGCCGAGCCGATTGATCCGATCCGTTGCCCAGAGATCATCGAAGTCCACCGTGCCTTCGCCGAGCCGATCGGTGCGGCCGAGACCATCGGAAAATACATCGCGCGGCTCGTGACGAAGCTCTGTCTGGAACTCCAGGCAAAGGGGCTGGGCGTCCGCCGCACGGACCTGATCGTCCACCGCGTCGACAACACGATCCAGGCACTCAGGGCCGGGACGGCAAAGCCGGTGCGCGACGTTGTTTGGTTGACCAAGCTGCTGCGTGATCGCATCGAACGCATCGATCCCGGTTTCGGCATCGAGAAACTCAGTCTCGCCGCCACCATGGTCGAGCCACTCGAGGACAAGCAAATTGCTTCCAGCCTGGTAGAAGATGCCGCGGTCGATGTCGGTGCTTTCGTCGATGTCCTGGGCAACCGGGGAACCTATCGCATCTATCGCGTGGCACCGGTCGCCAGCGACGTTCCGGAACGATCGGTCCAACGCGTATCGCCGGTGGCCGCCGAGGTTGGAAAAACCTGGCCGATGATCTGGCCCCGCCCGGTGCGCCTGATGGGCCGTCCCGAACTGATCGAAGTCATGGCTCTGCTACCTGATCATCCGCCCGTCTGGTTTACCTGGCGTGGCAAACGGCGGCGTGTGAAGCGGGCGGACGGACCGGAGCGCATCTTCGGAGAATGGTGGCAACGAACGTCGGAATGGGCTGCCGTCCGCGACTATTTCACCGTCGAGGACGAGACCGGCGAACGTTATTGGATTTACCGGTCCGGTGACGGCGTCGATCTCGATACCGGCTCCCATCGATGGTTTATTCACGGGACGTTCGCATGAGATACGCGGAACTCCAGGTGACGACGCATTTCAGCTTCCTCAGAGGCGCATCCTCGGCGGAAGAGCTGTTCGCGACGGCGAAGGAACTGGGCATCGAGGCGCTTGGCATCGTCGACCGCAATTCGCTCGCTGGCATCGTGCGGGCGCTCGAGGCGTCTCGTGCCACCGGCCTACGGCTGGTCGTCGGCTGTCGCCTTGATCTGCAGGACGGTATGTCGATCCTTGTCTACCCTACGGACCGGGCCGCCTATTCGAGGCTAACCCGGCTGCTGACGCTCGGCAAAGGCAGAGGCGGCAAAGCCAACTGCATTCTGACCCTCGACGACGTCGCCATCTATTCCGATGGCCTCATCGGCATCCTCGCGCCCGACCTGCCTGACGAAACCTGTGCGATCCAGCTCCGGAAGATGGCCGAGGTTTTCGGTGACCGGGCCTATGTTTCGCTATGTCTGCGCCGGCGACCGAACGACCAGGTGCGGCTGCACGAAATTTCCAACATGGCAGTCCGGCACCGGGTGAAGACGGTCGTCACCAATGATGTCCTGTTCCACGAGCCCGGCCGCCGCCAGTTGCAGGACGTGGTGACCTGCATCCGCACGGGAAGCACAATCGACGACGTCGGTTTCGAGCGCGAACGGCATGCCGATAGGTTCCTCAAGCCGCCGGAAGAGATGGAGCGTCTCTTCGGTCGCTATCCGGAAGCGCTCGCCCGGACGATGGAGATCGTCGAGCGCTGTCGCTTCAGCATGGAAGAGTTGACCTACCAGTATCCAGAGGAGGCCATCGTCCCCGGCATGACCGCCCAGCAGTCGTTGGAGCATTATGTCTGGGAATGCATGCCCAACCGTTATCCAGAGGGGCTGCCTGCCCACGTGGAAAAGATCATCCGCCATGAATTGGCGCTGATCGAGACCATGCGGTATGCCCCCTATTTTTTGACGGTTTTCTCCATCGTCCGGTTCGCCCGATCTCAGGATATCCTCTGTCAGGGGCGGGGTTCCGCCGCCAACTCGGCCGTCTGTTTCGTGCTCGGCATCACCTCCATCGATCCGGATACCAACGACCTGCTGTTCGAGCGCTTCGTTTCGCAGGAACGAGACGAACCACCCGACATCGACGTTGATTTCGAACACGAGCGACGCGAGGAGGTCATCCAGTGGATTTACAAGACATGCGGCCATCACAAGGCGGCGCTCTGTTCGACGATCACCCGCTATCGCACAAAGGGTGCGATCCGGGATGTCGGCAAGGCGCTCGGCTTGCCGGAGGACCTGATCAAGGCATTGTCGTCCGGCGTCTGGGCCTGGTCAGAGGCGGTCGGCGAAAAGCAAGTCAGGGACCTCAACCTCAATCCCGAGGATCGGCGTCTCGCTCTGACTCTCCAGCTTGCCCAGCAGCTGATGGGAGCGCCACGCCATCTTGGGCAGCACCCTGGCGGTTTCGTCCTCACGCACGATCGTCTTGACGATCTGGTTCCAATCGAACCGGCCTCGATGGCGGATCGTCAGGTGATCGAATGGGACAAGGACGACGTTGAAGCCCTCAAATTCATGAAGGTCGACGTGTTGGCACTCGGGATGCTGACCTGCATGGCCAAGAGCTTTGCGTTCCTCGCGCAGGAGAAGGGCATCGATCTCGATCTCGCGACCATTCCTCAGGAGGACCCGGCCACCTATTCGATGATCCGCAAGGCCGACACGTTGGGCACCTTCCAGATCGAGAGCCGGGCGCAGATGAGCATGCTGCCCCGCATGAAGCCAAGGACCTTTTACGACCTCGTCATCCAGGTCGCCATCGTGCGGCCGGGACCGATCCAGGGTGACATGGTGCATCCCTACCTTCGTCGCCGGGAAGGGAAGGAGAAGGTTGAATACCCGACGCCGGAGCTGGAGGCAGTCCTCCACAAGACGCTTGGCGTTCCGCTATTCCAGGAATCGGCGATGAAGGTGGCGATGGTCTGCGCGGGATTCTCAGGCGGGGAGGCGGACCAGTTGCGTCGGGCAATGGCGACCTTCAAGTTCACGGGTGGCGTCAGCAAGTTCGAGGACAAGCTCGTCTCCGGCATGATCCGAAACGGGTATTCACCGGAATTCGCGAAGCGGACGTTCGGTCAGCTAGAGGGCTTTGGCTCCTACGGCTTCCCGGAAAGCCATGCGGCGAGTTTCGCCCTGATCGCGTATGCGTCGAGCTACATCAAATGCCATTTCCCAGACGTCTTTTGTGCGGCACTGCTGAATAGTCAGCCGATGGGCTTCTACGCACCGGCCCAAATTGTTCGGGATGGGCGGGAGCACGGTGTCGAGGTTTGGCCGGTTTGCGTGAACCAATCGCGATGGGACTGCACGCTGGAAGCTATCGATGGCTCGGCTCGGCATGCTGTTCGGCTCGGGATGCGCCTGGTGCGAGGCTTGGCAACGGCGGATGCGGCTCGGATCGTTGCTGCCCGGGCAGATCAGCCCTTCGACAGCGTCGATGACATGTGGCGACGGTCTGGTGTTCCCGCTGGCTCGTTGGTGGAACTTGCCGAAGCAGATGCCTTCCTGCCATCTCTCGGGCTGGAACGGCGTGATGCGCTGTGGGCTATCAAGGCGCTCCGGGATGAGCCGCTGCCTCTCTTTGCGGCCGCGGCCGAACGCGAGGCACGAACGATTGCCGAGCAGCAGGAGCCGACGGTCGAGCTGCGGCAGATGACCCAGGGGCACAACGTCGTCCTCGATTACGGGCATACCGGCCTGACACTGCGGGAACACCCCGTCAGCTTCCTTCGCAAGGAATTGGTCGAGCGCCGTGTCGTTACCTGTGCCGAAGCGATGTCGGCCCGCGAGGGCCACTGGCTGATGGCGGCTGGTCTGGTTCTCGTCCGCCAGCGGCCGGGGTCGGCGAAAGGCGTGATCTTCATGACCATTGAAGACGAGACGGGCGTCGCCAACGTCGTCATCTGGCCGAAGCTGTTCGAACGATCACGTCGGATCGCGCTCGGTGCCTCGATGATGGCGATCAACGGCCGCATCCAGAGAGAAGGCGACGTCGTGCATCTCGTCGCGCAGCAGCTGTTTGATCTGTCGGGAGACTTGACGGGCCTTGCCGATCGCGATCTGGAATTCAGGCTGCCGACGGGGAGGGGCGATGAATTCGGACATGGCACGCTAGGCAGGCCGGATTCGCGTGAGCGGTCGGGGCAAGGGATGAAGTCACGGGACATCTTCATTCCTGACCTGCATATCGATCAGCTGAAAGTGAAGAGCCGCAATTTTCACTAGGTCCCAACGTTTACTGAGCAAGCTGGCCATTTCTCGGCTGTCGCCCAATAGCGACTTTACCCATCCGCTCCAATGACCTCAGGGACCGAGTCAGCGTCATTTATCAGCACAAGGGGCCCGTACGTCAACGCGAGACGGGAGAGGATGCGACGGATCAACGGCTCATGCCCTTTCTCGAAGTGCAGCTTTTGGGGTTCGTGAACGCTGGTGGCATGGGTCGGCGGGCTCAGCGGCGGACGCGGTAGCGGATGTGCGTGGCCTCGGGTGTATCGATCACCCGAACGATCTCCAACTCGACGCGCGATGGTAAGACTTCGAACATTCGGCGGCCACATCCGAACAAGACTGGAACCTGGTGTATTTGCAGTTCGTCGAGCACGCCAGCTTCCAGTGCCCGTTGCGCCGTATACGCGCCAAGCACCAACACGTCCCGGTGCCCGGCGGCGGCCTTCGCCTGCGCCATTGCGCTCGCGATCCCGTCGCTTAGGTATTTGACCAACGGATAATTCGCGACGGATGGCCCGGGCGGCCTGTGACTGGGCACGAAGATCGGGACACCGTTATTGTCGCCGCCCCAGTGATCGACTTGCTCGATGGTTCGCCGACCCGCCAAAATCGCACCTGGGGCGTTCCACTCGTCCCACAATTCTCCGACCGGCCCGGTTGGCCGGGAAAAATCCCCGTACCAATCGTGCAGCCGCATAAAGTCGTCGCCGCCAGGATTGCCCACTTCATCGTTGGGTCCCGCGATATACCCGTCCACTGACATGGACATGAAGAGCACTGATTTAGACACTTTGATCTCCTGTGGTCTTTTTGCGAATTGGGGCGGCGGGAATTCGCTCTCGCGGGCGGTCTTGATGTGCCAAGGACGCTCTCGCGACGCTGACGCCGACATCCCGAATACTTATTTTGAGTACTGCCCTATCTCACCAGGAGCCGAACCATGTCGAGCCGACTGGTTTGGTCCGGCTCATAACCAGCGAACCCTATTCCATCACCACAATGGGACCAGACAGCTTGGGCGTGATTAGCGGCAATTTGACCTCCAGCCGGAAACGCATAGGCTGTCCGCAAACGCGCAACGGAGGCCGCCGCATGTGCAATCTCTACCGCATGGAGGACAAGGACTGGGTCAGCAAATGGGCCCAGGACGCCGAAAGCCTGATCAATCTGATGCCCGCATACCAGATGAACCCGGACCAGATTGGCCCGATCGTGCGTAACACCGCCGACGACCGCAAGCAGCTTGTGCATGCGCGGTGGGGAATGCCGTCGCCGTTTTTCGCGATCAAGCAGGCAGCTGAAGCCCGGGCCGAGAAATTGCGGCAGAAGGGCAAGCCCGTCGATATGGAAATGCTCATCCGGATGGAGCCCGATAAGGGGACCACCAACATCCGAAATCTCAATCTTCCGCATTGGAAGAAATGGTTCGGCGTCCAGAGCCGCTGCATCGTTCCGGTGACCAGCTTCGCCGAACCGGACCCTGCCAGCAAACAGGACGGCGGAAACACCCCGAACGCTTGGTTCGCTCGTGATGAGAGCAAGCCGCTCATGTTCTTTGCGGGTGTGCACGTCTCCCAATGGCAAAGCGTCAGGAAGGTGAAGGACGGCCTGACGACCGACGATCTCTATGCCTTCTTGACGACCGATCCCAACGACGTCGTCAAGCCGATCCATCAGAAGGCGATGCCAGTTCTCCTGCTGACACAGGAAGAGGTTGATGTTTGGATGCATGCACCTTGGGAGGAAGCGAAGGCGCTGGCCCGGCCGCTGGGGAACGAACAGATTATGGTAACGTCACGGGAGCCTTATGGTTCGACCATTGTCACCACTTCGGGGGAGCCGGCGTCGGAGCCGACACTTTTCTGAGCCCGCACGTCGTTAAGCGATCTCTTGCCGGGATCGATTAATAGTGTGCTTCCATCTCGGAGCCGCTTGCCTTGTATCCGCGAAGGCCACTCACTGCTTTATTGGTTTCGCTTCCGCTCATGGGATGCCGGGGCGTGAGCGCAACGGTCCGTTTTAAGGCAATTGCATTGGCGACGGTTGACGGCCAGCCTGTTGAAAGCTCCTCAGTAATGGAAGTTTCTTGTTCGAAGGTGATTCAGAACCTGATCGGCAATGGGGGATCGCCCGCCTTTCCGGCGAGGCATTGATCTTCGATTTTGGGGGCAAGGGCAGACCTCGAAACGGCAACATGGGGATGTTGCTCCGCCAAACCACTGAGTAGTACTGTTAGCGTCTCGCAACCCCGCTACGGGAGCATATCATGCCAGAACCGCAGCCTTTCGCAATTCTCGCCCCTGTCCCTTTGGTTCACCTTGAATCCAGCGCGGAGGTGCTGGTCGCGCAGGTGTCGGTCGCGTTCGGTTCCAATAGCTACGAGGTATTCAACAAGGTGGATGGGCTTAGGGATGGCAACCGGGTACGCGTTCTGATCTACGTCTCTCACGAGGGTGCCGAGGCCCAACCAAGCTACATGGTGAAATGGCGTGGCTGGTATGTGGGTCAGGTGTGGAATGATGACGGCCGACACCCCGAAGAGAAGTTCCGTCCGCCCTCAGCGACACGCCTTCGTGGATGACGTTTTGGCATGTCTCCGAACTCGAGGAGATGGACAATAAGCACTGGTTTCCAATCAGCAAGGTTCCCAAGTTCAAAGGCGGCTGGACGAAATTGAAGCCCCCGCGCGGTCCGGTTCTAGTGGGGTTGCCTTCCGCGTTGGAATAGGCAACCGATGATCTCGACTAATCGACAGCCTTGTCGTGCTTCCATCTGGTCAGAAAGAGGGAACTGGCCACGCCGACCGCAGTTACGGCGTCGGCGACGGCCTGTCATACGAAATCCAAAACATGGTTACTCGCGGAGATGGCAGCAGATGAGCCGCGACCGAGGACTTGCTACCCTCGGAGCGACGCGACCGGCCTCCACGGGCACTGGCTGCTCGACGACAGTGAGCGCTGCGATACCCGCCTCATGGGCCGCACGCAGGAACGCGTCCCGAAATTGCTCCGGAGCGATCTGACCGAACTGATCCACTACCTCGACAGTGAAGGCAATGCACGTTCCAGTGCCGATCCCGACGACTGCGGCCGGCTGTTCGTGGACGGTCTGGTGGTGATGAAATACATGGAGGGCGGACCGCCCGAGACGCAGTCCGACTGGCGTCGCGTGACCGACACGCTCCGCGAGCTGCATCGGTTGACACAGGGCTGGCCGCAGCGCCCAGGCTGGCGATCGTCGACCGATCTCCTGCATGCCGAAACCGGAACGAGGATCGACCTTTCCGCAATGCCGCCCGAGGGCGTTATCCGATGCCGGGCAGCGTGGGCGCGGCTCATCGGGCGTCAGACATGCGTTGTCCACGGCAACCCCAACAGTCCTGCCAACGTTCGCATGACCGCCGATCGGGTGGCGTTGATCGACTGGCACGAGTCACATGTCGACGTGCCCGACCTCGACCTGGTCCTGCCCGGGAACGCCGCCGGTCTCGACGATGGTGGGCACGACAACGCCGCGCAAGCGTCAGCCGCATGGGAGGCCACCGTCTGCTGGCAAGACGAGTACTCCGTCAAGCGACTCGCCGAAGTTCGAGCGGTCTGAGCAGTTTCGGCGTAAGCGCCTTTTGCCTCGCACCTTCACCACGCCCGTTGTGCCGTTTCGAAGATCACCGCTGTGACAGGCGAGTGGCCTTTCTCCAGCTTTACTTCATCTTCCGAAACCGCATGTTCGGCCGTAGGGTACGACCATGAAAGAGGGATGTACGGAGGTGCCAATGATCGTAGCGCAGATTTCCGATATTCACGCTGCACCGAGTAACGACAACCTGCTGCGGCTCAACCGCGCATTGTCGTGGCTTTCCGCGCTTGAGCCGGATGCGCTTGTCGTGTCGGGAGACCTAATTGATGATGACTGGACCGATGGTTACGCTGCGATAGCAGCCCGTCTTGAAGCCTTGAATTGTCCGTTCATGTTGGTGCCGGGTAACTCCGACGATCGGCAATTCATGCGAACCGCTTTCGCGACACGTTATGGAGCGGTTGACGACTGCGACGCCATGCATTTCCGCGCGCAGATCGGAGGGCTCGGGTTAGTGGGAATTGACACCTGCCTACCCGGTACTTCGGCGGGCGACGTTGTCCAGCATCTTGCTTGGCTAGAACGAGTACTGGAGGAGCCAGCCTCATGCCCCACGCTTCTCTTCGCGCATCACCACTTCGTGCCAAGCGGAATCGCGCCGATGGATGCGGTGATCGCGGAGGGTAAAGCCGAGCTTGGTGACTTGTTGACCCGGCGCTCTCTTGCGCCAATCGCTATATCCTCGGGCCATGTCCATCGGCCAATGAGTGCCATGTTGGCGGGAATCCCAGCACATATCTGTGGCTCGATCTGCCCAGCTAACCCGCTATGGTTCGGGGGCCGGAATATTCCCGGCGTGAACGAGCCACCGATGATCATGGTTCATCGTCTCACTGGCGATGGACTGGTAAGCAGTCACGTCGCCGTCTGAACGGCAATCGACTTCATGGACGAGCAACGAGAGTTCCTCGGTGGTTCACCGGCAACGCCCCAGTCATAGCGTCCACACTCAAAGCGTTGACGCCGCCACGATGGGATAAATGTCCCGTCGAACTCTGGGGAACCCAAACCCGTGCTGGCGCACGGGGACCTGATGAAAGTGCGAGACTGCCGACAATGGCGGCCATAGCGATCAAGATGACGACGATCGGGAAGCCGATGCGAGACCGTTTTTCTTCATGATAGATCATTGAATACTCCCGTCCCCGGCGGCGGCAAAAGCCCCGCCGGGGAACAGCCGGTTATACCTCGATAATGTAGACAATCGTCAGCGCATCAGGATCGACAATGACGATCCGACCATCCGCAAGGACGAAGAATCGGTAGCCTTCGTATTGCGGGACTATCTTCACAACGCGCGGCGGCAGCCTTTCAAGGCGGACCTTCTTCGGTATTTTCGTTCCGACAGAGACCGTGAAATCGACTTCCTTCACCGGAGCAACATGAACTTCCTTCACCACCGTTCGAATTTCGGTCTGCTGCTCGACGGAGATGTTGACGTTGGTTTCGGAAGAACTCTTGCTGGTCGTCGACGCGTTCTGATCGGTTGACTGCTTCGATGCATCACCGCTTTGCGTGGTGCTGCCACTGCTCGTTCCCTCAGCCGGCTTGGCATTCTGCGTGCTGCTCTTCGAGCCTGTGGTGGCCGAGCCACTGGTGTCCGTAGTGCCAGACTTGGTGGTGGCTTTCTGTTCTGTAGTCGTGCTCCCGCTGGCGTCTGTCGAACCTGGCTTGGTTTCTGTCGAAGACTTCCCGGACGCGCTTCCGCTCGTCGACGTGTTGTCGTTCGAAGGTTGCTGGGCGCTCTTTTGCGTGTCGGAACCTTGACCTGCTTTCTGCTGCGATGACTGACCCTTGCCCTGCGGGCAGGCTCCCGAAGCGTCTGGCGTACAGTCGGTGCCGGTGCTCTTGCCGCTGGTACCAGAGCCGGATTGTGTGTCCGACTGCGAGCCGGACTGGGCCTGGCCGGTCTTCTGTGTGTCCTGCTGGGCTGTGGCCGGCAGCGTTGCGAGCGGCGATACGCCGAGCGAGAGCGCCGCGATCAGAATGGCGAGATGGCTGCTTTTCATGATCGATCTCCGAGATTTGGACACGCGATGCAATCCGCATTCTCGTGCGGTGCATGCGTGCCCTTGTTGTTGGAAGGGGCGGCTCGAGCCGCCGGTCGGTCACTTGACGACCTGGATCACCTTCCGCGTGGAAGGCTCGACGATCACACGCTCATCGTTGACGATCGCGTATGCATATGTCGGGTCATCGGGAATTGGCGTCACGACCACCGTTTCCGGCAGCGGCTGCCCGACGACAACCTTCTCCTTCACCACGACGCGTTCAGTCGGGGCGGGAGCCTTTTGAACAAAGGTCACAACCTTCTCCGGCGGTGTTGCAATGACTGTCGTAGATTGCGCAAAGGCGGATGCCGACGCCAACAGGACACCGACGGAAATTCCTAGTGCTTTGATTTTCATCTGATCTTCCTCCTTGATGCGGTTAGGTCCGCTCTAGGCCGAACCGGGAAAGGGAGGAAGTGTTCCCGGGGTGGGACTTCGTACCGGGGCTTGGCCCGACCTTGGTCCCTGGTCCTATTGAGCGCCGGGCACTGACATCATTAGGGCGGTGGGAAGCGGCTCAACATTCTGTCCTGGACATTTTCCGACCCTACGATCGTCGCTGCAATCGCGATGATTTTGTCGCGATCCGCGGCCTTTGATATGTAGCCTTCGAGCAGAACGACGGGGCCGAGCATTCTGATTTCGACGGCGCTGCTGTCAACATCCGGATCGGCGGCAAGGGTTGCCGAGATGGTCGCGATTGTCGCCGCCGTACTGTGGCCTTCCGGACAGTGCTCCCCATGATTGTTGGGGCCAAACTTCATTTTCTCGTTCCTGTTCCGCCGTGCCCCTCCCATGGACCCTCATTTTGCCTCAAAAACAATATGTGTAGCGGCCGTAAGGTTGCCAGCCCGACTTAGGTCCCCCGTCTGAGTGACCATAATCTGTGGCGAATGCCCGAATGACCACAGGGGAGATTGGAAAATGCTGAAGACCGCCATCTATTGACGTGGAGCACCGACAGCCAGATCGGCCGCCCAGGAATAAGTACGAGATTTTCGAATGTGCCGTCGCGTCTATATCAATCGTTCGTTTGAAGAGCTGGCCGAAAGTTTTAGCTTCGCTAGGCGAGGTAACGTCGACGATCTTGGCGGCCGACTGCCGAGATACAACGGTGGCCCCGCAGAGGTGTACCATGTCATCATTCAAGACGCTGAGCGCCAGCGGGATCGTCCAAAGCCTGCCATCGCCATTGCTCGTTGGGGCTTCATTCCGTCATGGATGGACCGGCCGCGTCGTCAGCCGCCCGTCCACGCTCGGAGTGAAGATATAGCTTTGAACGAGCTATTCCAGGACGCTTACCGATCGCGCCGCTGCCTGATCCCGGTAAGCGGTTTCTTCGAATGGCTGGACATCTCCGGGACTGACAAGAAACAACCCTACGCGATCGCCATGAAAGACCGGTCGATGTTCGCGCTGGCAGGCATTTGGGACATATGGCGTCATCCTGCCGGCATCGATATCCGAAGCTTCGCCGTCGTCACCTGCCCCGCGAATGAGATGATGGCGACGATCCACGATCGGATGCCTGTCGTGCTTCGTCCCGAGGATTACAGGCGCTGGCTGTCACCAGACCCAAACCCAAGCGAGCTAATGAAGCCCTTCGATGACGACGCGATGACGATGTGGCCTATTGCCCGGCGCGTATTGACTATCAGAAGGGTAGGGCCGGAGGTCATAAATCCCGTTGACCTGAGCGCCAACCAGGTTCGCAGTAGGATTACTAAGTTCAGATAAATTGACGATCTTCCGAACTGTGTCATCCTGCTACCTATCCGCCCCTCGGTGCCGCATCGCTAATAAGGCGGCATCACCCTGATGCAAGATGCCCCCTTCTGCGGGGCATCTTGTCGTTTCGGGTGCCGGCAATTCAGGACGATTTCGCAGGGACCAGAGCGTGCAATCGCCGACAAGACTATCTCGAGCTTTCAAGGCGGCGGTCGCCGCTCAGAAGGTCCAGCCAGGCCAGCGATACTTTCTCCGCGCCGGAGCCCCCGATGTGGCAATCGTCGTAGCGGTCGTCTCCATCGAGCAGCGCGTCAGAATCCACGCCCTCTCGGATGCCGTGGCCGCTTTTCGACAGGGCCAGCTGCGCCCGCACGATCGCATTGTCCGGAATATGCTCCTTGAAGCCGCCGTTGCTCGGTTCGAGGCATTTCGATGCGATCGAAATGTAAACGGGTGCTTCGATGCCGTGCTGACGCAATGTGTCGACCATCGACATGAACTGGTCCTGATAGGCCTCCGTGGTGGTGCCCATAACGAGGTCTTTTTCTCCTTGCACCCAGAGGACGCTCGTTACCCGGTGGCCGGAATCCTGAAGCTGTTTCATTGTATCGACCAGCACTGGATTGAGGTCACCGCCTTTCGCCCATCGTGCGACCTCGGAGCCGGAATAGGCGAGCGGTACGAGGATGACGCTGTCATTTTGGCCCGAGGCGATCAGTTCGTTCCCAAGACGCGTCCAATACTCTCCCTTGGTATCGGTCGATCCAAGAAGTGGCGAGGCCGCGACGAAGCACCGCTTGTCAAAGGCGTTTACAACGCGAGCGCCATAATTTGACCGGTACCGTTGCCCACCGTCGTTGGCGGCGTTCGATTGGCCTAGAATGAGTAGGACAGCAGTTCGATCGGTTTGAACCGGGCAGGGCACAGCCGATTTTGTTTCATCGCCGATGAGTCGCTCCTTGTCGTCGAAGGTATAACGGCTTGGAGCCGCCGGCTTCTCGCCGCCAACTGTTTTCTTCAGCGCGGAAAGTTGCGGCCAAGGAAATATCTCATGTCTCGCGCTCTCGCCGCCGACAAAGTACAGGGCGATCAAAGCCGCCAGACCGACTACTATTGTTTTGCGCATGTCGTTACCTTTAAAGATCATCCGAGGACGTTGAGCCTAGTTTGACCCTGTCAAAGCTGCTCACGCCATGAAGGTTACTTTTACCTCAGCAACATCTGCTTGCTCGGGCATCCTAAGAAAGAGATCGTCTGGCTGCCACCCCGACCTAAGTCCGGGATACCACCGGGCGTCAGCCGATGTAATGCCCCTCGTCTTTGTTGAAATGCCATCGGGAAGGTTTTAAGGAATTTTCGCAGCAGACGGCGAACGCTCCTTGCGAGAATAAGAGGGACTCGTAGTATGCCGAGGCTCGGCTTAGTGAACTGGCGAAGGAACGATGACTTCGCTCCGTTGGTGCTGGTGATGAATGGCCAGGAAAAGAACAGGCTGGTGCGATCACTCGGCGAGGTCGCCAAGGCTCTCATCGTCGCTTGGCCGGGCGACGATGGCAAGGAGTATATGGATGCTGTGAAGACGTGCCTGGATGCCATCTACGGCAATATCCCGGCCGAGGCCGCTCGTGACGCACTCATTCGCGCCGCGGAGGAAGCCGGCATCCCAGTGATTGCCGCCGTTCATTGATGGTTTGCCCGCGCCAAGCGTAGAAACCCGGAAATCCGCTCCAGTGAACAGAGCATGCAAAGCCGTCAACGTTGACGCTTTTGGAGCCAGCGAGGGAGTTGAGCGAAGTCTATGGACCGGTCCGAAAGCGAAATACCGCTGAACGGTGGTCGCGTGACTCAAGGAATTGTGCGGGTTGGTGACACTGTTCGGCGTCCGCCTACATACAGCTCACCGTTTATCCACAAGCTCTTGAAGCATATCGAATTTGCCGGGTTCGTAGGTGCCCCACGCTCGCTCGGTTGTGACGAATTCGGGCGCGACGTGTTCTCCTACATTGAAGGTGACGTGCCACGGGACCTATCCTGGCACAGCGATGATGTCTTGATCGAGGCCGCGGAGTTGATACGCCGATATCACGATGCGACGGTAGGGCTTGTAGCGTCAGAGGCTGCCCAGGCCGTTGGCCTTGAAGTGGTCTGCCAAAACGACCTGTCGCCTTGCAATTTCGTATTTCGTTCGGGACGACCGGTGGCAATCATCGACTTTGACAGCGCATCACCCGGACCCCGAATGCACGATCTTGGCTACGCCGCCTGGATGTGGCTCGATCTCGGTGAAGACGATATTGAGCCTGACCTCCAACGACGTCGGTTGACCATGTTCTGCAGGGCGTACGATGCCGATGTGGACTTGTCGCGTGTCGTCAATTTTGTCGTGCTTCGCCAACGGATTCTCATTGCGCAAGGGCGGCGCATTGGCGACGCGCCTATGGAACGCTGGGCGGCCAATTGCCTTGAGTGGACCACCAGGCACCTCTACAACGTATTCGAACCATCGGACGCTGAGGGCCATGCCCACTAATTCCGGCCTGGGCACCAGAGCGACTTTGAGCGTGGGGCGTTGGCGTCAATCGCTCGTCAACCATCAAGCACCGAAATCTGCGCATCTGTTTGGTCGGATCGCCTGTTTAGTTTCGATCCTGCCGACAGGACGGCGTCGTAAATATCCTGTGCCGCCTGCACCAGCTGCTCGTCGGTGTGGGTTGCCATTAGCTGGCAGCGGAACCTCGCTGCCCCTAGCCCGACAGCCGGAAATTCAACCAGATTTACGAATGTGCCGCTATCAGCCACCGCCTTGCTAGCCTCACGGGCGAAGGCATCCTTACCGAGCATCACTGGAACGATCGCCGACGGCGATCCGAGCGTTTCCAGTCCGTGTTGTCTGAGCCGCGCCCGGAAGAAGGTCGACGCGTGAAGCAAGCCACGTCGCCTAGTTTCCCCTTCCTGAGATCGAATTACGGATATCGCCTTAATGACGACCGCGCACTGGACTGGCGAGAGTGCGTTGGAAAACGTGTGAGGATTTGCAAACCACTGGAGGTATCGCTTTATTCTCGGATCGCTCGTCGCAACGAACCCGCCATTCGAGGCGAAGGTTTTAGAGAACGCGCCCATGACGATGTCGACCTTGCCGAGCATGCCCTGCATCCCGATCTGTCCTGTGCCGTCACCCAAACAACCGAGATCATGGGCGACGTCGACAAGCAGCGTTGCTCTGAACTCCCGACAGGACGCATGCAGTGCGGCCAAGTCTGGACTGTCCGAATCCATCGAGTAGACACCCTCCGCAATCACGAGTATGGCGTTTTGCGTGTCCGTCGACCGTATCCTGCCAAGGATTTCTGCAGCGTGGGCCACGTCGAGGTGGCGGTAGCGGTGAACGTTCTTAGTTGCCGCGGCAGCGCCTCCTTGTAGGCATGCATGCGCGAGCTGGTCCATGACGATATGATCATAATCCCTGATCAAACCCGTTACCGTGCCATAGCCGGCCGCCCAGCCGGTCGGGAACAGGAGGATATGATCCAGATGGAGCAAATCGGATAGGGCCGCCTCGAGCTGCAGTGACAGCGGATTGTTACCGAGCAGCATGGCCGAGCCGGCGCTATGGACACCGAAGTCCCTGGTTGCAGAGATCGCAGCCTCCTTAATTTCGGGGTGGGTCGAGAGCGCCAGGTAATCCTGGACCGCGAGATTGATCCCTTTGTGGGCCGTGCGTCCAGTATATGCGATCTTCGCGGTTGGTTCGGGAGGCGTCGCAAGATTCCTGGCGTATGGCCAATAACCGTTGCTTATGCGTGCTTCGATCCAGGTGGAGTAGTTTTCAAGCCGATCGGAAAGAGACGGGCCTTTCGGCGAGGCGAAATGCGCGTTGCTTTTGTTGAGTGGGTGGCAATCTCTCGTCGCCATCACGGTCTCCCGGTTTGGTATTGCGATGAGCCCTGGCGGTGGGCAACAGACGTCGCGGTTCCGCACTCAGATCACGCTGACGGCCACAGGTCTAATCTGGTAGAGATGCCTTGACCGTCTCTATTCGCCCAGAAACCTTGTCGCCCATCTTGAAGCTGTCCCTGAATTCGCAATCACAGACGTTGCCGGTCCATTCTCCGTTTCCTGGTCCGTTCTTGCTCCAAAAAACCTTCCCTACCTTGAACCAGGAAACGCACGGGGCCCACTTGGTGCCGTCTCCGCTCTTTTTGCCTCGCCAAACTACGTCATAGCAGAATTCGTTATCCTTGACGGTCCACTTACCTTCGGCCCAAGCCTTCTTGCCGTCCTTCTTGTCCATAATGCCGAGCACGTTGCCATCCGCTGTCCATGTGTAACTCACCTTCCCCCCATCGGTGTCCCATATGACGGTGTTGCCAACGTAAAGTTTTGTTGTTTCCTCGGCCGTCAGCGCCTTGGCGTTTTTTGGCAGCTTCATGTTGGCCTGGGCAAGGCCAGATAATGTGGCAATGGCCAAGCTTGCGGCAATCGCGAACGAAATCACGCGGTTCATAGGATTTCCCTCCAGTTTCTAAGGTCAATGCTACGCTGCGACGTACGTCCCCACATATCCCAGATGGGATATGACCCGTTCCCAACGCCTCCTTATCCTACGGATCGCACGGCTTGGGGGGGTACCACGGTGGACAGCGCGGAATTCGACGTCTTTGGTGGAGTGACAACCGACTACTACGACCAGGCAGCTGTCGACCTCCCTGGTCGATGGAAGCCCATGACGGGCTGGTGGGACGCGAGGATGCGGAACGGTCTCGACCCCTACAGCAAATACACCGCCGCCCGGATCGACACCGAAATTGTCGCTTACGCGAGGAACGGGGAACCTCTCCCTGGCGTGAACTTCGCATCCCAGGACTACCTGAACCTCGCAACGGAGAAACGCGTCATCAATGCGGCGACCGAAGCCGCCGAGCGCTATGGAGTCCACAGCGCGGGATCGTCCGCCTTGATGGGGCTTACGGAGATGACGATCGAACTGGAGAGAAAGCTCGCCACCTTTCTGGGGCTCGCCGATGCGCCGTGTTCCCGACCGGCTGGGGAGCTGGCTATGGCCTTATCAGAACACTGGTTCGACGCGAGGACCATGTCGTCATCGACGTTCTTGCACATGCCTGCCTACAGGAGGGAGCCGCCGCTGCGACGGGCAACGTTCACCGGTTCCCACACTGCTCGAACGAGGGCGTCGAGCGGAGGCTTGCCCGCATCCGGGCCGAAAACCCGGGTGCGGGCATCCTGGTCGTCACCGAAACCGTTTTCTCCATGGACAGCGACGTTCCCGACATCGCCGGACTGCATGCGATCTGCTCCCGGTACGAAGCGACCTTGATGGTCGACGTCGCCCACGACCTCGGAGCGATCGGTCCTTGCGGCCGTGGTTATCTCGAGTTGCAGGGTGCGTTGAAACGTCGACATCGTTATGGGGAGCTTCTCCAAAACATTCGGTTCCAACGGTGGTTTCGTCGCCTCGAACAGGACGGAACTGAAACTCGCGCTCCGATACGGGTGCGGTCCCCTGACCTTCACCAACGCGATATCGCCGATGCAGGCAGCCGCGGTGCTTTCCTGTCTCGCTATCGTCGACAGTCCCGAAGGCGAGCGTCGGAGGAAGCGCTTGATGGGCAACGTCATGCACATGCGCTCATCCCTCCAAAACGCCGGATTTCAAGTCCTCGGAGAGCCGAGCGCCATCGTTCCGGTCGTCCTCGGCTCCAACGGCCTGTCGCGGGAGATGACCTCATACATGCTAAACAACGGAGCGATCGTGAACCTCGTCGAGTATCCGGCAGTCGCCAAGAACGGATGTCGTTGGCGGGTGCAGCTGATGCATAATCATACGCGCGAGCAGATAGACGCCTTCGTAATAACTGCCGTGGCGGCGCGCGATGCGGTATCGTCAGGCGGTGACAGATTGCTGTCGCTTCTTGCGGAGTGAGAGAGGCGCAAACAGCCTACCCATACCCTCGCACCTTTCCAAGCGAGCCGGAAACTGCGGCCCCAAGCGATGTCGTCTCCCATCTGCGATAAGCCGCGGGCAGAGTTGTATGATCGGTTGGTAGCTGAAAGTGCACTAGCCTATAACAAAAAACATTCGTCCTGAGCCCGCCAATACCAGTATCGACCTCGGCGGTTACTGTCGACTTCGCACCAATAACGTGCTTATATAAGCATAGTTTCGAATATAATGGTTGCATGATCGACGATACTAGGTGTTTTCCAAACCGCAGGGACGGGGCGACCCAGCGCAAAACATGGCGTACCACGTTGTCAACGTCGAACGGACGACTGATCATCTTGTCGACCTTATCTATGCCTGCCTTCTCGGTGAGGCCACTTGGCAGCGCTTCCTTGACGAGTTGAACAGCTTACTCCCCGGAGGGAAATCGCTGTTTCTGTTGCATGACACCGTCAGGCACATGGGTTCTTTTTCATTGGCATCCGGGCTCCGCGAGGACGATCTCATCGCGTATTCCCAGCACTATTCGAAAATCAACCCGTGGATGAGAGGTGCAGCGATCCGTCCTATTGGATTGGGGGTTGTTTCCGAACAAATGCTTGAGAGAGCCGACCTCGTCCAGACAGAATACTATTGTGATTTCCTGCGGCATGTCGATTGCGAGGCTGCCGTCGGAGTGACGATTACCCGCGAAAACGGGAGGCTGTTCGCTTTAAGTACGCTCACCGCAAATCCCGATCCAGATGACAACATGGCCGCCGCCAAGGTGCTCACGGGACTCTCCCCGCATCTCCACAAGGCGTTCCGTTTCTATCGCGGGCAGACACAAGGGGGCAAGGCCGAGAACCAAATAACCATCCTCGATCACGCCGACATCGGGGTTGTGGTTGTCGGAGAAGGCGGAGTGCTCAGACGTACCAACTCCTTGGGAGGTCGTCACCTCGAAGCCGGGGAACTCGTCGGACTTTCGCCTGTCGGCAGGGTGACCCTCAGGGATAGGACTGCCCATGGCGTCTTGCGTGAAATGGTCGATGGGATAGCGGCTGGGCCAAGGCTGCACTCCTACGTCATCACGACCTCTCAAGGTCCGACTAAGGTCACCCTAGCGAAGATTTGTAGGGACGCGCTCACCGATTTTTTCGGAGGCCCGGCTGTGGCGATCATCATCGACACGGCTAGCTGGTACAGTTCCGCCGGCATTGCAAGCTTCGCGCACCGTTTCAGATTGACCCCGGCAGAACTCAGGCTGGCGGATGCCCTCGGCCGTGGCGCATCGGTACGGGAGGCTGCCGGTTCCCTGGGGATCGCTGAAGGCACTGCCAGGCAGCAACTGAAGTCGATCTTCCGCAAGACAGGAGTGTCGCGGCAGTCGGAACTGGTCATCTGCATGCACAGCCTCTCAACAGGAGCCACGTAACCCGCGTTCGAAGCTCGCGCCGATCTCGAATGGCTAAGATACTCAGACCTTTTTCTTGCCGTCTTAATCATCCTGGAAGGCACGAAATTAGAATGGATGCACCAATGGCTGGGTCGGGTGGTGAAGCATATCTCGCAAGCTCGCGGCGCTGGCGGCCAGACGCCGCTGAGGTCGGCGGGCTGTCGAGTGGGACTGCGTAAAAATCGAGAATACTCACCGAGGGGACAAGACAATGGACGATTTTCAGACGAAACGCATGATCCTTGAATTCCTGAGAAAGCACAGCTTGGCGGTCATCGCGACCTGCCATCGTAATGGAACGCCGGAGGCTGCTACGATCGACTTCTCGGTGCGCGACAATCTTGAGGCCGTGTTCAGCACTTTCAAGGAAACGCGAAAGTTCGACAATCTCGCGGAGCGTCCCGGCGTCGCGTTCGTAGTCGGATGGAACGACAACATCACGGTTCAATACGAGGGTGAGGCAACAAAGGTTCCGGCCACGGATATCGAACAATATCAGGAAGCTTATCTCAACAGCGTTCCGGCTGCCAGGCCGTTCATCGAGAGGGGGGCCGTGATGTTCAAAGCCACCCCGCGGTGGATTCGATATTCCGATTTCAACAAAGAGCCTCCTGAGCAGATCGTGATTCAATTCTGACAGACGCAACGGGCTTCGGGTCGCCGTCCGAAGGCGTCGGCTGCGTAGCACCTGTGCGATGTTGTCACCTTCCCAATCCAATTTGGATTTTCACGGAATGCAGAAGTTCGCGCTTAAAGTAACCCGCACCCAAAACTTCCCCGAATGGTATCAGTCGGTCGTTCGCGATGCCGACATGGCCGAACTTTCCCCGGTGCGGGGCTGCATGGTCATCAAGCCATGGGGCTACGGCATTTGGGAGCTTTTGCAGCGCCAGCTTGATGACCGTATCAAGGCTTTTGGATTTGAGAACTGCTACTTCCCTCTGTTCATCCCAATGAGCTTCATTGCCAAGGAGGCGGAACACGTCGAAGGATTCGCCAAGGAAATGGCGGTGGTCACGCACCACAGGATTAAAAACACTGATGGCAAGCTAGAGCTTGACCCCGACGCCAAACTCGAAGACCCGCTGATTGTTCGACCGACGTCTGAGACAATCATCGGGGATTCATTCCAGAGATGGATTCAGAGCTATCGCGACCTCCCGCTGTGCATCAACCAGTGGGCAAATGTTGTCCGTTGGGAAATGAGAACGCGCCTGTTTCTCCGGACGGCCGAATTTCTCTGGCAGGAGGGCCACTCCGCCCATGCGGAGGAAGCGGAGGCGCGGGAAAGCACCCGCAATGCGCTTGAGTTGTATCGCGACTTCGCCGAAAGGGTCCTTGCGATTCCGGTGGTAGCAGGCGAAAAACCGGAGCACGAGCGCTTCCCAGGGGCCGACAACACCTATTCAATCGAAGCGATGATGCAGGACGGCAAGGCGCTTCAAGCTGGCACCGCTCATTATCTGGGAATCCATTTCGCTACGGCGCAAAACATCAAGTTCCAGAACAAGGATGGCGGCGACAGCTATTGCCATACTTCAAGTTGGGGGCTCTCGACGAGGATGATTGGCGGCATCATTATGACCCATGGTGATGATGATGGCCTTCGTTGCCCTCCGGCAGTTGCCCCCCGTCAGGTGGTCATAGTGCCGATCCTTCGCGATACGCCGGAAGACGAGGCGGTTCTCGCGTTCTGTGACGAGATTCTGCGTGGCCTTCGGTCGCAATCGTGTTTCGGTATGTCCGTCCGCGCGTTTGTAGACAAAAGTCTCACCAAAAGCGCCGACAAGCGCTGGACCTGGGTCAAACGCGGCGCACCGATTGTTTGCGAAATCGGACCTCGCGACACCGCTGGTCGGCTGGTGAGCTTCATGCGGCGGGACAAACTCCGCGGCGGTGGCGCGATGGCATCCGAAACCGTGTCGTTGGCCGAGTTCATCGATGCCGTGCCATCGCTTCTCGTTGATATTCAGCAGGCTCTTTTCGACGAAGCAAAAACTCGGCTTCACGCCAATATCCGAACCGATATCGACTCCTTTGAGGCACTAAAGTCCTATTTTGGAGAAGCATCCGGCGATGGCGATGATTCCAGCGATGCGAAAGGATGGGTGCGATGCTCGTGGTCCAGGCCTACCGGCGATGACCTCGCAAAAATAGTCGACCTCCTCAAAACGTTGAAACTCACAATCCGCAACGCTCCACTCGACCAACCCACATCGTTCAAGCGATGCCTGTTCACCGGGCAAGCTGGGTTAGAGGAGATAATTGTCGCTCGTGCGTATTAGTCCATCGCCAGAAAGGCCTCGTCCATAGCCCTGATTGTCGACGAGTTGGTGACGATCGCGTTCAAGTACGCTTTCCGGACGACGATGGCCGGAGCGTGGAGATAACGCTGACCTCTCAAAGAACGGACATCATCTTCACCCGGCAGACAACGGGGCGGGGTGCCCTTGGCGACGGATCGAATCGAAACTCATCAAGCTCGTGGCGGCGCAGTTCGATGGCGAGGTGACAAGGAATCCGCGGAGAAGGGGTTGTCGACGTCAGGCTCGCCCGACGAGAAATCGCCGGCTTTGTATGGGATATGGTTGTCGGGGCAGGGATTCGAACCCCGCGTCACAGCTCGCAAGCTGGAAGCAACCTCGGATACCCGAGGAATGAGGAGAGCGCCGCGCTCCGATTACGCTTACGCCCGACTGAAGCATTAACTCCCTGGCCTTGCGATGGTTCCTAATACAATTCAGCCTCCGATGGATAAAGAACGACCGCATCGCCAATACTGATCAGTGCATAACGCCGTCTATGCAGTTGATTTCTGACGAATGGCACAATAGCCTGAGCTTGTTCGTCGGGCGGACCAGACGAATAAGAACATGAGGCAGCCGAAACTGCCCGAAGAACCTCCAAGCGGCAACCAAGCCGCCCGCCAACTTCCCTGCTAGGAACCGAACTTGCGTCGCTCATGGCGCGCTCACGGCTGTTTGGAGATGAGAATGAAATTTGCCTTCGTAAATGGAATCCGCCAGGAAGCGACGACCGGCACCCGTGGAACTTGCCCTGGTTGCGGCTCGCCGACGCTAGCCAAGTGCGGCATCAAGCGGCTGCATCACTGGGCCCACGTGAGCACCGCTGTTTGTGACCGTTGGTGGGAGCCCGAGACCGAATGGCATCGGGCGTGGAAGAACCTGTTTCCGACGGAATGGCAGGAAGTCCATCATCGGGCTCTCGATGGCGAGATTCACATTGCCGACGTCAAGACCGCGAGCGGCACCGTTATCGAATTCCAACACTCGCCGATCACGCCGCAGGAGAGGGTGTCGCGAGAGGCGTTCTATGATCCCATGGTCTGGATTGTCGACGGCACGCGTCTCAAACGGGACCTATCCTCGTTCCGCCAGGAGATCACCACTTGCTCCCCATCGGACGTGACTAAAACCCGAGCCTGGCTCTTGAGGGATCGCGCCTCGGCGATCATCGAACGCTGGCGGCGAGGGAGCCGCCCCTTGTTTCTAGATTTTGGCAACGCTGAATTTCCGTTGCCTTGGTTGCCTGCGACGGGAGTGCTCTGGCTGCTGAATTATCTTCCACGCGAGCGAGTGGTCGTGACCCCCGTCCTCCGACAGAGCGTCGTTGACCACCTGCTATCGGGCACGCCGATCCAGGGGTTTGCGAGGCCAATGCCGGTTCCACCGCCCAGATCGCCATTGCCTGGCTTCCAGGCCCATCTTATGAGGACACGGGCGCGTCGGCCCAGATTCTAAACTTCGTGAGGCACAGCATGCATCAAGCAGTCGCGAGAGCATTCGCCAGCATCTGGATGGCTCTCTGCCTCATCCCTGCAGCCGGCTTGCAGATCACGAATGCCTTCGCGGAAGACGGCGTTGTCTTGCATCTCGGCAAAGACAGTCCGGCGCTTCACATACCCGCCGGAGACCAGGACGTCTTCGCGGAACCGGCGTTCGAAGATTACATGTACATGTTCTTCGACCTCTGTGACGCTATGGGTCTCGACGTCAAAGACCAGTGCAACATCTACCCCATGAACGCCTCGCTAGGCGGCAACGCCATCGCGACGGTCCAGGATGGAAATCGCATCATCGTCTACGACCGAACCCTCTCCCCGCAGATCGGGTATGAAGGCGCGATGATGGTCATCGCCCATGAGCTTGGGCACCATTATTGTCACCACCTGGGAACGGCCGCCGATCCCCGGAAAGAACTGGCAGCGGATCGGTTCGCCGGGGCTGCGATGCGGCTATCCAAAATGAGCCTTGATGCCGCACTCAGTGCGGTTCCGATTCTCGACGAGCGTCCGTCGAAATCACATCCGGGGAGGGCGGATCGGGTTAAGGCGATCACCGAAGGCTGGAACGATCCGGCAATCGGGAAGAAATGCTGAGGCACAAGGCTCAGCTATGCCGGCAAACACCCGTAGCCAGCCGATCAGAGCGTTCCATTGCAGGCCGGTTAAGCTCCGAGGGCATTCAGTTGCTGTATGAGGACGGATATCCGTTGGCCATCGCCATAAAATTCTCATCGCCCTCCGTGTGCACCGTCAGCAGCGCGTCAGGAGGGAGGGCAATATCGGTATAGACGTCAATCCCGCTCTGGTAATCACTGAGACCGAGATCGACCATCCGTCGGGCCACCAGCCACGCACCTATCGTGCCGGCCGCTCGTCCTTCCATAGCAGTACTGATTGGTATCTCGATTTCCAGAATGCGCGGCTTTCCTATTCCGGCGAGGCCAAAGGATGCACCAGCGTCCACCAGTGTCCATGATGCGACTTCACCTCCCCAAATTCGGAGGAGGCGTTCTACACCACTGTCGGAGACTGGCTGCGGAATGGCACATGTCCAGAAGAGCCCATCCCTTCGACCGTACAATTCTCCGGTCATGAGAGGGCTTGCCGCATATATCTGATCGGCTTGGACTCGGTTGATATGCTGGGCGGCTACCAATCCATCGAGGCGCTCCTTGAGGAATGGTGCTGACGACAGGACAATCCCCCGCTTACCGATGAGGTCGATTTCTTCATCGGTCATCCGCGCGTAGTGAAAGCAGCGGATGCTCTCTCCCGAGATCATGTAGCCGATGTCCGCTTCCAGTTCGGCCTTCGACTGGGCGAATTTATTCGCCGGCCGCTGCCAGAAGACTCGGCCCGTTGGCCTTGATGACTCGATGGCGATCTCTTCTGCACAGAACTTGGCGAGCAGATCGTCCCCTTCGACCAAATATTTCTTGGTCTCGGGTGGGAGAGTCTCGATATCCCAAAGGTCTATGCTCATTGGCACCTGCAAGTTGTCGCGCTCAATTTATCTATCGGCCCCCAGGCTGTCGAGCCTGCGATAGACGCGGCCCTTTCAACGATCCCGATCGCCATCTCATGTCACCAGCCTGGCTCCAGCAGGGGAGGTCATATTGGTCGAAGTTCACGAGCATCTCTTGGTTGTAAAGTTGAACATAGGTATGCCGCGAAAGCCCTAGAGCTGAGCAAGGGTATGTTGCGAAGATGTTGAACGCATGCTGCGAAAGCGCATGGAAAAACGAATGATTACAAGCATGCCTTATGCAAACGTTTGCTGCGAAGGACACTGAATGTCCTTCGCAGCAAAGGTTTGCAATTTCGCAGACTACGTTTGCCTAATACAACCAAAGGATCAGAGTCGGCCATTACCTTCGCGAGAATCTCTATGTCCCGTTCGGAGAGGCCGGAAGATTTAAGTGGTTTAGAGACATATCGTGGCTCCACCCAAGGCAAGAGCACGTCTGATCTCCCAATCGGCCTCGCCCTGCTAAAATTCGCCGACTGGAGTACTATACGCTTCAATTTGCGCGATGGTGTGGGGGCCGCGGAGGGTCGAGTTCTACGGAGTGGTATTGGCGTCCTTTTGTCCGAAATAGCAAGAGTTGGTACGATTATGTTGTTCTTTATCCTTTTTGTTTTGCCATACATCGTCGGTTTCGTCGCGCTTGCGTTCTGGCGACAGGGGTGGACGCTTACGGCGGCAACCATCGCAATGATGGTCGTCTATCTCTTTTCCCTAGGATCGGGGGATGGCCCAGGCGCGTTCGCGGCGGATGCCCTTCCAACTGTCCTCGCGGTTGGAATTGCAGCCGGGCTGGTAACCAGCATCATTTCCATGACGTCGAACTATCGATCTGGCTACATTGTAGCGGCAATGTTCCCTCTTGGATATGTCGCTGGTTATGCGGTGATTAGGTACTTCTGAAGCCCCCCGTCCGGAAGCCACGTGGGAGCGGAATCGGACTCTTTGGTCCAGCCGACCTGGCACCTGCGCTCAGTGGCGATTGCAATATCGCCGAGTAAAGCCGGTTGACGGGCCTTCGACGATGGGTCGGACGAACGTACATCATTCGTTACTTCGCACCTGCGGTAATTATCATACGATTCAAATGGCTAAATAATAACAAAAATCAGTTGCTTACTCGAAGTTTCTCGACTACGTTTTTTACAGAAAAGTTCCGATACACCCGGCCCTCGCCGGCGATATTCAGCGGTCGTTTGACCTTCCTTGGAGGGAGGATGATGACGTTATTTGTCCTCGGTTCTTCGTAATGGTGTAGCGAATGCGTGATCTCGTCTCGATCCGATACCGACCTACGGCGGCAATCTGACGCGTCGTACCCCTTTGTTCCACTTTTCTAAGATGGTGCTCCTGTGTGGCGCGCCCGAGGTCTGCTATGCAAAGGCAAGCTGTCGTATTCAACGGTCAGGAAGTCGGGATCGCGGTCCCTGCCGAAAACCGCCTCAAATTCATCGCTGTCCGCTTTAATGTCATCGACCTGGACAACAGGCTCTTCGACACGGTTACCGAAATCCGGCGCGCCATTACAGAGCATCTCGCGTCCAGCGGTCGTGCGATCACCTCTCACTGAGTGGTAGGAGATATTCTTCAACGCCACTGCACAACTCCGCTACGAGACTTCGCTAATTTGCGTCCACGCGGCCATTGACGGGCTGCAAGATATTCTCTGGAGCCACCGTATGCGAAGGTGACAGACAAAACTGCTTCTTAGGCGAAAATGGTAGACATTTCGGTTGGCATGCGCATTCTTATGCGAAAATGACAGACAAAAGCCGCTCTTATGCGAAACTAAGGGACATTTTGGCTAGTGGATCGCCTTGGCGTGCGACACCTAGAAAGGCGTGAGTTGGGGTCATTCTCCAAAGGGCCAATCTCTAAATCTCCACGACCTCAGCCACCTCGAGGTACCTGCAGAACGCGTTTGCGAGCTGAATTTGGCGAGGCGTCTTGCACTCTACCTCGAACAGCTCTGGCGACGCGATCAGGATGGCCATGCATTTCGCTCGGCTGATGGCCACGTTCAATCGGTTCGAACTGTAGAGAAACTCCATTCCCCGAGGTGCGTCTGCGTAGCTGGACGTGGCCGTCGAGTAGATCGCGATCGGGGCTTCTTGACCCTGAAACTTGTCGACGGTCCCGACGTGCGCGCCGGGAATGCGTTTCTGAATCTCGAACACGTGAGCGTTGTAGGGTGCGATGATGATGATGTCTCCGAGCGCCAGAGGACTGGTTACGCCCTTGCGGTCGGTCCAATACATTTGTGATCCCAGCATTGTTTCGACGATCTGAGCAACGGCGTCTGCTTCTTCGATGGAACGCGACTGGTTGCCAGAATGGCGAACTGGGACATAGCGCAAGCCAGTGCCCTTAAACGGGCCTGCCGAAGATGTCCCCTGGACGCTGCAGGCCTTCTCGGAGTCGAGTTTGCCTTCGTAGAACAGTTCGGAGTTGAAGGCCGTGATGTCGGGGTGGAGCCGCCAAGTCTTCTCGAGGAAAAGACCCTGCTCAGGTGCGATTGTCTTCTGTCCCCGCAGAAGATGGTCAAGTGCGGATACTCCGGTGCCATCAGGATGGGAGCCTTGCATTGGTTGCTCCAATTGTTGAGGATCGCCAAGGAGGACGAGTGTCGATCCTGCTTGCGAGACCGCCAGCACGTTCGCTAGCGCCATCTGCGCGGCTTCGTCCACGAACAGCACGTCAACGCTGGCTACGGTGTCCTCGCGGGCCCAGAAGAAGGAAGTACCGCCCATCAACTGCACATCGCCAGACGCGACCGCCATTACCGCCGTCGCATTGTCCACGTAGAACCGGACGTCGTCAGTGTCCTCCACCTTTGAAGAGAGTTTCTGGCCCGCTTGCACCTTGGTGCCTTCTTCCTTGGCGACCTCGATCGTTTTGTCGATCAGGTGGCGGATGACCTTGTGGCTGTTGGCCGTGATTCCGACCCGCTTACCCAGTTTCAGCAGAGTGAAGATCATATGCGCGGCCGTGAATGACTTCCCGGTCCCCGGTGGCCCCTGGATTGGAAGCACGCCACCCTGAAGCTGTGGCGCGATGCGGACCGCGCAGGTCAGGGTGTCTTCCCCATCCCTATGTAGGGGCTCTGCGACCCGAGGCGATTGGCACAGAAGCAGATCGCGGGCAGCTTGATTAGGTCCGATTCCCTCAATGCCATGGTCGGCAACATACTCGCCGAGCCGCAAGAGCGAGTTTTCTTGCTCGGGGGTGCGGATGAGCGTGTGAGCAAAGACCCCGTCAGGATGGAGATCAGCGGACTTCTTGCTCTTCCTGACATCAAGCGTTCGAGCATCCTGCGAAGTCGCCACCACTTTGCCAAAGGTCTCTCCGCCAGCGGCGCGAAGCTCGTCCTCCTCACGGATTTCCGTGTCCTGCATATCGAATTCATAGCGGTCGGTCGGGATACCGCCCTTTGTCCGCTCGACCGTGCCTACGAACCGCAGCCCGCCCAACGCCGCCTTTTCGTCCAGCAGTTCCTCCGCGGTCAGGTCGCAAAGCCGGAAGTACTCCCACCAGCCTGCCTTCGCCTCCCGGCGGTGCCAGCCGAGGCTGTGGGCGAGAATCCACCTCCCGTGCTCGGCGGGTGTTCTTTCCGCGGCGTCGACCGGCACATCCCGTGTCAGCCGCTCGATGAGTTCCGCGACGCGCGCGTCGCGCTCTGAGACGCTTTCGCTTGGTTCTTCACTCTCGGGGGAGGGGCGGTCGATGACGGTGCCTGAAGCGATGGCATCGGTGCGGAGCCGTTCGAGCCAGCCCCGCAATGCTTCTGTTGATCGGCAGTCGTCGTCGTTGTAGGCGGCAACCACCGTTTTTGTGTCGTCAGATATCGAGCGGCCGTCGTCGAGTTCCAAAGCCACCTGAAGTGCGGAGAGCGCGATGTTCGCATCTCTCAACGGTGTCGAGCGCTCGAATCCGTAAAACGGCTCCAACTTCTTGATCGAGTAGCTCTCGACGCTTGCCCGAATGGCATTGCGAACGACGCTGTAGAGATCGACGAGCACGTTGGCGCGCAGGAGATTGTCTACCTCGCTTTCGCGCGTGGCATAGCGCCCCATGAGCCGCTTCAATGTGGCCGGCTCATATGGAGCATAGTGATAGATGTGGAGGTCCGGGAATTGTGTGCGGCGTTCCGTGACGAAGCCCATGAACCGCTCGAAAACAACCTTCTCGGAGTTTCGGTCAAACGCCCAATCGGCAGTGCGAACCAAATTGCCTGCCTCGTCACGATAATGATATCCGAACAGGTACTCGAGCCCGTGCTCGCCGATGAAGGGATCGCCTTCGATATCGAAGAAAATGTCGCCGGGCGATGGTTCGGGCAGCCGGCAGAGCCCGGTGGCCGGTATCACTTCGAGCAGTTCGTATTGCCGCTCGCCAGCCTCCCGGGCGCACACCTGGATGTGGGCCTGGGCTCTCGCTTTTTCGAAGCTCGCCGGATAACCGCGTTCAGGCTTCCACGGCATCGGCGAGGGGAGGTCCGCGAACGCCTTTGTCGTCGTAACAGAGTGCGCCCGCAATTCCGCAATCTGGGTTTTCGATATATTGGCGACAAGGCACAGATGGTCGTCGTCGCGTCTCCGGGCATCGCACTGCTCTGCCCATCTGCAAATGTCGCAATGTTCCGTCGGCTCCGGGTAATGATCGCCCCGTCCGGCAGCCGTAGCCTCTTCGGTGGCCCTCCTCACTTTTCTGAAAAAAGCGGCAAAGTCAGAGACGCGGAAGGTTTGCGGCTCGAAGTTGGACCAGGGCACAACGACATGCACAAACTCCGGCGCAATACCCTGCATAGTATGGAGAAGTTCGGCGTAGAGGCTTAGCTGAAGTACCGTACCGCCTTTGGTCTCTCGGGAGAGCTTAGTATCGATGATCTCGTACGACCACGGACCCAAGTCACTGGTTCGTTCCACCCTCCGCAGAACGTCCGCCCTCCCGATCCATCGGCCGTCGCGAAGCGCCGCCTGCACCACGATCTGCTGCCCTGAACGCATCGCGTCCATGGTCGCGCCGACGTTGTCATCGTTCACGTCAATGCCGCCTATGACGGTAGCATCGAGGCCTTGCGTTTTCAGATTATCGAGGAATCCCTGTTCATGCTTCAGGCCTCGCTCCCTTAGGACCTCGAGCAGGGGGTCCCAGCGCACTGGTTTTGCGAGCACTCCTTCCGCAACCTTGAGATCGAGCGCCGTCAAATGGCGACAGCTCAGATGCCCGATCAGATCATGCGCGCTGAGGATGAGTTGGGTGCCGATTCGCTGCATGATTCAACTGTAAGGAGTGCGAAGCAGCTTGTCGAATCTTCGGGCACAGTGCGTCGTCGCACCTGTGCAGAGGTGCACTGGAAAACCCAGCATCAATCGAGACTAACACCGCGAGAGGTCGCTGCTCGCGAACTTCGAGACGGTCTCCGTATTTCAAGGCGAGCCGGCTGCAATCTTCGCAATCAAGCGCAATGCCGTTCATTGTGACTGTCGAAGCCGCCCTGCTGCAAACACACATCCAACCTGGTGACACGAAGAATGGCGTTGCCAAGCAGCATATCACATGGAGCATGCGCCCTCACTGGCATTCTCAGTTTCCATCCGAATTTCCAGAGGTCATGTGCCAGCCAGTCGCTGCGAGCGTCGCTGTTGTCTTTGGGAACATTCTACTCGCTCGGATATGGATTTTCGTGGCCGGCCAAGTCGAGCACCCGGGCTCCCGGCTCCTGGAGATCGATAAGTTCCTCGATTGTCATGCGTCCCCCCGTCGATCGCTGATGCTACTCGCAGGATAGGCCAATGCAAGGGTTCTGTTATCAACACATTCGCAGACGTCGCAGGGGGACGGTCACTGGCAGAGGCTTTGAACGCGAGGAACCGTTCGCGTCGGTTGAGGAAATGACGGGCTTCGGGCCGAGCTAGCGAGCTTCATAGGCTCAGAAAATACGGTTGCCTTGGCGGTATCGCTTGCAGGTGGTAAAAATAAGAACTCGCTGCTCGTCGGCCCCGAATAGCTTCCGGTCCTTCGCCCGTTTAAAAGGGGCGTTGCTGCCCGAATTGCTGCCCGCGCGGGGGAGCTATAAAGATTTCGCAATGAAATGTGCCACCGCTACACGCTTTAAAAATCCGCTCTAAACCTGCTGCCCCTCGGCCGATAACCGTCTGCTCGCGGGTTTGACTGCCGCCCCGATGAAGTGACGCCCGAGGAATTTTTGCTGTAACTGGTTGAAACGAACTCACTTTTTGATATAATTTATGACGACGGAAGGCTCAATGAAAGTCTTTGATCTGTCGCCCGGGAAAGTCCGCGAATCGGGCGAAGGCGGCGTAAACCCCGGAAATTGATGGTGGGCCCGGAGGGACTCGAACCCCCAACCAAGCGGTTATGAGCCGCCGGCTCTAACCATTGAGCTACAGGCCCTGACGCCGAAGATCGGCACCGTGATGCCGGGGCAATGGTTCCCGCAGCACCGGTTCGCTCTAGCCCAAATTGCAGGGAGCCACAAGCGGGCAGGGCAACATCTGTGGATGATGCATATTTCATGGGCAAAAGCACTGGAACCTTGCCGCGCGGGATACACTTATTCGAATCATATTCCGCATGAAAAGGGCGTTTGCAGATGGTCGCTTCGAACAGTGCCGTGGTGCTCATCGTGGAGGATGAGCCGCTGATCCGGTTCAATATCCTCGATGTGCTGGAGGATGTGGGGCACGTGGCGCTGGAGGCGGCGAATGCCGATGAGGCATTGGTGGTGCTGAAGGGCCGGCAGGATGTCGATATCCTGTTCACCGACGTCAACATGGCCGGTTCGATGGACGGCATCCAGCTTGCCAAGCGGGTGAGGGCGATGCGGCCGAATATCGGCATCATCATCACCTCGGGCATGGTGCGGCTCGATCCGATGGCGCTGCCCGCCAACGCAGCCTTCCTGCCGAAACCATACATGCACGATACGCTGATCTCGACGATCGATTCCCTGATGGCGTGAGCGGATGGCCTGGCGACAAGACAGGGGCGCGCAGCCGCAAAACGGGGACAAGTTTTGCGGCTGCGCGCGAGGCGCCGGGAGACATGCTCCCCTTCAGGCGGGCGGAGGGGAACCGCGCCCTCAGCTGAAGCTGCTCTTCAGCGCCTCGTTCTCGTGCTGGGCCTTCTTCTCGTAGATCGTAAACAGCGCCATCGAGAGCAGATAGGAGAGGAAGGGATCTCCTATCTGCGTGGCGATGTCGCGGGATGCGAGCACGTGGCGCTCGAGCGCGCTGATATCTTTCTGCGTTGTGGTTTCAGCGAGGCGGTTCATGCTGCCATCTCCAGGAATTGCGTCACGACCGAGCGGGTCGGAACGTGTCTGACATAAAGGGGTAGGGTCAGGCCGAGGGCGGCGCGCATCCTGCGCAGCACGCGATCCGACACTTCGAAGGCGCCGCAGCAGACGGGGTACTTGCCATAGCCGTCTGCGCGGCCGAGTTCTTCCACTTCGGCGCCTGCGCGCTTGTAGACGCGCTTGAGATAGGGTTCGTAGTTGGAAATCATCGTATGGATGCCGTGGTCGAGCGCGCATTCGCACAGCGCGAGCAGCATCATCGAAAAGGCGCGGCCGGCATCGATATTGGGGAAATCCTTGGCGATCGCCGCTTCGTCGATGCACATGCGCGTGCCCTCCCAGATGCCTGGTGCGACGAGATCGGCGGCAGCGGGAAACGTCTCGCGGAAGACGTCGTAGAGAAGGGTCGGGCCGGTCGTCGGCATCAGGCGCATGCCGCCATAAAGGCGCGTGCGGCTGTCGTTGCACCAGACGAGATAGGCCGGGGCGAGCGCATCATAGCTGTCGCGTTCGTAGGGGCCGATGACGGGAACGTCCCAGCCGAGCGTGTCGGCGAAGACCTTCTTGCGCAGGCGGAACATCTGATCGAGTACGGCAGCGTATTTCTGATACTCATGTGCCTGAATGATAACGAACATTTTGCCCTCCAGCGTTTGCAGTTCGTGGAGAGCAGAATGGTTCAGGCAGGCCGCGTCGGAAATTCCCTCAGATGGGCCCCCACAGATGGGGGGATTAGCCCAAAAGTATGAGGATTGGGGTTATGCCCTGCACACACCAAGGCGCTGAAGCGCGGCAACGCTTCAGCGCCTTGAATCTGGCTTGCGAAACAGGGTCGTGGATCGAAGAAAACGAAAAATGCTCTATGGATTGATGATGCGCAGCTGCACCGCCCGCGAGGCGGCGGCCGAAATCGTGGCGCAGCCGAGTTTGAAGCGGGCAGTCTTCAGATAGTCGCGGGTGGTGTGCTCGGAAATTCCCAGGATCACCGAGATATCCTTGTAATCCTTGCCGAGTGCGGTCCAGTGCAGGCACTCGATCTCGCGCGGCGACAAGGCCGGCACCGGATCGTTTTCGCCGTACAGTTCGTAGACGGCCTTCTGATGGATCAGATGGGCGATCTCGATCCATTCGTTGCGGCAGCGCCGCACGAGTTCGGCCCAGTCGTCGGCCGGGATGCGGGCGTTCATCGACAGCAGCGCCCGGCGCTGCGCCTTGTCGGCAACGGGAATGGAGTAGCCGTTGCCGCCGATGCCGTGCTTCTGGGCGTCGACCAGCATGGCATAGGCCTCCGGCGTCGGCTCGACTTCGCTCCAGTCGAAGGGCAGCTGGCGTTCGAAGCCCTGCTTGACGATCGGATCGACCTTCACATAGCTGTTCAGAAGATAGCGGGAGACCCAGGCATCGGGATAGGTGGTGCGAACGAAGGGCGAATCGATCTTGCTCGCGATCGTCTGGGCGAGATGGTAGGTGACGAAATCGAGGCCATATTCCGCCTGGAGAATACGAATGGCCGCATCCACATTGGGCGCAGCCTTGATCTGTTCGAAAGCGGGTTCGAACTTGTCGCTGTAAGCATTCTCAATCATTTCCATCGTCCCAATTCGCTCAATCCTACCGTGAGGACCGTCTAAAATACAAGGCATCCCCACATATGCGGGAGTGACAATCCGGGCACCACCTGCTAGCGCCTTCATGAGGAGACCTCATATGGACAGCAAGAGACCATTCGAGATTGCCGAATGCCAACAGGCCGCCAACGGCCTCAAATCCAGCTGGCAGGACATGGCAGGTTCCGAAGCGTTGATCCGCGCCCTCGTTGCCGAACGCAACGGCGACAGCCCGCTGGCGCTGTTCTGGACCGAGGTCCATCGGGCGCTTTGCCAGGAACACAAGGTTTTCTGACAGGTCTGCCCCGGCGGACGATTTCCGTCTTTTTCCTGAGTATGAACAGCATCGCCTGGCATCGAACCCGGCCCCCCGGCGAAATGAAATCCGCGCTCCGCCCACGAGCCGGTTTCATGTCCAACCGTTTCCGATTTTGCAAAGAGGGTGTCGAGCGACAATGTCGCCGGCGGGGAGGGGGATAGCCCTTATCCCCGTCTTTGTGCCAATATGCTTGATGAAGCGTTTAGAGCCGGAACAGTCGGCGGTCGGGGAGGCGGCTGCACTGTGCCATTACGGGCATTCTCTCTCCCCGCCCTCATCCTGAGGTGCCCCGCAGGGGCCTCGAAGGATGAGGGTCGGCCACCGGTATCTCCTCGGCACTGGATGCGGCTGGAAACGCCGAGCCACCCGCCCCCGTCCTTCGAGGCTCCGGCCTGCGGCCTACGCACCTCAGGATGAGGGCTGATCGGTGTGCCGTGTGGCTGGTGGGCTGATCGGTCTCTTCGCCCTCATCCTCGCCACCGCGACCTGCCATGCATCCGGACTGAGTCATCGGCCTGCCGCTCCGCCTCCCGTTGAAGCGGGCCGCGCCCTCTCTCCGCCCTCATCCTGAGGTGCCCCGCAGGGGCCTCGAAGGACGAGGGTCGGCCACCCCGCTCACTCAGCCCTGACCGGTCCTCGTTTCGACAGTTCCGGCAAGGCCTCGTAATCCAAGGCGATCAACGCCTCCTTCTTGCGGCGCGACCAGCCCTTGATCTGCCGCTCGCGGGCAATGGCGTCGATGATGCGGTCATAGGTTTCGGTAAAGACGAGTTCGACGGGGAGGCGCTTGGCGGTGTAGCCGTCATAGGTTCCGGCATTGTGCTCCCAGACACGCGCCTCGATCTCCTGCTTGGTGAGGCCGGTATAGTATGAGCCGTCGCTGCAGCGGAGGATATAGACGGTGACTTCCATGGCGGCAGGCTAGCATGGCGGGTGAACGGCCAGCAATCGGGCGGCGTTGGATCGCCCAGCCACCCACCGGTCTTGGGCCTGCGGTGGCCGACCTCGTCCTTCGAGGCTCCGGCCTTCGGCCTGCGCACCTCAGGATGAGGGCTGATCGGAGTGCTGCCCGGCAGGTGAGCTGATCGTTAAGCCGCGCGGCCGCCTCAACCGACCTTTGTCGTCGGATTGATCCAGTCCTGGCTCGGCAGTTCCGGCCGTGGCGGCTTCGGGCGGAATTTTACCAGCACCTCGCGGCCGTCGACCGAGGCCTGCGTGCGCTCCAGGGCATCACGCTCGGCGACCGCCTGGCGCCAATGTTCGTCGTCGCGGCCGTCAGGGCGGCCCTGCTTTTCCCAGATTGCGTAGGCTCGCTTGCTGATCCAATCGTGGCGTCTGTCGCTCATTTGTCCGTTCCGTTGGTGAAAAGGCGTTATTCGGCAATTCTGTCCGGCGGCACAGGCGCGCGGCGCTTGGCTGCCATCAGCAAGTCGAGTTCGATCGAGGAGGGCCCGAAACGGGTGAACAGGCTTTCGGCCTGCTCGCTGCGCAGGCCATATTTGGAGGCGAATTCGTCAAGACTATATGGACGGCCACGCAGAACCCTGGTCCGCCGCTCCGGTTCACGGATTTGCGTCATTGGTGGTAACCCCATCTGCTTTTTGCAAAGTGAGAACAAAACAGATTACAGCCGCAAAAGTTCCGTGATTTTTCACGGTTTTTCCGGCCTTTTGCCCAAGTGCGATGCGACCGGCATGGATTTTCAAGAACTGCGTGTGATGAGAAAATTTCGCCTAAAACATGCAGGAATTTCATGCTCTTAAGCAAATGGCTTCCGTTCCGGCGGAGAAATGGGCTTTATCCCTCGCGTGTTACTCTATAGAATCAATCGTGTTATTCGGTCTGCGAGGGGCAAAAAGCTGCGTTCCCCGCGTCGATGCCGACCGATCCAGGAGGACTTTGGCTTCAATCCATCAAGAGGAGACAGACATGATGAATGCCCTGCCGCCACTTCATAACGGCCACGCGCCGTTTACCCTCCAGCAGCTGTTTCGCGAGGCACTTTACGCCTTCGAGGAATGGGACAGTGAATTGACCGAACCGATCGTGACCCACGAAGGCCGGGTCATCCCGATCAGCTTCGTTTTCGAAGCCATGCGCGAATGCACCGACATCGTGCCGATGAATATCGTCGGCGCCGTCACCGAGCGGCTGACCAAGCCGTGGGAAGGCGAAGGTCCGCTCGACCAGATGACCTTCTCGACGGCGGCACGCGTCATGCGCGTGCTGGTGCGCAAACGTCTTCTCGCCAACGGCACGGCGGATCTCGTCGCCGTTTCCTCGCATTTGGCCGAAGACCAGAGCCGTGACTGACAGGAGAAGGATCGCGGCGCTTTAGGGCTGCGATCCTTTTCTGTTTCGGCGGAACCTCCCTTATTCCCAGCCGTTTCTTTCCATGTTTCCAATTCGCACCGGATTGGGAATTATTCAGTCATTCAGCGCGTTACAGCGTTCTCCGCGCCGTTTGCGCGCAGGCGCTGGAATGCGCAGACACAGCCCGTAGCATGATGACGGGCGAGGAATAGCACCATGCTGAAATCCATCGTTCAAGAAATCATCGGCACACCGCGGCGTGAGCCGGAACTTCCGCAATCGCTCGAACAGTTTCGCGACAGCAAGCGGGTGCTGATCATCTTCGCCGATGCGCAGGACGATCGCGCGGTGATCCAAGACGAATGGTTGCGCAACGCCCATATGCGTCTCATTGAGGAAGATGTCGAAGTGTTCATCATCGCCGGCGGCGGCGCCTTCTCGCTGTTCGACGACGACTGGGATCTTGATGCCGACGATGTCAGAGAGCGGCTGCAGGGACCGCCGTCGGGCGAGTTCGGGCTGATCCTGATCGGCCGCGACGGGACGGTGAAGCTGCGCTCCAGCGAACCGCGCACCGCGGAGGAGATTTTCGAGGCCCTGGACAGCCTGCCGAAGACGACGCCCTGGTGACTGCGACCCGGCGTGGCAAAGGCAGCCGCGCCGGCGCTCCCGTCAGAGTTCGAAGGCTTCCTTGAGACCGAGGCTCTTGCGTTCACGCAGATCGAGATCGGCCTCGATATGGGCGATGTGATGCAGCATCAGCTGGCAGGCGCGGTCGAGTTCGTCGTTCTCGATCGCCGCGATGATATCGCCATGTTCGGAATGGCCGCAGCTTGAGGCGGTCGACTGGCCGTAGAGCGCGATCACCAGCGACGAGCGGGCGACGAGCTCCTCCATGAAGCGCTGCATGATCGCATTGCCGGAGATTTCCGCCAACATCAGATGGAAATCGCCCGACGCCTTGATCTCGGCGCGCCGCGCCGTCTGGCCGCGCTCGCTCATCAGCCGGCCTTCCTCGAGCAGCAGCTGTCTCAACTGGGCGATGTCGCCGGGCGTGATCCGCGCTGCTGCCTCGCGCAATATGCCCGGCTCGACCAGGCGGCGGGCGGCGAAGATCTGGCGGGCCTCGTCGGGGGAGGGATAGGCGACGAAGGCGCCGCGGTTCTTCTCGACGCTGACGAGACCTTCATAGGAGAGCGCCTGCAGCGCCGCGCGGGCAAGCGTGCGACTGACGTTGAACAGGTTGCCGACATCGCTCTCGGAAAGCTTGGTGCCGGGAGAAAGCCTGCGCTCGACGATCGCTTCGCGAATGGCGTCGCGGATCTGCTGCGCGCCGGTTTCGGCGGAGTCTTCGGCTTGCGCAGCCTTGGCGGCGGATTTCATGAAATTCTGTTCCCTGATGACGGGCAAACCATATCCGGCTTCGCGGCAAAAGTTAAACGGAATTTGTGGCCGAAGCGGCAGCTAAATTGTATACGATTTTTTGCGTAAATTGCAGACAATAGCCTAAATCATGTGCAGACGATGCCATGCTCATAATTTGCTCTTGCACGCTCCTTCTGGCCAAATTCATTTATTTACAATGGTTTGAGCTGCTGAAATCGGATTGGCACGGCAGATGCATCATCTTCTTCGAACAGGGGAAGGCATGATGTCGAAAGCGGCAGAGATCGATATAGTATCCGTTTCGAAGGTCTATGGGGCGACGACGGCCGTCCATGGGATCAGCCTGAAGATTCCGGCCGGCTCCTATTGCTGCTTCCTCGGTCCGTCGGGCTGCGGCAAGACCTCGACGCTGCGCATGATCGCCGGCCACGAGAGCATTTCGTCCGGCGATATCCGGCTCGGCAATACCGTCGTCACCGATTTTCCGCCGGCCAAACGCGGCACGGCGATGATGTTTCAGTCCTATGCGCTGTTTCCGCATCTCGACCTCATCGACAATGTCGCCTTCAGCCTGAAGATGAAGGGCGTCGACAAGGCCGAGCGGCGGGCCAAGGCGCTCGAGATGCTGAAGCTGATGCAGATGGAGCCCTATGCCAACAGGCGGCCGGCCCAGCTTTCCGGCGGCCAGCAGCAGCGTGTGGCGCTGGCGCGTGCGCTGATCACCGATCCGGAGGCGCTGCTGCTCGACGAGCCGCTGTCGGCGCTCGATCCGTTCCTGAAGATCCGCATGCGCGCCGAACTCAAGAAGCTGCAGAAGTCGCTCGGCATCACCTTCGTGCACGTCACCCACAGCCAGGAAGAGGCGATGGCGCTGGCCGACATCATGGTCATCATGAATGACGGCCGGATCGAGCAGGCGGCGGCCCCGCGCGAGGTCTTCGAGAAGCCGGCGACTGCCTTCGTCGCCCGCTTCATGGGCGATCACAATGTGCTCAGCGGCCGGGTGACGTCGAGTGGCAACGGCGTGCTCGTCATGACCGTGCCGGAGGGGCAGAGCTTTTCCGTGCGCGGCGCGGGCAGGGCAGTCGGCGAAGCTGTCGATATCGGCATTCGCACCGACCGCGTGCGCCTGCAGGTGGCGAGCGAATGGACGCTCGGCTTCAACGGCATCGTCTCCAACGTCGAATATCGCGGCTCCTCCGTGAAGATCACCGTGCTCGGCGCCGGCAGCGACGACTTCACCGTCATATCAGACGACAGCGACTATTTCGCCCGCCCGGTGGCCGTCGGCGAGGCGGTCTCGCTCAGCTGGGAACTCGATGACGCCGTGCTTCTCGGCCGCTCTTCCGCATGAACCATCACCATCAACAACCAGCCTTCCGCATCAACAAAAAGGGGAACTGACATGACGACTGAAACGACATCGACCAAGGCCGCGAATGGTCTTTCCCGCCGCACCCTGTTGAAGACGGGTGCTGCCGCCGTCGGCGCCATTGCCGGCTCCGGCGCTCTCACCGGCTTTCCCACCATTTGGGCGAAGACCAACATCACGCTTCGCCAGTTCGGCACCGGTGTTTCGAATATCAATGCCATCGCCGAGAAGTGCAAAGCCGATCTCGGCATCACGCTGGAGATGACGGCAACCGATTCCGACGCCGCCGCCCAGCGCGCCGTCACCCAGCCCGACAGCTACGACATTGCCGACATCGAATACTGGATCGCCAAGAAGGTGTTCCCGACGGGCGTGCTGCAGCCGATGGACGTCAAGAAGCTCAAATATTACGACAAGATCGTGCCGCTGTTCATCAACGGCAAGATGAAGCCGGACAGCGTCATCGCCCAGGGCACCGCGCCGCACACGGTCGGCTTCGTCGAGGGGCAGGATTCCAAGAAGTTCGCCAAGGAGCCGACGCAGTGGATGACGATGGTTCCGACCATCTACAACGCCGATACGCTCGGCATCCGCCCGGATCTCGTCGGCCGCGACATCACCAGCTGGGCCGATATCATGGACCCGAAGTTCAAGGGCAAGACCTCGATCCTCAACATCCCGTCGATCGGCATCATGGATGCGGCGATGATCATGGAAGCCATGGGCAACATCAAATATGCCGACAAGGGCAACATGACCAAGGAAGAGATCGACAAGACGATCGAATTCCTGATCAAGGCCAAGGGCGACGGTCAGTTCCGCGCCTTCTGGAAGAGCTTCGACGAGTCGGTCAACCTGATGGCCTCGGGCGAAGTCGTCATCCAGTCCATGTGGTCGCCGGCCGTGGCCGCCGTCCGCTCCAAGGGCATCGCCTGCAAGTATCAGCCGCTCAAGGAAGGCTACCGCGCCTGGGGCGGCGGCCTCGGCCTTGCCTCGCACCTCAAGGGCGCCGAACTCGACGCGGCCTATGAATATATCAACTGGTACACGTCGGGCTGGGTCGGCGGCTACCTCAACCGCCAGGGCTACTATTCCGCCTGCATGGAAACCGCCAAGAACTTCATGACGGCAGACGAGTGGGGATACTGGATCGAGGGCAAGCCGGCGCAGGGCGATATCCTGTCGCCCGAGGGCAAGGTCATGGAAAAGGCCGGAGCCGTGCGCGACGGCGGCGCCTTCGAAGCCCGCATGGGTGCGGTTGCCTGCTGGAACTCGGTGATGGACGAAGACCGCTACATGGTCCGCCGCTGGAACGAGTTCATCGCTGCCTGATGTTTCAGGGCGGGGCAGCCTTGTCTTTCGCTGACGCTCAAGACGTCGCTTCGCTCCGCCCCCTCATCTGCCCTTCCGGCATCTTCTCCCCGCTGGGGAGAAGGGGGAGCCCGGCGAGGGTGCGGCAATGTGGGGAGGGTTGGGGAGGGGTCTTTGAACCTTCCCATTCGAAAGCAAGGTTCGCGGTGGCCGGGACGCTGCCACGATTCTCTTCTCCCCAGCGGGGGTCCGGAGGACGGGTCGAGACCAGCGGCTCGACCCAGGTAAAGGTGCCGGCAGGCGGATGAGGGGGCGGCACGCGCCTTCGTCCAACCTGACGTAATCAGAACGGAGAACGGGATATGGCAACTATCGCAATAGACACGGAAGAGCACAGCCGCCGCAGCCGCGCCTTCCGCCTCTCCCCCTCAGCCATCTCCTATCTCCAGGCGACGCCGCTGATCGCCATTCTCGGCTTCTTCTTCCTGCTGCCGATCGCTATGATCGCGGTCGTCAGCTTCTGGGATTACGACTTCGCCGGCCTCTATCCCGACTTCCTGACGATGAACTACACCGATACGCTCGGTTCGTGGGTAACCTGGAAGACCTATCTCAACACGCTGAAATTCACCGCCATCGTTTGGGCGCTGACGCTCGTCATCGGCTTTTGGGCCGCCTATTTCCTGGCCTTCCACATCCGCAAGACCTCGACGCAGATGATCCTCTTTCTCGTCTGCACTGTGCCGTTCATGACCTCGAACATCATCCGCATGATCTCGTGGATCCCGGTGCTCGGGCGCAACGGCCTGGTCAATTCGACGCTGATCGAGATGGGCATCATCCCGCAGCCGATCGAATGGCTGCTCTATTCCGATTTCGCTGTCGTGCTCGCCATGGTGCATCTCTACACGCTGTTCATGGTGACGCCGATCTTCAACACGCTGATGCGCATCGACCGATCGCTGTTCGAGGCGGCGCGCGATGCCGGCGCATCCGGCTGGCAGGTGCTGTGGAATGTCGTCATTCCGCTTGCCAAACCCGGCATGGCGATCGGCACGATCTTCGTCGTCACGCTCGTCATGGCCGATTTCTCGACGGTGCAGGTGATGTCCGGCGGCCAGAGCGCCTCGGTGGCGCTGATGATGAAGAACCAGATGTCGCTGCTGCAATATCCGGCGGCGGCGGCCAATGCCGTCGTGCTGCTTGCCGTCGTGCTGCTGATGGTCGCGGCGATCCTGCGCGTCGTCGATATCCGCAAGGAGCTTTGAGATGAACCACGAAAAACGCGGCCTCGAATTCTATCTGCTGGCGATCTTCTTCGTCGTCTTCGTGCTGTTCCTTTACGGCCCGCTCTCGGCGATCCTGATCCTCTCCTTCCAGGGACCGGACGGCGGCCTGACCTTCCCGATGAACGGCGTCTCCACGCACTGGTTCTTCAACCTGTTCGAAAAGCAGGCGGTCGGCGATTTCGGCGCCTCCTTCCGGCGCTCCTTTTCGCTCGGGCTGATGGTCATGGTCGTGACCGTCATCGTGTCGCTGCTTGCCGGGCTTGCCTTCCGCCGCCGTTTCCGCGGTTCGACCGTGTTGTTCTATGCCACCGTCGCCAGCCTGGTCGTGCCGTCGATCATCGTCTCGCTCGGCATCGGCGTCGTCTTCCAGGAGGGCGGGCTCAAACCCGCCTGGTATTCCTCGGCCTTCGGCGCGCATCTCACCTGGACGCTGCCCTTCGGCGTGCTGATCATGTTCGCCGTCTTCAACCGTTTCTCGCCGGCCTATGAGGAGGCGGCTCGCGACCTCGGCGCCACATCCTGGCAGACCTTCCGCCATGTCGTGCTGCCGATGATCGCGCCGAGCCTGATCGGCGTCGGCCTGTTCGGCTTCACGCTCTCCTATGACGAGTTCGCCCGGACGTTGATGACGTCGGGCACTTACAATACGCTGCCGCTCGAAATCTACGGCATGACGACGAATGTCACGACGCCGGTGCTCTATGCGCTCGGCACGGTGACGACACTGTTTTCCTTCACCATCATTCTCATTGCGCTCGGCATCATGACCATGCTCAGCCGGCGACAGGCAAAGATCAACTGACATGCGCATTCTCATCGTCAATCCCAATACCACCGCCTCCATGACCGAGAAGGCGGCGACCGCCGCGCGCGCGGTGGCCGCATCCGGCACCGAGATCATCGCCGCCACCTCACGCATGGGGCCTGTCTCCATCGAGGGCCATTATGACGGGGCGCTGGCGATCCCGGGCCTGCTTGCCGAACTGAAGGAACGGCAGGCGGCCGGCTACGACGCAGCTGTCATCGCCTGCTTCGACGATACCGGGCTCGAAGCGGCGCGGAGTTTCGCCGAGGTCCCGATCCTCGGGCTTTGCGAATCCGCCGTCGCGACGGCGGGTTTCCTGGCGCAGCGCTTTACCGTGGTGACAACGCTGGAACGCTCGCGGGTGTTGATCGACAATCTGGTGCGCCGCTACGGCATGGGCGCGCGCGCCAAGGTGCGCGCCTCCGACATTCCGGTGCTGGAGCTCGAAGATGCGGCATCGGGCGCGATCGGCAAGCTCAGGGCAGAGATCGAGCGAGCGCTTGAAGAAGACGGCGCCGAGGCGATCGTGCTCGGCTGCGCCGGCATGACCGATCTGGCGCGTCAACTGCAGGATTTTTACGGCGTGCCCGTCGTCGACGGTGTCTCGGCCGCCGTCAAGCAGGCCGAGGCGCTGGTCTCGCTCGGGCTTTCCACCAGCAAGCGTGGCTCCTATGCCTCGCCGTTGCCGAAACCCTTCACCGGCGCGATGAGCGCCTTCTCGCCGGCCGGGAAGCACGGCTGAGCCATGGCCGTTTCCTTCGACTTCAAAGAGCTTTCCGAGCGCGAGCGTTACAAGCTGATGATCGGCACGATCATTCCGCGGCCGATCGCGCTGGTGACGACGGTCGATGAACACGGCCGGATCAACGCCGCCCCCTTCAGCTTCTTCAACTGCCTGTCGGCCGATCCGCCGATTCTCGCGATCGGGGTCGAGAACAATGCCGACATGTCGTTCAAGGACACCGGCCACAATATCCGCATGACCGAGGTTTTTACCGTCAACATCGTCTCCTTCGCGATTGCCGAGGCCATGCATGTCTGCGGCGCCAAATATCCGCGCGGCGTCGACGAGTTGAGGGAGGCAGGCTTGACGGCGATATCAGGCGAGAAGGTGGCTTCGCCGTATATCGCCGAGGCGCCGGCCGCCTTCGAATGCCGGCGGCATGTGACGCTGGAACTCGGTCGCTCGCGGCAGATCGTCATGGGCGAGATCGTCTATGCACATTACCGCGACGGCGTCGTCGATCCGGAGCGGCTGCATGTCGATCCGGCCGCGGTCGATGCCATCGCGCGGCTCGGCGGCGATACCTGCGCCACAATACGCGACCGTTTCGAGATGCTGACGCCGAAGCTCTGATCTCAGAGCCTTTCCTGGTTAGATTGAAGCATTCTGTTGGCTCAAACGGAGTCGGCCGGTCGAGCAGGCGGCCCGTTTCAGCCAACCCTCCCGCAGATTTGCCAAGCAAATCTGCAAGACTTGGGAAGCGCCGGACGCACTGATCGCTTCGCCTCGGCGAAGCGGTGCGGCCGGTGGGCCGGGCATCTTTCCGCCAGGATCAGAGGCGATCGGGTCAGACGTACCTTGGGGTATGCCCATCGCCAATCGCCTCTGCCCTGACGAAAACCTGCTCCGGCAGAATGCTTCAATCTAACCAGGAAAGGCTCTCGGACAGATCCAAGTTTTGCTTTACTTTTTTGCCTCTGGCGAGAATGGTCTGCAACGGATCATTGCGGCAGAGGAGCGCCCTATCATGACACTCGACGACGATCTCAACCGGATCGCGGAGCAGGAAAAAGCGCTGAGCTTCGATGCCTTCGACCTGGCGACGGCATGGCAGCTCGGCAAACTGCTGCAGGAACTCGCCACCGAGCGCGGCCTCGGCATCGCCATCGACGTGACCCTGCACTCGATGCCGGTCTTCTACGCGGCGCTGCCCGGCGTGACGCCCGACAACGTCAACTGGGTCCGCCGCAAGCGCAATATGGTGTTCCGCTATTTCCGCAGCAGCTATGCCTCGGGCCTGAAGCTGAAAAAGGACGGCAAGACCGTCGAGGACAACGGCCTTTCCGGCGACGATTACGCGCCGCATGGCGGCAGTTTCCCGATCAACGTCAAGGGCACCGGCTGCATCGGCGCCGTCACCGTTTCCGGCCTGCCGCAGCGCGACGACCATAATCTTGTGGTCGAGGCCCTGGCGCTGATGCTGGCGAAGGATCTGGATACGCTGCGGCTGGCGCCGCTCTGAGAGGGCCTTCCGAGTTGCCGTAATTTTGACAGAAAAAAGCCATGAAAATTGCAAATTCGCGTCGCCGCTCGGGTGACGCGGGCGGATCCTGCGGTTAAGGTGCGCCATCGCCTTCCTTAACTCCTCCGGGACGCCATGATCCGCCTCTTCCTTGCGCTTGCCGCTGCCATCGGCTTCGGCCTTCTCCTTGCCTCTTGCAACACGCTCTCCAAGGAGGAATGTGTCGCCGCCGACTGGCGGGTGATCGGCGAGAGCGATGGCGCTTCCGGCTATGAGCCGCAGCAGCGTTTCGCTGCCCATGCGAAATCCTGCGAGCGGGTGAAAATCGTGCCCGACCAGACGATCTGGTTCCAGGGATACCAGACCGGCCTGGTGCGCTACTGCACGCCGCTCAGCGGCCTGGCGCGCGGCCAGGCGGGCAGCGGCTACGCCAATGTCTGCCCGCCTGAAGCCGCCTCGGGTTTCCTGCGCGGCTTCAATCTCGGAGCAAAGCAGCACGGCCTGCAGGAGCGCCTCAATTCGATGCAGAACGATTACAGCTCTAAGGAGGCTGAGATCGACGAGCTTTCCGACAGGTTGAAGGACGCCAAGGATGGCGACCGGTCCGAACTGCGGCGGCGGATCGAGGATCTGGAGGACGACATGCACGATATTCGCCGCGACCAGCGTGACGTGCAGGACGATCTCGATCGCGTCAACGAGGATGTCGAGTGGTTCCAGCGCAACCCGGCTGCCGAACTGCGGGCGCCGGGTTACTGACGCTCAGAGCATGTCTCGCAAAAGTGTGCAGCGGTTTTTGCGATAAAGACATGCGCACACAATGACCTAAAGCGGACAAGCGAATCCGAAAGATCGCGACACGCTTTAGAGCCTGCCGCCAGCCTCGGCAATGCCCTTTGTCAGGCTGCCGGTTGCCGGGAAGAGCGGAATGAGGCAGGCCTGCAGGGCGTGATAGATGTCGCCCTTGCCGGGGAACAGCGAATGCGAGGGAACGAGGTCCTCCGTCAGTTCCTCGTGCCAGCCGCCGTTCTTGTGGTCGATGAAGGCGCGTTCGATCACGTTCCAGATCTTGCGGTAGCATGCCTCGTGGTAGTCGCTCGGCAGATGTTCATTGAGGAAATGCGCGGCGGCAGCGCCCTCGCAGGCCGGCCACCAGAGCTTGTTGCGCTTGGCGGGCTTGTCGTTCCAGTCGAGCGTATAGAAGAAGCCGCCCTTGTCACTGTCCCAGCCGAGCGCCATCGATTGCTCGAAGAGGGCTTTGGCCGCATCCGGCATCCATTCGATGCGTTTGCCGCCGAGCACCCAGAGCTGCAGGATGAGGCGGGCCCATTCCAGCCAGTGGCCGGGCGTCGTGCCGGCCGGGCGGAACATTTCGTTCGGATGATAGTATTGCTTGTCGAGCTTCCATTCGGCGTCGAAATGTTCGCCGACGCGCCAGTCGACCGAGCCGGCGGCGCGGCGGATGACGAGATCGGCGATGCTTTCGGCCTTGCTGAGGTATTCCTTGTCGCCGGTCGCTTCGAAGGCGGCCATCAGTGCTTCGGTCAGGTGCATGTTGGAGTTCTGGCCGCGATAGGCGCCGCCGTCGAGCGGCTGCCAGTCGGCGGTGAATTCCTCGGCGATCGCGCCGTGGCGCGGTTCCCAGAACTTCGTGTTGAGAATCTGGGTGATGTCATCAAGCATGCCGTCGGCGAGCGGATGGCCGATGGTCTTGGCGGAGGCGGCGGCCAACAGCACGAAGGCGTGGCCGTAGCCCTGCTTGTTGCTGTCGACCGGACCATTCTTGTCGAGCGACCAGAAATAGCCGCCATTCTTGCGGTCGCGGTGGTGGTTCCAGAGATAGTCCATGCCGTGGTCGACGACGTCGGCAGCACCCGGACGGCCGAGCAGGGCGCCGATGGCGAAGCAATGCACGGCGCGCGCGGCGATATGGATGTTGCGGACCTGGCCCTCGGCGTCGAGCGGCTCGCCGCTATCGTCGAGATCGTAGAAGCCGCCCCTCGGGTTGACCGAATTGTGCTGGAAGAAATCGAAAAGGCCGTTTGCCTGGGCCAGCAGCCAGTCGCGGTGATAGGCGCGGCTCGTCCAGTTGCCAAGCGCGGCGTTGCCGGTTGCGGGTGCCATGATACTCCTCCGATTTGGTGGGCAATGCGTGTCAATTGCCTATATAGAGGCCGTTCAAGCCTGTCATCTGGCGAGGCTTGCAAAGCACGAAATCGACAGGCATATATTGACATAAAGATATCTTTATGTGATTTGGATGTCTGGTCTTATGACGTCAAGGAGCCCTCCCGTGTTTGATACTCTCTTTGGTCCGGAAACGGGCAAACGTGACGGCAGTGAAGTTTTCGCAGCGCTGCGCAAAGCCGCCAGCGAGCGCATCCTCGTCCTTGACGGCGCCATGGGCACGCAGATCCAGGGGCTGGGTTATGACGAAGACCAGTTCCGCGGCACCCGCTTCATCGGCTGCGCCTGCCACCAGAAGGGCAATAACGACCTTCTGATCCTGACCCAGCCGGATGCGATCGAAGAGATCCATTACAAATACGCCAAGGCCGGCGCCGATATTCTCGAGACCAACACCTTCTCCTCGACCCGCATCGCCCAAGCCGATTACGAGATGGAAAATGCGGTCTACGACCTCAACAAGGAAGGTGCGGAGATCGTCCGCCGCGCGGCACTGCGCGCCGAGCGCGAGGACGGCCGCCGCCGCTTCGTCGCCGGCGCCATCGGCCCGACCAACCGCACCGCCTCGATCTCGCCCGATGTCAACAATCCCGGTTTCCGCGCCGTCACCTTCGATGATCTGCGCTCTGCCTATGGCGAGCAGATCGACGGCCTGATCGACGGCGGCGCCGACATCATTCTGATCGAGACGATCTTCGACACGCTGAACGCCAAGGCGGCGATCTTCGCCTGCGAGGAGCGCTTCGAGGCCAAGGGCGTGCGCCTGCCGGTGATGATCTCCGGCACGATCACCGACCTTTCCGGTCGCACGCTGTCCGGCCAGACGCCGTCGGCCTTCTGGAATTCGGTGCGCCACGCCAATCCCTTCACGATCGGCCTCAACTGCGCGCTTGGCGCCAACGCGATGCGCCCGCATCTGCAGGAGCTTTCGGGTGTTGCCGACACCTTCATCTGCGCCTATCCGAATGCCGGCCTGCCGAACGAGTTCGGCCAGTATGACGAGACGCCGGAGCTGATGGCGGCGCAGATCGACAGCTTCGCTCGCGAAGGCCTGGTTAATATCGTCGGCGGCTGCTGTGGCTCGACGCCGGAGCACATCCGGGCGATTGCCGAGACCGTCGCCAAGTACAAGCCGCGGCCGCTTCCCGAACACCGCCCCTTCATGTCGCTGTCGGGCCTCGAGCCCTTCGAACTGACCAAGGACATTCCCTTCGTCAATGTCGGCGAGCGCACCAACGTCACCGGCTCGGCGAAGTTCCGCAAGCTGATCACCAATGCCGATTACACGGCAGCGCTCGATGTCGCGCGCGACCAGGTCGAGAACGGCGCCCAGGTGATCGACATCAACATGGACGAGGGCCTGATCGATTCCGAAAAGGCAATGGTCGAGTTCCTCAACCTGATCGCCGCCGAGCCCGATATCGCCCGCGTACCCGTGATGATCGACAGTTCGAAATTCTCGATCATCGAATCCGGCCTGAAGCGCGTCCAGGGCAAGCCGATCGTCAACTCGATCTCGCTGAAGGAAGGCGAGGAGAATTTCCTCGCCCAGGCGAGGCTCCTGCGCAATTACGGCGCCGCCGTCGTCGTCATGGCCTTCGACGAGACGGGGCAGGCCGACAATTATCAGCGCAAGGTGGAAATCTGCACCCGCGCCTATAAGCTTTTGACGGAAAAGATCGGCTTCCCGCCCGAGGACATCATCTTCGACCCGAACATCTTCGCGGTCGCCACCGGCATCGAAGAACACAATAATTACGGCGTCGACTTCATCGAGGCGACGCGGACGATCCGCGAGCGCATGCCGCTCGTCCATATATCAGGCGGCGTTTCGAACCTGTCCTTCTCGTTCCGCGGCAACGAGCCGGTGCGCGAGGCGATGCACGCCGTGTTCCTCTATCACGCCATCCAGGCGGGCATGGACATGGGCATCGTCAATGCCGGTCAGCTTGCCGTCTACGACAACATCGACCCCGAATTGCGCGAGGCCTGCGAAGACGTGGTGCTGAACCGCCGTCCCGACAGCACCGAGCGACTGCTGGAAGTGGCCGAGCGTTTCCGCGGCGCCGGAGCCAAGGAGGGCCGGATCCAGGACCTTTCCTGGCGCGAATGGAGCGTAGAGAAGCGCCTTGAGCATGCGCTGGTCAACGGTATTACAGAGTATATCGAAGCCGATACCGAGGAGGCGCGCCAGCAGGCCGCCCGGCCGCTGCATGTCATCGAAGGGCCGCTGATGGCCGGCATGAACGTGGTCGGCGATCTCTTCGGTTCGGGCAAGATGTTCCTGCCGCAGGTGGTCAAGTCGGCGCGCGTCATGAAGCAGGCGGTCGCCGTGCTGCTGCCCTACATGGAAGAGGAAAAGCGCCTCACAGGCGGCGACGATCGCCAGTCGGCCGGCAAGATCCTGATGGCGACGGTCAAGGGTGACGTGCACGATATCGGCAAGAACATCGTCGGTGTCGTGCTTGCCTGCAACAATTACGAGATCGTCGACCTCGGCGTCATGGTGCCGGCGACGAAGATTTTGGAAACGGCGATTGCCGAAAAGGTCGACGTCATCGGCCTTTCCGGCCTGATCACGCCGTCGCTCGACGAGATGGTGCATGTCGCGGCCGAAATGGAACGGCAGGGTTTCGACATCCCGCTGCTGATCGGTGGGGCGACGACCAGCCGTGTGCACACGGCGGTCAAGATCCATCCCGGCTACAACAGGGGCCAGGCGATCTACGTCACCGATGCGAGCCGCGCTGTCGGCGTCGTCTCGGCGCTGCTGTCGCCGGAAACGCGGCAGGGCTATGTCGATGACGTCAGAGCCGAATATGCCAAGGTGGCGGCCGCTCATGCCCGCAGCGAAGCCGAGAAGGTGCGTCTGCCGCTGCCGCGGGCCCGCGAAAATGCGCACAAGATTGACTGGCCGGCCTACAAGCCGACGAAGCCGCAGTTCTTCGGCACCCGGGTGTTCGAAGATTACGATCTGGCCGAGCTTGCACGGTATATCGACTGGACGCCGTTCTTCCAGACCTGGGAACTGCGCGGCCGTTTCCCGGCCATTCTCGAAGACGAGAAGCAGGGCGAGGCAGCGCGGTCGCTCTGGGCCGACGCCCAGGCGATGCTCAAGAAGATCGTCGACGAGAAGTGGTTCCGGCCGCGCGCCGTCATCGGCTTCTGGCCGGCCGGCGCCGTCGGCGACGACATTCGGCTGTTCACCGATGAAAGCCGCAGCGAGGAGCTTGCCACCTTCTACACCTTGCGCCAGCAGCTTTCGAAGCGCGATGGGCGGGCGAATGTGGCGCTCTCGGATTTCGTGGCGCCTGTCACAAGCGGCGTGCAGGACTATGTCGGCGGCTTCGTGGTGACGGCCGGCATCGAGGAGATCGCCATCGCCGAACGGTTTGAGCGGGCGAACGACGACTATTCCTCGATCCTCGTCAAGGCGCTGGCCGACCGCTTCGCCGAAGCTTTCGCCGAGCGCATGCACGAGCAGGTGCGGCGCGAATATTGGGGTTATGCGAGGGATGAGCAGCTCAGCAACGAGGATCTCATCACCGAGGCCTATGCCGGCATCCGTCCGGCGCCCGGATACCCCGCTCAGCCTGATCACACGGAGAAGAAGACCCTCTTCAAGCTGCTCGATGCGGAACATAACGCGGGCGTGAAGCTGACGGAAAGCTACGCGATGTGGCCCGGCTCATCCGTCTCGGGTCTCTATATCGGCCACCCCGACTCCTATTATTTCGGCGTCGCCAAGGTGGAGCGCGATCAGGTGGAAGACTATGCCAAGCGCAAGGGCATGGAGGTTTCCGAAGTCGAGCGCTGGCTCGGACCGGTGCTGAACTACGTGCCGCGCAAGGCGGACGAGGAGATCGAGGACGCGGCCTGATTTGGCGAGTCTTCGCAGGCGCTTGAGGCGGCGCGTTCAGGAACTGATTCAATGAATGAAAGCCGGGAAGTGATTCACTTTCCGGCTTTATGCTTTTGATATAGTTCAATAATCATCCGCATTTTGGCTTTTCGAATTCGCTAGCGGAATTCACGGTGAGATGATATGATTAGCTAACTTAGCTAATGAGGGCTGCGATGCAGGTTACCATTCATGCCGCGAAGACCAATCTGTCGAAGTTGATCGACGCCGCCCTTTCCGGTGAGGAAGTGGTGATCGCCAAAGGGCACAAGCCTGTCGTGAAGATCATTCCGATTGCGCAATCTTCCTTCAAGATCGGACTACTCAAGGGACAGGTTGCTGGAAATGGGCCGGACTTTTTCCAGCCCATGGATGAAAGCGATCTTGCTGCCTGGGAAGGGATCGAGTGAATTCGCTTCTGCTCGACACGCATGCCTGGGCATGGTCGCTGACCGGCGACGAGCGGCTTTCGGGCAAGGCGGTCGCTCTGGTCGAAAAGGCGGAGACTATTCTCGTCAGCCCGATATCCCTTTTTGAAATCGGGCAGAAGGTCCGTCTCGGCAAATGGCCAGAGATGGAGCCTTTCATCGGCCGGCTGCCGGAACTGCTGCAGGAACAGGGTGGCATTACCGCGGGCCTGACACCGGAAATCTGTCTGGCTGCAGCCATGATGGACTGGACGCATCGCGATCCGTTCGACCGGCTTCTTGCGGCGACCGCCATGCAGAATGGGATACCGATTATCTCCGCCGATGCGATCTTCGACGAACTCGCCGGAAACCAGCTTTGGATCGCCCGCTTCTGGTAGGCTCAGGTCACCGCGATCGTCAGCTCCGCGACGAAGTCATAGGCATCGCCGCGATAGAGCGAGCGGGTGAATTCCACGGCGCGGCCGGAGCCGAGATAAGAGATGCGCTCGATCGACAGGCCGGCGGCGCCGACGGGGACGCCGAGAAGCTGGGCGTCGGCTTCCTTCATATTGGTTGCGGAAATGCGCTGCACGGCGCGCACCGGGCGGACCTGGAGGCGTTCCAGTTCGGCGTAGAGCGAATTGGTGACGACGGACGGATCGGGCAGGAATTCACCGGAGACGCTGGCATTCTCGATCGCCAGCGGCTGGTCGTCGGCAATGCGCAGGCGCGACAGGCGCGAAACTTTCACGTCGGTGCCGAGACCGAGGATCATCATCTCGTCGGGCGAGGGGGTGTGGACACCCTTGTGCAGCCATTCGGAGCGGGAAGACATGCCGCGCCGCGCCATGTCCTCGGTGAAGGAGGTGAGCTGCGACAGGCGCTGCTCGACCTTGGAAACCGGTTTGGCGACGAAGGTGCCGGAGCCATGGCGGCGCACCAAGAGGCCGTCGGCAACGAGTTCGTCGATCGCCTTGCGCACGGTGACACGGCTGACAGCGGCGAATTCGGCGATGTCGCGTTCCGGCGGCAGCGCATCGCCGTGGCCGAGCGTGCCGGTGCGTACGGCCTCTTCGAGCGTGCGGCGAAGTTTGACGTAGAGCGGGCCGGTGCCGGCTGCCTGCAGGCGTTGCAGGGAAAGAAGGGTAGCGAGGTCGTCAGTCATGCCGCACCTCTCTGCCGGTCGTTCAAAAGCTTGACGGCAAGTTCCACCGCACCCTGCAGGGCATCGCCCTTGGGACTGGCAAGCCGCGATCTGTAACGTTCGGAAAGCCACGGCTCATAGGCTCCGGCCAGGCCTCCGAGCAGGCAGATCGACGAGCATTCGGGCCAGAGCAGTGCGTCGAGGCTTTCGCCGATCGCCGTTGCCGCATCCGTGACGATACCTACCGCGACGGCATCGCCCTTGGCCGCATATTCGAAGACAACAGGCGCATAGCGAGCAAAATCCGTCGGTCTTGCCGAATGCGCGAATTCAACGATGCGCTCAGGGTCGTCGCCATATTCGGTCATCAGCGCTTCGGTGATCGCAGAAGCCGGGTGCACGCCATCATGGGCAAGCAGCGAGCGTTCCATGAGGTCGCGGCCGAGGCGGGCGCCGCTTGCCTGGTCGCCGACGACGAAGCCCCAGCCGCCGATGCCGTTCAGCCGGCCATTCCTGCGGGCATTATAAACCGAGCCGGTGCCGAAGGCGCCGACGATGCCGTCGTCGTCGCCAAGCGCACCCTGCAGGGCAATCAGCGCATCGGTGACGACCCGGCCTTCGGCAAAGGGCAGGGCCTTTTCGATTCGCTCGCCGTAATCCGTGACATTGGCGCCGGCGACACCGACGACAGCAGCGACAGAGGAGATTGTTTCATCTGCAAGCCCGGCATCGCGCAGCGCCTGCCGGGCAGATTCGACGATGTTGAGAAGAGAGTTTTCCAGGTCGGACAGGATATTGGCCGGGCCCGCTTTGCCGCGGCCGATGATATTTCCGTTTCTGTCTGCGACCGCGGCGCGGCAGCTCGTTCCGCCGCCGTCTATGCCGATTGCAAGCTCCGTCATCGGGCCTCCGAATACGCCGTTCCCTGTGTTTTTATTACAATACCAAAAAAATACCATTTACCAAGTGGGAATGGTTGAGAAAATTCGGCTTTTTATCTAATTGATTTTGCTGGATAAAATTTTTTAATGAATTTTTGAAGGCCGAAAAGTTAAAATAGACTGGACAATTGGTATTTTTTTGGCCTTAATTCGGCAAAAGGGAACAGCACATCGAAGCCCGCGAAAACCGGCAGCAAAGCCAAGCCGGAACCGCTTCGAGGATGATCGAGAGAACGACCCGCCGCCTGTCAGGCTGGTGGCAAAATTCGGCATCCATCGGCTTTTCCCGATCAATTTTGCCGCGCCCGATGCCGGTCATGGGGCAGTGCGCAGTCCGGCCGCAAGCGATCCGCCTTTGCGTCCGTCGAGCTTTCGGGGCCGGCAGGTGCTGGCGGCCCTCCAAGAGGCGTTGGGTGTTTCCTCAAGCACACCAATTGCTTGTTTCAGATCGAAAACAGCGCCTTGCGGCGCTCAAAACACAGGAGAGGGAAATGAAAAACACTGCTCTGAAAAGCTTGCTGCTTGCCTCCAGCCTGCTGACGTCAGCCGGTCTCGTGCATGCCGCCGACGTCACGCTGACGGTCGAAAGCTGGCGTAACGACGACCTGCAGATCTGGCAGGAGAAGATCATTCCGGCCTTCGAAGCGAAGAACCCGGGCATCAAGATCGTCTTCTCGCCGACCGCGCCGACCGAATACAATGCCTCGCTGAACGCCAAGCTCGATGCCGGCTCCGCAGGCGACATCATCACCTGCCGTCCGTTCGACGCTTCGCTGGAACTCTTCAACAAGAAGCAGCTCGTCGACATCACCAGCCTGCCGGGCATGGAGAATTTCTCAGCCGTCGCCAAGGCCGCCTGGACCACCGACGACGGCAAGTCGACCTTCTGCGTACCGATGGCCTCAGTCATTCACGGCTTCATCTACAACAAGGATGCCTTCGACAAGCTCGGCATCTCGGTGCCGAAGACGGAAGACGAGTTCTTCGCAGCGCTCGACAAGATCAAGGCCGACGGCACCTACATTCCGCTTGCCATGGGCACGAAAGACCTCTGGGAAGCCGCGACCATGGGCTACCAGAACATCGGCCCGAACTACTGGAAGGGTGAAGAGGGCCGCGAAGCCCTGATCGCCGGCAAGCAGAAGCTGACCGATCCGGAATGGGTAAAGCCCTACGAAGAACTTGCCAAGTGGAAGCCCTATCTCGGCGACGGTTTCGAAGCCCAGACCTACTCGGACAGCCAGAACCTCTTCACGCTCGGCCGCGCCGCGATCTATCCGGCCGGTTCCTGGGAAATCGCGCTCTTCAACACGCAGGCGCAGTTCAAGATGGGCGCCTTCCCGCCGCCGGTTCCGAAGGCCGGCGACACGGGCTACATCTCCGACCATCCCGATATCGGCGTCGCCCTGAACGCGAAGAGCACGCATGCCGAGGAAGCCAAGAAGTTCCTCAGCTGGGTCGCTTCGCCTGAATTCGCCGATATATACGCTAATGCGCTGCCGGGCTTCTTCAGCCTGAACTCCAACCCGGTCAAGATGTCCGATCCGCTCGCTCAGGAATTCGTTTCCTGGCGCGGCCCGTACAAGTCGACCGTGCGCTCGACCTATCAGATCCTGTCGCGCGGCACGCCGAACCTCGAAAACGAGACCTGGGTCGAATCGGCCAACGTGATCAACGGCACGGACACGCCGAAGGTCGCTGCCGAAAAGCTCCAGAAGGGCCTCGACAGCTGGTACAAGCCGGCCAAGTGATGTGATCAGGGGCGGCGTTTGCAGCCCCTCATCCGGCCTGCCGGCACCTTCTCCCCGCTTGCGGGGAGAAGGAGACTCGCAGCGACCTCTCAGCTCGATTTAGCATCCCAGCAGGGCATTGCCTCTCTCCCGGTCGGCAGAGAGTTCGGGTGAGGCGCAACATCTTCCATCTGCGTCCGCACGATTGCGGCCAGTCGACGAGAACAGGCAAACGCCATGAGCCAAACCGACAACGCGGCCGATATCGTCCCGATCAAGCGCCCCGTGCGCTGGCACATCTTCGTTTTCATGCTGCCCGCGGTGATCGTCTATTCCGCCGTCATGGTGCTGCCGCTCATCGAAACGCTCAGGCTTTCGCTCTACAATACGGTCGACGGGCAGCCAGCCTTCGTCGGGCTTGCGAATTTCAAGGTGCTGTTCGGCGATCCGCGCTGGGCGCATGATTTCTGGAACGCCCTGGTCAACAACCTGATCTTCTTCGCCATCCACATGTGCGTGCAGAACCCGATCGGCATTGCGCTCGCCGCCCTGCTTTCGGTGCCGAAGCTGCGCGGTGTGGCCTTCTACCGCACGGCGATGTTCCTGCCGACGCTGCTTTCCTTTGTCATCGTCGGCTTCATCTGGAAGCTGATCCTCTCGCCGATCTGGGGCGTGGCACCCTGGATGCTCGATCTCATCGGGCTCAAATTCCTGTTCGCGCCCTGGCTCGGCAAGCCCGGCTCGGCGCTGATCGCCGTGTCGCTGATCTCCAACTGGCAATATATCGGCATTCCGATGATGCTGATCTATGCCGCGCTGCTCAGCATTCCCGAAGAGGTGATCGAAGCGGCCGAATGCGACGGCGTTACCGGTTGGGCGCAATTCTGGAAGATCAAGCTGCCGCTCATCCTGCCGGCAATCGGCATCATCTCGATCCTGACTTTCGTCGGCAATTTCAACGCCTTCGACCTGATCTACACGGTGCAGGGGGCGCTTGCAGGGCCCGATATGTCGACCGATATTCTCGGCACGCTGCTCTACCGCACCTTCTTCGGTTTCCAGCTTCAGCTCGGCGACCGCTCGATGGGCGCGACGATCGCCACCGTGATGTTCCTCATCATCCTCGCCGGCGTCTCGCTTTATCTCTTCGTCATCCAGCGGCGCATGCGTCGCTACCAGTTCTGAGGAGCGCGCATGTCCAAGGCACGCACATCTCCCATCCGCACCGGCCTCGTGCATCTGGCGCTCAGCGCCTACACACTGGTCGCGCTGTTTCCCGTGTTCCTGACCATCGTCAACTCGTTCAAGGATCGCGCCTCGATCTTCCGCGAGCCGCTGATGATCCCGACGCCGTCGACATTCAGCCTGGTCGGTTACCAGACGGTGCTGGGGCAGGGCGATTTCGCCACCTATTTCCAGAACAGCTTCATTGTGACGATCGTCTCGATCCTGCTGGTGCTGCTCTTCGGCGCCATGGCCGCCTTCGCACTATCGGAATACCGCTTCCGCGGCAATCTGCTGCTCGGGCTCTATATGGCGATCGGCATCATGATCCCGATCCGGCTCGGCACGGTGGCCATCCTGCAGGGCATGGTGGCGGCCGGCCTCGTCAATACGCTGACGGCGCTGATCCTCGTCTATACCGCGCAAGGCATACCGCTGGCGATCTTCATCCTGTCGGAATTCATGCGCACGGTCTCGGACGATCTGAAGAATGCCGGCCGTATCGACGGGCTTTCCGAATATGCGATCTTCTTCCGCCTGGTGCTGCCGCTGGTGCGCCCCGCCATGGCGACGGTCGCCGTCTTCACCATGATCCCGATCTGGAACGATCTCTGGTTCCCGCTGATCCTGGCGCCCGCCGAGGCCACCAAGACCGTGACGCTCGGCTCGCAGATCTTCATCGGCCAGTTCGTCACCAACTGGAATGCGGTGCTGGCAGCGCTGTCGCTGGCGATCCTGCCGATCCTGATCCTCTACGTCATCTTCTCGCGGCAGCTGATCCGCGGCATCACCTCGGGAGCCGTCAAGTGAGCCAGGAAAAACCGATCCGCGTTCTCGTCGCCGGCCTCGGCAATATGGGCCGCAGCCATGCGCTTGCCTATCACAACGATCCAGGTTTCGAGATTATCGGTCTGGTCAACCGCTCCCCGGCGAAGCTGGAGCCCGAACTGCAGGCCTATACGGTTCATCCCGATTTCATGACGGCGCTTGCCGAACTGAAGCCGGATCTCTGCTCGATCAACACCTATTCCGACAGCCATGCCGATTATGCCGTCGCCGCCTTCGAGGCCGGCTGCCATGTCTTCGTGGAGAAGCCGCTGGCGACCACGGTCGCCGACGCCGAGCGGGTGGTGTCGGCGGCGAAGAAAACGGGGCGCAAGCTGGTGATCGGCTATATCCTTCGCCACCACCCGTCCTGGACGAAACTGATCGAGGAGGCGCGCAAGCTCGGCCCGCCTTACGTCTTCCGCATGAACCTCAACCAGCAGTCCAGCGGCCCGACCTGGGCGACGCACAAGTCGCTGATGCGTACGACCTCGCCGATCGTCGATTGCGGCGTGCATTATGTCGACGTCATGTGCCAGATCACCGATGCGAGAGCCGTCGAGGTGCGCGGCATGGGGCTGCGCCTCTCCGATGAGATCGCCGCAGACATGTACAATTACGGTCAACTGCAGGTGCTCTTCGAGGATGGTTCGGTCGGCTGGTACGAGGCTGGCTGGGGGCCGATGATTTCGGAGACCGCCTTCTTCGTGAAGGACGTGATGTCGCCGAAGGGCGCGGTGTCGATCGTCATGGATCCGAACGCCAAGTCCGACGATATCGACACCCACACCAAAACTTCCGTGATCCGTCTGCATACGGCCGAAACCGGCCCGGACGGCAAGTTCATCCGGCCCGACCAGGACATGAGGATGACGGGCGAGCCCGGTCATCAGGCACTCTGCGACCTGGAACAGGCCTTCATGCTGAGGGCGATCCGCGAGGATCTGAACCTCGATCGCCATATGGCGGATGCGGTGGCGTCGCTACGCATCTGCCTTGCCGCCGACGAGAGCGTGCGCACCGGCCAGCCGGTCAGATTGTAAGGAAAAATCAGTGGGATCGCTTCAACTCAAATCCATCCGCAAGACCTATGGTACGCATGAGGTGCTGAAGGGCATCGACCTCGAGGTCAAGGACGGTGAATTCGTGATCTTCGTCGGCCCGTCGGGCTGCGGAAAGTCGACGCTGTTGCGCAGCATCGCCGGCCTTGAGGACGTCACCTCGGGCGCCGTCATTATCAACGGCCGCGACGAGACACTGACGCCGCCGGCCAAGCGGGGCATCGCCATGGTGTTCCAGTCCTATGCGCTCTATCCGCACCTGACGGTCAAGGACAATATGGGGCTCGGCCTCAAGCAGGCCGGCACGGCCAAGGATGAGATCGACAAACGCGTCAGCAAGGCGTCGGGCATGCTGTCGCTCGCGCCCTATCTGGCGCGGCGGCCGGCCGAACTCTCAGGCGGCCAGCGCCAGCGCGTCGCGATCGGCCGCGCCATCGTGCGCGAACCGGAACTTTTCCTGTTCGACGAGCCGTTGTCGAATCTCGATGCGGCGCTGCGCGTCCAGACCCGCCTCGAAATCGCCCGGCTGCACCGCAGCCTGAAGGCGACGATGATCTATGTCACCCACGACCAGGTCGAGGCAATGACGCTGGCCGACAAGATCGTCGTGCTGAATGCCGGCACGATCGAGCAGATCGGCTCGCCGATGGAACTTTACAACCGCCCGGCCAATGTCTTCGTCGCCGGCTTCATCGGCTCGCCGCAGATGAATTTCATCGCCGGCGAGAAGGTCGGCGATCACAGCGCCAAGACGATCGGCGTGCGTCCCGAACATATGACGCTGTCGCGCGAGCAGGGTGCCTGGGCCGCAAAGGTCGTGCATGTCGAACATCTCGGTGCCGACACGATCATCTATCTGGAATCCGACCAGTGCGGCCTGCTGACGGCCCGCCTCTTCGGTGAACACCAGTACGAGCCGGATGAGATCGTCTATGCGACGCCGGATCAGGCGCGCGTGCACCGCTTCGATGCGGACGACCGGGCGATCCGCTGAGGTGCCTTTCCCTTCTCCCCAGCGGGGAGAAGAGATTCGTGGGAATACCTTCGCCCCTTCCCCCTCGCCGAAGCGAGAAGGATCTGACAAGGCTGTTGTCTCCTCCGTCATTCCGACAACGAAAAGGCGCCGTTTCGCGGCGCCTTTTGCATGCGCGGTGCGCGCGAATATCAGTCGCGGATGACCAGCAGATCAGCTGCCATGAAACGCAGCGTCACGGTTTCGCCGGCCTGCGGCGGGGTTACGCCGGGGCTGTTGAACATGTCGAAGGAGATGACATTGCCGCCGACATTCATGCGGGTGCGGATGACCGACCCCAGGAAGTGAGCCGAGACGACCTGGCCGGTCAGCGCCGTATCGCTTCTAGCTGTGTCGGAGAGCGAGCCCGCTTCCGGGCGTAGCGCCAGCGAGATGGTCTCGCCGGCCTTATGGGCTGCGACCGACTGCTTCAACGTGATTTGCTGATCCCCGATCTGGATGAGGTTGGCGTCGGGGTCGACGACCTTGGCCTCGATGAGATTCAGCGTGCCGACGAAAGAGGCGACGAAGCGCGTCGCCGGCGTATTGTAGATTTCGAAGGGCGAACCGATCTGGTCGGCCTTGCCGGCATTCATGACGACGATGCGGTCGGAGATCGACAACGCCTCTTCCTGGTCATGGGTAACGAAAACCGTGGTGATGCCGAGCTGCTGCTGGATCTGGCGGATTTCCTCGCGCAGCGACACGCGGATCTTGGCATCGAGGGCCGACAGCGGCTCGTCGAGCAGCAGTACCTGCGGCTTGACGGCGAGCGCGCGGGCCAGCGCAACACGCTGCTGCTGGCCGCCCGACATCTGATAGGGGAAGCGGTCGGCCAGATGGTCGAGCTTGATCAGACCGAGCATTTCCTTGACGCGGGCGTCGATCTCAGGCTTGGAGGCGCCGGCGACCTTCAGGCCGAAGGCGACGTTGTCGTGCACCGTCATATTCGGAAATAGCGCATAGGCCTGGAAGACCATGCCGATATTGCGCTGGTTCGGTTTCAGCGAACTCTGGTCCTTGCCGTTGATGCTCAGCGTGCCGCCGGTCGGCGTCTCGAAGCCGGCGATCATGCGCAGAACGGTCGTCTTGCCGCAGCCCGACGGTCCGAGGAAGGAGACGAACTCGCCCTTCTCGATGTTCATGTTGAAGTTCTTGACGACCTGCACCGGGCCGAAGGATTTCTGGATGTTGTTCAGTGTGAGAAAAGACATGAGCCGGTTACCTTAAGCCTTTGCCGGGCGGGCTTTGCCGAAGCGGGAAACGAGGTTGAGCAGGCCCATGCTGAGCCAGGTGATCGAGAAGGCGATGACGGCGAGCGCCGAAGGCTCGTAGGCCTTGTTGGCGCCGACAAGCTGCAGGTAGGGGCCGAAGGCCGGACGGTTGAGCAGGGCGGCGAAGGTGAATTCGCCCATGACGATCGCCAGCGTGATGAAGGCGCCCGAGAGCACGCCACTCATGACATTGGGGAAAATGCACCGGAACATGATGGTCGTCCAGCGCGCGCCGAGGCTCTCTGCCGCTTCCGTGAGGGTGCGGACGTCAATGGCGCGCATGGCGGTGTCGACGGCACGGTACATATAGGGCAGGGACAGCGTGATGTAGGAGAACACCAGCAGGACGTTGGTGCCGGTCGTCGAACCCGTCAACGGCAAGTAGGACGACGAATTGTACATCCTGAGATAACCGAAGACGATGACGATCGCCGGGATGACGAGCGGCAGCAGCGTGATGAATTCGACGACGGGGCGCATCTGCGGCAGGCGCAGCCGCACCCAGTAGGCGGTAGGGACGACGAGCAGCATGCCGAAGACGATGGTAAGAAGCGCCATCAGCATGGAGTAGCCGAAGGTCTCGCGGAACTGGGCATCGGAAAAGACCGACTGGTAAGCGTCGAAGCTATATTCGCCTCGGCGCATGCGCAGCGAAAACTCGATCGTGCCGATCAGTGGAATGACGAAATAGGATGCGCCCAGAATAATGGCGATCCAGGCGCCGAGGCGTTGAGCTTTCATTTCTGCCACCGTTCGGCGCGCATGCGCAGCATGAGGTAAAGGACGTTGGAGACGCCTGTTATGACGATCATGCCGAGCGCGATGGCATAACCGAGATTGGCATTGTGCAGGACGTCGCCGCGAATCTGGGCATAGAGCAGGATCGGTACGATGTTCAGCGAACTGCCGGTCAGTGCAAAGGCGGTGGCGATGGCGCCGAAGGCGTTGGCGAAGAGCAGCAGCGTCGTGCCGAGCAGGCTCGGCCACAGGATCGGCAGGGCAACCATCGTCCAGTATTGGCGGTTGGTGGCGCCCAGGATCTCAGAGGCCTCGCGCCATTCCTTCTTCATGCCGTCGAGCGCCGGCGTCAGGATCAGCACCATCAGCGGGATCTGGAAATACATATAGGTGATGGTGAGGCCGAAGAAGGACAGCAGATTAAAGCCGGTGCTGTAAAGGTTGAAGTCGAACCATTCGCGCAGGAAAACCGTCACGAGGCCGGTGCGGCCAAGCGTTGCGAGGAAGGCGAAGGCGAGGGGCACGCCGGCAAAATTCGAGGCGACGCCGGAGAAGGTCAGAAGCGTCGAGCGCACCGAATTGGGCAGGCCGCCGAGCACCACGGCCCAGGCGAGGAAAAAGCCGATCAGCGCGCCGCCGAGAGCCGACGCTACGGAGACGCGAATACTGATCCAGTAAGCGCTCATGATCGACGGGGTAAAGAGATCGCCGATATTCTTCAGCGTGAAGTTACCCTCGGGCGTCAGAAACGCGCCCGCCACCAGATAAAGCGTGGGGATGATCAGGAACAGCAGCGAAAAGATAATGAAAGGTGCAATGCCCAGCCAGTCGATCACGCGGTCTCTGTTGATCAAGGGGGCGCTGCTCACCATAGGCGTTGAAACCGTGCTCATGAAAAGCTCATCCTGGGGCATCGGAGTGAGAAAAAAACCTCCCCGCCCTGAGGCGGGGAGGCAGGATCGAATATTTACTTGACGCTGGCGCCGACGACGGAATCCCAGTTCTTGGTGATGGTTTCCTTGCCTGCAGCCTGCTCTTCGAGCGTCGGGAAAACAGCCTTTTCATAGGCTGCTGCCGGCGGCAGCTTGTCGAGCAGATCCTTCGGGATCTTGTTGTTCTTGGCAAGATCATTGAAGCGGATCGGGTGGCAGTAGCCCTTCAGCCAGCCGAGCTGACCTTCGTCGGAGTAAAGATACTCCATCCAGAGCTTGGCAGCGTTCGGATGCGGAGCGAAGGCGGAAATCGCCTGGACGTAGACACCAGCAACGACGCCCGTCTTCGGCACGATGACCTCGAACGGAGGATTGCCCTTGAGGCTCTGACCCCAGGACAAGGCGTTGTAGTCCCAGGCGACGATGATCGGCGTCGAGCCCTGCGCGAAGGGAGCAGCCTTACCGACAACCGGCACGAAGTTGCCGGCCTTGTTCAGCTCGGCGAAGAACTTCAGGCCTTCTTCGCCTGCCTTGGCTGCGTCACCGCCCGATGCGGAAAGACCAGCGGCGTAGACGCCCTGGACAGCCTGGTTGGCGGTGCGCGGATCGCCGGCGAGCGCAACGGTGTTTGCGTAGTCGCTCTTCTTCAGATCGGCCCAGTCGGCCGGCGACTGCTTGACGAGGTCCTTGTTCACGAGGAACGAAAGAACGCCGTAATAGTCCCCGTACCAATAGCCTTCCGGATCCTTGGCCGTATCCGGGATCGAATCCCAGGTGGAGACCTTGTAAGGCTGGATCAGGCCGTCTTTCTTGGCGGACGGGCCGAAGGAGAGGCCGACGTCGATGACATCAGGAGCCTGCGGGCCGGTGTTGCCCTTGTTGGCCTTGATGGCTTCGACTTCGTCGCCCGAACCGGCATCCGGGTTCAGCTCGTTGACCTCGAGGCCATATTTGGCCTTGAAGCCGGCAATGACGTCGCCATAGCCGCACCAGTCGTGCGGGAGAGCGATTGTGGTCAGCGTGCCTTCTTTCTTGGCGGCAGCGATAAGTTCTGCGCTCGGTTCTGCAGCGGCAATCGCGGTCGAAGCCACGATCATCGCAGTAGAAAGCGACAGGAGTCGAGAAATGTTAGAGATCACTGTTGTTCTCCTTCGGGTTTTCAGTGTCTGGCGATGCTGTTAATGAGCTTACATGAAGCTTGTGTGACGGCTGCGTGACGGTGATTTTGCATGAATAGCAGGCGCTTGTGACAAATGTTCCATTTGCGACAGCGCGGTCTATTTCCGCAAAAATCCGCCATTGTTTTTCTCCCTCTTTGTCTTGTCCTCCTAACCCGGTTTGCGGAAGAGTTTGGTCTGCTCGAACAGCCCCTCCAATGTCTTCATGCGTTCCTTTGTCTCGTCCCAGGTCGAATTCTGGACGGCTTCGATCAGCGCCTCGACGATGAACAGGGTAACGACGGAGGAATCCCAGGCCGACGGTGCCTCGATCCGGACGCGGAAGGCGTGGCGGGCGAGTTTGGCGGCCGGTGAGCCCCATTGGTCGGTGAAGACAACAATTTCGGCGCCGCGCTTGCGGGCGGCGGTGGCAAGGCTGACCATTTCCTGCTCGTAGCGGCGAATGTCGAAGATGATCAGGATGTCGCCGGCATTCATGTTGAGGACATATTGCGGCCAACTGCTGGAATTCGCCGATAGCAGCGTCGTTGCCGGCCGAATGACCTGCATATGGGTGAAGAAATATTCGGCAAGCGCGCCGGTGATGCGGCCGCCGACGAAATAGAGGCCGCGCTTGCGGTCGGAGAGCAGCGAGGCGACGCTGTCGAAGGTCGCGGTGTCGAGATCGCTCAGCGTTTGGCGCAGATTGCCCATAATGGCATCGGCGAAACGATTGAGAATATGAGTGCCCGGCGCGTTCTGCGCCCAGCGGTCATGTTTGGCGATCGGGTTCGATATCGTCGCCTCGACCTCCAGATGCAGATGCGCCTGAAAGTCCGGATAGCCCTTGAAGCCGAGCTTCTGCACCATGCGCACCACGGTCGGCGTCGAAACGCCGGCATTCTCAGCGATGGTGGTGATGCTGCCGAGGCCGGAAACCGGATAATTGTCGAGAAGGCTTTCGGCCAGTTGCTTTTCAGCGCGCGTCAGCACCCCGAAATGCGAGTGTATGACGTCCGAAACCGTCTTCGACGCAACTGTCACCTGATCTGCTCCCCGGGATGGTCTGGCGCCATTTTCCCAATCGAAGTTAACAACGCTGTCACAATCCATGTCAACTGCTGTCATGAAAAGAAATTTTCAGAGGATGCTTGACACTCGCCGGAACCTGAAGAATTCTTTTCTTATAAGGAATTTATTAAGGAGTGGCGCCTTTGGTGCTGGCCCGGCCGAAAATCCTCAGTGAAGCCGACGGTGATTGCGTCGGGATCGAGCGCGCCGGCGGCCGGAGCCCGGTGCTTCTCGTCTGCGAGCATGCTTCGAACACACTTCCGATCCAATTCGGCGATCTTGGCCTGCCCAGCGAAGCGCTCTCAAGCCATATTGCCTGGGATCCCGGGGCTCTTGCGGTCGCCCGCAGCATATCGGAAGCGCTCGATGCGACGCTTGTCTACCAGCGTTTTTCAAGGCTGATCTACGACTGCAACCGGCCGCCGAGTTCGCCCGGCGCCATGCCTGAAACAAGCGAAATCTACGCCATCCCCGGCAACAAGGATTTGAGCGCCGAGGAACGGCTTGCCCGCACTGATGCGCTCTACGTGCCCTTTCACGACGCCATTCGCGGGTTGATCCGCGATCGCCGGGCGAGGAGACAAGACAGCGTCATCGTGACGATGCACAGCTTCACGCCGGTCTATCACGGCCGCGAGCGTGCAGTCGAACTCGGCATATTGCATGATGAGGATAGCCGGCTTGCCGACCGCATGTTGGACGCCGCCGCCGAGGCGCCGCTTTACAGGACGGAACGCAACCAGCCTTACGGGCCCGAGGATGGCGTAACCCATACGCTGATCCTGCACGGGCTCTCGAACGGCTTGCGCAATGTAATGATCGAGGTCCGCAACGACCTCATCGCAGACGATGTCGGCCAAGGGGTCATGGCCGACTATCTAAAAGGGCTGCTCCAGCAAAGCCTGGACGCCTGATAAAAAAAGACCCGAGGGAGCAGTTTAACTGCGGACGTCCGCATGGCGAAAATGCCGCGGGCAATTGGCACTGGATCGGCCCGCAATTCCGCGGCCGGTCGTGAACAGGGGGAAGTCATGTCGGACTATACCGAACTGGACAAGAAGCAGGATGTGCACATCCTGCATTCGATGGGCTATGCCCAGGAACTCGAACGGCGAATGAGTTCATTCTCGAATTTCGCCGTATCATTCTCCATCATTTGCATTCTCTCCGGCGGCATCAATTCGCTGGCGCAGGCGACTTCGGGCGCCGGCGGAGCGGCGATTGGCATCGGCTGGCCGGTCGGCTGCTTCATCTCGCTCGTCTTCGCCATCGCCATGGCGCAGATCAGCTCGGCCTATCCGACGGCCGGCGGGCTCTATCACTGGGGCTCGATCCTCGGCAACCGGTTCACCGGTTGGTTGACCGCCTGGTTCAACCTGCTCGGCCTCGTCACCGTGCTCGGCGCCATCAATGTCGGCACCTATTATTTCTTCATGGGTTCGTTCGGCACCAGCTATCTCGGGCTGACGGACACGACGACGGTGCGTATCCTCTTCCTTGTGATCATTACCGGCGCTCAAGCGCTCGTGAACCACATGGGCATCGGACTGACCGCGAAGCTGACCGACTTTTCCGGTTATCTCATCTTCGCAACGTCGATCGCTCTGGCGGCCGTCTGCCTCATTGCGGCGCCCTCCTACGAGATCGGCCGCCTTTTCACCTTCGCCAACTACTCCGGCGAAGTTGGCGGTAATGTCTGGCCGTCCACCTCGGGCGCCTGGGTCTTCCTGCTCGGCCTGCTGCTGCCGATCTACACCATCACCGGTTATGACGCCTCGGCCCATACCTCGGAAGAGACGGTTAAAGCCGCAGAATCAGTGCCGCGCGGCATGGTTTCGTCGGTGCTGTGGTCGGCGCTTTTCGGCTATATCATGCTGTGCGCCTTCGTCCTGATGCTGCCGAACATGGACGATGCGGCAAAACAGGGCTGGAACGTGTTCTTCTGGGCGATGGACAGCCAGGTCAATCCCCTCGTCAACGATATCCTTTATCTCGCGATCCTGGTCAGCCAGTGGCTGTGCGGCCTTGCGACCGTCACTTCGGTCTCCCGCATGATCTTCGCCTTCTCGCGTGACGGCGGCCTGCCTGCGTCGAAGGCGCTGTCGAAAGTCAGCCCGCAGTATCGCACGCCGGTCGCTGCGATCTGGACCGGTTCGATCTTGTCGGTCCTGTTCGTCTGGGGTTCCTCGCTGGTGTCGATCGGTGATACGCCGGTCTATACAATCGTTGTCTCATGCACGGTTATCTTCCTGTTCTTCTCCTTCGCGATCCCGATCACGCTCGGCCTGTTCGCCTGGGGGACAGCGAAGTGGGACAAGATGGGGCCGTGGAATCTCGGCGAAGGCATGTTCAAGCTTTTTGCAGTGCTCAGCGTCATCGCGATGATCCTGATCTTCGTTCTCGGCATCCAGCCGCCGAACGAGTGGGCGCTCTATATCACCGTCGGTTTCCTCGTCGTCACGGCGATCGTCTGGTTCGGCTTCGAAAGCCGTCGCTTCAAGGGGCCGCCGATCGGTGCTGAAGTGGCAAAGCGGCAAGCCGAGATCGCGGCGGCCGAAGCGGCTGTCGGCGAAAGCGGCGAAAACTAAGCGTCGACACTTCCCTCTCGAATGGCGGGGCCGCTCCTGCGGCCCCGCTCACCGGCTCAACGAAAAGGCATCAGGCCCACGATTCGGCCGAGGCGCATGCGCTTTCGTTGCCTCGATTTTCTCAATTCCAATTTCAGGCGGATCAATCATGAGCAGCAGCTACACAATCGACGATCTCAGGAAGGATGTTGCCGAAGGCCGCATCGATACGGTTCTGGCCTGCCAGGTGGACATGCAGGGAAGGCTGATGGGCAAGCGCTTCCAAGCCGAATATTTTGTCGAGAGCGCCTGGAAGGAGACGCACAGCTGCAACTACCTGATTGCCACGGACATGGAGATGGAGACCGTCTCCGGCTACAAGGCGACGAGCTGGGAAAAGGGTTACGGCGACTATACGATGAAGCCGGATCTCGCGACGCTGCGCCGCATTCCCTGGCTTGAGGGCACGGCGCTCGTGCTCTGCGACGTGCTCGACCATCACACGCATGAGGAGGTCGCCCATTCGCCGCGGGCGATCCTGAAAAAGCAGGTGAAGCGCCTCGAAGACATGGGCATGAAGGCGTATATGGCGTCCGAACTCGAATTCTTCCTGTTCGACCAGAGCTATGAGGCGGCACATGCGGCAGGCTACCGCAACCTCAAACTCGCCAGCGCCTATAACGAGGACTATCACATCTTCCAGACCACCAAGGAGGAAGAGGTGATGCGGGCGATCCGCACCGGGCTGCAGGGTGCGGGCATTCCGGTCGAGAATTCCAAGGGCGAGGCTTCGGCCGGCCAGGAGGAGATCAACGTGCGCTATGCCGACGCGCTCGCCATGGCCGACCGGCATGCAATCATCAAGAATGGTTGCAAGGAGATCGCCTGGTCGAAAGGCAAGGCCATCACCTTCCTTGCCAAGTGGAATTACAATGCTGCCGGCAGTTCCTCGCACATCCACCAGTCGCTCTGGAGCCTGGAGGAAAAGCCGCTGTTCTTCGACCATACCGGCAAATACGGCATGTCGCCGCTGATGCATAATTACGTTGCCGGGCTTCTCGCCCATGCGAGCGAGATCACCTATTTCCTGGCGCCGTACATCAATTCCTACAAGCGCTTCATGGCCGGCACCTTTGCGCCGACCAAGGCGATCTGGAGCAAGGACAACCGCACCGCCGGCTACCGCCTCTGCGGCGAGGAGACCAAGGGTATCCGCATCGAGTGCCGCGTCGGCGGCTCCGATCTCAACCCCTATCTCGCCTTCGCCGCGCTGCTTGCCGCCGGCATCGACGGGATCGAAAACAAGCTGGAACTCGAAGCGCCGTTCGTCGGCGACGCCTATGGCGGCAAGGATATCCGCGAAATCCCGCGCACCCTGCGCGCGGCGGCGACCGCGATGACGGAATCGGCAATGCTGCGCAAGGCGTTTGGCGATGAGGTGATCGACCACTACACCCGCGCTGCCGAATGGGAGCAGGAAGAATACGACCGCCGCATCACCGATTGGGAAGTGGCGCGCGGGTTCGAAAGAGCTTAATAGGCATTTTGCGGGCTTGCCCCTCACCCTAACCCTCTCCCCGCTTGCGGGGAGAGGGGACGTGCCCTGCGAGATGTTGGCGAGGGACGGAGAGGTTGCGGTTATCCCCCCTTCGCCCCGTTTACGGGGAGAAGGTGCCGGCAGGCGGATGAGGGGCTATGGGCCTCGACGGAATTTTTGATCAATACGAGGATGGAAATCGATCATGGCAATGATCCAATGTATTTCACCGGTCGACGGATCGGTTTACGCGGAGCGTCCGGCGCTTTCGCTCGATGCTGCCAAGGATGTGGTGGCGCGCGCCCGCAAGGCGCAAAAGGCTTGGGCGAAACGGCCGCTCGAAGAGCGCGTGCAGCTCGTGCTTAAGGGCGCCGCGCGGCTGAACGAGATGTCCGATGTCGTGGTGCCGGAACTTGCCTGGCAGATGGGCCGGCCGGTCAAGTACGGCGGCGAATATAAGGGCTTCAACGAGCGCTCCAACTATGTCGCCTCAATCGCGGCCGATGCGCTGGCACCCCTCGTCGTCGAGGAGAGCGACCGTTTCGAGCGGCGCATCGAGCGCGAGCCACATGGCGTCGTCTTCGTCGTTGCGCCCTGGAACTACCCTTATATGACGGCGATCAACACGATCGCGCCGGCGCTGATGGCCGGCAATACGGTGGTGCTGAAACATGCCTCGCAGACGCTGCTGGTCGGCGAGCGGCTGGTGCAGGCCTTCGTTGAAGCCGGTGTGCCGGAGGATGTGTTCCAGAACGTCTTCCTTGATCACGAGACGACCTCGGCGCTGATTGCCGCCGGCAGCTTCAATTTCGTCAACTTCACCGGATCGGTCGAAGGCGGGCGTTCGATGGAGCGGGCAGCTGCCGGCACCTTCACCGGCCTCGGCCTTGAACTCGGCGGCAAGGATCCGGGTTACGTCATGGACGACGCCGATCTCGAGGCCGCCGTCGATACGCTGATGGACGGCGCCACCTATAATTCCGGCCAGTGCTGCTGCGGCATCGAGCGCATCTATGTGCACGAGTCGCTCTATGACGCCTTTGTCGAAAAGTCGGTCGCCTGGGTGTCGAACTACAAGCTCGGCAATCCGCTCGATCCCGAGACTTCCCTCGGGCCGATGGCGAACAAGCGCTTCGCCAAGGTGGTGCGCGAGCAGATCGCCGATGCGGTTTCCAAGGGCGCCAAGGCGCTGGTCGACCCGAAGCTCTTCCCAAGGGATGACGGCGGCGCCTATCTCGCACCGCAGATCCTCGTTGATGTCGACCACTCCATGGCCTTCATGCGCGAAGAGACCTTCGGTCCGGCGGTCGGCATCATGAAGGTGAAGAGCGACGCGGAAGCGCTTGCCCTGATGAACGACAGCCAGTACGGGCTGACGGCCTCGCTCTGGACGAGCGATGCCGAACGGGCAGCGCGGGTCGGCCGCGAGATCGAAACCGGCACCGTTTTCATGAACCGCGCGGACTATCTCGATCCGGCGCTCTGCTGGACCGGCGTCAAGGAGACCGGCCGCGGCGGCTCGCTGTCGATCATCGGCTTTCAGAATCTGACGCGTCCGAAATCCTATCATCTCAAGAAGGTCACAGCATGAGCAGCAACATCACCGCAAACTGGAGCTATCCCACGTCTGTCAAGCTTGGCCGGGGCCGCATCAGCGAACTGGCCGACGCCTGCAAGAGCCTCGGCATGAGGAAGCCGCTGCTGATCACCGATCGCGGCCTTGCTTCGATGGCGATCACCAAGAACGCGCTCGATGTCCTCGAAGAAGCGGGCCTCGGCCGGGCGATCTTCGCCGATGTCGATCCGAACCCGAACGAGAAGAACCTCGATGCCGGCATCAAGGCCTTCCGTGACGGCGGCCACGACGGCGTCGTCGCCTTCGGTGGCGGATCAGGCCTCGATCTCGGCAAGTGCGTCGCCTTCATGGTCGGCCAGACGCGCCCCGTCTGGGATTTCGAGGACGTCGGCGATTGGTGGACGCGTGCGAGCCTCGAGGGCATTGCCCCGATCGTCGCGGTGCCGACGACGGCCGGTACCGGCTCGGAAGTGGGGCGCGCCAGCGTCATCACCAATTCCGAAACGCATGTGAAGAAGATCATCTTCCACCCGAAATTCCTGCCCGGCGTTGTGATCTCCGATCCGGAACTGACGGTCGGCATGCCTAAGATCATCACAGCCGGCACCGGCATGGATGCTTTCGCGCATTGCCTGGAGGCCTATTCCTCGCCCTTCTATCACCCGATGTCGGCTGGCATCGCGCTGGAGGGCATGCGGCTCGTCAAGGAATTCCTCCCGCGCGCCTATCGGGAAGGCACTGATCTCGAAGCCCGCGCCAACATGATGGCCGCCGCCGCCATGGGCGCGGTCGCCTTCCAAAAGGGGCTCGGCGCCATCCATGCGCTGTCGCACCCGATCGGCGCCGTTTACAACACCCATCACGGCATGACCAATGCGGTGGTGATGCCGGCGGTGCTGCGCTTCAACCGTGCTGCAATCGAAGAGAAGATCGGCCGGGCCGCCGCCTATCTCGGCATATCGGGCGGTTTCGACGGCTTCTACGACTATGTGCTGAAGCTTCGCTCCGATCTCGGCGTGCCGGAAACGCTGACGGCAATGGGAATCGCCTCCGACCGCATCGAGGAATTGTCGGCCATGGCGATCGAAGATCCGAGTGCCGGCGGCAACCCGGTTGCCATGACGCTCGAAAATACCAAGGCGCTGTTTAAGGATTGCTTCTGAGATCAGCGGAGCTGACCGCAGATTGGCCCGGAGAACCCTGGTTCTCCGGGTTTTTCGTTCTTACGGGCACCCTGAATTTTAGGGATGTGAAAAATACAGGCTGCAATTTCGCCGCGCGTGTTTGGAATTTGTTAACCATGATTAGAAAGGATGGATTAACCGCACGATGCTCCGATGGTGCGTAAAAGAGCGATTTCGGCTCGCACCATTTCCTTCCGAGGACTGAATATGCCTGTCATCACATTCGCAAATACCAAGGGCGGCGCCGGCAAGACCACCGCTGTTCTCCTGCTCGCGACCGAGCTTGCCCGCAAGGGTTACCGCGTCACCATTCTCGACGCCGATCCGCAGCACTGGATTTCGCGCTGGCACGAAATTTCAGGTTACGTGCCCAATGTTTCCGTGATCGATTTCGTGACCACCGCTTCGCTGCCGCAGCATATCAGCGAGAACAAGCATAATACCGACTATTTCATCGTCGACCTGCCGGGTGCGCGCAACCCACTGCTTGCCACTGCGGTCGGCCTTTCCGACCATGTGCTGATTCCGATCCAGGGCTGTGCGATGGATGCGCGTGGCGGCGCGCAGGTGCTTGAGCTGCTGCAATATCTGGACGAGAAGGCGGGAATCAAGATCGGCCATTCCGTGGTGCTGACCCGCGTCAATTCGATGGTGACGACCCGGGCGCTGCAACTCGTCAAGTCGCTGCTCAGCGAGCGGCATGTGCCGGTGCTCGACACCGCGATCATCGAACGTTCGGCCTTCCGCGACATCTTCGATTGTGGCGGCACGCTGCACACGATCGACCCCTCGCGCGTCAGCAATCTCGACAAGGCGCGTGAGAACGCAACCTGTTTTGCCGAGGAAATGATGCGCAAACTGCCGGTCCGGCTGCCGGCTTCGGTCCGCATGGCGACGGCCGCCTGACTAAAGCGCGTCGCGATCTTTCAGATTCGCTCCTTGCGCTTTAGTTCTTTGTTTACGCATGTCGTTGACGCAAAACCGCTGCACACTTTTGCGCGACATGCTTTATCCCCTGCGATGAAACGAAAAAGGCCGCCGGAGCGATCCGGCGGCCTTTCATATTGCTGCGCTGTGGTTCAGTCGACGAATTCGACCGTCACGCCCGGCTTGACCATTTTGGCAAGCTCAGTCGCGTCCCAGTTGGTCAGGCGGATGCAGCCGTGGCTCTGGGTGCGGCCGATTTTCGAGGGCTCCGGCGTGCCGTGGATGCCGTAGGTCGGCTTGGAGAGCGCCATCCAGACCGTGCCGACGGGGCCGTTCGGGCCGGGCGGAATGTTGAGGATCTTATCGTTGGCACCCTGCTGGAAATTGATCTTCGGATTGTAGGTGTAGCCGGGATTGAATGCGACGCGCTCGACCGTCACGGTGCCCGAGGGGGAGGGCGTGTCAGTGGAGCCGATCGAGGCCGGGTAGGCGGCAAGCAGATTGCCGGCGCCGTCATAGGCGAAGACCTGTTTGCGGGCCTTGTCGGCGATGATGCGGGCCACCTCACCGGATTTCGTTTCGCCGGGATTGACGACCTTGATCACCGTGCCGGGGACGCTGAAATCGGCGCCGGGGTTCATTTCCTTGAGGAAAGCCTCATCCATGTGGAAGCGCTCGGCCAGCATTTCCGTGATCGAGGTATAGGCCAGCGACGGCAGAAGCGCCTTATGCGAATAGTCTTCCGGGATCGCTGCAACGAAGGGGCCGGCGGCATCGGCGGGCGTGATCGTATAGCTGACGACGGGCAGGCCGCCGTTCATGCGCAGCTCTTCGAGAATGGCATCAGTGTCGTTGGGGTCGAGCTTTGACCCGGTCATCTGGTCGTAAGCATAGATCCCCTTGGTGACGTTCGAGCCCATATGGCCGTCGATGACGCCGGGAGAGATGCCGGCGCGGTCGAGGAAGACCTGCAGCGCGACGATCTCGGGCTTCGACTTGTTCTTCAGCGTGATGACAGGCTCGTCAGGCGCGGCCGTCGGCGCATCGGCGGGCGGGATCTGCTGATCGGGATCGATCGAGGCGTAATCGTCGCCCGACTGCGGATTGCCGATGCTGTTGTCATCGGGATAGGGCTCCTCACCGAGCGGTTGGCGTTCGATCGCTGCGTCGCGCGGAATGCCGCCGGTGACGGCGCCGCGTTCAGCATAACGCGGATCGCCATAGGAATTATCGTCGGCATAATAGGGATCGTTGCCGTTCTGGTCGGCATCGGCGCCGCGCGGGCCGGGTCGCGGCGGGTAATAGCCGCGGGCGCGCATCTCGGTGGCGACGACATTGCCGTAGGCGTCGATCAGCACGCGATTGCCGCTGCGGTCGCGGGCGTAGATATAGCCGCGCGGGACATAGTCGAGGATTTCGCCGGTCGGCGTGACCAGGACGACGTCGCTCTGCCGGCGGTCACGAAACTGCTGCGCGCCTGCCTGCGGTGCCGCAGCCGCAAGGGCTGCCAGCACGGCCGCAAGCGAAAATGCCGACTTCAAAAAGCGATTCACGTCTCACACCTCGAACAGTGACTGGGCCGACACACACCCGCGAATTTTGACGCTAGTGTGGAATTTATGAAACCGTGCTGAACAAAATATGAAAATCCCTAAGATTTCCTTTTACTCATAAACGTTTGCGTCTCTGCGTCAGTTCCGCAAAATCCATGGTTGCGGCAAAAACACAAGGGGCGAAAAGCGCCCGATTGACGAAAGAGGACTCAAAACCTAACGCTACGCCGGCCGATAAATCCCTGGGAGACTGCGATGATCGAATTTGCCGCCGCAAGCGGGCCGCGCCTGATGCTCGATGAAACATCGGTGCTGGACATCGCAGGATGCATCGTCGAGGGCGTCGACATCGCCCCGAAGCGGGCCATTCCCGATGATGGCGATCCGCGAATCGATCACTCCCTCGAAGGCTTCCTCTTTACCTGCGGGCCGGACCATATCCGTCACCGCCAGCCGATCGCCGGGCGGGCGGGCGGCAAGGTCTATCCGTTGCACGGATCGGCCTCCGGCCATGCGGCCAAGGTGCTGTGGACGAGGTATGAGAACGGCAATGCCGAATGTCGCGCTGATATCGACATTGTAACCGTCGAGGGACTGTCGCAGCGCATCGAGCGGCTATGGCGGATCGATGGGGCGACCGGCGAGGTTCGGCTCGAGGACCGGGTCGTCAATACCAGCGATCGGACGGTGCCGACCTTCCTCATGTATCACATGAACACCGGCGGCAAATGGCTGGACGAGGGCACGCGGCTCGAAGGCCGGATGCTGGAGAATGGCGGTTTCCCCTGGGCGTTCGGCGAGGAGCCGGGCGGCATCTTCTGTGTGCCGGCGCCGGCAACGGAAGACGGCCTAGCGGAAGTCCGCCTCGGACCGATTGCGGCGATCGGCGGCAGGACGCTCCACGTGCGCTTTCACGCCGACACGCTGCCCTATCTGCAGGTCTGGCGGAACCAGAAGGCGCCGGCCCATATTATCGGCATCGAGCCGGTGTCGCATCGCTGGGTCACGCGTGACGAGCTCGAGGCGGCCGGCGAATTCAATATGCTGGCACCAGGTGAAAGCCGCAGCTACGTGCTGAGCTTTGCCTTCCTCTGAGTGAAGTTTTGTTGACGCTCGCCGGCCTCCGTCGTAGACCTTCAGCCCACGATTTAATGAGGAGACAGGACGATGGATATTCGCCAGATCGACGATGAATATTCGGTCTCGGGCCAGATTACGCTCGAGGACCTCGACGAGATCAAGGCGCTGGGGTTCAAATCGATTGTCTGCCACCGTCCAGACCATGAGAGCCCCGATCAGACCTCGTTCTCGGTCATCGAGGCGCGCGCGAGAGAACTCGGCCTCGAGATCACCCATGTGCCTGTCGGGCCGATGGGCGTGACCGAGGAGGCGGTGCAGGGCATGGTCGATGCACTCGACGAATTCCCGCGGCCGATGCTCGGCTATTGCCGCTCAGGCGCCCGCTCGACGGCGATCTATCAGAAGACCCACCATATCCGCAGCTAGGCCCGTTCCGGCTGCCGATTTTTCGGCGCTGCACGGCAGCGCCATCACTTTCCATTCACTCAGGAGACTATGATGAGCATTAAGCGTATCGACGTCGGCGCACGCATGAGCGGCGCCGTCATTCACGGCAACACGATCTATCTCGCAGGCCAGGTCGGCGAGGGCGAAAGCGTCACCGATCAGTGCAAGTCCGCACTTGCCGAGGTCGATCGCCTGCTGGCCGCATCAGGCAGCAACAAGTCGAAGATCCTCCAGACCCTCGTCTATCTCTCCGACATCGCATATTTCGCCGAGATGAACGCCGCCTGGGAAGCCTGGATCGATCCGGCCAATCCGCCGGCCCGCGCCACCAGCGAAGCCAAGCTCGCAGCGCCGAAATACAAGGTCGAGTTCATCGTTACGGCCGCGATCGACTGACGTATCGGTCGTTCTGTCTTAGAAAGCCGGTGGGGAAACCTACCGGCTTTTTGTTTGCGCGATTTCCGACAGCGTCCGTGTCGGCGTAATTGCCTCAGGATCGAGTTTGACTTCGATAATTGCCGGCTTGCCGCTGCGGCGCGCCCGCTCGAAGGCAGCGGCGAATTCCTCCGTCCGCTCCACCGTCTCGCCATGGCCGCCATAGGCGCGGGCAAGGGCGGCGAAATCGGGATTGGTGAGATCGGTGCTGCTGACGCGGCCGGGATATTCGCGCTCCTGATGCATGCGGATCGTGCCGTACATGCCATTGTTGACGACGATCGCGGTGATCGGCAGGCCGTAGCGGATGGCAGTGGCGAATTCCTGGCCGTGCATCATGAAGCAGCCGTCGCCGGCAAAGCAGATGACCTCGCGCTCGGGAAAGAGCCGTTTGGCGGCCACCGCCGCCGGCAGGCCGTAGCCCATCGAGCCGGAGGTGGGGGCGGCCTGGGTGTTGAAACGGCGGAAACGATGGAAGCGGTGCAGCCAGGTGGCGTAGTTGCCCGCGCCGTTGGTGAAGATCGTGTCCGGCCTGGTATTGGCTTCCAGCCATTCCATGACCGGGCCCATATGGACGGCGCCCGGACCAGTTGCCGGCGGTTTCGACCAGGAAAGATAGGCCTGGTGCATGCGCTCAGTGCGCTCCGCCCAGTGCGGCTCGGCCGGCGCTTCGAGATCGGCGAGTGCGGCGACGAAATCGGCAGGAGCGGCGCAGATGGCGAGATCCGGGCGGTAGACGCGTCCCAGTTCGGAAGGATCGGGATAGACGTGCACCAGCGATTGCTGGGGGTAGGGGATATCGATCAGCGTATAGGACGAGGACGGCATTTCCGACATCCGGCCGCCAAGAAGGATCAGCAGGTCGCTTTCCTTTATCTCCTTGGCGAGGACAGGATTGATGCCGATGCCGACATCGCCGGCGTAACAGGGATGGAGATGATCGAACAGCATCTGCCTGCGGAAGGAGCAGCCGACGGAAAGCTGAAAACGCTCGGCAAATCCTGCAAAATCGGCGACGGCATCTTCATCCCAGCGCGTGCCGCCGAGGATCACCATCGGCCGCTCGGCCTTCAGCAGTCTTCTATAGAGATCGTCGATCTGGCTGCGGCCGGGATGCGCCTCGACGCTCGTGTGACGCTTGGCGCCGGGCGCCTCGACTTCGTCGCGCAGCATATCCTCCGGCAGCGTCAGCACCACGGGGCCGGGGCGGCCGGAGGTGGCGATCGCAAAGGCGCGGGTGACGAATTCGGGAATCCGGGCGGCATCGTCGATCTCGCCCACCCATTTGGCGAATTCAGTGAAGGCGCGGCGGAATTCGACCTCCTGGAAGGCCTCGCGCTCGCGGGCTTCGCGCTGCACCTGACCGATGAAGAGGATCATCGGGATCGAGTCCTGTCTTGATATATGCAGGCCGGCTGAAGCGTTGGTGGCGCCGGGGCCGCGGGTGACCATGCAGATGCCGGGTTCGCCGGTCAGCCTGCCCCAGCAATCCGCCATCATCGCCGCTCCGCCCTCCTGACGGCAGACGAGGACGTCGATATCGCTATCGCGCAGGGCATCGAGGACCGCAAGAAAGCTCTCGCCGGGCACGCAGGAAAGGCGTTTGACGCCATTGGCTTTCAGCGCCTCGACGATCAGTTCTCCACCGGTCCTCTTCATGACGATGCCTCCCTCTCGCGCTCGGCGAGCTCCGCCAGAATTTCTTCTCTGTGTTCGTCGAGGCGCGGGCTCGGCCTGACGTAATGCAGCGGCGTCTCGGACAGCACCACCGGCGTCCTGACCCCCGGGATGAGTGTGCCCGCGGCATCCGCAAGGTCGACGCGCAGACCGCGGGCGCGCACCTGCGAATCGGCGAACATTTCCTCGATCGTATTGATCGCGCCGGCAGGAACCCCGTTCTCCTCACAGGCCTTCAACAGATCCGCTTTCTGCCATTTCAGCGTCTCGGTCGAAACGAGCCGGCGCAGTTCGGCCCGATTGCCGACCCGGGCCCTGTTGGTGGCGAAACGTTCGTCGCCGGCAATCGCCTCAAGGCCGAGGATGCCGCAGAGGCGAGCGAACTGGCCGTCATTGCCGACGGCAAGAATGAGGTAGCCATCGGCCGCCGGCACGACCTCATAGGGCGAGATATTCGGATGGGCGTTGCCGAGCCGGGTCGGTGCAGCGCCGGAGACGAGGTAGTTCATGTTCTGATTGGCGAGCACGGCCGATTGCACATCGAGCAGCGCCATGTCGACCAGCTGGCCTTCGCCTGTTTTCAACGCATGGATCAGGGCCGCCTCGATCGCCGAGACGGCATAGATGCCGGTGAAGATATCGGCGATCGCCACGCCTGCCTTCATCGGCTGGCCGTCCGGCTCGCCTGTGATCGACATGAAGCCGGACATGCCCTGGACGATGTAATCGTAGCCGGCCAGATTGGCATAGGGGCCGGTCTGGCCGAAGCCGGTGATCGAGCAATAAACGAGCTTCGGGTTTAGTTTGCGCAGGCTGTCGTAATCGAGCCCGTATTTGACGAGTCCGCCGACCTTGAAGTTCTCGATCACTACGTCAGCAGTGGAGACCAGCCGGCGGACGAGATCCTGGCCTTCCGGGCTTTTCAGGTCGGCGGCGATGGAGCGTTTGCCGCGATTGGCGGCATGGTAATAGGCGGCCGAGAGATTTTCGCCGTCGGCACCTTCGACAAAGGGCGGGCCCCATTGGCGCGTATCGTCGCCGCCATCGGGATTTTCGACCTTGATGACATCGGCGCCGAGATCGGCGAGCATCTGTCCGGCCCAGGGACCGGCGAGCACGCGGGCGAGCTCGATCACCCGGATACCGGCAAGCGGCGGTTTTTTCGTCAGGCTCTCGGTCATGGTCTTCCCAGGCAATCTACGGCGCCAGCGTCACCTCAGATGTATCGGATACGGGTTTGGAAGCAAAGCGGCGCTCGCGCCAGAGGATGTAGATGCCGGAGGCGATGATGATCATGATGCCGAGCCATTTGATCGCATCCGGAAAGTCGCCGAAAACAAGCCAGGCAAAGATCGTGGCCGAGACGATCTCGAAATATTGCAGTGGCGCCAGCGTCGAAGCCGGTGCGGCGCGATAGGCGTAGACGCCGAAGATGCCCGCTATCGCGGCCATGGCGCCGACGCCGGCGACATAGAACCAGGCGTTGCCTACGGGCATGACGGGATCGAAGATATCGGAGCCGCTGCCATCGCCGGCAAAAAGCAGGACGGCGCAGAAGATCAGGCCCCAGATGCCCATCTGAAACTGCATTGCCCAGGGATCTTCCTTGTGCGACAGGACGCGCGTCATCAGCACGAAAATGGCGATGCAGAGCGCGGTGAGGACGGGCAGGAGCGCGATGTAGCCGACTTCGTTGAAACTCGGCTGGATGATCAGCATCGCCCCGAAGAAGCCGACGCCGCAAGCGGTATAGCGCCGCCAGCCGATCGTTTCCTTCAGGAAAATGCCGCCGAGGATCGTCACGATGATCGGCTCGACGAAGAAGATCGCGATTGCGTCGGCGACCGCCATATATTTCAGCGTGGTGACGAAGCAAATCATCGAAATGGTGATGATCAGACCGCGGATGGCATGGAACAGGCTCTGGCGCCAGGAGAAATCGTCAAAGCTGCGCCGCCATATGACGATCGGCAGCATGCAGAGAGCCTGCACCACGAAGCGGCCGGCGGTGACCTCGGCGGAGGGCACGGTGACGACGGCGAGCTTGGCGAAGATGTCGATGAGCGGCGAGAACATCACCGAAAGAAACATGAGCGCAAGCCCCATCGTCACGTCGGAGGGGGATGAAACGGGCCGGGCGGAGGTGCTGTTCATGGTGGGATTCTCGTCATCCGGGATTTTGGCCGTTCAGCTTTTGCCGACCGCGCCGTCACACCAGTCCGCGAAGGCGGCAATGGCCGCCTCTGCGCCGGTGTCATTCAGCGTTTCGTGCCGAATGTCCTGATATATCTCAGTGCTGATACGGGAGAAGCCCTGGCGTTTCAAATGGTTTGACAACCAGATCACGGCTTTTCCTCGCTCGGTCGCCGGATCTTCTCCGCCGCCGACCAGATGGATCGGCAGGTCGCGCCGCAGCCGGTCGAGATGCATCTTTTGCGGTGCGCGAAAGGTTAGTTCGAAGACATCGAGCCAGAGTGAAATCGAGGCGTCGAAGCCGCAAAGAGGGTCGGCGACATATTTGTCGACTTCGTCAGGCTTCTGCGAAAGCCAGTCGAATTCCGTGCGGCGGTTGGCAATGGACCGGCCCCAGGCGGCGAAAGTGAGTTTCGGCAGGAGGCCGCTCGGCACGTCCGAGCCTTTCAGCATGCGTTCGGCGATGAGGATCGCCTGGGCGGCGCGGCCGGTAAGGCTGACGGCGAAATTGGAATTCCAGACGGCGACCGCGTCGAAGTCGGCCGGGGCGGTGACGCCGGCATTGAGCGCAATGAGACCGCCCATCGAATGACCGAAGAGGATGACTTTCAGGCCCGGATGGCGCGAGACCGCGTGAGCGCGCATGGCGATGATGTCGCCGATCACCCGCTCGACGCCGTTGCGCCGCGCGAAGCGGCCGATCGGGGCATCGGGCGCTGTCGTCTCGCCATGGCCACGGTGATCGTGGGCGTAGACATGATAGCCGCGCGCCGCCATCGCCTCGGCAAAGCGGCAATACCGCTTCGAGTGCTCAGCCAGCCCATGCGATATCAACAGAATGCCGCAGGCGGGGCCGGTCGCCTCGGCATGGTGATAGGCCAGCGATGCTCCCGGCACGGAGAGCCATTGCGTTTCAGAAAACATTCGGATCCTCCCAGCCGCAGCAGAGCAGATCGCTACCGCATAATTTCTTAATGCGAAATCGATTTGAGGATTCATGCTTCAACTCAAAGTGATGGAACGTCCTTTGTGTGACTTTAAAGCGTTAGAAGCAATCGATAACAAAATACGGGAACGTTGCGATTCAGGGTTGCTGATGTTTACTCTTTGTGCTTATCTGTTCGTGCATTGTTCTTATATGGGGGTTGAAAATGAGCAGCATGCAGTTGCGTACCTTGACGTTCGCCGTATCGATAGCCCTTGCCGGCGCCGCCATGGCGCAGGAGGCCGACGGACGCACCCGTTTCATTCTTGCGGCGAGCTGGCAACCCGCCTTCTGTCAGACGAACCAGAAGAAGGCCGAATGCGCAAGCCAGACCGGCGAGCGCCACGACGCAACGAATTTCTCGCTGCACGGCCTCTGGCCGATGCGGCAGGATTATTGCGGCGTCAGCGACGACCAGAAGGCTGCCGACAAGGATGGTAAATGGGCTGCATTGCCGGAAGTGACGCTTTCGGCCGAGACGCAGGCGGCGCTGGCAAAGGCGATGCCCGGCACGCAGTCCGGCCTTGAACGGCACGAATGGACAAAGCATGGCACCTGCACGAAAATGAGCGCGGAAGATTATTTCGGCGTCGGCCTCCATCTCGTGGGTGCTCTCAACGCATCGGCCGTGCGTGACCTCTTCGCCGCCAATATCGGCAAGACGGTCAAGTCCGATGCGATCAAGGCGGCTTTCGACAAGAGCTTCGGGCCAGGTGCGGGCGACCGCGTCAAGATGAGCTGCCGGCGGGCCGGCAATGTCAGGATGATCAGCGAGCTGACGATCGGCCTGTCCCAGGATGCGGGAACGGCGTCGGCGAAAAGCGGCGCTCTCGGCGATCTGATCCAGGGGGCGGGAAAAACCTCTTTCGGCTGCGATGAAGGTGTCGTCGATGCAGCGGGCTTCTGACCGGAATCCTGCCTAAACCGGGTTTCGGCGTTGCCCACAGGCGCTGTTTCGCCTACATAGCGGCACGAAACGAAGTTTCCCGCCCGGAGCAGCGCAGCATGGCACGTCAATTCATCTATCATATGTCCGGCCTCAACAAGGCCTATGGCAACAAGAAGATCCTGGAGAACATCCACCTTTCCTTCTACCCGGACGCCAAGATCGGCATCCTCGGGCCGAACGGCGCCGGTAAATCCACTGTGCTGCGCATCATTGCCGGCCAGGACAAGGAGTATACCGGCGAAGCCTGGCTGGCCGAGGGTGCCACGGTCGGCTATCTCGAGCAGGAACCGCATCTCGACCCGAACAAGACAGTGTTCGAAAACGTCATGGAGGGCGTTGCCCCGAAGACGGCGATCCTCGATCGCTACAATGAATTGATGATGAACTATTCCGACGAGACCGCGGAAGAGGGCGCCAAGCTTCAGGACATCATCGACAGCCAGAACCTCTGGGATCTGGAAAGCCAGGTCGAGATGGCGATGGAAGCCCTGCGCTGCCCGCCGCGCGACGCCGAGGTCACCAGCCTGTCCGGCGGCGAGCGCCGCCGCATTGCGCTCTGCCGCCTGCTGCTTTCGCAGCCGGATCTGCTGTTGCTCGACGAACCGACCAACCATCTCGACGCCGAAACCATCGCTTGGCTCGAAAAGCATCTGCGCGACTATCCGGGCGCCGTGATGATGATCACCCACGATCGCTACTTCCTCGACAATGTCACCGGCTGGATCCTCGAACTCGACCGCGGCCGCGGCATTCCTTACGAGGGCAATTATTCGGCCTATCTGCAGGCGAAGGCCAAGCGCATGGAGCAGGAAGGTCGCGAGGAGGCCTCGCGCCAGAAGGCCATCAGCCGCGAACGGGAATGGATCGCGTCCAGCCCGAAGGCGCGTCAGGCCAAGTCCAAGGCGCGTATCAAGTCTTACGAGCAGCTGGTGGATGCCGCCGAGAAGCAGCGTCCCGGCGACGCGCAGATCATCATCCCGGTCAGCGAGCGCCTCGGTCAGGTGGTCATCGAGATGGAGGGCATCACCAAGGGCTTCGAGGGCCGCACGCTGATCAACGACCTGTCGATCAAACTGCCGCCGGGCGGTATCGTCGGCGTCATCGGCCCGAACGGCGCCGGCAAGACGACGCTGTTCAAGATGATCACCGGCCAGGAAAAGCCTGACAGCGGTTCGATCCGCATCGGTGAGACCGTGCATCTCGGTTACGTCGACCAGAGCCGCGACGCCCTGGCCGGCGACAAGACGGTCTGGGAGGAAATCTCCGGCGGCGCGGAAATCATCAAGCTCGGCAAGTTCGACATGAACTCCCGTGCCTATTGCGGCGCCTTCAACTTCAAGGGCGGCGATCAGCAGCAGAAGGTCGGCAATCTCTCCGGCGGTCAGCGCAACCGCGTTCACCTCGCCAAGATGCTGAAAGCCGGCGGCAACGTTCTGCTGCTCGACGAACCGACCAACGACCTCGACACGGAAACGCTGGGCGCGCTGGAAAACGCGCTGGAGAACTTCGCCGGCTGCGCCATCATCATCAGTCACGACCGCATGTTCCTCGACCGTCTGGCTACGCACATTCTCGCCTTCGAAGGCGAAGGCCATGTCGAATGGTTCGAAGGCAACTTCGAGGATTATGAAGAAGACAAGGTCCGTCGTCTCGGCCCTGATGCCCTCAACCCTGGCAGCCAGGCCCATAAGCGCCTGACGCGCTGATCGTCCTTCTTTTGGACTGAGAAAGCCCCGGTTCGTGAACTGACCCCCAAAAGTTGGAAGGTCTAAAGGCTGGGGAGATTTAGGGGCTGGGTCCTGTATTGTACAGGGCTCAGCCCTTTGAGTTTCAGTTTGATACGCTGATGATTATAGTAGTTGATGTAGTCTGCCACCCCATCTTGCAGGCTCTTGACGCTGTCAAAGTCGTTGGGGTGGAAGAACTCGGATTTGAGAATGGCAAAGAAGCTTTCGATGGCAGCATTGTCGAGACAGTTGCCCTTGCGTGACATGCTCTGATTGATGTGACGTTTCTGAAGCATGCGCTGCCAGGCCGGCATCTGGTAGTGCCATCCCTGGTCGGAATGCAGGATCGGCCGGTCATCGTCTTGCAAACGGCTCACGG
>NZ_ML133579.1 GCF_003985125.1 Rhizobium phaseoli
CCGAGCTTGTGATCGAAATGCCTTCCAGCACATCTTCGATTGGGTCTGCGACGATCACAGCATCGAGCATCGCCTGACCAAGGTGAAGCATCCCTGGACTAACGGACAGGTCGAACGGATGAACCGAGCGATCAAGGAGGCGACCGTCAAGCGCTTCCACTACGACGATCATGCGCAGTTGAAAAAACATCTGGCCGACTTTATCGACGCCTACAATTTCGGGCACCGGCTCAAGACGTTAAAGGGCCTTACGCCTTACGAGTTCATCTGTAGACGATGGACTTTGGAGCCGGATCGATTCATCATCGACCCCATCCATCAAATGCCGGGACTAAACACCTAGAGCCTTTCCTGGTTAGATTGAAGCATTCTGTTGGCTCAAACGGAGTCGGATGGTCGACCGGCCGGCGCGCGTCGTAGCCCAGCTCTACGGCCAAGCCGGCCGGTCGATCAGCCGGCCCGTTTCAGCCAACCTGAAAGGCCGGGCATCTTTTCGCCAGGATCAGAGGCGATCGGCTCGGACGTACCAGGGGGTACGCCCATCGCCAATCGCCTCTGCCCTGACGAAAACCTGCTCCGGCAGAATGCTTCAATCTAACCAGGAAAGGCTCTAGCTGGCCTGCGCGGCGGAACTTTTGACCGCCCGGCACGTTTTCGGCAGTGATTTGAGTCAATGCCGGGCGGTCTCATCTATGCAACGTACGGTCATGACCCCCGTGCAAAACAGGCGGGCTTGCGCGCGCCCCAGCCAATGGAGACAGCCATGACCTATTCCATTTTTCACTCCGGCCGCAGCCGCCGCAACGGCACCTTCCACAGCTTCGAATCCGGCATCGAGGAACAGATCGAGGCGCTGCGCGACGAGTTGGCGGAACTGACGCGCCTCGTCGGCAAGAGTTCCCGCCATCAGGGCGATAAAATCCGCGGCCAGGCAAGCGCCGGTTATGAGGAACTGCTCGCCCGCAGCGAGGATCTCTTACGCGAATTGCAGCACGGCTACGAGCGCGGCGCGACCGAGATGCGCGAGACCGTGCGCAAACATCCGCTGGCAACGATCGGCGCCGCAGCCGCCTTCGGCCTGGCCATAGCCTTCCTCGCCCGGCGCTGAGGAAGCGCGATGCTGTCGATCCTCAGCCTGCTGACGGGCGCAAGCGTACACCGGACCGTGGCGCGCGCCAAACGCACCAGCATTTTCATTGTGCTCGCCCTGCTCTTCCTCCTCACCGCCTATGCGCTCGCAGTCGCCGCCGGCGCGATCTGGCTCGCCGGCATCTACGGCGCGGTCGGCGCCGCCCTCTTCCTGGCCGCTTGCGCGCTACTGATCGCCATCATCCTGGTGGTGGTGATGGCGATCATCAACGCCCAGGAGAAACGCCGCGCCCGCGAGCGCCGCGCAGCCCTGGAATCACTGGCGGCAGTCGGGCTCGGGCTCGTGCGCGCCCAGCCGCTCCTGACCGCCGGCGTGCTGGCGGCAATCGTCGCGGCCAATCTGGTGGGGTCGAAGCGCGAGGATTGAGGAAGAGGAAAGAAACGGCTCGGAGCTTCTACACCCACATAACTGGACGACTGGGCACGGACGCCCGCGCCACCCACCTCATTCCCGTGCCTGTCACAGGAATGAGGGCCGAGAAGTTGATGGCCGCAACATACCCGCAGCGCACCCCGCTCCGACTCTGCCACACCCGAAGGGCCGCCGGCTCTTCTCAATCATTTTCTCAAAACGCAAACGCCTTCGACGTCAGCGGCGCCGAGGTGGCGTCGGGGCCGAAATCGGCTTCGCCCGAGATCTGCAGCAATTCCTGCAGCCGTTGGCGGGCGCGGTTGACGCGGCTCTTGATGGTGCCGACGGCGCAGCCGCAGATTTCGGCCGCCTCCTCGTAGGAAAAGCCCGAGGCGCCGACGAGGATGATCGCTTCGCGCTGGTCCGGCGGCAGCTGGTCTAGCGCCTTCTTGAAATCCTGCAGATCGAGCGCGCCATATTGCGAGGGGTGCATCGCCATCGATTCGGTAAACAGGCCGTCGCTATCCTGCACCTCGCGGCCGCTCTTACGCATCTGGCTGTAGAGTTCGTTGCGCAGGATCGTAAAGAGCCAGGCCTTCATGTTGGTGCCCATCTCGAAATGATCCTGTTTGGCCCAGGCCTTCATGATGGTGTCTTGAACGAGATCGTCGGCACGATCATGCCGTCCGATCAGAGAAATAGCAAATGCGCGAAGGCTTGGGAGGGCCGCCAGCAGTTCCCGCTTGAAGCTGGGTTGCACTTTATCTTCCATGCGGGCGGTCCTATTCGGCCATCTTGGCGGAAGCCATCATCTCGGCATGGTCGAGCTTTTCGAGAAGATCGAGAAAACGATCGGGGATCGCTTCACCCTGTGCGGCCGCATAAAGCGACCGCAATTTGACACCGATCTGATTGTTCGGGTCCAGGATATCGCTTGCCCGCAGCTCCAGCTTTCGCTGATCGGCTGCTTCCTTCTTGCGTGTGGTCATCAATTCGTCTTCTCGCCGGTTGTCTTGTTGCAGAGGCGTGCACAGCATAATCACGACTTCAACCAGCGACACCGAGGTTTTCGATTATCGATGGTGCCAATGTTTGCCGCGGCGTAGGTCAAAATGCTCGCCCTTTCTTTGTCGGCTGGAATAATGCGGCCCGACGAAAAAAGTTCCTGCCGTTCCGGAACTTTTTTATCAAGATGACGTTAATTGCTCATTGAAGCCAATGCCGGCCTGTATACAGGAGCCATTTATGACACTTTCTACTCGAATTGCGCCGCACCTGCCTTATCTGCGTCGCTATTCCCGCGCGCTGACCGGTACCCAGACTTCAGGTGACGCCTACGTCGCCGCCGTTCTTGAAGCCATCATTGCCGATCTATCGATTTTTCCGGATACGGCGAATGACCGGGTCGCCCTCTACAAACTGTTTACGCAACTATTTGGTTCCACTGCCGTCCAGATTCCGGAACCGACCTCGCCATATGCCTGGGAACAGCGCGCCACCCTCAACCTGTCCAAGGTCTCGCCCGGCGCCCGCCAGGCTTTTCTGCTTGCTTCCGTGGAGAATTTCCGCGTCGCCGAAATCGCAGACATTCTTGAGCTCGATGAACAGGATGTCATGCAGCTGCTCGACAAGGCTTCGCAGGAGATTTCCCGTCAGGTGGCAACCGATATCATGATCATCGAGGACGAGCCGTTGATCGCCATGGATATCGAGCAGATGGTCGAAAGTCTCGGCCACCGCGTTACCGGCATCGCCCGCACCCATGCCGAAGCCGTCGCGCTCTATAACAAGACGAAGCCAAGCATGGTGCTCGCCGATATCCAGCTTGCCGACGGCAGTTCCGGCATCGACGCGGTCAACGACATTCTCAAGACGTCGAGCGTGCCGGTGATCTTCATCACCGCTTTCCCGGAACGGCTTCTGACGGGCGAGCGTCCAGAACCCACTTTCCTTGTCACGAAACCTTTCAACCCCGACATGGTCAAGGCACTGATCAGCCAAGCGCTTTTCTTCAATGAATCGACCAAAGTAGCCGCCTGAGACGCAATTTTCCGCCCTTCGGAACCAAACCATCGAAACAGGCGTTCCGGTGCTGCCGGGACGCGTCGATGGCCTTAACGGTTTTTGCAGCGCTTTGTTCTAGAGTTGGCAGGCAGTTTCTGGAAGGGCGTTCCCTTCAGCGACGTTCACAATGTCACAAGGAAAGGCGGCCGAGTGAATACGACTGAAACATTGTCGGGCACGCCTTTCACCTTCGAAGGCAAAGCCGCAATGATGGAACGGGCGCTCGGCAGCGCCGGTATTTCAATTCTCTGCCAGGACTCCCGGCTTTCGATTTTCTACGCCGAAAATCTGCCGCCTTATTTCGCGGCGCTCTTCATGCCCGGCGGCACTGATGCCGGCCTTTTCGGCGACACCCATGGGCAGTATCTGACAGCGCTGAAACACAAGGTGCTGGAGACCGGTATCCCCAACAATGCCGAAGTCGAGATCGACATCGACGGCGAAATGCGCACTTACGAACTGAAAATCCAGCGCACCGGCGACCGTGGCACGCACGGGCTTCTGTCCGTCATGACTGAGGTCACCGAAAGCCGGCATCGTGAAAAAGTACTGAAATCGCTGCTGCGCGAACTCTCGCACCGCTCGAAGAACCTTCTCGCCATCATTCAGGGCATTGCCACGCAGACGGCGCGAAACACGTTGTCTCTCGACAGCTTCCTCCTGAAATTCCGCGGGCGGCTGCAATCGCTTTCCAATTCCCAGGACCTGATCACGGATTCGAGCTGGCGCGGCGCCTATCTCTTCGAACTCGCCGAAAAGCAGTTCGCCCCCTACTGGCCGGAGACATCGGGCTCCATGCCAATCTACGGCATCAACGCGCATCTGACGCCGAATGCCGCCGTACATCTGGGGCTCGCCCTCCACGAACTCATCGTGAACTCCGCCTCCTATGGCGCAATTGCCGGCGGCGCTGCCTCCATCACGCTCAACTGCCGGGAAGCTGCGATTGGCGACCGAAGGGCGATCGAAATCGCCTGGGCGGAAGTGCTGCAGGATCAGTCGGAGGTCCATGAATTCAGCGACAACAGCTTCGGCCGCACCGTGCTGGAGCGTGTCGTGCCCTCGTCGGTCAACGGCAAAGCGGAACTAAACCTTGTGCCCGGCCGCATCGAATATCGACTGACCATTCCGGAAACCGAATTCGAAATCTTCAAGCGTGTGTGAACAGCGCTAAAGCGCGTCGCGATCTTTCAGATTCGCTCTTTGCGCTTTAGCTCTTTGTTCTGGCGCATGTCGTTTCCGCAAAACCGCTGCACACTTTTGCGCGACATGCTTTAACGACAAACCGCAAAAGAAAAACAGCCGGTGCGAGGGCGGCGCACCGGCTGTCTTCACTCACCGGGAGGGGACCGTGAGTACGTCCGGATAGTGGGTTGGGGGCGCGCATGTTGGGTCGATGCGATCACCATCCGGATATCGCAATAACGACGACATCCAAGTTTGGTTCCCTGCGATCGTAAAAAAATTCCACTTTTTTGAATCTTTTTTCGGAGGCGCTTTCTGGAGCGAACGCGCGAATAGTTCGCAGACCCAAGGTGAGAAAATTTATCATGAGAAAACAGTGATTTGCGCGGGCTCACAAAAGAGCGGCCTTTCAAAATTTTACCGTTTGATAAATTTTTAAACCTGAGTTACGCTTTCCCTCACAGGCCGTTTACCGATAATGAGGGAACTTCAATGGAACGACTGGAAACTGGGATTCATGCTGGTCGGCTTTCGCCCGCCGAGTATGAAGCTAATTTTTCCGATCTTCATCCGCGCCTCGACAATCACGAGGCGCTGGTCGCCGCCGACCGCTGCTACTTCTGTTATGACGCGCCGTGCATGACGGCCTGTCCTACCTCGATCGACATTCCGCTGTTCATCCGGCAGATTTCGACTGGCAATCCGCTCGGCTCGGCAAAGACGATCTTCGACCAGAACATCCTCGGCGGCATGTGTGCCCGCGTCTGTCCCACCGAAGAGCTCTGCGAAAAGGCCTGCGTGCGCAACACCGCCGAAGAGCGGCCCGTCGAGATCGGCCGCCTGCAGCGTTACGCGACCGACGCCGCCATGCAGGCCGGTAAACAGTTCTATGTCAGAGCCGAAGCATCAGGAAAGAGGATCGCCATCGTCGGCGCCGGGCCGGCAGGTCTTGCCGCGGCTCACCGCCTGGCGGTGAAAGGCCATTCCGTCACCATCTACGACGCCAGGGAAAAATCCGGCGGCCTCAACGAATATGGCATCGCCACCTATAAGACGGTCGACGATTTTGCGCAGGCGGAAGTCGATTATGTGCTTTCGGTCGGCGGCATCGATGTCCGCCACGGCGCTCTTCTCGGCCGCGATTTTTCGCTTGCCGACCTGCAGGCGCAATATGATGCCGTCTTCCTCGGTATCGGCCTTGCCGGCGTCAACGCGCTGCGCATCGAGGGCGAGAGCCTTGCGGGCGTCGACGATGCCGTCGATTTCATCGCCGCACTCCGCCAAGCCGAGGACAAGAGCGACATCGCCATCGGCCGCCGCGTCGTCGTTCTCGGCGGCGGCATGACCGCGATCGACGCTGCCGTGCAGGCAAAGCTGCTCGGCGCCGAAGAGGTGACGATCTGTTACCGCCGCGGCAAGGAGCACATGAACGCCTCCGAGTATGAGCAGGATCTGGCAAGCTCCAAAGGCGTCATCATCCGCCATTGGCTGGCGCCGAAATCGATCCTGGCGCAGGACGGCAAGGTCGCCGCGATCGAAGTGGAATACACCAAGCTCGTCGAAGGCCGCCTTGTTGGCACCGGTGAGACCGGCGTGATTGCCGCCGACCAGATCTTCAAGGCGATCGGCCAGACCTTTGAAGCCTCCGGCCTTGGTTCGCTGCGCATGGAATCCGGCCGCATCGCCGTCGACGTCGAAGGTCGCACGTCGCTCGACGGCGTCTGGGCCGGCGGCGACTGCGTCTTCGGCGGCGAGGATCTCACGGTTTCCGCCGTTGCCCACGGCCGCGACGCGGCCGAATCCATCCATCGCACCCTTTCCGCAGCAGCCGCTCCGGCTGTCGCGGTTGCTTGAGGGGAGAGAGAACCATGGCTGATCTCCGCAATAATTTCGTCGGCATCAAATCCCCGAACCCGTTCTGGCTGGCGTCTGCGCCGCCGACTGACAAGGCCTATAACGTCGAGCGCGCCTTCAAGGCCGGCTGGGGCGGCGTGGTCTGGAAAACGCTCGGCGAGGAAGGCCCGCCCGTCGTCAACGTCAACGGCCCCCGCTACGGCGCGATCTGGGGCGCCGACCGCCGCCTGCTCGGCCTCAACAATATCGAGCTCATCACCGACCGCGATCTCTACACCAACCTGCGGGAAATGAAGCAGGTCAAGATGAACTGGCCGGACCGGGCGCTGATCGCCTCGATCATGGTGCCCTGCGAGGAACAGGCCTGGAAGGCGATCCTGCCGCTCGTCGAAGAGACCGGCGCCGATGGCATCGAACTCAATTTCGGCTGTCCGCACGGCATGTCGGAACGCGGCATGGGCTCGGCCGTCGGCCAGGTGCCGGAATATATCGAAATGGTCGTGCGCTGGTGCAAGCAGTACACCCGCATGCCCGTCATCACCAAGCTCACGCCCAACATCACCGATATCCGCCGCCCTGCGCGTGCCGCCAAGGCGGGCGGCACCGACGCCGTCTCGCTGATCAACACGATCAATTCGATCGTCTCCGTCGATCTCGACAATTTCGCCCCCAACCCGACGGTCGGCGGCAAGGGCAGCCATGGCGGCTATTGCGGCCCGGCAGTCAAGCCGATCGCCCTCAATATGGTGGCCGAGATCGCCCGCGATCCTGAGACCTACGGCCTGCCGATCTCGGGCATCGGCGGCATCACCACCTGGCGCGATGCGGCCGAATTCCTCGCGCTCGGCGCCGGCAACGTGCAGGTCTGCACCGCCGCCATGACCTACGGCTTCAAGATCGTGCAGGAAATGATCACGGGCCTCAGCGACTGGATGGACGAAAAGGGTCACAAGACCCTCGACGACATCACCGGCCGCGCCGTGCAGAACGTCACCGACTGGCAATACCTGAACCTCAACTACATCGCCAAGGCGAAGATCGACCAGGACGCCTGCATCAAATGCGGTCGCTGCTACATCGCCTGCGAGGACACCTCGCATCAGGCGATCACCAACGTCGTCAATGGCCTGCGCCACTTCGAGGTGATGGACGAGGAATGCGTCGGCTGCAATCTCTGCGTCAGCGTCTGCCCGGTCGAGAACTGCATCACCATGGAGCAGCTCCCCGCTGGCAGCCTCGACAAGCGCACCGGCAAGGTGGTCGACCCGAACTACGCCAACTGGACGACGCACCCGAACAACCCGATGGCCCGCCAGGCCGCGGAGTGATGGGCCTGCAACGCCGCGGAGAAGTTTAATCCGCGGCGTTGCACTGGGCCCGCAATGGATCTAGGGGGATCATGCTGCGCCATCGCAGCGTGCAACCGAAGAGGAGGCAGCCATGGCTCGCAAATACCTCACCGACTTCAGCTTTTGAGGTCACGTCGAAACGGCGTAAATCCTTCCCATCCGAAGCCCGGGTCAAAAGCGGTTCGCAGATCGTCCATGGCGGTGTCGAACTGATCGAAAAACTCGGCCGCAACGATCCCTGCCCCTGCGGCTCCAGGAGGCGGTTTCAAGAATTGCTGCCTGCAATCCGGCCGCTATGACGGCATCGAACGGGATTACTATTTTTAGAGACCGTGACTGAAGGTGGTGGCGCCCTTACAGAAGGGCGCCGTTTATTATGCGGTTAGAGCGACATATCGGATCACAGCTTGAAAGCCTTGACCTCGTTGCCTCGCTCGATCGTCCGGTTGGCGATAAAGCGTCCGGATTTGGCCGCCTCCTGCTTTTCAGCCTCGATTTGATGCAACATTGCCTCAAGACGCCGAAGCGCCAGCGCCTTGTTGCGATGCTGCGAGCGCTCGTCGCGCGCCGTCACCACGAGACCAGTCGGCCGATGCAGGACGCGCACCGCACTGTCGGTCGTATTCTGGTGCTGGCCGCCGGGTCCGCCGGCCCTCAGCGTCTCGAAACGCAGGTCGGCGGGATCGATCGTCACCTCGCCGCCTTCCGGCCCAGGCTCGATACGCTGAACGGCGACGTACCAGTTCTGTCGCTTGTGACCGGACCGCACCGGACTCTTGAAGGTGAACCTGATCGTGCCGGAATAACCGGCAGCAATCCGCCCCGCCTCCATACCATCGAGGCTGACGATCGCCGACTTCGCGCCATGCTGGTCGGGCATCGGACCGAGGCTGACCTCGAAAGAGCAGCCAAGCCCGATCGCCTCACGTTCGAGGATGCCGAGCAGTGCAGAAAGCGCGATGCGGCACTCGGCCGGACCGTTGCCCGATGTAAGAAGAAGATCAATAGCGCTCATGGCCGCGCCCTCCTTCCCGGCGATGGTCGGGCTTTCGCCGGCGCTGTTCGACCTCCGCCTCATCGACCGCCTTCTTGAAGGTGACGAGCGGCCGCAGGCTGGCAAGCATGGTGATCAGCCCCTCCCTTTCGAGATCGCTCACCACCTGCCCGGCATCCTTATAGGCCGGCGCCGCTTCCTCGACGACGAGGCCGCGGTCGTCGCAGATGGCGATACCACCCCAGGGATTGCGCAGCAGCTGCTCCCTTTCGGACCGATTGCGACCGACACGCCCATGCATGGTGGCGCGATCATATTTGCGGCCGGCGCCATGAGAGATGCTACCAAGCGAACGGCTGACGCCGGCGCTTGCAACAACCAAATGGCTCAGGCTTGCACGCGATCCCGCAATCGGCGCGAGTTCACCGGGGGCCACGGCCGCAGCACCTTTGTAATGCACAAACCCGCGCTCTGAACGACGAACGAGATTGTGCGGGATATCGGCGATGAGACGCAGATCGGCGCGAAGCGACGCAGCCGCCCGAACTGCGACCAGCCGCCGGTTCAGCGATGCCCAGGCAACGCAGCGATCATGGCGCGCAAGCCACGCGGCCCCGGTCTCCGAGCCGGGATCGAGGCCGGCTGCGAGCCCCGAATGAGCAGTCACCGTCTGCGAGAAGACGGCGGCGCCAAGGGAGCGTGAGCCGGAATGGACGAGGAGATAAAGCCCGTAATCGTCGAGACCGGCAGAGCGTCCGCCCTCAGCAAGATCTTCCACCGCCTGCAGCTCGCAGAAATGGTTGCCGCCGCCGATCGTGCCCAAGGCATCGGGCGCGAGGTCGGCGGGCAGACCGGCTTCGGCGAGTCGTTCGCCAGTGTCGCCGATCGCCTGCATCTCAAGCCGGCGAAGCCGCTCGACCGCCTTGTCGATCTTCAGTTTGCGCAACGGCAGATCCAGCCCGAAGAGCGACATGCCGCAGCCGATATCGTTGCCGATCAGCAGCGGGTGCAGCCTCGACGACAGCACGGCGACGCCGGTCGCACCGTATTTGCCGGGGTGCAGATCCGGAAAGGCGGCTATTTCCGATACACCCGGCAGTCGCGACATCTCGTCGAGCTGGTCCAAGGCAGCGCCTTCGTTCCAGGCGGAACTGGAAAAGAAACGATTGATGATCGCCGGATCTGACGCCGGGGTCATCGGGGAGCTTCCGCTCCCGATAGAATTGCCCATGATAATGAACTCTGGATATGAGTAGTCTTCATCGCCGGAAACGGCGATGTTCAACCGGCATCATCAGCCCTTTGGCTGACTTAGGCCGAAACCCTCTCGGGGCGTGCGGAGATATTCGTCATCGTGGCGCTCCCTTTTCCAGAACAATAGAGAGGTCCCCTTAGGCGAAGTGAGACGTAATTGCAAGCATGAGGCGCGCTAACCGCAGAATGATTTCCGATAGGCGCTTGGGCTCGTCCCCAGCCGCCGACGAAAATGATGGCGCATGGTCGCGAGCGTGCCGAAGCCGCTTGATGTCGCGATGTCGTCGAGCGACACGGCAAGCTCCTTCTCCAGGAGATCGCGCGCGTGCCGCAGCCGCTCCTTCAGCAGCCATTCGCCGACACTCTCACCGGTTGTGGCTTCGAAGCGGCGCTGAAAGGTGCGCATGCTCATGCCCGCTCTTTTGGCGAGCAGATTGATCGGCTGCTCCTCGGACAGGCTTTCCCGCATCCACTCGATCAGCGGCCCGAGACGGATGCCCTCGCGCTCTTCCGGCACGGGAGCCGCGATGAACTGCGCCTGCCCGCCCTCACGATGCGGCGGAACGACGAGCCGTCGCGCCACGCTGTTGGCGGCATCCGCGCCGAAATCGCCGCGCACCACATGCAGGCAGAGATCGATGCCGGCGGCACTGCCCGCCGCCGTCAGCAGGCTGCCCTCGTCGATGTAGAGAACGTCGGCATCGAGGCTGATGTCGGGATAACGCGCGGCGATCGAGGCGACGTAGCGCCAGTGCGTGGTCGCCCGCCGTCCGGCCAGCAGACCGGCCGCAGCAAGCACGGCAACGCCGGAGCAGAGCGACATCACCCGCGCACCCCGTCCGTGCGCAGCCCGCAAGGCAGCGATCAGCGGCGCAGGCACCGGCGCGTCGATCGCCCGCCAGCCCGGCACGACGATCAGGTCCGCCTCCTCGAGCACCTCCAGCCCCTTGTCGACGGCAACCGTCAACCCGCCGGCGGCGCGAAGCGGCCCCGGTTCGATGCCGCAGACCGAGAAGCGATACCAGCCCTCGCCCATCTCCGGACGTGGCAGGCCGAAGACCTCGTAGGCGATGCCGAATTCGAAGGTGCAAAGTCCGTCATAGGCAAGGGCTGCGACCAGCGGTGCTTTCGTCTGATGCGGCGATGTGTTTGGCATGATCTTTACGCTGTCGGTCATGATGGCCAATTTCGCAAAGCTCTACCATCGGCGATACCAGGCTGCAATTCCAACACGCAAAGGAAAGACAGATGCCAAGCCCCGTCTCCGAAATACCAGCCGCCGCGCCCGATCTCGCCGCCGCTCACTATGCCGCCAAGCTCGCCTTCGAGACCGATTGCTCCGATGTCCATGCCGCCTTTGCCGGCGCCAAGGTCGATTTCGTTCTCCTCGACGTGCGCTCGCCGGGCCTGTTTGCGCAATCCCACCTGCCGGGCGCGATCAACCTGCCGCACGGCAAGATGACCGCGCACCGCATGTCGGAATGGGCAAGGGACACGCTGTTCGTCGTTTATTGCGCCGGACCCCACTGCAACGGCGCGGATAAGGCCGCTCTCCGCCTCGCCAGGCTCGGCCTGAGGGCGAAGCTGATGATCGGCGGCATGACCGGCTGGGCCGACGAAGGCCTCGCCTTCGAAAGCGGGGCCGTCGCTGCCGAATAGCCGCAAGCTCCCCTCCACGACGCGAGGGGAGCGCATGTTTCAAAACTCGATGACGACCTTGCCGAACGGGCCGCGATAGAGATGATCGAGCGCCTGCGGCAATTCCTCGAAGGCATAACGCTTGTCGATGACAGGCTTCAGCCCGGTCCGGTCGACGGCGCGCACCAGATCTTCCAGCGCCCGACGGTGACCGACCGAAATTCCCTGTACGATGGGCGCCTTCAGAAGGAAGGGCGCCGCCGGCCCCGAGATGTCGAACCCCTCGAACACGCCGATCACCGAGATGCGGCCGTTGACCGCCACGGCCTTCAGCGCCTGGCCGAGATGCGGCCCGCCGACGATCTCAAGCACATGGTCGGCGCCGTAGTCCCCCGTCAGGTGATAGAGCCGCTCCACCCAGTCGCCGTCGTGCCTGTTGATCAGATGATCGGCGCCGAGCGCCGACGCCCGCTCGAGCTTTTCGGTACTGCCTGACGTAATGAAGACCTCGGCGCCATGCGCCTTGGCGATCTGCAGGCCGAAGAGCGCGACGCCGCCGGTTCCCTGCACCAACACCTTGTCGCCGGCTTTCAGCCTGCCGCATTCAATGAGGGCGAACCACGCGGTCAGGCCGGCGCAGGGCAGCGTGCTTGCTTCGGCGGCATCGAGTGTATCAGGCGCACGCGTGAACCACTGCTCGGAAAGCACGGTATGTTCGGACAGCACGCCCGGATAGAAGCCGCCGCGTGTCCGGTAATGTGGAGTGCGGGCCGTGCCCGGCCCCCGGCCCTCGATCCAGTCCGGCGAAAAGGTGGAGATCACCCGGTCTCCGGGTTTGAAGCGCGTCACGTCAGGCCCGACGGCCTCGACCACGCCCGCCATGTCCGAGGCCGGCACGAAGGGAAACTTCAACGGCAGTCCCATGCCGCTCTCCAGCACCAGCCTGTCGCGGAAGTTGAGAGAAACCGCCTGCGTCCGCACCCGGACCATCGTGCCCGACACCTCGGGAATTCGGGCTTCACCGATCTTCAGATCGGCGTCCGGTCCGATCGTCTCGGTCTGCCACTGCCTTGTCATCTGCATCTTTCTGCTCCTTCTCGATTGAGGAGCCGCAGATATATCGTTGAAAATATATCCGCTGTTGCGATATTAAATCGACAGAATGGTGCCGATATGGAAACAAATATGGAGCAACTGAAGGGGATTTCGATCTTCGTCCAGACGGCAGAAGCCGGCGGCTTCTCAGCCGCCGCCGAACGGCTTCACCTTACCCGCTCGGCAGTCAGCAAAACGATCGCAAGGCTCGAACAGCGGCTCGGTGTGCGACTCTTCAACCGCACGACCCGGACCCAAAGCCTGACCGACGAAGGCCGGTTCTTCTATGAGCGCTGCCTGAGAGCCATTGAGGAAATCCGGATCGGCGAGGCCCAGCTCGAATCTGGCAGGCGCGAGGTCCGCGGCAGGCTGCGGGTATCGATGCCGGTGCTGTTCGGACGTCAATGCGCCGCTCCGATCCTGACCCGCCTGCTCGACGATCACCCGGATCTCGAACTCGACTTCTCCTTCAGCGATCGCATCGTCGATCTCCTGGAGGACGGCTTCGATCTTGCCGTCCGCAACGGCCCGCTGAAGGATAATCCCGACCTGATGGCGCGGGCGATCGCCGGGCAGTCCATGACGGTCTGCGCCTCGCCTGCCTATCTGGAGAAATATGGCGCGCCGCAAACGCTCGAGGATCTCGCCCACCATCAGGCTATCGTCTATCGCAGGGGTGACAACGACAGACCCTGGATCTTTCCGGCTGCAGCCGGTCCCCCGCGCGAAATTCTGCCGAAATCGCGGCTGCGGCTCGACGATCTCGCCTCGATAGCAGACGCCGCCGTGGAAGGCCGGGGCCTTGCCTGGCTGACCTGCTGGCTGGTGCGGGACAGGGTCCTGTCAGGTGAGCTCGTGCGGGTTCTGACCGATATGCCGTCCAACATCTTCCAAGCCTATGCCGTGTGGCCGAGATCGCCGGTAATGCTGCCGAAGGTGCGTCTTGCCATCGATATATTGGCGGCAAATCTGCCTCGCCTGATGGATTGAATGGGCTCGCGCTGCCAGTGGCGCTTGCAAGGCCGGGCAGTGGACCGCAGGGCAAAGGAATCCCCCGTTTTTCTATGGGTTTCTCTGGAAATACAGAGATGCTGCAATATATCGCTAGTTCGCGTTCTCTTATAAACGGCATCATCTGCCATATCACCCAGAATACGGTCCGCATGTCACTTCGCAGCGTGCTTCGCGCACAAACAGCAGATTGCCACGCCGAGGTCGACAAGCTTTTCGGCAGGTTCGATCTTTCCAACAGAGAGCATTATCGGACATTTCTGCGCACGCATGCCCGCATCGTGCCAGCCGCCGAATATGCGATCGAGCATGCCGGCACCCGCCGCCTGCTGCCCGACTGGCCGGACCGCAGACGTGCGCCGCTGCTCTTTGCCGATATCCGGGCGCTCGGCGATCAAATGCCGGCGCTGCTTCCGCCGCCGGCACTGGGTTGCGAAGCGGCACTCTGGGGAGCGCTCTACGTGCTCGAAGGCTCCAAGCTCGGCGGCGCCCTGCTTGCCAAGTCCGTGCCGGATCACCTGCCGCGCAGCTATCTCGCGCCGCAAGGGCCAAAGGGCGCCATACGCGCCTTCATGGAGCGCCTCGACGCGAGCGATGTCGGCGATCCCGCGATAGCCGTTTCCGCGGCCCGCAATGTCTTCGAGCTCTTCCTCAAAGCCGCGCAGCTCGAACTGGAAGCCGTCCCATGAGCGGCACACGCGAACCCGTGGATCTCACCAATTGCGACCGCGAGCCGATCCATCAGCTCGGCGCAATCCAGCCCTTCGGCTTTTTGCTGTCGGTATCTTCGGATTGGATCGTCACACGCGCCTCGGTCAACCTTGCCGAGTTTCTGGGCGTGACCCAGGCCGACGCGCTCGGCCGTCCGGCTTCCACACTGATCATGCCCGAAGCGCTTCACACGATCCGCAACAAGCTGACCACCTTGCGCGGCGCCGACGTCGTCGAGCGCGTTTTCGCGATCGCCCTGACGCCCGATCAGTCCAAGTTCGATGTTGCCGTGCACTTCAACGAAAGCCAGGTCATCATCGAAGGCGAACGCTGCCAGGAAGACAGGCGCAATGCCCCTTCGCTCTCCATGCGCAGCATGATGTCCCGCCTCGACCAGGCGGAAACGCTGGAAGCTTTCTTCCGTGAAGGCGCAAGACAGGCGCGCGCCCTGACCGGCTTCGATCGGGTCATGGTCTATCGTTTCGACGAAGGCGGTTCCGGCGAAGTTGTAGCCGAAGCCGCCCGCAGCGGCATCGGCTCGTTCCTGGGACTGCATTATCCCGCTTCCGACATCCCGGTGCAGGCCCGCGCCCTTTATCTGCGCAATCTGTTCCGCATCATTGCCGATGTCGATGCCGTGCCCGTGCCGATCCTTCCGGAACGCGACGAGCACGGCCAGCCGCTCGATCTCTCCATGTCGGTTCTGCGCTCGGTTTCGCCGATCCACATCGAATATCTGAAGAATATGGGCGTCGGCGCTTCGCTCTCCATATCGATCGTCGTGGATGGCAAACTCTGGGGCCTCTTTGCCTGCCATCATTACGAGCCGCGCCTGCCGTCGGCTCAAAGCCGCTCCACCGCAGAACTCTTCGGTCAGATGTTCGCGTCGCGTCTCGAAAGCCGCGAGAGACGGCTGGCGCTCGACTATGAGACCAAGGCGCGCCGCATCGCCGACCGGCTTCTCACCTCCGTCGCCGATAATGCCAGCCTGATCGACGATCCGGCCTGGCTGATCGAGGCGCTCGCCGACGCCATTCCTGCCGACGGCATCGGTGTGTGGATCAACGGACGGCTGGCGCTTGCCGGTATCGGACCAGATAAGAAAAATTTTGCGAGCCTCGTACGCCATCTCAACCGCAACGCCGGCGGGCGGATCTATGCTGTCGACAGGCTTTCGCAAACCTATCCAGGTCTCGAAATCGACGCGGTCGTAGCGGGCATGCTCGCCATCCCGATCTCGCGTTCGCCGCGCGATTATGTCGTGCTCTTCCGTCAGGAATTGGTCCGCACCGTCCGCTGGGGTGGCGTTCCGCACAAGCCGGTGGAATATGGACCCAACGGGCCGCGATTGACGCCGCGCAAGAGCTTCGAAGAGTGGTCGGAATTGGTGCGAGGCCGCTCCCTCCCCTTCACCGAGGCGGAGCAGCGCGTTGCAGAAACGATCCGCGTCACGTTGATCGAAGTGGTTCTCCGCCTGACCGACGAAGCGAGTATGGCGCGCCAGATGGCGAACGAGCGGCAGGAACTGCTGATCGCCGAGCTCAACCACCGCGTCCGCAACATATTGAGCCTGATCACCGGCATCATCCGCCAGTCGCAGGCGACATCGGTCAGCCTCGGCGACTACATCCGCCAGATCGAGGGCCGCGTCCAGTCACTCGCCCGTGCCCATGACCAGATTACTAGGGATCACTGGGCACCTGCTTCGCTTCGGCAATTGCTGCTGGCCGAGACCGCCGCCTATCTTGGCAAAAATGCCCAGCGCATTCAGATGCGCGGCGAGGACGTGCTGCTGGAGCCGCAGGCCTTTTCCACCGCTGCCCTTGTTTTTCACGAGCTGATGACCAACAGCGCCAAATACGGCAGCCTTTCCGGCGCCGGCAGCGGCATGGTCGAACTCGGCTGGTCCCGCGATGATGAAGGCAATCTGCACATTGGCTGGCGCGAAAAGGATGGCCCGCTCGTCACCGAACCCACGCGCCACGGCTTCGGCTCGACGATCATTCGGCGCTCGATTCCTTATGATCTCGGCGGCAAGGCCGAGGTGCGCTACAACGAGGACGGGCTCGAAGCGGATTTCTTCATTCCCGGGCGATATGTTGTCCGCCCAACCAGCGAGCGATCAGATTCGGTACCATTCGGAGCAACGGCGCCCAAGCCTATGGCAGGCGATCGACAACCGCTTTCCGGCCTGAGCGTGCTGCTGGTGGAAAACAACCTGATCATTGCCATGGACGGCGAAGATATTCTGCGCCGGCTCGGCGCCGAAATCGCAACCGTACCGAGCGTTGCCGAGGCAATGGAAATCCTCGCCCACCGGTCCTTCGATCTGGCGCTTCTCGATGTCAATCTCGGTGACGAGACCAGCTTCGGGATTGCCGACCGACTGGCAGCCGATGGTGTGCCCTTCATTTTTGCCACAGGCTATGGGGAGGGCATCGCCCAGGCGCATAGCCATTCGGATGCGCCCGTCTTACAGAAACCCTATACGATGGAAGGTGTGACGGAGGCCCTCGCCCGTCTGCCGCTTCCTAAGTAGACGTCAGCTCTCGGAGTGATCCGGCCGCAGCCCGCCGATGAAGAGCTGTTCCAGAAACCGCGCAGCATCCTCGAAGCGGCCTTCGCCGGCATGTTCCTGTCCCAGTACCGCGCGCACCTGGACGTCGAAGTCAGCATAATGCTGGGTCGTTGACCAGATTGAGAAGATCAGATGATAGGGGTCGCATTTGATGATCTTGCCCGATTTCGCCCAGGCGCGGATGACCTCGGCCTTCTCGTCGACCAGTTCCTTCAGCGGCCCCTTCAGCTCGTCCTCGATATGCGGCGCGCCCTGCAGCACCTCATTGGCAAAGAGCCGGCTTTCACGCGGAAAGTCGCGGGCCATCTCCAGCTTGCGTCTGATATAGCTGCGGATTTCCTCTTCCGGATTGCCTTCTGCGTCGAAGGCGCGCAACGGCTCCAGCCAGGTGTAAAGCACCCGGTCGATCAACGCCCGGTGCATGGCTTCCTTGGTACGAAAGTAATAGAGCAGATTGGGTTTTGACATGCCGGCCACTTCGGCGATCTGGTCGATGGTCGAGCCGCGAAAGCCGCGCGCCGAAAACACGTCGAGCGCCGCTTCCAAAATCTGCTCTTCCTTCTCCTCCTGGATTCGCGTCCGCCTCAGTGTCTTCGCTGCTCTCGGAATAGCCATTGGCTATTGTTTCCCCTTGAAATTCAACTTCTTCGCTCAAGTTTGAGCAGGACAAGCCTGCTGCCGCTTTCTTGAGCAACTGCCCGCATTTTTATCGGCAATTTTCGTGATTTTCGTCTTGAGCCCGGCGGTGGAAGTTGTAATGTTTACCAATCGGTCAAATTATCTGCCAGATGAAAAACAAAGGCAACTGGCGATTTTCCGGCGCTCGACAAAACCAACAAGAGGCGCCGGAAGAGACCATGGGAACAGGCAGGCATGCCCCTTGCATGACTGCCGCAAACAGGTGAGGGCTTGAAAAATGGTGGCAGCACCAGGCGAGAACATGCGCGTCAATGGCGACCGTCTCTGGGACAGTCTCATGGACATGGCGAAGATCGGACCCGGTATCGCGGGCGGCAACAATCGCCAGACGCTGACGGATTCGGATGCCGAGGGACGCAGCCTCTTCAAGACATGGTGCGACGAGGCGGGCCTCACCATGGGCGTCGACCAGATGGGCACGATGTTCGCCACCCGCCCAGGCACCGATCCCAATGCCCTGCCCGTCTATGTCGGCTCGCATCTCGACACCCAGCCGACCGGCGGCAAATATGACGGCGTTCTCGGCGTGCTTGCGGCTCTCGAAGTCGTGCGCACCATGAACGACCTCGGCATCAAAACCAAACATCCGATCGTTGTGACCAACTGGACGAACGAAGAAGGCGCCCGTTTTGCCCCTGCCATGCTGGCCTCGGGTGTCTTCGCCGGCGTCCACAGCCTCGACTTTGCCTATAATCGCCGCGATCCCGAGGGCAATCTATTTGGCGACGAACTGAAGCGCATCGGCTGGGTCGGCGACGAAGAGGTCGGCGCCCGCAAGATGCATGCCTATTTCGAATATCACATCGAACAAGGCCCGATCCTCGAGGCCGAGGACAAGCAGATCGGCGTCGTCACCCACTGTCAGGGTCTCTGGTGGCTGGAATTCACCCTGACCGGCAAGGAAGCCCATACCGGCTCGACGCCGATGAACATGCGCGTCAATGCCGGCCTTGCCATGTCGCGCATCCTGGAAATGGTGCAGGGTGTCGCGATGGCCGAACAGCCGGGCGCCGTCGGCGGCGTCGGCCAGGTCTTCTTCTCGCCAAACTCCCGCAACGTGTTGCCGGGCAAGGTCGTCTTCACCGTCGATATCCGCTCGCCCGACAAGGGCAAGCTCGACCGCATGCGGGCAAAGATCGAGGCGGAAGCGCCTGGCATCTGCGATGCGCTCGGCGTCGGCTGTTCCATCGAGGCGATCGGCCATTTCGCCCCCGTCACCTTCGACGAAAAGCTTGTCACCGCGGTCCGCTCCGCTGCCGAACGCCTCGGCTACAGCCACATGAACCTCATCTCCGGGGCCGGCCACGACGCCTGCTGGGCCGCCAAGGTCGCGCCTGCGACGATGGTCATGTGCCCCTGCGTCGGCGGCCTCTCGCACAACGAAGCGGAAGAGATTTCCAAAGAATGGGCGACGGCGGGCGCAGATGTGCTGTTCCATGCGGTGGTGGAGACGGCGGAGATCGTCGCCGAATGAACCTTCCACCGCCGTATCTAGCTTGTGCAGTTGTCGGTTGGACTGCGTTAGTGGGTGTATCTGACGTCTTTGGCGCAACGAGCAACGATGCGGGCGTAAGACAGCTTGGAAATGTAAGAGAAAATCAGGAAGTTCACATTGCGCCAGCTGATTTTTGTACTCGTAACCAAACGTTGGAGCTGATGATAGCCAATCCGGCGTTGTCAGATAAAAGATCATTGACACCAGCCACAATCATGCGTGAAGGCGACTCCGTTACAGTTATTCTTCAGGACAATAGCGACGTACGGAATACGAGGGACGCCGTTCAGAAATTGAACCTGTTCATTATCAAAAGCCTAAACCGGGGTCGTCTCACGTTACAAACGTGGAAAGTCAAAGGTATAACTCTGAGAGGCCTTCACATTATTAAGCGTCCTGATGGTCAACCGGATTTCGACTTTAAGAAGGACTAGGATCATGAGCACCACAGTCATCAAGAACGGCACCATCGTCACGGCCGACCTCACCTATAAGGCTGACGTCAAGATCGACGGCGGCAAGATCGTCGAGATCGGCCCGAACCTCTCGGGCGACGAGACGCTCGACGCCTCGGGCTGCTATGTCATGCCGGGTGGTATCGACCCGCACACCCATCTCGAAATGCCTTTCATGGGCACCTATTCCTCCGACGATTTCGAGAGCGGTACGCGCGCGGCCCTTTCCGGAGGCACGACGATGGTGGTCGATTTCGCCCTTCCCGCCCCGGGCCAGTCGCTGCTCGAAGCGCTGACCATGTGGGACAACAAATCGACCCGCGCCAATTGCGACTATTCCTTCCATATGGCCGTCACCTGGTGGAGCGAGCAGGTCTTCAAGGAGATGGAGACCATCGTTCGCGACAAGGGCATCAACACCTTCAAGCATTTCATGGCCTACAAAGGCGCGCTGATGGTCGATGACGACGAGATGTTCGCCTCCTTCCAGCGCTGCGCCGAACTCGGCGCCCTGCCGCTGGTGCACGCCGAAAACGGCGACGTCGTCGCGTCGATGTCGGCAAAGCTGCTCGCCGAGGGCAATAACGGCCCCGAGGCGCATGCCTATTCCCGCCCCGCCGAAGTCGAGGGCGAGGCCACCAACCGCGCTATCATGATTGCCGACATGGCCGGCTGCCCTGTTTATATCGTCCATACCTCCTGCGAACAGGCGCACGAGGCGATCAGGCGCGCCCGCGCAAAGGGCATGCGCGTCTATGGCGAGCCGCTGATCCAGCATCTGACGCTCGACGAGAGCGAATATTCCAATCCCGACTGGGATCACGCCGCCCGCCGGGTGATGTCGCCGCCCTTCCGCAGCAAGCAGCATCAGGACAGCCTCTGGGCCGGGCTTGCCTCCGGTTCGCTGCAGGTGGTCGCCACCGACCATTGCGCCTTCACGACGGCGCAGAAACGTTTTGGCGTCGGCGACTTCACCAAGATCCCGAACGGCACCGGCGGCCTCGAAGACCGCATGCCGATGCTCTGGACGCACGGCGTCAACACCGGCCGGCTGACGATGAACGAATTCGTCGCCGTCACCTCGACCAACATCGCCAAGATCCTCAACATCTATCCGAAAAAGGGCGCAATCCTCGTCGGCGCCGATGCCGATATCGTCGTCTGGGACCCGAAGCGGTCCAAGACCATCTCGTCCAAGAACCAGCAGTCGGCGATCGACTACAACGTCTTCGAGGGCAAGGAAGTGACCGGCCTGCCGCGCTACACCCTGACACGCGGCGTTGTCGCCATCGAGGAAAGCACCATCAAGACCCAGGAAGGTCATGGCGAATTCGTCCGCCGCGAGCCGGTAACAGCCGTCAGCAAGGCGCTCTCCACCTGGAAGGAGATCACCTCGCCCCGCAAGGTGGAACGCACAGGCATCCCGGCAACAGGCGTGTGACATGGCGCGCGACGATATGGCCATCAACCGGGGAACGGCGCCTCTATGCGGATGACTTCACGCCGGCACCAGCGCGTCCAGTTCCGGCAGAAGCACGACGCTTTCCTGCTCGTTCGGGTCGGTGCGCGCGATGACCGCTGTGCACGGCGTGCTGCTGAGGTTTGCCGGCATGTGCGGCACGCCGGCCGGTATATAGAAAAGTTCGCCGGCATGGACAACGATGTGATGCTCGAGCCGGTCGCCGTACCAGGTATGGGCCTCGCCGGAGAGCATGTAGATCGCCGTCTCGTGCGCCTCATGCAGATGCGCTTTGGCGCGCACGCCGGGCGGGATCGTCAGCAGATGCATGCAAATCCCTTTGGCGCCGACCGTCTCGGCGGCGATCCCTTCGAAATAGCTCAGTCCCTGCTTGCCGTCATAGGCATGTTTGGGGCGAACGATGTGGCAGGTGGGTTGTGATGTCGCGTCCATTCTCTTCCTCCATGAAATGTGCCGCCGGCAAGGCCTGTGGCGATGGTAACACGCAAACCGCCTCCCCGCGGCGAAAACAAGAACGGTCGCATTGATGCAAGCACCCTCCGTCGTATCCGCCAAGGATCTCTGTCTCACCTACCAGGCGAATGACGGCCCGGTGAATGCGCTGAGCGATGTCAATCTCGATGTCCGCAAGGGCGACTTCGTCTCTTTCATCGGCCCGTCCGGCTGCGGCAAGACGACTTTCCTGCGCGTCATCGCCGATCTCGAAAAGAGCACCTCCGGCGAAATCTCGATCAACGGCATGACGCCGGAAGAAGCCCGCAAGGCCCGTGCCTACGGCTATGTCTTCCAGGCGCCGGCGCTCCTGCCCTGGCGGGTCATCGAAGACAATATCGCCCTGCCGCTGGAGATTATGGGTTATCGTGGCGCTGATCGCACGCGGCGGATCGCCGAAGCGCTCGATCTTGTCGGCCTCTCCGGCTTCGAGAAGAAGTTCCCTTGGCAGCTTTCCGGCGGCATGCAACAGCGCGCCTCGATCGCCCGCGCGCTCGCCTTCGACGCTGACCTGCTGTTGATGGACGAACCCTTCGGCGCATTGGACGAGATCGTCCGCGACCATTTGAACGAAGAGCTGCTGAAACTCTGGGCGCGTACCAACAAGACGATCTGCTTCGTCACCCATTCCATCCCCGAGGCCGTCTATCTCTCCACCAAGATCGTGGTGATGTCGCCGCGCCCGGGCCGCGTCACCGATGTGATCGACTCGACGCTGCCGGCCGAACGCCCGCTCGATATCCGCGACACCCCGGAATTCCTGGAGATCGCCCATCGCGTTCGCGAAGGGCTGAGGACGGGGCATAGCCATGAGGTTTAGGCGGTTGAGTTCCGGGCTTACCTCCCTCTGCCCTGCCGGGCATCTCCCCCACAAGGGCGGAGATCGATATGCCGAAACGGCTTCTCCAATCAATGAAAGGCGCCTGATCCAGCACGGGAGCGGTGGGGAGCGACACGCTATCCTCTTGCCGATCTCCCCCCTTGTGGGGGAGATGCCCGGCAGGGCAGAGGGGGGTGGCTACGCATTCGACGCCAGCAAATTGGGGCGGTCGCTATGAAACCCGATACCCTCAAAAACAAGATTGTTCCCGTCACCACCATCCTGCTCGTCCTCATCGCCATCTGGTATGTCGCCGCGGTCCTGATGAACGCGCCGTTCCAGCGCGACATGGACAGCCGCGCCGGGGTCACACCGACGACGCTCGAATTCATCGGCAAGACGCTGGCGCAGCCGAAGCCGATCCTGCCGGCGCCGCACCAGGTGGCGCAGAACGTCTACGAGAATACCGTGCTGCGCAGCCTTTCGAGCAATCGCAGCCTCGTCTATCACAGCTGGGTGACGCTCTCCTCCACCCTGCTCGGTTTCGGATTCGGTATGCTGCTCGGCATCCTTCTTGCGGTGCTGATCGTTCACAATCGCGCTATGGACCGATCGTTGATGCCCTGGCTGGTGGCGAGCCAGACCATTCCGATCCTTGCCATCGCGCCGATGATCGTCATTATCTCCTATAATGTGCTGACCGGCGACAATGCGCTGGCCCACCTCCTCAACCTCGATTCCGACGCCTCCCGTCTGGTCTCCAAGGCGCTGATCTCCACCTACCTCTCCTTCTTCCCTGTCGCCGTCGGCATGGTGAAGGGATTGCGGTCGCCCGAGATCATGCATCTCGATCTGATGCGCACCTATTATGCGAGCCCAATGCAGACTTTTTGGAAATTGCGTGTCCCGGCCTCGATCCCCTTCCTCTTCACCTCGATGAAGGTCGCGATTGCCGCAAGCCTGGTCGGCGCTATCGTCGGCGAGCTGCCGACCGGGGCCACCGCCGGCATCGGTTCGAAGCTGCTTGCCGGCTCCTATTACAGCCAGACTATCGATATCTGGGCGGCCTTGGTCGCCGGATCGCTGCTGGCGGGTATCCTGGTTGCAATCGTCGGCCTTGCCGCCAAGATCGTCGACCGCGCCATGGGCGGGAGGCCGGCATGAGACACCTGACCTTCTCCTGGCAGGGCGTGACCGCCCTCCTCCTCTGCCTTGCAGCGCTGATCACCCTGCCGCTGCTGGCCGAGGGGGCGGCACGGCCCTTCACCGATGGCACGGCGAGCCTCGTCTTCATCATCGTCGCCGCCGCCGCACTGCTGTCCTTCGCGCCACAGCCGCTGGCCTACCGCGCCACCGTGCTGTTCATCGGCGCCCATGGCGCCGCCTGGATGCTGCTGTCCACCCTCTCCGGCAACGAGGGCATGGCGACGCGGGCTTTCTTCCTGCTGCTCTTCGCTTGCTGGCTGCTGGCTTGGCGATGTGTCACCGAGCTATCGAAACAGCAGCCCGTCACCGCCTTCGGCAAATCGGCGCTGCAACTGCTGATCCCGGCAATTTTCGGCGCCTGGATCCTCATCCTCTGGGAGGCGGCAACGCGCGGCGCCGGCATTCCCTTCATCATCCTGCCGCCACCAAGCGCCATCGGCACCCGTATCATGGCTTCCCTGCCGATCCTCGGCGACGACATCAGACAGACCATCTTCAAGGCGGTATTGATCGGCTATATCATCGGCTGCCTTAGCGGCTTCATCGTCGCGGTGCTGGCCGATCGCGTCGCCTTCCTGCGCCGCGGCCTGCTGCCGATCGGCAACATGGTCTCAGCCCTGCCGATCATCGGCATCGCCCCCGTCATGGTCATGTGGTTCGGCTTCGACTGGCCGTCGAAGGCCGCAGTCGTCATCATCATGACCTTCTTCCCGATGCTGGTGAACACCGTCGCCGGCCTTGCCGCCTCCGGCAGCATGGAACGCGACCTGATGCGCACCTATGCCTCGAACGACTGGCAGACGCTGCTGAAGCTCAAGCTTCCGGCGGCCATGCCCTTCATTTTCAACGCACTGAAGATCAACTCGACGCTGGCGCTGATTGGTGCCATCGTTGCCGAATTCTTCGGGACGCCGATCGTCGGCATGGGCTTTCGCATCTCCACCGAGATCGGCCGCATGAATGTCGACATGGTTTGGGCGGAAATCGCCGTTGCGGCGCTGGCCGGCTCGATTTTCTATGGCATCATCGCCCTGACGGAACGGGCGGTGACATTCTGGCATCCGTCTATCCGTGGTGGCTAGGCGCGCACGGGCCTCGCAAATGGGGTTCGGGCATAACTTCAGAGGGTAAGGAAAAGAAAATGAAAAAGTTGATGGTTGCAATGATGGCGAGCGCCATGACGCTGGCCGCCGCGCACGCGATGGCCGCCGACAAGGTCGTGCTGCAGTTGAAATGGGTGACGCAGGGCCAGTTCGGCGGTTACTACGTCGCTAAGGACAAGGGCTTTTACAAGGAAGAGGGCCTGGACGTCGACATTAAGCCGGGCGGTCCCGATATCGCCCCCGAACAGGTGATCGCCGGCGGCGGCGCCGATGTCATCGTCGACTGGATGGGCGGCGCTCTCGTTGCCCGCGAGAAGGGTGTTCCGCTCGTCAACATCGCCCAGCCCTATCAGAAGTCGGGCCTGGAAATGATCTGCCGCAAGGACGGCCCTGTTAAAACCGAGGCCGACTTCAAGGGGCATACGCTCGGTGTCTGGTTCTTCGGCAACGAGTATCCCTTCTTCGCCTGGATGAACAAGCTCGGCCTCTCCACCGAAGGCGGCCCGAACGGCGTCACCGTGCTGAAGCAGAGCTTCGACGTGCAGCCGCTCGTCCAGAAGCAGGCCGACTGCATCTCCGTCATGACCTATAATGAATACTGGCAGGCGATCGATGCCGGCTTCAAGCCGGAGGAACTGACGGTCTTCAACTATACCGCGATGGGCAACGACCTCCTGGAAGACGGCCTCTACGCGATGGAAGACAAGCTGAAGGATCCGGCCTTCAAGGAGAAAATGGTCAAGTTCGTCCGCGCCTCGATGAAGGGCTGGAAGTACGCGACCCAAAACCCTGATGAAGCTGCCGAGATCGTCATGGACAATGGCGGCCAGGACGAGAACCACCAGAAGCGCATGATGGGCGAAGTCGCCAAGCTCGTCGGCGACGGCTCCGGCAAGCTGGACGAAGCGCTCTATGCCCGCACAGCAAAGGCGCTGCTCGACCAGAAGATTATCAGCAAGGAGCCTTCGGGCGCCTGGACGCACGACATTACCGACGCTGCTTCCAAGTAATCGCGGCAACATTGCAGGGCGAACGCGCGGAGAAGGTCTCCGCGCGTTTCATATTTTTCCTGCTTTCATAAAAAAACACCGGGCAGCTGTCGCATTTGTCCGGCGTCAAACGTCATTCGGGTAGAGCCAGGATCAATCATCGTCATGCTCGCATAACCCTTCGGTGATTGATTCAGGTTCTGATGGTAATTATTATCGGCTCATGGGGAATTGTTTTCTGCCGGGCTTGCATATCGAGCAAATCGATACCAATTAGAAGCCGATTTGCCGGCGAGGGATGAAGACGGCAATGATGTGCGGATACCCTTGAGAATGCAGGAAAGGCAGTGGCCTGGTCGCGAGCTGAAGGACAGACGCGCGAGTTCGGCCAACCTTGTTACAAGATTGGACGACGACGCATGGCACGCAGGCCGAACGGATTTTTAGGTGCATCCACCCTTTTTGCAGCGGCACTGGCTGCATCCACCGCATTTTCGCAGGAAGCGCCGGTCGCAAAACCGCAGCAGAACCTGCCGGCCATCGTCGTTACCACAGCGACAAACCGCACTCTCGTCGACCGTGTCATCGGCACCGGAACGGTCAAGCCCGTCGAGGAGGTCTATATCCAACCGCAGGTCGAGGGACTGTCGATCCGCACGCTGAAAGCCGATGTTGGCGACAAGGTTCAGGCCGATAGCACGCTGGCGACCCTGAACGATGATGCGTTGGTATTAGAGAAAAGCCAGATGATGGCGACGAAGGCCAAAGGCGAGGCAAGCCTTGCTCAGCTGCGCGCCCAACTCATCGAAGCCCAGGCCAACGCCGAACAGGCCAGGCAGCAACAGGCCCGCGCTCAGGAAATGGGCAAGAAGGGTACCGTTTCCACCGCCCAGGTCGAACAGGCCGATGCGACCGCCGCCGCCGCCAATGCCCGCGTCGTTTCCGCCGAGCAGGCGATCGAAGTCGCCGAAGCCGATCTCAAGGTCTTCGACAGCCAGATCGCCGATGCGGATCTGAAGCTTGCCCGCACTGACGTGAAGACGCCGGTCGCCGGCACGATCGCGGCCAAGAACGCCAAGGTCGGCGCCATTGCCGCCGGCAACGGCGATCCGCTGTTCACCCTCATCCGCGACGGCGATATCGAGCTTGTCGCCGAAGTCGCCGAAAGTGACATCGTCAGGATCATGGCCGGCCAGAAGGCGACGATTTCGCTGTCCGGCAGCCGCGAGAAGCTCTCCGGCGCCGTGCGCCTGGTGTCGCCGACCGTCGATCCCACCACCCGCCTCGGCCTCGTGCATATCTCGATCGACGATGACAGCAAGGCGCGCTCCGGCATGTATGGCAGCGCTGAAATCGTCGTGCGCGAGACACAAGGCGTATCTCTTCCCCTGACCGCGGTCCTGACGGGCAATGAAGGCTCATCGGCCCGCAAGGTCGAGGACGGTGTGGTAAAATTCGCCAAGATCGAGACCGGCATCCAGGACGGCGCCTATGTCGAGATCGTTCGGGGATTGAAGAGCGGCGATGAGGTCGTGGCCAAAGCGGGTGCTTATGTCCGCGACGGCGACCACATCACGCCGGTGCGTGAACAGCCCGCGGCTTCCAACTAAAGAGACCATTCGATGAATTTTTCAGCCTGGTCCATTCGAAACCCGATCGCGCCGCTGCTCGCCTTCTGCCTGTTGATATTCATCGGCATCCAGTCCTTCAACACGCTGCCGATCACCCGCTTCCCGAACATCGACGTGCCGCTGGTTTCGATCAGCGTGACGCAGAGCGGCGCTTCGCCGGCCGAACTGGAAATGCAGGTGACGAAGGAGATCGAAGACGCGATCGCCTCGATCACCGGCATCGACGAAATCCAGTCGACGGTGACCGACGGCAGCTCGCAGACCAACGTCATGTTCCGCATGGAAGTGCCGACGGAACAGGCCGTGCAGGACGTCAAGGATGCGATCGATCGCATCCGCAGCGACCTGCCGGCGACAGCCGAAACGCCGATCGTCACCAAAGTCGATGTCGAAGGTCAGGCAATCCAGACCTTCGCGGTGTCGTCGCCCGACATGTCGCTGGAAGAACTCTCCTGGTTCGTCGACGATACGATCAAGCGCGCGCTGCAGGGCCAGGCCGGCATCGGTCGCGTCGATCGCTACGGCGGCGCCGAGCGTGAAGTGCGCATCGAGCTCACCCCCGCCAAACTCGATGCCCATGGCATCACCGCCGCAAGCGTGAACCAGCAGCTGCGCGGCACCAACGTCGACCTCGGCTCCGGCCGCGGCCAGGTGGCGGGCAGCGAACAGGCGATCCGCGTTCTCGGCGACGCCCGCAATGTCGCCGAACTCGCCGACACGACGATCGCGCTGCCGAACGGCCGTTTCGTCAAGCTGTCCGACCTCGGCGTCATCAAGGACACTTATGAGGAGCCGAAATCCTTCTCGCGCTTCAACGACACGCCTGTTGTCACATTCGGTGTCTTCCGTTCGAAGGGCGCCAGCGAGGTCAGCGTCGCCGAAACCGTGGCGCAGAGCCTCGACAAGGTCAGAGCCGACAACCCGAATGTGAAGATCGAGATGATCGACGATTCGGTTTATTTCACCTACGGCAATTACGAAGCCGCCATCCATACGCTGCTCGAAGGCGCGCTGCTCGCCGTCATCGTCGTCCTGCTGTTCCTCCGGAACTGGCGTGCGACGCTGATCTCGGCGATCGCCCTCCCCCTCTCCGCGATCCCGACCTTCTGGGTCATGGACATGATGGGCTTCTCGCTAAACCTCGTCAGCTTCCTTGCCTTGACGCTGGCAACCGGCATCCTCGTCGACGATGCAATCGTCGAAATCGAAAACATCGCCCGCCACATCAAGATGGGCAAGACGCCCTATCGGGCGGCGATCGAGGCGGCTGATGAAATCGGCCTCGCCGTCATCGCCACCACTTTCACCATCATCGCCGTCTTCGTGCCGGTTTCCTTCATGCCCGGCATTCCCGGCCAGTACTTCATCCAGTTCGGCCTGACCGTCGCTTTCTCCGTCTTCTTCTCGCTGATGGTGGCGCGCCTGATCACGCCGATGATGGCCGCCTATCTCATGCGCGCCGAGGATGGCGTCGACGACCATCATGACAATGACGGCCTGCTGATGAAGGGCTATACGCGCCTTGTCACCGGCACGACTCGCAAGTGGTATTGGCGTTATACGACGTTGATTGTGGCCCTCCTCTTCACGGTTGGTTCGGTCATATCGCTATTCATGTTCGTGCCAGGCAGCTTCCTGCCGCCGGAAGACGCCTCGCGTATCGTTCTCTCCGTCGAACTGCCGCCGAATGCGCGGCTTGACGACACCGAGAAGACGACCGATGCGATCTATGACAGGGTCAAGGACATCAACGGCGTCGAAAGCGTCTTCGTACTCGGAGGCGCATCGCCGAAGGGCGAACTCGAACTGCGCCGCGCGACGATCACGCTCGCGCTCGACAAGCTCGACCAGTCGTTGGTCAAGAAGGTGGTCAACGATGTGCTCGGCCGCATCCCGGTCATCGGCCCGATGCTGCCGAAGGTCGAAGTTCACGGCCGTGAACGTCCTCAATGGGACATTGAAAAGGAAGTCTTCGCCAAGCTGCGCGATATTCCCGACGTCCATATCCTCAAGCTCAACGACCGCGGCGAACGCGACCTCTCCTTCAACTTCCTTTCCAAGAACGAGAAGGACCTGAACGACGCCGTCGGCATCCTGGAATCCAAGCTGCGCGCCGATCCGTTGCTGGCAAACGTCAGCGCCGACGGCGCCCTGCCCCGTCCGGAACTGCAGGTCTACCCGCGCAAGGACGAGGCCGCCCGCCTCGGCATCACGCCGCAACAGATTTCCGAAACGATCCGCGTCGCCACCATCGGCGATGTGGATGCGGCCCTTGCCAAGATCTCGCTCGACGATCGCCAGATCCCGATCCGGGTGCAGGCAGCACTCGACATGCGCCGCGACCTCGCGGCCATCCGGGCGTTGAAGATCCAGACCGCCAGCGGCGGCACCGTTCCGCTCGCAAGCGTCGCCAATATCGACTATTCGGAAGGCGTAAGCTCGATCAAGCGCAACAACCGCAACCGCGTCGTCGCGATCGGCTCCGACCTGCCGCAGGGCGTGGCGCTCGACACGGCCTCGGCCCGCTTCCGCGAAATCGTCAAGGCCGCCAACATTCCGGCCTCCGTCCACCTTGCCGAAAGCGGCGATACCAAGGTTCAGACCGAGATGCAGCAGAGCTTCGTCAACGCCATGTTGATGGGTCTTCTGCTGGTGCTGACGGTGCTTATCCTGCTCTTCAAGGACGTGATCCAGCCCTTCACCATCCTATTCTCGCTGCCGCTTGCCATCGGTGGCGTCGCGGCGGCTCTGATCATCACCAGCAATCCGCTGTCGATGCCGGTCATGATCGGCATTCTGATGCTGATGGGGATCGTCACCAAGAACGCCATCCTGCTCGTCGATTTTGCGATCGAGATGCGCCATCAGGGCATGGCCCGTGTCGAGGCCATGGTCGAAGCCGGCCGCAAGCGTGCCCGGCCGATCATCATGACTTCGATCGCCATGTCAGCGGGCATGCTGCCGTCGGCGCTCGGTGTCGGCGAAGGTGGCTCGTTCCGCGCGCCGATGGCAATCGCCGTGATCGGCGGCATCATCGTCTCGACGGTGCTGTCGCTCGTCGTCGTGCCGTCCTTCTTCCTGATCATGGACGACCTGTCCCGCCTGCTCGGCTGGATGTTCGGCCGTCTGGTCGGCCGGAAGGACCAGGAGGACCTGCCGCTGTCGCGCGAGGATCTCACCCGCGTTACCCGCGAGAACCGGAGCGACATCGATGCGCTGGACGAGCGTCTGACCGCGATCGAAAAGCCGGAAGGCAAGCGCAAGAGTTCCACCGGCAAGGACACGAACGTACTCCGCTTACCGCCGTTTGCGGCGGAGTGAAGAAAGCCAAGAAAACAAACGGGCCGGGAGCGAACTCCCGGCCCGTTTTCTTTTTTTGCTCTTGTCGCGGCCGGCGATTTCGAGCGGCTGCGGGATGACCGTCAGAGCCCGCCCTGTTCCCTGAGGAAACTGACGATCGAATTAACGCCGTCGCCCCGCTTCATGTCGGAAAAGACGAAGGGGCGTGAGGCGCGCATGCGCGTCGCATCCCGGTCCATCACGTCGAGATCGGCGCCGACATGAGGCGCGAGGTCCTTCTTGTTGATGACGAGCAGGTCCGAACGGGTGATGCCGGGCCCGCCCTTGCGCGGGATTTCCTCGCCCTGGCAGACGGAGATGACATAGATGGTGATGTCGGCGAGATCGGGTGAAAAGGTCGCCGCCAGATTGTCACCGCCGGACTCGATGAAGACGACGTCGAGATCGGGAAAGCGTTCGTTCAGGCTGGCGATCGCCTGAAGATTGATCGTCGCATCCTCACGAATGGCAGTGTGCGGGCAGCCGCCGGTCTCCACGCCGACGATGCGGTCGGACGGCAAAGCCTGCATCCGTACCAGCGCCTCGGCATCCTCGGTCGTATAGATGTCGTTGGTGACGACGGCGACCGAATAATCGTCGCGCATCGCCTTGCAGAGCTTTTCCGTCAGCGCCGTTTTGCCCGAGCCGACCGGCCCGCCAATGCCGACGCGCAGGGGTCCGTTTCTTGATTTCATGTGTTTCACTCCAATCGAGCCGGATGATAGCGACGGCGGCGGCGCGCGCCACCGTCAAATGGCGCAGTTTCCGCGGTTAATTGACGTCCTCACGAGCGAAACAACCGCGTCGTCTGAGTCTCGTGGCGCAGGCTGGCGATATCGGCCTGCACGGTAGCCGAGCCGAGCTCGTCGAGTGTCGACGCTGCCGCCCGCCGGGCAACCTCCACGATATGCTCTTCAAGGCCGGCCAGCACGGCAACGCCATCCCGCTGCCCCGCCACGCCAAGACGGATGCCTGACGAAACCGCTTGCGAGGCATAGGCGTGCAGGAAGGCCGCGAGCACTTTCTCAAGCCCTATGCCGTGCGCGCCCGCAACCGCTCCGACGGCGACGGGATAAGCGGCCTTGCCGGGAAGCCTCTCGAACACCTCATCCGGCCAGGCCCGCGCTGCCGCGAGAAAGGCGTCACCGAGCAGCATGGTTTCCTGGTGGCGCTCACGCGACCCGGCAAGGGCCTCGGCGAGAGCGGCAATCTCGGCAAGGAACGCGGGGCTCGCCTGTTGCCTGTGGCTCTCAGCCAGCAGCACCGCGTCGTTCCAGACCGAACCATGGCTGATCAATGTGGCGATCCAGGCGGCAAGCGAGGCCGCATCGATGACGAGCCCATCGGCCGTCGCCCGTTCCAGCCCGCCCGAATAGGCAAAACCGCCAATCGGAAAGGCCGGCGAGAGCCACGCCGTCAGGCGCAGCAAGGCCTGCAACTCGCGATCCCCGGTCATTGTGCTTCAATCGTGCTTGTGGCCGTGATGATGCCCGTGGTCATGATCGTGGTCGCAGCTGTGATCATGCTGGTGGTCATGGCCGTGTGCGTGACCGTGATCATGATCATGGTTGTGACCGTGATCATGGGCGGCCTGACCGTGATCATGCGAATGCCCGCCATGGGAATGATAGGCGCCGCGCGCAGGCTGGAAGGGCTCATTGATCTCAAGCACGGTGGCGCCGAGCCCCTGCAGCATGTTGCGAATGACATGATCGCGCAGGATGACGATGCGGTCCTCCTCGATCTGGGCGGCAAGATGACGGTTGCCGAGATGCCAAGCAAGCTCGACGAGATGCGTGCGGTCGTGTCCGCGAATTTCGAAGAGTTTCTCGTCGGCAGCCAGAATCTCGATCAGTTCCCCATCTTCGCGCACCAGCAGGTCGCCATTGGCGAAGAGCACCGGGTCCTTGAGATCGAGCATGACCATCTCGCCATTTTCCAGATGCAGCAGCTTGCGGCGCAGATGGCGCAGATCGTGCGGCAGCTTGACCTGGGCGGTCGGATGGGAGGACGGGGTACCGGCGGGAATATAGGAAGTGACGCGCTGCATGATAGGTCCGTTTTGCTGAGACGAGCACGCAAAATAGCCTTTCCCGGCGCAAGCACCAATGGCCTTTTGCTCAGGTCAGGACTTTTATATCCCGTAAGCCTGCATCACGTTGTCGCTCTCAGCTCCCCTGCCCTTGGCATCGAAGCAGTTATCGGCGAGCCCGTGCCAGGCATGATGCAGGCCTTCCCTTTCGTGCACGACGCGATTGCGCCCGAGCGCCTTGGCGAGATAGAGCGCCCGGTCCGCCGAGGCATACACCGCCTGCTTGCTGCGCCCGGCAGCGAGATCGGCAACGCCGCCGGAAACAGTGATGCGGATATCGTGCCCGTCGGCCGCGATCGCGCCGCCTGCGATCCGGGCGCGCACGCCTTCGATGCGCTTCAGCCGCGCCTCCAGCTCGCCGGAGACGATGACGCCGAATTCCTCTCCACCCAGCCGTGCAACGACGGACATGTCGTCGAAAGCGGATCTGAGCATGGCCGAGACCGCAGTGATGACGGCATCGCCGCAGGCATGGCCGAAACGGTCGTTGATCGCTTTGAAGCGGTCGACGTCGAAAATGACAAGCGAGGCATTGCCCTCGGCTTTGTCGAGCGCCTCGGTGAAGGCGCGACGGTTCAAGAGGCCGGAGAGCGTATCCGTGCGGCTCAGCTTTTCGAACTCCGCCCGCGAAAGCGTCAACTCATGCATGGTAAATCCAGCGGCCAGGGACAGCATGCCGCAAACGGTGCCGCCGACAAGCCAGGAAAAAGCGGCGCCGAAGCCGATCGCATACCAAAGGGTCATCGGCAGCAGCCCGAAAAAACCGAGTGGCGGTATCGTCAGCGCGAGGATGACGCCCGAGAGAATGACAGCAACAAAGCTCATCCTCAGCGCAAAGAGATAGACGTTCCTGCGATATTGAAAATCGCCGAAACCGGCCTGCAGCGACATCCAGCTTCTCATGAGAATCGACCTTCCTGCCCGGCGTTGCACGGCATTGATAAGAGCCCAATTGCTGCGGGTGTGTTAATCAACTCGTTAAAAATCGAGCGGCTTTAGACGATTTGTCTGAATGATTTTTTCTAGCAGGGGATGCAAACATCGATTCCCTGAATCGGACAGGATTCCTGAGCGCCTATGTCACTGACATAACTTTTTTGGGGAAAAATAAGCATCTGTTCCAGAATGGCTTACCTGTGGATAATCTGGGCCTTGCGATCGATTTCTACAACCATATGGAGAGTAGCATTCACAACTCCGTTTACATGCGCTGTGGTCGGCAACTGCGTCAATTGTAGACACCGGACGATAACCGCAATGATTGTGGAAGCGGATTCCATAAGCCGGTTCGAAGCCCAGCCGAGCGGAGTGCTGCGGCAGTCCAGGTGTTGCAGCCGAAGAGGGCATTGAAATAGCCCTTGGCCTCGAAGAACCGGTCGATCTCGCCGTAACCTGCATCCGGGATCGGCGCGATCTCCCCGTTGTTGCGAACAAAGCTGTCCGAGATGAAGCCACGCAGCCGCGCCAATTGTTCGTCACTGATATCGAAGGCGGTCACGGCCGGCTGCGGCTCGGTGATATGGCCGGCGAGATCCACATGCAGCACCGAACGATCGATCGTCAGAGCCCGCAGGACCGGCAGCGGCCTCAGCTCCGCCCAGGTCGGCGTTTCCAGATAGAAGGCGCGGCCGCCCCAGCCGACGACGAGCCATTCCGCGTTCGGATGGCCGAGCGGAAAGCCGGGATCGTCGAGGAAGGAAAAGGCGGCCCGCGTTTCCTCGTCGAGCGGAATGGCGATATCGGTATGGATCGGTCCCGACAGAAGCAGAATCCGATGGGTCGCCGCCGAGGACGACGCCTTGACCGGGGCAATCAGCGGCCGGGGAATCAAAGTTCCGCCCGCTGCCAGAGCAATGAGCAGGACCGTGATCCGCAACAGCCAGCGGATGCCTGATTTCATCGGAACCGACCGGCGCGCACGGATGATCGGACCTAAAACAGGAAATAACGCTGCGCCATCGGCAGCACCGTCGCCGGTTCGCAGGTCAGCAGTTCGCCATTCGCCCTGACTTCATAGGTCTCCGGATCGACTTCGATCTCCGGCGTCAGGTGGTTATGGATCATCGATGCCTTGGAGATGCCGCCGCGCGTATTCTTCACCGCCACCAGTTCCTTGGCGACTCCGAGCCTGCCTTTCAGGCCGGCATCGAGCGAGGCCTGGCTGACGAAGGTGACGGAAGAATTGGTGAGGCTCTTGCCGTAGGAGGCAAACATCGGCCGGTAGTGTACCGGCTGCGGCGTCGGGATCGAGGCGTTCGGATCGCCCATCGGTGCTGCCGCGATCGAGCCGCCGAGCAGCACCATGTCGGGCTTCACGCCGAAGAAGGCCGGATTCCAGAGCACGAGGTCGGCGCGCTTGCCGATCTCGATCGAACCGATCTCATGGCTGAGGCCATGGGCGATCGCCGGGTTGATCGTGTATTTGGCGATGTAGCGGCGAACGCGGAAATTGTCGTTATCGCCCTTTTCCTCCTTCAGCCGGCCGCGTTGGCGCTTCATCTTGTCGGCCGTCTGCCAGGTGCGGATCGCCACCTCGCCGACGCGGCCCATGGCCTGGCTGTCGGACGAGATGATCGAGAAGGCGCCGATATCGTGCAGGATATCTTCAGCGGCGATCGTCTCCTTGCGGATGCGGCTTTCCGCAAAGGCGATATCCTCGGGGATCGACGGTGACAAATGATGGCAGACCATCAGCATGTCGAGATGCTCGGCAATCGTATTGACCGTATAGGGCCGCGTCGGATTGGTCGACGACGGTATGACGTTCGGCTGACCGCAGATCTTGATGATGTCGGGTGCGTGCCCGCCACCCGCCCCTTCGGTGTGGAAGGCATGGATGGTGCGGCCCTTGATGGCGCCGATCGTATCTTCGACGAAGCCGCTTTCGTTCAGCGTATCTGTGTGGATCATCACCTGCACGTCATAGTCGTCGGCAACCGACAGGCAGCAGTCGATGGCACCAGGCGTCGTGCCCCAGTCCTCATGCAGTTTGAGCGAGGTGGCGCCGGCAAGCACCATCTCGGTCAAAGCCCCCGGCAGCGAGGCATTGCCCTTGCCGGCAAAAGCGAGGTTCATCGGGAAAGCATCGGCCGCCTCGATCATGCGCGCGATATGCCAGGGGCCGGGCGTGCAGGTGGTGGCAAGCGTGCCGTGCGCAGGACCCGTGCCGCCGCCGAGCATGCAGGTCATGCCCGACATCAGCGCTTCCTCGATCTGCTGCGGCGCGATGAAATGAATATGGCTGTCCATGCCGCCAGCGGTGACGATCTTCCCCTCGCCGGCGATCGCCTCGGTGCCCGGGCCGACGATGATGTTGACGCCGGGCTGCATATCGGGATTGCCTGCCTTGCCGATCGCAGCGATGCGCCCGTTCTTCAGCCCGATATCGGCCTTGTAGATGCCCGTGTGGTCGATGATTACGGCATTGGTGATGACGGTATCGACCGCGCCGTCCGCCCGTGTCACCTGGCTCTGGCCCATGCCGTCGCGGATCACCTTGCCGCCGCCGAACTTCACCTCCTCGCCATAGGTGGTGAAATCCTTCTCGATCTCGATGAAGAGCTCCGTATCGGCAAGGCGCACCTTGTCGCCGGTGGTCGGTCCGAACATGCCGGCATAGGCGGCGCGCGAGATCTTATAGGGCATCCATCAGGCTCCGTAGGAGGAAGAGACAAGCATTTTTCCGCCGAGCCGCCTGAGGCGACCCGCGGCAATATAACTATCGACAAGCTGTCGTTCGGCGGCAAACGGGTGCCATTCCCAGCCGACGTGACCGAAGCCGGCCAACATCACCTCGGCTCCGGGAAATTTGCTCAGCACTTCGGCAATGACGATCATGCCGCTGCTCGGCACGACATAAGGCGCAGGCGCAAAGGCCGAGAGCGACGCATCGACGGCCTCGTGGATCGACGTGTCGATGACGACATGCATCTTGCCGGTCTCCGCGCAGAAGGCGCTGAACGCATCGGTATAGTCGTCGCAGAAATCGTCGAGATCAGGATGCGAGACCGCAAGCGGCGCCCGCATCGCGGCGAATTTATCGGGATCGCGCACGCTCCAGATTTCGCGCGCCGATTTGACGCCGGGATGGGTCCGCCACTCACGCGAACCGAGCATCGCCTTTGCCGGACGGCCGGTATTGCAGACCGCGACGGCATCCGTGCGGCTGCCGCCGGCGCCATAGGAGCGGCAATCGTTGAAGCGGACGACAAAATCTGCGGCATCGATGATGCCTGCCTCTCCCTCACCGACCTCGCCATTGCCGACGATCACGATCTTCCCGATCACCTTAGTTGCCCATCGTTTCTTCGAGCTCTTTCAGCTCTTTGGTGCGCTTGTCCGTCTCTTCCGCCAGGCATCCGGCAACCAGCATCGGCTCCATCGTGCCACCGCGGGCCTGAAAGCCGAAGGCGTCGCATTGGGCGTCGCGATAGTCGATCCAGGCACGCTGCGCTTTCACCAGCGCCTTTTCCGCGCCCTTCATGTCGCCGTCGAGATCCTTGTCGATCGCCGCCATGGCGGCGCGGGTCTTCTTGTATTGCTCGTTCAGCGCCTTGTCGGCAGCATCGTGACGCGCCACCTCGCAAGAGGTCATGTCCGATTGCGTCTTGGGGTTCTGGCAATCGATATCCTGAGCGGAGACGTGACCTGCCGTCAGCAGCATCGCCGCCCCGATGAGGAGGATATTCAAACGCATGCATCCCCCCGTTAAAGCTTGCCCATCACCAGCTGACGGAAACCATAGACCTCCCGCTTGCCGGCAAGCGGGATCAGCGTCACGGAACGCGTCTGACCCGGTTCGAAGCGCACGGCCGTTCCAGCTGGAATATCGAGCCGCTTGCCGTGCGCGGCCGCGCGGTCGAAGGAGAGGCCGGCATTGGTCTCGGCGAAATGATAGTGGCTGCCGACCTGCACCGGCCGATCGCCGGTATTGGATACCTCAAGCGTCACCGTCGGCGCGCCGGCATTCAGTTCGATGTCGCCGCTGGCGGCAATGATTTCGCCCGGAATCATCTCGTTCTCCTTAAGCTGCCCGGGGTGCGCAGCCCTCGGCCTTCAGCACGCGTTTCGTCGACGCCGGGTGTTTGGCGAGCATCGCTGCCGGGCGGATGGGTCTGGCAACGAGATTGCCGCCGCAATTCGGGCAGGCGCCCTTCAGCACATTGTCCACGCAATCGGCGCAGAAGGTGCATTCATAGGTGCAGATCCGCGCCTCCATGCTCTCCGGCGGCAAATCCTTGTCGCAGCACTCGCAATTGGGTCTGAGTTCCAGCATTCTATTTCCTCACCTGATCGGTTCGTGCACGGTAACGAGCTTGGTGCCATCGGGGAATGTCGCCTCGACCTGCACGTCGTGGATCATCTCGGCAATGCCTTCCATCACCTGATCGCGGCTAATCACATGGGCGCCGGCCTCCATCAGTTCGGCGACAGGGCGGCCGTCGCGGGCGCCTTCGACGACGAAGTCGCTGATCAGCGCGATCGCTTCGGGATAGTTCAGCTTGACGCCGCGCTCGAGCCGCCGCCGCGCCACCATCGCCGCCATTGATATCAGCAGCTTGTCTTTTTCTCTCGGAGTGAGGTTCATTGCTTGCCCATCTGCTTGATGCTTAGCTTTAGAGATTCCAGACTTTCGGCACAGGCGCACCATTGCGCAAGACGGAAATAACCGGGATCAGGATTTTTCTCAGCGTGAAGCCGTCAGCCGCAGCAAGGCGTACGATCAGCTTGTTGCTCCAGGCGCTTGCGCCGCCCATCGCCCCCTCAAGGAGGGGCCGGACCCTGCCGAGATAGGCCTCCGCCAGCGGCCCGGCATAAAGCAGCGTCGCGAAGGCAACTTGCCCGCCGAGCACCGCCTGGCGCGCCGAAAGCGCCGCCACACCCTCGGAAAGCCTGAGCTCCTCGGCATGAATCAGCCGGCCCGAGCGTTGGATGCGCCAGCGGTCGCGAAAGAGACCCCTGTCTACCGTCTCGCCCATGGCCTTGCGGCCGAGCAGCACGGCTTCGACGGCCAGGAATTCGGCGCTCTCGTCGAGGTCGACATCAAGGCGGCGGAAGAGCGCCGCCCGGTCGAACAGGATCGTTTCCTGCGGCAGCCAGTCGACGCGCGCCCCCGCCCCCGCTTCGATGCGGGTCGTCACCTCGGCGACGCCGGCCGAGGCCTTGTAGATCTTTTCGCAGGCTTGGGTGGTGACGTCGATCTTGGTGCCGGCGCCGGCAACGACGCTCCAGTCCATCCGGTCGCCGCCGGTCAGCCCGCCAGCGGTGTTGATGATGACGGCCTCCATCGAGGCGTCGAACGTATCCGGCAGGCGGATCTTCGCCGCCCCCTCCTGATAGAGCTGGCGGAGACGCGTGCGGCCGTCGAGCAGCTTTGCCGCCAGATGTCCGCGTCCCTCCGCTCTTTGCGGTCTCGTGCCGGCCGCCGCAATCGTCATGTCGTCCTCTTCAGTCGCGCCATCGGCTTTTATCAATCGCGCGGATGATGGAAAGCAAGCAATTCCCATGCCGCCCGAGGAATGCCCGCGGCCCGCAGGGGAGACCGGCGAAGCGTTGCAACCCCTGCCGTAAAAAACGGCATCTGCCGGTCAAACGGTCAGGTGACGACGAGCCTCCGGCGTATCGAGGCTTTCGGCAAGTCCTTCATGCACGATCTCGCCGCGGTCCATGATATAGACGTAATCGGCAAGCTCCCGGCAGAAGTCGAGATATTGCTCGACGAGCAGGATCGCCATGCCGGTGGAATCACGCAGGTAACGGATCGCCCGGCCGATATCCTTGATGATCGACGGCTGGATGCCCTCGGTCGGCTCGTCGAGTACGAGAATCCTCGGCCGCGTCACCATGGCGCGTCCGATCGCCAGCTGTTGCTGCTGCCCGCCGGAAAGATCGCCGCCCCGACGCGAGAGCATCGACTTCAGCACCGGGAAGAGGCTGAAGATGTCATCGGGGATGTTGCGGTCGCGGCGGCCGAGCGGTGCAAAGCCGGTTTCGAGATTTTCTTTCACCGTCAGCAACGGAAAGATTTCGCGTCCCTGCGGCACGTAGCCGATGCCCTGCTTGGCCCGGGCAAAGGGCGGCAGGCCATTCAGCCTTGTATCGTTGAAGGTGACGGTGCCGGCCGACAGCGGATGCTGGCCGGTCACGGCGCGCAAAAGCGAACTCTTGCCGACGCCGTTGCGCCCGAGCACGCAGGTAATCTTGCCCATCTCCGCTTTGATCGAGATGCCGCGCAGCGCCTGCGCAGCGCCATAATGCAGATTTGCGTTTTCGACTGTCAGCATCCCTTCACCCATTCCCCATCAGTTCATCAGTGTGCGCCTCAGCGTCTGCAAGGCGTGCTCCTGTTCGTTTGTTCTTTCGCCGCCGGCCGCGGCCACGTCCTCGGCAATGCCGATCAGTTGCTGGCGCTCCTGCATGTCGAGCGCCTTTAACCAAAGATCCCGGAACCGGCGGATCGGATCTTCGGGACTGGTGACGTTCTTCGACGCCCACTCACCGAAAACCAGAACCTCTTCCATGTCGCCCGGCCGGATGATGCCTTTCATGCGATTGCGGACGACGTCTCTCGCAGCGTCGAGATGGATTGGCTTTTCCTTGGCGAGGCAGAAGAAGAAGGCCACCGCCGCAATCGCCGGATCGGCGATTGACGCCAGCGGCGCTGCCGCTGCCTGCTTTCGTAATTTTCCGCGCTTATAGACGCCCCGCATGCGCTCGACGGAATCGATGATCTCGCTTCCCGCCTCACGCATCATTTTCAAACGCCAATACCAAACGGCCGCGCCGCTGATCGCTACGACCAGAATGCCGAGAAAAGCCATGATGAAGCCCCACAATAAACCCCACCCGTTTTAGAGCGTTTTCTCTTGTCGGGTTCAAGCCTCTAAGTTGCATTGATCACCGCCCCAGATAGTTCTCGATCACCTTGGGATCGGAGCTGACGAAATCGATAGATCCCTCGGCCAGCACTGAGCCTTCCGCAAGGCAGGTCACCTTGACGCCGAGGTCGCGGATGAAGCCCATATCGTGCTCGACGACGACGACCGAGCGGGTCTTGGCAATGTCCTTGAGCAGGATCGCCGTCTCCGCCGTTTCCGCGTCGGTCATACCGGCCACCGGCTCGTCGACGAGCAGCAGCTTCGGCTCCTGCGCCAGCAGCATGCCGATCTCCAGCCACTGCTTCTGCCCGTGCGAGAGGTTGGCGGCCAATTCGTCGCGCCGGTGCGTCAGCCGCACCGTCTCGAGGATCTCCTCGATCCGTGCCTTGTCCTCGCCCGAAAGCCGGTAGAACAGCGTCGAAAACACCGAGCGGCGGCGATTCAGCGCCAGCTCCAGATTGTCCCAGACCGTATGGCTCTCGAAGACAGTCGGCTTCTGGAATTTGCGGCCGATGCCGAGCTCAGCGATATCTGCTTCGTCCTTCTTGGTGAGGTCGATGGTGCCATTGAAGAACACCTCGCCCTCATCGGGCCGGGTCTTGCCGGTGATGATATCCATCATTGTCGTCTTGCCGGCGCCGTTCGGGCCGATGATGGCGCGAAGCTCGCCCGGCTCGATAACGATCGAGAGCGAATTCAGCGCCTTGAAGCCGTCGAAGGAAACGGAGACGCCGCTGAGATAAAGCACGCTGTTGGGTTTGACGTCGGGGATCATGGCGCCTACTCCGCTGCCTGGATTTTCGGCTCGATGCCATCTTCCCGCGCCGCCGCTGGTGCAGCTTCGGCAACGGGTTTCCGACTGGCGAGATAATGCGCGATCGTGCCGACCACGCCCTTCGGCAGGAACAGCGTGACGGCGACGAAGAGGCCGCCGAGCGCAAACAGCCAGAACTCCGGGAAGAGGCCGGTGAAGATCGTCTTGCCGCCATTGACGAGGATCGCGCCGATGATCGGCCCGATCAGCGTCCCTCGCCCGCCGACAGCCGTCCAGATGACGACTTCGATCGAGTTGGCGGGCGCGAATTCGCCCGGATTGATGATGCCGACCTGCGGCACGTAGAGCGCGCCTGCTATGCCCGCCATCATTGCCGAGACGACGAAGGTGAAGAGTTTGAAATTCTCGACGCGGTAGCCAAGGAAGCGCGTGCGGCTTTCCGCATCTCGCACGCCGACCAGCACCTTGCCGAACTTCGAGCGCACGATGGCCGAGGCGATTGTCAGCGACAGCGCGAGGAAAATCGCGGTCGCGGCAAAGAGGCTGGCGCGCGTGCCGTCCGCCTGAATGTTGAAGCCGAGGATATCCTTGAAATCGGTCATGCCGTTATTGCCGCCGAAGCCCATGTCGTTACGGAAGAAGGCAAGCAGCAGAGCATAGGTCATCGCTTGGGTGATGATCGAGAGGTAGACGCCGTTGACGCGGGAGCGGAAGGCAAACCAGCCGAAGACGAAGGCGAGCAGGCCCGGTACGGCGAGCACCATCAGCGCCGCGAACCAGAAGTGGTCGAAGCCGTACCAGAACCAGGGCAGCTCCTTCCAGTTCAGGAACACCATGAAGTCGGGCAGCACAGGATCGCCGTAAACGCCGCGCGAGCCGATCTGGCGCATCAGATACATGCCCATCGCATAACCGCCGAGCGCGAAGAAGGCGCCGTGGCCGAGCGAGAGGATGCCGCAGAAACCCCAGACGAGATCGAGCGCCAACGCCAGCAGCGCATAGGTCAGATACTTGCCGAACAGCGCCATGATATAGGTCGGGATGTGCAGCGGATGGCTCGGGCCGGTCGCAAGGTTCAAGACGGGCACCACAATGGCGACCGCCAGCAGCAGCGCGACGGCGACAGAGATCCTGCGATCGAGAGACCGGAGAAGGAAGGCCGTTATCATGCTTCCACCGCCCTTCCTTTGAGTGCGAAGAGCCCGCGCGGACGCTTCTGGATGAAGAGAATGATGAGGACGAGCACCAGGATCTTGCCGAGCACGGCGCCGGCGAAGGGCTCGAGGAACTTGTTGACGACGCCGAGCGACAAGGCGCCGACCAGCGTGCCCCAGAGATTGCCGACGCCACCGAAGACGACGACCATGAAGCTGTCGATGATGTAGTTCTGGCCGAGGTTCGGCGAGACGTTGTCGATCTGCGAGAGCGCCACACCCGCCATGCCGGCAATGCCGGAGCCGAGCGCGAAGGTGAAGGCGTCGACCCAGCCGGTGCGAATGCCCATCGATGAGGCCATGCGCCGGTTCTGCGTCACCGCCCGCATCTGCAGCCCGAAGGCGGAGCGCTTGAGCAGCATCAGCAGCGCCAGGAATACCACAAGCGAAAAGACGATGATCCAGAGCCGGTTCCAGGTGATGACCAACCCGCCGAAATCGAATGCGCCGGACATCCAGCTCGGATTGCGGACTTCGCGATTGGTCGGGCCGAAATAGCTGCGGATTGCCTGCTGCAGGATCAGCGACACGCCCCAGGTGGCGAGAAGCGTTTCCAGCGGCCGGCCGTAGAGATAGCGGATCACCGAACGTTCGATCACCAGGCCGACGAGGCCGGTGAAGAGGAAGGCGGCCGGCACCGCGAAGGCCAGCGAATAATCGGCGAGCGAGGGAAAGGCCGAGGCGATGGTTTCCTGCACCACATAGGTCGTATAGGCGCCGATCATCACCATCTCGCCATGCGCCATGTTGATGACGCCCATGACGCCGAAGGTGATGGCTAGGCCGATGGCCGCAAGCAGCAGCACCGAGCCGAGCGACAGGCCGTACCAGACGTTCTGGACGATATCCCAGAGTGCGAGATCGCGGTTGATCGTATTGATCTCGGCCTGGATCGCCGGTTTCAGATCGTCAGGCGCGGTCGTCATCGCCGTCGACAGGATCGTCAGCGCATCGCGGCCGCCGCGCGCGGCGATCGTATCGATCGCGGCCTTCTTCTCCTCGATGCCGGCGTCGCTCTTCAGCACCATCACGGCGCGCGCCGCTTCCATCGTGTTTTTGATCTCACCGTCCTTCTCGGCTGACAGAGCCGAATTCAGCAGATCGAGATTGGTGGGATCAGCATCCTTGAGCATGCCCTCGGCAGCAGCGAGCCGCGCGGAACGATCCGGGCTCAGCAGCGTCAGCTGGCTCATCATCGTCGTGATGGTCGTGCGCAGCGCATTGTTGATCTTGACCTTCGACATCATGTCGGGATCGAGGTCGGCGACCGCCTCGCCGGTGATCGGATCGGAATAAGTCGGTTCGTCCTCCGTGCCGCCCTGCACGAGCACAGGACCGCCTTCCGAATTGACGTAGAGCTGGCCGTCGCTCAGTTGCTGCAGGATGCGGCTGACACGCGAATCCCCGGAAGCGACAAGCGCCCGGATGGCCGCCTCGCGTTCGGGAAAGCCGCCGACGCCGAGCGCATCGACAAGGGCATGCACATCGTCCTGGGCGCGAAGGCCGGCCATCGGAAGCGTCAGCCCCGAAAACATCAGGCACAATGTCAGAAGAAAAATCTTGATGGCGCGAAACATCGCTCTCTCGCCTCGATGGTCATCGGCCTTTCGGCGCAGCGGTAAGGACGAGCTTCCGCCCGGATCAGGTCCGGACGGAAGTCTTCTGTCGACGGAACAAGTGTGTCAGGAACCCTTGCCGCCGCACTTGCCGGTTGCGACGTTGAAGTTGCCGCAGTTGAGGGGCTTGCGCCAATCGGAGATCAGGTCCTTCGAGTCCGGCAGATAATCCGACCATTCGTCGCCGACGACGGCAGGCGTCTGCTGGACGATCTCGAACTGGCCGTCGGCCTGGATTTCGCCGATCAGCACCGGCTTGGTGATGTGATGGTTCGGCATGACGGTCGCATAACCGCCGGAGAGGTTCGGCACGGTGACGCCGATGATGTTGTCGAGAACGGCATCCGTATTGGTGGTGCCGGCGGCCTCGACGGCCTTCACCCAGGCGTTGAAACCGATATAGGCTGCTTCCATCGGGTCATTGGTCACGCGCTTGTCGTTCTTGGTGAACGCATGCCATTCCTTGATGAACTTCTTGTTGGCCGGGCTTTCGACCGACTCGAAGTAGTTCCAGGCGGCGAGATGGCCGACGAGCGGCTTGGTGTCCAGACCGGCCAGCTCTTCTTCGCCGACCGAGAAGGCGACGACCGGGATGTCTGTTGCCTTGATGCCCTGATTGCCGAGTTCCTTGTAGAAGGGCACGTTGGCATCGCCGTTGATGGTGGAGACGACGGCGGTCTTCTTGCCGGCCGAGCCGAATTCCTTGATGTTGGCGACTTCCGTCTGCCAGTCGGAGAAGCCGAAGGGCGTGTAGTTGACGAGAATGTCTTCCTTCGGGATGCCCTTGGATTCGAGATAGGCTGCAAGGATCTTGTTGGTCGTACGGGGATAGACGTAGTCGGTGCCTTCGAGCACGAAGCGCTTCACCCCCTCGGTTTTCATCAGGTAATCGACAGCCGGGATCGCCTGCTGGTTCGGCGCCGCACCGGTATAGAAGATGTTGCGCGAGGATTCCTCGCCTTCATACTGGACGGGGTAGAAAAGCAGCGAGTTCAGTTCTTCGAAAACCGGCAGGACGGATTTGCGCGAGGACGACGTCCAGCAGCCGAACACGGCGGCGACCTTGTCCTTTTCGATTAGCTCGCGGGCCTTTTCGGCAAAGAGCGGCCAGTCGGAGGCCGGATCGACGACGACGGCTTCGAGCTTCTTGCCGAGAAGGCCGCCCTTCTTGTTCTGCTCGTCGATGAGCATCAGCATGGCGTCTTTCAGCGTGGTTTCGGAAATTGCCATCGTGCCGGAGAGCGAATGCAGCACGCCGACCTTGATCGTATCGTCGGCAGCAACTGCACCATGGAAGGCGGCCGACGCCGCCATGACGGCGCCGAGCGCAGCGCCGGTTAGAATGGATTTGAGATTCATTTGGTTGATCCCCTCTCTTGTTCCGCAACAGGCCTGAAACGGAAGTGAACTGTTGCCGAGGGGACTATCGGGTGCTGCAGCGCGAAAACACATACGCAAAATGACGTAGGCCAGGGGGTCAAATGCGCAGGCCGAAAAAGCAAAGGGCATCCCCGCAGCCGGGGATGCCCTCTCGCTTCGCGACGAAAAATCAGCCGTCGATTGTCAGAGTAACCGCGGTCGGGCCGTAGGAGAGGCTCGCCCTGTGGCCGGAGATCGTGAACTTGCCGAAGCTGCCGGTGATGCTGCTAGCCTTCAGGATCTCGATCTTCGTCCCGGGCGCCGGGACAAAGCCATGGGCAAGCGTGACGTCGATGTCGCCGGCGAGGGCCGCTTTACCAGCGACGACAAGCGTGCCGGCGCCGTTCGCGCCGAGCGCCAGCTTTGCCGTTGCATTGGCGGACTGCTGATAATCGCCGCCCACGGCCACCGGCTTATCGGCCGCCACGACGAACGAACCGCCATTGACCATCAGCCCGCCAGTGCCGAAGGCCGAGGGCGAGCCGGCAACCAGCGCCCCCTCTTCCAGCACGGTGCCGCCGGCATAGGTGTTGGCGCCGGAAAGGCCGAGAATGCCGCTGCCGCGCTTCACCAGCTTGCCCTTGCCGCCGATGTCGTTGCGCCAGGTATCGATCGCATTGAAGCCGCCCTTTGCCGCATCCATCGTCACGGTCACGTCCTGATCGAAGGCGCCATATCCGTCGGCGGCAGCAAATAGGTTGAGGCGACCGTAACCCTCCGCGTCGTCGAGGAGCGGATAGCCCGAGGCGATCTCCGTTGTGCCAAGCACCTCGCGGCGCTGTTCGCCGTCGAGATAGGGAAGACGCGTTTCGAGAAGCGCTTCGGCGCCCTGCGGCACGCGGGCCAGCCTATCGGTCGGATGAATCGTCGGCATGCCATAGCTCAGGCGCTGCAGTACATAGGCGCGGTTGGCATCATGATCGGCGAAACGGTCTGCGGCAAGCGGCGCTGTATGGGCGGCAACTTCGAGCGCGCCTGCATCCTGGACACCCGATTTGGCGATCAGCCACGATTGTGCCTGCGCGTAAGCGTCACGCTTCAGCGCGGCATTGTCGGTCTTGTTCAGGTTATAGACGACGGTGGCGGTGCCGAGCATCCGGCCGCCCATCACGTCGAGCGGAGAATGCATGCCGGCAAGGATGCGGTCTTCACCCATTTCGCTGGCGCGCGTGATCATTTCCTGAAAACGCTGCGGTACGAGATAGGCCATGGCAAGCGCATCCCGCCAGGCTTCCGCCGTATGTCCGCTTGGGAACCCGCCATCCTCGACCGGCTTGCCGCTCTTGGCAGGCTCCAGCGTCGGGACGACGGATACGTCCTGGCTCCAGCGGTATGGACGGCCATATTTGAAATAGCGCTTGGCAGGTTCCGTCGAACCGTCGCCGCTTGCGGCATTGATGAAGTCGATGGCGAGGCCCATGTCCGGGTTGGCATCGGTCTTGTTTTCGGTGTCCGGCTTGCTGCCGGCGCCGCGATTATTGCCCTTGTCGTCATATTTGACCGTCGTCGCGTCGGCCGCCACCTCGGTGATCGTGGTGGTCTGCTTGGAGCCGGCCTTCCAGGCATCGGTCAGCGGGCCGAGGCCGTCGACGATGCTGGCATTCTTGCCGCGCCGGTCGTCGAGATAGGCGGCAACAGCCTGCTCGGCTGTCCGCGCCTTGGTCGCCTTGACGACATAGGCGATGTTCGCATCATGGACGCGCTTGTTGACGATCTGGCCGTCAGTCTTGCTGAAGGGAATGCCGTCCCAATCCGTCTTGGCGACCGCCGGGCAATTGTCCTTGGTCGGTGCTTCAACGCCGGCGTCGACAAACGGCGTGCGCGGGGTCCAGACTTCCAGGAAGCCGGAGAGAAGGTGAACGGCGGCATTGGTGTCCACCGTCGAGAAGCAGGCATCACCGCGTTTGTTGGTGTTTCCGGCCTCGACATAAGGCGCTTTCGCCGCCGTGGCCTGCTCGGCGCCGGCGAGCGACGGCACGATCGAAACGAGGCAGACGAGAGCGGTGCTCAGGCGGAAAAGGCTTGAAGCAGACATGGATGATACCTGAAATGGTTGGAGGAACGGCGGGAGAGTTAGAGGGCTAGTGTGACAGAGCGGCTTCAAAAATATGGCAGTTCAATGAATCTGCCAGTGCTCCGCCCCTTGCCTTTCTGACCCATCCCGCCAAAACTGTTCCGAGACGATAGGCCAACCGGAATGCCGGAAGGAAGACATGGCAGCGCGCCAACGCATCATTCCGGTAAGACGCGAATATAATCGCTGGGTCGCCAACCAGACGCTGGAAGATTATGCGCTGCGTTTTACCGCAAAGAGCGCCCGCCACTTCTCCTCCCAGCGCATCGCGCAGACGGCAATCGGTGCGATCTCCTTCCTGGCGCTCGAGGCGATCGGCGGCGCCATCACCCTTTCCTACGGCACCACAAACGCCTTTTATGCCATTATCGTCGCCAGCATCGCCATGCTGGCGATCGGCCTGCCGATCAGCCGCTACGCCATTCGCCACGGCGTCGATATCGATCTGCTGACGCGCGGCGCCGGTTTCGGCTACATCGGCTCGACCATCACCTCGCTGATCTATGCGAGCTTCACCTTCATGCTGTTTGCGATCGAGGCCTCGATCATGTCCGGCGCGTTGGAGCTGACGCTCGGCATTCCACTCTGGATCGGCTATATCGTCAGCGCCGTCATGGTGATCCCGCTGGTGACGCACGGCGTGCGGCTGATCAGCAAGTTCCAGCTGATGACCCAGCCCTTCTGGATCGTGCTGAATATCCTGCCGTTCCTCTTCATCGCCTTCATGGACTGGGAAAAATTCGATCTCTGGCGTGCCTTTGCCGGCATCCGCCAAACGTCCGGCCCGCCAGGCACCGTTGCCGCGTTCGATCTGGTGCAATTCGGGGCAGCCTCGGCGGTCATCCTGGCGCTGATGTCACAGATCGGCGAACAGGCCGATTTCCTCCGCTTCCTGCCGCCGGAACCGCGGCGCAAGTGGCGCCATCGCCTGGCCGTCTTCCTTGCCGGACCCGGCTGGGTCGTCATTGGCGCGCCGAAACTGCTTGCCGGCTCCTTCCTGGTGGTGCTGACCCTCGCCTCGGGCGTGCCCGTCGATCGCGCCGCCGACCCGGCGCAGATGTATCTGACTGCCTTCGGCTACATGGTCCCCTGGCACAATGCCGCGCTGCTGCTGATGGCCGCCTTCGTCGTCGTCTCGCAGTTGAAGATCAACGTGATGAATGCCTATGCCGGCTCGCTTGCCTGGTCGAACTTCTTCTCGCGGTTGACCCACAGCCATCCCGGCCGCGTCATCTGGCTGGTCTTCAACGTCGCGATCGCCCTGCTCTTGATGGAGCTCGGCATCTACCAGCTGCTGGAGGAGACGCTCGGCATCTTTTCGATCATCGCCATGGCCTGGCTGTGCACGATCTTCGCCGATCTCTTCATCAACAAGCCGCTGGGGCTCGCACCTCCCGGCATAGAATTCAAGCGCGCCCATCTCTACGACATCAATCCGGTCGGCCTCGGCGCCATGGCGCTGTCGGCAACGGTGTCGCTGATCGCTCATTTCGGCGCCTTCGGCCCGCTCGCCGCCTCGCTTGCCCCCTATATCACCCTTGTCGTCGCGCTCATCGCTTCGCCGGCACTCGCCTTTGTGACGAAAGGCAAGTTCTATCTCGCCCGCAAGCCGCGCCAGAGCTGGAAGAACCTGACGAACATCACCTGCTCCGTTTGCGAGCACCCTTTCGAGCCGGAAGATATGGCATGGTGCCCGGCCTATGCCGCGCCGATCTGTTCGCTCTGCTGCTCGCTCGACAGCCGCTGCCACGACATGTGCAAGCCGGCTGCCCGTTTCAATGCGCAGGTCGGCACCGTCGCCAAAGTCCTGCTGCCGGAAACCATTCTGGGCAAGTTGACGACCCGCCTCGGCCGCTACGGCATCGCCGTCGTTCTGGCCCTGGCCGCCATCGGCGCGATCCTGGCGATGATCGCCCATCAGGTCGCCGCCGCCTCCCCCGAGACGGCCGAGGTGGTCAACCGCACCATCCTGGTCGTCTTCTTCGTCTTTTCGGTGATATCGGGCGTCGTCTGCTGGTTCTATGTGCTCGCCCATGACAGCCGCGTCGTCGCCGAGGAGGAATCGTCGCGCCAGAACACCCTGCTGCTCAAGGAAATCGCCGCCCACAAGAAGACCGACGCCGCCTTGCAGAACGCCAAGGAGACGGCCGAAGCTGCCAACCGCGCCAAGAGCCGCTATGTCGTCGGCCTCAGCCATGAGCTGCGCACGCCACTGAACGCCGTCCTGGGTTATGCCCAGATCCTCGAGCGCGACGACACCATCCCTGCGCCGCGCCAATCCTCGATCAAGGTCATCCGCCGCAGCGCCGAGCATCTTTCCGGACTGATCGACGGCCTGCTCGACATCTCCAAGATCGAGGCCGGCCGCCTGCAGGTCTATTCCAACGAGATCAACATCCAGGATTTCCTCGACCAGATCGTCGAGATGTTTCGCCCGCAGGCGCAGGCGAAGGGGCTCGCATTCGGCCATCGACGCTCGCCGACCCTGCCGCAATTCGTCCGCACGGATGAAAAACGGCTGCGCCAGATCCTCGTCAACCTGCTCTCCAATGCCATCAAGTTTACCGATCAGGGCAGCGTCACCTTCGATGTCGGCTATCGCAGCCAGGTGGCGACCTTCACCGTTGCCGATACCGGCCGCGGCATCACCGAGAAAGACCTGCCCCGCATCTACGAACCCTTCCAGCGCGGCGAGGCCGAAAGCGTACGGCCGATGCCGGGTCTCGGGCTCGGTCTCACCATCACCCGGCTGCTGACCAACACGCTCGGCGGCGAGATTTCGGTCTCGAGCGTGAGGGACGAGGGCTCGACCTTTCGCGTGCGGCTGATGCTGTCGGCCGTCATGCGCGCTGCCGCCCCGCCACAGGAAAAACGTATCGTCGGGTATGACGGCCCGCGCCGCACGATCGTCGTCGTCGACGACAATGAGGATCACCGCGAGATGATGCGCGAAATCCTGGCGCCGCTCGATTTCATCGTGCTGACGGCGGCCGGCGGCGCCGAATGCCTGACGCTGATCGACGGCATCATACCGGATCTCTTTCTCGTCGATATCCTGATGCCCGGCATGAACGGCTGGCAACTCGTCTCACGCCTGCGCGAGGCCGGCCAGACGGCGCCGATGGTGATGCTTTCGGCCAATATCGGCGACGCAGCGGTCTTGAGCGACAGCGACGACAGCCACAATGATGCAATAGGCAAACCGGTCGACATCCGTCAGCTGCGCGACAAGCTCGCTTTGCATCTCGGCCTGAAATGGATCTATGCCGACGCCACGCCCGCCGTTCCTGTCAGGATTGAAGCACCGTTGTTGAGCCCTGGCGCTGCCCATGTGCAGGAATTGCTGCGGCTGGGCGAGATCGGTTACATCAGGGGCATAGAAGCCAAGCTTTCGGACCTTGCCAAGGCGGAGGCAAATCGGCCATTCACCGAGGCTCTTCGACCTTATGTCGCCGCCTTCGATCTGACCGGCTTCATGACCTTCCTGCACGACTTCGACGAAAAGGTGGAATCCATTGGCTGAGCCGGCCCTGCCCCGCGACATCGTTCTGCTTGTCGATGACTCGCCCGAAGCGCTCGGCTTCCTGACCGATGCGCTCGAGCAATCCGGCTTTGCCGTGCTGATCGCCACATCGGGCACGGCAGCACTCGGCATCGTCGAGCGCATCACGCCCGATCTCATCCTGCTCGACGCCGTCATGCCCGCCATGGACGGCTTCGAGACCTGCCGCAGGTTGAAGGCGAATGCCGCAGTGGCGCAGGTGCCTGTCATCTTCATGACAGGCCTGACCGAAACCGAACATGTCGTGCATGCGCTGGAATCGGGCGGCGTCGATTATCTCAGCAAACCGATCAATATCGACGAGCTGCGCGCCCGCATTCGCGTCCATCTCAGAAATGCCCGCTCGACCCAGAGCGCCCGCGTCGCCCTCGATGCCGCCGGACGCCATCTGCTGGCGGTCAAGAGCGACGGCGCGATCCATTGGTCGACGCCGCAGGCAACGCGCCTTGCCAACGCCGCCATGGGCAGCGACGACGGCATGGAAATCGTCGTCCACCATATCGCCGGCTGGATGCGCGACCGCGTTGCTGCAGCGCGCGACGGCATCATCTCGATCGCCCATGCCGGCCAGGCGGCATTGCAGCTCGCCTTCCTCGGCGCGATCGGCCCCGACGAATATCTCTTCCGCCTCACCGCTGCCAATCAGCGCAGTGACGACGAGGTGCTGCGCCAGCGCTTCTCGCTCACCCAGCGCGAATCCGAAGTGCTGCTCTGGATCGCCAAGGGCAAGCCCAACCGCGACATCGGCGAAATTCTGGGGCTATCGGCGCGCACCGTGAACAAGCATCTCGAACAGATCTACGTGAAGCTTGGTGTCGAAAACCGCGCATCGGCCGCCGTGAAAGCGACGCATGTGCTGCACGAAATGTGAGCGAGAGCATGATGCCGAAAAGTGTGAGCGGTTTTCGGACGACATCATGCTCTAACTCTTTAATTAGAACAGGATTCAGATTTTAGTCCGACCGGACCCTAAAATCATCCTGTTCTAGTCGGCGGCATGGGATAGCCGCTGCCGAAATTGCCGAGGATTTTCGCGACGGCCTGGATCGGACAGCCCCTTCGGCAACAGATCAGCGGCACTGCCGTAGACGGACATTGAACTTCCATAAACAAAGAAGCCCGGTCGGAACCGGGCTTCGATCTCATCTCCCGAAAAGGGAAGTCAGGCTTACATGCCCTGCGGAACGTAGGTGTACTTGCCGTCCGCGCCCTTCTTCCATTCGTACATGATGTAGCCAGGAATTTTCGGGTCGCCCTTTTCGTCGAACGAAATGTCGCCGAGAACCGTCGGGAACGGACCCTTTTCCTTCATGGCCGTGGCAACGGCTTCAGGATCCACCGAACCGGCAGCCTTGGCAGCACCGGCGATCGCCTGCATCGCAGCATAGGAGTAGAGCGTGTAGGCTTCCGGGTTGAAGCCGGCGGTCTTGAACTTCTCGACGAGTTCCTTGTTGGCCGGGTTCAGCGTCGGGTCGGGACCGAAGGTGTTGAGCGTACCGGCAACGGCGTCACCAGCGATCGAGGCCAGTTCGTTCGAAACGATACCGTCACCCGAAACCAGCGTTGCCTTCAGGCCCTGGTCGGCAGCCTGACGGATGATGAGACCGGCTTCGGTGTGCAGGCCGCCCCAATAGATGATCGAGACGCCAGCTTCCTTCATCTTGGCGATGAGGGCCGAGAAGTCCTTGTCGCCGACGTTGATGCCTTCGTACATGACTTCGGTAAGGCCGGCAGCGTTCATGGCCTTCTTGGTTTCGTCGGCAAGGCCCTGACCGTACGGGGTCTTGTCGTGAACGACGGCGATCTTGGCATCCTTGAAGTGGTCGGCAAGATACTTGCCGGCGATGGCGCCCTGCTGGTCGTCACGGCCGCAGGTGCGGAACGTGTTCCAGAGACCGCGCTCGGTGAACTTCGGGTTGGTAGCAGCCGGGGTAATTTCGAGAATGCCGTTTTCGGCATAGACTTCCGAAGCCGGGATGGAAACGCCCGAGTTGAAGTGACCGATGACGAACTTGACGCCGTCGGCAACGAACTTGTTGGCGACCGAGATGCCCTGCTTCGGATCGGAAACGTCGTCGCCGAGTTCGATCTTGATCTGCTCGCCGTTGATGCCGCCGGCTGCGTTGATGTCGGCAGCTGCCTGCTCGGCACCCTTCTGAAGCTGAGCGCCGAAAGCGGCGTTCGGGCCGGTCAGCGGACCAGCGACAGCGATGAGAACGTCGGCCCGTGCGACGCCGCTGAAGGCGACCATCGCCGTCAGGGCCACCGCCGACAGAAGAGACTTCTTCATATTGTTACTCCCAATTTTTGGGCGGGTTCCGGTCCAAGGCCCGACGCATTACCCACCATTGACTACGCCAGGAAAGAGGTTCCACTCTGGAGGCAATTCATGCCTAGTTTCAACGGACTGTCAATGTTTGTCCTTCCACGAAAACGCGGAAGTTTTTTCGTACAGCCAGTAATAGTTGTTGACCATCTGGTTGGTGCGGCGAAAGCGGAAGCCGGCGGTCGAGAAGACCAGCAGCGTCACGAAATCGATGCCGTAATAGAGGGCGCTGAGCATCGGCCCGTTGAACAGGGCATGGTGGAGAAACTGCATCGCCCAGGCGAGCAGGAAGGTGTAGACGACCGCCAGCGGATAATTATTCCAGCCGTCTGCAACCGCCTTGCCGGCCCGCCAGGCCGTCCAGAAGCCGATCAGCACGACAAGGGCGCGAATGACGAGACGGACGCTGTCATCGCTTTCGAAGAAAAGTCCCTGCATCTCAAACTCTCCCTTCGAGCTAGTGTCTTCCGCCTTCGAGATAGGCGGCGCGGACCTCGGGATTGGCGAGCAGTTCCTTGCCGGAGCCGCTCATCGTCACCTTGCCGTTCACCATCACGTAGGCGCGATGCGAAAGCCTGAGCGCCGCGAAGGCATTCTGCTCGACCAGGAACACAGTGAGGCCTTCCTGCTCATTGAGCTTGCGGATCGCCTCGAAAATGCCCTTGACGATCAGCGGCGCGAGGCCAAGCGAAGGTTCGTCGAGCAGCAAGAGCTTCGGACGCGCCATCAGGGCGCGGCCGATCGACAGCATCTGCTGTTCGCCGCCCGAAAGCGTGCCGCCGCGCTGGGCGTGACGTTCCTTGAGACGCGGGAAGAGCGTAAAGATCTTCTCGACGTCCTCGGCGAAGTATTTGAGATTGTCGAGGCCGGCGCCCATCTGAAGGTTTTCCAGCACCGTCATGCGCGGGAAGATGCGGCGTCCCTCAGGCGACTGCGCGATGCGCAGGCGCGCAATCTCGTGTGTCGGCATCTTGGTGATATCGCGGCCCTCAAAGACGACCGCGCCCTTGCGAGCCTGTGGGCTGCCGCAGATCGTCATCATCAGCGTCGACTTGCCGGCGCCGTTGGCGCCGATCAGGCTGACGATCTCGCCCTTGTTGACTTGGACATCGATGCCGGCCAGTGCACGGATATTGCCATAATAGGTTTCGACGCCGTTCACCTGAAGGAGCGGTTGACCCGTCATTACTTCGTCGCCCATCAGTTTGCGCCTCCTTCGAGCTGCTCGACGGTTGCGATCACCTCTTCCACTTCCTCATCCTCGACACCGAGATAGGCCGCGATGACCTTCGGATCGTGCTTCACGTGATCCGGCGTGCCATCGGAAATCTTCTGGCCGTATTCGAGGACGACGACGTGGTCGGAGATTTCCATGACAACCGACATGTCGTGCTCGATGAGCAGAATGGAGGTTCCGGTTTCGGCGCGGATGTTCTGCAACAGCGCATTCAGCGTTGCCGATTCCCTTGGGTTGAGACCTGCCGCCGGCTCGTCCAGGCAAAGCAGTTCCGGGCCCGTGCACATGGCGCGCGCGATCTCCAGGCGCCGCTGGGCGCCATAGGGCAAATCGCCGGCCGGATCGTCGGCGCGGTCGATGAGGTCGGCCTTTTCAAGCCAATGGCGCGCGAGCTCGATGGCGGCGGAGGCCTCTCGCCGATAAGGACCGATGCCGATGAGGCCGAGGATCGTATAACCCGATGCCTGCATCAGCTTGTTGTGCTGGGCGACCAGCAGGTTTTCGAGAACGGTCAGGCCGGAAAACAGCCGGATGTTCTGGAAGGTACGCGCCACCTTGGCTTCCTTGGTGATGCGAAAGTCCGGCAGACGCTCCAGAAGATACTGTTTACCGTTCTTCTGATTGAGCGTGATCATCCCCATCGTCGGCTTATAGAAGCCGGTGATGCAGTTGAAGACAGTGGTCTTGCCGGCACCGTTCGGCCCGATCAGCGCGGTGATGTCGCCGCGCTTGGCTTCGAAGGAGAAGTCGTTGATGGCCATCAGGCCGCCGAACTTCATCGACAGGTGCTCGACCTTGAGCAGCGTATCGCTCGACATGGTGTTGGTAACCGGGCTCATCAACCATGGCCCTCCTTGGTAAAGCTTCCGGATATGGCCTTGCGCTCTTTGAGGAAGGCGGTCGGTTCACGCGAGCCGACGAAACCGCGCGGCTTGAACAGCATGACGACGACCATGGCAAGGCCGAAGAGCAGCATGCGGTAGAGTTCCGGCGTGAAGTCCGGCCCGAAGACCGCTTTCAGGAAGTCCATTTCGCGCAGCGCCTCGGTGCCGCCGACCATGACGATCGCAGCAATGGCAATGCCGGTCAGCGAACCCATCCCGCCGAGAACGACGATAGCGAGAACGACGGCCGATTCCAGGAAGATGAAGGATTCCGGCGAGACGAAACCCTGGCGCGCGGCGAAGAACGAGCCAGCGAAGCCCCCGAACATCGCACCCGTTGCAAAGGCCGTGAGCTTGGTCGTCACCGTGTTGATGCCGAGCGAACGGCAGGCGATCTCGTCTTCGCGCAGCGCTTCCCAGGCACGCCCGATCGGCATGCGGCGCAGCCGGATGGTGACGTAGGCCGTCAGCATGCAGAGTGCCAGGATGAGATAGAAGAGGAAGATCTTGTAATAGGCGGACGACATCGGCAGGTGGAAAAGCTTGGCAAAGCCGCCGGCTGTCGCGTCGAAGGGGATGCCGAACAGCGTCGCCTTCGGAATGCTCGAGATACCGAACGTCCCCTTGGTCACGTCAGTCCAGTTGATGAGGACGAGACGGATGATCTCGCCGAAGGCAAGCGTGACGATTGCGAGGTAGTCACCGCGCAGGCGCAGCACCGGAAAGCCGAGTATGACGCCCCAGAGCGCCGCCAAGGTGCCGGAAAGCGGCAGCAGCACCCAGAAGGACAGGCCGAAGTAGCTCGACAGCAGCGCGTAGGAATAGGCGCCGACCGCATAGAAGGCGACGTAACCGAGATCGAGCAGGCCGGCGAGACCGACGACGATGTTCAGCCCCCAGGCGAGCATCACGTAGATCAGGATCTGGATGCCGAAATTGTCGACCCATTTGAGCGAGCCCTGAGCACCGACGAGCGCCACGATCACGACAGGATAGAGCACCAGCGCGAGCAGCGCGAACTTCAGGAAATGGCGATGGAAGAAGTTCTTCTCGGTCGAGATGTCGAGATCGCCTTCTCGTGCCTTCCTAAGCTTGCGGCGGTCGATGTTCGGCTTGATGAAAACGACCATGAGGAAACGGCCGATCGCGGCGACAGCGACGAAGATTGCAAGCAATCCCCAGCGCTGCACGATGATCAACTCGTTGTTGATGTTCTGGTCGGTCTTCAGACCGACATAGAGGACGAACATGCCGAGTGACAGGACGGCGGCGAAAAGGGCTTCGGTAAGGCCTTTGCGGACAAGTCCGGCGTCGGGCTTGCCTGCAGAATTCTCGATGTTTGCCATGACGTTATACCTTCTCGACTTCCGGCCGTCCGAGGATACCCGTCGGCTTGAAGATCAGCACGAAAGCGAGGATGGCGAAGGTCGCCACATCCTTGTACGCGATGGTGAAATAGGCCGACCACAGCGATTCGATCAGGCCGATCATCAGCCCGCCGAGAACGGCGCCCGGCAGCGAACCGATGCCGCCGAGAACGGCCGCAGTGAATGCCTTCACGCCCGGCGTGAACCCGTCGGCGAACGACGCGACACCATAATACATCAGATACATCGTGCCGGCGACGGCAGCCAGCGCCGCACCCATGACGAAGGTGATCGAGATCGTCTGGTCGACGTTGACGCCGAGAAGCGCCGCCATCTTGCGATCCTGCTCGGTGGCGCGCTGGGCGCGGCCGAGAGCGGTATGGTTGACGATATACCAGAAGATCGTCAGCAGCACCGCGGTGATCACGATGATGATGATCTGCTTCAGCGATACCGAGATGTTGCCGAACTGGTAGACCGAACTCACCATCGGCGGGATCGGCTTATTGCGCGGACCTTGCGTCACCTGGATGAAATTGGACAGCACGATCGACATGCCGATCGCGGTAATCAGCGGCGCCAGGCGGAATGAACCGCGCAAAGGCCGATATGCGACGCGCTCGATCGTCCAATTCCACAAACTCGTCATCAGCATCGCGACGACAAGCATCGCCAGCAGCAGAATTGCCACCGGGAGACCTGCGAAGATGGATGTGAGGACGAGGAAGACGATAAGAGCGGCGAAACCACCGAGCATGAAGATGTCGCCATGGGCGAAATTGATCATGCCGATAATGCCATAAACCATCGTATAGCCGATAGCCACAAGGCCATAGATGGATCCGAGCGTCAGCCCGTTGAAGAGCTGCTGGACGAAATACTCCATATGTCGTTTTCCCCTGGATGCGAGCCGAATATGCTGCATCTCTTTTTGGTTCTTCGGTCGCCCGTTTCAGGCAACCTCATGACCGCAATGCATAGCGGTTTCGCTGCAAATGTGAAGACAAAAAGGATTTTCTCCGGCAGATTCTTGTTCGAACAGGGCTAAATGGCGCATTTTGCACCAAAATCCACAGAAAATCGGCGAAGCACGTCCTGTTTTTAGCCAAAAACCGGCGTCGAATTAACCATCCGATGATTTCGTCTTGAAATTTCGTGAAGACCTTGCGGCGTAAGCTATTCCACAGAATTGGAAGATGGAGCAAATTCGGACCCGAAGCGCGCCGCTTTTGCGAATCCCATTCCAGTGAACGGGCTGCCAACTTCGTCTGACAAGACCGAAAGCTTATGGTAGCATCGCAGACTGCGTTATCGGGGTGCGGAGCGCGGGGCGAAACACCATATTAGATTGAGTATGGTGACAGGGATGGTTTGCGGACGAGCGACAAGGGATGCTCGCCGCGCGGCGAACGGCAAAGGACAATGCTGAGGACATTCGAAAGGGCGGCGCTCGAAGCCGGCAAGGCCATCATAGCGGTCTTGCGCGAAGGCTTTCCCGTCGCCATGAAGGCGGATGCAAGTCCGGTCACGGTCGCCGACGAGGAGGCCGAACGCATCATCCTTGCGCATCTTGCCCGAGACTTTCCCGAAATACCCGTTGTGGCGGAAGAGTCGGTCGCCGCCGGCCGGGTGCCTGACATCAGCGGTCGGGGCTTCTTCCTGGTCGACCCTCTCGACGGCACGCGGGAATTCGTCGACGGGCGGCAGGAATTCACCGTCAACATCGCATATATCGAGAACAGCGCTCCGATGGCCGGGATCGTCTACGCGCCGGCACTCGGGCTTGCCTTCTCGGGAGAACGCGGCCACGCCGAAAGACTCGTGGTGACGGAGGATTTCACCGTCGGCGCACGCAGTGCAATCACCGTGCGCGAACAACCGGCCGACCGGCTGGCGCTCGCGAGCCTTCGCCACAACAGCCCGGAGACCGGAACCTTTCTCGCCGACCATGCGATTTCCAAGTGCACCAACATCGGTTCGTCGTTGAAATTTTGCCTGCTGGCTGAAGGCAAGGCCGACGTCTACCCCCGTTTCACCCGCACGATGGAATGGGACACGGCGGCCGGCGATGCAGTGCTTCGCGCCGCCGGCGGTTCGACCGTGACGCTCGACGGAGCGCCGCTGACCTACGGCAAGACCGGAACGGCGGCTGATTTCGATTTCGCCAACCCGAACTTCATTTCCTGGGGCGGCAGGAAACGCGTCCTCGAACCCGCGTGACCGCCCGCAAGGACCGCTGAAAGCGCCGCAGGCAGATTTCTTCACCGCGACAAGGTTGGTGCTTTCTCGGCCCCCTCCCCCGTGCCGACTATCTCAGCTCCGCCGGCCATCGACTGATTCGCTTGGCCGGGTGACAGAGGTGATTCTGTGGGAATCGCCCGCTTCCCCACACCTTCTACCTGCAAAACCTCGTCGATCCCGCCTTGGTTTTGTCACATTTTGGCACTGTTAGATAACCAGCCGACCGTTCTCGCGGAAAAATTTCGCCCCGGTTTCTATTAAGAATTGGCGCTTTTGGGCGATGCGGTACGTGCCGAAAAGGCACGTCCGGAGCACCCCGGAAGCCCCTGTCAAAGGCCTAAAAACCTTGATGAAATTCCAATTCTTAACGAAATATCATGAGTTTGCCTCAACTTAACGCAAGTGCGAAAGATTTATTGCGATGCGATATTTCTCTGGACACCATTACACAATTGTCGCATTTTTCCGTTTTAGTAGGGTTACCAACACCTGAGTGCAGCCCTGGTGACAGGGTAAACCATTGATCGCCTATTGCCGCCGCGCCCCTCGAAGACAACAGAGTACGATCCTTGAGCATCACGGAACTAAACAACACCATTTCGACAGAGTCCTTCCGGCCGAGCCGCCGCCAGCAGCCGAGCCTGAAGATCCAGACCCCTGTAATCCACAGCGATGCGCCGCAGGCGCCGTGGGTGGATCTTGTCCTGAAGCGGGCGTTCGACATTGTTTCGTCGTTGAGCGCCCTCCTCGTCCTTGCGCCTTTGCTTCTCCTCGTCGCCCTCTTGATCAAGCTGGACAGCCCTGGACCGGTGCTGTTCAAGCAAACCCGTTGGGGTAGGAACTGCAAGGCCATCAAAGTCTACAAGTTCCGCTCCATGCGGACCGATCTCTGCGATGTCTCGGGCGTTGCTCAGACGGTGAAGAATGACCCGCGCGTTACCCGCATCGGCGCCATCCTGCGCCGTACGAACATCGACGAATTGCCGCAGCTGTTGAACGTGCTGTTGGGCGACATGTCGGTCGTCGGTCCGCGCTGCCACGCGATCGGCATGCGCGCGGGTGGCATGCTGTACGAAGAGCTTGTGCCGGAATACCACCAGCGCCACGCAATGCGTCCGGGCATGACGGGTCTGGCCCAGATGCGCGGCCTGCGCGGCCCGACCGATCGTCCGGCCAAAGCCCGCGCCCGCATTGCCAGCGACCTCTATTACGTCGGAAATTTCTCGATTTTGATGGATATGCGCATCATTGTCGGAACCGTCCTGTCGGAACTGGCCGGCGGAAAAGGCTTCTAGGCTTTTTGTGAGAAAGGACCGGCTGCTCGGAGCAGCCGGTACCGGAATGCTCGGGCCGTTGCCTGCAGGTGGTCGAGCGAATCGAGCTTACCATGCGCTCCTTCCGGATATCCCCGCGATCCGTTCGACGACAGATCGAGAAGAATCGCGTCGCGCCCCCTCTCTTGCCGTCAGCCAACTCAGCGCCGCGCGTCTCCTCTGCGGCGCGAAGAACGCTGCGGCACTTTGGGTAACCTACGCATCCGATTTGCCGGCGGAGAGCCTGGGGCCATAGAGCGTCGCCATTTACCGGCTGCGCTACCGCGTGGACCGCTGCCCGACAAAGGTGAAAATGTATTGTTTCAGGTCACCATCATACGATGCGAAGGCGACCGCATTCGTCACCGCATCCTGGAAGAACATGTCGAGATGGCGATTTCCTGATCGGCCGCCCTCCTCGTAAATGCGCCCTCCGTACGGCAGATCGGCAGGATCGTCCGCTTCATTACCATCCCGGCCTGCAGCAATAAAAGAGGTCGGCGATCTCCTAAGCTGGCGAGGTTTTGCGGTGGCTCGTGTGCGTCGCATGAATCAAATTTGCTGCGACGCGCATTGGAAATCGAAGCCTGTAAGCCCCCCCGTCGTCAAAGCGCGCTTCATCTTTCTGACCTCGCCTGACCGCTTACGGTTCGGCCTCGCTGCCGGTGACGAGAAGCTCGTGCCGAGATGTCGCTGAAGGCAGCTTGGCTCACGGCAGGGACAGGAAGCGTCAAAATCATACGAATTGGACCGATGCAGCAAGATCGGCGATGAAGACTTGCGGGGCAGACACTCATTCATCCGCCACTCCCGGGCATCTAAATTTGTTATCAAAGTCTTACGGTGGGCTTAGGCAATTTTTAAATGTGGCAGGCTAGAGTGGCGCTCGTGGTCTTGCGTTGTGTAGAGAGTCCAATGACCGAAATGATACGTCCCCGAGTGAAATATGTCATCGGCCCCGATGGCAGCCCCCTGACTATCGCGGACCTTCCGCCGCCGAATACGCGGCGCTGGGTGATCCGCCGGAAGGCAGAGGTTGTCGCGGCTGTTCGCGGTGGCCTGTTGAGCTTGGAAGAGGCCTGCGAGCGTTACACGCTTACGGTCGAAGAGTTCCTGTCCTGGCAGTCATCGATCAACAGCCATGGCCTCGCCGGCCTGCGCACCACGCGCATTCAGCAGTATCGCCACTGATCGCACCCATCATCGACGATCATTTCGGGCCGGACGCATCTCCCGTCAGGGAGTGCAGAAGGCCCGAAATCATTGACGAGGCCGCATAGCACCACAGGCCAGGCTGTGTGAAAGCATTCGCCAGCCCCCTCGTCTTCGCCGCCGCAATGACGATCGCGACCAGCAGCACGTCCATCATTGACCACTTGGACAGATGCGGCACGACGCGATGATAAAAGAAACTGCCGGCCCCGCCGCCGGCACCTGTCGCTTCAGCAGCGATCCCAACCATCTTCAGAATGGGCAGCACGATCGAGACCAATGCGACGATCGCCGCCAGCGGCCCATCCCCGCCCTGCCAGAGCGAGACGACGATGTCGACAAGCGACGAGGTCCGATCGAAGAAATACAATGTCTCGAAATGGACCAGCGGCAAGAGCAGGCCGAGCGCCAGGAGGAACGGCGCCGCCACGAGAAGAACGGGGCGGATCATCGGAAGCGCCTTCATCCACGCGAACCTCGCACCGATCCGACCCTTTTTCATGAACACTCCGTCTCCTCCGGGAATTGTCTCGCCGGCTTGGCATGATCGCCACGCCGTGTCACCGTCGCCGGCGACAATATCCCCATCCCTTGCGAGGAAAGACAATGGACATTCGAAACGAGGAAAGCGCCTCCGGCGGCCGTTATGCGGCCGAGGTAGAGGGGCATGAGGCGGAGATGACCTATTCGCGCACATCGCCGAAGCTCGTGATCATCGATCACACCGCCGTTCCCGATGCCCTGCGCGGCAAAGGCGTCGGCCAGGCATTGGCGTTGCACGCCGTGGAGGCCGCCCGCACCGGCGGCTGGAAGATTATTCCGCTCTGCCCCTTTTTCAAGGCGCAGGCGCAGCACCACCCGGAATGGCGCGATGTCGTGAACTGATTGCTATTGCTTTCTTGGCTGGCGCCGCGCGTCTTTTCAAACGCGCGGAGGATGCCACGACTTCCGCGCATCTTGGCGCCGATGCGCCAGTCGGGCGATAGGGAGATGGAAACGGCAAACACCAAAAGCCATGTATGACGGACCAGCGCGCCCATCATACATGGCTTCTCTGTGGCGATCCCCGGGGCGCCGAACCCGGCGCCCGACGTTTTCTCTTACGCCCTGGCTCGGGCGCCGCTGTCACGTTCTTCCAGCGCCGACGCCCTTGCATATTCCGCCTGCATCTCCTCAAGCGCCAATTCCAGCGCCTCTTCCTGCATTTTCAATTCCTTGATCGAAACCTGCAGGTTGTCGGCCCGCTGACGCGCGGCCTTGGCGAAGGTCGGATAAGCAAAGTGATTCGGGTCTGATATACCGGACTTCTTTTCCTCGACGACGATCTGGCTCTCCAGATCCTTCGTCATCCGTTCGAATTCGGACATCATCATCTGCAACTGCTGCAATTGACGTCGTTTTTCGTTCACCTGAAACTCTTTCAGGCGAACGAGACTTTCTCGCGACTTCATACGCATTACTCCCGTGATGCGAGACCCCGGCTCAACTTGAAACCGCCCTGCGCGCCGCTTTGACACGGTTTGCTGAAAAATTTCCTGCGATATTAACAAAAACCTACCGCTGGTAACCTTTCGTTTACGGGCATCGTTAATGATAGGCCCGATGATTTAAGGGTCGGTAAATGCCGCGGCATGAAGTTCGAACCTTTTCATTGGCGAGTCGGATGAATCACTTAGCGCTGTTTCCTAATGTTAAAATTGAGGAAAGCCTTTTTGAGATTCCTATTGGAAAACAGAGAAATGGAAAAATTATTTAATAAATTCGATACTCCTTGCCAGAGTGAATCAGAATTTGTTAACCATTTCGTGGCAGCTTCCAAATCACGTAGCTTGTTCGGTAGCGTGTAGGGGGCCAGACCACCTTTCGGCGGCGGTAAAGGGGATAATTATGCGGGTACTTCTCATCGAGGACGACAGCGCTACGGCGCAGAGCATCGAGTTGATGCTGAAATCAGAGAGTTTCAATGTTTATACCACCGATCTCGGTGAAGAAGGCGTCGATCTGGGAAAGCTGTATGATTATGATATCATCCTTCTCGATCTGAACCTGCCCGACATGTCCGGATATGAAGTGCTCCGCACTCTCCGGCTGTCGAAGGTCAAGACACCAATTCTCATTCTGTCGGGTATGGCCGGTATCGAAGACAAGGTTCGCGGCCTCGGCTTCGGCGCCGACGACTACATGACCAAGCCGTTCCACAAGGACGAGCTCGTCGCCCGCATCCACGCCATCGTCCGCCGCTCCAAGGGCCATGCCCAGTCGGTGATCATGACCGGCGAACTGATCGTCAATCTCGATGCCAAGACCGTCGAAGTCGGCGGCCAGCGTGTCCACTTGACGGGCAAGGAATATCAGATGCTGGAGTTGCTTTCGCTGCGCAAGGGCACCACGCTGACCAAGGAAATGTTCCTCAACCATCTTTACGGCGGCATGGACGAGCCGGAACTGAAGATCATCGACGTCTTCATCTGCAAGCTGCGCAAGAAACTCGCCAACGCCGCCGGCGGCGCCAACTACATCGAGACCGTCTGGGGCCGTGGTTACGTTCTCCGCGAGCCGGACGGCACCGAATATGCGGAAACCGCCTGAGCTTCCGACGCTTCCGATCCCCCTTATCGGATGACGAAATCCCGCCCTTTCGGCGGGATTTTTCGTTTTGGGCTGGCAACGTGAATGAAAGGGCCTGAGACCTTGCTCGACCTGAAGTCGGTCCTCTCGGTGAGGGAAGCGAAATCGCAGCGTCAACGGGCATCCGCACTTTTTGGCGGAACGCTCCGGGATTGGATGATGTCGGCGGAATGCGCCTGCCGTCAGGCAGCGATCGCGCGGTTCCCGAAAACGGCGGTCAGGATCTTGCGATCGAAGGGTTTGAGCAGGAAATCCGTGGCGCCGGCCCGTTTGCCGGCCATCAGTTTCTTCAGATCCGCTTCGATGACGCAGTAATAGATCTTGACGTCCTTGCCCCCGTCCATGGCGCGGATGGCGGCAATGAGGTCGAGCGCGCCTTCCATGCCGGAATCGACGATTAGATATTCGGGCAGTTCCGCCTGGCAGCGCTGCAGCGCCTCGCTGGCATTGGAAGCCTCGCTGACGAGAAAGTCGAGTTCGGAGAGAATGCGCTTGCCGACCTTGCGAACGATGTCCGAATTATCGGTGATCATGAACCTTTGCATGGTCGCTCCTTTTCCCCCGCATTCGTCGCAACGGTGGGCCTCTTACAACCTTAGAGAATAGGTCCATCAGGCTAAGGAATCGTTACCGGATGGCTGAACACGCCTCTCGCGGAGCGAATTCAGTCAGCGGCAATCACCGCCTTGAACACCAATTCGTCCGGGCTTGCGCTGTGATCGAGCGTCATTCCGCACTCTTCAGCCAGCAGCACGGTGTAATAGGGCTGTATCGAATGGGCGTCGATTGCCTCCTCGATCGTGCCGGTCGATATCTCGACGAATTTCGGCGGCAAGCGCATCATCTTGCCCTTGGCCGTCAGCGTGAACTTGGCGTCGAATTCGGGATTTTCGAGCGTCACCTCGAGCACGCCGCCGCGCGGAATGGAGGAATAGGCGACGAGGAAGAGATTAAGCAGCAGCTTGACCCGGTTCTTGGCAACGATGGCGCGCGGTCCGTTCCAGATCACCTCGGTTTTCTTCTCCGCCAGCGCAAAATCCTTGGCGGCCCGCTCGGCCTCGCCGGTATCGATCGAGGCACCGACCGAACCGGAAGCGCCAAAGGCGAGGCGCGCGAATTTCAGCCGGACGGAAGCATTGAGCGCGCTGGTGCGGATCAGGTCCATCGCATCGGAATCGGCGCCGCCTTCATCCAGCAGTTCCAGACCGTTGTTGATCGCACCGACGGGCGAGATGACGTCGTGGCAAACGCGGCTGCAGAGGAGCGCGGCCAGATCCGGGCCGGACAGGGTAAGGTTCGGGTTCTTGGACATCATCGTCTCCTGAAGGGCGGCAATCTCATCGCGCCCGTAATATGCGTCATCTAAATTGCGCGAAGTTTGCGATCGTATTCGGTGCCATAATGACACCATATTTGGTAAACCGATTGTTAAGATCATCGGCGCAAAATGCAGCAATTGACGCGAGCGGTTGTCCGCTCCCGACCAACGACGAACGGATGACACCATGCGCCCTCGATTTCCGCACCGATTCATCGGCTTCTGCAGGTTGCTCTCGGCCCTCGTCTTCTCCTCGATGATGGTCGCCGGGCCGGCCGCCGCTCAGAACAACGGTCAGTATACGATGCAGGAAATCATCGATACCGGCCACTCCTTCTTCGGCTCCGCCAGCGGCGGTCTTGCCAAGGTGGTGGAAAGCGCCTTCCAGAAATACGGCCTGCCGAACGGCTATATTCTCGGACAGGAAGGCGGCGGCGCCTTCATCGCCGGTCTCACCTATGGCGAAGGCCAGCTGAACACCAAGAATGCCGGCGAGCATCCGCTCTACTGGCAGGGCCCCTCGCTCGGCATCGACTATGGCGGGCAGGGCTCGCGCGTCATGATGCTGGTCTACGATCTGCCCTCCATCGATGGCATCTATGCCCGTTTCGGCGGCGTCAGCGGCTCGGCCTATGTGATTGCCGGCTTCGGCATGACGGTGCTGAAGAACAACGACGTGCTGGTCGTGCCGATCCGCACCGGCGTCGGCGCCCGACTTGGCGTCAATGTCGGTTATCTCAAGATCACCCAGGCGCCGACCTGGAACCCCTTCTGAAGCCGCAGGACCGTTGGAAACTGCCGCCACCCGCATCGGCGGCCTTGCCCCGATGCGCCATGCATGCTTAATCATGACGGATGACCCGGAATAGGACGCCGAACGCGCAATCGGTTTTCGGATGTCACGTTCCGGCCAACGGAGAACGGGATTGAGATCTTAGGCCGACTGGGCTGAAATCCTGTTCTAGTATCAACGTCGAATCGATGGCCCCGCCGTGATCGAATACGCTCTCTTGTTCGGACTGGGCTTCCTGACCGCGGCCTTCCTCGTCTTTCTGATTTCGCCGGCCGTGCACCGCCGCATCGTCTGGTATACCGAAAACCGGCTGAAAGCGACGATGCCGCTGAGCCCGCAAGAGGTCCGCGCCCAGAAAGACATGGTGCGTGCCCTGTATGCCGCCGAAAACGCGCGCACCACCCAGGACCTTCTGCGTGAACGCGAAAAATCCCTCTCGCTTCAGCTGCGCCACGATGCCCTTGCCGTCGATGCCGGCAGGCTTGCCGCCGATATCGCTGACTTGCAGGCCCAGATCGGCGAGATGCATGTCGAGGCGGCCGAGCAGCGCTCGCGCCTGCGTAAGGACGAGAACTATATCAGCCAGTTGAAGACCAATCTGCATATTGCCGAACAATCCGCTGCCAACAAGGAGAGCGAACTGGCGGCAATGCGGACGCGGCTGAGCAAGCTCAGCGAACAAACCGACAGCCTGAGGATCGACCTGGCCGCGCGCGACACAGAGGCGGAAAGCCTGAAATTCCGCGCCAACGCACTGCGTGACGAACGCGACACATTACGCCAGGATGTCGCCCTGCTGCAGAAGCGGGCCAAGGATGCCGAGCAGAAACTGACGCAGCAGCAGCATATGGTAATCCGTCTGGAAGATAAGGCCGCGCGTGAGAGCGCTTCCGCCGCAGAGAAGGAAACCCTGCTCGCCCGCCGTCAGCAGGAAGTCGCCAAGCTGAAGGAGCAGTTGAAAGCCGCCAATGCCGAGATCCGCAAGATCAACCGGGTGCTGCGCGAGGCCGGCCTGGCCAAAATGGCGGCGGACCTGCCGGCGGAACTGACAGCTGAAGACACAATCGCGCCCATGCTCGATACCGCCGCGCTGACGGCTGAGATGGGCGAGGATGCCCGCAAGCGCAGCGCCGCCCTTGCCGAGCGTCTGCAGAAGGCAAAGTCCGTCCCCGGACGTGATGGTGCGATCCGCGAAGAGATCGCCTCGATCGCCGCCAATATGGTGGCCCTGACCGCACTCAACGAAGGCCCCTCCTCGCCGATCCGCACGCTGCTGCCGGATGCCGGGACCAAGAACCCGAACGACCGTGTCAGCCTTGCCGACAGGGCGGCCGCCATCATCGCCAATCCGGTGCGTTAAAGCATGTCGCGCAAAAGCGGGCGGCGGCTTTGCGATAACTTCATGCGAGAAAATAAAGACCTAAAGCGCGGGGAACGAATCTGAAAGATCGCGACGTGCTTTAGGGTCAGATCCGTCCCATGGCCGAGGCCATCGAAAACAAGGCGATTCCCGTCGCCGTCGCCGCGTTAAGGCTATCGAGCTCGTCCGATTGCGGGATGCGCGCGCTTTGAAAGCGGGCAAGCAGCGCCTCCGGCAAGCCCTCCCCCTCCGTGCCGACGACGAGTGCCATGCGTGCGGCAGCCGGAATGGCGCGAATGTCCGTTTTCCCATGCGGTGAAAGCGTCCAGATGGCAAAGCCCCGTTCGGCAAGCGCCAGGAGCAGATCCAGTGCCTTGCCGCCACGCCGGTGTGGAACGCGCAGCACCGATCCGACGGAGACACGCAGGGCTTTGCGATAAAGAGGGTCACAGGAAGTTTCGTCGAGCAGGACGGCGTCTGCCCGGAAGGCGGCGGCGTTGCGGAACATCGAGCCGGCATTGTCGTGATTGGAAATGCCGCAGCCGACGAGGACCAGCGCCCTCTCCGGCAGGGCGTCAACGAGTGCTGCCCCGTCACGCTCCTCCCGCCGGCCAAGCGCGAGTACGCCGCGATGCAGGTGAAAACCGACGATGCCGGCGAGTGCGTCAGCCTCGGCAACATAGACAGGCACGTCGGCCGGAAAGCGGTCCAGGATCGGCAGGATGCCCGCGACGCGGTTGCGCAGCAGCAGGATCTTTTCGGCGCGAAAGCCGCGGCCTTCCGCATGCGCCTCGGCGAGCATTCTAAGCACGACGGTCCCCTCTGCGATGAAGCGGTTTTCACGCCCGGTCAGATCGCGCTCTCGGATGTCGCGGAATTCCGCGACGCGCGGATCGTCGGCATTCGCGATGGCGATCGGGGGAGCGGCCATGGCGGCCTCAATTGCCCGTGACGGTCAGGTCAGCGACCGTGCGGCCGGTCCGGAGATCGAAGATCAGCGCCTTGCCCTTGCCCTCGACGGTCTCGCCGTAAAACAGGATCTGTCCCGCCGAGAATGAGGTCGACTGCACCTTGAAACCCAGCGGCAGCGAAACGGTCGCCGCAAGCGGCGCATCCGCGGGCACACCGGAGGCGGCGGCAGTGGGAGCCGTCTCCTTCGGCTCGCGCATCGTCTTGTAGACAACCGCGCCGAAGACCGCCATAAGGCTCACGAACATGATGGCGCCGGAAACGATCTGCAGGCGGACCATCTTGCGCCGGACACTTTCCATCGCCGGATCAAGGGGCTTCTCTTCCTGGTCGTCTGGCTCGATTGCTGTCATCTGTGCGTCCCGTTCTAAAAATACGTCGGAGAAGAAGCGTCTTGAGCGACCCCTTTAAACAAGCAGTTGGCATTAGAAAAGTCCTGACCGCCGATGAAACCGCCGAAGGCCGGCTCGACGCCTGGCTGACGGCGCAGCTCGGCGAGGAGTTTTCCCGCAGCCGGATCAAGGTCCTCATCAAGGACGGCCAGGTTTCTATGCGCGGCCAGCTCATCACCGATCCACAGCGCAAGGTGCGCGTCGGCGACAGTTTCGAGATCACCCTGCCCGAGCCGGAAGACCCGACGCCGCGGGGCGAGGATATTCCGCTCGATATCCTCTATGAGGACGATGACCTTATCGTCATATCGAAACCGGCCGGCCTGGTCGTCCACCCCGGCTCCGGCAACTGGACGGGAACGCTGGTCAACGCGCTGATCCATCATTGTGGCGCAACACTCTCCGGCATCGGCGGCGTGCGCCGCCCCGGCATCGTCCACCGTCTCGACAAAGACACGACAGGCGTCATGGTCGTCGCCAAGAACGACGTTGCCCATCGCCACCTCTCACTCCAGTTTGCCGACCATGGCCGCACCATGCCGCTGGAGCGGGCCTATCAGGCCATCGTCTGGGGCCGGCCCCGGTCGCTGACAGGCACGGTCGACGCGCCGCTCGGCCGCGCCACCGGCGATCGCACCCGCCGCGCCGTCAAGCGCCGCGACAGCCAGGACGCCGACGAGGCAATCACCCACTATGAGGTGATCGAGCGCTTTCACGAAACCCCGGACGCGACGGCGCTCGCCTCGCTGGTCGAGTGCCGCCTCGAAACCGGCCGCACCCATCAGATCCGTGTGCACATGGCCCATATCGGCCACCCGCTGCTCGGCGATACGGTCTATGGAGCCGGCTTCAGGACGAAGGCCAATCTGTTTCCTGAAGAGATCCGTGAGGTGGTCAACAGGTTCGACCGCCAGGCGCTGCATGCCTTCATGCTGCAATTCGAGCATCCACGCAGCGGCGAACTCATGCATTTCGAGGTACCGCTGCCGGACGACATGGTGGAACTTGTCGAGGCATTGCGGAGTTAGAGGGGACCGCGGAATTCCGCCTCCCCCGTCTCACACCTGCGTGAGCGGCGCCTTGAACCGCCGTTTCGCCATACTTATCTGTATATGGACTTAGTGCGGGCTTGGGTAGAAAGCCGCACGTCCCGGTTTGCCTTTTCGACGCGGGGACGCGTTTTCATCGGGAACCGGAATTCACTTTAGGAGGGTGCACTATGGCCCGAAATACCTTGCCGTCCATTACCGCCGGCGAAGCCGGCCTCAATCGTTATCTCGACGAAATCCGCAAATTTCCGATGCTCGAGCCGCAGCAGGAATATATGCTGGCCAAGCGTTATGCCGAGCATGGCGACCGCGACGCCGCCCACAAGCTCGTCACCAGCCATCTGCGCCTCGTCGCGAAGATCGCCATGGGTTATCGCGGCTACGGCCTGCCGATCGGCGAAGTCGTCTCCGAAGGCAATGTCGGCCTGATGCAGGCTGTCAAGAAATTCGATCCGGAGCGCGGCTTCCGCCTCGCCACCTATGCCATGTGGTGGATCAAGGCCTCGATTCAGGAATATATCCTGCGGTCGTGGTCGCTGGTGAAGATGGGGACGACCGCAAACCAGAAGCGTCTGTTCTTCAACCTGCGTCGGCTGAAGGGCCGCATTCAGGCGATCGACGATGGCGACCTGAAGCCGGAGCACGTATCGGAAATCGCCACCAAACTGAACGTCTCGGAGGAGGAGGTCATTTCGATGAACCGCCGCCTCTCCGGCGACGCCTCGCTGAACGCGCCGATCAAGGCGGCCGAAGGCGACAGCGGTCAGTGGCAGGACTGGCTTGTGGATGATCACGACAGCCAGGAAGACGTGCTGATCGAGCAGGACGAGCTCGAAACCCGCCGGCGCATGCTGAGCAAAGCAATGAGCGTGCTGAACGAACGCGAGCGCCGCATCTTCGAGGCCCGCCGCCTCGCCGAGGAGCCGGTGACCCTGGAAGACCTTTCGGCCGAGTTCGACATCAGCCGCGAACGCGTCCGCCAGATCGAGGTTCGCGCCTTCGAGAAGGTGCAGGACGCTGTCCGCAAGGAAGCCCTCGAACGCGCCAAAGCCGTCCGCGTCGTCGAAGCCACGGCCTGATAAGGTCAATCTAAGAATTGGAACGCCATCTCCTTACGCGGGAGATGGCGTTTTTGTGTCTGAGGTGGATGCACCGAGAGGAAGCGGGTGACCGGATGAAGGGGAGCGCGAGCGAGGGCAAGGAAGAACTCCCTTGCCCATAACCACCTCACTGGCTCGTCGAAACATCCCCAAGCGCGGTCCATTCCTTGATCGCGGTATTGAAGGCATCCGTTCCCGTGCCGCCCTTGTCCATCGTCAGCAGCGCGCGGCGGCCGTTGCGGTAGGTGATCGGGATATCAATCCAGTTGCGGGTCGACATCAGGTCGAGATTGGCCTTGCGCGCATCGGGATAATCGTTGAGCGCGATCATGTGGAAATCGTCGGTGATCTTGGCCGGAACCGCAATCAGCGCGTCGCCGCGATCTTGTTCCGTGCGCTTCATCGAGATGCGCTGGACGCTGTCGATGCTGCCGCCTTCAAAATTGGGCGGCACCGAGAAGACGATCTCGACAAGATGGCTTGCCGGCAGCGACGGATCGGAGTTGCGCTTGAAGGTGACGAGAGCCGAGAGATTACGCTCGGGAACGGTGACATTGCCCTGCACCGTCGCCTCCTGCCGGCCACCCTGCCCGGCCTCGTGCTGGACGCTCCAGACGACCGTTCCCTCGATCGCCGTCGGCGAGCTCTGACCGATACGCTCCTCGTAAAGGAACATCTTTTCCGACGAGCCAACCGGGGCGGTCTGCTGCGGCGATGCCGCAGGACCGTTCGGCGTCAGCGTTTCCGGCCGGGCCGCATCGCCTTGCGCGCTGGCAGCCGGCGTATCCGCAGCCGCGACATTCTGCTCGGCCACCGATTTCCCTTCGGCGGTCGGCGTTCCCGGCACGGCCGCCGGGCCGCTGTCGACTTCGCTTCCATCGGAAAGCAGTCGCTGGGTGAATTTGGAATTGGCCGCCGCGCCGTCATTGTTCAATGATGCCACTTGCTGGTTCGGCTGTGCCGGTGCTGGTGCTGGCGCCGCTGGCGTATTCTGCGCTTCAGGCGTAGTTGGCTGGGCTGGCGGCGGCGTGCTCGGCGAAGCTGGCGTTTCGGAGCTCGCCGGCGTCATGGCCGCCTCGTTCTTCGTGGCCTGCGACGGCGCAGAGCTGACAAGCCCGTCGACCATTGCCACCAGCGCCTCTCTGTTCATCCAGCCGGCATAGGCGCCGCCGCCGATCAGGATAAGCGCGAAGATGAGGGTGATTATCGTGCCGATGCCGAAACGCCGCCGCTTCGGTTCCATGCGGAAATTCTTGCCCTGCAGCTTGGCGGCGACAATCTGGTCGATATCCATCGCCGGATTGGCGTCGTCATCGTCAGCGGCGACCGAACCGCGGCGGTCATAACCACGCAGTGCCTTGGCTTCGCGCCATGCCTCGGCCGGCGCGGCGGCGGGCGCAGCCTTGCCATCGTGCACTTCAGCAAAGATGTCGACGCCGTCGAAATGCGAGGAAACCGGTGTCTTCTTGTTGCTGCCGGCCTCGATCGGCGGCAGATCGTCGAAGGCGGCCGTTTCCCAGGAGAAACTTTCCTTGGCAGCCGGCATGACGGCCGCCGGTGCAATTTTCTCGAGGCTCGATATCACCTCTTCGAAGGCGCGCGCCGAGGTGTCGGCGGCGACCGGAGCAGTTTCCGAATAGTGCCGAAGCTCCTCTTCCGCCCATTCGGTCTCGGCATCCTTCGGCGCCGGAGCCGGTGCTTCGGCAGCCGGCTCTGTCCAGACCGGGTCAAAATGCGCAGCCGCATCCGCCTGCAGCGGCGCCTCTTGGCTATGTTCGACGAATTCCTGCGCGCGACTGAAATCGGCGACCGGCTCGACCAGCCGGTTGGACGCGTGCTCTATGCCGCGCGTGACCGGCTGAAACGATTCGATGGGCTCGTAAGCCGCCTCGGCCTTCGGCTCGTGGCTTTCAATGGTCGCCGGTTCGGCCGCGACCTCCTCGGCTTCCGCCGGATGCTGCTCGTCGGCACGATCTTCGTCGGCTTGCTCGTAGCCATGCCCGGCAGGCGACGGTTCGAAGCCGCCATGGTCAGACACCACCTCTTCGGCAGCGACCTCACGCACCTCGCCGGCATGCCACTCCTCGGCCGGCGCCTCCTCCTCATGGGAGGGATGCCAGTATGGCTCAGGAGGCGCTTCCGTCTCGGTGGAAACTGGTATTTCAACGAACGCGGGCTCTGCAGGCTGCGGTTCGGCAGGCTCGACATCCTCGGCCACGACCTCTTCCGCAGCTTCCTGCGGTGCGGCGGGTTCGACGCGATCGGGCTCATCGACGACCTCGGCCGCCGGCGGCTCTGTATCGGCTTGATCGACCGGCTCGTCGACGGCCGGCTGCGCCACAGGCGCCGGTTCGCTTTCACCGTGAGCCGCGTGTTCCTCGACGGGCTCGGGCGCGGCGATGGCCACAGCCGCCTCATCGAGCGACAGCGCCTCGGAGTGTTCACCCTCCACTTCGCGGATGGCGGCCTCGAGCTTTTCGAGCTGGCGTTGCAGCATGGCTTCCGGCGGACGCGGCTTCATGTTCTCGAGCTGCCGCTGCACTGCGCCGCGAGCACGTTCGTAGACCTTTACCCGCATCTCGGGGGTATTTTCGGCCAGGCCGTCGACGGCTCGCCGAATAACTGCAATAAAATCCGCCATCAGTACTTTCTCAAGAAGTCCGGTACTCTCCCGAACCTATCCTCCGCAGTGACCGGTGACCTTAATCCTCAAACGGATCGGTCACAAGTATCGTGTCGTCCCGCTCCGGGCTGGTGGACAGGAGCGCGACAGGCGCCCCGATCAACTCTTCGACCTGGCGAACATATTTGATCGCCTGTGCCGGAAGATCTGCCCAACTGCGGGCGCCGACGGTCGATTCCTTCCAGCCCTCCAGCGTGATATAGATCGGTTCGACCCTAGCTTGCGCTCCCTGGCTTGCGGGAAGATGATCAATCTGTTCGCCGTCGAGCATATAGCCGATGCAGATCTTCAGTTCCTCGAGGCCGTCGAGCACATCGAGCTTGGTGAGCGCGATGCCGGTGATGCCGTTGGTGGCGACCGACTGGCGAACCAGGGCAGCGTCGAACCAGCCGCAGCGGCGCTTGCGCCCTGTCACGACGCCGAACTCATGACCCTTTTGGCCGAGAAACTCTCCGATCTCATCCTTCAGTTCCGTCGGGAACGGGCCTTCGCCGACACGGGTCGTATAGGCCTTGGTGATGCCGAGGATATAACCCAGTGCGCCCGGCCCCATGCCGGAACCGGCCGCGGCCTGACCAGCCACAGTGTTCGAGGAGGTGACGAAAGGATAGGTGCCGTGATCGATATCGAGCAGACTGCCCTGTGCACCTTCGAAGAGGATGCGGGCGCCTCGGCGGCGCTCCTTGTCGAGGAAAAGCCAGACCGTATCGCGGAACGGCAGCACCCGTTCGGCGACCGAGGTCAGTTCGTCCATGATGGTCTGGTGGCTGACTTCGGCGACACCGAGGCCGCGGCGAAGTGCATTGTGATGAGTGAGGATCCGATCGACCTTGCCGGGGAGGCTGTCGAGATCGGCCAGATCCATCACACGGATCGCGCGGCGGCCGACCTTGTCTTCGTAGGCCGGGCCGATGCCGCGGCGCGTCGTTCCGATCTTGGTGCCGCTGTTGGACGCCGCGTCCTCGCGCATCGCGTCCAGCTCCCGGTGCAGCGACAGGATGAGCGTCGCGTTGTCGGCCACGCGCAGATTGTCGGGGGTGATCGTCACACCCTGGCCGGCGAGCTTTTCGATCTCGGCGATCAGCGCATGCGGGTCGACGACGACGCCGTTTCCGATCACCGCCATCTTGCCTGGACGCACGACACCGGACGGCAGCAGTGAGAGCTTGTAGCTCGTGCCGTCGATGACGAGCGTATGACCGGCATTGTGGCCGCCCTGATAGCGCACGACGATATCCGCGCGCTCCGAAAGCCAGTCGACAATCTTGCCTTTGCCTTCGTCACCCCATTGCGAACCGACCACGACTACGTTCGTCATCCAACTCTTCCTGTTACCGGCGCGGAACCGCGCACCTGCTCAAACCCGCGCATCTATAAAGCTTTGTTTTTGGGAAAGCGACCCTGTTGTCACAGACGATTGGGCTTTTTACGTGACAAATCAGCAGTCGGCAGGCTATTTCCCCTGGGAAAACGCCGCTTGTTGATCACCAAAAGACGAGGAACAAACGCTCTTGCAAGCCATGGCCTATATTTGCCTCGTCATCGCCACCCTCTGTTGGGGCGGCAACTCCGTCGCCGGCAAGCTCGCGGTCGGCCATATCAGCCCGATGATGCTCACCTTCCTGCGCTGGTTTCTTGCCGTTGCGCTGATCGCGCTGATCTCGGTGCCGCAACTCAAGAAGGACTGGCCGATCGCCAGGAAAAATCTGCCGCTGCTGCTGTGCTACGGGGCCATCGGCTACACCCTCTTCAACGCCATGCTGTACTCGGCGGTGCAGTATACGACGGCGATCAATGTCGCCATCGAGCAGGCCGGCATTCCCATGCTGATCTTCCTGCTGAATTTCGTCTTTTTCCGCACCGGCATTTCGTTGGCGCAATGCTTCGGCTTTGCAATCACGCTGGTGGGCGTGGCGCTGACCGCCGCCCATGGCGACCTCGCCACGCTGCTGCAGCTGCAGCTCAACCGGGGCGACGGGCTGATGCTGATCGCCATCGTCGCCTATTCGCTCTACACGATCTTCCTGCGCTGGAAACCGCGGGTCGACTGGCGAACGCTGATGGCCTTCCCGGCCTTTGCCGCCATGCTGACATCGCTGCCGCTCCTCCTCTGGGAGGCAGGCCGAGACGCGGCGCAATGGCCCGATCAGGCCGGCTGGGGCATCACTCTCTACACGGCGATCTTCCCCTCGCTGCTGGCGCAGATTCTCTACATCAAGGGCGTCGAGGCAATCGGCGCCAACCGGGCCGGCCTGTTCATCAATCTGGTGCCGGTATTCGGAACCCTGCTCTCCGTCGCCTTGGTCGGCGAGACGCTGCAGTCCTTCCATATGGTCTCGCTGGCCCTGACGCTCGGCGGCATCGCCATCGCCGAAAAAGGCCGTCCGAAAGCGTCGGCTCCAACGGTGCCCGCCTCGCCGGTGGATTAGACGATCTAGCCAAGCTCCAGCGTCGTCACGCCGAAGACGTGTTTCAATGGGATCGCCGGAGCCGCCCCGCGATACATGCGCATGGTCTCGAACACCGGCTGAAGACCCATGCCTTCGGCAAGTGCCACCGCCTCGCGGTTTTCTGCGGGAATATCGATGAAGACCGTTGCCCCTTTCGCCTCGGGGACCAGTTCGGCAAGCAGTGCTGCGGCGCTATCGGCATCATTGGCAAAGAGCGGGCCGATCTTGTAGCCCTCATAGCAGCGACGGATCGTGCCGTAGCCGCGGATTTTGTGGCTCTTGCGTACGACAGCGGTGCGCCGTCCCTTGCGGCCGGTGCACCAGGCGGCAAGGAAGGCTTCCCGAGGCTGCGGAAAGATCGCCGAATCATAGCGCAGCAGCCCTTCCAGGCGCGAATCCAGCACCGGATGCGCAACGAGAGCCGAGGCCGGCAGCGCGCTGGCGACGCCGCCATAGCGAATGGTGAGGTAAGCGGGTTCGAAGCCGGCCCTGCGGTAATTCTGCTGCTGCGCGGCGACGCCGTCGAGACCGATCGTCCGGCCTTCCGCGGTGGCAATCCCCGCTTCCCAGATCGCCTTGCCGTACCCTTTGCCGCGGAAATCGGGGTGGACGATGTAGAGACCGAGAAAGGCAAAGCTGTCGCCATATTTGACGACCGAGATCGAGCCGACAGGGACTTCGCCGATGGCGCCGACGAAGAATCCCGACGGATCCGCTTCGAGGAATGCCAGCGAATCGTCGAGGCCGGGATTCCATCCCTCCTGACGCGCCCATTCGAGCACGAGCTCCAATTCGCCGGGCCGCATCGAACGAACGGCAAATTCCGAATTCATGCGATCTTCCCAGATTGAATGTCCCGCAAGTCCATCCCGCCAACGGCAAAGCAATTGTCAGGTCACCGCTCCCCCGATCGCAGCCGCGAATGATGGAGAAGCCGCACTGATGGTCTTGACGACGCGTATAATCATTTTCGTTGCAATGCAGAAAGCTTCATTTCCGCATTACCATGAAACAATGCCGTTGCAAGCTCAAGAAAATTACTTGCCGCTCAATTATCGTCCAGCCGGTAAACAGCACGCAATTCCACCGACATTAGCCGCCTATCGCTGCCTTGTGTTTTCCGGCCCCGCCCGCCGCCGACGAGAACAGCCGGTCCGTCTCGATTGCCGGCATGGGATAGCCAAACGCATAGCCCTGCAGGCCATCGCAGCCGAGCTGCGCCAGCACCGTGGCATGCGCCTCGGTCTCAATGCCCTCGGCGATCACCTCGACATCGAGCGCCTTGGCGATTTCGACGATCGAACCGACCACGCGCCGCTGCTCATCCGAGCTGACAACCTCGGCAACGAGTTGCCGGTCGATTTTCAGCCGCTTCGGCCGCAGCTTGACGAGACCGATGAGCGAGGCGTGGCCCGATCCGAAATCGTCGATTTCGATGTCGATGCCCAGCTGTTTGATATCATCGATATGATCGAGCAGGGTCTCGTCGCTGTCGTCGAGGAAAATCGTCTCGACCAGCTCGAAGACAATTGCGCCGGGCGGAATGTCGAGTTTTTTCAGCTTGCCGAGCAGCGCCGGATCGGCAAGCCGCGACGCCGAAATGTTGACGGCGATGCGCGGAACCGCAAGGCCAAGCAACTGCCAGATCTGTCGGTCCTCGAGAACACGTTTCAAGATCGCTGCATCGATTTCCGCCGCAAGCCCGTGTTCGTCGGCAATCTTCAGAAATACGCCGGGGGCGAGCACACCCTTCTCAGGATGTTTCCAGCGCGCCAACGCTTCGAAGCCTATAACCTGACGCGTTGTGGCGCAGAGTTGCACTTGATAATAGGGAATGATCTCGCCGCGCTCCAGCCCGAGCTTCAGCTCTTCGACCAGTCGACGCTTGGCTCGCAGATCCTCCTGCAGTTGCCGCGTGAAGAATTCGATGCGGTTTCGCCCAAGCTGCTTGGCTTGGTAGAGCGCCAGGTCGGATTCGGCCAGCAGGTTGCGCGCCCGCCGATCACCGCTCCACGATACGCCGATCGAAGCCCCGGATTGCAGCATCTCGTGGCCGAAACGGATCTTTTTCCGCAGCCGCCGCTGAACATCCTCCGTGATCCGTTTCAGCTCGGCGAGATCGGTGAAATTGACCAGCACGACGACGAACTCGTCACCGCCGACACGGGCGACCATGCCGTTTGCGGGAATGGCGGCGGCGATGCGAAGGGCTGCGGCCTTGAGCACCGCGTCGCCGGCCGCATGGCCGTGGCTGTCGTTGATCTGTTTGAACTGGTCGATATCGAGATGCAGCACGCCAAGCGTCGCGACGCTCCTGTCCGCCGGCAGCTCCGCCAGCCGCTTGTCGAGAAGGCGCCGGTTCGGCAAGCCGGTGAGATAATCGTGATCGGCCACGTGCTCGATACGCGCATTGCTTTCCGCAAGCGCCAGCGCCCGCGCCTCTGCCATCATCTTCTGTCGTGCAAGCTCGGCGTTGAGCTGCACGTCGGCCGTCACATCCCACTCGGCGCCGATGAAGGAGGGCGCCCCCTCCGCATCCACATAAAAATGCGCCCGCGAGCGAAGATGCCGGATTTCGCCGCTCGGCAACACGATCCGGAATTGCGAGTCATAGGCGCCGCGCGCGGCGATGGCCTGCTCGAAATCACGTTCGGCCCGTTCGCGATCGTCGGGATGGATCGCATCCGACCAGAACCATGCCGGCACTTGCCGACACGTTTCGCCGGTCGCGTAGAGGCGGTGCATCTGTGCGTCCCACAAGATCCCGTCCTTGGCGATGCAGTGCTCCCAGACACCGATCCGGGATGCGTCGAGAGCGAGTTCGAGCCGGCGCAGAAGATCCTGAAACTCTTGTTCGGATCGTGTGGCTTTTTTTTCTGGCAACACGGCCTCAGCCTTAGAAGCTTGCATAATTGCAATATGGTCTTCAGCCGGCATTAAGGAAGCCTTGTCTTATAGACCGAACAAATGACGAGGTGAAATCTTCGTTACGGCTTTCCCCTTTTGGATCAACGGACTTGCGATCTGCTGCGGCTTCGGGATCAATGATTATGTCTCGGTGGTTTTTTCGCGATCTGGCGGAATTCCGCCGCCCCTTCCAGAACGGCGCCGTCCGCCAACTGCGTGACGGAACGACGGTAGATTTGTTGCCACGGCGTCGCATCTGCCGGCACCGGCGGAATGCCCTCGCCTTTGCGCCGCTCGATCTCGGCGCCATCCACCAGCATGTCGCAGCGCCCGTGGTTGAAGTCGATGCGGATCGTGTCGCCGCTGCGAAGCCAGGCAAGGCCGCCGCCGGCAGCGCTCTCCGGCGAAGCGTTGAGGATCGAGGGGCTGTCCGCCGTACCCGATTGACGGCCGTCGCCGATCGTCGGCAGGCTGCGGATGCCACGTTTCAGAAGATGGTCCGGCGGTTGCATATTGACGACCTCGGCCGACCCTGGCCAGCCGAGCGGCCCGGCACCGCGGATCACCAGGATGGTATTCTCGTCGATGCCGAGTGCGGGATCATTGACGCGACGATGATAATCTTCCGACCCGTCGAAGACGACCGCCTTGCCCTCAAAGACGCCTTCTCGCCCCGGCTCCTGGAGATAGCGCTGGCGAAAATCCTCTGACACCACGCTCATCTTCATGATGGCGAAGTCGAAGAGATTGCCCTTGAGAACGAGGAAACCCGCCCGCTCCTTCAGCGGCGCATCGAATGGCCGGATGACCTCGCGGTCGCTCGCCTCCCGGCCATTTAGGTTCTCGGCCATCGTCCTGCCCGTCACCGTGCGACAGTCGCCGTCGAGTTTTCCGGCCTGCAGCAGCTCCCACATGATCGCCGGCGTGCCGCCGGCGCGGTGATAACGCTCGCCGAGATAGGCGCCGGCCGGTTGGACATTGGCCAGCAGCGGGATATCGAAGCCATGCACCTGCCAGTCATCGGGATAGAGCTCGACGCCGGCATGTTTGGCCATCGCCGCAAGATGCGGCTGCGCATTGGTCGAGCCGCCGATCGCCGAATTGGTACGGATGGCATTGAGGAAAGCCGCGCGTGTCAGGATATCCGACGGCTTCAGGTCCTCGAACACGATCTCGACGGCGCGCCGTCCGGTGCGGTAGGCCATCTGGCCGCGCTCGCGATAAGCAGCCGGAATAGCGCCGCATCCGGTGAGCGACAGACCGAGCGCTTCGGCGAGCGCATTCATCGTCGAAGCAGTGCCCATCGTATTGCAATGGCCGACGGATGGAGCCGAATCGAGGGCCGCCTGCAGGAATTCCTCGCGATCGATCTCGCCTGCTGCATATTTCCGCCGCATCCGCCAGATCACCGTGCCGGAGCCCGCCAGTTCCCCCTCGTGCCAGCCGTCGAGCATCGGTCCGCCGGAGAGCACGATCGCCGGAATATCGACCGTCGACGCCGCCATGATCGCCGAAGGCGTGGTCTTGTCGCAGCCGGTGGTCAGCACCACGCCATCGAGCGGGTAGCCGTAGAGGATCTCGACGAGACCGAGATAGGCGAGATTGCGGTCGAGCGCGGCCGTCGGGCGCTTACAGTTCTCGAAGATCGGATGTGTGGGAAATTCGATCGGAATGCCGCCGGCATCGCGAATGCCGTCGCGCACTCGCTTGGCGAGTTCGATATGCACCCGATTGCAGGGTGTAAGATCGCTGCCGCTCTGGGCAATCCCGATGATCGGCTTGCCGGAGCGCAATTCTTCCGGCGTGATGCCGTAATTCATGAAACGCTCGAGGTAGAGCGCTGCCATATCGATATGGTCGGGATTGTCGAACCAATCCTGCGAACGCAGGCGGCGTTTCCTGGTTTGGCTGTCCGTCATTACCATCCTCCCGATCGGCCATACTTCTCCTCGAAGTCGAGAAGCGAAGGCTTCAGCCCGTCCCACCATCTCCCGCAAGCGCTCCGGCCTTGCCGGCGTTGCCTATCCAGATGGCAGAGGTAAGGCTCGCGCCGATCCTCCCAGCTGTTATCCGTCTTTGATAGTCCCCTCGTCCATGGTTGCAACCGTTTTGATGCACGTAACGCATTTTTGTCGGATGGCCGAAAAACGATACGGGCGAGAACCGAAGTTCCCGCCCGATTTACTCGACAAAGGAAGGTTGAATTCCGTTTATTCGGCCGCGAGCCGGATGACCTCGGCCTCTTCCTCCTTGTGCTCGTCCGGCTTGTGTTGGACCAGCGGGCGGTTGCCCGTCATCCGGCGCAGCAGCACGTAGAACACCGGCGTCATGAAGATGCCGAAGAAGGTCACGCCGATCATGCCCGAGAACACCGCGACACCCATGGCGGCGCGCATTTCCGAGCCGGCGCCGGTGGAGGCGACGAGCGGCACGACGCCCATGATGAAGGCCATGGAGGTCATGAGGATCGGCCGAAGACGAAGGCGGCTGGCCTCGACCGCGGCCTCGCGCGGCGTCCTGCCTTCGAACTCCAGTTCGCGGGCGAATTCGACGATGAGGATCGCATTCTTCGCCGATAGGCCGACAAGCACCACGAGACCGATTTGGGTGAAGATGTTGTTGTCTCCACCGGTCAGCCAGACGCCCGTCAGCGCCGCCAGCACACCCATCGGCACGATCATGATGATCGCAAGCGGCAGCGTCAGGCTCTCATACTGGGCGGCCAGCACCAGGAAGACGAGCAGCAGCGCCAGCGGGAAAACGACCACGCTCGAATTGCCGGCGAGAATCTGCTGGTAGGTCAGATCCGTCCACTCGAAGTCGATGCCCGAGGGCAGGGTCTCGTGCAGGATCTTCTCGATTGCCGCTTGCGCCTGGCCGGAGGAGAAGCCCGGTGCCGGACCGCCGTTGATATCGGCGGCGAGGAAGCCGTTGTAACGGTTGGCGCGCTCCGGACCGGTGCTCGGTTCGACCTTCAACAGGGCCGAAAGCGGGATCATCTCGCCCGACGCCGAACGGACCTTCAACTGGCCGATATCTTCCGGCTGGGCGCGGAATTTGGCATCGGCCTGCACACGGACGCTGTAGGTGCGGCCGAAGGCGTTGAAGTCGTTCACATAGAGCGAACCGAGATAGATCTGCAGCGTCTGGAAGACATCGGTGACGGAAACTCCGAGCTGCTCGGCCTTCGCACGGTCCAGATCGGCATAGAGCTGCGGCACGTTGATCTGGAAGCTGGAGAACAGCCCGGCAAGTTCAGGCGTCTGATAGGCCTTGGCAAGCACGGCCTTGGTCGCCTCGTCGAGCGCCTGGTTGCCGAGACCGGCGCGATCCTCGATCTGCAGCTTGAAACCGCCCGTCGTGCCGAGACCGTTGACCGGCGGCGGCGGGAACATGGCGATGAAGGCGTCCTGGATGGCGCCGAATTTCTGGTTCAGCGCCATGGCGATGGCGCCACCCGAGAGATCCGGCGTCTTGCGCTCCTCGAAGTCCTTCAGCGTCACGAAGACGATGCCCGCGTTCGAGGAATTGGTGAAGCCGTTGATCGACAGGCCCGGGAAGGCGATGGCATTGGCAACGCCCGGCTGGGCGAGCGCAATATCGGTCATCCGTTTGATGACGTCTTCTGTACGGTCGAGGCTTGCGGCATCCGGCAGCTGGGCAAAGCCGATCAGATACTGCTTGTCCTGCGAGGGCACGAAGCCACCCGGAACGGTGGTGAACATGCTGTAGGTCGCGCCGACCAGCGCCAGGTAGACCACCATGACGATGCTCTTGCGCGACACCAGGCCGCCGACGCCCTTGCCATAGGCATTCGAGCCGGCGCCGAAGACACGGTTGAAGCCGCGGAAGAACCAGCCGAAGATGGCATCCATGAACCGCGTCAGCCAGTCCTTCGGCGCGTGGTGACCCTTCAGGAGAAGGGCAGCGAGCGCTGGGGACAGGGTGAGCGAGTTGAAGGCCGAGATGACGGTCGAGATCGCGATCGTCAGCGCGAACTGGCGATAGAACTGACCGGACAGGCCGGAGATGAAGGCGAGCGGCACGAAGACCGCGACGAGAACCAGGGCGATCGCGACGATCGGACCGGAGACCTCCTTCATCGCCTTGTAGGTCGCCGCCCGCGGCGACAGGCCGTGCTCGATATTGCGCTCGACATTTTCGACCACGACGATCGCGTCGTCGACGACGATACCGATCGCCAACACCAGTCCGAACAGGCTGAGCGCGTTGATCGAGAAGCCGAAGACATACATGACCGCAAAGGTGCCGATGATCGAGACCGGAACCGCGATCAGCGGAATGATCGACGCGCGCCATGTCTGCAGGAACAGGATCACGACGAGGACAACGAGCGCGATGGCTTCGAGCAGGGTATCGATGACCTTCTCGATCGAGGCGCGCACGAACTTCGTCGTATCGTAGACGATCTCGTATTTGACGCCCTCGGGCATGGCGAGCTGCAGCTGGTCCATGGTCGCGCGCACATTGTCGGCGATCTCGATGGCGTTCGAACCGGGCGCCTGAAGAACGGCGACGGCAACGGCCGGCTTGCCGTCGAGCAGCGAGCGCAGCGTATAGTCGGCCGCCCCGAGCTCGATGCGGGCGACATCGCGAAGGCGGGTGATCTCGCCGCTGGCGCCCGTCTTCACGATGATGTTGCCGAACTCTTCGGGCGTGCGCAGGCGCCCTTGCGCATTCACGTTGAGCTGCAGATCGACGCCCGGCTGGCTGGGCGACGCGCCGATGATGCCGGCGGCGGCCTGGACGTTCTGCGAACTGATGGCATTGCTGATATCGCTGGCGGCGAGATCATGCTCGGCCGCCTTCTGCGGATCGATCCAGACGCGCATCGAATAGTCGCCGGCGCCGAAAACCTGCACCTGGCCAACGCCCGGAATGCGGGCGAGCCGGTCCTTGACGTTGAGGGTCGCGTAGTTGCGCAGATAAGTGATGTCGTGACTATCGCCGTCCGAGACGAGATTGACGACCATGATGAAGTCGGGCGAGCTTTTGACCGTCGTAATGCCCAGTGCGCGCACTTCCGCGGGCAGGCGCGGTTCGGCCTGGCTGACGCGGTTCTGCACGAGCTGCTGCGCCTTGTCGGGATCGGTGCCGAGCTTGAAGGTGACGGTGACGTTGAGCACGCCGTCCGACGTCGCCTGGCTCGACATGTAGAGCATGCCCTCGACGCCGTTGATCTGCTCTTCGAGCGGTGTCGCCACCGTTTCGGCGATGACGCTCGGGTTGGCGCCGGGATAGGTGGCGCGCACGACAACCGATGGCGGCACGACTTCAGGATATTCGGAAATCGGCAGCGCCCTGAGGCCGATCAGGCCGGCAACGACAATGAGGACCGAAAGCACGCCGGCAAAAACCGGGCGGTCGACAAAGAATCTGGAGATGTTCATATCAAAGCCCTCTCCGGGGTGAACATGGATGCAAAATCCCTGTCCGGCAGCTTGGGAGCCACCGGCAGGTCATATCATTTCGGGCATAGACCCTCCCCGGGCGAGGCATCGCTTGCCCCGGGAACGGCGCAGTCTTACTGAGCGGTCGCGACCTTCTCTTCCATCTGCGGGATGACGACGGCGCCCGGACGGATACGCTGCAGACCGTTGACGACGATCTTCTCGCCGGCGTTCAGGCCGCTTTCGACCACCCGCTGACCGTCTGATAGCGTGCCGAGCTGTACCTGCCGGTAGGCCACCTTGTTCTCGCCGTCGACGACGAAGACGAACTTCTTGTCCTGGTCGGTGCCGACGGCACGGTCACTGATGACGATCTTGTTCTCCGCCTTCGGCTGGCCCATGCGCACCCGCACGAACTGCCCGGGGATCAGACGCCCGCCCGGATTGTCGAAGACGGCGCGCACGCCGATCGTGCCGCTTGATGCATCGACCTCATTGTCGATCAGCTGCAGCTTGCCCTTGATCGGTGTGCCGCTGTCGGCCAGCGTGCCGACCTCGACCGGGATCTGTTCGACCGGCGGCAGAGCGCTGTCGGTCTGCGGCAGCTGGGCAAGGGCGCGCGTCACCATCTCTTCGCTGGCATTGAAGCTCGCATAGATCGGATCGACCGAAACGAGCGTCGTCAGCGCCGGCGAAGCCGAGCCGGCTGCAACCAGATTGCCAGCGGTCACCTCGATCTTGCCGATGCGGCCGGACACCGGCGCCCGCACCTCGGTATAATCGAGATCGAGCTGGGCCGACTGCAATGCCGCCTGCGCCGAACGCAATCCTGCCTGCGCCTCGGCCAGCGCGCTTTGGCGCTGATCGAGATCGCTCTGGGAGATGGTGCGGTTGTCGGAAAGCCTGCGGCCGCGATCGAGTTCGGTCTGCGCCAGGCTGACCTTGGCTTCGGCCGAAGCGACCTGGCCCTGCGCCTGCGCCACGCTCGCCTGATAGGGAGCGGGATCGATGGTGAAGAGCAGATCGCCCTGCTTGACCAGCGCCCCTTCGCGGAAGGCCACAGACAGGATAGCACCGGCGACGCGGGAGCGAACCTGGACACGGTCGACGGCTTCGAGGCGGCCGGAGAAACTCTCCCAGGCCGTCACGTCGCGCGCCACGACGACGGCAACTGTCACCGGCACGGCTGGAGGCTGCGCCGGCGCGGACGCGGCCGTGGCGGTCGTGCTCATCGGCAATTCGAAAAACAATGCAGCGCCGGAAACCGACGCAATAAGGCCTATGCCGGCGCCCACCAGGGCCCAGCGCTTGCTTCTGGACGTCATCAGTACTCTCCTTGCGGCCTCAAGCCGCCGAAATATCAGATCTTCTTCAATGCAATTGCGGTTGGACGCTTACGTCCTGAAGGAAACTTCCGAAATGGCGGCTGACGTGTTCCTGCCAATCGGGCATTTCCCCGGATTTCCCACCATAAATCGAGGGCCAGCCCGTCCCGGCGGGAAGGACATGCTGGCGCACACCGACACCGGCCTTTTTCAGGCGGGCGCCGTAACCAATTGTTTCGTCGTGCAGAGGATCGTCCTCGGCGGTAAAGATCAGCGCCGGAGCGACGCCTGAAAGACGCGAACAGAGGCAAGGTGCTGCGTAAGGGTGGCAGCCGCCACCGCTTAGGTAGTGACTCCAGCCTTCTGTCCAGCGCTGGCGCATGCCGATGGCTTCCGCCTTGCGGATCGAAGAGGTGCCCATGAAGGGATCGAGCAGCGGCGAGATCAGCACCTGACCGTCGAGCGCGTCGGGCAGCTGGTCACGCGCCTTCAGCGCCACTCCGGCAGCGACGTTGCCGCCTGCCTCCTCACCTGCAACGAACAGCAGCGACTTGCGGTCACCAAGACCGGCTGCGCGCTTGTTGGCGAGATAGGTGAAAACGGAAAAGGAAACTTCCAGCACTTTCGGAAACAGATTGCCGGACAGACTGCTGTAATCGACGGCGGCGACGATGGCGCCGGCCTTGGCGAGGCTGATCGCCACCGGCCGATCGACATTTGTCTCCTGATCTTGAAACGCGCCGCCATGCAGATAAAGCACGATCGGCGGCCCCTTGCCGTAATCGGCGCCCTGGTAGATGCGTGCGGAAACGGGGCCGATGGCCACCTTGTCCAGCATCATATCTTTCCATTCCACCGTCATGGCTGCGGCCTCTGTGCGCGTTGCGACAAACAGACAACGCCTGTCGCTTGCATTTTGTCTAAAAAAGATATTGTTATTCAGAAGAGGGAATAAGAAGCGATATCGCGATTACACTGTTCCGATTCTCGAATAATGGTGCAACGCAAACTGCGGACTTGAAACCGATGGATCAGCTTTCGGCAATGCGTGTCTTCATCCGCGTGGTGGAGACGGGCAATTTCACCCGCGCCGCCGACATGCTCGCCATGCCCAAGGCGACGGTGACCAATCTTATCCAGGGCCTGGAGGCGCATCTGCGCACCAAGCTTCTGAACCGTACCACGCGCCGGGTGATGGTGACCACGGATGGCGCGCTTTACTACGAACGCGCCGCCCAGCTTATCTCCGAACTGGAGGAACTCGACGGCAGCCTGTCCAATTCGCAGAGCCTGCCGAGCGGGCGGCTGCGCGTCGAGATGAGCGGCGCCTTTGCTGACGCGATCGTCGTCCCGGCGCTGTGCGACTTTTATCAGCGTTATCCCGATATCCGTCTGGACCTCGGCGTCAGCGACCGCACGGTTGATTATCTGGTCGAAAATGTCGATTGCGCGCTGCGGGCCGGCACGCCCGCCGACCAGTCGCTGATCGCCCGGCGCGTTTCAGAAATGGAACTCATCACCTGTGCTTCGCCGAGCTACATCCAGAAATTCGGCATGCCCGAACGCCCTGAGGATCTGGAGGCAGCACACTACTCGGTCAATTATTTCCGCGCTCAGAACAACCGCACGCTACCCTTCGAATTTCGCAGGGACAACGAGACGATCGAAACCAACCCGCGCTACATCGCCTCCGTCAACGACAGCCGCACCTATCTGACCGCGGCACTGACGGGGCTCGGCGTCGCGCAGGTGCCGACCTTCATGGCGCGCGAACCGATGCGGCGGGGCGAACTCGTCCGCGTGCTGCCGGAATGGCGCCGCGATCCCATCCCGCTCTATGTCGTCTATCCGCCGAACCGCCACCTCAGCAACAAGGTCCGCGTCTTCGTCGACTGGCTCGTGAAGCTTCTGGTCGAGGCCAGGCTGAACGACTATTGACCGGCAAAACAGATACGGCCCGGAAGGAGGGAACCTTCGACGGGCCGCAATATTTGAACATCGGGCCTGTCGCGCCGCAGAACGACGCGGCAGGCTCTGGAGGTTCGGAAGAGAGCGTCAGGGAACTCCACTCTCTCGCGATAAAGCAGTTATATGCACTCTCCATAAGATTGTAAGAGGGAAAACCCACAAGCACTGTTCACATAATCGCGATGACGTCGCCGTCGTCAGACCATACCGCCATTGGCGCGCAGCGTTTGGCCATTGACCCAGCCGCCATCCGGGCCGGCGAGGAAGGCGACCGCCGACGCGATGTCCTCGGGCGTGCCGAGGCGCTCCAGCGGGTTCATCTTCGCCATGCGGGCGACGAGTTCCTCCGATTTGCCGTTGAGGAAAAGATCGGTGGCGACAGGACCGGGCGCAATCGCATTGACAGTGATGGTGCGGCCGCGCATTTCCTTGGCCATGATCGCCGTCAGCGTTTCGACGGCCGCCTTGGTCGCGGCGTAGACGCCATAGGTCTCAAGCTTCAGCCCGACGATCGAGGTCGAGAAGTTGATGACCCGGCCGCCGTCGCGCAAGCGCCTGGCGGCCTCCCTCAGCGTGTTGAAGGTGCCCTTGAGGTTGACGCGGATCTGGCGGTCGAAGGTTTCGTCGTCGGCCTCGGTGAGCGAGGAGAGCATCATGATACCGGCATTGTTGACGAGCACGTCGACGCCGCCGAAGGCGGCTTCCGCGGCATCGAACATGCGACGCACGGCGTCCGCATCGCTGACATCGGCTTTCGCGGTCAGCGCCTCGCCACCGGCCTGCTCGATCTCCCGGGCGAGGTCCTCGGCCGGCGCGGCATTGCCGGAATAGTTGATGACGACGGTAAAACCGTCTCTGGCGAGGCGCTTGGCAACCGCCGCGCCGATACCGCGGGAAGCGCCGGTAACCAGTGCGACCTTGCTGCTTTGGTTGGAAGTCATTGTTCTTCTCCTTCATCTGCGCCGCAGCGCGTTTTCGATGGAAAGAAGATGCGCCTTTTGCTTGAGCGGATAATCGTGCATTCTTCGGCATCATTATCCGGGAAGGGCGAACAAACAGATGGACAGGTTCGATGCCATGCGTGTGTTCTGCCGCGTCGTCGAGCGTCGCAGCTTCACCCTTGCCGCCGAAGATACCGGCCTGCCGCGCTCGACCGTAACCGATGCGGTCAAGCAGCTCGAGGCCCGCCTCGGCGTACGCCTGCTCCAGCGCACCACGCGCCACGTCAGCCCGACGCTCGACGGCGAGGCCTATTACCAGCGCTGCCTGTCGATCCTCGCCGACATCGAGGATGCCGAAGGGGCTTTTGCCGGAGCCAGACCGAAGGGCCTGTTGCGCGTCGACGTGCACGGCACGCTCGCCCGCCACTTCGTGTTGCCAAGCCTGCCGTCATTTCTTGAGACCTATCCCGAGATCGAATTCTATATGAGCGAAGGCGACCGGCTGGTCGATCTGGTGCGCGAAGGCATCGACTGCGTGGTGCGCGTCGGTACGCCTGGGGATAGCGACATGGTCGCCCGCCGTCTCGCCATGCTCGACGAGATCACCCTCGCCTCCCCCGCCTACATCGCCGCCCACGGCCTGCCGCAGCATCCGGACCGGCTGACCGGCCACCGCATGGTCGGCTTCCGCTCCAGCAGCACCGGGACTCTGCTGCCGCTCGAATTCATCGTCGACGGCGCGGTGCGCAATATCACCCTTCCCGCGGCCGTCGCCGTCAACGCCGCCGAAAGCTATATTTCCGCAGCAAGGATGGGCCTTGGCCTGATCCAGATCCCGCGCTATCATGCGGAAAACGATCTCGCCGAGGGAAGGCTGGTTCACGTGCTCGAGAATTTCCCCCTGACCCCGACGCCGGTATCCCTGCTCTATCCCCGCAACCGCCAGCTTTCGCCGCGCGTGCGCGTGTTCATCGACTGGCTGGTGAAGGTCTTCGCTCGACAAAATCCGGAAAGCGGGCATCATTAAAACGCGCCTTGCTAATGTAAGCGCTATTTGGGGAAGGCTATGGCACTCAGCGACATCACTGTCTACCAGACGGAAGACGGTTTCGTCGTCGAATTCGGCGGCGACGGCGAAAACAGCATTGCCGTAACGCTGCGCAGCACGCCCGAATTGACCTCGGAAAATGCGGTCTCCCGCGCCAGAGCCCTGCTTGCGAAAGCGATCGAACCCGCCCATGGCGACGGCGCGCGCAGCAAGGATCCCGCCCTGCTCGAAGAAGAACTGGAAGAGGGCCTGGAAGATTCCTTCCCGGCTAGCGATCCGGTGTCGGTGACGGTCTCCTCGATCCCGATGCGCGATCCGAATGCCGGTCACTGATGCCCGCCCTTCCACTGCGAGCGGTTTTGGGATGACGGCAGCCACGTCGAATGTTATCTGCGTCGGCCATGACCGATGGTGGAACGAAAGCCGGCGCGATCGGCGCCGATGCGCTCGCCGGCGAAAGCCTCAAGGCGTTTTTCGAGCGCGACGCGATCACTGTTGCCCGCGCTCTGCTCGGCTGCCACCTAACCGTCAATGGCGCCGGCGGCCGTATCACCGAGACGGAAGCCTATTTCCCCGATGACGAGGCTTCGCACAGCTTCCGCGGGCCGACCAAGCGCAATGGCGCCATGTTCGGCCGGCCCGGTACTGTCTATATCTACCGCATTTACGGCATGTACTGGTGCTTGAACTTCGTTTGTCATCCCGGATCGGCCGTGCTGATCCGGGCGCTCGAGCCGGAGACCGGAATCCCTTTGATGATGGAGCGGCGCGGCACCGATATGTTGACGGCGCTCTGCAGCGGCCCCGGTAAACTCTGCCAGGCGCTCGGCATCGACATCGAGATCAACGACAGGCTGCTCGACCGCCCGCCCTATGCGCTGACGCCCTCCGCGCCGGTTCCGATCGTTTCGGGAAAGCGCATCGGCATCACCAAAAATGCCGAGGTGCCATGGCGCTTCGGTATCCAGGGATCGCGTTATCTCAGCAAGCCGTTTCGCTGAGCAATACCGGTAACCCTGTGCAGCAGTTTTCGAGAGCCTATTCCATCACCGCGCTATGATCGACGGCGGGCGCCGCCTTTGGCTTGCGCAGCAGCAGCACCAGCGGAATGACCGCGAGCGACATCAGCATCAACAGCTTGAAATCGTCCATATAGGCGATGATCGTCGATTGCAGCGTGATGATCTCATTGAGTGAGGCACGCCCGGCTGCCGTCAGCGGACTGAGCCCCTGCGCCGCCACCGCGTTGAAGGCGTGGTTGAACGGCGTTACATAGGCTGCGATCGATTCGTGATTGCTCTGCGTGTTCTCGACGATCAGCGCCGAGACGATCGAGATGCCCACGGACGAACCGATGTTACGCGACAGATTGTAGAGGCCGGTGCCGTCGCCGCGCATATGGGCGGGCAGCGTGGCGAAGGCGATCGTCGTCAGCGGCACGAACAGGAAGCCGAGTCCGGCACCCTGAATAAAACCGACGGAGACGATCGTCCACTGCGAGACGTCAGGCGTCCAGCCGGTCATGTCATACATCGCCCAGGCGGTGAGGCCGAGCCCCAGCACCAGCAGCCAGCGCGTATCGACCTTGCCGATCAGCCGCCCGACGACGAACATGCAGAGCATGGTGCCGAGCCCGCGCGGCCCCATGACGATGCCGGCGGTGATCACGGGATAGCCCATCAGCGTCTGCAGGTAGGGGGTCATCAGTGCCAGCGAGGCGAGATAGGTGATGCCGATCACGAAGATGAAGATCATGCTGATCGTGAAGTTCTGATCGAGGAACAGCTTCGGATTGACGAAGGATTTCTCCGCCGTCAGCGTGTGCACCAGAAGCAGATAGAAGGCAGCGGCGCAGATGATCGATTCAAGCACGATCTCGCCGGAGGAGAACCAGTCGAGCTGCTCGCCGCGGTCGAGGAAAAGTTGCAGTGAGGCGATGAACAGGCTCATCATCCCGAAGCCGAACCAGTCGAGCTTGGCGAGCGCATCCCTCTTCGTTTCCGAAACGAAGACGACGATGCCTGCAAAGGCGAGCGCGCCGATCGGCACGTTGATGTAGAACACCCAGCGCCAGCTGATATTGTCGGTCAGCCAGCCGCCGATAACAGGCCCGAGAACCGGCCCGACCATGACCGAGACGCCAAAGAGGGCCATGGCCGAGCCGCGCTCCTCGACCGTATAAATATCGAGGAGAATGCCCTGGGAAAGTGGCACCAGCGATGCGCCGAACAGCCCCTGCAACAGGCGGAAGGCGACGATCTGGTTCAGCGACTGCGCCAGGCCGCAAAGCACGGAAGCGCCGACGAAACCGGCAATCGCGACAAGCAGCACGCGCTTGCGGCCGAACTTGGCCGCGAGGAAGCCCGAGGGCGGCGTCATGATCGCCGCGGCGACGATGTATGAGGTCAGCACCCAGTTGATCTGGTCGGCGGAGGCCGACACGCTGCCCTGGATATAGGGCAGCGCCACATTGGCGATTGTTGTGTCCAACGCTTGCATGATGACCGCGAGGATGACGCAGGCGGTGATCGCGCCACGATTGGCGACCGGGCTCGCCGAAGATGCGGAGGCGTTATTCATGATCCTTGCCCTGAGTCCGCCCCAGAAGCTTGTTGACGAAGTCAGGCAGGCCACGGGCGTGGCCGGTATCGACATCGACCACCGTGCTCATGCCGACGCGAAGCGGCGGCTTGCCTTGCACATCCTCGATGCTGACCCGCATCGGTATGCGTTGGACGACCTTCACCCAGTTGCCGGTGGTGTTCTGCGCCGGCAGCAGCGCGAAGCTGGAGCCGGAAGCCGGGCTGATGCTCTCGACCTTGCCCTTCCAGGTCACGCCGGGATAGGTGTCGACGTAGATCTCGGCCATCTGCCCTGATTTGACGTAGGTGAGCTCGGTTTCCTTCGGGCTGGCGGCGATCCACAGGTGATCCGTGGCGACAAGCGAGAAGGCCTGCTGAGAGGCCTGCAGATAGGAGCCCACCTGCAGCGCGTTGACATTGGTGACGATGCCGTCGAATGGCGCCTTGACGACGCTGTGGTCGAGTTCGCGCTGGGCGTTGTCAACATTCGATTTGGCCTGCAGGTAAAGCGGGTTCTCCTCGATCGGCTGGTCGGCCGAGCCGCCGAGCTGAGCAAGCGTCGTTGCGGCTTCCGCCTTGGCAACGGTCACCTTCTGCCAGGCAGCCTCCAGATTGTGTTTGGCCTCGTCATAGGCCGACTGCGTGGCGCTGCCGTTGTTGACGAGGCTCTGCTGCCGGTCGAACTGATCCTGATAATAGGGCAGATCGGCCTGTGCTTGGGTGATCTCGGCGAGCGACTGCTGGTAGCTGGCTTTGAGATTCATGATCTGGTTGCGTTGCACGCCGAGCTGCGCCTTGGCCCCATCGAGCGCGATCTTGAAGGAATCTGCCCGCAAGCCGAAGAGCACCTGCCCCGCCTTGACCGCCTCATTCTCATGCACATTGATCTGATCGACGATGCCCGAGACATCGGTGGTGACCCCGACCATATCGGCCTGGATATAGGCGTTGTCGGTCGACATCACCTGGCCGCCATTGACGTAATAGTAACCGCCAACGCCGAGCGCCACCGGCAGCAGGGCGAAGAGGACTGGGCGCGTAAGACTGCGCCGGCGGCGGACCTTGTTGCCGCCAGGCGCAGCCACGGCGGCAGCCGGCGCTGAATTGGATGAAGGCGCTTCGGCTACCGTTTTCTGCTGTTTGACCTGGTTTTCTTCGGATGTCTTGGCATTGGCGTCGGCAACGACGCGGAGGGTGGGTTGATCAGCCATCGTTCATCTCATTTTCTTCAACTGGTTTCCGGCAAGCCTGCACCAGGTTCGTCTTCATTGCGGACAGGATCTGGTAAAGCTGCTCGCGCTGCTCGGCCGGAACGCCTTCCAGTGCCTCCCCGCGGGTCACATCGCCAAGCTCGCGCATTTCGGCGAGCAGCGGGTGGGCTGCTTCGCGCATGTAGAGCAGCCAGATGCGCCGGTCGGTCGGGTGCTGACGGCGCTCGATCAGCCCGCGCTCAGCAAGCTTGTCGAGGATGCGCACCAGCGTGATCGGCTCGATTTCGAGGATTTCGGCAAGGCCGCTCTGATGGATACCTTCATTGTTGGAGAGATAGGCCAGCGTCTGCCATTGCGAACGCGTCAGCCCGAGGCACTTCGCGCGTTGCTCGAACCGCTTGCGCAGCAGCCGTGCGACGTCGTGGAGAAGGAAACCGAGTGTGGGCGTGGCGCTCATGAAAACCTGTGTCGACTATTTATAAGCATACTTATGATATCGGTAGATATATTGAGCATGTGCGCCGCACAAGGGCAGGAGAGGAAAATATCGCAATCGCGGCCAAAATGCCGCAGCGCGGTCGGAGCCTGAACCCTTTTGTCGGCCGTCACGCGCCGGACAGTGGCCATGGGATGGCTCAGCCCTAGTTTCACGGAGGGATTGCCTCTACAGGAGGTGCACAGGAGAGCTTGAATGGCGTTCTTCGAAAGCATGCTGACGCTGCTGCTGGTGGCGATCATCTTCCTGCAATTCTCCAGGAAATTCCGTATTCCCTATCCGACCATGCTGGCGATCGCCGGCATCATCGTCGCCGCCTTCCCCTGGGCGCCCAATGTCGCAATCGATCCGCAGCTCGCCTTGGCACTCCTGATCGCGCCGGTGCTTTTTGACGCCGCCTATGATCTGCCGCCGCGGACATTAAAGCGCAATTGGCTGCCGCTCGTCTCGCTCGCCGGCATTGCCGTGATCCTGACGGCCGCCGCCGTCGCCGCCGTCGGCGTGACGATCGCCGGCCTGCCGCTTGCCGCAGCCATAGCACTCGGCGCTATCGTCGCGCCGCCGGATGCGGCCGCCGCGACCGCCATGCTCGACCGCTTCGACCTGCCGCGCCAGACCTATGTGATCCTGAAAGGCGAGAGCCTGCTGAACGATGCCGTGGCGCTGCTGATTTTCAGCGCCGCGGTTGCCGCCGTCGCAAATCCCGCCTTCTTCACCGGCGTCCTGGCCGAACTCACGCTGGCGGTACCGGGCGGCATCATCCTCGGCTATCTCCTCGGCCGTCTCTACATGGTCGTCGGCCTGAAGCTCGCCGGCACGCTCGGCGGCACCCTGCTCGAATTCGTCGCCACCTTCGGTACATGGGTCATCGCCGAACGGCTGCATCTATCGGCCATCCTGGCGATCGTCGTCTATGCGATGGTGATTGCCCGCTACATGCCCGAGCGCCAGACGGCCCGCCACCGCATTCATTCCTATTCTGTCTGGGAAGCCGCCGTCTTCCTGCTCAACGTGCTCGCCTTCCTGCTGATGGGTCTGCAGGTCCGCCAGATCGTTCTCGAACTCGAACCGGGCCGCCTGAATTTCGCAATCATCCTGGCCACCGCGGTCTTCGTCACCGTCATCGCCGTCCGCCTGGCCTGGGTGCTCTTTTATAACCGCGTGGTCACCATTCTCGCTGCACGCGGCTATACGAGACAGGCCGCCCCCTCTTTCGCCACCAGTCTCATTGCCGGCTGGTGCGGCATGCGCGGCCTCGTCACATTGGCGACGGCGCTCGCCTTGCCGATTGACTTCCCCGATCGCGACATCATCCTGCTTAGCGCGCTTGCCGTCGTCCTCGGCACCCTCGTCGTCCAGGGGCTGACGCTCGGGCCGCTGATCCGCTTCCTGAATTTCGATCCGGATACGTCGCTGGACCGCGACCTCACCCGAACACGCATCGCACTGATCGATGCGGCGCTCGCCGAGCTTCACGGCCAGGACAAATCCACTCGCATCTTGCGCGACGTCTATACCTCCGAGCGCGAGATCGCCGCGGACGGCAAACACCCGCGCGAAGTCAGCAAGCTTGATAAGCAGCGCCGCCGCGTCATCGTTGCGAAACGCCGCAAACTGGCCGCGATGCGCCGCAGCGACGAGATCGACGACGATGTCTTCCACATTCTCGAGCAGGAGCTCGACTGGGCCGAGCTTGCCGTTCTGCCGCCCGGTCGCGACGAGATCGTCGAGAGTTGACAGGGTCTCGTGAAGTCTTCGTGATTGCGAGAAAGGGGATAATTGGCGTTTGCTATTTTTCGCCGCTGCCGTTTATATCCAGTTCCGCAGTGACGATTTTTCCGACGTGCATCGCATGCCGGCTTTCCTTCCCAGGGATTGGACGCCGGGAGAAATCACGAGGGCAGCAGCCTTCGTTCCAAAACAAGACACGAATAGCATCACTTCATTTTGGATTGGGCGGCAGTCGATCGGCCGCCGAGCTTGGAGGGACCGTTATGACGGACGTGCTTCGACGGATATTGGCGTTTGGCTCCATCGCAGTGTTGATGCCCCTGGCCGCGATGGCGCAGGGCGCTCCGGCCGCCCCTCCTCCCGTCACCGTCGCAAAACCTGTTGTCCGCGACGTCATCGACAGCGACGAGTTCATCGGCCGTTTCCAGCCGGTCGACGAAGTCTCCGTGCGCTCACGTGTCGGCGGCTATCTGCAGGAAGTCCATTTTGAGGATGGCGCCCTGGTCAAGCAGGGCGACCTGCTCTTCGTCATCGACCAGCGGCCGTTCATAACCGCGCTCAACCAGGCAAAGGCCGCGCTGGAGGCTTCGCAGTCCACCCTGGTCTTCGCCGACGCTCAGTACAAGCGCGCCCAGTCGCTTGCTTCGAGCGGCAGCCAGTCCGCACAGACGCTGGACGATCGCCGCCGCGAATTTGATTCCGCCCAGGCCAATGTCCGCGGCGCTCAGGCCGCCGCCGATCGCGCAGCGCTCGACCTCGAATATACCGAGATCAAGGCGCCACTCAGCGGCCGTATCGACCGCCGCCTGATCTCGACCGGCAACCTCGTGCAGGCTGACCAGACGGTGCTCACCACCATCGTTTCCCTCGATCCGATCGATTTCTATTTCGACGTCGACGAGCGCCGCTTGCTGAATTTCGCCGACACCGCGCGCAAGATGGGCACGGACCTCCAACTGGGCGGCGGCGGCGTGGATGTCTCCGTCACGATCTCTGATCCCACTGCCAAACCCTTCAAGGGAAAACTCGATTTCGCCGAGAACCGTGTCGATAATGAAAGCGGCACTATTCGCATCCGCGCCCGCCTTGCAAATCCCGATCTCGTCCTGCAGCCGGGCCTGTTCGGTCGGGTGCAGGTCGCAGCCTCCAACACCTACAAGGCCATTCTCGTCCCCGACGAAGCGATCGGTTCGGACCAGAATGAGCGCGTCGTTTATGTCGTCGCCGACGATGGCAAGGTTTCGACAAAGCCCGTGCGGCCCGGACCGCGGCTCTACGGCTACCGTGTGATCCGTGAGGGCCTCGACGGCACGGAGACGATCATCGTCAACGGCCTGATGCGCGCCCGGCCGGGTTCGACGATCACGCCTCAGATGAGCGAACTGCCGCAGGAGCGGCAGGACACTGCGCCGGAAGCCGCCAGCGCGGAGAACGGACAATGAGATTTGCGCACTTCTTCGTGGACCGGCCGATCTTTGCGGCCGTCATCTCGATACTCTTTCTCGTCGTCGGCGGCATTGCCTATACGCAGTTGCCGGTTTCCCAATATCCGGAGATCGCGCCGCCGACCATCGTCGTGCGCACCTCCTATCCGGGCGCCGACCCGCAGACCATCGCCGACACGGTTTCGACGCCGCTCGAACAGCAGATCAACGGCGTCGAAGACATGCTTTACATGTCTTCCTATTCCAGCGCCGACGGCGCCATGTCGCTGACGATCACCTTCAAGCTCGGCACCGATCTCGACAAGGTGCAGGTGCTCGTTCAAAATCGCGTTTCCATCGCGCTCCCCCGCCTTCCGGAGGAAGTCCAGCGGCTCGGCGTCACCACCGACAAGAGTTCGCCCGACCTGATGATGGTGGTGCACCTCCTGTCGCCGTCGCATCGCTACGACCAGCTCTACGTCTCGAACTACGCCCGCAACCGCATCCGTGATGTGCTCGTGCGCCTTGATGGCGTCGGCGACGTGCAGATTTTCGGCGAACGCCAGTATTCGATGCGCATCTGGCTCGATCCGGAAAAGCTCTCCGCCTACGGCATGACATCGGACGACGTCGTCTCCGCATTGAGAGATCAAAACGTCCAGGTCTCCGGCGGCAAGATCGGCGCGCCGCCGGTGACGGGCAAGAACGCCTTCGAATATACGGTGCGAACCGACGGACGCTTCTCCGACGTGCGCGAATTCCGCTATGTCATCGTCAAATCCACGGGAGCGGGCCGGCTGGTGCAGTTGCAGGATGTCGCCCGCATCGAACTCGGCGCACAGGATTACGTCACCAACAGCTATCTCAACAACGACCCCGCGGTTGCGCTCGGCATTTTCGCCAGACCGGGAACCAATGCTCTCGACACGGCGCATCAGGTCCAGACCTTGATGAAGGACATCTCGCAGAATTTCCCGCCGGGATTGGAATATCGCATCGTCTACGACACGACCGAATTCATCTCGGATTCGATCAATGAGGTCTATAGAACCATCGCCGAGGCGGCCATTCTCGTGGCGATCGTGGTGCTCGTCTTCCTGCAATCCTGGCGAACGGCGATCATCCCGATCGTCGCCATTCCCGTGTCGCTGATCGGCACCTTCGCAATTCTGCTGGCCTTCGGCTTTTCGCTCAACATGCTGACCCTCTTCGGCCTCGTGCTGGCAATCGGTATCGTCGTCGACGATGCGATCGTCGTGGTCGAAAACGTCGAACGCAACCTGGCCCGCGGCATGACGGCCAAGCAGGCCTCCCACGTCACGATGGACGAAGTCGGCACCGCCGTTGTGGCGATCTCGCTCGTGCTGATCGCCGTCTTCGTGCCGACGGCCTTCATTCCCGGCATATCCGGCCAGTTCTACAGGCAGTTCGCGGTGACGATCTCCGTTACCACGGCGATATCGGCCTTGAATTCCCTGACCCTCTCGCCCGCCCTTGCCGGCATATTGCTGAAACCTCACGACCACGAAACCAAACGCCCGAACATCGCAACCCGGCTCGGAAGGGGTCTCGCTGACGGTTTCAACCGCGGCTTCGATAGGATGAGCTCCGGCTATTCATGGGTCGTCAGGCATCTGGTCAGCAGTTGGATAGGGTTGACCTGCTCGATGCTCGCCTTCGCTGGCCTGCTCGGTGCAACCTGGTACATCGGCACGCGCGTTCCCTCGGGCTTCATCCCGACCATGGACCAGGGTTATGCCATCGTTGTCGTACAGCTTCCCGACGGCGCTTCGCTCGCCCGCACCGACGCCGTTGTCAAACAGGTCGGCGACATCGCCCGCACCGTGCCTGGCGTCGGCAATGCCGTGCAGTTCGCCGGCTTCAGCGGCGCGACGTTTACCAACGCCTCCAATGCCGGCGTCGTGTTCGTGCCGTTAAAATCCTTCGCCGAACGCGAGGAAGGCGGTGAGAACGCCAACAAGATCATCGGCGAGCTCTATATGAAGCTGCAGAGCATCCAGGAGGCTTTCATCATTGCCATCCCGCCGCCTTCCGTGCGCGGCGTCGGCAATTCCGGCGGCTTCAAGATGCAGATTTCCGATCTTGAGAACGCAGACATGACACGCGTGCTCGGCCTTGCCCGCCAGATGATGGGGGCGGCGGCCACGACGGAAGGGCTGACCGGGGTCTTTACGACATTCTCCGATGCAAGCCCGCAATACTTCCTGTCGATCGACCGCGACAAGGCGCGTTTCCTCAATGTGCCGATCCCCAACATCTTCAATGCGCTTTCGATCAATCTCGGCGTCGCCTATGTCAACGATTTCAATGCGTTTGGTCGCGTCTACCAGGTTCGCGCCCAGGCCGACCGGCAGTACCGCATGGACAAGGAAGATATTCTCTCCTTGAAGGTGCGCTCGGCGACGGGGGCGCTGGTGCCTCTCGGAACCCTGATGGACATTCAGGACTCCAGCGGCCCGGCGCTCGTCCAGCGCTACAACATGTATGTGTCGGTGCCGCTTCAGGGCAATCCGACGCCGGGCACGTCGACGGGCGACGCCATCAAGAAGATGGAAGAGCTGGCGGCCAAGATCCTGCCGCCGGGCACAACCTTCGAATGGACCGAACTCGCCTATCAGGAGACTCACACCGGCAATACGGCCGTCTATATCTTCGCGCTTTCGGTGATCTTCGTCTTTCTGGCGCTGGCGGCCCAATATGAAAGCTGGGTGCTGCCGCTCGCGATCATCCTCATCGTTCCGCTGGCGGTGCTGGCGGCGCTGATCGGCGTTTCGCTCCGCGGCATGGACAACAATGTCCTGACGCAGATCGGCCTGATCGTGCTGATCGGTCTGGCGGCCAAGAACGCCATCCTGATCGTCGAGTTCGCGAGACAAGCGGAAGACGAAGGCAAGTCGCCGGTCGACGCCGCCATCGAGGCCAGCCACCTTCGCCTTCGCCCGATCCTGATGACAGCTTTTGCCTTCATCTTCGGTGTTCTGCCGCTTGCCATCGCCACCGGCCCCGGCGCCGAAATGCGGCAATCGCTCGGCACCGCGGTCTTCTCGGGCATGCTGGGCGTGACATTCTTCGGTCTGTTCCTGACGCCGGTTTTCTACGTCGTGCTGCGCGGCTGGCGTCGCAACCGCTCAGTTGAAAGGCCGGTCGAGGCCGTCCCGACCGAAAGGGAGACGGTCTGATCAACGCGATGGCGCAACCTTCCCGGTGGCGTGCTGTCAGGTGGAAAACAGATGCACCTGCCCCCGCCACAGGCGAGCGACGGTGAGTTTGCCGCTGCGAAAGGCGCGCGTGTCGAGATTGAGCCGCCGCGGCCGGATGTCCGGTTCGTCGTTCGGGGTATGACCATGCACGACGAGTTTCGGCAGCGGCACCCGGCTGTCGAGAAAACGGTGGCGGATGAGCACCAGATCCTCGTCCGTCTGTGCTGCAAGCGGCCGCGCCGGATCGATGCCGGCATGGACGAACAAGACGTTCGGCGTGTCCAGCATGATCGGCATCGCCCGCATGAAATCGATATGCGTGTGCGGCAGCGAATGACGGAGGAAGGCGTCGAGCTGCGCGCCCGACGGGAAGACCAGCGGCAGATGCTCCGGATCGAGCCCATAGGATTTCAACGATTGCGCCGCCCCGATCCGCATCCAGTCGTCAAAGGAAAGCCAGCCGTCGATATAATCGAGCATAGCCATCTCGTGGTTGCCGGTAAGGCAGATTCGATCGAATCCGTCCGGCGGCGGCTCCATGAGGTGATTGATGACCTGCGCCGATTCCGGGCCTCGGTCGATATAGTCGCCGAGCATCACGATCAGCTTGCGCCCTGGAAGCCGTGCCGCATCCCGCAGGATCGCCTGCTCGACCTGCACGAGCAGATCACACCGGCCGTGAATATCGCCGATGGCATAGGTTGGGATATCGGCAATATCCATTGTCAGACGCGGTCTCGGCTGGCGCGCCATTTTCGAAACCTCGCTGCGGCGAGCAAGAGAGTCGCTCATCATGTTTCCCAATCAAGGAAGCCCCCGGTTAACCATAAGTAGCGTGAAGGCCGAGGCGATCAAGTTGGTGAGAAAATTCGAGGCATCGGTTTTTTCTAGAAAAACCGTTCTTATCATCCGGAGCGAAATCCCTCACTGCTGGTGTCCGTCGAGGAAAGGGTGATCGATGGGAACCGTATCGCAATTTCGTGACCGCCTGAGACCACCAGCGCATCGCATCGAAAGCGAGGAGGCGGCAATATCGACAGCCCGTAACCTCGCCGCCGCATTCCGGCGCGAGGCGAGCGAACGCGATATCAACCGCATTCTGCCGTTTGCCGAGCTCGACGCGCTGTCGATATCGGGACTGACGGCCATCTCCGTTCCGCCCGAGCATGAGGGGCTCGACGTGCCGAACGCCCTGCTGGCCGAGATCGTTGCGATCATTGCCGAGGCCGATGCCTCGATCGGCGAGACTCTGGAGAATCATTTTTCCGCACTGGAAACGCTCCGCATTCAGGCCGGCGAGGATCTGAAGGCCTCGCTGTTTGCCCGGGTGCTGCTCGGCGACCGCTTCGCGCTCGCCACTTTCGCCGAAGGCTGCGAGCTGATGGAGGAAGGCCTGGGCTATCGCCTCAGCGGTCGCACTCGGCAGGCGGCCGGCATCCTCTATGCCGACTGGATTGCCGCTACCCTAACGCTTCCGCCCGACCGCGCGGTAACGCTCTACCTCACCGGCAGCGATGAAGACCTGAAAGTAGTCGATGATTGGGACGGCTTCGGCCAGCGCACCAATGGATCGGCAACGATCATTGCCGGCACACTCCGTGTCAACGCCGATGTAATCGCGCCGGCGTCTTCGCTTGGATATTCGACCGGCATGTCGCTCCGCCTGCTGCTCAAGGCCGGCGTAAGCCTCGGTATAGCGCGCGCAGCGTGGGCCGACCTGATGGCAGTGATCGGCGATCACGCCGCCGTCCTCTCTGACCTCGGCGGCCATGCCATCGGCATCGAAGCGACGGCGGCGGCCTTGGAACGGGCTGGCCGAAAACTCGACTTTGCCCAGGTCAACCCGGTTGAAGCTGCGATAGCGGACGCGCAATTTTCCGCTGCGGCGGCCGCGACCATTGCCGGCGAAACCGCGCTCAGCATCGCCAGCGCCCTATTCGAACTCGCGGGGCAGGCATCAGCCGGTATCGGGCTCAATCTCGACCGCCATTGGCGCAATGCCCGCGTTCACGCGCTGTCGCTGCCGCGAGATGGACTGCTGCGCAGCGTGGGCGAGTATATGTCGCAGAAAACCGAAAACTGACAGATTGCGGCAGCGCGCCGTCATGCGGAACGATATGGAACGAAGCGATGTCAGCTGGCCGCAGAGATCGGAAAATCTTCCGTCGCGCCCTCGACATGGCCGCCGGCTGCGACGAATTGTTCGAGGGTCATATTGTCGAGAATGGCGGCGATCGCGTCCCGAACATCGGTCATCGAACGCCGCACCTGACAGGTTTCCGGATCGGCGCAGTCGTCGCAGGCCTCATAGGCCGTGCGGCTGGCGCAGCGGATCGGCGCCAGCGGCCCGTCGAGCGTGCGGATGACATGGCCGATGCGGATTTCGGAGGCCGGCCGCGAGAGGGAATAACCGCCGCCGGGTCCTTTTTTCGAACGCAGAATGCCGACATTGCGCAATTCCAAGAGAATCGTATCAAGGAATTTCTTCGGAATATTGTTGCGGGCGGCAACGTCGTTGATGAAGGCAGTCTCGCCCGGCGGCAGCCGCGCCAGATCGACCAGCGCCTTCAGGCCGTATTTTCCCTTTTTCGTCAGCATTGTCTATTGCCCTGTCGAAAACGCAACATTTATCCCGCCAATAGCAGGCAAATAGCGTCGAAAGCGTGAAGATACAACAAAATAGCTATTATTTATAGCTTATATTGGCAACATCTCCAGTCCTGCCGACAGCGGTGGCGGCGTTTGAGACATTCCTCGATTGCGCCGCTCGCTCGCGATCGCCCGCGCTGTGCCGTCAGATTGTCTTGAGCATACCGCCATCGACGAAATAGGTCGAGCCGATGCAGTAGCTCGCCCGTTCCGAACTCAGGAAGACGAAGACGTTCGCCAATTCTTCCGGCGTGCCGAACCGTTTGGAAGCAGCATGCTCATTGGCGACGCTCTGCAGATAGCCTTCCCAGTTCCCGCCGTTTTCCGCGGTCAGCTGCTTGGCGGTCTTGATCCAGTCCGGCGTCAGGATCAGGCCGGCATTGACGCAGTTGACGCGAATATTGTCCGGGATGAGCTCGGTCGAGAGCGTCTTCGAAAACATCATCAGCGCCGATTTGCTGACATTGTAGATCGGCTCGTACCAGAGCGGCTGGACGGCGCAGATCGAGGCATTGTGCAGGATGACCCCGCCGCCGCGTCGCTTCATCTGCGGCGCGATCCCGCGCGCCAGCCGCCGGCGGCCATTACATGCAGATCCCAATAGGCCTGCCACTTCTCGTCAGGGGCCTCCATCACCGTCTCGTTCGAGCCGGTGCCGGCATTGTTGATGAGGATATCGGCGCCGCCCTTCTCCGCAGCCGCGGCAATGATCGCCTCCGTTCCCGCAACCGTCGCCACGTCGGCGGCGACGGCGGTGGCGCTGACGCCGTATTTCTCGCCGATGCGGCTGGCCTCGGCCTCCAATCGCTCACCGCCGCGCGCCGCAAGCACCAGGTCAGTGCCCTCCGCCGCCAGCCCTTCGGCGATCGCCAGCCCTATGCCGACCGACGCGCCCGTTATGACAGCGAGCTTACCCTTCAACCCCAAATCCATATCTTCCTCCTGAAGCCGCCGGCGGTCCGGCCCGATGTGCCGAGTGTTTCGCCAATGTTTTCGGGCGTCAAGCCTTGCGGCAAGCTCCGATCTGTCGCAGCCTGCGGCCGCACATGGGAGGATCTTCATGCGACGTTATTCAGCCTGCATAGAATGGCTGTTTGCCGAAGAAGGCGACAGCTTTGCCGATCGCATCCGCCGTGCCCATGCCGGCGGCCTGACGGCGGTCGAGTTCTGGCGCTGGACCGACAAGGATCTCGACGCAGTCGAGGCCGCGCTTGATGAAACCGACCTTGAGGTCACCAGCCTCGTCGCCGAGCCGATGATCGCGCTGACCGACGCCGCCAACCGGCAGGCTTGGCTGGCTGGCCTTGCCGAATCCGTCGCTGTCGCCAGACGCCTCGGCGCACCGGTGCTGATCGCTCAGGCCGGTGACGACCTCGCGGGCCTCAGCCGCGAAGAACAGCGCCGGGTGCTCACCGAAACGCTGAAAGCCGGCGCCGATATCCTCAAAGGCAGCGGCGTGCGCCTCGGCGTCGAGCCGCTCAACACCCGCATCGACCATATCGGCTATTTCCTTGATTCCACCCGCGAGGGCCTCGATATCGTCGATGACGTCGCCCGCCCGGAGATCGGCATCGTCTACGACATCTACCACTCCGCCGTGATGGACGAACGCACCGAAGACGTGCTGAAGGACCGTCTCGACCGTGTCTTCCACGTCCATGTCGCCGATCATCCCGGCCGCAACGAGCCGGGCTCCGGCGGCATCGATCTCTCGCACCGCCTCAACTGGATCTTCGCCAACGGTTACGACGGCGCCGTCGGCCTCGAATACCGTCCGATCAGACTGGGCGCCGACGCGGTCAGGGCGGCGATTGCTTCGCTGGACGGCTAGCTCAAGTTTGCGCCTTTGGCAAAGGCTTCAAGCTCGGGGTCGAAATCGACTTCGACGACATTGTTAAAGACAGCGGTCGCCAGCATGATGCCGGCGAAGGCGACGAGATCGACGAGCACCTTTGTCTTATAGCGCGTCTTCAGCTGCGCCCAGAGCTCGCCCGGAACGGCGTTAGAATTGGCGACAATCGCCCTGCCGAAGGCGTCGAGCAGCGCCTCCGTCTGGGAAAGCTCCAGCGCGTCGGGATCGAATCCCTTGTTGATCAGCGCCCGGCGAAAGAAGGTGATGGCGATCTTCGATTTCGCCGCCTTCGAGATTGCATGCGAGAAGATCCAGATCTCGCGATCGCTGATGATTGGATCGAGCTCGGCCCGCAGCGTGAACCATTCGGCATAGATGCGATGGGCGACCGGCGAATGCAGGAGCGTCCGCTTCATGTTGGTCATCCGCCCGCGCAGCCTGACTTCTTCGTCATGCGCTGCCCGAAGCTCTTCCGAGGCCGTATCGTAATCGATCTGTGGCAGGTGGCTCATCGGGTGCCTCTTTCTGATGCGCGAAGATAAATCCGCTTGGCCGTCGCGCCGCGTCTACCTAGATTGTCTGCATCGAAGGTGGAGGCAAGGCATGAGCGACGATCACGAGCATTACCACATCGACTGGCGGGAACATGGCGTCAAGGTCATCCCCGGCAATTCGCTCGATCCCAACACTGCGCAGACGCCGGGCATGAACCGCGCGACGGCGATCAACAATGCGCGCGCCGGCGCCGAGAAGATCTGGGCGGGCACGGTGACGATCCATGCCAACGCCAAGACCGGCGCCCATCATCACGGCGATCTCGAAAGCATCATCTACGTCGTCAAGGGCAAGGCCCGCATGCGCTGGGGCGAGCATCTGGAATATACCGCCGAGGCCGGCCCCGGCGATTTCATCTATGTTCCGCCCTACGTGCCGCACCAGGAGATCAATGCCAGCCGCGACGAGACGCTGGAATGCGTGCTCGTCCGCTCAGGCCAGGAACCCGTCGTCGTCAATCTCGACATCGAGCCGGTCGAAAAGCCGGAAGACGTTCCCTGGATCGATCCGATCCATCGCTGATGTCAGCCAGCCATGAGGTCGTCAGGCGTGGACGGCACCGGCGCTGCTCATGGCGGAATTCTCGATGATCCGGCCGGTATCGGCGGCATAGAGGTGAATCGCATTGTGATCGATCGCGATGCCGATCGGATCACCCGATTTCACCGTCACGGCCTCGGTCAGCGCCACGGCAAAGGGCAGCCCGTCGAAATCGGCATGAACAACGCGGCTTGCGCCGAGTTCTTCGATGAAATCGGCCGTTGCGACCAATGCGCCGGGCGCATCCGGGGCCACCAGCCGAGCTGCCTCGGCGCGTATGCCGAGCACGACGCGTTTGCCCTTCAGCGGCGCGGCGCGTTCGCGTGGCAGCGCAATTCTGCGGCTCTGATCATAGACGAAGACGCCCTCGTCGTTGATCGTGCCTTCGAGCAGGTTCATCGCCGGCGTGCCGACGAAGCCCGCAACGAAACGCGAGACCGGATGATGATAGACCTCTTCCGGTGTACCGACCTGCTCCACCCTGCCGCCGTTCATCACCACCAGCCGGTCAGCCAACGTCATCGCCTCGGTCTGGTCATGCGTGACGAAGATCGAGGTGGCGCCGAGGCGGCGATGCAGGCGGCGGATTTCGGCGCGCATGGCAATGCGCAGCTTGGCGTCGAGGTTCGACAGCGGTTCGTCGAACAGGAAGACCTTCGGCTCGCGGATCATCGCGCGGCCCATGGCGACGCGCTGGCGCTGGCCGCCGGAAAGGGCGGCCGGTCTGCGGTCGAGGAAGGGCTCGAGGCTCAGCGCCTTGGCGACCTCGGCGATTCGCCGGCTGCGCTCGGCCTTCGCCACACCCGCCACCTTCAAGGCGTAGCCGATATTCTCGGCGACCGTCATATGCGGATAGAGTGCGTAATTCTGGAACACCATGGCGCAGCCGCGCTCGCGCGGCTCCATCTGGTTGACGACGCGTCCGTCAATGGCGATTTCACCGCCGGTGATTTCCTCGAGGCCGGCGATCATGCGCAGGAGCGTGGACTTGCCGCAGCCGGATGGGCCGAGGATGACGATGAATTCGCCGGATTGGATCTCCAGGTCGACGCCGTGAACGACTGGATGCTTGCCGTAGCTCTTCTTCACATCACGGATTGAGATCGGTGCCACAGGACTGCTCCTTCACTTCTCGGTGGAGATAAGGCCGCGCACGAACCAGCGCTGCATCAGGATGACGAGCAACAGCGGCGGCGACATGATGATAAGTGTCCCGGCCATGGCGACGTTCCAGTCGGGCAGGCCGAATTCGGACGGAATAAGGGTCTTCAACTGCGTCACCGCAATGCCGAAATTCGGATCGGTGGTGACCAGCAGCGGCCAGAGATACTGGTTCCAGGCCCAGACGAACATGATCGTGAACAGCGCGATCATGTTCGAGCGCGACAGCGGCAGCAGTATGTCGATGAAGAAGCGGACGGCGCCTGCGCCATCCATCTTCGTCGCCTCGGCAAGCTCGTCCGGAACGGTCAGATAGAACTGGCGGTAGAGGAAAGTGCCGGTGGCAGTGGCAACGAGCGGCGCCACGAGGCCGGTATAGGAATTCAACAGGCCCCATTCGAGCTTGATCTGGATGCCGGAGACCCAGGCGACGAGCGCGGTGATTCCAGTAAGGTCGAGGATCGTCTGAAATGGCTGCAATGCATTCGCCGCAATCGAATAGGTCGGCACGATGCGGACTTCCAGCGGCAACATCAGCGTGATGAAGATGATCCAGAAGATCAGATGCCGCCCGCGGAAACGGAAGTAGACGATCGAGAAGGCCGCCATGGCGGAAAGCATGACCTTGCCGGCGCCGACCGCTGTCGCGAAGATGATGCTGTGGATCAGCTTGTTGCCGAGATCGGCGCGGATCCAGGCAGCCTGTGCATTTTCCCAGAAATGCGAACCCGGGGTCAGCGGCAGCGGCACCCGGTTGACCGTCTCCAGATCGAGCGTCGATGCGATGATGACGATGACGAAAGGCAGAAGCGCGATCACCATGCCGAGCGCGAGTATCGTGTAGCAGATGAAGTTGAATATCGGCGTGCGTTCGATCATGCCCGCAACCTCACTTGTAGTGCACGCGCCGCTCGATGAAGCGGAACTGGAAGATGGTGAGAAGGACGACGAGCGCCATCAGGATGATCGACTGGGCGGCAGCACCGGAATAATCGAGCCCCCTGAAACCGTCGAAATAGATCTTGTAGACCATCAGCTCGGTCGCGCGCGCCGGTCCGCCCTGGGTCATGACGTCGACGATGCCGAAGGAATCCTGGAAGCTTTCGGTGATGTTGATGACGAGCAGGAAAAACAATGTCGGCGTCAGCAGCGGCAATTGCAGGTCCCACATGCGGCGCAGCGGCCCCGAGCCGTCCATGGCCGCGGCCTCGATCAGCGAGCGCGGAATGCCCTGAAGGGCCGAAAGGAAGAAGATGAAATTATAGCCGATATATTTCCAGGAAAAGGCGATGATGACGGCGATCATCGCGTCCTTGCCGTCGAGTGCCGGGTTCCAGAGGCCGGGCCAGACATGATTGATGACGGAGAGAAGACCTGCTTCCGGCGCCAGGATGAAGCGGAAGGCGAGACCGAGAGCGGGCGCGGCAATCGCATAGGGCCAGATAAAGACCGACCGGTAGATTTTGTGGCCGCGCAGTTCACGGTCCGTCAACAGCGCCAGGATGAGGGCCATCCCCATGGCGATCGCCGTCGAGCTGAAGCCGAAGATCATGCTGCGGGTGATCGACTCCCAATAGATGGGATCGCCGAGCAGTTGCTTGAAATTGTCGAAACCGACCCAGGCGTTGCCGCCGCCCCATGGCTGCTCGAGCGTGAACGCCCAATAGAGCGCCTGCGCACTCGGCCAATAGAAGAAGACGAAGATCAGCAGCAGCATCGGAAAGGCGAAGAGCAGTCCGATTGTCGTCGAGGAGAAAGTGACGCGCTTTTCCATGAGTGGTCGTTTTCGCCTGGTTTGTTTGGGCGCGGGCGACAGTGCGCATCCGCGACTGATGAGGAGAGCTTACAAAGACGCACCCGGCGCGCGCAAGGCGGCCGGGTGCGGCGCATGTCAGGCGATCAAGGAAGCTGAACGTTCTTGTAAGTCTGCTGGAAGCGGCGCAGCAGCTGGTTGCCGCGATCTGCAGCGCCATCGAGCGAAGCCTGGACGTCGGCATTGTTGACGAAGATCGCCTGCAGGCCGTTGGCGATTTCGGTGCGGACCTGCAGCAGGCCGCCGAGGCGGATGCCGTGCGGAGCCGTATCGCCGGCAGGCGATGCGGTCAGGCTCTGGATGGCCAATTCACGGCCGGCATAGGGAGCCTTGTCGTAGAAGCCCTGCTTCTTCAGATATTCGAAGCCGGAATTACGAACCGGGATGTAGCCGGTGACGGTCGACCAGGTCAGCGCTTCTTCCGGCTTGGCGATGAAGTTGAAGAAGGCGGCCGCAGCCTTGTATTCGGCGTCGGTGTGGCCCTTCAGAACCCAGAGCGAAGCGCCGCCGACGAATGAGCTGTGGCGGGTTGCGTTGCCGTAGGTCGGGAGCATCGAAACGCCCCAGTTCATGCCCTGCTTGGCGGTACGGCCGATATTGCCGTGGTCGCCGACCGAGGTCAGGATGACCTGGCAATCGCCGGCAGCGAAGGCTTCGACGAAGGTCTGGCCGACGGCCTTGTTCTTGATGACGGCGAGCTTGTTGTCGTACCAGGACTTGAGGTCCTTGATGTAGCTGACGAGAAGCGGATTCTTGTTGAACACCAGCTCGGCGTCGAGGCCTTCGAAGCCGTTCTTCTTCGTGGCGATCGCTTCGCCGTTGACGGCTTCGAACTGCTCGACGTACTGCCAGACTTCATTGTTGGAGATGTCAAAGGCGAGCGGGCAGGCGTAGCCGGCGTCCTTCAGGGCCTTGAAATCTTCGCCGGCTTCCTGCCAGGTGGCGGGAGCATGGTCCTTGCCGATCTTGGCGAAGGCATCCTTGTTCCAATAGAGCAGAGCGGTCGACGAGTTGAAGGGGAAGGAATACATCTCGCCCTTGGACGTCGCATAATAGTTTGCAATGCCGGAGAAGTAATCTTTCCAGTCGACCGTGTAGCCCATGTCGGTCATCAGCTGGTTTGCCGGATAGAAGGCGCCGGAGAGCATGATGTCGAGGGTGCCGGCGTCGGAGACCTGAGCGATCGTCGGCTGCTTGCCGGCGCGGAAAGCGGCAATCGTATTCTGCAGGGAAGCATCGTAGCTACCCTGGCTGGTGCAGACGACTTCGTAGTCGCCCTGCGACTGGTTGAAGCGATCGCACTGTTCCTGGACACGCTTCGCGATATCACCGGAATTGCCGAACCAGAAGTCGATCTTGGTCTTATCGGCGGCGGCAGCGGGACCAGCAAGAAACGCTGAAGCGAGAAGGGCGCCAACGGCGCCGAGAAGCTTGGCTTGCATGAGAACCTCGAACGGAAAAGAGACGCGCACTTTCAGCGCACGCCCTATTAGCTGGTCCAAATTGCCGCGGCCAATGAATATTCCATGACATGAAACAACCGAAATCGTACCGTCACGAAACCTTCATGCGGATGTTATTTGCCACGGCTGAAGGCTATATTGAGAGAAGCCTCGCCAACCACCCCAGCGCACTGCCGAATAGTTATATCTATACCAGAATTCCTATAAATTTCAATGATTTTCAATATTTGACTATACTTCGATCGCTCCTCTTTATTCGCTGGCAATGGTCGCTTGAAACTTACAAAGAGCGCCATTTTTCTGCCGCTGCACTGCTGTGCAACGCCCGGTTTCAAGCTCGAAATCAGCGGGAATCCTTCAAAATTGCAGCAAAATGCGGATCGAATGCCCGACCGATTGGTCCAGCGGCCGCCCCGAGCGCCACCGACCAAGGATCGGCCATGCCGGACTGCAGCCGCGGCAGCGTCCGGCCGCGCCGTTCGGCGATCGAGGGCAGCAGCGGGCCGATGGCCGCAATCAACCTGTTGACCAATGCCTCGGGCGCGCTGCCGCAGAGGATCACCGTCTGCGGATCGAAGATCGTTTCGATCAGATGGATGCTCCAGCGCAGGTCAGCAGCCGCCGTTTCGATCCAGGTGTCGATGCCTGGATCGCCCCCGGAGGCGAGGTCATTGATGTGTGCATGCAGATCGGGATCGGCGGGATCGGCCGAGAGATATTGGTAGAGCGAGGCGAGCGAGGCGCGGTGTTCGAGCGGGGTCGATTTGCCATCGGCAAAGAGCAGTGCCATGCCGATCTCGCCGGCATTGCCGTTGGCGCCGCGATAGAGTTCGCCGTTCAGGATGAGACCGGCGCCAATGCCGTAGCCGACGAACAGGCAGACGGCATGGTCGAGGCCATGCGCGGCCCCCACCATACGCTCCGCAGTCGCGGCCGCTGCCGCATCGTTCTGCAGACCGACATCGAGCCCGGTGCCGGCGGTCAGCGTGTCCAGCAGCGGAAACTTCTGCCAAGCCTCCATCATCCACGGATCGTCGCCGCTGCCGTCGATCCCGAAGGGACCTGGCATCGCGACGCCGAGGCCGACCAGCCGCTTCTCGGATTGCCGGACGATCCCGGCGAGCTTTAACCGCACACTGGCGACGAGATCGAGAATGACCTTCGTTCCTGTCGACGGGCCTCCCGGTGGCAGAACGGCCTCGGCGCGCACGAGAACGCGGCCGACGAGATCAACGGCGACCGCCCGCGTCACGTGCCGGTCGATCTGCAGGCCGATCGCAAAGGCGCCCTCGGGAACGAGCCGATACGGCGTCGAGGGCTGGCCCCTGCCCTTTCGCACCGCCTCCTGCGAACTGACGAGACCGTCGCGCTCGAGTTCCTCGATGATATTCGACACAGTCTGCTTGGTCAGCCGCGTCGCGCGCGCCAGATCGGCGCGCGAGAGCGCACCGTTGATCCTCAAGGCATCGATCATCACGCGCCGGTTATGCGCGCTGGTGCCTTCGTGATTGGTGCCGCTCTTGGCCCTGATGGGCCTGCTGTCATTCATGTGCAATTGCCTCTTGACTCCAGTAGAATGTTGAAGAAGTAATAAGTCAAGACAATTGACTTAATAAGGGACCGAAGAGTTCCAGGGAACGCAGGAAGCCGCACAGGGCCTCCAACGACGCTCCGAGATGACCAACCGGCACGTTTTGTTTCACGCGTGCCTTGTCGAAAACCGATGGCGGAAAATCCGCCCTCGGCAATGCGTAAATGTCAAAAACTGGAGGCTGCAATGCTGAAATCCCTTACCAAGACGCTTCTGGGTGCGGCCTTGATCGGCGCATCTCTTGCACCGCATGCTTTCGCCGAAACGACGCTGAACGCGCTGTTCATGGCGCAGGCCGCTTACAGCGAGGCCGATGTGCGCGCCATGACCGACGCCTTCGCCAAGGCAAACCCTGACATCAAGGTCAATCTCGAATTCGTTCCCTATGAGGGGCTGCATGACAAGACAGTGCTGGCGCAGGGTTCCGGCGGCGGTTATGACGTCGTCCTCTTCGACGTCATCTGGCCGGCCGAATACGCCACCAACAAGGTGCTGGTCGACGTCTCCTCCCGCATCACCGAGGAGATGAAGAAGGGCGTGCTGCCGGGTGCATGGACCACTGTGCAATATGACGGCAAATATTACGGCATGCCGTGGATCCTCGACACAAAATACCTGTTCTACAACAAGGAGATCCTCGAAAAGGCTGGCATCAAGGCGCCGCCGAAAACCTGGGACGAGCTGACCGAGCAGGCAAAAGCGATCAAGGACAAGGGTCTGCTCGCCACCCCGATCGCCTGGAGCTGGTCGCAGGCCGAAGCGGCGATCTGCGATTACACCACCCTCGTCAGTGCCTATGGCGGCGATTTCCTGAAGGACGGCAAACCTGCCTTCCAGAGCGGTGGCGGTCTTGACGCCCTGAAATATATGGTGGCCAGCTATACGTCCGGCCTGACTAATCCGAACTCCAAGGAGTTCCTGGAAGAGGACGTCCGCAAAGTCTTCGAAAACGGCGATGCCGCCTTCGCGCTCAACTGGACCTACATGTACAACATGGCCAACGACCCGAAGGACAGCAAGGTCGCGGGCAAGGTCGGCGTCGTGCCGGCGCCGGGTGTCGCCGGCAAGAGCGAGGCTTCGGCCGTCAACGGCTCGATGGGCCTCGGCATCACTTCCGCCAGCCAGCATCCCGACGAGGCCTGGAAATACATCACCTTCATGACCTCGCAGGCGACACAGAACGCCTACGCCAAGCTCAGCCTGCCGATCTGGGCCTCCTCCTACGAGGACCCGGCCGTTACCAAGGGCCAGGAAGAACTGATCTCGGCCGCCAAGGTCGGCCTTGCCGCGATGTATCCGCGCCCGACGACGCCGAAATATCAGGAACTTTCGACGGCGCTGCAGCAGGCGATCCAGGAATCGCTACTTGGCCAGTCGACGCCTGAGGATGCGCTGAAGTCGGCCGCCGAAAACAGCGGCCTCTGAGTCCGACATAAACCCCGGGCGGCGCCCTGTCGTCGCCCGGCTCGATTCCAATAACCCATGAATGAAAAAGGGTCGCCTCGATGTCGGGCACATGGCTGACAACGCGCGCGTGGCTGTTGATGCTGCCGCTTCTCGTGGTCATGATCTCGGTCATCGGCTGGCCGCTGGTCGATACCGTCGGCCTCTCCTTCACCGATGCCAAGCTCGTCGGCACCGCAGGCAATTTCGTCGGCATCGACAATTACGTGAAGATGCTCTCCGGCTCGAATTTCCAACGCACGCTCGTTACCACCGCATGGTTCGCAATCGTCTCGGTCGCCGCCGAAATGGTGATCGGCGTGCTTGCCGCCCTCCTGCTGAACCAGCAGTTCCGCGGCCGCACCGCGCTGCGCGCCTTGATGATCCTGCCCTGGGCGCTGCCGACCGTCGTCAACGCCACGCTCTGGCGCCTGATCTACAATCCGGAATATGGTGCGCTCAACGCCGCGCTGACGCAACTCGGCCTCATCGACGCCTATCGCTCCTGGCTCGGCGAGCCGGGGACGGCGCTGGCAGCCCTCATCGTCGCCGACTGCTGGAAGAACTTCCCGCTGGTGGCACTGATCGCGCTTGCCGCACTCCAGGCCGTGCCGCGCGACATCACCGCCGCCTCGCTGGTCGACGGCGCCGGCCCCTTCGCCCGCTTCCGCTTCGTCATCCTTCCCTATCTCGCCGGCCCGCTGATGGTGGCGCTCGTGCTGCGCACAATCGAAGCCTTCAAGGTGTTCGACATCATCTGGGTCATGACCCGCGGCGGCCCGGCCAACAGCACCCGCACGCTGTCGATCCTCGTCTATCAGGAAGCCTTCTCGTTTCAGCGGGCGGGCTCGGGCGCGTCGCTGGCCTTGATCGTCACGCTGCTGGTGACGCTGCTTGCCGCCGGCTATGCCGCTCTGGTGCGCAAGACCGCCGGGAGTGCCGCCTGATGGAACGCCAGAGCCCACTCTTCTCCTTTTTCATTCACCTCTCAGCGCTGCTGCTTGCCGCGGTCATCCTGGCACCGATCCTGTGGCTGTTCATCATGAGCATTTCGCCGGCTGCCGACCTTGCGGCAAAGCCGCTACGCTGGTGGCCACAGGCGGCGGATTTCTCGCGATACCAGGTGCTGCTGTCGACGCTGGAAAACAGCGCCGGCGCCGCCTTCACCTCATCGCTGCGCAACAGCATCGAGGTGGCCGGCATGGCCACGATCGCCGCCATCGCGCTGGCCATTCCGGCCGGCTGGGCGGTGTCGCGCACGCCGTCGGTGGGCTGGTCGCTGTCGATGGTGATCGCCACCTATATGCTGCCGCCGGTGGCGCTCGCCGTGCCGCTCTATATGGGTCTCTCCCATCTCGGCATGTTGAACAACGTCTTCGGCCTCGCTCTCGTCTATCTCACCATCCTGGCGCCCTTCACCACCTGGCTGATGAAATCGGGCTTCGATTCAATTCCGCGCGAGATCGAATCCGCCGCAATGATCGACGGCGCCGGCCTGTTCCAGACGCTGAGGATCATCACCCTGCCGCTCGCAGCCCCGGTGGTCGCGACCTCGAGCCTCTTTGCCTTCCTGCTGGCTTGGGATGAATTCTTCTATGCGCTGCTCTTCACCTCGGACCAGCGCGCCAAGACGCTGACCGTCGCCATTGCCGATCTCGCCGGCGGCCGCGTTTCCGATTACGGACTGATCGCCACGGCAGGCGTGCTCGCCGCCCTGCCCCCGGTGCTGATCGGTCTCGTCATGCAACGCGCCCTGATTTCAGGGCTCACCAGCGGCGGCGTCAAGGGATGAACATGACAACGGAGAAAAACCGGCCGGCCGGACTTGCGGCGATCGACCGCGAAATGGTCCGCCAGCACGCCGATGCGCTCGCCTCTTATGAAGCCGCCGCACCGATGGCGGCAAGAGCCGCCGCCTCGCTGAAGAAGACCGGCCGGCTGCTGCTGCTCGGCATGGGCGGCTCGCATGCGGTCAACCGCGCGGTCGAGCCGCTCTACCGTGCGCTCGGGATCGATGCGGTTGCCCTGCCGCTCTCCGAACAGCTCGGCCAGCCGCTGCCGATCGCCGGCAGGACGGTCTTCGTCACCTCGCAATCCGGAGAGAGCGCCGAAGTGGTGCGTTGGTTCAACGAAACCGGCGGCACTGAGGAAACATTCGGCCTGACTCTCGAAGCCAGCTCCTTCCTTGCCAGAACCGCCCCCTCATTGGTCGGCAGCGGCGGCACCGAGCTTGCTTTCGCCGCTACCCGGAGCCTGACGGTGACCTTCGCCCTGCATCTGGCAATCCTTTCCGCCCTCGGCGAAGATCCGGCCGCCGCGCTTGCCGTCCTTAAGACGCCAGAAGACCATGACATCTCAGCCGCCCTCGCCGCACTCGAAACCGTCGTGACCGTCGTCACCTCCGGCCGCCGCCTGCAAGGCGTCGCCGAGGCACTGGCCCTCGGGCTGACGGAGCTGTCGCGCCGCCCCTGCTTTTCGCTCGAAGGCGGCCAGCTGCGCCATGGCCCGATGGAGATGCTGGGGCCGGAGATCGGCGTCGTGCTGTTCCGCGGTCTCGACGAGACATCAGGTCTCGTCACCGCCATGGCGGTCTCCGCCGTCGAGACCGGCGCGCCCGTCATCCTGTTCGACGCCTCGAGCGAAGCGCCCGTGGCCGGCGCCGTGACAATCCGCTTTGTACCGGCGAGCGGCCTTGCCGCGATCTTCGCCATGCTGCCGGTCGCGCAGCGACTGATGATCGCTTTTGCCGAAACACGCGTGGAGAATGCCGGAACGCCGGTCCGTTCCACCAAGATTACCCGGAGTGAATGAATGCGGCCGCTTGCAGTCATCGGCAACGTCAATGTCGATCTCATTCTCGGACCGGCCGCCCCCTGGCCAAAGGCCGGCACGGAAATCATCGTCGATCATGACGAGCTGAGGGTCGGCGGGTCTGCCGGCAACAGTGCGCTCGCCTGGCAGGCACTCGGCATCAAATTCGAAATCGCCGCCAATATCGGCAGCGACCAGTTCGGCCGCTGGCTGGCGGAAGCCTTCGGCCATCGCTCCCAAAATTGGCCGGTGCGCCCCGAGAGAACGACGCTCTCCGTCGGCATCACCCATCCGGACGGCGAGCGCACCTTCTTCACGACGACCGGCCACCTGCCGCGCTTCAGCCTCGCCGACGTCTTCGCCGTCATCGACGGCGAAAGGCTGCGCGGCGGTTACGCGCTTCTTTGCGGCGGCTTTCTGACCGACGACCTGGCGAGCGAATATGATGCTTTCTTCGACTGGGCCGACAGCCACGACATCACCGTCGCACTCGATACGGGCTGGCCGCTCGAGGGCTGGACCGAAGAAAATTGCGCGGCTGCCCGCGCCTGGCTTTCGCGCAGCGGCATCGCCCTGCTGAACGAGGTCGAGACGACGACGCTTGCCGGCATCAATGATCCGGTCGAAGCCGCCCGTGAGATCAGGTCGCATATGCCGGAGGGCGCGATCGTCGTCGTCAAGCGCGGCCCGGAGGGTGCGATCGCCATCGGGCCGGACGGCAGGACGGTGTCGGGGGCTGCACCCGTCGTCACGGTCGTCGATACGATCGGCGCCGGCGATGTCTTCAACGCCGGCTTCCTGGCAGCATTGGCAAATGGCAAGCCCCTGGCCTCCTGCCTGGCGGCGGGGACGCAGGTCGCCTCGCGCGCCATTTCCACCCTTCCCCGCAGCTATGGCGAGCCATCGTCTCTTCAGGAACCCTTGTCATGAGCGCGCTCGACATCGAAAACATCCGCAAGACCTATGGCGAGGTCGAGACGCTGAAAGGCATCGACATTTCGCTGGAAAGCGGCGAATTCCTCGTGCTGCTCGGCTCCTCCGGCTGCGGCAAGTCCACGCTGCTCAACATCATTGCCGGCCTTGCCGAGGCGACGAGCGGCGACGTCAGGATCGGCGGACGGTCGGTGCTCGGCGTGCACCCGAAGGACCGCGACATCGCCATGGTCTTTCAATCCTATGCGCTCTATCCCAATCTGACGGTGCACCGGAACATCGGCTTCGGCTTGGAAATGCGCAAGGTCCCGACGCCCGAGCGCGACAAGGCCGTGCGCGACGCCGCCAAACTCCTGCAGATCGAAAACCTCCTCGATCGCAAGCCGAGCCAGCTCTCCGGCGGCCAGCGCCAGCGCGTCGCGATCGGCCGCGCGCTGGTGCGCAAACCTGAGGTCTTCCTGTTCGACGAGCCGCTCTCCAATCTCGACGCCAAGCTGCGCATGGAGATGCGCACCGAAATCAAGCGACTGCATCAGATGCTGAAGACCACGGTGGTCTATGTTACCCATGACCAGATCGAGGCGATGACGCTGGCAAGCCGCATCGCCGTCATGCGCGACGGCCGTATCGAGCAGTTGGGCACGCCTGAGGAAATCTACAACCATCCGGCAACACTGTATGTCGCCACCTTCGTCGGCGCGCCGCCAATGAACCTGCTAGACGCCACAGTGCGCGATGGCCGGCTGGCGATTGCAGGTTCCGATGCAAGCCTGCCCCTGCCGGCCCGCTTCGCCGAAGCCGCCGTCAATGGCCGCGACATCATCCTCGGCATCCGCCCCGAGGCCCTTCGCACGGACGGCGCCGGCCCGTCGCTCGAGGCAACCCTGGAGGTCGCCGAACTGACTGGCCCCGAACTCGTCGTCACCGCCCTTGCCGGAAATCAGCGGCTCATGGCCTGTGTGCCGCCGCGCACGCCGGTCCGGGACAACGAAACGCTCACCCTCTTCTTCGACGAGGAGGCGATGCATCTCTTCGATCCGCAAACCGGTCTCAGCTGTCTTCGCGAGGGATAAAGACGATACGTCCCTCGCGGACGCAAGAAGCTACAGGACGCTATTGCCTACACAAGGAAATAGCGCGACACGTCCGATCGATGCCCCTCCGGCCGGCCGCGCCGCGAGCGGTCTTCGCCGCATCGGGCTGGCCTGGTTCGCACTGCCGATGACAATAAACTTGTGAAAAATCCGATACTAGGGCACAATTTGCGAACGCATCTGAAGTTGCGGCGTAATCTCAAAGCCGGCCGTCTCGCGCCGAGTGAAAGTTCGCGCCGGAGGGTCGGCGTCGATGGATCAGGGGTTCTTTCTTCTGTTCGCTGCGGTGTCCGTGATCACCGCCCTGACGGTGGTCCTGGCGCGGAATCCGGTTCACAGCGCATTGGCGCTGATGGCGTGTTTCCTCAATATCTCGGCCATCTTCGTCTTGCTCGAGGCGCCGTTCCTCGCGGTCATCCAGATCTTTGTCTATGTCGGCGCGATCATGGTCCTGTTCCTGTTCGTGATCATGATGATCGATGTGCGCGAAGCGGTGTTGCAGCGGTTCTTGCCGGGCGGCAACCTGCCGGCTCTGGTGCTGGTCGTTCTGCTTGGGGTCGAGATGCTGGTGCTGGTGCTCTGGAGTGACCGTTTTTCGGTCATCGAACCGGTCGCCATGCGCGGCGGCGATCAGATCAGGCAGCTCAGCACGACGCTTTTCGCCGACTATCTCCTGCCGTTTGAAGCCGCCTCCGTAATCCTTTTGGCGGCCCTGGTCGGCGCCGTCGTGCTGGCGCGGAAGGAGCAGGAGTGATGGTTCCGCTCTGGTGGTTTATTGTGCTCGGAGTGGTCCTGTTCGTGATCGGAGCAGCGGGCGTACTGCTCAGGCGCAATATTCTGGTGGTGCTCATGTCGCTGGAACTTTTGCTCAACTCGGTCAACATCAACTTCATCGCTTTCGGGCATTACTACGACGATTTCCGCGGGCAGATCTTCGCGATCTTTGTCATCGCAATCACCGCGGCGGAGGTTGCAGTCGCCCTCGGTATCCTGGTCGCCCTCGTGAGGAACAAGTCCACCCTCAAGGTCGACGACGTCACCATGATGAAAGGATAGCGGTTTGGACCCGGTGATATCGATCCGGCCGCTGCTTGCCGTTGCCGTCGCAGGTCTGGCGACCCTTGCGATTCTCCTTCTGAACAACCGCGAGAAACTCCGCGATGTCGTCTCGCCGTTGGCCGCGATCGCCATGTTCGCGATTGTCGCCTCGATGGCGCCCACCGTGCTGGCGGGCGGGACGATCGATTTACGCCTGTTCGAGATCCTGCCGGGAATTGACTTCGCTTTCCGGGTCGATGCGCTCGGCATGGTGTTTGCCACCGTCTCGTCGCTGCTGTGGATCGTGGCTGCGATCTATTCCATCGGCTACATGCGGCACTTGAACGAGCACGCGCAGACCCGGTTCTTCGCCTGCTTCGCCAGCAGTCTGGCGGCCGCCGCCGGGGGTGCCTTCGCCGCCAATCTCTTTACGCTGGTGATCTTCTACGAGATGCTCAGTCTCGTTACCTATCCCCTCGTCTACCACCACGAGGACGAGCAAGGATGGACGGGCAGCCGCAAATACCTCGTCTATCTGATGGGCGCGTCGAAAAGCGTGCTGCTCGCCGCGCTGGCGCTGACCTACCACATTGCGGGGTCGCTCAACTTTGTACCGGGCGGGCTGCTGGCGAGGGCCGATGCCTCCGCGCTGCTGCTGACGGTCGTCTATTTCTGCTATCTCTTCGGCTTCGCCAAGGCCGCGGTGATGCCGATGCACGCCTGGCTGCCTGCCGCGATGGTGGCCCCGACACCAGTCAGCGCGCTCCTGCATGCGGTGGCCGTGGTCAAGATGGGCGTGTTCTGCGTGCTGCGAGTGATCTTCCATGTCTTCGGTGTCGAGCTGGTGGGGAAGCTGGGCCTCGGTATCGCCACGGCCTATCTGGTTTCGTTCACGATCCTCATGGCGTCGGTCTACGCCCTCACGCGGGACGACCTGAAGGCGAGGCTCGCCTATTCGACCGTCAGCCAACTCTCCTACATCATGCTGGGCGCGGTTCTGTTGTCGCCGGTCGCGATGGTCGGCGGAATCATGCACATCGCGGCGCATGCCTTCTCCAAAATCACGCTTTTTTTCTGCGCCGGTTCGATCTATTGCGCATCTGGCAAGCGCAACATCAGCGATATGGCTGGGATCGGCCGCAGGCTTCCCTGGACGATGGGGGCGTTTTTCGTGGGTTCGCTCAGCATGATCGGGGTACCACCGACCGCGGGCTTCGTCAGCAAGTGGTATCTGGCACGGGGTTCGGTGGAGGCGGGGGAAATCCCGTTCCTGATCGTGCTCCTCATAAGTTCGGTCCTGAACGCCGCCTATTTTCTGCCAATCAGCTATCTCGCCTTTTTCGGGACTGAGGCACAGGAGAGCCCCGCGACGGTTCGGGAAATTCCGATGGTCACGATCCCGCTGGTCGCGACCGCCATCCTGTCGGTGCTGATGGGTGTCTTCCCCGGCTATTTTCTCACCTTGGCGGACGGAGTGGTCAGATGATCAAGCGCGTGGTCGATCTCTTTGGTGCCGAAGAATATGCGCATCAGCGACGCCGTCTGTTCTATCTCGTGCTCGTTCTTATCGTCATCGCCGACTTTCTGGTTCCCCGCGAACACACCGAATACCTGTGGGACCGCCTGCCGGGCTGGTCGGCCGTCTACGGCTTCGGCTCCTGCGTGCTGCTGATCTTCGTTTCCAAGTTTCTCGGCCATCGGGCTGGGTTGATGCGGCGCGAGGACTACTATGACTGACTTCATCCATCCGGCCCTGCTCTTCATTCTCGGCGCTCTGCCGATCCCATTCCTCGCAGGATCGATCCGCAAGGCTTATCTGCTGCTGATCCCGGCGCTGGCGATCCTCGCCGTGGTTATGATGCAGCCGGGCAACTACGGCGCGGCGTCGTTCCTCGGGCAGCAAATCCAGGTCGCGAAGGTCGACAAGCTGAGCAGCGTCTTCGCCACGGTTTTTACCATCATGGCTCTGATTGGAACGGTCTACGCGCTGCACTTGCCCCGCCCCGGCCAGCACGTCGCTGCGTTCGTCTACGTCGGCAGCGCGCTCGGCGTGGTCTTCGCCGGCGACTACCTGACGCTCTACCTGTTCTGGGAAGGCATGGCGTTTGCCTCTGCCTATCTGGTCTTCGCACAGGGCGGCCGGCAAGCGATCAGCGCCGGGTTCCGATATCTCCTAGTCCATATCACCGGCGGCGTTGTCCTGCTTGGTGGCATCATGTTCTACGGGCTTTCAACAGGCTCGCTGCTCTTCGGTCCGATAGAGGGGGGGATGGGCGCCGGCGCCTACCTGATCCTTGCCGGGTTCCTTCTGAACGCCGCCGTGCCGCCGCTCAACGCCTGGCTGACTGACGCTTACCCTGAGGCAACCGTCACCGGGGCGGTATTCATGAGCGCCTTCACCACCAAGACCGCCGTTTATGTGCTGGCGCGGGCGTTTCCGGGAACCGAGCTTCTCGTTTGGCTCGGCACTGCGATGGCGCTTTATGGCGTCATCTATGCAGTACTGGAGAACGACTGCCGGCGCCTGTTGGCCTATCACATCGTCAGCCAGGTGGGGTATATGGTGGCGGGCATCGGTATCGGGACCGAGATGGCCGTCAACGGCGCCACCAGCCATGCCTTCGCGCATATCCTCTACAAGGCGCTTCTGTTCATGGGTGCCGGGGCGGTGATCTACGTCACCGGCTGTCGCAAGCTCACCGAGCTCGGCGGGCTCTACAAGACCATGCCGCTGACTGTGGCGCTCTACATGGTCGGCGCCTTCGCGATCTCGGCATTTCCCTTCTTCTCGGGCTTCGTCACCAAATCGATGGTGATCGCCGCTGCCGGACAGGATCATCGGGCCTTGGTGGTACTGGTGCTGACAATGGCATCGTCGGGGACCTTCCTGCACACGGGGCTGAAGTTGCCGTATTACATGTTTTTCGGCACCGACCGGAAACTGGAGGCGCGGGAGCCGCCGCGCAACATGCTGGTCGCGATGGGAATGGCGGCGGTGCTTTGCATTGCGATCGGAGTGTTTCCGCAGCCGCTTTATGCGCTTCTGCCCTATCCGGTCGACTTCGAACCTTACACTGGCTTCCATGTCACGGAGAGCCTCGCCGTGCTGATGTTCACTGCCTTCGGGTTCGTGCTGTTCCTGCGGGCGCTCGACCCGGAGAACACCATCAGCATCGACACCGACTGGTTCTATCGCAAGGGCGCGCGGGTCTTAATGTGGTTCGCCGAACGGCCGCTGGCGCGCTACGAGAAGGCGGTGAGCGAGGTGACCGAAACCGCGGCGCTGCCCCTGCTGTATGGGGCGGCACGGGCGGGACTGCGGATCGATCTCACCGGGGTGGACGCTGTCGTGAACGGCGTTGCCCGCTCGATCCTGCGCGGCGGCGGGCGGCTCCGGCGATTGCAGACCGGCGTCGTGACCCATTACGTGCTGGCGATGATCGTCGGTGTGATCGCGGCCACCGCCATCTTCGCCGTGGCGTGGCGGTAGGGGGTCCCATGGGGTTACCGCTGCTCAGCCTCATCGTATTCACACCCGCCGCCGGGGCGGCGGTTCTGATGTTTTTGCGCAGCGACGCTGCGGTGCGGTGGATGGCGCTGGGTGTCACCGTCCTCGACCTCGCTCTCTGCATCGCCATGCTAGCCGGTTTTGACACCACGACCCACGCGATGCAGTTCACCGAGACACGCCCGTGGGTTCCTGCGCTCGGGATCACCTATGCGCTCGGCATCGACGGAATCAGTGCGCTCTTCGTTTTCTTGACCGCGCTGCTGGGCTCGACCTGCGTGCTCGCCTCGTGGGTCGCGATCGACCGCAAGGTGAAGGAATTCATGGTCAGTCTGCTGGCCATGGAGGCGCTGATGCTGGGGGTGTTCTGCGCACTCGACCTGTTCTTGTTTTACGTCTTCTGGGAGGCGATGCTGATCCCGATGTATCTGATCATCGGCATCTGGGGCGGCGGCGGCCGGGTCTATGCGGCTTTCAAGTTCTTCCTCTACACGCTGGCAGGCAGCGTCCTGTTCCTGGTCGGCGTCATCGTGCTCTATTTCAACGGCGGCGAGACCTTCGACATTCTCGCTCTGACAGCACAGGATTTGCCGTTCCGGGTCCAGTCGTGGCTGTTCTTCGCTTTCCTGGTCGCCTTCGCGGTCAAAGTGCCGATGGTGCCGGTCCACACCTGGCTGCCGGACGCCCATGTGCAGGCGCCGACAGCGGGCAGCATCATCCTCGCCGGAGTGCTGCTGAAGATGGGCGCCTACGGCTTCCTGCGATTCTCGCTGCCGATGCTGCCGGATGCGTCAGTGTATTATTCAACCCTGATGCTTTCGCTTTCGGCCCTTGCGATCGTCTATGGCGGGTTGCTGGCGCTGGCGCAGGACGACCTCAAGAAGCTGGTGGCCTATTCCAGCATCAGCCACATGGGCTTCGTGACGATGGGGATTTTCGCGCTGAACCTCCGCGGGCTCGAGGGTGGTATCCTGCAAATGTTCAATCATGGCGTGACGACGGGCGCGTTGTTCCTGTTCGTCGGCCTGATCTACGAACGGACCCACACCCGCAGCATCGCCGATTATGGCGGGCTGATGAAGGCAGCACCCGTCTACACCACGTTTCTCGCCTTGTTCATCCTGTCGTCGATGGCGCTCCCGGGAACGAATTCGTTCGTCGGCGAGTTGCTCGTGCTGTCCGGCGGGTTTGCGGCCAACCTGGCCGTCGGCGCGGCCGCCGTTTTGGGCGCATTGCTGGGCGCGGCCTATCTGCTTGGTATGTATGGGAAGGTGGTGCTTGGTCCGGCGAGCGTCAGCGTCCGGTTCAAGATACGAGATGTAAACGCCCGCGAGATCGCTGCGATCTTGCCGCTGGCCGTCTTCGTGCTCTGGGTCGGGCTCTATCCAAAACCCTTTCTCAACATCATCGATGCCTCGGCGAAACATCTGCTGGCGCAGGTGCACGGTGAGGAGAGCGGCCAATGACCGCCGATGCGCTTCTCCAGTCGGTCCTTGCGAGCCTGCCCGAGATCGCGGTGGTCACGGGGGCCTGCATCCTGCTGATCCTGGGACAGTTTGTGCAAAAGAGACAGGACCATTTCCTTGTCTCGGCTTCCGTTGCCATCGTGCTGATTGCCGCCTTGGCGACACTCATGCTGGCGGGCGAGGTGCGGCCGGCCTACACGGGCATGTTCGTCGCCGACCGCTTCGCGGTCTTCTTTAAGTTCGTATTCTATTTAGCCACCGTTCTGACATTCCTCCTCTCGCAAAAATATGCGGATATCGAAGGGATCGGTAGCAGCGAATACTATGTCCTGCTGCTCTTCGCGCTTTCGGGAATGATGATCATGGCGTCAGCCACCGATCTCATGTCGATCTATGTGGGCCTCGAACTGGTGGTGCTCTGTACCTATGTGCTGACCGGCTTCCTGCGGCGAGAGCGGCGGTCGAACGAAGCGGCGCTGAAATATGTGATCCTCGGCGCGGTCTCGACCGGGATTTTCCTTTACGGCGTTTCGCTGGTTTACGGGCTGACCGGCACCACGCAACTGGACGCGATGGCTGCAGCGGTGAGCGGCGATCCGCTCGATCCCGGATTGCTGCTGGCGGTAGTCTTCATTGTCGCGGGGCTGGTCTTCAAGGTCGGCGCGGTGCCGTTCCATATGTGGGTTCCGGATGTCTACGAAGGCGCGCCGACGACGATCACCGCCTTCATGTCGGTCGGCCCCAAGGCGGCGGGGTTCGCGGTCATCCTGCGGGTGTTCCTCAACCCTCTGGTCGCAGCCTCGGACGTCTGGATCATCGTCGCGGTCATTGCGGTGGTGACGATGGCGCTCGGTAGTTTCGTGGCGCTTGTGCAGGACAATTTCAAGCGACTGCTGGCCTATTCCAGCATCGCTCATGCCGGGTTCGCCATTTTCGGCGTGGTGGCCGGCGGTGCGGACGGGATCGCCAGCGTGATGCTTTATCTGCTGATCTACTCGTTGATGAATCTCGGCATTTTTGGCATCGTCACCATGATGCGGAACGGCGATTTCTCGGGCGAAGTTATCGAAGATTACGCAGGTTTCGCCAAGTCGCATCCGGGGCTCGCGCTTTTGATGCTGCTCTATCTGTTCTCGCTCGCCGGCATTCCGCCAACGGCCGGGTTCTTCGCCAAGTTCTACGTTCTGGTTGCGCTCGTCGAGCGAGGTTTCGTCATGCTCGCGATGATCGCAGTGCTGTTGAGCGCTGTTGCCGCCTACTTTTACATCCGCATCGTCATGGTGATCTACATGCGCGAGCCGGAAAGGACGTTCGATCCGGCGCTGACACCCTTGGTGCGCGCCACGCTCGCCTTCACCGCCGCCGGCACCATCGGCATCGGCCTATTTCCGTCGTGGTTTCTGAGGCTTGCCCAACATTCTGTGTTCGGCGGCTGATCAATTGAATTTGCAATGCTCCGCTCGACGGAATAAACTTGCCCTTCAGGAAAGGATTGCCCAAGTCGCTTCCCGGGGCGACCGCATTACTGGTCCCAAACGGGGTCTGTCGCGGCGCAAGTGAAGCCATCGCTGGGTGACCGGTGCAGTGCGATGACTGCAATGGAATTCTTGCCGGTTCTGGTAATGGTCGCCGGAGTTGTTCTGGTGGCGGGAGCGACGCTTTTTGTCTCCTCGCTCCTGCGTCCGTCCAATCCCTATCCCGAAAAGAACATGCCGTATGAATGCGGCATGGACGCCGCGGGTGAGGCCTCCGCGGGGCGCTTCAGAGTGCCGTTCTTTATCCTTGCGATCCTGCTGGTCGTCTTCGATGTCGAGACGATGTTCCTCTTTCCCTGGGCCGTCGTCCTGAAAGACATCGGGCTGGTCGGCTATGTCGAGATGTTCGTCTTCATATTGCTGCTTCTTGTAGGCTTCGCCTACGCCTGGCTGAAGGGAGCGCTGGAATGGGAGGAGTAAACAACGCGATCCGCGACAGCGTGCTGTTCACCACGGCCGACAGTATCATCAATTGGAGCCGAAGCTCGGCGCTGTGGCCTGAGACCTTCGGCATTGCCTGCTGCGCCATCGAGATGATCTCGGCCGGTTGCGCCCGCTATGATCTCGACCGCTTCGGGGTGGTGTTCCGCCCCTCGCCGCGACAGTCGGACGTCATGATCATCGCCGGCACAGTGACCCGGAAATTCGCGCCTGTCGTGCGGCGGCTTTATGACCAAATGCCGGAACCGCGCTGGGTGATCGCCATGGGCACCTGCGCCATCTCGGGTGGCGTCTACAACACCTACGCCGTGGTGCAGGGGTCGGAAACCTTCGTGCCCGTCGATGTGCATGTGCCCGGCTGTCCGCCGCGGCCCGAGGCGCTGATGCACGGCTTCCTCCTGCTTCAAGAAAAGATCAAGAGGTCCCGGGCGCTCGCCGGCACGCCTCTGGATCGGGTTATAGCGTCATGAGTGTGGAGCCGTCCCTCAATCGCGCTCCGATCATGGAGCGCTTCGGAGAAACAATCGAGGATCTCGGCACTGCGCACGGTGTCGACGCCTTTGCCGTTCCGCCCGAGAGGATCGTCGAGTTCTGCCGATTTCTGAAAGAGCATCCGGCGCTGCAATTCAATTTCCTCTCGGACGTATGCGGGGTCGATCATTATCCCGAAACGCCGCGGTTCGAGGCGGTCTACCATCTCTATTCGCTGCCCAACAGGTGGCGGGTCCGCATCAAGTGCCGCCTTGGCGATCCTCCTGAAGTGCCCTCGGTCACGGGAGTCTGGCGCACCGCCAACTGGCATGAACGTGAGGCCTGGGACATGTATGGCATCCGGTTCGCGGGACATCCCGATCTGCGCCGGATCTATATGTGGGAAGGCTTCGAGGGTTTTCCCCAGCGCAAGGATTTCCCCCTCAGGGGCTATAGGGACAAGTTGAACCCCTTCGGTGCCGAAGGTCCGCCGCCAACGCAGCCCGACCTTGCCACCAGGGACATTCCGCAAGGGAGGCCGTCTACGCCGGAACGTTGAGATGACAGAAGTCACCGAGCTCAGCAGGCCTGAAGGCGAAGCCCTCAATACCAGGGAAGTGCTTCTCAACCTCGGTCCGCAGCACCCCAGCACCCATGGGGTTCTTCGGCTCGTCCTCGAACTGGACGGCGAGTTCGTCGAGCGCGTCGATCCGCATATCGGCTACCTCCATCGCGGCACCGAAAAACTGGCGGAGAGCTTCACCTATACCCAGATTTTCCCGCTGACGGACCGGCTCGACTATCTCTGCCCACCCTCGAACAACCTCGCCTTCGCGCTGGCGGTGGAGAAACTCCTCGGCATAGAAGCACCGATCCGGGCGCAATATATCCGCGTGATGATGGCCGAGTTGGCACGGATTTCCGGTCACCTCCTGATCACGGGCGCCTTGCCGATGGATCTCGGCGCCATGACCGCGCTGCTTTACGTCATGCGCGAACGTGAAATGATCATGGACCTCCTGGAAATGATCACTGGTGCACGCATGCACACCTCGTTCTGCCGGGTCGGCGGCGTGCGCGAGGATCTGCCTGACGGATTCTTCCCCAAGATCCGGGAGTTTTGCGACATCTTCCCGAACCGAATCCGCGACTATGAGCGACTGCTCGAAGATAACCGGGTGTTTCTCAATCGCACGAAGGGGATCGGCGTGATCTCCGCCGAGGATGCTGTCGATCTCGGCCTCAGCGGTCCGAACCTGCGTGCTTCCGGTGTCGACTGGGACATCCGGCGCGATGAGCCCTACGAGATCTACGACCGGCTCGATTTCAACGTCATCACCCGCAACGAGGGCGATTGCTATGCACGCTGGCGATGCCGCGTCGACGAGATGCGCGAAAGCATGGGGATCATCGAACAATGCATCGACCAGATGCCTGAGGGGCCGTTCCAGATCGACATGCCGACAATCGCCTTCCCGCTGGACAAGGATCGAGTGCACTGCTCGATGGAGGCGCTGATCCAGCATTTCGACCTGTCGGCCTACGGCTTCAAGGTGCCGAAGGGCGAGGTCTATTCGGCGATCGAGGCGCCAAAGGGTGAGCTTGGCTTTTACATCATCAGTGACGGGTCGCCAAAACCGTTCCGCATGAAGGTGCGGGCACCCTCGTTCGTCAATCTTCAGGCCCTCTTCGGGGTCACCAACGCCCGCTATCTGGCGGACATGATCGCCGTGCTCGGCAGCCTCGACCCCGTGATGGCGGAGGTCGACAAGTAGCAGAGGATTTGGACGGGATGACCATGCGCGAAAAGATCGAAGAGGCGGCGGCGCGGTATCCCGACCAGCGCTCGGCGATCATGCCCGCGCTTCGGATCGCGCAGGAAGAACGTGGCCATCTGCCTGGGCCAGTGTTGGAAGAGGTCGCCGACATTCTCGGAGTCGAGCGGATCTGGGTCTACGAGCTGGCGACCTTCTATACGCTCTTCCATACCGAGCCGGTGGGCATGTTCCACCTGCAGCTTTGCGACAACGTCTCCTGCATGCTGTGCAGATCCGAGGACCTGCTGAGGCATCTGGAGGAGGTCCTCGGGATCAAGAAGGGCGAAACCACTCCAGACCGGCTGTTCACGCTTTCGACCGTCGAATGCCTCGGCGCCTGCGAGATGGCTCCCGTGATGCAGGTCGGCGACGACTATCACGGCGGCCTCGATATCGCGCGAATCGACGCGCTTCTCGACAGGTTGCGAACGGAGGCGCCGCAAGCGACCGGTGCCGATCTCGCCTCAGCAGCACCGCCGGGAGAATAGCCTCATGTTCGAATCGATCCTCCTCAAGAACGTCGATGTTCGGGATGGCCATCTGCTCTCCACCTTCGAGGCCGGCGGAGGCTACCAGGCTCTGGCCAAGGTGCTGCGCGAAAACACGCCTGACGAGGTTATCGACCTCGTCAAACGGTCCAACCTGCGCGGTCGTGGCGGTGCCGGATTCCCGACGGGCATGAAATGGGGTTTCGTGCCGAAGCGGACCGGCAAGCCGACATATCTGTGCTGCAACGCCGATGAGGGCGAGCCGGGTACGTTCAAGGACCGGATCATCATGGAGCGTGACCCGCATCAACTGATCGAGGGGTTGGCGGTCAGTGCATACGCGATTGGGGCCGAAACCGCCTATGTCTACATTCGCGGAGAATATGTGACAGCGATCCGTCGTCTGGAGCAGGCGATCGCCGAGGCCCACGCAATAGGTTATCTCGGAAAGCGCATTCTGGGCTCGGATTTCAATTTCGCCGTACACATCCACTGCGGCGCCGGCGCCTATATCTGCGGCGAAGAGACTGCGATGCTCGAGTCGCTCGAGGGCAAACGGGCGCAGCCGCGATTGAAGCCGCCATTTCCGGCCGTGGCCGGGCTCTACGCAAGCCCGACAGTGATCAACAATGTCGAGACGCTCGCTTGCGTACCACATATCGTTATGCGGGGGGCGGACTGGTTTCGAGGCATCGGCCCGGACAAGAGCCCCGGCCCGAAGCTCTACTGCCTCAGTGGACAGGTGCGCAAACCCGGCCTCTATGAGTTGCCGATGGGCATTCCGCTGCGCGATCTAGTCGAGAACCACGCCGGCGGCGTGCTGCCGGGACGCAGAATCAAGGCGGTGATCCCGGGCGGGGTGTCAGCGCCTGTTATACCGGAGCACGGGCTGGAGGTCGGGATGGATTTCGACTCGCTGGCTGCCGCCGGCTCGATGCTCGGTTCGGCTGGCGTTATCGTGATCGACGACTCGACCTGCATGGTCAAGGTCGCGACCCGGATCGTCGAATTCTTCCATCATGAGTCCTGCGGCAAATGCACGCCATGCAGGGAAGGATTGAACTGGGTCGTGAAGGTCCTGCGCCGGATCGAGGCCGGGGATGGCGCACCTGGCGATCTGGAGCAGCTGGACATGCTTTGCAAGGGCATTTTCGGCAACACGTTTTGTGCTTTGGGCGACGGGGCGGCGATGGGGTTGCGGGCGGCACTCGCGCATTTTCGCGCTGAGTTCGTTGCCCATATCCAGGACCACAGGTGCCCCTTTCACTGAAAGCCTGCACTGCGACAGGACTGCGAGGAAGTATGGTCAGCATTACGATCGATGGACAAACGCTGGACGTTGAGGCTGGCTCGACAGTGCTGCAGGCCGCCCGGCGTTTGGGCATCGATATCCCAACCTTCTGCTATCTGAAGCGTCTGCCGCCGCTGGCCTCCTGCCGCATGTGCCTGGTGGAGATCGAGGGGCAGCGGCGGCTGCAGCCGTCCTGCGCCACCGCGGTCACCGACGGTATGGTGGTGCGGGCGAACACGCCCCTGATCGAGGAAACGCGCTCTTCCATGCTCGACATGCTGCTCGCCAACCACCCGCTCGACTGCCCGATCTGCGACAAGGGCGGCGAATGCGAGCTTCAGAACATGGTGATGGCCTACGGGCCCCGCGAGAGCCGATTCCGCGATGACAAGCGTGTGTTCCACTCCGAGGACATCCGTCTGAGCCCGGTCATCATCATGAACGTCAACCGCTGCATCCAGTGCCAACGCTGTGTCCGGATGTGCGAGGAGGTCGTTGGCGCGGTCGCCCTGGGCACCGTCGAAAAAGGCATGGATACCGCCGTCACCGGCTTCGAGGGCAGTCTCGCGGGTTGTGACCAGTGCGGCAATTGCGTCGAGGTCTGCCCGGTCGGCGCGCTGATGAGCTTCCCCTATCGCTACAAGGCGCGGCCCTGGGATCTCACCGAGACCGACACGGTCTGCCCGCACTGTGGCACCGGTTGCCAGCTGACGGTGGGCACACGTAAGGGCGAGTTCATGCGGGTGCGCTCGAAATGGGACGAAGGGGTCAACCGCGAAACGCTCTGCGTTCGGGGACGCTTCGGCCTCGATTTCGTTGCGAGCCGGGACCGGATCAAGCGACCGATGATCCGTCATGATGGCGCCCTGGTTCCGGTTTCCTGGGATGAGGTTGGGGACTATCTGCGCCGGCGGCTGTCGGCCGTCGAGGGCAAGGCTGCCGCCGGGCTGGCCTCGCCTCGCCTTCCCAACGAGATACTCTATCAGTTTCAGAAGCTGATGCGGACGGCATTCCGCACCAACAGCATTGATTGCTCGTCACGCTGGTCCACGCCCTTCGATACGCTCGGCCCGCTGATGGCAGCCTTCAACAGCCGCGCACCGCTGGACGAGGTGATCGGCAACGACTGCGTGCTCGTCGTCGGCGGCAACGTCACCGAGGAGAACCCGGTCACCGAATACCTGCTGCGGGATAGCGTGCGGCGGCGGCAGACCGGATTGCTCATGCTCTCGGCGCGGCCATCCCGTCTGGACGCCGATGCCAGGGTGGTGGTTCGCGTGCCGCCGGGCGGAGAAGCAACGAGCCTTGCGGCGGTGGAGGCCGGTCTCGTAGCGGCCGTTGGTGAGGCCTTGCCGGGCAACGTCCTCGCGGGCATCGGCGCGACAATCGGCAAGCCGTCGGCGGAAACCGGCATTGACGGGCCGGATCGGCTGGCCGCGGCGCTCAAGGAAGGCCGCAGCGTCACCGTGCTTGTCAGCGTCGACCTCCTCAGATCACCCGAAGCGCGCGCGACGCTGCAGCAGATCAATAACCTGCTGCACGTTCTCCAGCTGCTCGGCAAGGGCTTGGCGATGCAGTTCCTTTTCGACCGTGCCAACCAGATGGGCGCCTGGGACATGGGAGTACTGCCGACGGCGCTGCCGGGGCTGCGGGCGGTCGCCGACGACGTGGTGCGCACAGCGCTTGCGCGGAACTGGGGCGCCGAAATCCCGTCCGAACCCGGCGCGGATATCGACGCCATTCTGGAGCGCTGCGTCGGCGGGAGGATGGGCGCTCTCTACATCGTCGCAACCGACCCCCTGATTGCTTATCCCGACCGCGATTTCGTGGCGCGGGCGCTTGGCGCCGCCGATCTCCTCATCGTGCAGGACGCCTTCCTCACGGATACGGCGGGTCTTGCCGAGGTCGTCCTGCCCGCGGCAGGTTATGGCGAGGAAACCGGCACGTTCACCAACAACGAGGGCCGCGTCCAGAAGGTCCGCAAATTCCGCGAACCCGCCTTCGAGGCGCGGAGCAATCTGGCGATCTTCGACTTCGTCGCGGCGCTTCGCAACCAGGCACTGCGGCCATCGACACAAGGCGAAATTTTCGACGAGATTGCACGGCTGGTTCCGGCCTATCAGGGGTTGTCGCAGGACGGGCTGGGCGCCGACGGCGCATTCACCCGGGCGGTGCCGACGGCACCGGCGGCCAGGTTCTTCGCGCCGCCGCCCGTCCCGCCAGCAGCCGACCGGCTCATGCTGATCACCGGCGACTGCCTGTTCCACAACGGGTATCTTTCCGAACGGTCGGACATCCTGAACACGGTCGCTAATGATCCCTATGTCGCGATGAGCGCGCAGGATACCGCACAGCTTGGCCTTTCGGATGGCGATCAGGTCATTGTGCGTTCAGCCCAGGGCGAACTGACGGCGCAACTCAAGGTCGACGGGCGGTTCCCCAAGGGCCTCGTCTTCGTTCCGGAAAACTATAGAGCCTTGCGTCTCAACGGCTTGATGCGGCGAGGGGAATACCCATGCCCGGTGGAGGTCCAGAAGGTGCATGCCACGCTGGAGGTCGACCGCACCACCCGGATCTGGCGTGGGGTCTGAAGATTTGGGGTCGGGGCGCCGCGCTTCCCGCAAGCTGCCCTGCCCCAGCGTCCTCACATCAAGCTGGCGACGTCAGTGATACCGGGTCCCGCAGATGTAATCCTGCAGATCCTGCTCTGTGCGCTGTGCTTCGTCGAGCCTATGTTTAACCACGTCGCCGATACTGACCACGCCGACAACGTCGCCTCCATCCATGACCAGCACATGACGCGTACGCCGCTGGGTCATGATCCCCATCACGACCGGTAGCAAATCCCGCGTCGAACAGGTCGCCACATTGCGGTTCATGACATCCGCGACCCGCATCATCGCCGCCTCGGCCCCGTATTCCGCCACCGCATTGCAGCAATCCCGCTCCGATAGCGAACCCAGGTATTCGTCGTTCGATTGGCTGACGACGACGAAGCCGATATTGTTGTCGCGAAACAGCCTCAAGACTTCCACCATCGTCTGATCGGGAGCGACCGCGATGACACCGACCCCCTTGTTCTTCATAATTTCGCCGACAAGCATCTGAGCCTCCTGTCTGCGCGCTCCGGCTTCACGGACGGCGCGCGTTCACGTTCGCCGGATATTCCGCCACCAGTTGTAGCCCTGCATCTCTTTCGTCTCGACGAGCACGTCCTTCTTTGTATTCAGGCGTGCGGTAACCACGCCGCCGCCGGTTGCCGCCTTGCCCGGCTTGGCGAGCAGGTCGTCGCGCCCGATCACCAAGTCGGCTGAGGAAAAACTCGAAAATTCGTACTGCTGGCCAAGCGCGATTGCATCCGCTGGGCAGGCGTCCTCGCACAGCCCGCAGAACAGGCAGCGAGCCGTGTCGATCTCGAATTTGGCCGGGTGCCGGTTGCCCTTCTCGTCCTCGTAGGGGACGACTTCGATACAGTCGCAGGGACAGATCCGCGCGCAGAGTTCGCAGGCCACGCATTTGATCTCGCCCTCTTCGTCACGCTTCAGGAAGTGATGCCCGCGGTAGCGCGAATAGGGCAACCATTTTTCCCTGTCCGGGTACTGCATGGTCACGGGTCTGGCAAACATGTAGCCGAGGGTCAGAGTCAAGGCATTCGCCAGATCGGCGAAAAACGTCCAGCCGATCCATGTCCCAATTCTGTCTTGTGCGCGCGACATCGCCGCCTCGCTACGGAGCCGCTGCGGCTCCTAAAAGTACGCCAGTTATAATTATGTTCGCCATCGAAAGAGGAAGCAAGACTTTCCATCCGATTGCCATCAGTTGGTCGTAGCGATAGCGGGGGAAAGTGAAGCGGAACCATATAAACAAATAGACGAAGAATGCGACCTTGAGCAGAAACCAGAGGAGCGGTGGCATGGGGACCAATACGCCGTTCCAGCCGCCAAAGAACAGGATCACCAACAGGACCGACACCAGCAATACGATGACATATTCGCTAACCATGAAGAATGCGAAGCGGATACCGCTGTATTCGGTATGGAACCCGGCCCCCAGATCGCCTTCCGCTTCCGCCAGATCGAAGGGGATGCGCTGCGCTTCGGCCAGTCCGGCGACGAAGAACACGAAGAAGCCGACCGGTTGGTAGACGATGTTCCAGACATCGGTTTGGGCCCGCACGATGTCGAGCAGGCTCATGGATTGCGCCAGCATGACCACCCCGATCACCGCGAATCCCATCGGAATCTCGTAGCTGATCATCTGCGCGCAGGTCCTGAGGCTGCCGAGGACCGCGTATTTGCTGTTAGCGGCCCAGCCGCCGAAGATGACGCCGAAGACCTCGATCCCGATCACCGCGAAGACGAAAAGGAGCGCCACGTTCATGTTGGAGACGTAGAGCGTGATCTCGGTACCGCGGACCGAGATAGTTTCGCCGAAGGGGATCGCGACGAACACCACAAAGGGCGGAGCAAGCGCCAGGATCGGCGCCAGTTTGAACAGGAACCGGTCGGCCTCGGCCGGGATGTGATCCTCTTTGGTTAAGAGCTTGATTCCGTCCGCCACCGGCTGCAGGAGCCCATGCCATCCCACGCGCATCGGCCCCATCCGCTGCTGCATATGCCCAGCAATCTTGCGTTCCAGCCAAGTCAGCGGCAAGGGCAGCAGCAGCAAGATCGCAATCAGCAACGCGACCTTGAAGACAATCAGGCCAAAGGCGACGATAAGTTCCATGATCCGCGGCTACTTATTCATCGGGTTGAAACGCGCAACCGGACTTTGGCTCCGGCTATACACTGAGCACCTGTGCACGTTGTCGGTCTACATAGTATAACGGTGACGCAGCTCTTACAATGCCATTACATTTATGTCGTCGCTGACGATGATGTGTCCGCGTTCCAGACGACAGGTTCGATGCGTATGCCTCTGTATTGCGCTACTTCAGGACAATACGGTGGCTGTTTGCGAACCATCTGAAGCTGACCATTGCCGGCATCTATCTGGCCTTCCTGGAGACGATGAAGTCTTCGTGCCGGCGATTTGCTCAGACCTGCTTTGGAATCAAAAAAGCCCGCGTGATGCGGGCTATTTGTTTGGTTGCGGGTGACCTGCCACTGAATTTTCATCCGGCGGCGATTAGAGCCTCGGCGGTTTTGAATATGCTAAGTGGCGCGGTGTGAGCAACCGGCGGAAACGCGAAGCTTTCATCTCGCGCAGCGTTGGAGCCGGTTGCGGCAATGGTATCGGCATAGCTTGCCGGGGTCTGATATCCGAGCGACGAGTGCGGCCGGAAATTATTGTAATCGTCCGCCCATTCAGCAATGGCGCTTCGGGCATGGTCGAGGCCGAAGAAGAGGCTTTCGTTGAGCAACTCGTCGCGCATGCGCCCGTTGAAACTCTCGACATAGCCATTCTGCATCGGCTTCCCCGGCGCGATGTAGTGCCAGTCGACCTTATGATCTTTCGACCAGGCAAGGATGGCATTCGAGGTGAGTTCCGTGCCGTTGTCGGAGACAATCATCCCCGGTTTGCCGCGCCGTTCGACGAGGGTCGTCAGTTCGCGAGCGACACGACGACCGGAGATCGAGGTGTCCGGGATCGCCGCCAGGCATTCGCGCGTCACGTCATCGACGATGTTGAGCACGCGAAACCTCCTTCCGCAAGCGAACTGGTCGTGCACGAAGTCCAGCGACCAGCGGGCATTGGCCTTCGCTTCGACCAGGATCGGTGCACGCGTGCCGACGGCACGGCGTCTGGCTTTGCGCTTGCGGACAGAGAGACCCTCCTCGCGATAAAGGCGATAGATGCGATTGACCCCGGACGGTTCTCCCTCCCGCCGAAGCAGGACGAACAGCCGCCGGTAGCCGAAACGCCGCCGCTCATTGGCGAGGTGGCGCAGCTTCGCTCGCAACTCAGTTTCCGGCGGTCGGTTCGACTGATAGCGGATCGTCTTGCGGTCGGCGGATATGATCTGGCAGGCCCGCCGTTCCGAAAGACCCATGACGGTCCTCAGATGCGTGACGGCGTCACGCTTGGCGGCAGGCCCTACCATTTTTTTGCGAGAAGCTCGCGGAGTGCTGCTGCGTCCAACATCTGCTCGGCGAGCAGCTTCTTCAGCCTGGCGTTCTCGTCCTCAAGCGCCTTCAGCCGCTTCGCCTCGGACACCTCCATACCGCCGTATTTGGCTTTCCAGTTGTAAAACGTCGCTTCTGAAATTCCGTGCTTGCGGCAAAGGTCGGCCGCCTTCGCACCAGCCTCCTGCTCCTTCAGCACCGCAATTATCTGCTCTTCGGTAAATCTCTGCTTCTTCATTCGTCCGTCCTTTAATGGGCCGGACTCTAACCACTTCTGGAGGAAATTCGCAGGGGCAGGTCACGGGGGCAGGATTTGAACCTGCGGCCTTCAGGTTATGGTCCGCAGGACGACGAGCTACCATCGCCAGTGGAAGCGAAGCTTTCACGCCAGCGATAACTGCTATCTGTGTTTTCGGAGATATGGAGGA
>NZ_ML133580.1 GCF_003985125.1 Rhizobium phaseoli
ACCTGCCGCTCTGGCTCCACCGTTACAATTGGCATCGCCCGCACGGCAGCCTACAATCCAAACCGCCCGTCAGTAGACTCGGCCTGATCAAGGACAACCTGTTGAGGCTCCACATCTAGAGCATGATGCCGAAAAGTGTGAGCGGTTTCGGACGACATCATGCTCTAACTCTTTAATTTAGAACAGGATTCAGATTTTAGGCCGACCGGGCCTAAAATCATCCCGTTCTACGCTGAAAGTCGAACCCTCGGAGGGATCATGCCGGAAGAGCGGTTGAACAAGCCCCATGCGATCATCGTCATGGGGGTCAGCGGCTGCGGCAAGTCCTCCGTCGGCGAGAGGCTGGCGGCAGCCCTGCACCTGGCCTTTATCGAAGGCGATGCGCTGCATCCGGCCGCCAATGTCGAGAAAATGTCGAAGGGCATTCCGCTGACCGACGAGGACCGGATGCCCTGGCTCGACCGCATCGGCGAAGACATCAAGGACTCGCTTGCACAAGGCGACGGCATCATCGTCTCCTGCTCGGCGCTGAAGCGCATCTATCGCGACAGGCTGCGGGCTGCCGCCGGCGGCAATCTGTTCTTCGTTTACCTTGAAGGCTCCAAAGCCTTGCTGACCAAACGAATGGGCGAGCGCAAGGGCCATTTCATGCCGGTCTCGCTGCTCGAAAGCCAACTGGCGACGCTGGAGGTGCCGACAGGCGAGGCGGGTGTCGTCACCGTCGACATCGACGATACGATCGACGGCATCGCGGCAACGGCGCTCAAGGGTCTTGCCTTGCTCGGCGTCACGGGTTGAAACGCTCGGGCGAATAGGCCGTAATATCGATAAATGGTTTTTCGCCGGTGATGAGCTCGGCGAGCACCCGGCCGGTCACCGGCCCGAGCGTCAGCCCGTGATGGGCGTGGCCGAAGGCAAACCACAAGCCCTGATGGCGCGGCGCCTTGCCGATAACGGGCATCATGTCGGGCGTGCAGGGGCGTGCGCCCATCCACGGTTCGGGATCGAGTCTGGCGCCGAGCGGGAAGATCGTGCGGGCCACGGCTTCGGCTCGGTCGAGCTGGACCGGCGTCTTCGGCGCGTCGAGCGTTGCGAACTCCGCTCCCGTCGTCAGCCGGATGCCGCGGCGCATCGGCGCCAGGAGATAGCCGCGTTCGGCATCGAGCATCCAGTTGTTGAGCACGGCATCGCCCTTGGCGGCATAATGCATGTGATAGCCGCGCTTGATGCAGAGCGGAAAGGAATAGCCGAGCCGGCGCGTTGCGAGCGCTGCCCAGGGACCGAGCGCGATCACCGCATCGTCGGCTTCGAGCGGGCCTTCTGCAGTCATGATCTTCCAGCCCGAGCCGAACGGACCGAATGAGGCGGCGTCGCCTGTGACGAAGCGGCCGCCGAGGCTTTCGAAATAGCCGCGATAGGCTGAGGTCAGCGCATGCGGGTCGAGCACCGACCAGGGATCGCGCCAATGGATGCCGCCGGCAAAATCGCCTGTCATGTCGGGCTCCATGCGGGCAATATCGGCCGAGGTCAGGCTGTCATAGGCCACCCCGAATTCATTCTGCCAGAGTGCGGCCTCCGCCAGAGCCTCGTCACGTTTGGCTTCGGTGCGGAGGATTTTCACCCAGCCATTCCTGCGGATCAGCGCTTGCGCCTCCGACGCCTCGACCAGATCCTTGTGCTCGGCAATCGAATGTTGGATCAGCGGCGCATAGGCCCGGGTGATTAGCGCATGCCGCCGGGCATTGGAATTCCACCAGTAGCGGGCGAGAAAGGCGAGCTGGCTCGGCAGCGTGTTGAGATGGTAATGCGCATCGATGCGTTTATTCAAAGCATAACGCAGCAAGAGGCCGAGCTGCTGCGGAAAGCCATAGGGCGCGACACCTTCGCGCTGGATCAGCCCGGCATTGCCGAAGGATGTTTCGCTGCCCGGATCCTTGCGGTCGATCAGTGTCACCTGCCGGCCGCGCCGCTGGAGATGGATGGCCGCCGACACGCCAACGATACCGGCGCCGAGCACGATCGCGTTCTTGGTCATTCCCCTGCATTCCGCTTTGTTATCGGGATGAAAATGCTCCCGCCGATACGGCGGCGCAAACGAAAAATCGCATTCATTTCAAAATCATTGCGCTTTTCAGTGCGGCATTTTCGGCTTTCAAGCGAATAGAGAGCATGCAGGCGTTGAGCAGCGAAAAGCCGATCGCGTAAAGGGGGAGGCCGAAGGTCAGCGGCAGGGCGGCGATCTCGCCGACAACGATCGCGTAGTTCGGGTGCCGGAGGAAGCGATAGGGGCCCGATGTGACGAGCGGTACGCCGGGCAGGATGATGATGCGTGTCGTCCAGCGGTCTTTCAAGGTTGCCAGCACCCAGAGCCGCAGGGCCTGCAGCCCCATGAACACCGCCAACCAGAAGAGATCGACCGGCCTGCCCGGCGCCAGCAGCCAGAGGCCGATGAGCCAGCCGGCATGCAGCGCCACCATGGCGGGATAGTGCTCCGGCGCCACTTCCCTGGCGCCTCGGGCAAGAAGGGCGGCGGTGTTGCGCCGGGCAAGCACGAGTTCGCCAAGCCGCTGCAGCGTCACGAAGGTGAGCAGCGCGATTGACGCCCAGATCATGAAATTCTCCTCAGCGTCACGCAGCTCGCCGAAAAACCCGGCCCCATGGCGATCATCGCGGCGCGCTCCGGCAATCCGGCGCGGATCGCCCGCTCCAGCACGAACAGAATGGTCGGCGACGACATATTGCCGTAGTCGGCAAGCACGCCACGCTCGTGATCGAGAGCGCCAGGCGTCAGCGACAGCGCACTCTCCATCGCCGCCAGCACTTTCGTGCCGCCGGGGTGGCAGATGAAGCGGTCGATATCGTCGGGTGTCAGCCCGTTGCGCGCCAGAATGGCCGTCACCGCCGGGCCGAGCTCCTGCTCGGCAAAGGGCGGCAGTGATTGCGCCAGCACGATGCCGAAGCCGCCGTCGTCGATCTTCCAGCCCATGATATCAAGGGTGTCGGGAAAGAGATGTTCGCCGGTCGATTCCACTTCTGCCAGCCCGCCATCGCCAGATCGCAGCACACAGGCGGCGGCGCCGTCGCCGAAAAGCGCCGTTGCGATGATGTTCGGCCGCGTCAGCTCGTCGAGGCGGAAGGCCAGCGTACAGAGCTCGATCGATACGAAGAGCACGACGGCGCCCGGCCGGCTTCTTGCCAGCCGTGAGGCGATCGCAAAGCCCGACACACCGGCGGCACAGCCGAGCCCGAACACCGGCACCCGCTCGATATCGGCCCTGAAACCCATCCGGCGGGCCATCTGCGCATCGAGGCTCGGCGTCGTAAAACCGGTGGACGAGACCGTGACGACGCAGTCGACGTCGCCGGCCTGGAGCCCCGCCTGATGAAGGGCCGACCTGGCGGCTTCGACAAAGAGCTTGCTCGCCACCTCCGCATAGGCCTCCATCCGATCCTGCCAGCCATGCGGCTCGTCGAACCAGGCAAGCGGCCGCGCAGCATGGCGCTTTTGGATGCCGGCGCTGTCGAAGACGCGGGCAAGATGCCGGAAATCCTCGAAGCGGTCGGCAAACAGCCGGGCGGAGGCTTCGAGCGCCTGTTGCTGGAAAATGACATGTTCGGGTGCGGCTACGGCGAGGCTGACCAGTTTTACGCTATCTGTCACAGAATTCTCCTTGTCGTTCCCGGCGCAACGCTGAGAACACCCGGTCCCGATGATTTATTCGGCCCCGGTGGCTTCACGAAGCCGTGATGGAGAAAATAGGAAGCCTGGTGAATAAAGCCCGGGCAGCGGTGTTTTCTCCTCGCAACGTCACTTTCCAGGAGTTTTCCCATGACGATCATGACAGCCCGTTTTGCTTCCATCCTTCTCGGCGGCTGCCTTGCCGCTTCCCTCTTCTCCGGCCCGGTCTTTGCGGTCGGCAATGACAACAGCACGATGCCGACCTGCAAGAAGGGCGAGATCTACGACCAGAAGACCAAGAAATGCGTCAAGCAGCAGAGCGCCAACGTCTCGGACGAGAACCGCACCGATTATGCCTATTCGCTGGCCAAGGCCGGCCGTTATGAGGAGGCGCTTGCCATGCTCGACACGGTCAAGGACCAGAACAGCGCCGAAGTGCTGAATTACCGCGGCTACGCCACCCGCAAACTCGGCCGCACCGACGAAGGCATTTCCTATTACCTTCAATCGGTGAAGATGGATCCGCAATACGCCAAGGTCCGCGAATATCTCGGCGAAGCCTATGTCATCAAGGGCCGGCTCGATCTCGCCAAGGAGCAGCTGACGACCATAAAGGCGATCTGCGGCACAGGGTGCGAGGAATATCAGGATCTGAACGCAGCCATCCTCGATCCGTCGAAGATCTGATTGCCGGCATGGGCGGGAAGATGGAACCGGAAAGGCAGATGAGAATGTCGGTCGCGCTTACCTCATTTCCTGCCTATAGTCGCGCGAGAACGGAATCGCCGGTTCACCCGGCGGTTCCGAAAAATGCAGGATCGTCGGAGGCGGCCATCGCCAGCGCAGCGGATATCAGGAGCGGCCTGACCGAAAATCTGGCAAGGCTCTGGCGTTATGGTCTCGTTCTCTCGCATCAGCGCGATGTCGCCGATGACCTGGTGCAGGCGACCTGCTTGCGCGCGCTGGAGCGCGCCGATCAATTCGTCCCCGGCACTCGGCTCGACCGCTGGCTGTTTTCGATCCTGCATTCGATCTGGCTGAACGAAATCCGCTCCCGCCGGGTGCGCCAGGGCCAGGGTTTCGTCGACGCCAGCGAGGCGCTGACCTTCGACGGGGCGCATGCGACCGAAACGCAGGTGATGGCGAGCCAGGTGCTGAGACGCGTGAGTGCGCTGCCCGAGGCGCAGAGAACGGTGGTTTTCCTCGCCTATGTCGAAGGGCTTTCATATCGCGAGGTTGCGGGCATACTGGATATTCCGATCGGGACCGTGATGAGCCGGCTGGCGGCGGCCCGCGCCAGGCTCTCCGGCGACGGTACGGAAGGGGTACGGCAATGATTACGAAATACACCATTCCCTCCGACGAGGAACTGACCGCATTCATCGACGGGGAACTGACGGCCGAAGAGGCAGCCCGGATCGAGGCCGTTGCGAAGCAGGACGAGAGCGTCGCCGAACGGCTGGAGTTCCTGGCGCGCGCCAGCCTGCCGTTCGAGCAGGCCTTTGCCCCGCTGCTCCGGGAAGCCCCGCGCGAGAGGCTGGAGGCGATGCTCGCCGCTATGCCGGCACGTGATAGCGCAAAATCTGCTGCCGTGCCCGCCTTCGCGACCCGCCGCCGCTTCCTCGGCGCGCTTGCTGCTTCGCTCGTCGCCGGCATCGCCATCGATCGCACCGTCCTCGGCCTCGGCGGAGGCTTTTCGGCAAGGGATGAAAACAGCGAATGGCGCGCCGTGGTCGCTGACTATATCTCGCTTTATACCGAGGAAACCCTGGCCGGCCCGACGCCGGCCAGGGAGTCTCAGGCCGCCCAGCTCGTCCCCCTCGACGATAAACTCGGCCTGTCACTCTCTCCCGAAGCCGTCTCGCTTCCGGGCGTCGATTTCAAACGCGCCCTGCTGTTGCAATATGACGGCAAGCCGCTCGCCCAGATCGCCTATCTGGACCCTGAAACCGGGCCGATGGCCCTTTGCATCGTTCGGTCCGATGCCGGCCCCAAAGCGCCGGACCTCGAAAGCCGCCAAGGCATGAACGTCGTCTACTGGTCGAACGGGAGACACGCCTTCATGCTGATCGGCCATGCGCCGGCCGACAGGATGGCGGCGATTGCGGATGGGGTGCGCGCGAGGCTGCAGTTTTGAGGACGAAGCAAGGGATTGAACTGGACCATTTTTTCCGGCAATTGAGGTGATCAAAATTTCCGCTCTGCCCCTCGTCGCTGGTGGGATCGAGCCCTGTGATGAAACTTAATTTGGCTGGTCCGCAGAAAAAATCACCAACACAAGCACCTCGCACCGGCCCGTGCCATTGCTTGCGGCTTTGAGCAATTTTTGACAATCGGCGATTGTGCGCATGGGGGTGCTTGTACAAGCGCCTCTCCACTCGGCAATACGGGATGAAATCATGAATTTAAACGTTAAACGGCTTTTGTTTTTCTGCGTATTGCCATTGGCCGCTTTTTGTCTTGTTGTCGGATGGATTTACAGTGGAGCACCGGGGTTTCCCGCACCCAGTTTGAAGCGGATAGCTGTCGCTCGTTGGCAACCGCGCGACTCCGCTGGAGAATTCGTGTATCAAGATAAGCTTTGGCTGTTAGGTGGCTGGAAAACAAAGCCGACAGAGCTGCTTAGGGATGTCTGGAACTCAACGGATGGCGTCAAGTGGGATCTAGTCCAGCCGGAGCTACCTTTCCATTATACCGACTTGCCAATGACGATCGTGTTCAAGGATCGAATGTGGGTCATGGGTGGGACCACACTCTCGGATCCAGATCATCCTGCCACCAATTCCGTGTGGAACTCCGATGACGGGATTCACTGGAACAACGTGCAAGCAGCGGCTTCATGGAGCCCAAGAACAGCTACGCCAATTGTGATGCTAAATGGCAAGTTGTGGATCCTCGGGGGGCTTGAGTGGGTTGATGGCAAGCAGACCCTTAAGAACGACGTGTGGAACTCCAGCGATGGTATCAATTGGACTAAAGTGACAGAACACGCAGCATGGCAGCCACGCGCGTATCACGCAGCCGTCGCCTATCACGGAAAACTATGGGTTTTTGGCGGCGGATCATATCATCCAGACTACATCGCCTTCAACGACGTTTGGAACTCTGAAGATGGTATCAATTGGAAAAAAGTATCCAATGCACCGTGGAGCGGACGGATCTGGTTCTCGGTATCAGAGTACCAAGACCGCATCTGGGTCATTGGTGGCTGGAGCAAAGACACGCTTAACGTCGGCGGAATTTGGTTCACGGACAACGGCATTGATTGGACGCGATTGCCTTTATCTGACAGCTGGCGACCAAGGCATGAACAATCGACTTATGTTGTGGGCGATAAGATAATCATCGCTGCTGGGCATGCCGACCCAATCACAAATGAGGTGTGGGAGCTGAAAGTTCCTCCGTTATGGTTGAAATTCGATCGCCTCGTCCATCAGGTGCTGCCTTTTGTGAACGGGCGGACGGATGGCAGGGCAGACTAGCCCCGATAGTGGTGACTAAAGACCAACCTGATGCATCAAACCCTCGCAGATCCGCGGTGGAGGTTGTATCTACCGTGGGTAGTCGATGGGAATCAACTGGAGCTGCTTCTCGGCGCGATGAATATGATCTCAACAACTCCGAAAATCATTGCTTGAGTTGGCTCGCTACGTGTATTCGGAAAACCAGAGAAATTCGATCGAATTTTGAGCCGCCCCAGTTCGATCGATCGAGTTCAAGAAGTTGCTGCCGCAGAGCCTGGAATTGGTCTGTAAGGCAATTCCAGAAGGTAGAGGCATGAATGTTCTCGCAGAACCGAATGATAAGCGGCTAACAATTAAGATGGACCGACTGTCGCGGGTTGAGTTGTTCACTTACCCTCTCATTATCTGTATCCATGCCTATGCCTTAGCGGTCTTCGGGGCGACGTATTGGATCGATTCACGCGACTATATATCATTGGCCACTGCCATGTCTTCGCCTAGCGGGTTGCAGCTGTTTTACCAAACAACAGGTCAATGGATATTTAGCCATCTCGGGCCTGGCGTGCCGGGAGCCTGGCTGTTGCTCAGCGAGTTGCCGGTCTCCTGGCAATGGCCGGCGCTCGCGATATTCCAGCACATGGTGGCCGCAGGGGCGCTAATTTTCGCATTTCGGACGGTTTATCGCCTTTGGCCATCGCCCGTGCACATAATTTTCGTCCTATTACTCCTGCTACTGCCAGCGTATCAGGCATTTCATAATTCACTTCTGACCGAATCGTGCACTTCATCTTTCGTTCTGATTGGTTTTTCGTGTTGTTTAAGGATAGCGCGGAGGAATAGGTCTGTCAGTAGTTGTATTGTTGGGGCGCTTTTAGTGATCGCGTGCGTGACCCAGTTTAGAAGTTACTGGGGAGCTATAGTCGCGTTAATGTTATTCTACGCACTTATTTCCCGGGCATTTCTTATTTCTAGATGGATGGTTGTCCTTTTCGCTGTGTCGGCTAGCTCGGTCCTAGCGTTTCCGGCATACAGATATCTGCAGGACGGGCAATTTTTTCTTCCAGCTGGCGGTATCAACCTTCTAATATCGGCGTCGCAGGCTAATCCACACCCCTCGTCGACAGTGAATACGCTCCTTAACGCGGCAGGGTTTCCGGATACTTTGACGCATAGCGGTATCACAATGTCCGACGCGCTATTAATCGCTGAAAAGTGGAGAGCTGAAGGACACTCCAACAGCGAGATCAACGAAAAGGCAGAGGAACTCGCCAGTGCGCTACGCTCGGACGGGGCGAGGGTTCAATTGAACCGGCTTCTGTATGCGATGGCGTCAATCGGAGCGATCCTGCCGTCTGCGATAGTTCCGCAAACACATGAAGTCTTTCCGGGATACTCTCCCAGGAATTTTCTCGATCATCTTTACGGCTATTATCGTTGGCAAAGCTGGGCATCATCGGAGGACTATCGGTCTACATTCGACCGTTTTTTTGGGCCGCAAGCAGCCTCAGATGCGGCGGTTTTTCCGTTTGCGGTTTTATCAAACGCTAAGATCTATGCAGCGTTCAATCCGTATATTTCGATCTTCCGAGAGAGGCTGCGTGATCCAATTGGTTTAGGTGTTGTTCCGCCCGACCTTTGGCTCCTGTTTGCTTTGCTGGCTGCTGCATTTTTGACGGTACAAGCGAAGGAAGTAACAATATTGCTACTCTGTTCGTTGGCGCCAGCCTTTGCTGTCGCGTATGCGTTTCCGGTTGGAAATCCACGCTATTCAGTACCATTGCTTCCGTTATACTTTTTCGTCACGTCGATTGGGGCGGCTCACCTCATCGCACGGTTGCGACTTTCGAGAGTTCATCAAAAGAGAGCCGCAAAAATACCATCCCATGTAAACTAGCGCTTTCAATTCCAATCCGTGTCAGCTTTGCAGACATCACCTGTATTGAGACCCCCTCCATCGTTGAGATCGAATGCCGAACCTGGGCGAAAATGGCTAACTCCAGCATGCCCCCCCGGAGGGGTGGGTGAGTTTGGAAAACTAACAGGAGGTGCGTTTACTGCCATTGATGAAGATTGACTTTTGTGGCGAGAACACCCAATGAGGCCTAATCATTCCTGTCAGCGCGAGTCCCACATGGCAATTGTGCGGTCGCCGATAAAACCGGGTGCCTCCGGTCATTCCACGGGTGCACAAGCAAACATGAGAAGTCTTCCAAAAAAAATCATTGCTGGCCATACTGGTATGGTGGGTTCGACCGTTGAACGAGGCTTGATCGCGGAAGGGTGTCCGGCTAGCTCAGGCAACTGCTTGGGCTCTCAAGAATTTTGCAAAAGAGGTGTGCCGGGAAATGGTTATGCATGACTTAGCGCAAGCGCAAAAACCCGCTTTGCATAAACGGCATGACTTCGATGTCAATGTGAACCGCCGAATGATTTTGGGCGGCGGATACTGTCGCGCGGGGAGAAGCTCTTGATAAAATTCGCTATTGTTGGGTGCGGACGCATTGCTAAAAGACATTCCGAACTGTTGGGCTTGTCACAGATAACCGGGGCGTCGCTAGGCGCAGTTTGTGACGTAGTGGAAGAAAGGGCAAAGGAGTTCGGAGAAAGGTTCGGTGTTCCTCACTATCAGTCCATCGACGAAATGCTCCAGAACACTGACGCCGATGTCGTATCGATATTGACGCCAAGTGGCATGCATGCAGAGCACGTCATAACTGCTGCAAAATATAAACGGCACATCGTGGTTGAAAAGCCAATGGCGCTGACTTTGGCCGATGCTGAAGCGATGATCAAGGCGTGTGATGACAACAACATTCGCCTTTTTGTCGTCAAACAAAACCGGTTTAACGTGCCAGTCCTGAAAGCGCGCGAAGCTCTTGATGCGGGCCGCTTCGGAAAGCTCGTGCTCGGGACGGTTAGGGTACGATGGTGCCGCGATCAGAGTTACTATGATCAGGATAACTGGCGCGGTACCTGGCAATATGACGGCGGAGTTCTTGCCAATCAGGCAAGTCATCATATCGACATGTTAACTTGGTTCATGGGTGATGTCGAAAGTGTTCACGCGCGCGCGGCGACAGCGTTGGTGGATATCGAGGCGGAAGACACTGCCGTAGCCACACTGAAGTTCCGCAACGGTGCTCTCGGCATTATAGAAGCCACCGCAGCAACGCGACCCAAGGACATTGAAGGATCGATTTCGATACTTGGAGCTGGGGGCTCTGTTGAGATTGCGGGCTTTGCGGTGAACAAGATCCGCACCTGGCAGTTCGGCGACCATGACTTGGACGATGCGCAAGTTATGGAGAGGTACTCTGTTAATCCTCCGAACGTTTATGGTTTTGGTCATCAGGCTTATTACGAACACGTCGTCGATTGCCTAATGAACGATACAAAAGCCATCGTGGATGGTCATGAGGGACGTCAGAGTCTTGAGCTGATCTCCGCACTTTACGAATCAATCGCTTCCAATCAGGAAGTGAAATTGCCTTTGGAAGTGAAACATTCGAAACTGGGACGATCCTCCCAGTGACCGACGGCTCCCCCACGCTGTGGAAGGCGCAGGTCAGAGACGTCGTTTGCGGCGCTCGGGTGAAAATAGTTGAGCCCGCCAATGTCTATGAATGCGAACTTGCGGATGATTGTTTCGTCGGTCCGTTCGTCGAAATCCAGAAGGGCGTGAAGATCGGGCCGCGCACAAAGATACAGTCACACAGTTTCATATGCGAACTTGTGGAGATTGGTGAGGATTGTTTCATCGGACACGGGGTTGTTTTTGTGAACGACCTTTTTTCGGGAGGTGGGCCTGCGCGGGGAAATCGCGCGCTCTGGAAGGAGACCCGGATCGGCAACCGAGTTTCGATCGGCTCAAACGCTACGGTCCTGGCAGTTCGCATATGCGACGATGTCGTCATCGGCGCAGGCGCGGTTGTAACCCGGGATATCACCATTTCTGGCACCTATGCCGGCAACCCCGCCCGGCCTTTACCTCGTTCGGCAAGGAATGAGGTTTAGGTTTGTCCCAGGAAGATCGTCGTTAGTGGACAACGTCGGTACATGCCCAGGCTTTGCAGCTTCTCGCCGTCAGCCCCCGTGGGAAGGGGTTTGGCCTCAGCCTTTCGAAGGGTTGTTTCAGCGTTGAGCCGATGCTTGGCTGAATTTTGTTTTTTGTTGGCGCTGGCGGCGCCGGCGCACACGGAAATCATCGCAATTTACCAAGAGCAGGTTTCATGAAAGTTCCTTTCGCTGATCTTCATCTCCAATATCTTTCGCTAAAGGAGGAGATCGATGCTGCCATTGCTTCAGTCATCCGCTCTTCCTCGTTTATCAGGGGGCCATTCGTTCAGAAGTTCGAGGACGAATTTGCCGCCGCCGTCGGCGCCCCTTATTGCATCTCATGTGCGAATGGGACGGATTCGCTCTTCATCGCCATGCGCGCGCTAGGCGTCAAACCCGGGGATGAAGTTATTACGACTGCCCATTCGTGGATTTCAACTACCGAGACCATTTCACAGGCCGGCGGACATGTTGTCTTCTGCGACACCGACGCTTCGACATACACCATCGATCCTGTTCAAATCGAAGCGAAGATCACGCCTAGAACGGTTGGGATCATCCCGGTTCATCTCTATGGCCAACCGGCCGATATGACTGCGATCATGGCTATCGCCCGGAAGCACGGTCTCTGGGTTATAGAGGATTGTGCTCAATCCCATCTGGCTGAGATTGATGGGCAGGTCGTCGGGAGTTTCGGGGATGTCGCTTCCTATTCTTTCTACCCGGGAAAGAACCTTGGTGCAATGGGCGACGCAGGCGCCATTACCTGCAAGGACAAATCACTTGCCAATCGGATGGCAATGTTTGCACGGCATGGCGGCCTTTCAAAGGGCGACCACCAGATCGAGGGCATAAATAGCCGCCTCGACGGACTGCAGGCCGCGATCCTGTCGGTGAAGCTGCCGCGTCTGCCTGAATGGACTGCAAAGCGGCAGGAATGGGCGAGACGCTATGTGCGCACCCTCGAAGATATTGGTGGTCTGGAACTGCCCGAAACGGCAGCCGGGCGAAATCACGTCTATCACCTGTTTGTGATCAAGCACGAGCGGCGCGATGCCCTGGCCGCCCACCTCAATCATGCCGGCATCCAAACCGTGGTCAACTATCCGATTTCGCTGCCGTTCCTGCCGGCTTACGAACGCCTTGGGCATCGGCCGGAAGATTTTCCCAACGCGTTTGAAAATCAATCCAAGATTCTTTCAATTCCGATTTTCCCTGAAATGACAGAAGCTCAACTCCTGTACGTCGCAGATATGATCAGGGGTTTCGCTGAGTGAGTGACGAACGCCCGGAGAGCCATGGAAGGCGCAGCAATCTTCTTGGAAACTCAGGCTGGAATTTTGCGGGTTTCCTTTTTACGCTGATTGCTAATCTTGCCACGGTGCCGTTCGTCGTGCGCTGGATTGGACTGCAGGCACTGGGAAGCGCAGGCATAGTGATCGCTATCGCAGCTCCCGTGACGCTGATCGGCACGGTGCTCGGGCAGGCCGTTGTCAGGGAAATTTCCGCGCGGATTGGACGTGGGGAGGAGCATGCCGCCGCCCGTATTGCTATCGTTGGGTTGAAAATCTGCCTGATCGCTTCGGCGGTGGCTTGGCTAGGGATCGTGCTTGCCGGTCCATGGATCATGACGGGCATCGCCGGTGCGTCTCTTCCATTACAGGATCTCACCGTCTCCTTCCTCATTGTCGCAACCGGCACCGTGACGCAGCAGTTCTCGTTTGTCCTGCAAGGTATTTGCGTGGGAAAGCAAAATTTTCGATTGGTGGCCAAAGCATCAGCGTGGAGTTCATTCGCAACCATCATCGTGACCTTGGGATGCACGTGGTCATTTCCAGTGCTGAATGGCTATTTGCTCGGATTTGCTGGAAGTCTTGTATTCTCGACTGCAGGATGGATATGGGTTACATCCTCGGAATTCCGTGAGAGCGGCAGATTGATCTCGTCGTCTGCCGACGAACTGAAATCATTGCTTCATTTTGGAAAATGGCAAAGCCTTTCTCAGCTTGCCGGAATCTTTGGCAACCAGATTGACCGCTACGTTCTGGCTTCGCTCGCGCCGTCTGCCGTTGTCGGCCAATATAACGTGTGCAATCGCCTCCAGGAGGCAGCTTACATCGCGGTCATACGTATCTGTGAAGTCCTGTTTCCTCGATTTGGAAACATGTCGAACAGCCGCGAAGAGGAGCGGCATGATTTCTTCATGCTCGCCTCCTGGGGCAATTCGGCTTTCGGAGCCATCGTACTCTCGCCAATCGCGGTTCTCTCTAGGCCGCTGTTGACGGTTTGGGTCGGCGAAGAAACCGCTGCAGGCGGCACGCATCTGCTCCAGATACTCATTCTCGGCGGCATCGTCGGGTGCGGGTCGAATGTATTCCAGTATTACGCGATGGGAATGGGCAGAAACGCACCGGCTGCATATACCTCACTTGCGTATTCGGTGATGACGGTTGTTTTTTCTTTTGTTTCCATTTGGTTTTACGGTCCATACGCTGCCGGAGCAGGCTTGCTTGCTGCGAGCCTTGTAAGAGTGCCTCTCGCGCTTTTGGTGACTCGCAATTGCTTCTTTCGCACTTTCAGCGCGGAGCAAATGTTCGCCTGTACAGTTGCTCCTATCTTGGTTGGCATCTGCATATTTGTCGGATCTTTAGGCCTGAATTTCACCTGGATCAATGGCTGGTTGTCCCTCGCTTTCGCGTATGTCTGTTCTGTCTGCGTTGTCTCCGCCGCGATCGCAGCCGTGGCGATGACGACGAAAACCGGGAGCATTATCTTGTACCGTATCTATGGGTCCGTTAGAACGGCTTTGTCCGAAAGACGCCTGATTGGATGGAATAACCATCTTGTGAAACGCAAGAGAGGGTTTTAAGTGATCACTGTGGTAGACTATGGCGTCGGGAATATCGGCGCAATTACCAATATGGCGGAGTATCTGGGGATCGATGCTCGGCCAAGCGGTGATCCCAAAGAGATCGAAAGTGCTGCGAAGCTCATTCTTCCAGGGGTCGGTGCGTTTGACAAAGCAATGGCGACGTTGAGAAACAGAAAATTAGTCGATCCACTGAATCACGCTGTGCGCGTTCGGAGGGTTCCTGTTCTCGGCATATGTCTCGGTATGCAGCTGTTGGCGCGATCCAGCGAGGAAGGCTCGGAACCGGGACTCGGCTGGATAAATGCGGATGTGAAGCGCATCAGGCTGCCGGCAAAATCATCCCTTAAAGTTCCTCATATCGGCTGGCTTGAGATAAGGCCGTGCCGAGAAAGCGCTCTGTTCGACAGGTCCAACCGGAGGGAGCGCTTTTATTTCGACCACAGCTATTTTGTCGATTGCGATGATCCGAATGACGTTACCGCCGTCATCGACTACGGCGAGGAGCTATGTTGCGCAATGAGTTCGAACAATGTCAGCGGGGTGCAATTTCATCCTGAAAAAAGCCACCGCTTCGGGATGCGAGTTCTTGAAGCATTCGGGAAGCTTTGATGAGAAAAAGGCTTATACCCGTCCTGCTGGTCGATCAGAAGCGTCGGCTGGTGAAAACGATAGAGTTTAGTGAGCGCACCTACGTCGGCGATCCCTTCAATGTTGTGCGCCTGTTCAACGAAAAGGAAGTCGATGAGATCTGCATTCTCGATATCGACGCCACGCGTACGGGGCGAGGTCCTGACCTCGGCTTCGTTCGCGAACTCGCAACCGAATGTTTCATGCCTTTGGCATATGGCGGCGGCATCACCGAGCTTAAGCAGTGCGAGGAACTTAACCGCTCCGGCGTCGAGAAGTTTGTACTCGGTCAAGGCGCGCGCAATTCGCAACTGGTGGGAGCGATCGCCGCCGATATGGGCAGCCAGGCTCTGGTTGCCTGTGTCGACGTTGAGGGTCGCGGTGCGGCGGCGAGCTGCTACGCTTCAAGCGGTGCGATTCAAGAGCCGATAGAATTCTGCCTGAGGCTGCAGGATGCCGGCGTTGGCGAAATAATACTTCAGTCGAAAACTCTCGACGGCACGCGCAACGGGTATGATCTTGAGTTGATCCAGTCGATTAGCCGAAAGTTGAGCATTCCGGTCGTTGCCTTGGGTGGCGCCGGAAACGTCGCCCACATGGAGGAAGGCCTTCATGCCGGCGCTTCCGCCGCGGCCTCGGGGAGCGCCTTCACCTTTATCGGTCGGCTAAGGGCAGTCCTTATAAGCTACCCTGCACCAGAAATTTTGGAGGAGGCGGAGCAAGGTGCTCATGGATAACGCGTCGCGAGTTTGCTCATTTTGCGCCATGGATAATTCCAACCCGTCGATCGTGTTTGACGCAAACGGCCAATGTAACTGCTGTCGGGATGCGCTGAATCGCAAGCCGCACGAGTGGTGGACTGGCCCGGAAGGCGATATTCGAATGCGGCGATTGATCGCCACATTGAAGGAAGAAGGCGCAGGTAAGCCATACGATGCGATGGTCGGGCTTAGCGGTGGAATTGACAGCGCGTTTCTTGCGCATCTCGCCGCCCGAAAGCATGGTCTTCGTCTTCTGGCGGTCCATGTTGACGGCGGTTGGAATTCCGAGCCCGCCGTCCACAATATTGAAATTCTTGTCCGAAAACTCGATCTCGACCTTCACACGTATGTAATCGAGTGGCAGGAGATGCGCGATCTACAGATTGCGTTTCTGAAGGCTTCTGTCCTCAATCAGGACATCCCGCAAGATCATGCATTCTTTTCTACCCTATATAGGACCGCAGCGAAATTCGGCATTCGTCACTTCCTCAGCGGCGTAAACTTCGCGTCAGAATCGGTGATACCCCGCGGCTTTGGCTATCCGTCGATTGACGGAACGCATGCGAGCGCAATTCAAAAACGCTTCGGCTCCTTGAAGCTCACAACCTATCCCTTCATGAGCCCTCTTGAGTATATTTGGCTTACCCGCGTCCGCCGGCAACTCACCATTCACCGTCCGCTTAACTACATCGACTACAATAAGGAAGAGGCGCGCACTGAGCTTCAGCGCGAATATGGGTGGCGTGACTACGGTGGCAAACACAGTGAATCCAGATTCACAAAATTCTACCAGGATATCTATCTTCCGAGAAAATTTAACTTTGACAAAAGACGGCTGCACCTTTCAAGTTTGATTGTTGCCGGACAAATGACACGGGAGGAGGCGCTGCGCGAAATTTCAAAGCCCATCATCTCCGTTCAGGATGCCCGCAGGGAAACAAAGTTCGTGGCCAAAAAACTGGGATTGAAGCCGGAAGAGCTCCAATCGTATATCGAGGCACCGCCAGTACCGCACAGCAATTATCCGAACGGCCTGTGGCTTCATAAAGCGCTTTTGCGCCTGCGTAACATGACACGGACACTCCTGCCGACACGTAAAGCAGCCGCAGAGGCAGCAGATGTCGACTAGCCTCGTCTTTGCCATGGCTGTTACATGGTCGGTGGCGTTCTACATCTGGAGGGTGGGGATCAATCTGACGCTTTCGTCAGTTTTTTTAGGTCTCATGCTCGCGCTTCATGGGCCCATGTATCTCTATTACACTCGAATATGGGGTATCCAGACTAAGTTTTTTGAGATAATCTTGTCCTCTGCTCCCTATACCGATGCTATCGGCGCACTGGATCTCTCCCTTGCCCTTTCATTTGTTTGCATCACTATCGGCATAGCAGGAGCGGATTTCGCGTTCGGCGTTAACCATCAACAGATCCTAGCGGCACTGCATTCCTGGCGCACTCAGCCTGTCCGGATAGCCAGCGGTGTCGCTCAACGACTCAAAATAATCTCGACCATCGGCTTCTTTATCATTCTCACCTTTATTATTGCCGAAAACAAAATCCCCCAAATTATTGTCTACTTCATTTCCGATGCAAGCGAAGTCGCGAAGATTGCTATGCGGCGCGAGTCGGGTGGAAGCCGCTTTTATCTTTTCAATCTCCTCGTCTCCAACCTATTTCCCTTCTCTGCCTTTTGCTGTTTTCTAGCTTTAAGACAGCGGTCAATGAAACTGCCAGCGATCGCGTGGGCTTTTATCGTTGCCGTGATGGTGGCCAAGGCCTCGACTTTGAGCAAGGCGCCATTGGCGATATTTGTACTGCAGTTGATAGTCGTGGAACATCTTCGCAAATCTTTGGATCTGCCATTGGGGATCGCGATTAAGTTTATTTCCCTTTGTGTTCTTTTGTTTGGTGCGATGGTACTTGTTGCCATTCGTGAATTGCATGGTGTCGGCGACGCGCTCGATTTTCTATTTTATCGGATATTCATGATCGCAAACGAAAGTTTGCTTGAGTATTATGCCGCAATTCCAAGTGTTCTCCCCTATGGTTGGGGTAGTAAGTTCAGTTGGCTGGTAGGCTCTCTGATCGGTCAACCCAGTCAACCAACTTATGTACTGGTCGGCGCTGTCCATCGCGGCATGGAAGGTTCCACCTCGACAGCTATGTTTATCGCCGATGCCTGGGCCGACTTCTCTTGGGTGGGTGTGTTTCTATTTTCGCTATTCGCCGGATTTTTTATCCGCTTGCTAGATATCCAGCTAATAGTGAAACGAGGGAAGACCGTCGCAACGATTGCGGGGCTGGCTCTCGGCCACTATGGAATATTCGTGATGCTTTCGACCGCACTTCAAACTGCGATGATGACCGGCGGTTTGTTTTTGATTGTTCCATTAGTGCTAGCGCTGTCCAGCTCGCTGAAGTGGGTGCCAGATAAGAACGACGGTGTACAAGAGCATCTTGTCCAGCTCAGACGGGTATAGAATCCAATATGCGCGTTTTTCAAAATTCCGGGGTATATGCTGCTTATATGCGGCGGCTTGATATACTCGCAGTTGATGCGAGAAGTTTTTCAGACAGATTATCTATTTTTCTGGATCGCTATGGCGCTTGCCACATACTGAACCCGGTGATGGAGTCCTCTCCGGACACCTTCTTTACGAACGGCGATGACGAGATACTTCAACGATATTGGGCGGTAGAAAATGGTTTGCCCGCCATCTCCGACATGGAGCAGATCTTGCTGAGCCAGATCGAACATCACCGCACCGAGATATTTTATAATTCGGATCCGATGCGATACGGGAACGATTTCGTCCGCAAACTTCCTGGCTGCGTGCGAAAGTCAATCATGTGGCGAGCAGCGCCGTCCGGCAATACCGACTTCGGCGCCTACGATTTGATCGTCTGCATCTTTCCTACCATATTGGAAGGTTATCGGAGGCTTGGCTGGCGCGCGGAATATTTTGCACCAGCCCATGATCCGGCAATGGATAGCTATGCCGAAAATCGAGACCGGCCAATCGATGTGCTTTGCACAGACGTCCGAAGAATATTCGCGCAGTGTCCCGTACCCCTCTTTTCGGACGCGAGCTTTATGAGGCGATTTCGCAGGCGAAAATTGTTCTAAACGGCGCCGTGGATATGGCAGGAACGGACAGGGGAAATATGCGATGCTGGGAGACGCTAGGATGCGGTGCGCTAATGGTCTCGGACTCCGGTGTTTACCCCGAGGGGATGGTCAATAATATCAGCATGATAACATATGAGGATGCGGAATCCGCGGCGCGGACAATTGTAAATCTGCTTCGGGAACCGGAGCGCCTTCAGGCGTTAGCCAACGAGGGAACCCGTACTGTACGAACCGTGTACAGCAAGCGTGCCCAATGGCTTAACTTCCAACGGCTGGCTGCAAGCGCATGAAGCTTAGCCTGACCACGATCGCAAACATGGCGGCGGGATGGTTGGCCGCAAGCGGAGCAAATTTCTCGTCGGGAGTGGAAGCAATGTCCGTTGGCTGGCATTGCGATCCATTCGCGGAGGCACTGTGAAGGTTGGCGAGAACTGTATCATCAATTGCAATATCAGCTTCGATGATCCCCGCGGCCGCATCAGCATTGGCGATCGCTGCTATATTGGTGCCAGTCACTTAGTATGCCATTCCGGAATTACGATTGGAAACGATGTCATCATCTCATGGGGAGTGACAATCATCGATCATGATTCTCATTCTCTCGACTGGGAATCGCGCAAGAACGATGTGACCGATTGGGGCTTAGGAAAGAAGGATTGGGCCGGGGTTTCCATCAAGCCGGTGTTTATTCAGAACAAGGTGTGGATTGGTTTTGGCGTGAGTATCCTGAAGGGGGTGACAGTCGGCGAAGGGGCAGTTATTGGAGCCCATGCTGTTGTCACGCGCGATGTCCCCCCTTACACCGTCGCCGCCGGTAACCCCGCTCGCATAATTCGGAATCTCAAGCGGACGCAAAAGGAGACAGAAGGTCAACTATGACGGCAACAAAGTTGGACACGTGGGAAGCAGCCGTCCAGTGGCTTCGGCAACAGCCTGACCAGCAAAAGCTGGTGCTCGATGCCTATTACGACGATCCGATTCTGCAGGCGGCCGAGCGGTATTGGCGGAGCGGCGAATGGGGTGCCATTCGCGAATTTCTCCCGCAGGCGCCAGGAACTGCAATCGATATCGGCGCCGGTCGTGGTATTGCCAGCTATGCTCTGGCAAAGGAAGGTTTTGAAGTAACGGCGCTAGAGCCCGACGCGAGCGACCTCGTGGGTGCCGGTGCAATTCGTGCCCTCTTCAATGAAGTTCATCTTCCCATTTCTATCGCCGAGGAGTTTTCCGAAAAGCTCCCATTCTCCGACAATGCCTTCGATGTGGTCTTTGCCAGAGCCGTTCTGCATCACACCTCCGATTTGTCGGCCGCGTGCCGCGAATTCTTTCGAGTGCTCAAGCCCGGCGGGCGCTTCATCGCAGTTCGCGAACATGTGATATCGAGCGAACGCGATCTGCCGATCTTTCTGGATCGCCATCCCCTGCACAAACTCTATGGAGGGGAAAACGCCTTTCTTCTGAAGGAGTATCAGAACTCTATTGTTTCGGCCGGTTTCAAGATGGACAAGCTCCTTATGCCGCTGGAGAGCGAGATCAACTTCGCCCCCTACACTCGGGCGGAGTTGAAGGCGCAGATTGCCATGCGATTGCCGTTCTTCGCCAGAGCCGCTCCCGCGCTTTTGAGTTCTCGGTCAGTCTGGACGATCTTCTCGCATATTGCAGCAAAGTTCGATCGGCGGCCGGGCCGGCTATATTCGTTCGTCGCCACGCGACCCCAATAAAGAAAAAAAATGGCTCGTATACTCATCACAGGTGCTCACGGATTCATCGGAAGATATCTGGCAAAGTCGCTTGCACTTGCCGGGAACTCCGTATTCGGCCTTGGGCACGGTACCTGGTCACCACTTCACGCCCAGCGCTGGGGGCTAGTCTCTTGGCATAACGGCGAGGTCGATATCCCCAATCTTCGGTTGATTCAACAGCAGTTTGGGACGGTGGACATTGTGTACCATCTTGCGGGGGGCTCATCGGTCGGAGCAGCAATCGCAAATCCTCGCGAAGATTTCCACCGCACGGTCAGCTCGAGCATTGAACTCCTTGAATGGATGAGACTGGAGGCCCCTAAAAGCAGCTTAGTGGCGGTTTCTAGCGCTGCTGTTTACGGGGCAGGGCACACAGGTCAGATAGCTGAAACGGCGAAACCCAACCCCTTCTCTCCCTATGGTCATCACAAGCATATAATGGAATCTCTCTGCATCTCCTATTGCGAGAGTTACGAGTTAAAGGTCGTGATCGGTCGGCTGTTTTCAGTTTATGGGGAGGGATTACGCAAGCAATTGCTCTGGGACGTTTGCTCTCAGCTCGAGGTTCATCCTGAGCGACTCCTTCTCGGTGGCAGTGGCAACGAGCTTAGAGACTGGACGGCGGTGACCGACGTCGCGCGCGCGCTGTCGCTTATCCACACCGAGGCGAGCCCCTCGCCAAAAGTTATCAATATCGGCACCGGGCGCGGCACCAATGTTCGCGCGATCGCTGAAGGTATTGCCCAGGCATGGGCGGTCGATACCAATTTGGAAGCCAAGATTGAATTTTCGGGTAAAGCACGAGCTGGCGATCCTCAAAGCCTGATAGCACAATCCGAGCAGCTCGCAGCCCTTGGATTCGAGTGGCAAAAGGATTTGATGGAAGGCCTCTCAGGCTATGTCAGGTGGTTTCGCTCGGAATCCGGTGTGAGATCATGACCCGTATTGCCTTTACGATGATCGGCGGGAAAAACTGGACCGGCGGCTATAACTATCTGATAAATCTCGCTAGGCTGCTGTCCGCTGATCAGAGCAGAGCTCTTACGCCCGTAATGTTCTTTGGAACCGACGTCGATGAAGAAGATATAACTCCATTTACGGCTCTCAATTGCGTTGAGGTGGTCCGTAGCCCGCTCTTTAACAGATCCAGGAGCTTCAGATCTCTGCTCACCGGTCTTGTCACCGGCGCCGACTGGCGTGTGCGTAAGCTGTTTAGAACTCACCAGATAGATGTCGTATTTGAGGTGGCACAATTTTTTGGTTTCAATCTCGGCATCCCCGCTATTGCCTGGATCCCAGATTTCCAGCACCGCTTCCTCCCTCATCTCTTCAGTAAGCTTGGCTATTGGAAACGCGATATAGGGTTTAGAATTCAGGTCCTGGGAAAACGCGAGATCATGTTGAGCAGTGAAGACGCGCGCGCCTCGTGCGAAGTTTTCTACCCGTCCTCCCGGGGGCGCACACACGTCGTCAGGTTTGCGGTGTCGCCCAAGGTAGTGATTGTTCCTGCGGCTGCTCGTGCTCTTGCCGACAAATATGGACTGCCTGAGCGGTATATCTTCCTTCCCAACCAGTTCTGGCAGCACAAGAACCATCTTCTTGTCGTGGAGGCATTGACGATCCTCCGTCGCCGAGGTCAAGACGTTACTGTCGTAGCATGTGGCAGCCAATCTGATCCGCGCGACCCCTCTTATTTTCCGCGTGTGAAGGCTGCTATCGACAGTTCCGGTCTCTCCTCAAACTTCATTCTTCTCGGTCTTATCCCATATGGCGATCTTGCTCCGCTCGCAACCGCTAGTATGGCCTTGCTCAATCCATCTCTCTTCGAAGGATGGAGCACGACAGTCGAAGAGGCCCTGTCGTGGGGCGTACCGTTGATTTTGTCGGATTTGGACGTCAATAGGGAACAGGCGGGCGAAGTGGCCGTATTTTTCGATCGCCATGACGCGCAGGCGCTTGCAGACGCACTTGCTTCGGCAAATCTGTCTTCGCCGGATATTCTGTTCGAACGGGCGGCGAAGGCACAGGCCATCGCTAATAAACGCGTCAATCGCTTCATCACTGATTTCCATGCGCTTGTTCAACGGGCTGCCACCAAACGTCGGTAGCAAACCACGGACGAAGGCCGGGGGGACCTCGCCTCTACCCACCAGTTGTGAAAGTAAGTGTGAATGCGCGAACCGAAAATATCAATCATCACCGTTGTCTTCAACAACGAAGCCACGATCGCTGATACGATCGAATCCGTTCGTGCTCAAAACTATCCAAATATGGAGTATATCGTCGTCGATGGACTCTCAAAGGACCGCACGCTTGATCGGATCAACGAACGCCGCGATATTATCACGCGCCTAGTTTCCGAAGAGGACTTCGGCATCTATGATGCCATGAATAAAGGAATAAGTCTTGCGACCGGCGATGTTATCGGCTTCATCAATGGGGACGACTTCTACATGCCGGGCGCTCTGGCAAAGGTCGCGGAGGCGTTCCGGGATCCAGCCCTGGAAGCATGTTACGGGGATCTCTGCTATGTTAGGCAAGATGATACCTCAACGATCGTGCGCGACTGGCGCTCTTCGCCTTTTGTACCTCGGGCTTTCGAAAAAGGCTGGTGCCCGCCTCATCCAACCTTCTTTGTAAGGCGCGAAGTCTACAAGCGCCTCGGGTCATTTGACCTCTATTATAGGATTGCTGCTGATGTAGAATTAATGATGCGCTTTCTAGAACGCCACCGTATTAAGTCGAAATACCTGCCCGGCACTATGGTGAAGATGCGAATGGGCGGCACGACAAATCGTAGCTGGAGGAATATCCTGCAGCAAAACAAAGAAATTCTATTTGCGCTTGAAGCTCACGGGTTGAGAGCCAGCCCAGTACATTTCTTCTCTAGGAAGCTTTTGTCGCGGGGCATGCAGGTACTTCGTGCGGCCTTGCTCAAGATGCGCTGACGCATTAGCCGTTCGACCGGCTGCGGCGATTTCGCTGCATGAGGTATGCGCTCTTAAGGAGGTTGACTAGAACGCCGATAACGAACCCGACAAAGAGACCTGCAGTCAGAATAGTTATCTTGGTCGGAGATGCTGCATTTGATGGAGCGTAAATTGGGGAAAGCAGCGTTGCAGATTTGCTCAATTCTAGTTTACCCGTCAAGTCGGCAATGTCCTTACGCAATGCGATCGCATCGTCGCGTGTCGCGAGATATATTGCCTGCTGCCATCCGGAATCCTGTGCCTCCTTCAGGAGCCTCGAATTTTCCACGAGTTGATCCTGCAGTGACCTGATTTGAGATTTCAGATGTTCCGAGCTGATGGACGCAACCAACGTCTGCTGTTCTTGAACCCCCCGCACGATCGCGGCGACGCACTGCCGCGCCAATTCAGCGGCTGGGGCGGTAAAGGAAATTTCGATGACGTCACTGGGAACTGATGGTGCCGTCACCCTCACATTTTGCGAAATCTGTTCGGCGGTTACCGGGCCGCCGTCGGAGCACGCGGAGACGGTCTGCTGATCGAAAGCTGATGGAGATCGCAGACGAAAAGTAACATGCTCACGAGGCTCCACAAGAGCGACGGCATCAGGGTCGAGCTGTGTCGGAGCCGACGCACTTGCAAGCACTAATTGTGCTGAGGCTTGATAGTAAGGTTGGCTACGCCAGACGAAAATGCCTGCTAGTGCAACTCCAATGGAGCAGCACACAATAATGATGGGCATGCCACGCCTTAGAAAGGAAACAACAGAGAATAGATTAATTTCCTCGTCAAATAGTCTTTGTTCCATGATCGCAGCTTTCAGAATCCGCCATCGGCTCAAATTTAGCAAAGAATTTCATAACAGCTGGGAGCCTAATGACGCTTCAACCCTATCGGACCTTCAATGTCAATCATCAAAAGACCGCAACCTGGGCTTATCACGATGCCTCATGGGATTCCGTTAACCGCACGACTATGCAGATCTTCGCCTGCCTCGTCGTTGTGATTTTACGGACGCCGCAGCCACGGTCACGCCGCTGAATTGGTTTCTACGCCGACGAAAGCTAAATCTGAGACCTCGCCTGTCGAAGAATAGCCGGAAACGAGCTCAGCTAATATCGTGCGGGCAGCGATCATATCGTTTCGATCCAATGCCGCATTGAGCGCGTTGATCTTTTTCAAAAGCTCCGGCCAGGAAAGGAAATCCTCACGCGCCTTCATAATCCTGGGATGTTCGGTTGTCTCAGGATTATCGCCGATCAGCAATTCTTCATAGAGCTTCTCGCCGGGCCTGAGACCGGTCACGGAAAGCTCGATATCCCCTTCGGGATTATCCTCGTCGCGAACAGCCAATCCCGAAAGCTCGACCATCTTGCGAGCGAGGTCTGCGATGCGGACGGGCTCGCCCATGTCGAGCAGGAAAACATCCCCACCTTCGGCCATCGCGCCCGCCTGAATGACAAGTTGCGAGGCCTCCGAAATGGTCATGAAGTAGCGGGTTATTTTCGGGTGCGTCAAGGTAACCGGCCCGCCGTCCTTGATCTGCTGCCGGAACAGCGGCACGACGGATCCGGAGGACCCGAGCACGTTTCCGAACCGGACCATGGAGAAATTCGTGCGCACTCTGTCAACGGCCGGTTCTACGGCAAGCGCCTGCAGAACCATCTCCGCCAGCCTCTTGCTGGCGCCCATCACGTTCGTCGGACGCACGGCTTTGTCCGTACTGATCAGCACGAAATTCAAGACGCCGCATTTATTCGCCGCGCGTGCGGTGATCAGCGTCCCCATGACGTTGTTCTTGATGCCTTCCACCGCATTATGTTCGACGAGAGGCACATGCTTGTAAGCGGCGGCATGATAGAGCGTCTGCGGCCGCCAGCTCCGCATGATATGTTCCATGCGGTCCGGGTCGCGGACGGAACAAAGGATCGGAACGATCTGCAGGCTTTCCTGCTTGTAAAGTTCGGCCAGCTTCAGCAATTCCGCGTGAATATTATAAAGCGCGAACTCGTTCTGATCGATGAGGATGAGGCTCGAAGGCGCATTGCGCAGAATCTGCCGACAGAGTTCACCACCGATGGAACCGCCGGCGCCCGTGACCATCACCACCTTTTTGCGCATCGCCTTGTCGAGCAATTCCTGCCGCGGCGCCACCGCTTCTCTGCCCAGCAGATCTTCGATCTCCAGCTCGCGAATGTCGGAGACGGCGACACGGCCCTGAGCAAGCGCCGTGAGGTCCGGCAATGTCCGAACATTCACCCTGGCTTTGCGAATGCGCTCGAGGATTTCATTGCGCCGCTGCCGCGATGCGGATGGCAGAGCAAGAAGCACATTGTGCACGCCAAGAGCTTCGGCGAGCGCCGGAAGATCCGAGGGGTCATAGATGGGCAGGCCACCCATGATGCCGCCCTTGAGACGCGGATCATCATCCAGATAGCCGACGACGTTGAGTTCGGCGCTATTCGTCAGCGCAGCCGCCAGTTGCCGCCCGGCCTTCCCGGCCCCATAGATCAGCACCTTGGCGAGCATATCCTGGTGAAGGATACGCTGGTAGGCATCCCCCAGCCAATAGCGGATACTCAACCGCGACAGCCCAATCCCGATCAACAGCAGGAAAGGCTGGAGAATACCGACCGTTCTCGGAACACCCGGGACGCTGAGAGCCGTAAATATCGTCATGAAGGCGAAGCCGTAGATCGCAATCGCCTTTAAAACAGTAATGAACGCAGCCAGATTGGCATAACGGAAGATCGCCCGATACATGCCCATGACGATGAAGATGGGAAGGGCCATGCACAGCGAAACGAACACCGGCAGCCACTGGACGCCGGTCAGCATCGTCCATTCGTTCAGCCTGAAGCAATAGGCCAGCCAGATCGTCAGAACGCAAAAGCTGGAGTCCACCAGCAAAGCCAGAACGCGTTTGGCAACCCGCGGCATCGCCAGCAGAGGGGCGACGAGCGCCTGCATCGGCACTAGCAACCATCCGGAGCGCGATGTCTCAGAGGGAGAGTTTTCAGGCATTGCTTACCAGCGTCTCGCAGATCAACAGACAACCACCTTCTTGTCGCTTTCTGCAACGAGCGCAACTGAAATAATCGGAAATCAAGGTCTTCCGCACCGACTTGTCTATCAGAAGTAGGTAGCATAGTGCCTATTACCTTCTGACAAATACCTGCCGCTGATGCTGGATTCAGGCTAGCGGAGCGCGAGGGGAAGAGTTTAGTCTCATTGTCGCAGTCTCACGTCAACCGAGGAGATCGACGATACTCATTTCTCCTGGCCGCAGTTACATGGGGGTTGCACTCGTTCGGTCATTTCCATAAACACATCCCGAAGATTGCATCGAAAGACGACGTGAAAAATGACGAAAACCGCGCTTATTACTGGGGTAACTGGTCAGGATGGTGCCTATTTGGCCGAATTGCTTTTGAGCAAGGGCTACACGGTGCATGGCATCAAGCGGCGATCCTCATCTTTCAACACCGGCCGTATCGAGCACATTTATCAGGATCCGCATGAAGCCCATCCGCGCTTCATCCTCCACTATGGCGATATGATCGACTCGACCAATCTCCTGCGGATCGTGCAGCAGACTCAGCCTGACGAAATCTACAACCTTGCCGCACAAAGCCATGTTGGCGTCAGCTTTGAAACGCCTGAATATACGGCGGACGCCGATGGCATTGGCACGCTGAGGCTTCTCGAGGCGATCCGCATCCTCGGCCTTGAGCAAAAGACCCGATTCTACCAGGCGTCGACATCGGAGCTTTACGGCCTTGTTCAGCAAGTGCCGCAGAGCGAGAAGACGCCGTTTTATCCGCGCTCCCCCTATGCTGCTGCCAAGCTCTATGCCTATTGGATTGTCGTGAATTATCGCGAGGCTTACGGTATGCATGCGTCGAACGGAATTCTGTTCAACCATGAAAGCCCGCTTCGCGGCGAAACCTTCGTTACCCGCAAGATCACGATGGCGGTGGCTGCCATCCATGTCGGCCTCCAGGATAAGCTCTTCCTGGGCAATCTCGACGCCAAGCGCGACTGGGGCCACGCGCGCGAATATGTCGAAGGCATGTGGCTGATGCTGCAGCAGGACAAGCCGGAAGACTACGTCTTGGCGACGGGCGAGACGACCAGCGTGCGCCAGTTTGTCGAATGGGCCTTTGCCGATATCGGCATCACCCTGGAATGGAAGGGGTCCGGCGTCGACGAGAAGGGCTATGACGCCGCCTCCGGCCGATGCCTCGTCGAAATCGATCCCCGGTATTTTCGCCCGACCGAAGTCGACCTTTTGCTTGGCGACCCGACCAAGGCGCGTCAGAAACTCGGCTGGCACCATAAAACGCCGGTTCGCGACCTCGCTGCCGAAATGGTGCGTGAAGATATCAAGCACTGGAAGTCTCAAAACTTCAGGAAAGAGAGCTGAGTGTCCGACTTGTCCAACAAGAAAATCTGGGTGGCCGGCCATCGGGGCATGGTGGGCAGCGCTCTTGTGCGCAGGCTTCACTCAGAAAGTTGCACTGTCATCACGGCAACGCGGCAGGAGCTTGATCTCAAGCGGCAGGACGAGGTCGAAAGATTCGTCCAGACGAACAGACCGGATGCGATCATCCTCGCGGCCGCGAAGGTCGGCGGGATTCTTGCGAACGACACCCTTCCGGCCGATTTTCTCTACGATAACCTGATCATCGAGGCCAATATCTTCGAAGCCGCGCATCTCTGCGGCGTCGACAGGCTCCTGTTCCTGGGTTCAAGTTGCATTTACCCCAAATTTGCACCGCAGCCGATTTCTGAAGACGCGCTTCTGACCGGTCCGCTCGAGCCGACCAACGAGTGGTATGCGATCGCCAAGATCGCCGGGATCAAGCTGGCGGAAGCCTACCGCAAGCAGCACGGGCGCGATTATATTTCTGCCATGCCGACCAATCTCTATGGTCCGGGCGACAATTTCGATCTGCAATCCAGTCACGTTCTGCCGGCGCTGATTCACAAGGCCCACCTCGCTAAGGCGACGGGAGCTTCCGAAATTACCATCTGGGGAACCGGAACGCCCCGGCGGGAATTTCTTCACGTCGACGATTGTGCGGATGCGCTCGTTTTCCTGTTGAAGAATTATTCGGGCGCCGAGCATGTCAATGTCGGATCGGGAGAGGATATCGAAATCCTCGAGCTCGCCCACCTGGTTTGCCGCGTTGTCGGTTATGAAGGAAAAATCACCCACGACCTCTCCAAGCCGGACGGTACCCCGCGCAAGCTCATGAGCAACGACAAGCTGAAGAACATGGGCTGGAAGCCTCGCATCTCGCTGGAGGAGGGGGTTCGCGCCGTATATGAATGGTTTCTCCAGGTCGAAGGCAACGCCGCCGCGGTGCGACAGTAGCGATCGAGCCGTTTAGAATCTCGTCGAGAATGATTGTCGCCGATCCATCGGCGCGGCGACATCAGCGTGCCGTCAGCATCGGGCGTGGCGCTGGTCTGATGTCTCTCCCTGAGCGGAGCTGTTGATCGAAGCGCACGATGACGGCCGGGACCACCGCAACCGTTCACCGCTTTGACAAGCCGCAGGTCAGACATTCCTACCGGCGCCTGTTCATCTCATCAATTTGGGAGAATTTGGCTGGGGAACCTGGATTCGAACCAAGATCGACGGAGTCAGAGTCCGCTGTTCTACCATTGAACTATTCCCCAGCAAGGGCGAACCGGCGGGCGGTTCGGCTGGTGTGCGGCGCTTATAAACAAAAGCCCGGCGATTGCAAATACCTGTTTTGAAAAAAATCGGCCTTCTCGGCCAGGGCTGAAATTATCCCGCAAATCCCTCTCTTAAAAAAGAATTTGGTGATTTTGGCGGGCGCTGATATTCTTGCGGCAACGCAAAAATCGAATGAGCGCCTGCTGCATACCTCAGGGAGTTGCGCGGCGCGGTGGAAAAACAACGTGGAAGACCCCGAAGGCGGCGTAAAGCCGCAATTTGACGGGGCGTCGGCGGCAGGGCGCAAGGACGGCAAGAAGTCCAGGCGTCGCAAGGGCAAGCGCGGCGGGCAAACCCGCAGCGCCGCTCATCCCGCTTCGCATGAGCTCTCCGGCAATGCCGGGCAGCCAGCGCGCCCAATCGAAGATACCGCCGGACATCCGGCACGCAAGCGAAAGCGGCGCCGTCGCGGTGGCCATGGCGTTTCGCAGGAGGGCTCGCTTCGACCCCAGCCGATGGAACAGACGGGCGTCGCAGCCAATGCTGTGCGGTCTGATGGCGATTCGGCGTCGAGCCGGCGCAACCGCCGCAAGCACCGCGGCAAGCGCGGTCTGCAGGGCCGGCCGCTGACATCGGCAAAGCCTTCCCATATCCAACTGCAGAAAAACCGGATTGAAGAGACGGCGAGTGCCGTCGTTCCGCGCGAGGTCCAGAACGGCGCCGGCCGCAAGGGCCGCCCGGAGGGCAACGCGCACCAGGGCGATCGCCAGGCGCCCGAGCATGCCTGGCCCGAAGAGCTCTATGCCGCTCTCGATCTCGGCACCAACAATTGCCGCCTGCTCATTGCCCAGCCGACCCGTCCGGGCCAGTTCCGCGTCGTAGACGCTTTTTCCCGCATCGTCCGGCTCGGCGAAGGCCTGGCGGCAAGCGGCCGTCTATCCGACGAGGCGATGGAAAGGGCGATCGAGGCGCTGAGGGTCTGCGCTTCCAAGCTCCGCAACCGGGAGATCCGCCGCATGCGGCTGATCGCCACCGAAGCCTGCCGCCAGGCGGTCAATGGCGAGGAATTTTTGGGTCGCGTGGTTGCCGAAACCGGCCTCGAGCTTGAAATCATCGATCGGGAAACCGAGGCGCGGCTTGCCGTCTCCGGCTGCTCTTCGCTCGTCGGCCGCGAGACACGCTCCGTCGTGCTCTTCGATATCGGCGGCGGTTCGTCGGAGATCGCCGTCATCCGCATCGGCGACAATCGCTTCAGCCGGCTTGCCAATCACATCACCCATTGGACGTCGCTGCCGGTCGGCGTGGTGACACTGTCGGAGCGTCACGGCGGACGTGATGTCACGCCGGAGCTGTTCGAAGGCATGGTGCGCGAGGTCGAGGGCATGCTTGGGCGTTTCGATTGCCCCGAGATCGAAATTGCCCAGACCGGCGATTTCCACCTGATCGGCACGTCGGGCACGGTGACGACGCTTGCCGGCGTCCATCTCGACCTGCCGCGCTACGACCGGCGCAAGGTCGACGGCATCTGGCTGTCGGACGACGAGGTCTCCGCTATGCAGGCAAAACTGCTTTCGTGGGATTTCGACAGCCGCGCCGCCAACCCCTGCATCGGGCCGGATCGGGCCGATCTGGTGCTCGCAGGCTGCGCCATTCTCGAGGCGATCCGCCGCCGCTGGCCGAGCCCGCGCATGCGTGTTGCCGATCGCGGCTTGAGGGAAGGCCTGCTCACCGACATGATGGCCGATGACGGCGTGTGGCGGCGTAATCGCAACCGCCGCGGCCAGCGCGCGAAATAGGGGAAGGGCATGACCAAGGCACCGATCGCCGGAAATCGCACCGGCCGCAAGCTCGGCCAGCGCGTCAAGAACAAGAAGATGAAGGCGTCCTCCCGCCAGTGGCTGCAGCGCCACATCAACGATCCATATGTGCAGCGCGCCCAGCTCGAAGGCTATCGCGCCCGCGCCGCCTTCAAGCTGCTCGAGATCGACGAGAAATACCACATCCTGCGCGGCGCCAGGCGGATCATCGATCTGGGTGCGGCTCCCGGCAGCTGGTCGCAGATCGCCGCCAAGGTCACCGGCTCGACCGATGAGGATATCCGTGTGGCCGCGATCGATTTCCTGGAAATGGCCCAGCTTCCCGGCGTCAAGATCCTGCAGCTTGATTTCCTTGATCCGAGTGCGCCGGAAAAGCTGATGGAGGCCGTCGGCGGCACGCCCGATCTCGTCATCTCCGATATGGCAGCGCCAACCACCGGCCATCACCGCACCGACCACCTGCGCACCATGCATCTGTGCGAAGTCGCGGCCCACTTCGCCATCGAGGTGCTGGGGGAGGGCGGGCATTTCCTCACCAAGACCTTCCAGGGCGGCACCGAGCGTGATCTGCTCGCGATGCTGAAGCAGAATTTCCGCCAGGTCGTTCACGTCAAGCCGAACTCGTCGCGCGCCGAATCGGTCGAGATGTTTTTGTTGGCCAAGGGCTTCAAGGGCCGCAAGGCGGAAGGCCACGCAGAGGAAGCTTGATCTCGGGCCGATCCCGGCCGATGATGACGGTCCCATGCTTCTTTACGTCACGCTCGGAACCAATGACCTCGATCGCGCAGCGCATTTTTATGATGCCGTTCTGCCGTTGCTCGGCTATCGCCGCCAGCAATATTCGCAGGAGGAGATCGGCTATTCCGCCGACAGCGATACGCGCTGCCGCTTCTGGGTGGTGACGCCGTTCAATCGCCGCCGGGCGACGGCAGGCAATGGCGCCATGGTCGCGTTCACGGCTGAAACGCGGGCGGCCGTCGATGCCTTCCATGCGGCGGCGATTGCGGCAGGCGCCGCCGATGAGGGCGGGCCGGGTCTGCGCTCCTACCATGCCCATTTCTATGCCGCCTATATCCGCGATCTCGATGGCAACAAGCTCTCTGCCGTCTGCGAGAGCCCTGAATAGAGGCTTATTTCGCAGCTTGCTGCTCGGCCTCGATCGGTCCCGCCAAGCGCCTTGAGCGGTGACCGGAAACCAGCGCGCCGGCGTTGCGGTCCATCCTGATGAAGGGGATGGTCGCAATCACGGTCAATCCGGCGATGATATAGAAGGCAAAGTGGAAATCGGCCACATCAAGCGCCTCGCCCCTGAAATAGATCGCGCTTTCCAGGATGGCGGCCGCGACCGCGACGCCGAGCGCCAGGCTGATCTGCTGCATCACCGAACTCATCGAGGTCGCCTGGCTCGCCTGCGCATCATCGATATCGGCAAAGGCAAGCGCATTGACGCCGGTGAACATGAAGGAGCGGGAGAAGCCGCCGATGAGCAGCACGCCGATGATGACGAGATGCGGCGTTGCCGGCGTGAACAGGCCGGTGATGACGGTGACGGCGGTCGTCACCATGGCGGCGCCGAGCAGCGTCGTGCGGAAGCCGACGCCTGCGAAAACGCGCTTTGCCATGAATTTGGTGGTGATCGCGCCGATCGCGCCGGCAAAGGTGATGAGGCCGGATTGGAACGGCGTCAGCCCGAAGCCGAGCTGCAGCATCAGCGGCGTCAGGAACGGCATGGCGCCGACGCAGATGCGAAACAGCGTGCCGCCCACGGTCGAGGCGCGGAATGTCGGGTTCCTGAACAGGCCGAGGTTGAGGATCGGCGCCGGGTGGCGCTTCGCATGGCCGATATAGAGGAAGCCGCAGACGAGGCCGATGCCGGTGGCGGCGACGCCGATGATCGGCGGCAGGGCCGGCAGGCTGACCACCGACAGGCCGAAGACGACGCCCGCGGCCGATAGCGAGGTCAGCACGAAACCGGTGAAATCGAGCTTCGGCGGCGCTGTCGCCTCGACCTCCGGCAGGAAGACCGTCGCCAGCCAGATGCCGATGATGCCGACCGGCACATTGATCAGGAAGATCCAGTGCCAGCTGAAATAGGTGGTGATGAAGCCGCCGAGCGGCGGGCCGGTGAGCGGGCCGACCAGGGCCGGGATGGTGAGCAGCGCCATGGCCGAGACCAGATCGCTGCGCTTGGTCGTGCGCACCAGCACGAGACGGCCGACCGGCGTCATCATCGCACCGCCCATGCCCTGCAGGAAGCGGGCGAAGACGAATTCGACGAGGCTGGAGGAGATGGCGCAGCAGATCGAGCCGACGACGAAGACTGATATGGCGAGCCGGAAGATTTTCTTGGCGCCGAACCTGTCGGCCATCCAGCCGCTGACCGGAATGAACACCGCAAGCGCCACCATATAGGAGGTCAGCGCCAGTTTCAGGGTGATCGGCCCGACATGGAGGTCTGCGGCGATCGCCGGCAATGCCGTCGAGATCACGGTGGAATCCATCTGTTCCATGAAGAGAGCGACGGCGAGAATCAGCGGGACGATGCGGTTCATAGGCGGGAGCCTTGATGGGCGCGGATGGAAGCTGGAAGCCCGTGCTGTTTAGTCCCAGTTCAGGGAGCTGCCAATGCTCAAATCCGCCTCGATGCGGTGTTTGCTTCACGTCTGCGTGAGACGGCTTGTCCGACAAGCTCCGCTATCAAGATTGACATATGTTTACGCCGCCGGGGCAAGAAATCCGGCGGGGTGTCATCGGCCGCGCAGCGACAAAGCGCGCGTCAGGGGGATGGATATATGGCAATTTCGACGCGAATGACACGGCGCACGCTTTTTGCCGCAAGCCTCGGCCTGCTGGCGGCGCCGGCAATTTTGAAAGAGAAGGCCGAAGCGGCCGTCACTGGAGCGAGCAGACGTATGGATATAACGCCTTTACCCGAAATCAATCAGTTCAAGCTCGGTTCCTATAAGTTCACCGTCGTCAGGGACGGGATCAATATCTCCGAAAAACCTTATGAGACCTACGGCACCAATCAGGATCCCGAAACCGTCCGGGCGTTGCTGACCGCAAACTTCCTGCCGGCCGACAAGCTCCTGAACGGCTATGCGCCTGTTCTCATCGACACCGGCTCCGATCTCATTCTCGTCGACACCGGCTTTGGCGCAGCCGGCCGCGCCCGCGGGCTCGGAAAGCTCGCCGAGGGCCTGAGGATGGCGGGCTATTCGCCCGAGGACGTGACCCTGGTGGCTCTGACCCATCTGCACGGCGATCACATCGGCGGGCTGATGGAGGACGGCGCGCCCGCCTTCCGCAATGCCCGCTATGTCATCGGTGCGGCCGAATATGATTTCTGGTCGAACGCTGCGCGCGAGGGCACGCCGGCCGAGGCCAGGCACAAGGCGGTGCTCGCAAATGTGGCGCCGCTTGCCGAAAAGGCCACCTTCATCAAAGATGGCGCCGCCGTCGCGCCCGGCGTCACCGCGATGCTGGCATCAGGCCACTCGCCGGGTCACATCGTGTTCCATGTCGAATCCGAGGGCAAACGCATGGTGCTGACCGGCGATACGGCCAACCACTATATCCTGTCGCTGTTGCGTCCGGACTGGGAGGTGCGTTTCGACATGGACAAGGCGCAGGCAGCCGCCACGCGCCGCAAGGTTTTCGACATGATCGCCACCGACAAGATCGCCTTCCTCGGCTATCACATGCCGTTCCCGGTGGTCGGTTTCGTCGAGCGGCAGGATGGTGGCTATCGCTTCGTGCCGAAGACCTATCAGTTCGACATTTAATCCGGAGTGGTCCGCTTTTCCGGAATTGCTCTGCGTGCATGGCACCCATGACGAGCCCGGCGCACATGCCGGGCTTTTTACTATTTCCTTCCTGTCATAGACGTGTTACCAGCCCTCGCCAACTTCCAAGCAACTCATGCACACCGCCGGGGCGGACGATTCGTTTCCGGGACGGGTTGCATTTTTCTAAACTGAAGGAATTTGGCCATGGCCCGCATCATAGAAACGGCAACCGGCGCGGACGCGCTCACCTTCGACGACGTGCTGCTGCAGCCCGGCCACTCCGAGGTCATGCCCGGCCAGACGAACATCGCGACCCGCATCGCCCGCGATTTCGATCTCAACATCCCGATCCTCTCCTCGGCCATGGATACCGTCACCGAAAGCCGTCTGGCGATCGCCATGGCCCAGGCCGGCGGCCTCGGCGTCATCCACCGCAACCTGACGCCGGTCGAGCAGGCCGAAGAAGTCCGCCAGGTGAAGAAGTTCGAAAGCGGCATGGTCGTCAATCCCGTCACCATCGGGCCGGAGGCAAAGCTTGCCGAGGCGCTCGGCCTGATGAAGTCGCATGGCATTTCCGGCATCCCGGTCGTCGAGAAGTCCGGCCGCCTCGTTGGCATCCTCACCAACCGCGACGTCCGCTTCGCCTCCGATCCGGAGCAGAAGATCCACGAGCTGATGACCAAGGACAATCTGGTCACCGTCAAGGAGAACGTCGATCAGCAGGAGGCCAAGCGCCTGCTTCACTCGCATCGCATCGAGAAGCTGCTGGTCGTCGATACCGAAGGCCGCTGCGTCGGCCTGATCACCGTCAAGGATATCGAGAAGTCGCAGCTGAACCCGAACGCCTCCAAGGATGCGCAGGGCAGGCTTCGCGCCGCCGCCGCCATCAGCGTCGGCGATGACGGCTTCGAGCGCGCCGAACGGCTGATCGAGGCCGGCGTCGACCTTCTGGTCGTCGATACCGCCCATGGCCATTCGCAGCGCGTGCTCGATGCCGTCACCCGGGTCAAGAAGCTCTCCAATTCGGTGCGCATCATGGCCGGCAACGTCGCCACCTATGACGGCACCAGAGCATTGATCGACGCGGGCGCCGACGCGGTCAAGGTCGGTATCGGCCCGGGCTCGATCTGCACGACGCGCATCGTCGCCGGCGTCGGCGTTCCGCAGCTCGCCGCCATCATGTCGGCCGTCCAGGCCGCCCAGGATCAGGATGTGCCGGTTATCGCCGATGGCGGCATCAAATTCTCCGGCGACCTTGCCAAGGCAATCGCCGCTGGCGCTTCCGCCGTCATGATCGGCTCGCTGCTGGCCGGCACCGATGAGAGCCCGGGCGAGGTTTATCTCTACCAGGGTCGTTCCTTCAAGGCCTATCGCGGCATGGGCTCCGTCGGCGCCATGGCCCGCGGCTCGGCCGACCGCTATTTCCAGGCGGAAGTGCGCGACACGCTGAAACTCGTACCTGAGGGCATCGAAGGCCAGGTGCCGTATAAGGGGCCGGTCTCGGCCGTGGTCCACCAGCTCGCCGGCGGCCTCAAGGCGGCCATGGGTTATGTCGGCGGCAAGGATATCAAGGATTTCCAGGAACGCGCCACTTTCGTGCGCATCTCTGGCGCCGGTCTTCGCGAAAGTCACGCCCACGACGTGACGATCACCCGCGAGAGCCCCAACTATCCGGGCGCCGGTCTCTGACCATGAAGGCGGGCAGCGGAATTCCGCTCTGGATCATCGCGCTGCTCGCCGCTCTCTGCCTTGCCGTGCTCGCCTGGACGACCTTCGGCTTCGTCGTTCCCTTCAAGCATGAAACCGGCCAGGCGGTGCTCGACACCTATTTCGCCGGTTACGACGAATCCGCCGTTTTCCACATGCAGAAGCTGCTCGACGAGAACGAGACGGCGGCAAAGCTGCTCAGCGCGATGTATTTCGGGCCGGAGCTGGTCTTTCCGGCATTGCTGACGGCGTTGCTGTTTCTCGCCTTCCTCCGGCTCGGTCCCCTCAGTGCCTGGTTCGGACGATCGCTTCCCCCGTTTGTCGGCAAGGCGATCTATCTGCTGCCCTTCGTTTACGGCGTCGCCGACTATGGCGAGAACATCTCGAGCCTGGTCGCCTTTGGCGACAGTCCATCCGCAAGCCTCGCAGCGCAGCTTCTGCCATGGATGACAAGGCTGAAATTCGCAAGCCTCGCCATCTCGTTTATCGTCCTTGTCAGGCTTGCCGTCGCCCGTTGGCTGTCGCCAGGCCGAGATTGAAGCAGCTATCAGCTCCTCCGCCGCCAAACCGGATTTGACAGTCTCGCCATCATGAAATCGGAAAGGACCTCGACCTTCGCTGGCCGGCTCCGCGCCGAAGGTGTGACGAAATACAGTGCGCCGGTCGGCAGCGTCCAGTCGGGAAGGATTGGCGTCAGCTGGCCGTCGACGAGATAGTCATGTGCGAGAAATTCGGGCAGTTCGATGATCCCGAGGCCCCGTAGTGCCATTGGCACCAAAACTTCAGAATTGGTGGCCCTGAGAGAGCCGCTTGGCACGACGACCTCCTCCCTGCCTTCACCGTTGCGAAGGCGCCAGACATCCTGTCGCGCCCTGTAGGCGTATCCGAGGCAATGGTGAGCCGCCAGTTCGCGGGGATGTTCCGGCACGCCGTAGCGATCGAGGTATGCGGGTGCAGCCAGAATGAAGCGGTCCACCGGCGTCAGCCTGCGCGCGATCAATGAGGAATCCGGCAAGACCGCGATTCTGAGGGCCACGTCGAAGCCGTCTCCCACGATATCGACGACGGCATCGCTCATGTGCAGGTCGATGGAAACGTCTGGAAAGAGCTCGAAAAAGTCAGGCAGGATCGGGGCCAGCCAACGTGTTCCGAAGTCCATCGGCGCGGCAAGCCTGATGAGCCCCTTCGGCCGGGTCGCAAGCTCCCGGGCGGCGTCCTCTGCCATCTCTGCCTCAGCATAGATCCGGGCGGCGCTGTCGACCAGTCGCAGGCCGAAATCGGTCAAAGCGAGCTGCCGAGAGGTGCGGTTGAAGAGCCTTGCGCCCAGCCTCTGCTCAAGACGGCTTACGGCCCGCGAAACCGTCGGCACCGACACGCCGAGCGTCTGCGCAGCCCGCACGAAAGAGCGCTCTTCGGCGACCTTTGCGAACATCGCCAGTCCCTCGAAATCAGGAAATTTGGTCATTTCATTCCTGAAACAATAGCTTTCAATTCTTTCTATTCCGAAACGATGCCCTCGTCCATATCTCAGCTTCAGTCGAACAAAAGGAGACGACAATGACACAACGATTGAATGCGAAGATTGCGGTTATCACGGGCGCCACTTCCGGCATTGGCCTTGCCGCCGCCAAACGCTTCGCAGCTGAGGGCGCACGGGTTTTTATCACGGGCCGTCGCAAGGATGTTCTCGACGCAGCACTCGCTGAGATCGGCGGTAGGGTAGTAGGTATTCAGGCGGATTCAGCCAATCTTGCCGACCTCGATCGCGTCTACGAGAAGGTGAAGGCAGAGGCCGGAAGAATTGACGTGCTCTTCGTCAACGCAGGTGGCGGCTCCATGTTGCCCCTCGGCGAAATCACCGAAGAGCAGTATGACGATACATTCGATCGGAACGTGAAGGGAGTTCTCTTTACGGTGCAGAAGGCCTTGCCACTGCTTGCGCGAGGATCATCGATCATCTTGACGGGATCGACGGCAGGCTCCACCGGCACGCCCGCCTTCAGCGTTTACGCTGCGTCGAAAGCCGCCTTGCGCAGCTTTGCGCGCAACTGGATTCTCGATTTGAAGGACCGCGGCATTCGGATCAACACGCTCAGTCCTGGTCCGACGGAAACGACCGGACTGGTCGAATTGGCGGGCAAGGACCCGGCTCAACAGCAGGCCTTGCTTGCTGCGCTGGCGGCCCAGGTGCCAATGGGCAGGGTCGGCCGCGCCGAGGAAGTTGCCGCTGCTGCACTCTTCCTCGTCTCGGATGATTCCAGCTTCGTCACCGGTGCCGAACTCTTCGTCGATGGCGGCAGCGCCCAGGTGTGAAGCCAATATCGGGTTTGCGGATGTCAGCGCCGCGCCGCTGGCATGCGCTTATCCTTTCCGCTAATGCTGCCGCCAACATGCAAAAGCGGAAAGGAAAATGACGATCATGACGGGCTATGAAATCTTCTGGCCACTCCTGGCTCACGTGGCCTTGGTCTATGGTCTTTATGCCCTTCTCGGCGCACGCCGGGCAAAAATGGTCCGCGCCGGCAACGCGAAATCCAATTACCGCGAAAATCGCAGCGAGCCGGCCGAAAGCCTCGCCGTCAAGAATTGCCTCGCCAATCAGTTCGAACTGCCCGTGCTCTTCTACGCCTGCTGTATTCTTCTTTATGTGACCGCGGCCGACAATATCGTCGCCGTCGGCCTCGCTTGGCTCTTCGTCGCCCTGCGTTACGCCCATGCCGCCGTCCATGTCAGCAGCAATGATTTGCGCTACCGCAGCCCGCTCTTCGCCGCGGGTTACCTCACGCTGGCCGGCATGTGGCTCTGGCTCGCCGCGTGGATGGTGATGGGCTGAGGCACGAACGGGCCGTCTGGTCGTTCCGCTACTGCAAACTCATATCTAATTAATTCTCTCATTTCTGCGCGGGCGTGGTTAGGGGATGATCTGCGGGCTTGGCGGAGAGCGCCGGGCTCTCGACGCCAGCCTTGAAGTGCTCTCAACGAAGGCACTGCGCTCGGAATCGTCTGGCCAGATTCGCGGAGGACGCGCAGCAGCAACGGTTAAGGCGACACTGCGTGTGAAAGTCTAAAACCTCCCGGACGATCATTCCCGCGCAACGAAGAGTCGCGACATCAGCCTTTTCCCGTCGAAGAGAATTTCGCAACTATTTCAAGGATTCTCTGCCTTGGTGCAACCGGTGGGAACGGCTGAACTTCCGATTCTCATGAGCGTTTGAAGGTCGTTAAAATGCGAGTCTTTCCGTTTACGCCTGATGAAGACCTGCATGTCATATCCGCTGGACGCGCTGGTGGCAGAAGCTTCCGCGCGCAACAATAAGAATGGGAACGACATGGGCGCGGAAAGTATGGACCGCATCGGCTTGCGCAGGAAGCCGAAGCAGGAGCGCAGCATCCAGAGGCTGGATCTTATCCTCGCCGCCGCTGCCAAGATTATCGCCAAGAAGGGCGTCAGCGCCATGCGGATGACCGAGCTCGCGATCGCCGCCAAAGTGCCGATCGGTTCGGTTTACCAGTATTTCCCGGAGAAAGCGGCGATCGTCAAAGCTCTGTTCGATCAGCACGCTTCGGCGATCCAGGCGAAGACGGCAGCGATGTTTTCCGATGTCCAGTCGCTCGACCAGGCGCTCGACCTCGTCTGCGATATCATCGATTGGTACTATGATTCCTACCATGACGATCCCGTCTATCTCGGCGTCTGGATGGGGACGGAGACCGATCAGGATCTGCTTCGGTTGAATATAGAGCATAGCAGCCGTGTCGCCGGCATCTTTCACGACGCCGTGCGCAGGCTGGCTCCCGACCTTTGCGACGAGGAACTGTTCGCGCGCACTTACCTTTTCAGCCATCTGATCGGCGCCGTCATCCGGCTTGCCGCCGTCAGCGAGGAGGGCCTTGCGCGGCACATGCTCACCGAATGGAAGCGCGTCATCCGCGCCTCCCTTTTCACCGAGGCTGCGCCGCGCGCCGCCTGAGAACCTCTACCAGCTCGGCACCATATTGGCGGCCTTCAGCCGCGGATAAAGCCGCGCCTGCGCGGATTTGACGTCCGCATCCAGGCCGTCGTCGATGACGGCAGGCGTGATGTTGTCGAGGCAGGCAGTGATATGCGCGGTGATCGCGTTCATCAGCGAGATCGAAACGCCCGGCCGTTTCATGATGCCGATCTGCACCGGCGGAAGCGCCGGAAAGCCGTCAGCCTGGCTCAGCACCTTCATGCCCGTCCGCAACGCCGATTCCGGCATCACTGAGACAGCCATGCCGGCAAGCACGGCCGCGGCGACGACGGTGCAGGACCAGCTGGTGAACAGGATCTGGTGCTCGCGCCCCACAGCATCGAGCGCCGAGCAGGCGAGCTGGCGCCATTGGCAGTCACGGCGGCCGACGGCGAGCGGCACCGGCGCGTCGTCGCGGATCGGATGGTTGGCAGAGCCGACCCAGCAGAGCGGTTCGGTTCTCACCACGTCGGACATGCGCTCGCGCGGATTGTGGGTGACGAGCGCGATATCGAGCTCGCCCTTGTGCATGCGCTCGGCGAGGTCCATCGACGGCTCGCAGACGATGTAGAGCTCGACGTTCGGGTGCGTCTTGGCAAAGCGGCCGATGATCTCCGGCATGTAGCGATCGGCATAATCGTCCGGCGTGCCGATGCGCAGCATCCCCTCCAGCCTGTTGTCGTCAAAGGCGGCGATCGCCTCATTGTTGAGGCGGATGATGCGCCGGGCATAATTGAGCAGTTTCTCGCCCTCGACCGTCAGCCGGTTGCCGCGGCCGTCCTTGATGAAGAGCTGCTTGCCGATACGCTCTTCGAGGCGGCGCATCTGCATCGAGACGGCCGATTGAGTCTTGTAGACCTTGTCAGCCGCCTTGGTGAAGCTGCCGGAATCGACGATGGCGATGAAAGTCTGCAACTGGTCGAGATCAAGAGGCGCGGACATGGTATCACCCATAAAGATAGCTGATGATAATCATTAGAAACATTCGTTGGACTGATCAATAGGTCTTTGGCATCTTCGGGGTGCAAATCAAGCAAAGTGAAGGACAGACACCCTGCCTGTCCAAGCAAATTCAGCCTTATCCCCTCTCGCACGACCTCGCGGGAGGGGTGGGTTGTTGCGTGCCCGAGAAAGGAGAGTTCGATGCACACGACAGACCGAACACTAGAACTCGACTGCAGCAAGCTGACCCCGACGCTTTTCCAGCGTCTGGTGGCAGGCCTCGCTCCGCTGGTCTCCCTCTTTCGCGGGTTTCGCAATCGAATGGAGGTCAACGGGCTGCATGAACTGAACGACAGTCAACTGAGGGATATCGGCCTCACCAGGGCCGACCTGACCTCTGCGTTCCTGGCCTCGACCTTTTTCGAGGATCCGTCGGAACATCTGACGCGCTCGGCGCGCAATCGCTGGCGCCTGCAGCTCTTCCGCCCTCACGAGGAGTAGGAGCGTCGAGTTTCCCCGCAGGGTGATAGCCAATAGCCCTGCCGCTTGACCCGGTGATCGGCTTTTCCCAAGCCATCTCCGGGTTTTTTTATGCCTTGGTTTTCGGCCGGTAGGTTTCGAAAATCGCTTCCAGGTTTCGCTGGTAGCTCTTCTGCACTTCGAGCCCGCTGTCGAACATGGCGTTCAGCATGTCGGTATAGCTCTCGGCAGCGGCTTTCGCCTCTTCCTTCGGCGCCTCCGGCGTCTTGGCCGCCGGTTGTTTGGCGGCTGGTTGTTTGGCCGCGGCCGGCTGGCCGAGCTCGGCCATCATCTCCTGGAAAGCCTTGGCGAAGGGATTGTCGAGGAACGGGTTCGGCTGAGGCGCCGGTTCCTGTTTCGGCATCGAGAACATCAGCTGCATCGCCTGCGTGAAGGGATTGTCGAAGATGCTCGGTTCCGGGGCCGCCTTCGGTTTCGGCGCAAAGCCGGTGCTCTCGAGCCATTTCTGAATGGTCTCGCCCATGGCCGTGTTGACAAAGGGGTTGACCGGCGAGGCCATCTGGCCGGTCGTCTGCTTGAACAGGCCGCCCATCAGCGTGTCGGCCAGCACCGGCAGCATCTGCTTGTAGATATCCTGGCCGATGCCGGTCATCTGCGCTGCCTGGGCGGCGACCGCCCGCGAAACCTCTTTCGAGCCGAAGAGCTGGGCAAGGATGTTGTTGCCGTCGGAAATGCCTTCGGGCGTGAAAGCCCGGCTCATATCCTCGAAATAGCGCGCATAATTGCCGGAGGCGACGGCCTGCATCAGCCCGACGAAATCATAAGGATTGCTGGTGCTGCGCTTCAGGCCGGCGGAAAAGGCCGGCATCAGCGCCGCCATCGCCTTGGTCGCCTGTTCCTGCGCCAGGTTGAACTGCCGCGCAACCGCTTCCATCGCGGCGCCGTTCTGCGCCTGCATCATCATGTCGAAGAGTGGCAGCATGGAGGTCCCTTTCCCCGAGTCGTGACGCGTGTAATGCCACTATATCCGGAAAAGGTAATGTGCAAACGGCTTTTTGCTATAAGAACTTAAAGCCGTTACGGCAAACCTGTGCGGCGTTTTTCCGAACCCGATAAAAACCTGGGAAGGCTCAGTACTGATAGTCCTCGAAGACCGGCTCGACGGAGCCGTTCCAGCGGCCGTGATAGAGCGACAGCAGATCCTCGGCGAGCGTCGCCTTTTTGGCGAGCACCTCGTCGAGCGGCGCCAGGAAGATGCTTTCGTCCTGGCCTTCGCGGTTGAGCTTGCCGCGCGTCTTGAGGCCGGTTCTCGATATGCCGACCACCTCGCGCGCCACGTCGAGCAGCGCATGCCCGCGAAACTGAGCCTTCAGCCCTTCGGCGGGGACGGCGTCGCGCAGGGCAGCGACCTCGGCAAAGCTCCAATCCCTGGTCAGTTCGTCGGCAGCCTGAAGAGCCGCATCATCGTAGAGCAGGCCGACCCAGAAGGCCGGCAACGCGCAGATGCGCCGCCACGGACCGCCGTCGGCGCCGCGCATTTCGAGGAAACGCTTCAGCCTGACGTCGGGGAAGAGCGTCGAAAGATGGTTCGTCCAGTCGCCCATCGTCGGTGCCGGGTCGGCAACCTCGCCCTTCAGCGCCCCGTTCATGAACTGGCGGAAGGTGACATGGGTGCAATCATGATAGCGGCCGTCGCGGACGATGAAATACATCGGCACGTCGAGCGCCCATTCGGCATAGTCGCGGAAGCCGAAATCGTCGCGGAAGGTGAAATCGAGCAGGCCCGAGCGCTTATTGTCGACATCGCGCCAGATATCGCCGCGCCAGGAGAGCAACCCGTTCGGCTTGCCCTCGGTGAAGGGCGAGGATGCAAAGAGCGCGGTCGCCAAGGATTGCAGCTTCATCGAAACGCGCATCTTCTGGCGCATGTCGGCTTCCGAGGAGAAATCGAGATTCACCTGGATCGTGCAGGTGCGGTACATCATGTCGAGACCCTTGCTGCCGACCTTCGGCATGTAGCGGGTCATGATCTCGTAGCGCGATTTCGGCATTTGCGGCGTTTGTGCATAGGTCCATTTCGGACTGCCGCCGATGCCGAGGAAGCGGATGCCCATCGGCTCGGCGATTTCGCGCAGCGTCGCCAGGTGCTGGTTCGATTCCCTACAGGTCTCATGGAGCGTTTCCAGCGGCGCGCCGGAGAGTTCGAACTGGCCGCCGGGCTCGATCGAGATCGCCCCCATGCCGCTCCGCTCGGCGAGGCCAATGATGTTGCCGCCGTCCATGATCGGCTCCCAGCCGCTCTTTTCCTGGAGGCCGGTAAGCAGGGCCGAAATGCTGGCATCGCCGAAATAGGGGACCGGGCTGTTGTCGGCGCGGAAGAAGGCGAATTTCTCGTGTTCGGTGCCGATCCGGAAGCGCTCCCGCGGCTTGTTGCCCGCGGCGATGTAATCGGTCAGATCCTGAACCGAAGAGAGCGGTGTCTGGTCGGTAGTGTCGCGGGCCATGCGGGTACCTGTATTCGAAAAAAGCGCCCAGGGGGCAGGGCAGCTGGAAGGCTGATTAGGACCCAAGTCACGTATGTTGCAAGTGAAATTGTTTCAACGACGCATCAAAAAAATAGCAGCAATTTCCATGTCCACCCGTTTTCGCCGTCAGCTCCAGTCGCCGATCGCCGCCTGCACCACGGCGAGCGCCGCAACGGCCGCCGTATCGGCCCTGAGGATGCGCGGTCCGAGCGGAATGGCGGTGACGAAATCGAGGCTTCGAAGCCGCGCCCGTTCCTCTTCCGAAAAGCCGCCTTCCGGCCCGACGAGCAGCGCGAGATGTCTTTCCCGGATCGCCGACAGCACCGGCAGCGGGTTCTGCCCGGCGTCGCCCTCGTCGCAATAGATGATGCGGCGCTCCTTCGGCCAGCGGTCGAGCAGATCGGAAAGCTTCACCGGCTCGGCGACATCGGGTATGCCGAGAACGCCGCATTGCTCGGCCGCCTCGACAACATTGGCGCGCAGCTTGTCGAGATTGGTGATCTTGCCCTGCACATGCTGGGTCATAACCGGCTGCAGCAGCCCGGCGCCCATTTCCACCGCCTTCTGCACCAGGTAATCCATGCGGCCGACCTTGAGAGGCGCAAAGAGATAATGCAGGTCGCAGGGAGAGGGCTGCGGCCGCGTCTGTTCGATGGCCGTCAGCAGGATGCGTTTGCGCGTGGGGAAGCTGAGGCTGGCTTTCCACTCGCCGTCGCGGCCGTTGAAAAGCAGAATCTCGGCATCGGCCTCCATCCTCAGCACATTGGCGAGATAGTTGAACTGTTCGGCATTCGCCTCCACGACGGCGCCGGCAGAAAGCGGCGCGTCGACGAAGAGCCGTTGCATGCGGAAATTAGCGCGCATTGAAAAACTCACGGGGTTCAGAGCATGATGCCGAAAAGCGTGAGCGGTTTTCGGACGACATCCTGTTCTAGACGAAGAGCGCGAACATAGCCCAATAAATCGCGGCCGCAAGCGTTGCGGAGACCGGCACGGTGATGATCCAGGCGGCGACGATCGTCATGAAATGCGAGCGGCGCACGAGATAGCGCCGGCGCCTCTCGTGGATGTTCGGCTCTTCCGGCTCGTCGATATCGAAGCTCTCGGCCTTGCGCCTGATATAGGCGATACGGCGCTTCGAACGGCGGGTGTACCATTCGCGGAAGAAGCCGACGCCGAAGACGGCGCCGACTGCGATATGCGTGGTGCTGACCGGCAGGCCGAGCCAGGAGGCGACGATGACGGTGAAAGCGGTCGACAATGCGACGCAATAGGCCCGCATCGGATTGAGCTTGGTGATCTCCTCGCCGACCAGGCGGATCAGCCGCGGTCCGAACAGCAGCAGCCCGACGGAGATGCCGAAGGCGCCGATCAGCATCACCCAGAGCGGCGGATGCCCGACGCTGCCGTCGCTGCCGAAGCCGATGCCGACCGAATGGACGATCGCCGAAAGCGGCCCGACCGCGTTCGAAACATCGTTTGCGCCATGTGCGAAGGACAGCAGCGCCGCCGAGCCGATCAGCGGCAGCCGAAACAGCACCCGCAGCGAGCTGTTGCGGTTTTCGAGATCCCGCGCCTGGGCGAAAACGAGCGGCCGGGCGGCAAGCCACGTGACCAGCCCGAGGCCGATGCCGATAAGGATGATGGTCAAAGACGGAAACCGGCCGACGGGTGACAGCTGCAGCACCATATAGGCCATGAAGCCGCCGGCCATCACCGCGACCAGCACCGGCACCCAGCGCCGAGCCGCCGCGACCTTGTCGTCGCGATAGATGATGAGGGTCTTGACGAGGTAGAGCAGGCCGGCCGCGATCAGCCCTCCGATCAGCGGCGAGGTGATCCAGCTCGAGGTGATCTCCAGCATCACCCGCCAATTCACCGGCTCCGTGCCGACGGCTGAAATACCGGCGCCGATCACTGCGCCGACGATCGCATGGGTGGTGGAAACCGGCGCGTTCATCCAGGTGGCAAGATTGATCCAGAGGGCCGCCGCCATCAGCGCCGCCATCATGATCCAGCCAAGCATCGCCTGCGGCACCTGGACGGCGTCGACGATGTTGGAGGAAATCGTCTTGACGACCTCGCCGCCGCCGATCGTGGCGCCGAGGACTTCGAAAACCGCGGCGATGACGAGCGCCTGGCCCATCGTCATGGCGCGTGCGCCGACGGCCGCACCGACATTGTTGGTCACGTCGTTGGCGCCGATATTCATCGCCATGTAGCCGGCAAGGGCGGCGGCCGCCACGATAAGCACCGCTCCCGGGCGGTCGAACACGTAGACACCGGCAAAGATCATCGTCAGGCCGACGAAGATCAGCCCGAGGCCAGGCGCCACCAGCCGCCGCAAGACGTGCTTTGCCACATCCTCGGCATGGGTAATCTTGGCGAGGTCCTTGTCGAGCGTGCGTTTGGTGAGGACGGCGGGACGGGGCGGCATTCTTTTTTCCAAGTATGAATCTGCTTTTACGCTGCCTTTCTAGCAGCGCAAGATGGCAGGATTCATTCCGCCGGAATTTGCTTTGCCGCTGGAGCCTGTTGCTTTGACGCTTTCGGCGAGAGCCTGTCGCTCATCTTTCGCTTGAAGGCGAGGAGAAGGCCGCGCAGCTCCGGTTCGCGCACACGCCCGGCTGCTTCGTCGAGCGAGACCCATTCGATGCGGCGCTCGCCCTTTTCTTTGAAGTTCTTCACCATCTCGGTGACTTCGAGCGCATAGACCTGCACCTTGCAGACCACCTGCACCCCATCGCGCAGCACCTTCGGATAGGTGTAGGCGCCGAGCGTCTCCGTTTCGGCGACGCCGCGGACACCGGCTTCCTCCAAGGCTTCCTGCGCGGCGACCTCATGCGCGCATTTTCCGGTCATCGGCCAGCCCTTGGGAATGACCCAGCGGCCGGTGTCGCGGCTCGTCATCAGGAGCACCTCGACCTCACCGCTCTTCTTTTTTACCCGGTAACAGATCGCACCATATTGCTGCCGCGGCGGCCGCCGGAACATCAGTTGCAAATCGGATGCCAATCGGGCGAGAAGAGTCAATTGTCGGGTCACCTTTACAGTGGTTGTTAGGAATCACTCATATACGTTACATGTATCATGGAAAGCTTACGCAATCCAAAAGTCGCGAGGACGGTCCGAAACGCGGTGTGATCGCTGTTCATAGGGGAAGTCGAGCTGGGGCTGGCTCGAAAAACCGTCACGTCCTGTCTCTAATGCGTCATGTTGCACAGGTGTACAATATGAGCCCGTCATGCCCCCTAATCAACGGCGGCGCCAATTGTTCCAACAGGATTTTTGTAAATGTGGCAACTATACCTCGCCTTCGCGCGGGGCGGGGCGTCTCCACGCAATCAGCGCTCCCAATAGGGAGCCGGGCCGTAAATCTCGGTGAGATAGTCGATGAACAGCCGCACCTTGGCGGGCAGGAACTGCCGGCTGGGATAGACGGCCGACAGCGTGACATTGTGCGAGCCCTCATAGGCCGGCAGCACCTGCACAAGGCGGCCGGCCTTGAGCTCTTCGCCGATATCCCAGGTGGAGCGAAGCGCGATCCCGAGGCCCGATATGACAGCCTCGCGGATCACTTCGCTGGAGTTGGTGATCAGCATGCCTTCCGGCCGCAGGCTGAGCGCCCCTTCCGGCCCTGTCAGCCGCCATGCGTCGCCATTATGCGCCGGCAGGCAGTGGTGGTGTTTCAGATCGTCGATATCCCTCGGCTCACCATGCACCGCCAGATAATCCGGCGAGGCGCAGAGCAGCCGGCGCACCGGCGCCAGCCGCCGGGCGACGAGGCTGGAATCGGTCAGTTCGGCGATGCGGATTGCCAGATCGAAGCCGCCGCCGATGATGTCGCTGAATTCGTCGGTCAGCACCAGGTTGATCGCAAGGTCCGGATGGGCCTGCATGAACGCTTTCAGGTGCGGCGCGATATGCATGCGGCCGAAGGAGGTCGGCGCCGAAACCTTGAGCGTCCCGTGCATTTGCGCCGAGCGGCCGGAAATGTAAAATTCAGCCTCCTCCAGACCGGCGAGGATGCCAAGAACGCGATCGTAGAAACCCTGGCCGGCCTCCGTCAGCGAAATCTGCCGCGTCGTGCGCTGTAAAAGCCGGGTGCCGAGCCGATCCTCCAGCCGCTTGATCCGTTTGGAAACGACCGCAGGGGAAAAGCCGAGCATGCGCCCGGCGAGCGACATGCTTCCCGTCGAGACGACCTTGGCAAAGATTTCGAGATCACCCAGATTGGTCATAAGCTCTTGTTACATTTTCTCTTTCCGGCATAAGTGCTTAGCATTTGCGCCACTATTGGGAAAGTGCTAAGCCGGGCCTGCGGCGGCAGGGAGGATCCGACACCCGTTCCCGCCGTCGTCTTCCCGTCGTCATCTTTCGGGAGGCCAGGGAGAAGGCCATGTCCGACGCCATTCCGTTTCTTGCGCCCCGCGCCGATGTCCTGGCCCGGCGCTCTCAAATCGTCGCCGATCTTACCGATCTGCTGCCGCCGGAATGCCTGGTGCATGAGGCGCGCGAGCTGGTACCCTTCGAGACCGACGCCTTCGTTTCCTATCGCCGCCTGCCGCTCGCCGTCGCCCTGCCGCGCACCACGGCCGAGGTTTCGGCCGTCATGCGTTATTGCCATCGCTACGGCGTTCCCGTCGTGCCGCGCGGCGCCGGCACATCGCTGTCCGGCGGCGCCATTCCGCAGGAGGATGCCGTCGTGCTCGGCCTGTCGAAGATGAACCGCATCCTCGAGATCGATCTGCCCAACCGCGTCGCCGTGGTGCAGGCCGGCGTGACCAATCTCAATATCTCCGAGTCGGTGTCGGCGGACGGGTTTTTCTATGCGCCCGACCCGAGTTCGCAGCTTGCCTGCACCATCGGCGGCAATATCGGCATGAATTCCGGCGGCGCCCACTGTCTGAAATACGGTGTGACGACCAACAATCTGCTCGGCGTACGGATGGTGCTGGTCGACGGCACGGTAATCGAGCTCGGCGGCAAGGCGCTGGATGCGGGCGGCTATGACCTGCTTGGCCTCGTCTGCGGCCATGAAGGCCAACTCGGCATCGTCACCGAGGCGACGGTGCGGCTGATCGCCAAGCCCGAAGGCGCGCGCCCGGTGCTCTTCGGCTTCGAGAGCTCGGAAGAGGCCGGCGCCTGCGTCGCCGATGTCATCGCCGCCGGCATCATCCCCGTTGCGATCGAATTCATGGACAAGCCGGCGATCGAGATCTGCGAGGCTTTCGCCCATGCCGGCTATCCCCTCGATGTCGGCGCGCTGCTGATCGTCGAGGTCGAGGGATCGGAGGCGGAAATGGACGCCATGTTGAAGGACGTGGTCGACATCGCCCGCAGGCGCGGCGTGAAGACCGTGCGCGAATGCCAGTCCGCCACCGAGGCGGCGCTGATCTGGAAGGGCCGGAAATCCGCCTTCGGCGCCACCGGCCGCATCGCCGATTATATCTGCATGGATGGTACCGTGCCGCTCAGCCAGCTCTCGCACGTGCTGAAGAAGACCGCCGAAATCGTCGATCACTATGGCCTGCGCGTCGCCAACGTCTTCCATGCCGGCGACGGCAACATGCACCCGCTGATCCTCTTCAATGCCAACGATCCCGACGATGCCGCCCGTGCCGAAGCCGCCGGCAACGATATCCTCAAGTTGTGCGTCGACGCCGGCGGCTGCCTCACCGGCGAGCATGGCGTGGGCATCGAAAAGCGCGACCTGATGCGGCACCAGTATTCAGAGGCCGACCTCGCCCAGCAGATGGCGGTGCGCGCTGCCTTCGATCCCGGCTGGCTGCTCAACCCGTCGAAGGTCTTTCCGCTGGAAGGACGCCCGGCCGCATGATCGATCTGATGCCGACGAGCGAGGAACAGGCGGCGGCGATCGTCCGCGCCCATGCGCAGATGAACCGGCCACTCGCGATCTGCGGCGGCGATACGCGCTCGGGGTTCGGCAACGCCGTTGCCGCCGAAGACCGGCTGCGATCGACCAGGCTTTCCGGCATCATCGCCTACAATCCCGGCGAGATGGTCATGACAGCCCGTTCGGGTACGCCGCTTGCCGAGGTCGAGGGGGCGCTGTCCGAAAATGGCCAGACGCTTGCCTTCGAGCCGATGGATCATCGCCCCATTATGGCCAGGTCGGGCGAGCCGACCATCGGCGGCGTCTTTGCCGCCAATGTCTCTGGCCCGCGCCGCCTCATCGCGGGCGCTGCCCGCGACAGTTTGCTCGGCGTGCGCTTCGTCAACGGCAGCGGCGAGATCATCAAGGCCGGCGGCAGGGTGATGAAGAATGTCACCGGCCTCGATCTCGTCAAGCTGATCGCCGGATCGCACGGCACGCTGGGTTTTCTGACTGAAGTCACCTTCCGCGTGCCGCCGCGCCCGAAGACGGAACGGACGGTGGTTCTATCAGGCCTCAACGATGCCGAAGCGGCCAGCGCCATGGCGACGGCGATGGCGCTGCCGGTCGAAGTCTCGGGTGCGGCCCATCTGCCTTTGACGGTGACGTGGAAATTCCTCGCCGGCAAATTGCCCGAGGGCGAGGCGACGGTTCTGCGCATCGAGGGCTTGGCTGGCTCTGTCGAGGTGCGCGTCGAAAAGCTTGCGGCGGCAATGTCCGCCTTCGCCACGGTCACGCAGCTGGATGAGAGGGAAAGCCAGAGGCTTTGGCGGGAAATCCGCGATGTGCTGCCTTATGCTGACGGCACGGGGCGGCCGGTCTGGCGCGTCTCGGTCGCCCCCGGCACCGGCCATCAGCTCGTCGCGGCGCTCCGTCTCGAAGCCGGCGTCGATGCCTTTTATGATTGGCAAGGCGGCCTCGTCTGGATGCGCATGGAAGCGGAGCCGGAGGCCGAACTGATCCGCCGCTTCGTCAAAGGGCTCGGCGGTGGTCATGCGACGCTGATCCGCGCCTCCGTTGCGGCAAGGGCGGCGACCGCCGCCTTTCATCCGGAGCCCGAGGCGGTGGCGATGTTGTCGCGGCGGGTGAAGGAGAAGTTCGATCCGGCGGGGATATTGAATCCGGGGAAAATGGGGTGAGAAGATGAGTCTGCGTCTGGGTTACCCCCCTCTGTCCTGCCGGACATCTCCCCCACAAGGGGGGAGATCAGATGGGGGTATCCCCGGCACAACGCCCCTCCAAATGCGGAGGCCCCGCTAGATGCAAACCAACTTCACCCCCGCCCAGCTCGCCGACCCCGATGTCGCAGAATCGGAAAAAATCCTGCGCAAATGCGTCCACTGCGGCTTCTGCACCGCCACCTGTCCCACCTATGTGACGCTCGGCAACGAGCTCGACAGCCCGCGCGGGCGCATATACCTGATCAAGGACATGCTGGAAAACGGCCGGCCCGCCGATGCCGAGGTCGTCACCCACATCGACCGCTGTCTCTCCTGCCTTGCCTGCGTCACCACCTGTCCCTCCGGCGTCGACTATATGCATCTGGTCGATCACGCCCGCGCCCATATCGAAAAGACCTACAAGCGTCCCTTCATGAACAGGCTGACGCGCGATCTCCTGGCCGCGGTGCTGCCCTATCCCGGCCGGTTTCGCCTGGCGCTCCACCTCGCCCGCCTTGGCCGGCCTTTCGCCGGCCTGATGCGCGGGGCGGCACTCAAACCCTTTGCCGCCATGCTGGCGCTTGCGCCGCGGCGCCTGCCGGCTGCCTCGGATCTTTCAAAACCCGGCACCTACCGGTCCGAGGCGGAGCGGCGCGGCCGGGTGGCGATCCTGTCAGGCTGCGCCCAGCCGGTGCTTGATCCCGGCATCAACGCGGCGGCGATCCGGCTGTTGACGCGGCTCGGTATCGAGGTCGTGGCGCCGGAAGGCGAGGTCTGCTGCGGCTCGCTCGTCCATCACATGGGCCGCGCCGATCAGGCGCTTCAAAGCGCCCGAGCCAATGTCGATGTCTGGACACGCGAGATCGAGACGCAGGGCCTTGATGCGATCATCATCACCGCTTCGGGCTGCGGCACGAAGATCAAGGATTACGGCCACATGCTGCGCCTCGACCCCGCCTATGCGGCCAAGGCGGCCAGCGTCTCGGCGCTGGCAAAGGACATCACCGAATATCTGGCGACCCTCGAGCTGCCGGCGCATATGCCGAGGGGCATTACGGTCGCCTATCATTCCGCCTGTTCGATGCAGCACGGCCAGCGCATCACTCTGGCGCCGAAGTCACTGCTGAAAGCGGCGGGCTTTACGGTGCGCGATCCGGCTGAAGGCCATCTCTGCTGCGGCTCGGCCGGCACCTACAACATCATGCAGCCGGAAATCTCGGCGACGCTGAAGGCACGCAAGGTCAGGAATATCGAAGCGACCAAGGCCGATATCATCGCCACCGGCAATATCGGCTGCATCACCCAGATCGCCACCGGCACCGCTATCCCGATCCTGCATACGGTCGAGCTGCTCGATTGGGCCTATGGCGGCGCTATGCCGGAAAAATTAACAGGTTTGCCCTTAGGCTGAAGGGAATGCAGCAGGCCCATTCGGGCCGCTCCTGGGAGATTGGGCGATGTGGCGGGGAATGATTTTACTTGCGGGACTGCTCACGGCGGGCGCGGCCCATGCCGACAGCCGCTTATTCTGTTCCGCCGATGACGCGCAGGCGCGCTTTACCCTCGAAAGCGGTTTTGCAAGCGACGCCGGCCACAGGCTCAACCATTTCCGCGGCGCCCTTATTGTCAAGGATCCCGCGCAAGCGCCGGCCTTTTCGAAACGCGTGTTCGAATCGCAGCATCTGAGCAACCACTGGGCGCGCGATGGCGAACTGCTGTTGGAAGTCTTTGACGAAGGCGGTGACGATACGGGCGGCGCAACACTGGATCTGGTGGTGGTCGCCGGCGTGCGCGGCAAGCCGGCCGCAAATTTCAGCGGCACCTATTCCCTGACGATCGCGGGCGGCGGAAAATCTTACGCCGCCGAGGGCAAGGTCAGCTGCGGCACGAAGTAAAGCAATTTCAGGAAAAGTGTGAAGCGGTTTTCCGTCCCAAATTGCGCCAAACAAAAGGTTAGAGCGGTCCTGCTTTCATGAAAAGCTGAACCGCTCTAACGCCGCAGCTGAAATTCAAGTCATTACCAGTGGAACGAGACGCCGACATTGACGGCGTTGGTGAAGATGTTGGTCTTCAGGTCCACGCCGCTGTCGATCGGAACGTCGACGCGCGAATAGGTGCCCTTATATTCGACGAAGGTCGACCAGCGGTCGGTCACCTTGAAATCGACGCCGGCCTGGGCCTGCAGGGTCACGCCGCCGAATTCGTAAGCCCAGGTCTTACCCTCGGGGCGAATCACCTCGACATGCGGAATGTTCACGCCAATGCCGGCGCCGAGATAAGGCGTCCAGCGGCGGCTCGGATCCTGGAATCGATAGAGCCCGTTCACCGTCAGCAGGTTCAGACCGTCGGTGAATTCGAAATGCGACCAGCCGGTCTTGGCGAGCGTATCGTCGTCGGCATAGACCTTGTCATGGGTGTAATCGAGCGAAATACCCCAGTTCGGCTTGTTGAAATTTTCCAGCCACCAGGTGACGCGGCCGCCGTAGTAGGGCGGCGCGCCAAAGGATTTGCCTTCCCAGCCGGCGGTGAAATGCGTGCCGTCGGAAAGATCGACGCCGCTGTGCGGTGCCGTCTGATAGCCGCCGTAGATGGAGAATTGCAGGTCTTCCGCCGAGGCGGAGGCTGCCGAACAGAATGTGAAAAACGCGATGCCCGCAAGCAGGGAGGCGGAAGAACGCAGCGCATATGTCATTGAATAGCCCCGATATTGCAAATATGTCGACTCCTAGGCACGTCTGCCAGCTTTCCGCCGCAAAGTCCAAGAGAAATAAAAGGCGCCTCTAAAAAGCGCCTTCGTTTTTTGAGAGGTGTTGCTCAGCCGCCGAACATGGTGCGCAGCACATCGATGCCCCTGTCCTCGAAGGCGACCTTGCCCTGCTTGTTGCCGGGGCCGATGACGATCACCTTGGTGCCGACGGGCGCGCGATCGTAAAGATGCGTCACGTCCTCGTTCATCATGCGGATGCAGCCGGAGGACATGTTCAGGCCGATCGTCCAGGGCTGATTGGTGCCGTGGATGCGGAAGATGGTGTCGCGTCCCCCCTGATAAAGATACATGGCCCGCGCACCGAGCGGATTGTCCTCGCCGCCCTCCTGGTAGGCAGGGATGATGTGGCCCTTGGCGGCTTCGCGGCGGCGCATTTCAGCGGGCGGCGTCCATGCCGGCCATTCGGCCTTGCGGCCGATCTTGACGATGCCCGACCAGCCGAAGCCGTCGCGGCCGACGCCGATGCCGTAGCGGGTGGCCCGGTTGTTGCCCTCGACGAGGTAGAGATATTTGTTGTTGGTATCGATGATGACGGTGCCGGCCGCTTCCGTCGTCATCAGACGGACTTTCTTGCGCTTGAACTGCGGCTTCACATATTTCGGCATCTGCGCCACGCGCACGATCTGGGCCGGGCGCTGCGTATTGTCGGAGCCGGCCGGCGCTGCGAAGGCGGATGCAGACATCAAGGACAGAACAAGTCCGGCCGCAGCCAGACCTGGCATCAATTTGATCATGATTGATTCCCCTCAAGCAAATTCGCCCGAAGCTACATGAACTTCTGCCCGATTCAAGATCGGGCCGGCTGGATTAAGCAATTTCGGCAAAGGAAGCCGCCTGTTCTTGCGGCTTCCAAGATCTCGTATGTGCCATTACATGACGATGACGCGGGTTCCGACGCGGACGCGGTCATAGAGGTCGACGACGTCTTCGTTGCGCAGCCGGATGCAGCCGGAGGAAACGGCGCTGCCGATCGACCAGGGCGCATTGGTGCCGTGGATGCGGTAGAGCGTCGAGCCGAGATACATGGCGCGGGCGCCGAGAGGGTTTTCCGGGCCGCCATCCATGCGCGCCGGCAGGTAATGACCCTTGGCGGCTTCGCGGCTGATCATCTCCGAAGGCGGCGTCCAGTCCGGCCATTCCTGCTTGCGGGTAATCTTGTGGGCGCCGGCCCATTCGAAGCCGGGCTTGCCGACGCCGACGCCGTAACGGCGCGCCTTGCCGCCGTCCATCACCAGGTAGAGAAAGCGGTTGTTGGTATCGATGACGATCGTGCCGGGCTTTTCCTGGGTGTCGTAGTCGACCATCTGCGGCAGGAATTGCGGCTCGATCGGATGGCGGATCGAAGGGATGCCGGGATTGATCGCCGAGACGGTCTGCGGTGCCGGCTGCGGCGCCTGGCGAATGATGCGGCGCTGGAAAAGCCCGCGCTGCTGCGGGTGAACGACCGGCCGTTGATAGACGACGGGACGAACCGTGCCGCCGCCGAGCTGGTTGATCCACGGCGCCGTCAGATCGGGGCTGAGCACGACAGGCGGGCGGGTGGCATAGCGGTCGTCGGCAAGGGTGCTCGTGGAGAAGGCGCCGAAGAGGGCTGCGGCAAGAACAAGCTGTTTCATCATCGGACGGACTCTCTACAAATGGCCGAAAATGGTTTGGCGGGACAGGTCCGCCCGGGCGGAGATGTTCCGCCCGCAAAGACGCTGCCACCTGATCCGCCAGCGAATGGTAAAAATCGATTCCTGAGAAGCCGACCGAGCGGATAAACTTTTCGTCAGGGTTACCGTTCGGTTTGGAAAGACGGTTTGCAAATGGTAAAGCCGGAATCACGACCGGAAAACGAAATGGCCCCGGCGGAATGAAGGATCATGAGCGCGACTGGCATCATCATCGGCGAAGACGGCAGGAGCCGGTGCCACTGGCACGCCAATCTGCCCGATTATCTCAAATATCATGACGAGGAATGGGGCCGTCCTGTCACGAGCGACATTCGCCTTTTCGAGAAGATCTGCCTCGAAGGCTTCCAGTCCGGCCTTTCCTGGCTGACCGTCCTGCGCAAGCGGGAGAATTTCCGTGCCGCCTTTGCCGGCTTCGATTTCGACAAGGTCGCTCTCTTCGGCGAGGCGGATGTCGATCGCTGCCTTGGCGATGCCGGCATCATCCGCCATCGCGGCAAGATCGTCTCAACCATCAACAATGCCAGGCGCGCCATTGCGCTGCGGGACGAATTCGGCTCGCTCGCCCATTATTTCTGGGGTTGCGAGCCCGGCCACAACGAGCGGCCGGCCGTGGTCGACCGTGACCATCTCGTCGCCAATCCGACGACGCCCACCTCGGTGGTCATTTCGAAAGATCTGAAGAAACGCGGCTGGACCTTTGTCGGCCCGACCACAGTTTATGCTTTCATGCAGGCGATGGGTCTCGTCAACGATCATCTGGAGGGCTGCTTCTGCCGCCCCGAGGTGGAGGCAATGCGCGCCGTCCTGGTTCGACCATGAAAGGTCTGTCCGTGAAAACATCGATTGCTGCCCTTGCCCTGTTATTGCTGCCGATCTCAGCGATGGCGCAGACGCCGCAGCTCGATCCCGGCGAGAAGCTGGAGAAGCTGCAATTCCCCGCCGTCACCATGCAGCTCAAGGGCTGGACGAAATTCGGCAACAGCCATGTCTACACGCTGCCGGTGCGCGCCGGCCAGCACATCAAGATCAGCTTTGCCACCAAGAGCAAGTTCGCCTTCCTGGCGATCTTCGACCTGTCGAAGCCCGACGATGAGGCTTTCTTCGGCACCGACGAGGACGGCATGAATTTTCAGACGACGGCGAAGGAAAACACCACCTGGCTGCTGCGCCCCTATTATTCCAAGGTCTCGCCGCGCCGCGGCCTCGGCGCGCCCTTCAGCATCCTGATCGAGCCGCTGGCGGCCGCTCCGCCGCAGCCGCAGCAGCCGGCCGAGCCGGAGCAGCCGTCGCTGTTTCCGAAGGCGCCGCCCAAGCCACAATAGAGCATGTCTCGCAAAAGTGTGCGGCGGTTTTGCGATAAAGACATGCGTAAAACAAAGACCGATCGAACGGCATCTATCGGCCTATGCCAGCCGGTCGATCAGCTCGCGCAATTCGCCGAGATGGCCGATCTTGCGGAAACGCGGCGCTTCCGTCGGCTCGTCGACATGTTCCAGCACCCAGGTGAGTTCGTGTGGCACGAAGACGCCGTAGCTGCCGGCCGCGATTGCAGGCACGATATCCGATTTCAGTGAATTGCCGACCATCATCGCCCGCTCCGGTCCGTCGCCGACCTTGGCGAAGATGCGGCGATAGGTGATGGCGGTCTTGTCGGAAACGATCTCGACGGCATCGAAGAAATCACCGAGCCCGGATTGGGCAAGCTTGCGCTCCTGGTCGAACAGATCGCCCTTGGTGATCATCACGAGCAGATATTTGCCGGCAAGCGCCTCCAGCGTGTCGCGCGCATGCGGCATGGTCTCGACCGGGTGGGACAGCAGATCACGGCCGGTGTCGAGGATTTTGGCGATGACGCTCGAGGGAATCTTGCCCTCGGTGATCTCGATCGCTGTCTCGATCATCGACAGCGTGAAACCCTTGATGCCGAAGCCGTAATGGCGAAGGTTGCGTTTTTCGGCTTCCAGCAGCCGCTCGGAAATCTTCGGTCCTTCGGCGAAATCGGCAAGAAGCTTCGTAAAATGCGCTTCGGTCAGCCGGTAATATTGTTCGTTCTGCCAAAGCGTATCGTCGGCATCGAAGCCGATCGTTGTCAGTGCTCGCGTCGTCACATGCGCACCTCTTGAATTATCGCCGGCAATCTATCGGCCGCCTGTGTCGAGACAAGGGCGCCGGGCCCGCGGGGCGCCAAGTCCCGACGTTGAAAAGCGCCGCCGTCGCCCTACATCGAATTGGCCTCACCCTGCAGCCAGCCACGGCCGTGCCTGTCGCGCGCAGGCCAATAATCAAAAATGAAGTTCTGAAGTTCGCAAGCCCCCTTGCGGCAGACACAAAGGATTTTTTCGACCATGCGTTACAATCAACTTGGAAATACGGGACTTTTCGTCTCGGAAATCTGCCTCGGCACGATGACCTTCGGCGAAGCCCAGCAAGGCAGCATGTGGGGCGCCATCGCCGATGTCGACCAGAATGCGGCCGACCGGATCGTCGAGCGCTCGCTGGCGGCAGGCGTCAATTTCATCGATACGGCTGACGTCTATTCATCCGGCGAATCCGAAAGGCTGCTCGGCCAGGCGCTGAAGAACCTCGACGTGCCCCGCAAGGATGTCGTCATCGCCACCAAGGTCTACGGCGTCATGGGCGACAAGCCGAACGACCGCGGCGCCTCGCGCGGCCATATCATGGATTCCGTCGAGGCGAGCCTGAAGCGGCTGCAGACGGATCATATCGACCTCTACCAGATCCATGCGACCGATACGGTGACGCCGATCGAGGAGACGCTGCGCGCCTTCGACGATCTCGTTTCCCGTGGCCTCGTGCGCTATATCGGCGTCTCCAACTGGCAGGCCTGGCGCATCGCCAAGGCGCTCGGCCTTTCCGAACGCCGCGGCTTTGCCCGCTTCGAGACGGTGCAGGCCTATTATTCCATCGCCGGCCGCGATCTCGAACGTGACATCGTGCCGATGATGCAGGAGGAAAAGCTCGGGCTGATGGTCTGGTCGCCGCTCGCCGGCGGCCTCTTGTCCGGCAAATATGGTCCCGGTGCGCCCGGCAATGGCGAAGGCCGTCGCGCCAGCTTCGATTTTCCCCCGGTCGACAGGGACCGGGCCTGGGCCTGCGTCGCCGTCATGCGCGAGATCGCCGAAAAGCACGGCGCCGGCGTCGCCACCGTCGCGCTCGCCTATATCCTCGCCAAGCCTTTCGTCACATCGGTCATCATCGGCGCCAAGCGTGTCGAGCAGCTCGACCAGAACCTCGCCGCCGTCAGGCTGAAGCTCGACGAGGACGACATGACGAGGCTCGACGAAGTAAGCGCGCTTGCTCCCGAATATCCGGGCTGGATGCTGGCGCGACAGGGCGCCGGTCGCCGGCCGGCGGACTTCGAGCCGAAAGGCTGAAATCACCGGCGCCGTGCCACTCGCATGGCGAAAACTGCTCCTCACCCTAACCCTCTCCCCGTAGAAACGGGGAGAGGGGACGTGCCCTGCGAAAGAAATGCGGGGAACGGAGAGGTTGCGGCATAGTCCCTTCACCCCGTTTACGGGGAGACGGTGGCGGCAGCCGGATGAGGGGCTGTCGAGCATGACGAAAAAGAGTCTGGGACCGCCGGTCATCTCCGGCGTTCCCCTTTCGCGAGTGATCGATTACTTGCCGTGGGCCTTGAGCCAGGCGTTCATCTCCACGATCTCCGCTTCCTGCGCCTTGATCACGGCTTCGGCCAGTTTGCGGATGTCCGGATCCTTGCCGTATTGAAGCTCGACTTTCGCCATGTCGATTGCGCCTTGATGATGCGGGATCATGCCGCGGACGAAATCCGCGTCGGCGTCGCCGCTATACTTGATCATCATATCCTTGTGCATCTTGTCATTCGCCTTCTTGAATGCCTTGCTGGAGGCGTCATGGCCGGCCATCGGCTTGCTCATGTCCATGGACATGTCTTCGGCGAGGGCGGGGACGGTCGGGATGGCGAGCATTGTGGCGAGTGCGATGATTTTCAGAGACATGAGAGTTCCTTCCTCTGTCTGACAATAGGTTTGCGGCCTGCTAAAGCCGCTCGTTTCTGCGTGAATGAAGCGTGGCGTCAGGACAGTCGGGGAGGGGGAGCCTGCGGAGCGGGCCGATCGTCATCCAGGGCGCGGGCAAGCGCCGGGGTGGGATAGGCGAAAACAGGCTTTGCGCTATCGACGACCATGATGGCCGGCGGCAGCAGCAGGCAGGCGCTGCAAAGCGGCATATGCGCGGCGTTGCCGGTAGAGCAGGGGTCTTTCAAGGGATCGGCCTTGCCAGCCGCATCAGGCATGTGCGTGACGGTCATCTGATGGTGCATGACGCCGGTTTGGCCAGCAATGGGCGCATTCATCGACACGCAGGTCGGACAGCCTGCCCAGGCGGACATGGCGCTGTAGACCAACCAGCCGAGAACCATCGTGATGAGGGCGAGCGTGCGCATGTCGTTTCATATAGGGGAAGGCCGGCGGCAATCCAAGCCGTCAGTCGCGCTCTGGTGTCTCACCAGGCGGCGATGACCTTATGCTCGATCCGGTAATCGCGGCTCTCCTCGCCGAGCGGCGCGACCGGCCATGTCCAGGTGGCTTTTGCCGCCGGCGGCGAAACGCCGTGCAGCAGGTCGGCCTCCTCATGCGTCTTGCCGGTGCGGTCGATGACGGCATAGGCGATATCGGTCACCAGGCAATGGCGGCAGGCAAGACCCGAAAGCCCGGCCAAGTGCGCTGCAATCAGCCTTTCCACCGTATCTTCAGGCATGGGTCCGGTCCCGGCATCGTAGCGCCGTTTCACGCCGCGGCCGATCTGCGACAGGAGATTGGCCGAAACCACGAAATCGAGATAGGGCACGGTGCGCAGGAAGCCGAGCGGTTCCGGCGCTCTGTCGGCGGCAAGATCGTCATAGCCGGAGAGATCGCGCTCGATCAGCCTGATATTGCGATAGCCCTTGGCCGCAAGCCATAGGCGCACCGAGGCGAGATGGACGAGATCGACCAGCACGACGGTGTCGAACTCGTGCGCCAGTGCCTCGATCGGCACGTCGCGCAGCAGGCCGGAGCCGAGCACGACGGCGGTGCGCTTCTGCCTGAGACCAGCCGCTGCCGCGCGGATCGCGTTCCCACTCATCGTCTCATGTTCGGCCCAATCCCGGGCGCAGCGCCCGGCCCGTGACCAGAGATTGACGGAATAGCGGATGAACTTTCGATGCGCCTTGCCGGTCAGCGGCCATGTCGCGGCATAGAGAAGCGCTTCAGCGATCATGATGCATGTCCCGCGTTTCGGATGGATACCCCGTTCAATCGATTCTGGCAGCGACATCAAGGCCCTTCGCCCTTGCCGCTCCACGCCCGATCGGTTAGGAAACCGCCACTGTCACAGTCAGCGGAATTCCCGGAAATGAACGACAAGCAGAAGAAACCGCAAAAGCTCAAGGCCCGCCTGCCGCGCGGCTTCGTCGACCGGGTGGCCGGCGATATCCGCGCCGTCAACGAGATGACGGCAAAGATCCGGGAAGTCTATGAGCATTATGGTTTCGACCCCGTGGAAACGCCGCTGTTCGAATATACCGATGCGCTCGGCAAGTTCCTGCCCGACAGCGACCGGCCGAACGAGGGCGTCTTCTCGCTGCAGGACGACGACGAGCAGTGGATGTCGCTGCGTTACGACCTGACGGCGCCGCTCGCCCGTCATGTCGCCGAGAATTTCAACGAGATCCAGCTGCCCTATCGCACCTATCGTGCCGGCTACGTCTTCCGCAACGAGAAGCCGGGCCCCGGCCGCTTCCGCCAGTTTATGCAGTTCGATGCCGATACCGTCGGCGCGCCCGGTGTTCAGGCCGATGCCGAAATGTGCATGATGATGGCCGATACGCTTGAAGCCCTCGGCATCAAGCGCGGCGACTATGTCATTCGCGTCAACAACCGCAAGGTTCTGGACGGCGTGATGGAGGCGATCGGTCTCGGTGGCGACGACAAGGCCGGCCAGCGGCTCAACGTGCTGCGGGCCATCGACAAGCTCGACAAGTTCGGCTCGGAAGGCGTGGCGCTGCTGCTCGGACCCGGCCGCAAGGATGAATCCGGCGACTTCACCAAGGGCGCCGGCCTCGACCAGGCGCAGATCGACAAGGTGCTGTTCTTCGTCGGCATCAAGGACTATGCCGAAAGTGCTGCCCGGCTCGCCGAACTCGTTGCCGGAACCTCGAAGGGCGGCGAAGGCGTCGAAGAACTGAATTTCATCGGTGCGCTGGTTGCGAGTGCCGGCTACCATTCCGACCGTATCAAGATCGATCCCTCCGTCGTGCGCGGCCTCGAATATTATACCGGCCCGGTCTATGAGGCCGAGCTGAGCTTCGACGTCACCAACGAGAAGGGCGAGAAGGTCGTCTTCGGTTCGGTCGGCGGCGGCGGCCGTTATGATGGCCTCGTCTCGCGTTTCATGGGCCAGCCGGTTCCGGCGACCGGCTTTTCGATCGGCGTCTCCCGGCTGATGACGGCTCTGAAGAACCTCGGCAAGCTTGGCGCCAGCGAAGTGATCGAGCCGGTGCTGGTGACCGTCATGGACGGCGATGTCGAGGCGATGGGCCGCTATCAGAAGATGACGCAGCAGCTGCGCGCCGCCGGCATCCGCGCCGAGATGTTCCAGGGCAACTGGAAAAAATTCGGCAACCAGCTGAAATACGCCGATCGCCGCGGCTGCCCCGTCGCCATCATCCAGGGCGGCGACGAACGCGCAACCGGCGTCGTGCAGATCAAGGATCTGATCGAGGGCAAACGGCTCTCCGGCGAGATCGAGGACAATGCCAGCTGGCGCGAAGCCCGCGTGGCGCAGGAAACGGTGCCGGAGGCCGACCTCGTCGCCAAGGTGAGGGAGATCCTTGCGGCGCAGGCGGAAGATCGGAAGAGGGCGGGCGATGCGCAATAAACCCCTCCCCAACCCCTCCCCACAGGGGGGAGGGGCTTTACTTGGCGCCGCTGTGCCCAACTCAACATTTGCTTCATCGGAGGTCCTCTCGATTTGGTTCGACGATCGCCGCGAGTTAGTCCCCCCCCCTTGTGGGGAGGGGTTGGGGAGGGGACTTTTCCCAGGAGCTACACCATGCCCCTGATCAACCTCCCCGAATTCTCCGCCGAGCTGCTTGCCGAATTTGACGCCCGCAAGGCCGAGCGCATCGATACGCCGGTCATTCAGCCGGCCGAGCCGTTTCTCGATATCGCCGGCGAGGATCTGCGCCGCCGTATCTTCATGACCGAGAGCGAAACCGGCGCCAGCCTTTGCCTGCGTCCCGAATTCACTATCCCCGTCTGTCTGCGCCACATCGAGACGGCGACCGGCACGCCGAAGCGTTACGCCTATCTCGGCGAGGTCTTCCGCCAGCGCCGCGACGGCGCCAATGAATTCTACCAGGCCGGCATCGAGGATCTCGGCGATATCAACATTCCGAGCGCCGACGCCCGCGCCATCGGCAATGCCACCGGCATTCTCGCCCGCCTTCTGCCGGGCCGGCGCCTGGCGGTGACGCTGGGCGACCAGGCGGTATTCGAGGCGGTCGTCCAGGCGCTCGGCCTGCCGCTCGGCTGGCAGAAGCGGCTGATCCATGCCTTCGGCAACATGACACAACTGGAGGCGCTGCTGGCCGGTCTTGTCAGCCCGCAATTCGTCACCGGGCTGGACGACGACATCGCCAGGCTTATCGCTGCCGGCGACGAACAGGCGCTGATTGCCCATATCGAGCAGGAAATGCAGGCAACGGGCTATTCGACCAATGCCAGCCGTTCGCCGCCGGAGATTGCCCGGCGGCTCAAGGAAAAGCTCGTCCTGTCCGAGACGCGTCTCGACGACGCGGCCTTCCATGTGCTGGAACAGTTCCTGTCGCTGCACGTGCCGCTCGTCAATGCGTCGGCGGCGCTCGCCGGTTTTGCCGATGCCGCCGGCCTGAAGCTCGGCAATGCACTGTCCCGTTTCAACGGTCGCGTCGGCGCCCTTGCCGATGCCGGCGTCGATCTCTCCTGCCTGGATTATCGCGCCGCCTTCGGACGGCCGCTCGATTATTACACCGGTCTCGTCTTCGAGGTGACGGCGGAAGGCTCGAGCGCGGTTCTGGCCGGCGGCGGCCGCTTCGATAAGCTCCTGACTTTCCTCGGCGCAACCGACCGCATTCCGGCCGTCGGCTTTTCCTTCTGGCTCGACCGCATCGAAACCGAAAGGGCAGCCGCATGACCATCACCATCGCGCTTCCTTCCAAGGGCCGGATGAAGGACGACGCTTCGGCGATCTTCGAGCGGGCCGGCATGCCGATAACGGCCGTCGGCAACGACCGCTCCTATCGCGGCCGCGTCGAAGGCTGGGACGATGTCGAGGTGGCCTTCCTTTCGGCTTCCGAGATTTCCCGCGAACTCGGCAACGGCACCGTCGATTTCGGCGTCACCGGCGAGGATCTGATGCGGGAAGGTTTTGCCGAGGTCGACAAGCGCGTCGAATTCTGCGCCCGCCTCGGCTTCGGCCATGCCGATGTCGTCGTCGCCGTGCCGGAGATCTGGCTGGATGTCGAGACCATGGCGGATCTCGGCGACGTCGCCGCCGATTTCCGCGCCCGCCACTCCAGGCGCCTTGCCATCGCCACCAAATATTGGCGCCTGACCCAGCAGTTCTTTTCGAGCCAGCACGGCATCCAGCTTTATCGCATCGTCGAGAGCCTCGGCGCCACCGAGGGGGCGCCCGCCTCCGGCTCGGCCGATATCATCGTCGATATCACCTCCACCGGCTCGACGCTGCGCGCCAACCATCTGAAGGTGCTGCAGGACGGCGTCATCCTGCATTCGCAGGCCTGCCTTGTGCGCGCCCGCAAGGAAAGCCATGCCGACGAACCCGTCGTGCAGGCGATTATCGAGGCGGTGCGCGCGGCTCTCTGATTTCGGCCATCAGGCCACAAGCAAAAACCCGCCGTCGGATGACGGCGGGTTTTTTCATGTCTGGGAGGATGTCTGTTCTATCAGGCGGCAGCGTAGGCGCCACGGCGGGCGTCGAGCGAGTAGGCGCCTGCGCCATTGGTGGCGAGCATGACATAGGCGCCGGCGAGCGTGATGTTCTTCAGGAAGTTGACGAAGTTCAGGCCGCTGAGCCAGGCGTTGGCGGCAGCCGGGAAATCCGGAACGTTGATCGGCGAGAAGTGGAAGACGAAGCCGGTGAAGACACAGAAGACGGCGAGCAGCCAGCCGACGATGCGGGCCTGGAAACCGACGAGCACGGCAAGACCGGCAACCAGTTCGAACAGGCCGGCGAGATAGGTGAGCGCGGTGGCAGCCGGCAGGCCGGCGCCGGTGATCATGCCGGCGGTCGAGGCCGGATCGGTCAGCTTGCCGAAGCCGGCGAAGATGAACATGAAGGAAAGCAGAATGCGGGCTATCAGGATGAGGACGTTATTCGACATGGACGTTGTCTCCGGTTGAATGGTTCTGGAGATCTGGTGCCCCGGCACTCTGTGATCTCTGGTGCCTCCTATGTCGCTTTTTTTCGTCGTCAGGGAAAGATAAACGGAAGCGGACAGTTCGTTCAATAATATGGAACGATATACTGGCTTGCCTTTGTCGAGCCCGGTCTCTTATGGTTCGGCGCCGAACTTGGAGAATCCGATGGCAGATTTGTCCGCATTTCCGATCACGACTCGCTGGCCGGCGAAAAATTCCGACATCATCCAGCTCTATTCGCTGCAGACGCCGAACGGGGTGAAGGTATCCGTCGCCCTCGAAGAGCTCGGGCTCCCCTATGAGCCGCATTATGTTTCCTTCGCCGCCAACGAACAGAAGTCACCGGAGTTCGAATCCCTCAATCCGAACGGCCGCATTCCGGCGATCATCGATCCGAACGGGGCGGGCGGCAAACCGATCGGCCTTTTCGAATCCGGCGCCATCCTGCTCTATCTCGCGGAAAAGACCGGCAAGCTCATCCCCGAGGATGCCGCCGGCCGTTACGAATGCATTCAGTGGGTATTTTTCCAGATGGCCGGCATCGGCCCAATGTTCGGCCAGTTCGGGCATTTCTATAAATCCGCTGCCGACAAGGTCGCCAACAATTCCTATCCGGTGGAACGCTATCGCGACGAATCCAAGCGGCTGCTCGGCGTGCTCGAAGGCCGGCTGAAGGGCCGGCAATGGATCATGGGCGATCAGTATACGATCGCCGACATCACCACCTTCACCTGGGTCCGCGGCGCCGATATCTTCTATGGCGGCCGCGAGGTCCTCGACTATGCGAGTTTCCCCGCGGTTTCCGATTGGCTGGAACGCTGCATCGCCCGTCCGGCCAGCGCCAGGGGGCTCAATATTCCGGCCAAGCCGGAATAGTGGTCCCGGAAAGCGCAAAGGCCGCTGTCGGGAGCGGCCTTAACGATGTGACAACCCTCGGCTTTCCCCTCCAACGTCATCCTCGACCTTGTGCCGAGGATCTGGTGCCCTATCGACCCCAGGCAGATACTCGGGACAAGCCCGAGCATGACGAAAGAGGAGTTGGCCGGCTTTTTCAGCAGTCTGAGCGCTGTCAGCGGAGACCGTTATTTCGCCCGCCGTCTCTATTGCCGGTTGGCGATCTGCCTCGCACCTTCGAGCTTGAAGCGCGGAAAGACGAAGACGCCGGCCATGCTGCCGCTGTATTTCTCCTCGAGCCCGTTTGACTCGCCCATGCAGAACAGCGGCTGGCGCAAGCCGTTCGGCATGATGATCGTCGTCGAAAAGCAGAAGGAGGAGCAGTGTGTTGCCGCCTGTTCGAACAGTTCCAGCACGTGATTGCGATCTCCGGAATCGTAGCATCGAACCAGATTCAGCAGTCCGCATTCCTCTGCGGAGAGGCCGTGCAGCATGGCGCTCCACTTGCCGAGACGGAGCACGCCGGTCGACAGATCCCCGGTCCAGCTTTCGGAAACGGAAAACTGCGCCAGCATCTCGTGCTGTTGATTATTGTCGTTCATCGAGCCGGGCAGCATCGGTACGGCTGCATTGGCTTTGGCAATCTTGAACACGGGCGTTCCCTCGTTCGCATGCGGCTCCTCCGCCGCAGGCTCGGCAAACACTAGAGACAGGCTTATGCAGCAGCGGGCATAATGCCCACGCCCATATCGGCGATCATTGCCGCGGCCATCCGAGCCTCCGAACCGGAGCCCTTCGAAACCGACTATTCTGGCATCGCCGTCCCGCGCTCGTCTGACAGCGAAAATGATCGCCGGGCGCGCTTCAATTGCAGCGCGGATTTATAGGAACTTTTACACAAACGGCAACGGCTTTTTAAGGGGTGTTCGGATCGAGATCCTTTTGCCGGAGTTGTCGGCATCCCCGCGCTGCTTGGCGAGAATGGAGCCGAGGAGCTCAATTTTCGGCGCTTTTCCCCCGTTTCGCCTCACATGGCGGGAGATAGATCGCCGCAAGACGACGATTGCCCGCATGTTGTGTGGAGAGAAAGACAAGCAGCGGCGCAAGCCTCGCGAAAGCTTGGGCCGCCGGCACATACGATGCACGGCATAAAATCGCGCGCAATGGGTCGAATCGTTTTGGACGAAGCTTACGGCAAAAGAAAAAGGGCGACCCGAGGGCCGCCCTTCCTGTTCCGGATGCCGGAATGAGTGCAGGCTTTCGCCTATCACATCATGTCCATTCCGCCAGTTTAGCGCGCTTGACGCGCTGAACCATCTTGGATGATGGGCGGATTCATGGACGATGCAGTGAAAGGCCGTTGGCCTATCACATCATGTCCATTCCGCCCATTCCGCCCATGCCGCCCGGCATAGCCGGAGCGTCCTTCTTCGGCAGCTCGGCGATCATGGCTTCGGTGGTGATCAGCAGCGATGCAACGGAAGCGGCATCCTGCAGGGCGGTGCGAACGACCTTGACCGGGTCGATGATGCCCATGCCGATCATGTCGCCATATTCGCCGGTCTGGGCGTTGTAGCCGTAGTTGTCTTGATCCTTGTCAAGGATCTTGCCAACAACGATCGAGGCTTCGTCGCCAGCGTTCTCAGCGATCTGGCGGGCCGGAGCCTGCAGAGCGCGGCGAACGATGTTGATGCCGGCTTCCTGGTCGTCGTTGACACCCTTGGAGGTGATCTTGACGGAAGAACGCAGCAGGGCAACGCCGCCGCCCGGTACGATGCCTTCCTGAACGGCAGCGCGCGTCGCGTTGAGGGCGTCGTCGATGCGGTCCTTCTTTTCCTTCACTTCGACTTCCGTCGAACCGCCGACGCGGATGACGGCAACGCCGCCGGCGAGCTTGGCAAGGCGTTCCTGCAGCTTCTCGCGGTCGTAGTCGGAGGTGGTTTCTTCGATCTGGGCCTTGATCTGGGCAACACGGCCTTCGATGTCGGACTTGGCGCCCGAACCGTCGACGATCGTGGTGTTTTCCTTGGAGATCGAAACCTTCTTGGCACGGCCGAGCATGTCGAGCGTGACGCTCTCGAGCTTGATGCCGAGGTCTTCGGAGATCACGGTGCCGCCCGTCAGGATGGCGATGTCTTCGAGCATAGCCTTGCGGCGGTCGCCGAAGCCAGGCGCCTTGACGGCAGCGATCTTCAGGCCGCCGCGCAGCTTGTTGACGACGAGCGTTGCAAGGGCTTCGCCTTCGACGTCTTCAGCGATGATGAGGAGCGGCTTGCCGGTCTGGACGACGGCTTCGAGAACCGGGAGCATCGACTGCAGGTTCGAGAGCTTCTTCTCGTGGAGGAGAATGAAGACGTCTTCGAGGTCGGCGACCATCTTTTCCGGGTTGGTGACGAAGTAGGGGCTGAGGTAGCCGCGGTCGAACTGCATGCCTTCGACGACTTCGAGTTCGGTTTCGGCGGTCTTGGCTTCTTCAACCGTGATGACGCCTTCGTTGCCGACCTTCTGCATGGCTTCAGCAATGTCGAGGCCAACCTGGCGCTCGCCGTTTGCGGAGATGGTGCCGACCTGAGCGACTTCTTCCGAGGTGTTGATCTTCTTGGCCTTGGCCTGGAGATCCTTGACGACTTCGGCGACGGCGAGATCGATGCCGCGCTTCAGGTCCATCGGGTTCATGCCGGCGGCAACGGCCTTGGCGCCTTCGCGAACGATCGCCTGGGCAAGAACGGTTGCAGTCGTCGTGCCGTCGCCGGCGATGTCGTTGGTCTTCGAAGCAACTTCGCGGACCATCTGGGCGCCCATGTTTTCGAACTTGTCTTCGAGTTCGATTTCCTTGGCGACCGAAACGCCGTCCTTGGTGATGCGCGGCGCGCCGAAGGACTTGTCGATGATGACGTTACGACCCTTCGGGCCGAGCGTGACCTTGACTGCATCGGCGAGAATGTCGACGCCGCGCAGCATCTTTTCGCGCGCGGTGCGGCCAAACTTGATTTCTTTAGCTGCCATGTTTGTGACTCCTGAATTCGATTTGTTCGGGCAAAGGCCCGTCAGTCATTTCGGGAAAGCGGATCGGCAATCAGCCGATGATGCCCATGATGTCGGCTTCCTTCATGATCAGAAGGTCTTCGCCGTTGATCTTGACTTCGGTGCCGGACCACTTGCCGAACAGCACGCGGTCGCCAGCCTTGACGTCGAGTGCGACGACCTTGCCGGACTCGTCACGAGCGCCGGAACCGACGGCGACGATTTCGCCTTCCTGCGGCTTTTCCTTGGCGGTGTCGGGAATGATGATCCCGCCCTTGGTCTTCTCTTCGGACTCGACGCGACGAACGACGACGCGGTCGTGAAGCGGACGGAAATTGGTGCTTGCCATTGTCTAATCCCTCGATCGAATGACATTCGCGGGCCGGAGCGGCCCACATGGATAGGTGTTAGCACTCCCTTGCGGTGAGTGCTAGCGACGAGCATTTAGGGATGGCTCCGAAAGGAGTCAATGAGAGCAATCACGAATTTTTGTGCCGGAATTGTGAAGAGACCGGAGAAATGCCGGAGATTCCGGCCGAACCCTCTGTCGCGGGCGCACCTTGCAGATTACGTGCCGGATTGTCGCGACAGGGCTTTGCTGTGGCCGGCGGCGAAGAAAATGCCTTGCCATCGTCCTGCGCCTTTGCAATGTCACCGGTGACTGCAGCAACTCGGGACATTGGAATGGCCAAGCGGATAGAAACCTTCTCTGAGATCACCGATCGCTATGACGTGGTGCTCTGTGATGTCTGGGGCGTCGTTCACAACGGCGTCGATCCGTTTCCGAAGGCTGCTGCCGCCCTTCAGGCCGCCCGCGAGAGCGGCCTCGCCGTCGTCCTCATCACAAATTCGCCGCGCCTTTCCTGGCAGGTCGTCGAGCAATTGCGTCATATCGGCGTGCCCGACAGCGCCTATGACAGGATTGTCACCTCGGGCGACGTCACGCGCGGGCTGATTTCCGAGGGGCCGAAGACGGTCTTTCTGCTCGGCCCCGAGCGCGACAAGGCGCTTCTCGAAGGCATCGGCGTCGAGCGGGTGCCATCCGGCGAAGCGCGATCGCTCGTCTGCACCGGCTTTTTCGACGATGAGACCGAGAAGCCGGAAGATTACACCGACATGCTTCTGGATTTTCAGGCGCGCGAGGTGCCGATGATCTGTGCCAATCCCGACCTCGTCGTCGAGCGCGGCCACCGCATCATTCCCTGCGCCGGCGCCATGGCCGCCTATTACGAGCAGCTCGGCGGCAAAACCCGCATCGCCGGCAAACCGCACCGGCCGATTTACGAGGCGACGCTGGCCGCTGCCCGCGAACTTCGCGGCGAGGTGCCGGCCGAGCGCGTGCTGGCGATCGGCGACGGCATGCCGACCGATGTCCGTGGCGCCTTGAATTTTGGCCTCGACCTTCTCTACATCAGCGGCGGGATCCACGCCAAGGAATACACCTTGAACGGCGAAACCGACGAGGCAATCCTCAACGCCTATCTCGAACGGGAAAACGCCGCGCCGAAGTGGTGGATGCCGCGCCTTGCATAAAGAGAAGCCAGCCGATGACCGTTTTCCACCGCAATGAAACCCGCGATCCCTTGCCCGCCCATCTCCGGGGCGGGGTGATCGCCATCGGCAATTTCGACGGCGTGCATCGCGGCCATCAATCGGTGCTGAACCGCGCGCTTGAGATCGCAAGGGCGCGCGGCATCCCCGCCTTAGTGTTGACCTTCGAGCCGCATCCGCGCACCGTCTTCCGGCCGCAGACCCCGGTGTTCCGCCTGACACCCGCGCCGCTCAAGGCCCGTATCTTGGAAACGCTGGGGTTCAACGCCGTCATCGAATATCCCTTCGACGTCGAGTTCTCGCAGCGCTCGGCCGATGATTTCATCCATTCGATCCTTAAGGACTGGCTCGGCGCCTCCGAAGTCGTCACCGGCTTCGATTTCCACTTCGGCCGCAACCGCGAAGGCGGCCCCGCCTTCCTGATGAATGCCGGCCAGACCTACGGCTTCGGCGTCACCCTGATCGATGCCTTCCGCGACGAAAATGCCGACGTCGTCTCGTCGAGCCATATCCGCGCGTTGCTGAAGGAGGGCGAGGTCAGCCAGGTCGCCGGCATGCTCGGTTACCGCTATACGGTCGAGGCGGAGGTGATCGACGGCGAAAAGCTCGGCCGGCAGCTTGGCTTCCCCACGGCCAACATGCGCCTGCCGCCGGAGGCCGAGCTTGCCGCCGGCATCTACGCCGTCCGCTTCCGCCGCCAGGACGGAACGCTCCACGATGCGGTCGCAAGCTACGGCCGCCGCCCGACGGTGACGGAAAACGGCGCGCCGCTGCTCGAAACCTATGTCTTCGATTTCAGCGGCGATCTCTACGGCCAGCTCTGCGCCGTCTCCTTCTTCGGCTATATAAGACCGGAGCTGAAATTCGACGGTCTCGATCCGCTCGTCGCCCAGATCAAGCGCGACGAGGAGGAGGCGAGGGCGCTGCTGGCGGGGGTGAAGCCGCTGAGTGCGCTCGATGGGAAGCTCTGCTTTTCCTGAGGCCCGTGCCGAGGACGGAGTTTTTCCGCAGGCAAACGGAAATTTCGCCGACGCCCAGCGATATCATGCGGTGAATTCTTCTCTTCCTTTTCCCCGCAAAAACGCCTATGAACCGGCGCGATGAGAAAATTTCGGCTGGCGATCACGATACGAATTATCGGCCCGGCCTTCCGCGCGCGCTAAGCGGCCGGGAGGTCCGGGTTTTCGGCGCTTGGATACAAGCGCTTCCGTCACCAGCTTTTTCACGCCGTTGCGCCCCTTTCTGGGCCGCCAGAAACGATTGTCCCGATATGACCGACACAGCCGAAAAGATCGATTACTCGAAGACCCTCTATTTGCCCGAAACCGATTTCCCGATGCGCGCCGGCCTGCCGCAGAAGGAGCCGGAGCTCGTCAAGCGCTGGCAGGAGATGGATCTCTACAAGAAACTGCGCGCCTCTGCCGCCGGCCGCGAAAAATTCGTGCTGCATGACGGCCCGCCCTATGCCAACGGCAATATCCACATCGGCCATGCGCTGAACAAGATCCTCAAGGACGTCATCAACCGTTCGTTCCAGATGCGCGGCTACGACGCCAATTACGTGCCCGGCTGGGATTGCCATGGCCTGCCGATCGAATGGAAGATCGAGGAGGAGAACTATCGCGCCAAGGGCAAGGCCAAGCCGGATCTGAAAGAGCCGGCGGCGATGATCGAATTCCGCCGCGAGTGCCGCGCCTATGCCGAAAAATGGATCAAGGTCCAGGGCGACGAGTTCCAGCGCCTCGGCATCGTCGGCGATTTCGACAACCCGTATCTGACGATGAATTTTCATGCGGAGAGCCGTATTGCCGGCGAGCTGCTGAAGATCGCCGCAAGCGGCCAGCTCTACCGCGGCTCCAAGCCGATCATGTGGTCGGTGGTCGAGCGCACCGCGCTGGCCGAAGCCGAAGTCGAGTATCACGACTACGAGAGCGACACGATCTGGGTGAAATTCCCCGTCGCGAAAGGCCCCGATGGCGTGAAGGATGCCTTCGTCGTCATCTGGACGACCACGCCCTGGACAATCCCCGGCAACCGGGCGATCGCCTATTCCTCGCGGGTTGCCTACGGCCTCTATGAAGTCACGGCTGCCGAAAATGATTTTGGCCCGCGCCCGGGCGAGAAGCTGATCTTCGCTGACAAGCTGGCTGAGGAATCTTTCGCCAAGGCGAAGCTGCAGTACAAGCGCCTTGCCGATGTTGCGGCCGCCGATCTCGCTGCCATCACATGCGCGCATCCGCTCAAGGGGCTCGGCGGCGGCTATGAATTTGCCGTGCCGTTGCTCGAAGGCGATCATGTCACCGACGATGCCGGTACGGGTTTCGTGCATACGGCGCCGAGCCACGGCCGCGAAGACTTCGACGTCTGGATGGCGCATGGCCGCGAGATCGAAGCGCGCGGCATCGAGACCAAGATCCCGTTCCCGGTCGACGACGGTGGCTTCTACACAGCCGATGCCCCCGGCCTCGAAGGCGCCCGCGTCATCGACGACAACGGCAAGAAGGGCGATGCCAACGACCGCGTCATCAAGGCGCTGATCGAATGCGGCGCGCTCTTTGCCCGCGGCCGCCTGAAGCACCAGTATCCGCATTCCTGGCGCTCGAAGAAGCCGGTCATCTTCCGCAACACGCCGCAGTGGTTCGTCTATATGGATAAGACGCTGCCGGACGGAACGACGCTGCGCACCCGGGCGCTCACCGCGATCGATGACACCCGCTTCGTGCCGGCTGCCGGCCAGAACCGCCTGCGCGCGATGATCGAGCAGCGCCCGGACTGGGTGCTTTCTCGTCAACGCGCCTGGGGCGTGCCGATCTGCGTCTTCGTCGATGAACATGGCGCCGTGCTGCAGGACGAGGCCGTCAACGCCCGCATCCTCGATGCCTTCGACGCCGAGGGCGCTGACGCCTGGTTTGCCGAAGGCGCCAAGGAGCGCTTCCTCGGCAACGAGCATGATCCGGCCAAGTGGTCGCAGGTCATGGATATCCTCGACGTCTGGTTCGACTCGGGCTCGACGCACACCTTCACGCTGGAGGACCGCCCGGACCTGAAGTGGCCGGCCGACCTTTATCTCGAAGGCTCCGACCAGCATCGCGGCTGGTTCCATTCCTCGCTGTTGGAATCGGCTGCCACCCGCGGCCGCGCGCCTTACGACGCCGTCCTCACCCATGGCTTCACCATGGACGAGAAGGGCGAGAAGATGTCGAAGTCGAAGGGCAACGTCACCGCCCCGCAGGAGGTGATGAAGGACGCCGGCGCCGACATTCTGCGCCTCTGGGTGATGACCTCGGACTATGCCGACGACCTGCGCGTCGGCAAGACGATCATCCAGACCAATGTCGATGCCTATCGCAAGCTGCGCAACACTATCCGCTGGATGCTCGGCACGCTGGCCCATGACAAGGGCGAGGAGATCGCGCTGGCCGATCTGCCGGAGCTGGAGCAGCTGATGCTGCATCGGCTGGCCGAGCTCGATCAGCTGGTGCGCGAAAACTACGACGCGTTCGACTTCAAGAAGATCGCCCGCGCGCTGATCGATTTCGCCAATGTCGAGCTTTCGGCCTTCTATTTCGATGTCCGCAAGGATGCGCTTTATTGCGACGCGCCGTCGAGCCTGCGCCGGCGCGCCAGCCTGCACGTCATCCGCCAGATCTTCGATTGCATGGTGACCTGGCTTGCGCCGATGCTGCCCTTCACCACCGAGGAGGCCTGGCTGTCGCGCAATCCGTCGGCCATATCCGTGCATCTGGAGCAGTTCGCCCCGGTTGCCAAGGAATGGCGCAACGATGCGCTGGCCGAGAAGTGGAAGAAGATCAGGGCTGTGCGTTCGGTCGTGACAGGCGCGCTGGAAATCGAGCGCAAGGACAAGCGCATCGGCTCCTCGCTGGAAGCGGCGCCCGTCGTCCATATCGCCGATGCCGAGCTTCGCAAGGCGCTCGAAGGCCAGGATTTCAGCGAAGTCTGCATCACCTCGGGCATAACAATCAAGGCGGACGCCGGTCCGGCGGAAGCCTTCCGCCTGGCCGAAGTGCCTGACGTCGCGGTCGTGCCGAAGCTCGCCGAAGGTGTCAAATGCGCCCGTTCCTGGCGCATCACCACCGATGTCGGCTCCGATCCTGATTATCCCGACGTCTCGGCGCGTGACGCTGCGGCATTGCGCGAACTCGGCATCCGCGCCTGAAGATATTTGCCGGGTGAATTGCCTTTATGGCGGTCATCCGGTAAAAGCTGCCTGAAAATGGCCGGATTTTTGCGTCAGGGGGACGGTTGTCCGGTTGGGCAACGATTGCACCGGTGGCTGGAAGGGTTTTCATGTTCGCAACGCATTGGTTCCGTATGGGCGCCTGCCTGTCTGTTGTCGTGGCGGGATGCTCGTTGGTGTCCAGTTGCGCCAGCAGCCCGACCTACGGCACCGACAAGACCGCCATGGAGCAGCTGACCGACGATCTCGGCCAGTCCGTGTCGCTGACCGGGCCGGATCCGAAGAACAAGGGCGTCAAGTACTCGCCGCGTCCGACGCTGGTGCTGCCGGCTGAGGGGCAGAGGGAGACCCTTGTTCAACCGCAACAGACGGTGGCCACCAAGGACAATCCACAGTGGCTTGAATCGCCGGAGGAAACCCGCGCCCGCCTCGTTTCGGAGGCCGACGCGAACTCCGACAACCCGAACTACCGCTCGCCGCTCGCCAGCTCGGCGATTGAAGGCGGCCGCCGCACCACGGAAGCCCAGACGCAGGCCTATCGCGAAGCCCGCGCCCTGCAGAAGGGCTCCTACGTCGATCAGCGCCGCTATATTTCCGACCCGCCGCCCGGCTACCGCACCGTCGATGATCCGGCAAAGCTCGACGATGTCGGTGAGCCCGAGCTCAAGAAGCAGAAGAAGCGCAAGAAGGATGCTGCGATCGCCAACAGCGGCAAGCAGTGGTGGAACTTCCTGCAATAGCGGCTTGTCCGAGCGCTCAGGCGCCGTCCTAGGAGATCGACGAAGCAGCCCCTCATCCGGCTGCCGCCACCTTCTCCCCGTAAACGGGGCGAAGGGACCATGCCGCAACCTCTCCGTTCCCCGCACACCTCTCGCAGGGCTCGTCCCAACCATTAGCTCGAAAACCGAAGATAACGCGCGGGACTACAGCGCCTCTCTCTTCTGCGAAAAGAACGTCCGCAAAATCTCAGCCGACTGAACCTCGTTGAGGCCGGAATAGACTTCCGGGACGTGGTGGCATGTTGGCTGCGCATAGAATCGCACGCCGTTGTCGACGGCGCCGCCCTTCGGGTCCTCGGCGCCGTAATAGAGCCTGCGGATGCGCGCAAACGAGATGGCTGCCGCGCACATGGTGCAGGGCTCCAGCGTCACATAGAGATCGGCGCCCGCAAGACGTTCCTGTCCGAGCGCTTCGCAGGCGAGCCGGATCGCGGCGATTTCGGCATGGGCGGTGACGTCATTGCGCTCGCGCGTGCGGTTTCCCGAGCGGGAAACGGCGATATCGTCAATGACGACGACGGCGCCGATCGGCACTTCGCCGCGTTCGCCGGCGGCGCGCGCCTCTTCGAGCGCCATCTCCATGAAACGATTTGTCTTCACGATAGCAAGAATTTCCACTTAACCGCAGATGCGTGACCTGATAGACAGGCCCAAAAGGCAGGCAAACAACAAATGACATCCAAAGACAAGCCAAAACGCCCGGGTGCAAAGCCCTTTTCACGCGACGCCGGGGCCAAGGCCGGCCCGAAAGCGGGCGGCGCGAAGCCGGCAAAGGCTGCAGCCACGCGCCCGGCCGCGGCCGAAACTGAGGGCGAGGCCAAGGCCGAACGCATTTCCAAGGTGATGGCGCGCGCCGGCGTCGCCTCCCGCCGCGACATCGAACGCATGATCATGGAAGGCCGGGTGACGCTGAACGGCAAGGTTCTCGAAACCCCCGTCGTCAATGTCACGCTCGCCGACCGGATCGAGGTCGACGGCGTGCCGATCCGCGGCATCGAGCGCACCAGGCTGTGGCTCTATCACAAGCCGGCCGGTCTGGTGACCACCAATGCCGATCCGGAAGGCCGCCCGACCGTCTTCGACAACCTGCCGGAAGAACTGCCGCGCGTCATGTCGATCGGCCGTCTCGACATCAATACCGAAGGGCTGCTGCTGCTGACCAATGACGGCGGCCTTGCCCGGGCGCTGGAACTGCCGGCGACCGGCTGGCTGAGGCGCTATCGCGTCCGCGCCCATGGCGAGATCGATCAGGAAGCGCTCGACAAGCTGAAGGACGGTATCGCCGTCGACGGCGTGCTCTATGGTTCGATCGAGGCGACGCTCGACCGCACGCAAGGCTCGAACGTCTGGATCACCATGGGCCTTCGCGAAGGCAAGAACCGCGAAATCAAGAACGTGCTCGGCGCCCTCGGCCTCGACGTCAACCGCCTGATCCGCATTTCATACGGCCCGTTCCAGCTCGGCGATCTGCCGGAGGGCCATGTCATCGAAGTGCGCGGCCGCACGCTCCGCGACCAGCTCGGCCCGCGCCTCATCGAGGAAGCCAAGGCCAATTTCGACGCGCCGATCTATAACGCCCCGGCCGTTGCCGCCGAGGAAGAGGCTGAGGTCGCCGCACCGGAGAAGCGCGAGCGTCCGCGCCGTGACGAGGACAAACGCGAAAGGGCGTTGAGCCGTCTCGACACCAAGCGGGACGACCGTCGCGGTGATGACCGCCGTGGTGGCGCGCGCCGCGATGACGATCGCCGCGACGGCGGACGCCGGGATGACGAGAAGCCGAAGCGCTCTGAGCCGCTCGGCCAGCGCCGCAGCGCCAATGTCTGGATGGCGCCCGGCGCCCGGCCGCTCGGCGAAAAGGCGGCGGCGAAAGCTGCCAAGAACGCCCAGACTGCGCGCCGCCGCGGCGAGCAGGCGCCGGCAAAGAGTGCTGCCTTCGATCGCATCGAGGATCGTCCGCGCACGCCGATCAACCGCGTGCGCGAAGAGGACGGCGAATGGATTCGCTCGAGCGAGCAGCCCCGCCGCAAGGATGAGGGCGAGGGCTTCGGCCGCAAGCGCTCCTTCGGCGATCGCCCCGCCCGCGAAGACCGCGGTTTCGGCGATCGTCCTTCACGCGGCGATCGGCCTTTCGGCGACAAGCCGCGCGGCGACCGCAGGCCGCGTGCCGATGGCGACGAGCGTCCCCGTGCCGCCAGAACTTCCGCCGGCGAGGGCCGTTCGGAACGTCCGCGCGGCGACCGCCCGTTCGGCGATCGTCCTTCGCGTGGTGACCGGCCTTTCGGCGACAAGCCGAGTGGAGACCGCAGGCCGCGCGAAGATGGTGACGAGCGTCCGCGGGCAGCCAGAAGCTTTGCCGGTGAGGGGCGGTCCGAGCGTCCGCGCGGCGAACGGTCCTTCGGCGACAAGGCGCCCGGCGGCAAGCCTTCGGGCGATAAGCCGCGCGGCAAGGGCTTTGGTGCCAAGCCCGGCGGATCGAAGAATTTTTCCGGCAAGCCGAAGGGCGGCAAGCCCGGCAGCGACAGGCCGGGCGGCGACAGGCCTGCGGGCGGCCCGTCCAGAGGTGGCGGAAAAGGAAAGGGAATGACGCGCGGTGCGGATCGTCGGCGGTGAGTTTCGCGGACGGCCTCTCGCCGTGCCAAAATCCAACGATATCCGGCCGACTGCCGACCGGACGCGCGAGAGCCTGTTCAATATATTGAGCCATGCCTATCCGGGATGCGTCGACGGCACCCGGATCCTTGATCTTTTTGCCGGCACCGGCGCCGTCGGCCTCGAAGCCGTGTCGCGTGGCTGTCGCCATGCGCTCTTCGTCGAAAACAGTGTCGAGGGCAGGGCGCTGCTCTGGGAAAACATTGATGCGCTCGGCCTGCACGGCCGCACGCGCATCCTGCGCCGCGATGCCACCGATCTCGGCAGCGTCGGCAATCTCGAAGCCTTCGACGTGCTGTTCGCCGATCCGCCCTATGGCAAAGGCCTCGGCGAAAAGGCGATGGCGGCGGCCGCCCAGGGCGGCTGGCTCAGGCCGGGCGCGATTGCGGTGCTCGAAGAACGCGCCGATGTTGTCGTTTCCGTGCATCCTTCCTATGTTTTCCTCGAAAGCCGCATCTTTGGCGATACGAGGGTGCATTTCTTCCGGTATCAGCCGCAATAAGCGGGGGCGGGGCGTGCAGCAGGCAGAATTCATCAGTCCGAAACTGCCTGCGATCAGCGACCTTCCGACGGTCGCGGTTGCTTTCGGCGGCGGCGGCGCGCGCGGACTTGCCCATATCCACATCATTGAGACGCTCGACGAGCTCGGCATCCGCCCGGTGGCGATATCGGGCTCGTCGATGGGTGCGATCATGGGGGCCGGCTTGGCCGCCGGCATGTCCGGCGCCGAAATCCGCGAACATGCGCTGACGACAGTCGGCAATAAGACGGCGGTCGTCGCCCGCATTTGGGGGCTGAGACCGGCGACGGTGCGTGATGCGGTCGCCAAGGGCATTCGCATCGGCCAGTTCAATCTGGAGCGGATCCTCAAGGCCTTCCTGCCGTCAGAACTGCCGGCCCGCTTCGAGGATCTGCTGGTGCCGATGAAGGTGATCACCACCGATTATTACGGTCAGAACGAAGTGATCATCGAAGAGGGCGAGCTTTTTCCGGCACTCGCCGCCTCATCCGCCATCCCCGCCGTCTTCATGCCGGTGCGCCTGCGCGGCCGGGTGATGATCGACGGCGGCATCAGCAATCCCGTGCCCTATGAACCCCTGATGGATCTTGCCGACATCGTCGTCGGCATCGACGTCGTCGGCGCGCCGGAAGGCGACGGCACCCATATTCCGAACCGCATGGAAAGCATCTTCGGGTCCGGCCAGTTGATGATGCAGACGGCGATCTCGCTGAAGCTGAAGCTCCGCCGGCCGCATATCTTCCTGCGCCCGGCGGTCGGCCGCACCGGCGTGATGGATTTCCTCAAGGCCCGCGACGTGCTGGCCATGTCGGTCGGCGTCAAGGACGAACTGAAATTCGCCCTCGATCGCGAAATCGAAGCGCGATTAAAACGCTAGACTATATTGCACGCGAACCGCCGCGCATGTTTGCGCGACCTCCATGAGTGGTTCGCCGCACATCGCCTCGGCTATTATCTCGGCATCGTCATTGCCGATTTCGAACAGACCGAAGCGCAGTTGATAGCCCCAGCCTGCCCGGTCGCTGGTGAAGGACAGCCGGCCGAGCAGCGGCCGGATCGGCGTTTCCAGAGCCTGGTACCAGGCGACATCCCGCCTCCAGGGGCGAAAACCGGGGTGGGCTTCCACTTGATAGGCCTCGGTTTCCTTGACCACGCCAAGTGCCGTGAACGCCTGGAGCCGATCCTTGCCGCCGAATGTTTCGGTCGGCGAATAGTAGATCACCCGGTCGCCGGGCGCGCTCCGTCTCAGCGGAGCGGCCTTTCCGTGACAAACCTGCATGAAGCCGGCCTCCCGCCCGATGCGGACATGATTTGCTGATGCAACGGCGATCCAGCTGCGGGGCATATTTCAGCCCTCCGCGACATTGTAGACGCGCAGACGGTGCCCGTCGGGATCGGCCGCGACAAAGCTGCGGCCGAAATCGAGGTCGGTCGGTGACAAAAGAATGCTCGCGCCCCTGTCCAGCCATTCGGCATGAAGTGCATCAACCACATCCGCCGTCGCAACCTTGAAACCGACGTCGCAGCCGCCGCCCATGCCAGCCGGCGCCGGCTCAACGCCCGCCTTGCCCCACAGGCCAAGGGCCAGGCCCGAAGGCAGGATGAACATGGCGAAAGTCGGACTGGCGTCCACCGGATTCTGCCCGAGCAATCGCTGATAAAAGCTGGCGCTCTCTGCCGCGTCGGTGACGAAAAGGAGAATGCTGTTGCCGTCGATCATGTGAAGCCTCCTGTTGTTGGTCAGGACGGGTTCTATCGTGGCATGCTGACAGATTCTGGCAGTAGCCTCCGTCTTTCGATGCACTCCATTTTGGTACCGTCCCGAACCGGCTTATGCGTCGGCTGTCGCATCCGCGGTGCCCGCCAGCGGGTCGTCCTCGAAGGGGTCGGCGGCGCGTTTCGGCTTGACCAGCGGCTCGGGGCGGACGGGGTGGGAAAACAGCATGTCGCGGCCGGCCTGCAGCCCTTCGGAAGCCTGCAGCACCAGACGCGCCTCGTCGCGTTTGCGGATGTCCTCGCCGATTTCATAGGCGTCAACCTCGGAAACGCCGAGCGCTTCCAGCGTGCGCCGCCCGAACAGCAGGCCGGATTCCAGCGTTTCGCGCAGCTCGTAGTCGACGCCCTTGTTGCGCAGCTCGATCGAATGGATGCGGTCGTAGGAGCGCACATAGAGTCTTGTGTGCGGATAGTCCGCCTGCACCAGCTCCACCACCTTGTCGGTGATCTCCTTTTTCTGCGTGCAGACGAGCACGATCTTCGCCCGGTCGATCCCGGCCGAGCGCAGCACGTCCTTGCGGGCGCCGTCGCCGAAATAGATGCGGAAGCCGAAGGCGGAGGCCTGGCGGATGCGGTCGGCCGAAAAATCGATGACGGTGACGCTGCGCCCGCCGGCAAGCAGGATCTGGGCGGCGATCTGGCCGAAACGCGAGAAGCCGACCATCAGCACGTCAGCGCCGGCCCCTTCGAAATCCTCGTCCAGTTCTTCCTGTGCATCGCCGTTGAGCAGCCGCTTCGACAGCGCGGCCCCGATCGGAGTCAGTGCCATGGAGAGGGTCACAATCGCCACCAGCAGCGAGGCCGTGCTCGTCGACATCAGCCCGGTGACATCAGCCGCGGTAAACAGCACGAAGCCGAATTCGCCGCCCTGCGGCAGCAGGAAGGCGATGCGGATCGCATCGTCGTGGGGCGAGCCGGAGATCCGGCAGAGCCCATAGATGATGATCGCCTTGACGGCCATGACGATCGGCACGGCGACGATGACGAAGAGCGCGTTGTCGGCGAGAACCTCGAGCTGCAGCGACAGGCCGACGGCGATGAAGAAGATGGCGAGCAGCACGCCTCGGAAGGGCTCGATGTCGGCCTCCAGCTCGTGCCGATAGGAGGATTCGGCCAGCATTACGTCGGAGAGAAAGGCGCCCATCGCCATCGAAAGGCCGGCCAGCTGCATCAGGCTTGCCGATCCCATGACGACGAAGAGGGCGGCGGCGATCATCGCCTCGCGGGCGCCGGTGCGGGCGATGATCTGGAAGAGCGGTGTCAGCAGGTAGCGTCCGGCAACGACCATCGCCGCCACCGCGCCGACGGCGACTGCAAAATCGGTGAGCGGCGCATTGCTGCCCTTGCCGCTACCATCGAGCACGGTGATCAGCGCTAAGAGCGGCACGATCGCCAGGTCCTGGAACAGCAGCATCGAGAAGGAACGCTGCCCGTATCGCGTATTGACGTCGCCGTCGCCTTCGAGGATCTGCATGGCGAAGGCGGTCGAGGACAGCGCCAGACCGAAGCCGGCGACGATGCTGCCGCGCCAGTCGAGAACGCCGGAGAGGAAGGCGAGCGTGGTCAGCGCCAGTCCGGTCATCACCACCTGCGCCGTGCCGAGGCCGAAAATGTCGCGCCGCATCTGCCAGAGGCGGCTGGGCTTCAATTCCAGCCCAATGATGAACAGCAGGAAGACGACACCGAGCTCGGCGACGCCGAGGATCTGTTCGCCGTCGGTAATGCCGTGGAAGACCGGTCCGATGACGATGCCGGCGGCGAGATAGCCGAGGACGGTGCCGAGCCCGAGCTTCTTGAAGATCGGAGCGGCGACCACCGCACCGCCGAGAAGCAGGATCGTTTCGGAAAAAAGGGCGTTGGGCGCTGACATGCTGACGATTTCTTTCGGGTGGCGGGGGCATGCAGGCAGTCCCGATAAAGAATCGGCGGCGGCGGCCTTGATGCTTGGGAGAGTGCACAATAAATGGAACGCGAAGGAAAGGCCAAATCATGTCCTCTGAAATCGATTCCTCGACACTTCTTTCCCGCGCAAGTCAATTGATCGATCTGGCAAGGAAGGCAGGGGCCGACGCCGCCGATGCCGTCGTCGTTCGCTCGCGTTCGCAATCGGTCAGTGTCCGTCTTGGCAAGGTCGAGGGAACGGAATCCTCCGAAAGCGACGATTTCTCGCTGCGGGTCTTTGTCGGCAAGCGCGTCGCCAGCGTTTCGGCCAATCCGGGCTTCGATCTGCAGGCGCTTGCCGAACGCGCCGTCGCGATGGCCAAAGTCTCGCCGGAGGATCCCTTCGCCTGCCTCGCCGATGAGGCCAGCCTTGCGAAATCCTATCCCGACCTGCAATTGTTCGATCCCACCGAGGTCTCCTCCGAGATGCTGCGCGAGGCGGCTCTTGCCGCCGAGACGGCGGCCCTTGCGGTCAAGGGCGTGACCAATTCCTCCGGCGCCGGCGCATCCGGCGGCATGGGCGGCCTTGTTCTCGCCACCTCGCACGGTTTTGCCGGCAGCTACATGGGCTCCCGGTTCGGCCATTCCGTCAGCGTCATCGCTGGCGAAGGCACCGGCATGGAACGCGACTACGATTTCGACAGCCGCCTCTATTATGCCGAGCTTGAAGACCCCGCCGAAATCGGCCGCCGCGCCGGCGAACGGGTGGTGAAGCGTATCAATCCACGCCAGGTGCCGACCGGCAAGAACGTCACCGTCATCTTCGACCCGCGTGTCGCCCGCGGCTTCGTCGGCCATATCGCCGGCGCGATCAATGGCGCCGCCGTCGCCCGCAAGACCAGCTTCCTGCGCGACAGGATGGGTCAGCAGGTGCTGAAATCAGGCCTGTCGATCACCGACGATCCGCTGATCGTGCGCGGCCCCGCTTCGCGGCCGTTCGACGGCGAGGGCGTGGCCGGCGAGCGGCTGGTGATGATCGAGGATGGTGTCCTGAAACACTGGTTCCTTTCGACCTCGACCGGCCGCGAGCTCGGCCTTCCCACCAACGGCCGCGGCGTGCGCGGCGGCACCGCCGTTTCGCCGTCCTCCACCAACCTCGCGCTGGAACCCGGCGACATCTCGCCGGAGGAACTGATCCGCAGCGTCGGCAACGGCTTTTACGTCACCGAACTGATCGGCCACGGCGTCAACATGATCACCGGCGAATACAGCCGCGGCGCCACCGGCTTCTGGATCGAGAACGGCGAACTCACTTTCCCGGTGTCCGAAGTGACGATCGCTTCGAACCTCAAGGACATGTTCATGCGCCTGACGCCGGCAAACGACATCGACCGCAAGTTCGGCGTCGCCGCACCCACCTTCGCCATCGAAGGCATGACCCTCGCGGGGCGCTAGAGCATGATGCCGAAAAGTGTGAGCGGTTTTCGGACGACATCATGCTCAAACGAAAGTTGAAAAGCGGCGAGAAGGAAGTGATTGACGCGATGAGCGATAGCGAAAAGCGCCGCTGGCAGGGCGATCTCGCCTTGATCGCCGATGCGGCGAAGGAGGCCGGCGCGATCGCCTTCGGCTTCTTCAACCAGTCCCCCGAGGTCTGGTGGAAGAACGGGGATCGCTCTCCCGTCAGTGCCGCCGATTTCGCCGCCAACAAGACACTGGAGTCGATCCTGCGCAAGGCCCGGCCGGATTATGGCTGGCTGTCGGAGGAGACGGAGGACGATGCCGAGCGCCTCGCGCGCGAGACGCTGTTCATTATCGACCCGATCGACGGTACGCGCGCTTTCCTCGCCGGGCAGAAGGTCTGGTGCGTCAGCGTCGCGGTCGTCCATCGCGGCCGGCCGGTCGCCGGCGTGCTCTATGCCCCGGCGCTCGAAGAGCTCTATGAGGCGGTCGACGGCGGCGCGGCGCTGAAGAACGGCGAGCCCTTCCTCGTTTCCTCCGCCGGGCCGGAGGAGACGAGCCGTCTGGCAATCGGTGAAGACGTGCTGAAGACCCTTCCGGCGGCGTTCCGGGAGCGGGTCAGGCGCGAAAAACATGTCCCCTCGCTTGCCTATCGCATCGCCATGGTGGCGGACGGCCGCCTCGAAGCCACTTTCGTCAAGGGCAATTCGCATGATTGGGACCTTGCCGCCGCCGATCTGATCCTTAGCCGTGCCGGCGGCCGCCTCGTCGACCTCGACGGAAACCCGGTCGTCTACAATCGCGCCGAAGTCACCCACCAGGTGCTGTGTGCGGCCCCGGCGCCCCGCATCGATGAGTTCCTCGCGGCCTTTGCCGGGCGACGAGACAGTTGACGTTTCCGTCAAAATCCCGCAGATGGGGTGGCGGAGGAGAATGGGCAGAAAGAGAACAAGAAAATGACTGAGTCCGGTGACAAGAAGCAGCTTTTGCATCTCGTTTTTGGCGGCGAACTGGAAAGTCTCGATGACGTCCAGTTCCGTGACCTGAAGGGTCTCGATATCGTCGGCATCTTTCCCGATTATGCCACGGCGCTGACGGCCTGGAAGGCGAAGGCGCAGCAGACGGTCGACAATGCGCATATGCGCTATTTCATTGTCCACATGCATCGTTTGCTCGATCCGCAGGAAAAGGCCGGCGGCCACTGAGCTCGGCCATCGATTCCGCGCCAAGTGCCGGCGGCCGCCCGCGGTCGCGCCGGCTTGCTGCATCGGGCGCCGTCGATCCGGATCGTCTGACGCATTCTGAACAAATTAATCGGCCATTTCGGCCGCAACGATAATCAGGGAATGGGTTTGATGTCGATCGTCTTGGATCGGAGGCTGGCGCAATGAGCTCCCGGATGGCGCGGTTCGGTCTGAGCGCATATCGTCTGGCGGGAACTGTAGCCTCTCCGGTCGTCGGCCTCTACATCACCTACCGCACGGCCAAGGGCAAGGAAGACCGCGCGCGTCGCCTGGAACGTTTCGGCTATCCGAGCGCCAACCGGCCGCAAGGCCCGCTCGTCTGGTTCCATGCCGCAAGTGTCGGCGAAACCAACGCCGTCATTCCGTTGATCCGCGAAATCCGCCGTCGTGATATCCACGTCATCCTGACGACCGGCACCATCACCTCGGCCAGGCTCGCCGCCGAGCGCCTTGGCGACGAAGCGATCCATCAATATGTGCCGCTCGATTTGAAGCCGTCGGTCAGCCGCTTTCTCGATTATTGGCAGCCCGATTGCGCCATCATCGCCGAATCCGAGATCTGGCCGGCAACCGTGCTAGAGCTCGGCCGCCGCCGCATTCCGCAGATCCTGATCAATGCCCGCATGTCGGACCGCTCCTTTGCCCGCTGGCGCCGCCGCCCATCGATTGCCGAAGCCCTGTTCGAAAATCTCGCCCTTGTCATCGCCCAGTCGGATGTCGATGCCGAGCGTTTCCGCGATCTGGGTGCTGTTCCCGTCATCACCTCGGGCAATCTCAAGGTCGATACCGACGCGCCGCCCTATGACAGCGCTGTCCTCGCCCGTTACAAGAAGCAGATCGGCGATCGCAAGACCTGGGCGGCGATTTCGACCTTCGACGGCGAGGAAAATGCCGCAGGCATCGTCCATCGCGCCCTGAAGGAACGCGATCGCCAGTTGACGATCATCGTGCCGCGCCATCCCGAGCGCAGCGATGAGATCGAGGCGGCTCTGGTCAAGCAGGGCCTCAAGGTCGCCCGCCGCACCCGCGACGACGTCCTGTCCGCCGATATCGATGTTTTCCTCGGCGACACGATCGGCGAAATGGGTCTTTATCTTCGCCTGACCGAGATCGCCTTCGTCGGCCGGTCGCTGTTTGCCGAAGGCGGCCAGAACCCGCTGGAGCCGGCCATGCTCGGCTGCGCCATCCTCTCCGGCGGCAATGTGCAGAATTTCCGCGAGGCCTATCAGAAGCTGGCCCGCAGCGGCAGCGCCCGCATGGTGCGCGATACCGAAATGCTGGCCAAGGGCGTGCATTACCTTTTGACCAACGACGAAGCCCGCCGCACCATGATCGAAGCCGGCATCGCCACCGTGCACGAGATGCGCGGCGCGCTGACGGCGACGGTGAAGGGGCTGGAACCCTATATCAATCCGCTGACGGTCAAGGCGCGCCTGTTGCCCAAGGCCGTCGCCCAGCTCTGAGGAGGCGCAATGTCGAGCCCGGCGCGTATCAAAGGCATCCTCTTCGACAAGGACGGCACACTGCTCGATTATGACGAGAGCTGGTTGCCGGTCAATCGCGAGCTTGCCCGCATCGCCGCCGAGGGCGATCCGCTTCTTGCAGATCGGTTGCTCCTGGCTTGCGGCATGGATCCGGTCACCGGCCATATCGTTCCCGACAGCCTGCTCGCCGCCGGCAATACCCGTCAGATCGCCGAGGGGCTCGTCGCCGCCGGCTCGATGGTTGCTGTCGGCGAACTGACGATCCGTCTCGACGACCTCTTTTCCGGCGCCGCCGAATTTTCCGTGCCGGTAACCGATCTTTCCGGCTTCTTCGCAAGGCTGCATCGGCGCGGCTTCAAGCTCGGCGTCGCCTCCAGCGACAACGAGCGCTCGATCCGCCAGACGGCCGTGCGTTTCGGTTTTGCCCGCTATGTCGATTACATCGCCGGCTACGACAGCGGCTTTGGCGTCAAGCCGGAACCCGGCATGGTGCTCGGCTTCTGCGCCGCGACCGGTCTTTTGCCTGAAGAGGTAGCGATGGTCGGTGACAACAATCATGATCTGCACATGGGCCTGAATGCCGGAACGGGGCTCAGGATCGCGGTGCTGACCGGCACCGGCTCGCGCGATTCGCTTGCCGCCGCTGCCGATCATGTGCTCGACGATATCACCGCCATCGAGACATTGCTGCCGGACCTGCAGCCGGCCTAAACCACGCGCGATCTGGGCAAGGACTTGCATTTTCACCGGTTTTGGCTTCTCAATCCGGCCGGGCGAAAAGCAAGGGGCCGGTTCTGGAGCCGGGCAGGGGAGCGGGACGGCAAGATGATATCCGAAGCGCCGCCGTTCTGGTGGAGGAAAGCCGATTGGCGGGCCTGGCTGCTGGCGCCGCTTTCCTTTCTCTACGGCCGTGTCGCCGGCCACCGCATGGCCCATGCGCGCCGCGCCTCCGTATCCATTCCCGTCATCTGCGTCGGCAATTTCACCGTCGGCGGCGCCGGCAAGACGCCGACGGCGCTGACGATCGCCCGCGCCGCCAAGTCGAAAGGCCTGAAACCGGGCTTCCTCAGCCGCGGTTACGGCGGTTCGCTCGACGTGACGACGGTGGTCGATCCTCATCATCACCGGGCCGTCGCCGTCGGCGACGAGCCGCTGCTGCTTGCCCAGGAGGCGCTGACGGTGATTTCCCGCAGGCGCGTCGACGGCGCGCAGCGTCTGGTGGCGGAGGGCGCCGACCTCATCATCATGGATGACGGTTTCCAGAGCGCCCGGCTGGCGATCGATTATGCCCTGCTGGTCATCGATGCGACGCGCGGCCTCGGCAACGGCCATATCGTGCCGGCCGGCCCGGTCCGCGCACCGATCGGCCAGCAACTGCGCTCGGCGACGGCTTTGCTGAAGGTCGGCGGCGGCCAGGCCGCCGACAGGATCGTCCGCATGGCGGCGCGCGCGGCAAAGCCCTATTTCACCGCATCGCTGAAGGTGCGCGGCGACGACCGGCTCGCCGGCATCAGGGTGCTGGCCTTTGCCGGCATCGCCGATCCCGCCAAGTTCTTCCGCACCGTCGAATCGCGCGGCGCCGAAATCACAGTCGCCAAGACCTTCGGCGACCACGAGCACCTGAGCGAGGACGAGATCGGCGATATCCTGACGACCGCCCAGCGCCAGGATCTTCTGATCGTCACCACCTCGAAGGATTTCGTCCGTCTGTCCGGCCATCACGGCAAGGCGCAAGAGCTGGCGCAAAAGTGCCGGGTGATCGAAGTCGACATGGTCTTCGACGATCACCTCGCCCCGGGGCTGATCATCGACCGGGCGATCGTCGCCTGCCGCGAGCGCCGCCTGCGGGAGATGAAAGCCGGGGATAAGGCCATTCCTCGCAAGGCTGAACCGCTGTAACGAGTGCCGCAAAAGGTGGCAAAGTTCCTTACAAACCCCAGGGCGGCGGCGACGTCACGCGATCGAGCGGAGTAAGGTTTCGCGGGCGGAGGTCAGGTGCGCGCGGCAAGCCTGATCGATCGAGGCGATATTGCGGCTTTCAAGGGCCTCGATCAGAGCGAGATGCTCCCTGATGGCGACCTCATTGCGCGTCCGCTCATCGCGCTTGTTCCACTGATAGTGATAGTGGAAGACGATGGCTATCACGTCCTGGAAGCTTTCGACAAACCGGTTTGGCGCGACGGTCGCAATGAGCCGATGGAATCGGCTGTCGAGCTCCGAGAAATCCTGAAATCGGGCGTCGATATCCGCGAGCAGCTCCAGATGTGCCGCCCGCATGGCCCGGACCTGCTTCCAGATGGGCGAGCTGTCGGGCAGGCTCGCAAACAATCGTGCGGAGCGCATTTCGAACATTTCCCGGATTTCGAACAGTTCGAGCGCGAAATTCGCGGTGAAACCTTTGAAAACCCAGCCGGCATTCTGGCGCTTCTCGATCAGCCCATATTTCTGAAATCGATTGAGAAATTCACGCACGATCGTTGTCGCGACCCCGAATTTCCTCGCGAGTTCCGCCTCATTGATCTCGGTGCCCGGACAGGCATTGTCGCGCAGCATCCACTCCATGAAGCTCGTCTCGACCTGTTGCGAAATGGCTAAGGTCTCTTCCTTCGGATAGCGCTCTATCTGCTGCGGGTGCTCACGCATGATCCGCCCGTGCGCTTCAGATACGATGACCCCACGGGCGGACATGCTCGCCAGCACCTTCCGCACCGTCGTTCTGCTCACGCCAAGCTGGGCGCGCAGTGCGTTTTCGGACGGCAGTTCCGCTCCAGGATCGAACGTCCGAAGGAGGTCGATCATATCGTTGAAGGCCCGCTTGAAGGTCGTATCCGTTCTCATGGCGCAACCCTTGGTATGATTTTCTATCTATAAAAAACAAGTTGACGTACGTGTATCGTATGTTTCTTATGTATAAAAAACGAGGGGGAGGCTAGGGGAATTTGGAAGACTCCGGGATTCTGCCTCAGAATTCGTCCCGGCCTGGTGGATCGCAAGATGCAACCCTCCATCCGAGACAATCTGGCATCTCATTGGGGCTGAAGCTATTGAGCCTGGGCCCGCTCTTGATCCTCGTTCTGCTCATCGCGGTCGTCAGTTTGATCACGCCGGCCTTTCTAAAGCCCGTCAACCTGGGAAACATCCTGGCGCAGACCGCAGTGATTGCTGTTGTGGCGATGGGGCAGCAGCTCGTTATCCTGACGCGTGGGATCGATCTTTCTGTCGGCTCTAGCCTGGCGCTGGCCACGGTCATCGGCGGACTCGTCTACCAGCAGGTTGATTCCTCGATCGTCGTCATCGTGGCCATGCTGCTTGCAGGTGCCGTCGTCGGGGCAGTAAACGGCGTGGTCTTTGTCTATGGCCGGCTGCCGCACCCCTTCATTATCACAGTTGCGACCTTGAGTATTTGCCGCGGCCTGGCACTTTCATTGGCTCCCGGCCACACCACCATGCGCGGGATGCCCGATGCGGTTGCCGCGATCGGCGGCGGTACGACGCTTGGTGTGCCCAACTCCTTCTTTGTCGTCGTTATATCCGCGCTTCTTTTTCTGATCCTGACGAAGTCGATGGTCTTCGGCCGATGGATCTATGCTGTCGGCGGCTCGCCGAATGCCGCCAGAAGCATGGGTATCCCGGTAAAGGGCGTTTTGCTCGCGACCTATATCATCTGCGGCTTTTGTGCAGGTGTCGGCGCGGTGCTGCTTGCCGGACGGACCGCCGCTGCATCACCAATCTATGGCAATCTCCTGGAGCTCGACACCATTGCTGCGGTGATTATCGGTGGCGCCAGCTTCCTTGGCGGACGGGGCCATCTGGGCCATGCACTGATCGGCGCCGTTCTGATCGGTGTTATCCGCAACGCCCTTAACCTGCTCGGCGTCGACGTGTTCTTTCAAATGATCGCGATTGGGCTCGTCATCGTCATCGCCGTGGAGGCCGATGTACTTCGCAACCATCTCGAGGCGCGCGCGCGTGTGCTTCAAACGGCGAGAATACAATGAGCCCTGCATCCGCGACACCGGCACTTTCGGTACGAAACGCGCAGAAGCGCTTCGGGGCGATTCATGCCCTGAAAAATGTAAGCTTCGATGCCTATGCAGGTGAAGTAACCGCTCTTTTGGGTGACAACGGCGCCGGCAAGTCGACGCTCGTCAAATGCATCAGCGGGCTTCACAGTCTCGACGAAGGAGAAATTCTTGTCGACGGAGCGCGTGTTTGGCTCAATTCAACCGCGGCAGCCCGCCGCGCCGGTATTGAGACCGTCTATCAGGACCTGGCGCTTTTCGACAATCTGACTCCCGTCCAGAATTTCTATTGCGGCCGAGAGATCTCGTTTCCGTCTTGGCTGCCGCGTCCGCTCCGCTTCCTCAACACAGGCATGATGAGGCGGGAAGCAGCAAGCGTCATCGATCGCCTGAAGGTCAAGCTGCCGAGATTCGACGCGCCGGTCGCACTGATGTCCGGGGGGCAGCGACAGGCGATCGCGGTCGCGCGCGCCATCGTCTTTGCGCGCAAGCTCGTGCTCCTTGACGAACCTACGGCGGCCCTCGGGCTTCGCGAGGCTCGCCAGGTTCTTGATCTGATCAATCAGCTCAAGGCCGCCGGCAATGCGGTGATCTTGATCACGCACAATATGGAACATGTCGTCGAGATCGCCGATCGGGCGGTTGTGCTGCGCCAAGGTCGCAAGGTCGGTGAACTGAGGCCAACGGAAGCGAATAAGCAGGACCTGGTCGCGATGATTGTTGGCGCCGGGGCTTGAGGGGAGATCGCTGCTTCGTTGGGGCAGCGGACAACGAGATCGCTCTAGAGGAGAGCGGTCGAAACATGGGAGGTGTATCATGAAACGGCATTTCCTGCTGGGAGCCTTTGGGATCCTGGCCGTCGCTGCAGTACCGTCCTTGGCGCAGGACCCGGTCAAGCTCGGCTTCATAACCAAATTCCCTGTACCGTTCTTCGCAACCATGGAGAACGCCGCGAAAGACTATGCGAAGAGAAATCCCGGCGTCGAGATCATTTACGGGCAGGGTACGTCCGCAACCGACATCGAGGGCCAAATTGCGCAGATCGAGTCGATGGTGACGCGAGGCGTGCAGGGCATCGCCCTTACCCCCGTCGATCCCACCGTATCCACCGCCCTGGACAAGGCAGTTGCCGCCGGCATCAAGGTCGTGTTGATGGATAACAATATCCCGGATTGGAACGGCAGGACGGCGCTTGCCACGACCAACAATTTCGCCGCGGGCAAAATCGCGGGCGAATATCTCAAAACTGTTCTTAAAGCCGGCGACACGCTCGGGATTCTCGAGGGCGTGCCCGGCGTGCCGGCGCTTGATGACCGTGTGAAGGGGATGATGGAAGGGCTGAGCGGCCTTGACGTCAAGATCGTCGGAAAAGGCGCGACAAACTGCACCGAGGAACTCGGGATTAATGTCGCCGAGGATCTGCTCACCAAGAACCCGGACCTTAAGGCCATCTATGCCGCCTGCGGTCCGCCCGCTGCCGGTGCAGCTCGCGCAATCAAGAATGCCGGCATTGCCAATGACAAGATTGTGCTGGTCGGTTTCGACTTCTGCTGTGGCGAAGAGGAGGCGCTGAAGAGTGGTGTCGAGGACGCGTCGGTAGCGCAATTCCCAACCAAAATGGCTGAGCTCGGTGTGGATGCCCTGGTGAAATCGATTCGCGGAGAAAAGGTCGAGTCTTTGATCGACTCCGGCGCGGCCCTCGTAACGCCCGACAATATGGCAACCTTCAAGTGAACCGTCGCCCCTTTGGGTCGTCAGAGGCGCGAAGCAGTGTCACCTCTTTATCGGATTGATATCGGGGAACTCTGCGGCCCGAAGCTCTATTGGCCAGTCGATGCGGAAGGCGCGGCGGATGAGCCGATGCCTTCCGGTCGTCGGGCGACCGGAGTGGATATTCTCGTTGCAACAACTCCGGGCCGCAGACCAGAGGACTATCCTCCTTGGCCCCGCGGACACTCCTTGTATTCGCCTCCGCCGCAGCGTTTGCGTTGTCTGTTCCGGCCTCAAAACTGCACGCTTTGAAAGTGATAGAGCGTCTTGAGCACGCCGGTAAAAGGCGGTTCCGTTCTAACGCCGCTGGTTCGGCAGCACGCCGGCGCGTTTGTCGGCTTCGATCGCCGAGATCACGTCGGCATAGGGCTCCTGGCGGGCGACGCTCCAGTAGCGCAGCTCGTCGAGCGGAATATGTTTTCCCGTCATCGCGCAGACGACATAGGAGCCGGGCGAGACAATCTGGAAATCGCCGTCGAGATAGCGGATCTTCGCCTCGCGGTTTCCGTGCCCTTCGAACAAATTCATGTGCTCCGTTCCCTGCAGTCTGTCATGCGTCTGCCATACTCCCGCAACAGCCGCTTTGCCAGCTTTTTTAGCTTCTGCCGAAAAGCCGCTCGATATCGCTGAGCTTCAGTTCGATATAGGTCGGCCGGCCGTGATTGCATTGGCCGGAACCGGGCGTCACTTCCATTTCTCTCAGCAGCGCGTTCATTTCCTCCGGCCGCAGCCGCCGTCCGGAGCGAACCGATCCATGGCAGGCCATGGTCGCCGCCACATATTCGAGCTTGGCCGACAGCCCCGACGCGGTGTCCCATTCGGCGATCTCGTCGGCGAGCTGGCGGATGAGGCCGTGGGCGTCGACCTCGCCGAGCATGGCCGGCGTTTCGCGCACGGCAATCGCCCCGGGACCGAAACGCTCGATCGCCAGGCCCAGTTCGGAAAGCTCGGCCGCATGCTGCATCAGCCGGTCGCAATCCTCTTCGGGAAGGTCGATGATCTCAGGGATGAGCAGCACCTGCGAGGCCAGCCTCTTCGAATGCAGCGCCTTGCGCATCGCCTCGAACACGAGCCGCTCATGCGCCGCATGCTGGTCGACGATGACGAGCCCGTCCTCGGTCTGGGAGACGATATAGTTGGCGTGGATCTGCGCCCGTGCGGCGCCGAGCGGATAGCGCCCGGTTGTTTCGGCAGAGGCGGCCGGTTCGGGTGCGCCCGGCTGCGGCGAAGGTTGCGGCTCGGCCCGCGCCGTCGGCATCGAGAGCCCGTCGAACGACGCCTGCGGCAGTTCGGTGAAACCGGCTGCCGGCTGGTAGGGCCGAAAGGGTGAGGTCTCGGCCGACCACGGCGCCTGCGGCCGCTGCGCATGGGGCTGGAAGCCGGGGCGGAAGGCGCGCAGCATGTCGCTCGCCCCCGTTGTCGCCGCCCGGCTGCCGTCGCGCGCGAGCGCCTCGCGGATGGCGCCGACGATCAGGCCGCGCACCAGGCCCGGGTCGCGGAAGCGCACGTCGGATTTTGCCGGATGCACGTTGACGTCGACGAGCGCCGGATCGAGTCTGATCGACAGCACCGCCACCGGATAGCGTCCTGAAGGAATCGTCTCGGCATAGGCGCCGCGGATCGCCGAGAGGATCAGCTTGTCCTGCACCGGCCGGCCGTTGACGAAGGCATATTGATGGGCCGAGTTGCCGCGGTTGAAGGTCGGCACGCCGGCAAAACCGGTGAGCGAGATGTCCTCGCGCACGGCGTCGAGCGCAATGGCGTTGTCGCGGAATTCCTTGCCGAGCACCTGCGCCATGCGCGCCAGATGGTCGTCGCCGGTCGCCGGAAATTCCAGCGTCGTGCGGTCCGAGCCCGACAGCACGAAGCGCACGGCGGGAAACGCGATCGCCATGCGCTTGACGATCTCGGTAATGGCGCCGGCCTCGGCCTTTTCGCTCTTCAGGAATTTGAGCCGGGCGGGCGTGGCGAAAAACAGGTCGCGCACTTCGACGATGGTGCCGGTATTGGCGGCGGCCGGCCTGATATGCACGATCTTGCCGCCGGCAACAGCGATCTCGTGGCCGCCGGCGCTGTCGCGCCTGCGGCTGGCGATGCTCAGCCTGGCGACGGAACCGATCGACGGCAGCGCCTCGCCGCGGAAGCCGAGCGTGCGGATATCCTCGAGCGTCTCGGAGATCTTCGACGTGCAGTGGCGCCGCACCGCCAGCTCGAGATCGGCCGCCTCCATGCCGGAGCCGTTGTCGCTTACCCGCAGCAGTGCCTTGCCACCGCCTGCCGTGGCGATCTCGATGCGCGTCGCCCCGGCGTCGAGCGCATTTTCGATCAGTTCCTTGGCAGCGCTCGCCGGCCGTTCGATGACCTCGCCGGCGGCGATCTGGTTGATGAGCGTTTCGGAAAGCTGTCTGATGGCCATGGGCTATTTTCAGGGATTCGCGGGCTGGAGGGAAGGGGATTCCATAGGTTTTACAGAAGCGTGATCTGCGGCGTCCCTGTTTCGACGGTCAGCAGTGTTAAGCCGGTTTTAACAGAAAAATGGCATTTTTATTCATATACCTCCGGAAGCTGCGAAATCGAACAGATGTGGGACGCAATAGAATGAGTGCCGGCTTCGAAAAGGCGGACACGTCATCGGAAATCGACGGAACGCCCGCCGAGGCCGATCTGCAGACGGCGCTTTTCGATGTCGTGTGCGACAGCCTTTCGGCAGCGTTCATCATCTACGACAAGAACGATCATCTGATCTTCGCAAGCCGCCAGATCCTCGAATTCTTCCCGCTGTCGGCCGAGATACTGAAGCCGGGCACGCGGCTGCGCGATTTCCTGGGCGCAATCTACGATACCGGCGTTCGCCAGCAATATGAAGTGAGGCAGGGCGGCGCGCTCAGCCGCGAGGACTGGCTGTCGCAGAAGATCGCTTCCCATTGGCGCGAGCGCTTCGACGCCGTCGAGCGCCATGGCGCCGACAGCTGGGTCCGATTCGTCAAGCGCAGGCTGCCGGGCGGTTACGGCGTCACCATCGTCTCCGACATTTCCGAGGACAAGAAGCGCGAGGAGCAGTGGCGTTCGGATCTGGAGCGGGTGCAGCTCACCGAGGACATTCTCGACAATCTGCCGTTCCCGCTCTTCGTCAAGGACCGCAACCTGACCTATGTCGCGGTCAATCTCGCCTTCTGCGCGAAATACCAGACCACCGCCGACGAGGTGCTCGGGCGCAAGAGTGGCGACCTTTTTTCGCCCGAGATCGCCAAACGCTTCGAAGAGAGCGACCGTCACGTGCTGGAGACCGGCGAAATGTCGATCTCCCGCCAGCGACAGATCTCCCGTGACGGCATCGAGCGCGACATCGTCAGTCGCAAGCACCGTATCGGCAAGCCCGGTCGCTATTTCCTGGTGTCGACCACGCAGGACCTGCCGCGCGACGGCGCCGATCTCGAGGAGTTCGACCGCGCCTCGGCGGTCACCACCTCCGCCAACCAGAGCTATCGCCGCGCCTATGTGCCGGTGCCGAGCGCGGTGGAGCGTCGCGAGCCGGCGGCGATGGAAGCGATCGTTCCGGAGAATTTCTCCGGCCGCAAGATCCTCGTCGTCACCGCCGATCTCGCCGCCGAGGCCGCGGCCTTGCGCACGCTGGCGAAATACGGATTCGAATCCTGTTCGGTGCGCGGCGAGGACGAGGAGGAGCGTTTCCTGGAAATCGCCACCTCCTCCGGCATCTCGCTCGACCTCTTGATCATCGACAATCAGATGGGCATGCGCTGCCTCGAGCTTGCCGAGCAATACGGCATACCGTCGCTCGTCATGGACGGCTTCCAGATCGCCAACGAGCTCACCTTCCAGATCGCCCGCCATTTCAATCGCAACAGCCGCAACAACGGCGCCGGCACGGATGCGGATTGGGAAATCAGCATCTCCGACGACACTGTCGGTCTGCAGGTTCTCGTCGCCGAAGACAATGATATCAATCAGATCGTCTTCACACAGATCCTCGAGGGCCTCGGCTATCGCCATATGATCGCGGCGACCGGCGACGAGGTCGTGCGCCTCTGGGCCGAACACCGGCCGCAGGTGGTGCTGATGGACATCTCCCTGCCGGGCTTCAACGGCTTTGAAGCCGCGCGCCTGATCCGGCAGATGGAGGAAGCCGGCGGTGCAGCCCGCACCCCGATCATCGGCGTGCTCACCCAGGCCTTCGAGCGCGATCGAGCCGAATGCGTCAAGTCGGGCATGGACGACGTCATCATGAAGCCGGTCAGTCCCGACATGCTCGAGGCGGTTTTTCAGAAATATTTGGTGGAAGAGGGCGTTCGGGTTCGAACGAGCGCGTAATACTGATGGCCGTCGTCTCGTCGCGGCATCCTGCACTTGCCGACAGCGTCAACTCCACAAATTTGAAACTGGTCGGGCTGTCAGGGCGGTTGATTTACTAGCGAATTGTTAAGAAATCCCGGTCATTGTTTGCTCGCTGCGGAGGAAAGCTCGGGTTTGAATGATGAGATCGGCGGACATGGCTTCCTTGACCGTGAGTCATAGTGAGCTCCAGGCGATGGCCTATACCGATCCGCTGACCGGGTTGGGAAACCGCAATCGCATGCGCGAGAAGGTTCTGCAGATTTCCGCCGAGCGCGCCAGCGATCCGGCTCCCTTCACCATCGGCATTGCCAATCTCGACAGTTTCAAACCGATCAACGATCTCTTTGGCTCCTCGGCCGGCGATGAGATCCTCTGCCAGGTCGCCCATCGCCTCAAGGCCTGCATTCCTGATGGCGCGATGGTCACCCGTCACGACGGCGACGAATTCGCCTTCGTGCTGCCGTTGATTTTCGAGCGGGCGAGTGCGGAGAAATTCGGCCAGATGATCCGCGAAGTGCTGTCGGCGCCCTATGATCTCGGCGACCGCAACGTCCGTCTCTCCGCCTCCTTCGGCTTTGCCATCTACCCCTTTGCCGGAGAGGACTGCGAGGAACTGCTGAAGAGCGCCGAAACGGCGCTCTATCGCTCCAAGCGCCGCGGCCGCGGCCAGATCACCGTCTATTCGCGGGAGATCGCCCAGGAGATGAAGCGCGCCACGCAGCTGGAGCAGGCGCTGAGAAACGCCATCATCTCAGACGCAATCGACGTGCATTTCCAGCCGATCGTCTCGTTGTCAAACAACCAGGTCGTCGGCTTCGAGGCGCTGGCGCGCTGGAACGATCCCGATCTCGGCTTCGTTTCGCCCGGCGTCTTCGTGCCGCTCGCCGAAGAGCGCGGTTTCATTGACGCCCTGTCGGAAACGCTGCTGCGCAAGGCCGCGGAAGCAGCGCTTTCCTGGCCGCGCGAACTCTTCCTGTCGTTCAATCTTTCTTCGGCGCAGCTGATGGATCCCGGCACGAGCGGCAGCATCCTGTCGATCCTCGGCCGGGTCGGCTTCGATCCGCATCGTCTGGAACTGGAGATCACCGAGACGGCGGTGATGGGTTCGGCCGACACCGCCCACCGCATCATCGCCGATCTGCGCGCCGCCGGCGTGCGCATTTCGCTCGACGATTTCGGAACCGGCCAGTCGAGCCTCGGGCGCCTGCGCGACTTCATCTTCGACAAGATCAAGATCGACCGTGCCTTCGTCTCGCGCATCAATTCCGACCGCGCCTCCGAACACATCATCAAGGCAATCCTTGCCATGTGCGACGGCCTGGAACTGGAAGTCGTGGCCGAGGGAATAGAGGATTACGCCGAGGCGGTGAAACTGCGCACGCTCGGCTGCGGCATGGGCCAGGGCTATCATTTCGGCCGCCCGGCCGATGGCATCGCTACGCTGCGCTTCCTGCACGAGAACTACTACGACACGGCGATCACCGAGCGCGTCAGCGCATAAGCAATTCCAGCAAAAGTGCGCAGCGGTTTTGCGTCCGGGATTGCGTAAAGCAGGCAAGCCCAATTCCAGCAAAAATGCGCAGCGGTTTTGCGTCCGGAGTTGCGTAAAGCAGGCAAGCTCCATTCCAGCAAAAGTGCGCAGCGGTTTTGCGTCCGGAATTGCAAAGCAGGCAAACCCGCAGTTTTGCCCTCGAAATCAGCCCATCAGAAAAAGCGATGGCGCCCCTAGGAGCGCCATCACCTACGCTATACTACCGCGCGCGGTTTACTTAGGCGTGGTCGAGCCGGTTGCCGTCGTATCGGTACCGGTTGCGGCCGGGGCCTTTTCTGCGGACTGCATTGCCAGCGTCTTGAACTCAGGCGCGGCCTTCAGCGATTCGGCCGTTTCGCTGGTCGTCAGCTTGAGGCTGCCGTCCTGGGTGTTCTGGGCAACCGTGATCTTTTCCATCGGAACTGCGACATCCTTTTCGCCGATGCCAAGGAAGCCGCCGACGCCGACGATTGCGGCGACGATGCCGCCGTCCTTCTTCAGGATCAGGTCGTTGATGCTGCCGATGCTTTCGTTGTTGCCGTTATAGACCGACTGACCGATATAGGTGTTGGCGCTGATCTGGTCCGGAGCCTGCTCCGTCAGATAGCTGCCCTGAGCCATATCCGTGCTCGGTTTTGCGGCCGGAGCCTGTGCGGCATCGCCTGCGGGTTTGGTGACGTCAGGGGTGACCGGTTTCGGTGCTGCCGGATCGGCCGGCGCTGCCTGGTTGGTCGCGGCGGGATCCGCAGGCTTCGGAGCGGTCTGCGAGAATGCCGCCGGTGCGAAAGCCGTGGCAAACAGCGCGCCAGCGGCAACGGTCGTCAAAAGTTTGCGTGTCATTTCGAACCTACTTTCATTTCCCTAGTGTGAGCGCTGACCCGGCAATGATCCTTGCCGCGCCGGTTCGTAGGGAAAATGAGCGGTGCGCCGATTGGTTCCGGTTGAAAACACGGAAAATTTCTCGATTTTCACGGAACTTTTATCGATCGATAGTGGCCGAAACGAAAAGGCGCTCCTGCCCAGGAGCGCCTTCGATGGCGGCCGCAAGTGGCCGGGTTCAGATCACATAGAGGGGATCGAACACGCCTTTGACCTCGATGCCGAGTTCCAGAAGGGCGCCCGCGGAAGGCTGGGCCGAACGGGCATCCTCGTCGAGCCCTTCCCAGGCTGTCGTCACCGCCAGCCGGTCGGCATTGACGCCGATGAAGGCCGGGCAGGAGGGTTGGACGGCGGGGACCTTGTAGCGCGAGATGCGCAGCCCATCGGGATTGTAGCGATCGACGACGCCGGCGCCCCAGCGGGCATTCCAGATATAGCCGTCGGCATCGACCACTGAGCCGTCTATGTCGCCGGGCTCGTTCATGCTGTCGACGAGGACGATCGGCTCGCCCGCCGGCAGGCCGGTCTGGGGATCGACCATGACGCGCATCAGCCGGTTTATGCGCGAGTCCGTGTAATAGCCGATCGTGCCGTCGGGCGAGAAGCAGATCGAATTCGGAATGCTGATGCCGTTGAAGATCTTCGTCACCTTGCCGCTCGCGACATGATAGATCGCGCCAGCCTGGTTTTCCGCCCGTTTGCTCATCGTGCCGATCCAGAGCGCCCCGGAAGGATGGGTGCGGCCGTCGTTCGAACGGTTTTCCGGCCGGTCGTTTTCGAGCGCGGCGTAGAAGGTGAGATTGCCGCTTGCCACATCGCGAACGAACAGCCCTTCTTCCGTTGCGATCAGCTGCCGTCCGGCGTCGATGCGGGCCAGCACGCTTGCCATGACAGGCAGCGGATGCACCTTTTTCTCCCCCGTCGCGAGTCTGAGTTCGTGCAGCTCCTTGCCGAGGATGTTGAACCACCAGACCGTGTTGCTGTCCGGATCATAGGTCGGCCCTTCGCCGAGGACGGAATTGGTGTTGCAAAGGGTCTTGCCTTCGAACTCGTAAATCTCGGTCATACGCTCACGCTCCCATGGCTGCATCATAGGCGTAAATGGTCGCCTTGGCACGCTCGGCAACCTCTGCCGCGGTCATTCCCGGCTTGTAGAGGCTGGTGCCGAGGCCGAAGGCGAAGATGCCGGCCTTGGTGTAATCGCCGAAATTCTTGTCCGATACGCCGCCGACGGCGGCAATCGTCAGCTCCGGCGGCAGGATCGCCCGGATCGCCGTGATCCCGGAAGGACCGAGCACGCTCGCCGGAAAGAATTTGAGCCCGGTGGCGCCGGCCCGCGCTGCGGCCAGTGCCTCGGTCGGCGTGAAGACGCCTGGCATTGTCACCATGCCATAGCCGCGTGCCCGGATGATCACCTCGGGTTCGACATTCGGCGTCACCAGCAGCTTGCCGCCGGCCGCATTCAGGCTGTCGACCGCCTCGACCGTCAGCACCGTGCCGGCGCCGATCAGCACCTCGGCAGGCGCCATCTTGGCGGCGATCTCGATTGATTTGAACGGCTCCGGCGAATTGAGCGGGATCTCGATCGCCGTCAGGCCGTTGTCGATCAGCGCGCCGACGACGCTTTCGGTCTCGTCGGGCCGGATGCCGCGCAGGATGGCGATCAGCGGGCGCTTCACGTCGGGGAAGGGGATACGGTTCATCGTGACAGCTTTCTCAATTCGGCCAGATGGCTTCGGCGGCGACCGATAGCCCGCGGCGCACGGCGGCGTCCGCATCGATGGCGGTGAAGGCAAGGGAGAGGGTTTTAAAAGCCTGTTCGTAGAGCGCCTGCAGGCGTCCGGAGGCGACGAGGGTGATGCCTGAGGTGGCGGCATCCTGCAGCGCCCCGGCGATTTCGAGGCCGATCAGCGTGCCGGAGAGCCGGGCTTGCGCGGCAGCGGCGGAGATCCCGTGCAGGAGCTGGCCGGAGCGGGCGGTAAAGAGCAGGTTGGAGGCAAGGGCCGGCCGGGCGAAAGCGGCCGAAACCGCCGCCTCGAAGGCCGCCGCGTCGGCCGGCTGCTCCTCGGCCCCGGCAACGGCATGCGACAGGATCGTGTGTTTGCTGATCGCGTCGAAGAGTTCGCCGGTCATGAAGGTGGAAAAGCCGGTCACCTCTGCGTCCGTCACGTGCACCCATTTCGAATGCGTGCCGGGCATGCAGACCGCCTGAGGGCCGGCGCTTGTGCCGCCGAGCGCGCCGAGCAGCTGGGTTTCCTCGCCGCGCATGACATCCGGCGTCGCCGTCTGCCGCTGGGCAAGGCCCGGCAAGATGCGGATGTCGCGGCTTTCGCCAGGCACGCGGACGGCGGCAGTCAGGATCGAGGCGAGCGGGGTTGGCACGTCGATATAACCGGCCTCGACCCAACCCTGCCGTGCGCCGGCCATGCCGCAGACGATCACCGGCAGGGTGTCCGGTGCTTCGACAGCGGCGAGATGGCCAGATAGTACGGCGGAAAAGCCGGTCTTTGCCGCGCTGGTCATGCCTTCGCCGCTGCGGCGCTCGGCAAGCACGCGGCCGTCCCGGGCGATCAGCCACAATCGGAAGCTGCTGGTGCCCCAGTCCACCGCGACATAAGCGGGATTAGCCATTACAGAACGCCTCCGTCGACAATCAGGGACTGGGCGGTCATTCCGGCCGCGCAGTCGGATGCAAGAAACAGGCAGGGACCGACGATCGCATCGGCTTTGAGCGGGACTTTCAGGCATTGCTGCTCGACCGAGCGGGCGATGCTCTCTTCGGTCAGCCACAACTGCATCTGCCGTTCGGTGACGACCATGCCGGGCAGGATGCAGTTGACCCGGATATTTTCCGGGCCGAGCCTGCCTGCCATGCTCTTCGTCAGGCCGACCACCGCCGCCTTTGCCGCCGCATAGGCGGGAAAACCGCCCATGTTCAGCTTGAAGGCGATCGACGACATATTGACGATCGCACCGCCGCCGGCCGCCCGCATCGATGGTGCGGCCGCCTGCGAGGTGAAGAATACATGCCGCAGGTTGACCGCCTGGTTGTTGTCCCAGTAGGCCTCGGTGACGGCGTCGAATTCGTGGCGGTCGTCCCAGGCGGCATTGTTGACGAGCACGCGGATCGGCCCGGAAGCGGCAACGACATTATCGACGGTTCGCCGGATCGCCTCGATGTCACGCAGATCCGCATGGTAAAAGGAAACCGGGTGCGCGGTCTGGCCCGACAGCGTCTCGGCAAGCGCATTGCCGGCGGCCTCGGCGATGTCGATGAAGGAAACCTTGGCGCCCTGGCGCGCAAAACCTTCGACGATCGCAGCCCCGATACCCGATCCGCCGCCGGTGACGAGCACGGTTCGGTCCCTGAATTCCGGAAACTGGGCTGACGTCGCAGTCATCGTCTTCTCCCGACGAAATAGATTGTTCCATTATTTGGAACTGAATTTGACTATATGGAATTATCAGATTATACTGCCCTTTCTGTCAAGGGCGGATGAGACGATGAATGCAAACGGCGACGGCATGGCGCAGGCACGCGAGACCGGCACACTCGGCAAACTGATGGTGCTGCTCGATCTCGTTACCCATGCGGATGCGCCGTTGCGGTTCACCGATATCCTGTCGCTCGCCGGCCAGCCGCGCGGCACCCTCCATCGGCAGCTCAGCCATCTCGTCGAGGAAGGGCTGCTCGAACTCGACGGCGATGGCCGTTATGCGCCGGGCCTGCGCCTGCTCGATTTCGCCGCCCGCAGTTGGGCGCGTAATGAATTCCGCCTGATTGCCGAACCGCATCTTGCCGCTCTGCAGCAGGTGACCGGTGAGACCGTGCATCTCGGTGTTCTCCGAGGCCAGTCGATCATCTATCTCGACAAGGTCGAGGGCCGCCAGCCGGTGCGGATGTATTCGCAGATCGGCAATGCCTCGCCCTGTTACTGCACCGGCGTCGGCAAGGCGGCGCTGTCGCTGCTTCCGGCCGAAAGCTTGGCCGATCTCCTTGCCGGCGTGAATTTCACCCGCTTTACCGCCGCCACCCATGCCTCGCCGGCCAGCCTGCTCGCCGAAATCCATGAGATCGCCGATCAGGGTTATGCTTTCGACCGTGAGGAGCACGAGGCCGGCATCCGCTGCGTCGCCGCACCCATCTGGTCGGAGGATCGGACTTTTCTCGGCGGCGTCTCGATCACCGGCCCGGCCTACCGTCTGTCGATGGAACTTCTCGCCCAATGGGCCGTTCCGGTCCAGCAGGCTGCCGGAAGCATCATGGAAGGCATGCGCATCCGGCTCGGCCCGCGTCGCTAGAGTATGCCGCGCAAAGCTGTGCAGCGGTCTTGCGATAACGACAGGCGTAAAAATACGGGGTTAAAACGCCGCGCGTGAATCTGAAACGAACGCGAGAAAAATTTGCTCTCTGCCCCTTGCCGAATGCGATTTGAGAGCATGCTTACGATGAGGGGCGTTATTGAGGTTTGCCGGCGACAACAACTGCAAATAGCAATCGACAACACTTCCGGCCGAACGCTCAACGCCGCGGGCCGGATTGCATTTGATCCGGCAGCAATCGTCATTCCCCGATGCAAGCGAACCGGCCACGGTGCCGAAGATGAAGAAATGTGATGGAACCCTTAGCGCAAACATCCACGGACGAAGAAGACGATTATATCAAGGAAATTGCCGGCCTGAAGACGCAGTTCGATATCTTCCGGTTCATGAAACGCGTGACCGAAGCCTATCGCTGCCGCGCCTTCATGGTTCTCAATCTGCCGCCGATCACATCCCTCGATCTTCAGGGCAATACCGTCATCACCAGCTGGCCGGCCGAGCTTCTGGCGCTTTACGATCAGGAGGGGTTGATGGTGAACAGCCCGGTTCTGCGGCGGCTGAGAACATCGGCGCGACCCTTCTCTTACGACATGTCGCGGCAGAACTGGTCGCGCGACGACGGTAAGTCCGACCTCGTCGTCGGGCTGTTCGAACGTTTCAGGATGACGCGCTGCGCCTATTTCCCGACGCATGAACCGTCCGGTCTGCGCGGTGCCGTCTCCTTCGCCGGCGATCGTGAACCCTTCAGCCCGGCCGAGATGCGCGAGCTTTGCTATATCGCCATCCACGTCTTCGACAGGCTTGCCGAGATTCGCAACCTCGATACCCGCGTGACCGATGCGCTGACCGACCGGGAGATCGATTGCCTGAACTGGACGGCGGCGGGCAAGACGAGCGCCGAAATCGCCGAAATCCTGGTGCTGTCCGAGCATACGGTCAATCATTACCTCAACCGCGCCACCAAGAAGCTCGACACCGTCAACCGCACCCAGGCCGTCGCCAAGGCGCTCAGGATCGGCCTGATCAAATAAGTTGCAAAGACGGCGATAGACTCTAGCCGGGCCGCTTAGCGCGTAGGCAGATCGGCACGCCGTCCCGCCCCTTGCGCCTGCTTTTTCCATCTGGCACGCTTTCTGCATCTCTTATGCCAGAGGTCCAGAGGGGACTTTGCTGACCAGCGCCAGGAAATGGCGCGGCCGACACACCGCTGCCCGACGCCGATGCCGCTTCTCTCCTGGGCCCTCGGCGTCGGCGGTGGTTGTTGCCTTTCGGCACCGCTTCTTGCGCAGCTGTTCACGATTTCGTCTTGCCGCTCACTTTTTTCTGGCCTTTTTTTCGGCTTGCGCTAGTTCGCCCCGCATTGCGCCGGTTCTCGGGGAGAGAGACCGTTGCGGCCATCAGGGCGAAAGCCCGGCGGACTTGATGGCCGCAACGGATTTCGAACCGGCCGGCGTTTTTCAAAGCCGGCAAATCGATTTTCCTCTCGCTGATTTTGTTTGGCGAAGACGTGCGCCTCCACTATCTGTGATCCAAGAAGAAGCAGTGAGGGTGGAATGACCGACGTCACCAAGGAACAGGTTCTCGAAACGCTGAAGACCGTGCGCGGACCGGATCTCGAGCACGATATCGTCGCGCTCGGCATGGTCTCGGATGTGTTCATCTCCGACGGCAAGGTCTATTTCTCCATCACAGTCCCGGCCGAGCGCGCCAAGGAGTTGGAGCCGATGCGGCTCGCTGCCGAGCGCGTCATCAAGGAAATGCCGGGCGTCAAGGGCGCGCTCGTCACGCTGACGGCGGACCGGAAAGCGGCGGCCGCAGCACCCGCTGCGCGCCCGACGCCAAACCCGCCGCATGGCCATGCCGGTCATGATCACGGCGGCCATGATCACCAGCATCACGCCCCTGCGCCCCAGCAACAGGCGCCGCGGGCCGGCAAGATCGGCGTTCCCGGCATCGGCGCCATCATCGCCGTCGCCTCCGGCAAAGGCGGGGTCGGCAAGTCGACCACCGCCGTCAACCTGGCGCTCGGCCTGCTTGCCAACGGCCTTCGCGTCGGCATTCTCGATGCCGATATCTACGGCCCCTCCATGCCGCGGCTCCTGAAGATTTCCGGTCGCCCGACGCAGATCGACGGCCGTATCATCAATCCGATGGAGAATTACGGCCTCAAGGTCATGTCGATGGGCTTCCTCGTCGACGAGGAGACGGCGATGATCTGGCGCGGGCCGATGGTTCAGTCGGCGCTGCTGCAGATGCTGCGCGAAGTCGCCTGGGGCGAGCTCGACGTCCTCGTCGTCGACATGCCGCCCGGTACCGGCGATGCGCAATTGACCATGGCCCAGCAGGTGCCGCTTGCCGGCGCCGTCATCGTCTCGACGCCGCAGGATCTCGCTTTGATCGATGCCCGCAAGGGCCTCAACATGTTCCGCAAGGTCGAGGTGCCGGTGCTCGGCATCGTCGAGAACATGAGCTATTTCATCGCCCCCGATACCGGCACCCGTTATGACATCTTCGGTCACGGCGGCGCCCGCAAGGAAGCTGAGCGCATCGGCGTGCCCTTCCTCGGCGAAGTGCCGTTGACGATGAATATCCGTGAAACCTCCGACGCCGGCACCCCGCTCGTCGCCTCCGATCCGAACGGTGTCGTTGCCGGCATCTATCGCGGCATCGCCACCAAGGTCTGGGAGCAGCTCGGCGGCCAGTCCCGGCGCCCAGCGCCGGCAATCGTCTTCGAATAGCGCGGGCCTGCCGGAACTGCACGGCATGACGGCACGGGAAGGCCAGGCGCCGAATCACCGCTGCGATCACGCCGATTGTGGGGGAAACGTGGTGAAAAGCCGCGCTTCACGGAAGATGTCTTGATTATTTCACGGCTTTGCTTCATATGCCGCGGCGCCATGATGGCGTTGCTGCAGATGCTCAATGACGGTCGTCTTCGTTTCGAAGATTCCGGCCCGCCTGCAAGATCGAAGGATTGGTAATTGCGATGCGGTGGAGCACAATGCGCATGCTGGCCTTGAAGGCTGGATGCAGCAGGAGTTTTATGAACTTTCTTGAACCGCTTCCGTTTGGATATGGGACGAGCCGCCCTCGCATCGCCGCGATGGCGGCACGGAAAGGCTTTCGATGATGGCGATGAGCACGAAGTGTCGTGAGCATCGGAGACGCTGCCGGTGATCACCGCTTACAGTTCCAGTTGCAAGTCGGTCGAGGTCCGCGACCTGTCGCAGCCGGCATCCCTTCCCAAGGATGTCGTCTGGATCGACATGATCGAGCCGACCCGCGAAGAGGAGCTTTATGTCGAGAAGGTTCTCGGCATCGAGGTTCCGACCCGCGACGACCTCAAGGATATCGAGCCTTCCGCCCGCCTCTACGTCGAAAACGACGCCGTCTTCATGACCGCCTCGCTCGTCTGGAAAGCCGATACCGACGCGCCGACCCTGACCGATGTCGCTTTCATCCTGGCCGGACACCGTCTCGTCACCATTCGTTACGCCCATCCCAAATCCTTCGCGCTGTTCATCGCCGCCCTTCACCGGCTGCCGGAAAACTGGCGCAGCGGCGCAGCCCTTCTCGCCAAGCTGCTCGAGACGATTGTTGATCGCACCGCGGAAATCCTCGAGATCTCCGTTTCGCGCATCGACATCCTGTCGACGCATGTCTTCGGCGACCGGGCGAAAAAGGTGCGCAAGCCGTCGAACTACCTTGAGGAAAAGCTGCGCGATATTGCCGGTCATCACCGCATGATCAGCAAGCTGCGCGACAGTCTCGGTTCGCTGTCCCGGCTGCTGACCTTCTTTCACACGATCCCGGCGATCCAGCAGGACCGCGAGGCCAAGGAGCTCTGCCGTACCGTTTCGCGCGATATCCAGTCGCTGTCGGAGCACGCGTCTTTCATCGCCGCCAACATCACCTTCCTGCTCGACGCCTCGCTCGGTCTGATCAATATCGAGCAGAACTCGATCATCAAGATTTTCTCGATCGCCTCGGTCGTGTTCCTGCCGCCGACATTGGTCGCCTCCGTCTATGGCATGAATTTTCAGGTCATGCCCGAACTGGCCTGGACGGCCGGCTATCCCTATTCGCTGGCTTTGATGGTGATATCGGCCGTCATCCCCTTTTTCTTTTTTCGCTGGAAAGGCTGGCTCTGAGGAGCCTGTGAAATTTCATGTCCGAAGAGAGCCATCCGCACGACCGCCATATGACGCCGCGCAAACTGTTCTATCTCGCGCTCGGTTCCGTCGGCGTCGTCTACGGCGACATCGGGACGAGCCCGCTCTATGCGTTTCGCGAGGCGCTGAAGCCGGTCGCCCATGACGGCGTCACCCGGTTCGAGGTCATCAGCCTGATCTCGCTGATGATCTGGGCGCTGACCATCATCGTCACCATCAAATACGTGCTTTTCCTGCTGCGCGCCGATAACGACGGGGAGGGCGGCACGCTGTCGCTGCTCGCCCTTTTGATGAAGACCGCCAACGGCCACACCGCTCTCCTGATGCTGCTCGGGCTGATGGGCGCGGCGCTGTTCCTCGGCGATGCGATGATCACCCCGGCGCTTTCAGTGCTGTCGGCCGTCGAGGGTCTGAAGCTCGTCACACCTAGTCTGGCGGACTATATCGTGCCGATCTCGGTGGTGATCCTGGCGCTGCTCTTTGTCGTCCAGTCGCGCGGCACCGGCGCCGTCGCCAAATTCTTCGGGCCGATCACCGCGGTCTGGTTCATTGTCATGGCCGCCGCCGGCATTTCCCATATCTCGGATGATTTCGGCATCCTCGCCGCCTTCAATCCCTATTATGCCGTCAGCTTCCTGCTGCACGAGGGCTTCTACGGCGTCGTCGTGCTCGGCGCCGTCTTCCTGACGGTGACCGGCGCCGAAGCGCTATATGCCGATCTCGGCCATTTCGGCCGCCGCCCCATTCAATGGGCCTGGTTCGCTCTGGTGTTTCCGGCGCTGACGCTGAACTATCTCGGCCAGGGCGCTCTCGTGCTCGGCCGGCCGGAGACCATGTCCGATCCCTTCTATCTGATGTATCCGCAATGGGCGCTGCTGCCGGTCGTCATCCTGGCCACCGCTGCGACGATCATCGCCAGCCAGGCCGTCATCACGGGCGCCTTCTCGCTGGTGCGCCAGGGCATCAACCTCGGCTTCCTGCCGCGCATGGAAATTCTCTTCACCTCGGAAACGAATACCGGGCAGATCTTCGTGCCGTCGGTCAATGCCGTGCTGTTCTTCGGTGTCATCTTCCTGGTGTTGAGCTTCAAGACCTCGGACGCGCTGGCGACCGCCTACGGCATTTCCGTCACCGGCGCCATGGTCGTCACCTCGATCATGGCCTTCGAATTCGTCCGCGCCCGCTGGAACTGGTCGCTGCCGGTTGCGGTGATCGCGCTTGCGCCGCTGGTCGTGCTCGAAATGATCTTCCTCGGCGCCAATCTTTTGAAGATCCACGACGGCGGTTATATCCCGATCCTGATCGCCACCGCCTTCACCGTCGTCATGTGGACCTGGCGCCGCGGCACGGCGATCCTGATGGAAAAGACCCGCCACACCGATATTCCGCTCGCCTCCTTCGTCAGTTCCATCGAGCGCAAGAGCGAGCATTCGCCGGCCCAGGTTCCCGGCACGGCGATCTTCCTGACCAGCGATCCGGAATCCGCACCCGCCGCCCTCTTGCACAATCTCAAGCACAATCACGTGCTGCACGACCGCAACGTCATCCTGACGATCCGCACGGTCAACAAGCCGCGCGTGCCGAGCCACGACCGTTACAAGGTCGAGCAGATCTCCGAGCGCTTCTCGCGCGTCGAACTGCTGTTCGGCTTCATGGAATCGCAGAATGTTTCGCAGGCCCTGGCGACGCTGCGCAAGACTGGGCTGAAGTTCGACATCATGTCGACCTCCTTCTATCTCGGCCGCCGCAAGCTGGTGCCGGACGCCAAATCAGGCATGCCCTATTGGCAGGACCGGCTCTACATCGCCCTTGCCAACGCCGCCGCCAATCCCTCGGACTACTTCCGCCTGCCGGCAAACCGCGTGGTGGAACTGGGGTCGCATGTGATTATTTGACGGGTGCGGCGACATTCCCGACACGCGTGTCTGCGCTGTCTGGCTGCTTCCGCCAACTGGTCCTCCGTCAGGCTCGGCCCTGAGCCGAGCATCCATACGGCACCCACCAGCAGCCGCGGCATGGATCCTCGGCTCAAGGCCCAGGATGACGGAGATTGGGGATGCGTCCCTGTCAAACAAGCCACATTAGAACATGCAAAACTACGCATAGCCACATTCCGGCACGGCCCGTTAACCGGACGTCAAGGTTAATGAGAGATTTTCGGTGGAATGTTCCCGCGTTCCATGCCCGGAGTTGGTGTTGCGTCGAAAGAGCTCTTCCCGTAGCAAGCTGCGTCTTCCCGAGAACTGGGTATCGCCTGTAATCTTCGGGCTCGCAGCCTGGCTGATCTTCCCGAGTGTCGCCTCCCACGCCGATCTCGCCACCATGCTCGCCGGTCTCGATCGTGAAGGCGAGAGCTGGCGCATGGTGCTGACCAACTCTCCGGCCGGCTCCATCCATCAGGCCGAACTCGCTTTTGCCGATCCTGAGGTGACGGGTTCGATTTCGTCGGGCGCCGGCATGGTGCTGCCGGATGGCCGTAAGGTTGCTTTTACTGCCAAAGACAAGGGCCACGAGGACACGCCGGACGAGGATCGCGTCAATCGCGCCATGAAGAAGAGCCGCATCGTCGCCGTCGAAAAAATGCAGCCGCCGAAGGATTTTTCCGCCGGCTCCATCCTCGAGCGCACCAGGATGCTGTTCACCCCGAGCTTCGATCTCAACGAAAGGTCGGCCTTCGTCAAGCCGAAGATCCAGGGCAAGGAAATCGAGATCGCTACGTCTTTCTATAAGAAGCGGCCGGTGATCGAGGATAATGGCGTGCCGGCGATGCTCGCAAGCCTCGTCACCAGCAACAAGGCCGATGTGCTGGCCACGGCCTATGCGCCGGCAGCACCCGATTATTCCCGCCAGTCACCCTTCGATTCGATCCTGACCGAGCCGGACAGCGGCCGCTTCGTCCCCGAAATCGGCCCGCGCGATCACGCCTGGGCCGCAAGCGTGCTGCCGGCAAGCGTTTTTTCCGCCCGTGAGCAGCAATGTCTTGCCTCCGGCATCTATTTCGAGGCGCGTGGAGAATCGGTGAAGGGCCAAGCGGCCGTCGCCCAGGTCATCCTCAACCGCGTCCGCAATCCTGCCTATCCGAAGAGCATTTGCGGCGTCGTCTATCAGAACGAGGACTGGCGCAACCGCTGCCAGTTTTCCTTCGCCTGCGACGCCATCAAGGACAGGGTGAACTCGGAATATCACTGGCGGGTCGCCCGCGACGTGGCGATGGCGGTGACATCAGGCAAGATCTGGCTGCCGCAGGTGGGCTCGGCGACCCACTACCACGCCGTCTACGTCCGCCCGAAATGGGCAAAGACCATGGAAAAGGTCGGCCGCATCGGCCTCCACGTCTTCTACCGCACCTATGGCGGCGGCTGGAGCTGAGATAAATCGTCCGGGTCCGGTCGATTTCCGGCCCCGAAAAGCGGATTCTTTCCGTCGAATTTGCTCGATCGGCCTTTGAGCGCTTTATCCATTTGATTCGACAGGATTATTTTCTCGCTGGACAGAAGCTGTCTACGCCTTGACTATACTAATCCCTAAAACTATGTTGCGCGCGACTTCAGAACGGGCCGGAAGGGTCTCAACCTTCGCGTCCGGGGTCCGAATGACCGGGGTAGCGGGAGTGCGGGCGACGGGCAGGCGAGGAGAGATCCATGGCGGACGACCGCGAGGAAAGTCTTGAAAAGCGCCGTGCGCAATTGGGAGCGGAACTCGCAACCAAGCGCGCTGAGGCGGGAGTGGAACACGCAAACGAGGCCCAAGCCGAGGTAAGCCGCAAAGGTTATGCCCAGGCGATGAAGCTTTCCAGCGAGTTCATTGCCGCCATTGTCGTCGGTGCCGTCCTTGGCTATCTCCTCGACCGTTTTGTTGGCACGGCGCCTTGGGGGTTGATTGTTCTTCTGCTTCTCGGATTCTGTGCCGGCGTTCTGAACGTGCTGCGTTCTGCGGGGGTGGTGGCCCATCCCCTGGACGACAAGGACGACAAAAAATAAGGACCGGTCCCGGTCCCGTGCAATGACCCCGCGTCCTGCGGGCCAAAGAGAGAGAACAAGCGGTGTCTAACGATCCGACTCATCAGTTCCTGATCCAGAAGATTGTCCCGATCGAAGTCGGCGGAATTGATTTTTCGTTCACCAACGCCTCGCTGTTCATGGCCGCTTCGGCTGCCGTTGCCGTCGGCTTCCTCTATTTCGCGACGTCGAACCGCGCCATCGTGCCGGGCCGTTCGCAGTCGGTCGCGGAAATGTCCTATGAATTCATCGCCAATATGCTGAAGGAAGGCGCGGGCAAGCAGGGAATGAAGTTCTTCCCGCTGGTCTTCTCGCTGTTCATGTTCGTGCTGACGGCGAATCTGCTCGGTATGTTTCCCTATTTCTTCACGGTGACGAGCCAGATCATCGTCACCTTCGCGCTGGCGATCCTCGTCATCGGCACGGTGCTGGTCTACGGCTTCTATAAGCACGGCTTCCACTTCCTGAATGTCTTCGTGCCTTCGGGCGTGCCGGGCATTCTGTTGCCGCTGGTCGTCGCGATTGAAATCATTTCCTTCCTGTCCCGTCCGATTTCGCTCTCTGTTCGTCTTTTTGCGAACATGCTCGCCGGTCACATCACGCTGAAGGTGTTCGCAGGCTTCGTCGCCTCGCTTGGAGCCCTCGGTGCCGTCGGTGTCGGCGGAGCCGTTCTTCCCCTGATCATGACCGTCGCCCTGACCGGTCTCGAGTTCCTCGTCGCCTTCCTCCAGGCTTACGTCTTTGCGGTGCTGACTTGCATGTACCTCAATGACGCGATCCATCCGGGCGGGCACTAAGGATAACGACATCGACGTCAAAGGGCGTCAGTCATTCGCCGCAACAACCATTTCAAAGGAGTTCAACATGGAAGCGGAAGCAGCAAAGTTCATCGGTGCAGGTCTGGCTTGCTTTGGTATGGCCGGTACGGCTCTCGGCCTCGGCAATATCTTCGGCAGCTACCTCTCCGGCGCTCTGCGCAATCCGTCTGCCGCTGACAGCCAGTTCGGCCGTCTGGTATTCGGCTTCGCCGTTACGGAAGCTCTGGGCATCTTCTCGCTGCTCGTCGCTCTCCTCCTGCTCTTCGCCGTCTGATATCGGCGGATAGATGGATCACGGCCTGCCACCGCAAGCCGTGATCCTTTGCATTTGCAGTCCACCTGGAGGTGAGCATGTTTTTTGTGACCCCGGCTTACGCTGAAGAAGCACCGGCGGCAGCGACTGGCACGGATGCGCATGCCGCTCCGGCCGCAGGCGAGGTCCATACGGAGACCGGCGTTGCCGAAGGCGAACACGCCCGCGGCCCGTTCCCGCCTTTCGATTCGACGACCTACGCATCCCAGCTGCTCTGGCTGGTGATTACGTTCAGCGTCTTCTACCTCCTTATGCAAAAGGTCATCGCGCCGCGCATCGGGGCCATCCTCGATCAGCGTCACACGCGCATCTCCCAGGACCTGGAAGAAGCAGGCCGCCTGAAGGCGGAAGCCGACGCCGCCGTCCAGACCTATGAAGGCGAGCTCGCCGCTGCCCGCGCCAAGTCGAATGCGATCGGCTCGGCCGCCCGCGACGCCGCCAAGGCCAAGGCCGAAGAGGATCGCCGCGCTGTCGAGGCGAGCCTGTCGGAAAAGATCAAGGCTGCCGAAGTCCGCATCGCCGACATCAAGGCGAAGGCGTTCGCCGATGTCGGCACCATCGCCGAGGAAACGGCGGCTGCCGTCGTCGAACAGCTGATCGGCGGCACTGCTGCCCAGGCTGATGTCGCCGCCGCCGTCGCGGCCGCCAAGAAGGAGGCTTAAGCGATGGAATTTCATCTTGACGCGACTTTCTTCGCTTTTGTTGGCCTCGTCCTGTTCCTGGCGCTGGTCGTCTACCTGAAGGTTCCCGGCATGATGGCACGGTCGCTTGATGACCGCGCCGATCAGATCCGCAACGAGCTGGCTGAAGCCAAGCGTCTGCGCGAAGAGGCCCAGCACCTGCTCGCCGAATACCAGCGCAAGCGCAAGGAAGCGGAAGCCGAGGCGGCTCACATCGTTGCCGCCGCCGAGCGCGAAGCTGAGATGCTGACCGCCGATGCGAAGAAGAAGACGGAAGAATTCGTCGCCAATCGCACGGCGCTCTCCGAGCAGAAGATTCTGCAGGCCGAGGCCGAAGCGATGAAGGCGGTCCGTTCCGCCGCCGTCGATCTGGCGATCGCCGCCGCCGAAACGGTGCTCGCCAAGCAGGCCGACGCCAAGGTCCAGTCCGAACTGTTCGGCAATGCCGTCAGCCAGGTCAAGACGCGGCTCAACTGAGCGGTATCGAATGGAATGAGGAAAAGGCCGGGCATGTCCCGGCCTTTTTTGTTGTTGAGTGGCCCCGTTCGCCGCGTTGTTTCCATGCGGGCGGAATTCACTGATCATGCGAAATCCGGCCGAGCAGATCATCGCCAGCCCCTCATCCGCCTGCCGGCACCGACCGGGGTCGAGCCACGGGTCTCGACCCGTCCTTCGGACCCCCGCTTGCGGGGCGAAGGGGATGTGCCGCGAGCTTTCGGTCCCTCTCCCACTCGCGCAGGGCACGTCCCCTCGCCCCGTTTACGGGGAGAGGGCTAGGGTTAGGGCTAGGGTCAGGGGCCGCCATCGGGTGTGGAACGGACAGCCGCAGGCTCGTGCCGGTTGAGCAGGCCTATTCCGGGATCAACTCATCCATCTCGGGCCCGTCCTCGCCCTTGCGCAACGGCCGGAAACTCATTCGGTGCAGGGAGCACGGGCCGTGTTTCTCGATGCCGGCGCGGTGCTGCGCGGTGCCGTACCCGGCATGCGCGGCGAAGCCATAATCCGGAAAGACATTGTGGGCGCGCGCCATCATCCGGTCGCGTGTCACCTTGGCGACAATCGAGGCGGCGGCGATCGAGACCGAACGGGCGTCGCCCTTGACCACAGCCTGCCCGGGACAAGCGAGGCCGGGCGGCACGTCGAGGCCGTCGGTCAGCACGTAGCTTGCCGGAACGGCAAGACTGCAGATGGCGCGGCGCATGGCGTCGAGGCTTGCCTTGCGGATATCCGTCTCATCGATGCGCGTCGAGCTGGAAGAGGCGATCGAGACGGTCGCGGTCGCGAGAATCTGCACGAACAATTCCTCGCGCCGCTGCGCCGAAAGCTGCTTGGAATCGTTGAGGCCCTCGGGGATGCGCTTCGGATCGAGGATGACGGCGGCGGCGACGACCGGCCCGGCAAGCGGCCCGCGGCCGGCCTCGTCGGCCCCTGCGACAGGCCAGTGGCCGGCCTTGCGGGCTTTGAGCTCCAGGCGGAAATCCGGCACGAGCGGAGCCGTGTCGAACAGCAGGGGAGAATCGGGTGACGTGCGAGGTTTCATGCGGCTGAACCTCGCACGCCAACCCGATTTCCCGCAAGTCCCCGGATCAGGGCGGCGGGCCGGGGACGGTCCGGCGGATGGTGGCGGTCAGGGCCATCCGCGGAATTGCGCTCGGGGCTCGAAAACAGGGCGGTTTCCCGAGGGCCGATGCGCAAATTTTCTAAATCAGAGCAGCGACAGCTGGATGCCGCTGCCATCCGGCGGCACGAACAGATCGTCGCGCAGCGGCAGGCCGCGTCGCGTCAAGCCGAAGCGTCTCGCTGCCATTTCGAAGCGCCGGGCGATCTGCCACGCATAGGGACCGGCGCCCTTCATGCGCTTGCCGAATTCTGCATCGTAATCCTTGCCGCCGCGCATCGAGCGCACCAGCGACATCACATGCCGGTAGCGATCGGGATAATGCTGCAGCAGCCAGTCGCGGAACAGCGGGCTCACTTCGAGCGGCAGCCTGAGGATGACATAGCTCGCCTCGACGGCGCCGGCCGCCTTGGCCGATTCGAGGATACGCTCCAGCTCGTGATCGTTCAGCGCCGGGATCAGCGGGGCGGCCATCACAGCCGTTTGGATCCCAGCTTCCGACAGCGTGTGAATGGTCTCCAGCCGCCGCGGCGGCGTGGCGGCGCGCGGCTCCATCGTCCGGGCAAGCTTGCGGTCGAGCGTGGTCACGGAGATACCGACACGCACCAGGTTCTTCGCCGCCATCTCCTGCAGAATGTCGAGATCGCGCAGGATCATCGCCGACTTGGTGACGATCGAGACCGGATGGTTCGCCTTGTTCAAAACCTCGAGAATGCCGCGCATGATGCGCCATTCCTTCTCGACCGGCTGATAGGGGTCGGTATTGGTGCCGATGGCGATCGCCCGCACCTTGTAGCCCGGCTTGGCGAGTTCCCGCTCCAGCAGCTTTGCCGCATCCGGCTTGGCAAACAGCTTCGTCTCGAAATCGAGCCCCGCCGAAAGCCCCATATAGGCGTGCGTCGGCCGGGCGAAACAATAGATGCAGCCATGCTCGCAGCCGCGATAGGGATTGATCGAGCGGTCGAAGGCGACGTCGGGCGATTCGTTGCGGGTGATGGCCGTGCGCGGCTTTTCGATCTGCACCTCGGTCTTGAACGGCGGCAGCTCTTCCAGCGTCTGCCAGCCATCATCAAAAGTCTCCCGCTGCAGCGCCTCGAAGCGGCCGGTCGGGTTCAGTCCTGCGCCGCGCCCGCGTCGCCGCTCGCCCTCGACCCTCAGCCCGGAGGACACGATCATCGCATCGGCAATATCTGCCGTATTGGCAGGCGCGAATGCGGCCTGCCCTGCCAGGGACTGCTCTCTCATCGGATTCTCCCGCAGCGGGAAGCGATCGCCTCCGCCCGTTTTGATGATTAAATTCCTATCGGCAAATTGAGAACAATGCAAGAACAAAATGCGGAAAACGCCGCTGGCAAAAATTTGTGCGGCGCATTATGAGTAGGCGATGTTGACGGTTGTTCTCGAATGTCAGGATCAGGAATCCGAGCTGGCCCAGACCCTGTCGGTCTTGGTGGCAGGCGCGGTGGAGGGGCTCGTCGGCGATGTTGTCGTGCTCGATCATGGCTCGCGCGACGGCACGTCGCGGGTCGCCGACGCGGCCGGCTGCCGGTTTCATTCGCAGTGGGATATCAAGGAAATCATCGGTTCCGCCCGCGGCGACTGGCTGCTTTTCATCGAGCCCGGTGCACGCCCGCAGGCGGGCTGGATCGACGAGATTGCCGAATATATCGCGCTCAACAAGCTGCCGGCGCGCTTCACCGCCTCGCGCGGTTACCGGCGCCCGTTTTTCGAGCGCATCGGCCGCGCCACCCCGCCGCTGGAACTTGGCCTGCTGCTGCCGAAAAGCCAGGCGCTGGCCGCTGCCAGGAGCGGCATGTCCCTTGCCGCATTCGTCAAGGGCCAGAAGCCGCGCAAACTCGCCAGTGAATTGATTCCGTCCTGGGTGGCGCGCGCCGCGCGGTGAAGGATTTTTCTCCATCTTCCTCTGGGCTTGACCACGCGTGTCTAGTTGGCGCCGAAAACTGCCCCTCACCCTAACCCTCTCCCCGTTCTGACGGGGAGAGGGGACGTGCCCTGCGAGAGGCTGGAGAGAGACGGAGAGGTCGCGGCATGGTCCCTTCGCCCCGCAGGCGGGGAGAAGGTGCCGGCAGGCGGATGAGGGGCTGCTCTCGCCCGGATCGCCTTCGCAGAAGCATCCCCACATCGCGCAAAAAATGGCGCCCGATCAGATTTCGCGCTATAATTCGTGGATGGCGCCGCCGAAGCGCCGCGCTTCGCAACGGATGGCCATGGAATGCCGGTGGACGGCAGAACAGGTCGGCGAAAATCTCCTCTTCTGCCGGGTTTCCGGCGAAAGGAGGTGCGTCATGACCCGCCATATGCTTTACGGTTTTGTGGCCGTCATATCGGCGATGTTGATGATCGCGCATCCGCATTCGGCAGCATCGCAGGCGATGCTCAGTTGCGCAGGCCGATCCGACGTCGTCAAATTCCTGGACACGAATTTTGCTGAGAAGCTGACAGCGGTCGGGCTGGTCAACGAGAACGCCATCCTCGAGGTCTATGCCGCCGAAAGCGGCACCTGGACGCTCGTCGTCACGGATGTTCACGGTGTAAGTTGCATCCTGCTGTCGGGTGACAGCTGGGAAACGATGCCGTCTCTGCCAGGCCTTGCGACCTGAAGAGTGTCGTGATCGTTCGGATTGGCTTCTGGCGAAATTCTATTTCTTGGCGCCGCGTTTCAGATGCTCGTCGAGACGCGGCATGATCTCGACGAAGTTGCACGGCGTGCTGCGGTAGTCGAGCTGCGCTTTCAGGATGCCGTCCCAGGCATCCCGGCAGGCGCCGGGCGAGCCCGGCAGAGCGAAGATGAAGGTGGCGTTGGCGACACCTGCCGTGGCGCGCGACTGGATCGTCGCCGTGCCGATCTTGTCGTAGGAAATGCGGTGAAAGACGGCGGAAAAGCCGTCCATGCGCTTTTCGAACAAGGGTTCCAGCGCCTCGGGCGTCACATCGCGGCCGGTAAAGCCGGTGCCGCCTGAGGTTATGACGACATCGATGTCGTCCCGTTCGGTCCAGGCCTTGACCTGCGCGGCGATTGCGTCCCGGTCGTCAGGCACGATCGTCCGGTCGACCAGCCGGTGACCCGCCTCAGTGATCCGCGCCGCCAGCGTATCGCCGGATTTGTCGGTTTCCGGCGTGCGGGTATCCGAGACGGTGAGAATGGCGATGCCGACGGCGATGAACGGCCGCTTCTCGTCCAGACCTGCCATTACATGCCTCCCGAAACCGTTTCCGTCGCCTGGACATACCAGTCGGGCCGCTCGCCGTGAAGAGCTGCCGCCGCCTCTTGCGCCGCCGTCATTGTCGAAAAGATCCCGAAGCAGGTGGCGCCGGAGCCGGACATGCGGGTGATGAGCGCGCCGTGCGCCTGCAGCATCTGCGAGATCACGGCAATCTCCGGCACCAGTTCGTGCGCTGGCGGCTCCAGATCGTTGCGGGCCGATCCGATCGCCGTGAGCCAGTCGCCGGTCGCGGACAAGCTGCGAGCGAGATGCAGGGCCGGATTGTTCTTTGCCGCCAGCCGGCGGAAGACCTCAGGCGTCGAAACGCCCTTCAGGGGATTGGCGAGCACCATGGCGAAGGCCGGCAGATCCGGCACGGCTTCGATTCTTTCGCCGATGCCGCGGGCGATCAGCGGCCGACTTTCAAAACACATCGGCACATCGGCGCCGAGCGTCAGCGCGAGGCGGGCAAGCGCCTCCGCCGGCAAACTCATGCCCCAGAGCCGCATCAGCCCGCGCAGCGTCGCGGCCGCATCGGCCGAGCCGCCGCCGATGCCGGAAGCGATCGGCAGGTTCTTTTGCAGATGGATATGCACCGGGAAGGCGAGGGCGCCGACCTGCTCGCGCAGGAGATCGCGGGCCCGCAACACCAGATTGCCGCCGTCTCCGGCAAGCGACTCGCCGAAAGGGCCAGACAGCGTGAAAGCGTCGGCCTGTGCAGGCAGGAAACCGAGCCGGTCGCCGCAATCGGCGAAGGTCACCAGCATATCGAGCAGATGGTAGCCATCCGGCCGCTGGCCGGTCACATGCAAAGCGAGGTTGATCTTCGCGCGCGCCACTTCGGTGGCGCCGAAGGCCTCGGCCAAGCCGGCTTCAGGCATGTTTGCCGCCCGTCAGGATTTCTTGTCGACCGGCGGCGGAGTGACCGGTGCCGGATCCGGCTGCTTCTTGTCGGCCGCCTTGGCATCGTCGCTGGCAGGAGGCAGGCCGTTGGCGACCTTGTCCTTGATCTTCGGAATTTCGGCGGCTTCCGGCTCGGAGGCAAGCGCCCGGTTCCACTGATAGACGGCCTCGAGCTTACGGCCGACGCGCCAGTAGGCGTCGCCGAGATGGTCGTTGATCGTGGCGTCGCCAGCCTTGATCTGTGCGGCCCGCTCCAGCTCGTCGACAGCATCGTCGAAGCGGTTGAGGCGGAAATAGGCCCAGCCGAGCGAATCGATGATGTAGCCGTCGTCAGGACGAAGCTCGACGGCCTTCTTGATCATGCCGAGACCCTCGTCGAGATTCCGGTTCATGTCGATCCAGGAATAGCCGAGATAGTTCAGCACCTGCGGCTGATCGGGATTGAGTTCCAGGGCCTTGCGGAAATTCGGCTCCGCCTGGTCCCACTTCTTCAGCCGCTCATAGGCGATGCCGCGCTGGAAGAAGACGCTCCAATTGGGGCGGCCGGGAAAGGGGCCGATCACTTCGACGGCCTTGTCGTAATTGGCGGCCATTGCCTCGTAATCCTTGGCGTCGGAGAGCACGCTGCCATAGGCGAGGTAGCTGCGGATGTCCTTCGGGTCGGAGGCGATCAGCGCCTGCAGGTGCTTGCGGGCTTCGTCGACCTTGCCGCCCTGGGCAAGGGCAAGGCCGAGCTGCAGCTCGGAGATGCGCCGCATCGGCGAATTTTCCGGCACCTTCTTGTAGAGCGCGATGGCGCGGTCCATCTGGTTCTGCTTCTCGGCGATGCCGCCGAGCAGCACCAGCGTATCGGCGCTGTTGGGGTCGAGTGCATTGGCCGTCTGCAGGTAGAGCGAGACGATGTCCTCGGCGCCGTCGCGGTTCAGCGCGCCGCCGACCGAAAACAGCACGCCGGCGGCCCCTTCTTCAGCGGTCTTGACCTGCTGCTCCTGCTTCTCGCCCTTTTCGATGCTGTCGCGCAGCGCGTTCAGCGGCGCATAATTCGGCAACAGGTTGTCGCCGACGGACACGGCGTCGAGCGCCTTCTGCTTGTTGCCCTGTGACGCTTCGAGGCGGGCAAGCGCCATGACCGCGCGCATGAAGGTATCGGGCGCCGTCGCACCGCCTTCCTTGTCGAGCACGGCGTCGTTCAGATGCTGGCGGGCCGATTTCACGTCGCCGGCGACGACGGCGATCGCGCCGGCATTGTAATTCTGGAAGATGCGGACCCAATCCGGCCCCTTCATCTTCTCGACCATGGCAAGCGCTTCCTTGCCGCGGCCGGCGCCGACCCGGGCCCAGGCGAGCAGCAGGTCGTTCATCATCCGGTCGAGATCGTTCGGACCCTTGTATTTCAGGATGGATTCGGCGGTCTTGTAGTCGTCGCGGCGCACGGCATCCATGCCGCGCACGATGGTGGTGATGCGCTCGACCGAGGGATCGCCCTTCAGGTCGTTGGCATATTTGACGCCCTCCTTGATGTCGCCGTTGAGCAGCAGCGAGATCATCAGCCGCTGGCGAATCTCCGGATTGCCGGGCTCGATCTGCAGCGCCTTCTTGTAGAGCTCGATCGCCGTATCATAGTCATGATCGACGTCGGCGGTGCGCGCGGCGAGGAAGGCGCCGGAGAAAGTGGTGACGCTGTCGGCATCGAAGCTATCGGTTTTGCCGGCATCGGCCGCCGTCTTGGCCGCATCTTCGGCGTTCACGCCGGCGACGCCGCCGAGCGAAAGAACAGCCGCCAATGCTGCGCTCGTAAGAAGACGGATGGCAAGTCTCTGCCGCATGAGGAAACCTTTCTTCGAGAGCGTCCGGCCATGATGCCGATCGCAAATCAGTTGTGATCACTGATTCATAACAGGATGGCTTTTTTGAAGCGGCGCCGCAAGAAAATCAGCCCGCGATCGAGAACGTTTGATCAGTTGACGCGCTCGATGCAGAAATCGATCACTTCCATCAGGGCGGATTTCCATACCGTATCGGGAAGCGGCGCCAGCGCGTCGCGGGCGATCGTGCCGTAATGGACCGCCCGGCCGATCGTGTCGGCGAGCGTGCCGTATTTGGTGATCAGCCCGAGGGCCTTTTCCAGATTGGCGCCGCTGTTGCCGGCCTCGATCGCATCGCGCCAGAAGGCGCGCTCATCCTCGGTGCCGCGGCGATAGGCGAGGATGACGGGCAGCGTGATCTTGCCTTCGCGGAAATCGTCACCGACATTCTTGCCGAGATCGGCGGCCTTGCCGCCATAATCGAGCGCATCGTCGACGAGCTGGAAGGCGAGCCCCAGATTCATGCCGTAGGATTTCAGCGCGTTGCGGCCGGAGCGGCCGGCTTCGGCAACGATCGGCCCGACTTCGGCGGCGGCGGCAAAGAGGGCCGCCGTCTTGGCGCGGATGACGGAGAGATAATCGTCCTCCGTCGTCTCCATGTTCTTGGCGACGGAAAGCTGCAGCACTTCACCTTCGGCGATCACGCAGGCGGCGGAAGACAGCACGTCGAGCGCGTCGAGCGAGCCGACATCGACCATCATGCGGAAGGCTTGGCCGAGCAGGAAGTCGCCGACCAGCACGCTTGCCTGGTTGCCCCAGATCATCCGCGCTGTCGATTTGCCGCGGCGCAGGTCGCTTTCGTCGACGACGTCGTCATGCAGCAGTGTCGCCGTGTGCATGAATTCGACCGAGGTCGCGAGCTTGACGTGATTTTCGCCGCGGTAGTCGAACAGCGAGGCGGCCGCCAGCGTCAGCATCGGCCGCAGCCGCTTGCCGCCGGATGAAATCAGATGGTTCGCCACTTCGGGGATCATCTGCACGTCGGAGCCGGCCTTGGACAGAATAAGCTGGTTCACCCGCTCCATATCGGCCCTGGTGAGATCGACCAGCGGCTTGATGGATGCCAGTTTGTTTTTGCTTTCTTCAAGCGGTATGACCACGCCCAACGACCCGGACTCCTGTTCATTCATTATGAGCTGACAATAGAAAGGGGCGATGGACGCGGCAAGAGGTGAATTGTCGCGCAAGGCGAAATTGGAAGGAAAATCACGGCAAATGCATGAACTTATCCGCGCCAACGACCCCGTTCTGCTCTCCTATGCCGAGAGCCTGATGAAGGATGCGGGCATTCATTGCTTCATCGCCGATCAGGGCATGAGCGTGCTGGAAGGCTCGCTTGGCATGCTGCCGCGCCGTCTGCTGGTGGACGAAGAGATGGCCGACCAGGCCCGCCGCATCCTGATCGACGCCGGTCTCGGCGGCGAGCTGCGCGACAGGAAGTGAGCGAAATGACCGGCGCGCCTGGCCAAACAATCGACGCCTTCCATCGCGGCGCCTTCCACCTGGTGCAGCCGCAGGGCAGGGGCCATCGCGCCGGCATGGATGCGATGCTGCTGGCCGCCCTCGTCGCCGATAACCGTGCGGTCCGGGTTGCCGATCTCGGCGCCGGCGCCGGTGCGGCCGGTCTCGCCGTCGCCTCGCGCCTTGCCAAGGCGCAAGTGGTGCTGTTCGAGCGTTCGGCCGAGATGGCCGATTATGCCCGCCGCAGCATTCTCCTGCCGGAAAATGCCCATCTTGCCGCCCGCGTCAGCGTCGTCGAGGCGGATGTGGCGCTGACCGCCAAGGCGCGCAACGATGCCGGCCTCACCGATGAGAGTTTCCACCACGTCATCATGAACCCACCCTTCAACGATGCCGGCGACCGGCGCACGCCGGATGCGCTGAAGGCCGAAGCCCATGCGATGACCGACGGCCTGTTTGAAAGCTGGATCCGCACGGCCGGCGCGATCATGATCCCCGGCGGGCAATTGTCGCTGATCGCCAGGCCCCAATCGATCGCCGAGATCATCGACGCTTGCGGCCGGCGCTTCGGCGGCATCGAAATGACAGCCATCCATCCGCGCGAGGGTGAAAACGCCGTGCGGATCCTGGTGACCGCGATCAAGGGATCGCGGGCGCGGCTGTCGCTGCGTGCGCCGCTCATCATGCACGACGAGGGGAGCCACAGGTTCTCCCCTCTCGTCGACGATTTCAACAATGGCCGGGCGGCCTATGCCAGGCTTCGATCAGCGGCTAGAGCATGATGCCGAAAAGTGTGAGCGGTTTTCGGACGACATCATGCTCAACTCTTTAATTTAGAACAGGATTCAGATTTTAGGCCGCCGGGCCTAAAATCATCCTGTTCTAGCCGGTGACGAAGTCGAAGAGCAGCTTGACGTTCAGCCCGGCGATCACGACCGCGATCACATAGGCGATGCCGCTCAGCCAGCGCGGCGCGACGAGTTCGCCCATCTTGGCCTTGCTGGCGGTGAACATCACGAGCGGGAAGACGGCGAAGGAAAGCTGCAGGCTGAGCACCACCTGCGTGAGGATCAAAAGCTGCGCCGTGCCCTGGTCGCCGTACCAGATGGTGACGATTGCAGCCGGCACGATGGCGATCGCCCGGGTGATCAGCCGGCGCACCCATGGCTGCAGCCGGATCTTGAGGAAACCTTCCATGACGATCTGGCCGGCAAGCGTCGCCGTCACCGTCGAGTTGAGACCGCAGCACAGAAGCGCGATGCCGAACAGCGTCGGCGCGATGGCGAGACCCAGCAGCGGCGACAGCAGCGAATGGGCCTCGCCGAGTTCGACGATGTCGGTCCTGCCATGCGCATTGAAGGCGGCCGCGGCCAGGATCAGGATCGAGGCGTTGATCAGCAGCGCGAAGCAGAGAGCGACCGTTGAATCGATCGTCGCATAGGTCAGCGCCTCTTTCTTTTCCGGAACCGTATGGCCGTAGGCCCGCGTCTGCACGATGCCGGAGTGGAGGTAGAGATTGTGCGGCATGACGGTCGCGCCGAGAATGCCGAGCGCCAGATAGAGCATCTCAGGATTGGTGACGATCTCGGTGGTCGGGAAGAAGCCGGTGATGACGGAGCCCCATTGCGGGTCGGCAAGCAGTATCTGCACGCCGAAGCAGAGCGCGATGACGCCAAGCAGCGCGATGATGAAGGCTTCCACCCAGCGGAAGCCGAGTTTCTGCAGGAAGAGGATCACGAAAACGTCGAGCGCGGTGATGAGAACGCCGAGTTCGAGCGGAATGCCCATCAGCAGGTTAAGGCCGATCGCGGTGCCGATCACCTCGGCGATGTCAGTGGCGATGATGGCAATTTCGGCAAAGGCCCAGAGCGGCACCGAAACCCATTTCGGATAGGCGTCGCGGCAGGCCTGCGCAAGGTCGCGGCCCGAGGCGATCGCCAGACGCGCGCAGAGCGATTGCAGGACGATTGCCATCAGGTTGGAAAGCAGTGCGACGGTGAGCAGCGCATAGCCGAATTTCGAGCCGCCGGCGAGCGAGGTCGCCCAGTTGCCGGGGTCCATATAGCCGACGGCGACCATATAACCCGGCCCGGCAAAGGCCGCCGCTCTGCGCCATCTCGAGCTGTGACGCCCAGTTCCGACGGTGCGATAGACATCCGACAGCGACGCCTCTCCGCGTTCGTGCCGCCAGCCGCTTGTTGCATTGGGATTGAGGGCGTCCATGCCATTTCCACCTGTTTATCGTCTCTGCACTATGACGAATTAGAATGATAATGCAAGTCATTCGCAACAAGAAAAATCATCCCCGATGTTTTGCAAACGCGGCCATTGCGTTTGTCGTTCCAGCGCATACATGGATGCCGATCGCAGATGACGATCGGGCGACCCGAAGCGAAGGATGGGAAATGGCCGGATTCTTGAGAAAATTGCTGCCAAAACGGTTCCGCAAGGATGGCGTCACCATCCCGGTCGTCAGATTGCAGGGCGCGATCATCAGCGGCGGCGGGCAGTTCCGGCCGACCCTTAACCTCGCCAATGTCGCGCCGGTTCTGGAAAAAGCCTTCGCCATGAAGGACGCGCCGGCGGTTGCCATTGCGATCAACTCGCCGGGCGGCTCGCCCGTCCAGTCCCGGCTGATCTTCACCCGCATCCGCGAGCTTGCCCGCGAGAAGAAGAAGAAGGTTCTGATCTTCGTCGAGGATGTCGCCGCCTCCGGCGGTTATATGATCGCGCTTGCCGGCGACGAGATCATCGCCGACGCCACCTCGATCGTCGGCTCGATCGGCGTCGTCTCCGGCGGTTTCGGCTTTCCCGAACTGCTGAAGAAGATCGGCGTCGAGCGCCGCGTCTATACCGCCGGCGAGAACAAGGTGATCCTCGATCCGTTCCAGCCGGAAAAGGAAAAGGACATCGAGTACCTGAAGAGCCTGCAGCTCGAAATTCATCAGGTCTTCATAGCGATGGTGCGCGAGCGCCGCGCCGGCAAACTGAAGGACGACGCGACGGTCTTCTCAGGCCTGTTCTGGAGCGGCACCCGCGGCCTCGAACTCGGCCTCATCGATGGCCTCGGCGACATGCGCCAGGAGCTGAAGCGGCGCTACGGTCAGAAGACGAAGCTGGAACTCGTCACCGCCAGCCGCGGCCTGCTCGGCCGCCGCATTCCCGGCGTGTCGCCGGTCTCGCTCGAGGGGGCGGGATCTAGTCTTGTGACGGGGCTTGTCGAAGCGGCCGAAGAAAGAGCATTGTGGAGCCGCTTCGGGCTTTAAGGGAGCGAGAGAGGGACATGGCGCAGCTTATCACCATTTTGGTGCTGGTCTTTTCGGCCTGGTGGCTCTACCGCCGCTTCGTCTCCGACGCCCGCAAGCTCGCCGAAAAATCCCGCCGCGCCGAAAAGGAGCGCCAGACCGGCGCGATCGGCACGCTGGTCAAGGATCCCGTGACCGGGGAATACCGATTGAAGCGGGATGAGGAGTAGGTCCCGGCTGTCCCGCCCCTCATCCGCCAGGGGCAGAGGCTCTCTCCATACGGGCCGGCCCACTCTTGCAAAACCCTTGACCCCTGCGGCCCACCATGGCACCTGTCGCGCCGATAATTCCCAAGCAATCGGTGCCGTTTCATGTCAGCCATCCCAGACCATATGAACCCGAAGCGCTCCTTTCAGGCGCTGATCCTGACCCTGCACAGCTACTGGGCGGACAAGGGTTGCGCGGTGCTGCAACCTTACGACATGGAGGTCGGCGCCGGCACCTTCCATCCGGCCACCACGCTGCGCGCCCTCGGGCCGAAGCCGTGGAAGGCAGCCTATGTGCAGCCGTCGCGGCGTCCGTCCGACGGCCGCTATGGCGAGAACCCCAACCGCCTGCAGCATTATTACCAGTACCAGGTCATCCTGAAGCCGAACCCGCCGAATCTGCAGGAGCTTTATCTCGGTTCGCTCGCGGCGATCGGCCTCGACCCGCTGCTGCACGACATCCGCTTCGTCGAGGATGATTGGGAAAGCCCGACGCTCGGCGCCTGGGGCCTCGGCTGGGAATGCTGGTGTGACGGCATGGAGGTGTCGCAATTCACCTATTTCCAGCAGGTCTGCGGCATCGAGTGTGCGCCCGTCGCCGGTGAACTGACCTACGGTCTCGAGCGCCTCGCCATGTATGTTCAGGGCGTCGACAATGTCTACGACCTGAACTTCAACGGCCGCGAGGGCGACGAGAAGATCAGCTATGGCGACGTCTTCCTGCAGGCCGAGCAGGAATATTCGCGTCACAATTTCGAATTCGCCAATACCGAGATGCTGCATCGCCACTTCGTCGATGCCGAGAAGGAATGCCGGGCGCTGCTCGATGCCGGCGCGCCTGATGACAGCGCCAACCAGCGCCTGCACAAATGCGTCTTCCCGGCCTATGACCAGTGCATCAAGGCCAGCCACGTCTTCAACCTGCTCGACGCCCGCGGCGTCATCTCGGTCACCGAACGCCAGAGCTATATCCTGCGGGTGCGCACCCTCGCCAAGGCTTGCGGCGAAGCCTTCCTGCTGACCGACGCCGGCGGCGCCAATCTGTCGAAAGAGGCGGCGTGACGCAAAAACCGGCCAGCCGGATCGTCCATATCAACGGCTGGCCAGGCACCGGGAAGCTGACTGTCGGGCGCTTGCTGGCAAAAAGGCTCGGCGCGCGGCTCATCGACAATCATACGCTGCTCAATCCAGCCGAAGCGCTTTTCGGCCGCGGCAACCCTCTGCATGCATCGCTGCGTCAGCAGATTCGACAAGCGGTTTTCGACCATGCCATGCGCGCCGACTCAGCCGAATGCTTCGTCTTTACCGATGCTCTTGCGGATGACGCGGATGATAGGGCGACGTTCTCCTGGTATCTCGATCTGGCGGCCGCCAGAGGCGCGGATCTGGTCGCGGTTCTCCTCGATTGCGCGCCGGAGGAGAATGCCAGGCGCCTCGTCTTTCCCGGCCGATCCGAGGCGCTCAAGCTGACGGATACGGCGAAGCTGCAGCAGCTCCGGGCAAACTACCAACTGCTGCGCGGACTGGCTGAACAGACGGTCGTCATTGACACGACGGAGCTTTTGCCGGAGCAGACGGCGGCCCGAATTCTCGCGCAGATCGGTGTTTGACGATAAAGCAGCCTCGAAAAAATAATTGCTTCCGCGACTGCGCTTCTTTTGCGCGAACCGCTCGACCACTATCTTATCGCTGTTTCGATCACGTATAGATTCGGTCTGTCTTTTGAAGCGCTGCATTTTTTATTTCAACATCACATTTGAAAACTGCCCAGGCGGGATGCCGCGCTTTTTCTCGTGGCTTGTCTCATGCGCAATGCTTGTCCTGCTGACATCATGCAGCGATTTTGACAACGAGTTCACCGTCCGGTCGGCAAACAGTACGGTTGAAGTCTACACCGACGGCACTGCCTTTGTGGCGGAGCAGTTCGACATCGCCGTAAAAATGGCGACAAATTACGGCGGCGTTTATGTTGATATCCCTCAACGTTTCACGGATGCGGCAGGTGGCGTTCACTGGCGAGATTTCAAACTGGCCGCAGCCCGGCGTGACGGACAAGACGAATATTATTCCCGAGAGCATAATGTGCCGGGCTACTCGATTTACATAGGAGCGGAGCACTGCAAGAACTGCTCTGCAAATTTGCCCACCGGTCTTACAAAGATCCAGATCGCCTACTGGCTCGGACGCCTGGTTCGTCAGGAAGGCGACCGCGAGATTCTCTTCCTGCCGGCCTATATGGGCCGCGTGCACGGTCAGGGAGCGAAAAAGACGCTTACCCTGAAGCTGCCGCCGGGCGGAACGTTACGCCCTTCGCAACAGGATAGGGCGGCGGCCTATGACATCAGGCAGAGCGCGCCGAATGAAATCTTGGTGTCTATTGCAGCAGGCAAGGGGGATCGAGTCCTGCCTGATATCGAGATCGAATATCCCGCAGGGACCTTTGTGACAGTCACGAGCGGCAAGCGGATACAGTGGTGGCTTTCCGATCACTTTCTCCCATTCATCAGCATTTTGGGAGTGCTCATCGCCGGCCTGTTCGTGCTCACGAGATGGCAGGGCTGGCGATTGCCTGCATCCTCAATTGCTATCGACGGCAAGGAAACGGAGAGTATATCGCCTGCTTTAGCCGCCTATTTGTTTTGGAACTGGAAGCCGGGTGCTGCAAAGGCAGCCTTCATGGCGTCCGTCTGCCATCTCGCAACGAAAAGAATGCTTCGCATTTCCAGCCTTGGCGAGGATGCTGAAGCTTCGAATTTGTCTGCCAGGCAGCTGCGCAAGAAGGGCAAAGTGGCGCGAGCCAGATGGTATGGTCTTCCAGCTGTGACGCGTTCGGTATTTGGTCGAATCGAAGGAGAACGGCCTGCCAATGATCGGCGCACGGTCATATATGCCCTGCACGGTTTCCAACGTGACTTGCAGCAGATCGTCGCTGACGAATATCGGAAAATGAGAGGTGGTGTAGATCGAACAGCGCTGATGATCTCGGCGGCCATTCTGGCTCTCGGCATTGCCGTCGCCGCTTTCTCAGGCCTTTTGATCTATTCCGCGGCCATCTGCGGGATATTGTTCATTCTATTGATCGTTGTAACAATCTTCCGCCATCCGGAGCGGTTTCCCGTGGCCACCGGCACCTCCGAGCAGTTCAAACAAGCGGCTACTTTGTTTGTGACTCTTCCGGCGATGGTGATTGCTGCAGTTTCCTATATCGGCACGACCGAGGTGATCAGCGAACAGCGGCCATATCTGGTGGCGATCTTGCTGCATATTGCCGGCATTATCGCCGTTTTGGCGACAATGCGCATGCCAACGTCGAAGCAGCGGCAGATCCGCAATAACATCCTCGATTTGAAGCGTTATATCAGCGGCGAGATTAACGGTCCGGCAATGTCGGTCGAATGCTACGAGCACTATCTGCCATTCGCCATTGCGCTTGAAATCGAGCAACGCTGGACCCAACGCTTCAATCTGTGGCGGGAAAGCGAGAAGATGGATGCCTATACGCCGGATTGGCGGAGCAGTTCTTAAGCGACGGTGAAATCGAAGTCTGTTTGAGCCGAAGACAACCGCGCCAAGATGACTTTCCCATGCCGAATCACTAACCTGCGATCATCAAATCGGGGAGCCCATCTGCATGTACGTGATACTCGCAATTATCGTCGTCATCGCGCTTTACATCGTCTTCATCTACAACGGCCTGGTTCGCTCCCGGCAGATGGCGGAGGAAGCCTGGTCGGGCATCGATGTGCAGCTGAAGCGCCGCGCCGATCTGATCCCCAACCTGATCGAGACGGTCAAGGGCTATGCCGCCCATGAAAAGTCGACGCTCGAAGAGGTGGTTGCGCTGCGCAACAAGGCACAGGCCGTACCATCCGGCGATGTCGCGGGCAGGGCGCAGGCGGAAGGGTTGCTCGGCCAGGCGCTCGGGCGGGTCATCGCGCTCGCCGAGGCCTATCCGGATCTCAAGGCCAACCAGAATTTTGCCGAGCTGCAGGCCTCGCTCGAAACCATGGAGGGCGAGCTGCAGATGGCGCGGCGTTATTACAACGGGGCGGCCCGTGATCTGAACGTCAAGGTCGAAAGCTTCCCCTCCAATCTCGTCGCCGGCCAGTTCGGTTTTGCCAAGCGCGAGTATTTCGAAATCACCAATGAGGCCGATCGCGCCGTTCCCAGCGTGAAATTCTGACGATCGGCATTTTGCCTTTGCGAAAAAGCGATTAAGAGCAGGGCAGACTGCGGCCGATAAGAGCTTGTCGCGCAAAAGTGTGCAGCGGTTTTGCTATGACGACATGCGCAAAACCAAAGACCCAAAGCGCGGGCCAAGCGAATCTGAAAGATCGCGATGCGCTTTAGGCGCCCCCATGGACGGAAGACATAGCATGACACGCACAGCCAAACTCACGATCATCCCGCCGGGCAGGCCGCTTTCGGGCCGCGCCATGCCCCCAGGTTCGAAGTCGATCACCAATCGCGCCCTGCTGCTCGCCGGCCTTGCCAAGGGCACGAGCCGGCTGACCGGCGCGCTGAAGAGCGACGACACGCGTTATATGGCCGATGCGCTGCGCGCCATGGGCGTTGCGATCGACGAGCCCGATGACACCACCTTCGTTGTAACAGGCAGCGGCCGACTCATGCCGCCGAAGGCGCCGCTCTTCCTCGGCAATGCCGGCACGGCCACACGCTTCCTGACGGCGGCCGCCGCTCTCGTCCACGGCACCGTCGTCGTCGACGGCGACGAGCACATGCGCAAGCGCCCGATCGGCCCGCTGGTCGAGGCGATGCGCACACTCGGCATCGATGTCAGCGCCGAGACCGGCTGCCCGCCGGTCACCGTCAGGGGCACCGGCCGCTTCGAGGCCGACCGCATCCTCATCGATGGCGGGTTGTCCAGCCAATATGTCTCGGCGCTGCTGATGATGGCGGCCGGTGGCGACCGTCCTGTTGACATCGAACTCGTCGGCGAGGATATCGGCGCGCTCGGCTATATCGATCTCACCACGGCGGCGATGCAGGCCTTTGGCGCCAGGGTCGAAAAGACCAGCCCCGTCACCTGGCGCGTCGAGCCGACCGGCTACCGCGCCGCCGATTTCGTCATCGAGCCTGATGCATCCGCCGCGACCTATCTCTGGGCGGCCGAAGTGCTGAGCGATGGCCAGATCGATCTCGGCGTGCCGAACGATGCCTTCACCCAGCCGGATGCCAAGGCCTACGAGACGATCGCCAAGTTCCCGCATCTGCCGGCTGAAATCGATGGTTCGCAGATGCAGGATGCCGTGCCGACGATCGCCGTGCTTGCCGCCTTCAACGAGACGCCGGTCCGCTTCGTCGGCATCGCCAATCTGCGCGTCAAGGAATGCGACCGCATCCGCGCCTTGTCCACCGGCCTCAACAACATCCGCGAAGGTCTGGCCGTCGAGGAGGGGGACGATCTGATCGTCCATTCCGATCCTGCTCTCGCCGGTCAGACGCTGCCGGCAGAGATCGACACCTTTGCCGATCACCGCATTGCCATGAGCTTTGCGCTCGCCGGCCTGAAGATCGACGGCATCACCATTCTCGATCCCGATTGCGTCGGCAAGACCTTCCCGGCTTACTGGCGCACGCTCGCGGCCCTCGGCGTGGAATATCAGGGCAAGGATTGACGAAAAGCGCGGCCGGGCCGCCGGCGGGGAGACAGGAATGGGGCGTCGGTTTTTCGGATTCTGCTTGGCGCTCTTGTTGATGCTCGCCGCGCCGGCGGTCTTTGCCGCCGAGGTGATCGACAGCTTCGCCTCCGACATCACGCTCGAAAAGAGCGGCGCGATGACGGTGACGGAAACGGTCACCGTCAATGCCGAGGGCAACCGGATCAATCACGGCATCTTCCGGGACTTTCCGCTTTATTTCACCGATGCCGGGGGCCGTCGCCGCAGCGTCGATTTCGATATGGTGTCGGTCAGCCGCGACGGCGCCGACGAGCCCTGGCACACCGAGTCTATATCGGGCGGCGTCCGCATCTATGCCGGTTCGGCCGAGGTGACGGTGACGCCGGGGCGCCATCGCTACGTCTTCACCTACAAGACCGACCGTCAGATCCGCTATTTCGCCGATCACGACGAACTCTACTGGAACGTCACCGGCAATGGCTGGATCTTTCCGATCCGCTCGGCCACCGCGATGGTGCGGCTGCCGCCGGGTGTCGCAGCTACGGACACGATCTTCTTCACCGGTCTTCAGGGCGCGACGGGAAAGAATGCCCGGGTCGGCCAAACTCCGGCCGGCCTCGTCTTTGCGACCACCGCGCCGCTCGATGCCAATGAGGGCCTGACCTTCGCAATTCGCATGCCGAAGGGCTCGATCGATCCGCCGAGCGCCGATATGGAAAGCACCTGGTGGCTGAAGGACAACCGCGATTATTTCATCGGCTTCGGCGGCCTGATCCTGGTTTTCGCCTATTATCTGAGATCCTGGCTGAAGGTCGGCCGCGACCCCGCCCGCGGTGTCATCGTGCCGCGCTGGGATGCGCCAGAGGGCGTCTCGCCGGCGCTGGTCAACTATATCGACAACAAGGGCTTCTCCGGCGGGGGCTGGACGGCGCTTGCCGCAACCGCGCTCGATCTGGCCGTCCGCGGTTACGTCAAACTCGAGGATCTCAAGGATTCGATCATCATTCGCGGTACCGGCAAGCCGCTCGGCAGAGAAAAATTCCAGGCCGGCGAGACCGAGCTCCTGAAAGCTGCCGGCGGCGCGGGATCGACGCTGACGATCGACAAGGCCAATGGCGAGCGGGTGAAATCCGTCGGCCAGGCCTTCCGGTCGGCGATCGAGAAGGAGCATCGCGGCAAATATTATAATTCCAACATCGGCTACACCACAGGCGGCATCGCCCTCAGTGCCGCCGCGCTGGTGGCGCTGTTCGTCTTCGGGTCGCTCAATCCCGATACGATCATGCTGATGCTGATCCCGATTGCGATCTCGGTCTTCATTGCCGTCTTCATCGCCGGTTTGGTCAAGTCGCTGCATCACGGCCGATCGCTGTTCGCCAAGGTGCTGGCCATCATCGCCGCGGCAGTCGGTGTTTTCGTCGGCGTCAGCATCCTTTCGATCGTGGTCCTGACATTCGCCTCATCGCTGATGGAACTGCACGAGACGCCGATGCTCTTTGCGATCGGCGGCATCGTGCTGCTCAACATCCTCTATTTCTTCATCATGGGCGCGCCGACCCCGCTCGGCGCCAGGATGATGGACGGCGTTGACGGCCTGCGGCAATATTTGACGCTGGCCGAGAAGGACCGGATGAACACAGCCGGCGCGCCCAAAATGTCGCCGCAGCATTTCGAGACGCTGCTGCCCTATGCGGTGGCGCTCGGTGTCGAAAAACCCTGGTCGCGCACCTTCGAAACCTGGCTTGCGGCAGCCGCTGCCGGCACGGCCGCTGCCTATGCGCCGTCCTGGTATTCCGGCAATTTCGACGGCGGCCGCTTTTCCGATCGTGTCGGCGGCTTCTCCTCGTCGATGGCCTCGACCATTGCCTCGACGATCCCATCGCCGCCGCCCTCGAGCTCATCCTCCGGCTTTTCCGGCGGCGGTTCGTCCGGCGGGGGCGGCGGCGGTGGCGGTGGCGGGGGTTGGTAAGCTTTCCCGCTTGACCTTTCGGCGCTTGGCCCTTAACCGCCAAGGACAAAAGGAAAGGGTGGCGCATGAAGGTTCTGTTGATCGGATCGGGCGGACGCGAGCACGCACTCGCCTGGAAGCTGGCGCAATCGCCGTTGCTGAGCGAATTCTATGCCGCACCCGGCAATCCCGGCATTGCCGAACACGCCGCCCTCGTGCCCATCAATATCGACGATCACGAAGCGGTCGCCGCTTTCTGCCGGGAGAAGGCGATCGATTTCGTCGTCGTCGGCCCCGAGGCGCCGCTTGTCGCTGGCCTTGCCGACCGCTTGCGCGCTGATGGCCTGGCGGTCTTCGGTCCCTCTGCGGCTGCCGCCCAGCTTGAAGGCTCCAAGGGCTTCACCAAGGATATCTGTGCCCGCTACGGCATTCCCACAGGCGCCTACCAGCGCTTCAACAACGCACCGAAGGCCAAGGCCTATATTCGCGCTCGGGGCGCGCCGATCGTCGTCAAGGCCGACGGTCTCGCGGCCGGCAAGGGCGTGACGGTTGCGATGACCCTGGACGAGGCGCTCGCTGCCGTCGATGACTGTTTCGAGGGTGCCTTTGGTGCTGCCGGCGCCGAAGTCGTCGTCGAAGCCTATCTCGACGGCGAGGAGGCGAGCTTCTTCTGCCTCTGCGACGGCAGACACGCGCTGCCACTCGCAACCGCCCAGGATCACAAGCGAGTGGGCGAGGGCGATACCGGCGTCAATACCGGCGGCATGGGCGCCTATTCGCCGGCGCCGGTGATGACCGCCGAAATGGTCGAGCGCACCATGAAGGAAATCATCGAGCCGACCATTCGCGGCATGGCCGAGAGCGGCCACCCCTTCTCCGGCGTGTTTTTCGCCGGGCTGATGATCACGGCGAAGGGGCCTGAACTCATCGAATACAATGTCCGCTTCGGCGATCCCGAATGCCAGGTGATGATGATGCGGTTGAAGAGCGATCTGCTGCCGCTGCTTCTGGCCGCCGCCAACGGCACGCTCGATCAGGTCGGCGCCGACTGGAGCGACGATCCGGCCTTGACTGTCGTGATGGCCTCGAAGGGCTATCCCGGCGCCTATGAAAAGAACACGCCGATCCTCTCCCTGCCGCAGGCGGGTGAGGGCGAGAAAGTGTTTCATGCCGGCACGGGCCTGAAGGACGGCGCGCTGGTCGCGACCGGCGGCCGCGTGCTGAACGTCACCGCGACCGGCGGCACGGTCGCCGAGGCGAGCGACCGCGCCTACGCCCTGCTCGACAAGGTCCGCTGGGAAAACGGCTTCTGCCGCCGCGACATCGGCTGGCGGGCGATCGAGCGCGAAAAGGCCTGATATCAGGCATAAACCGGCGCCTTCGTTAAATTTTTACCCTTTCCCCTGACGGGATGGAAACAAAGCTGCGTTAAAACGCTCTCATAGCAAGTCGCGCAAAAGTGTGCATCGGTTTTGCGATAACGACATGCGCCAAAACAAAACCTAAAGCGCAAGCGAATCTGAAAGATCGCGACGCGCTTTAGTGAGACGGAGCAGCCTTCATGCGTCAGATTTTCCTTGGTGCGGCAATCCTGCTGATGGCAGGTTCGGCAATGGCCTCCTCGATCGAGGTGATCGGCAAGGCTGCGCCGCGCCCTGCCGAGGGCAGCATCGTCACTGAAAGCTGCGCCGATTGCCCGCCGCTGCAGGCCGAGGTCACCAAGAAGGATTACACGGTGCCGGAACTGAAGCCCGGCGCCATGCAGGCGACCGAGGTCCGTGATGTCGGCGGCGAAAAGAAGATCTATCGCACCGAAGCCTGGATGGGCGGTTCCCCCGTCCTCTTCGTCAGCAAGGCAACTCCGGAAGCGATGATTGCCGCCGCCCCGCCGGCCCCGGCCGCAGACGGCATCGATATGAGCGCCACCACCGCTGCCGTCATCGGCAGCGATGCCCGGCCGGTCGCCGCCGGCATGGCGCAACAGCCGGCGCCGCTGGACGTGTCCGAATTCAAGCTGCGGTTCTAAAAACGCTGCAGCTTCTTCCGTCCTGATTTGCCTGAAGAAAAAGTTCCCTGCCCCTGCCCGATCAAGGTTTCGATCGTTGGGGTTCCACCTCAGGTGGAGCGGATGCACCCTCGAAGAGAAGCGGGGGTGCATTCTGTTTTGACCTAAGCTCCGGCGGCCGCGCCGCTTTCAAGTTCCGCCACACGTTCGATCAGCCGCTCGATCTCGCGATCGGAAAACACTTCGATACCGGCCGCTTTCAGCGCCGCCGCCGTCACGCCGTTGCCGGCCTGCCTGCGGCCGGAAAAGCTGCCATCATAGATGAAAGCCGAGCCGCAGGACGGGCTACCGTCGATGAGCAGCGCATAGCGGCAGCCGGCCTGCCTTGCGAGCGCCACGGCGTTCTCCGCCGCCTGCACGAAGTCTTCCGTCACATCGCCGCCGGTGATCTCGACAACCCGCGCCGTGCCGGCCAGCACCTCTTCGCCCGTTGCCGCGCCGGCGATCTCCGCCGGCGGCCGCGGCACCTTCATGCCCGCCGACATTTCCGGACAGATCGTCACCAGCCGCCCCTCGGCGCGCCATCTGTCGATCGCCGGATGCAGCAACGGCTTCGCGCGGCCATCATAGCGGACGGCGTGCCCCATGAGGCAGGCGCTGACGAGAATCCTGTTTTGCATGCCTGTTTGATAACGCTACGGCGGCGATAATGCCAGTGTTGGATGACCTCGTATTGCGTGATCATCCCTCGGCGGTGGCTCGAACAACCTGACCGCACTATTGAGCGCCAGAGGCATGGATCCTCGGCTCAAGGCCGAGTTGGTGACGATGTAGGCAATATCCCGCCATGGCGGGCAGAGTGCTTGGTTGTGGATACTCGGGTCAAGCCCGAGTATGACGGAGGGTGGGGAGGGCGCCGGGCAAGAGGCGAGAGGTCTGGAGCAAACTCAGCAAGGTTGTGTAGCGGTTTTCGCCTTCATAATCATGCAAAGTCACCGAGAAACCTCGGCCCCAGCTGGCTTGCCGTTGGCGCGTACGGCGCTCTCTTTGGCACACAGGCTCACCCACCCTCCGTCGTCCTCGGGCTTGACCCCATAGGCGCTAACTTAGCCTTGACGGTGATGATCGCGAATGATTCACCTTGGTGATGAGCGATTCGTTGCAAGCATTGGATTGGGACGAGCTAGTCGGACGACTGGGCTCGGCCGA
>NZ_ML133581.1 GCF_003985125.1 Rhizobium phaseoli
CCGTGAGCCGTTTGCAAGACGATGACCGGCCGATCCTGCATTCCGACCAGGGATGGCACTACCAGATGCCGGCCTGGCAGCGCATGCTTCAGAAACGTCACATCAATCAGAGCATGTCACGCAAGGGTAACTGTCTCGACAATGCTGCCATCGAAAGCTTCTTTGCCATTCTCAAATCCGAGTTCTTCCACCCCAACGACTTTGACAGCGTCAAGAGCCTGCAAGATGGGGTGGCAGACTACATCAACTACTACAATCATCAGCGGATCAAACTGAAACTCAAAGGGCTGAGCCCTGTACAATACAGGACCCAGCCCCTAAATCTCCCCAGCCTTTAGACCGTCCAACTTTTGGGGGTCAGTTCACGAGCCGGGCCTTCCAATGTCAATGTGGAGAAAAATTTCAAGCCGCCTGGTTCAGCTCGTCCGCAATCACGGTATCGAGGTTGAGGAAACAGACCATGGTCTTCTCAAGTGCGACGATGCCGCGGCAGAAGGCGCGCTGGGCTTCCGGGATGATTTCCGGCGGCGGCTGCAGGTCTTCGCTCTTGATGGTCATCATGTCGGAAACCTGCTCGACCAGCAGGCCGACCAGCTTGCCGGCGATGTCGGTGACGATGATTGCCGAGCGCTCGGAAGGCTCGGTCATCTTCATGCCGAGGCGGCAGGCCATGTCGATGACCGGGATCACCGCGCCGCGCAGGTTGATGAGGCCCAGCACGTAAGGCGGAGTATGCGGCATCGGCGTCACCGGCGCCCAGCCGCGGATTTCGCGGATGGCCATGATGTCGATGCAGAATTCCTGATCACCCAGGTGGAACGATACGATTTCGAGATAAGCGCCCGACTGCTTGATGGCGTTGTTGTTCATGGTCAGAATTCTTCCCAGTTGTCCCCGGCGGGAGAAGCGATGACTTTGGCGGCAGAACCGCCGTTGAATGCGCCCGCGACCTTGCCGATCAGGCTGCGCGCGGGAGAAGGTCTCGAATGCGAGGCGGCGGTAGCCTCTCGCGGCGTTTGCCGGGCGCTCATGCCCTCGCCGGTCTTGAATTGCTTGATCAGCTGCGTCAGGTTTTCCGCGTCGATGGCGAGCGCATGGCTTGCGGCGTTCGTCTCTTCCACCATGGCCGCGTTCTTCTGCGTGACCTGATCCATCTGGCTGATCGACGTGTTGATTTCGTTCAGTCCGACAGATTGTTCGCGCGCAGAGGTTACGATTGATTTAACATGTTCGTCGATGCGCAGAACATCTTCGCCGATCTGGCGAAGCGCTTCACCGGCGGCCGTCACCAGTTCGCCGCCGATCTTCACTTCTTCGCCGGATTTCCCGATCAAAGCCTTGATATCCTTGGCCGCACCCGCTGCACGGCCGGCGAGTTCGCGCACTTCCTGGGCAACCACGGCGAAACCCTTGCCGGCCTCGCCGGCACGGGCGGCTTCCACACCGGCGTTGAGCGCCAGCAGGTTCGTCTGGAAAGCGATTTCGTCGATGACGTTGATGATCTTGCCGATTTCGCGCGAGGCACCTTCTATCCGTTGCATCGCAGCCATCGCATCTCCGACGACGATGTCCGACTTCGCCGTATTCTCTCGGGTATGCGAGACCATGTGGCCGACTTCCTCGGCGCGGTTGGTCGCGTTGCGGACGGTGGCGGTGATCTGGTCGAGGGCCGCGGACGTTTCTTCCAGTGACGCGGCCTGCTGCTCTGTGCGCTTGGCGAGATCGTCGGCGGCGGCGCGCATCTGGCGGCTGTTCGCTTCGATCGAGCTGCTGTTGACGGCAATGTCGCTCATCGCCTTGCGCAGCGTCGCCGTCGTCTGGTTGAAATCCAGGCGCAGACGCTCCAGCTCCTCGCGGAACGGCTGGTCGATCGTAACGGTGACGTCGCCGCCCGACAGACGGGTGAGGCCGGCGCCGAGCGCGGCGACCGCGGCATTCAGCGCCTCTGCGTCGGCAAGCTTGGCGGCTTCGCGGGCGCGGTGCTCGGCGTCGCTGCGCTGGCGGTCGGTTTGGGTCTGGGCTTCGAGGTCGCGCTTCTCGATTGCGGCGAGCCGGAAGGCATCGGCAGCCCGGGCCATTTCGCCAATCTCGTCGCCGCGGTTCTTTTCCCTAACGTCGCTGGCAAGATCGCCGTTCATGACGCGCTGCATGCTTTCCCGAACGGCACCGATGCCGCGGCGGATCGAGCCGCCATGGATATATTGCAGCACGCCCATGGAGAGGATCGCTAGGATACCAAGGCCGATCTGCAGGAACAGAGCTCGCTGCGATATGGCATTGGCGGCTTCGACATGCTGGTGGGCGTAGGTGGCGCCTTCGGCGGCGAGCTTGTCGAGGGTTTGGGTCAGATTTTCGCCGGCGCCATCGATCTTGTCGTCGATCTTGTCAAAGTCGGCATCGGGCGCGCCCTGCTGAACCAGAGCGATGAGGTCGGTCTGGATCGCCTTGCCGATGTCGGCGACATCGGCGTCGTAGCTCTTCAGCAAAGCGCCGGCCTTCATGTCTTCCGCAAGCAGGCGCATATCCTTGGTGCCGTTGGAAAGCGTGGTCAGGGAGTCGCCGATCACCTTGATGCGTTCCGGCGGCACCACCTTGTCGTCCTTGTCGACGATGACGTCCATGGCGGCCAGCACCAGCGTCAGATTGGCAAGCCGCATTTCGTCGATCCGGTCGACGCTTGCCTGGATCTCGCTGGCGCGGCGCAGGCCGGCGTCGACCCGCGCATTTTCGTACCAGCCGACGCCGAGCATCGTTCCGAACCCGAGAAAGGCCGCGCCGCCGAGCGTCCAGAGCCGCTGGCTGACCGACAGGCTCTTAGGCACTGCTGAATTCGTCATCAAAAGACCCCCTCCACAAACCGCTTGGGTTCATGTTTTTCCTACCCTCATGCGGATGTCCGGGGGTTCGCCACTCGGCAGACTTCATGTCAGAACGGCACAATGGGCCGCACGCATTGCTAAATATAGATATGACGGCTTAAGTCTTTCCTAACGATATGTCTTTCGCTGTTGCCTGCCACGCTGCAAAGCATGTTATTCAAAACATGAGGTTTTTTGACCTTTGCCACTTGCGGCGGACGGATCTTCCGCAAGCGGTGTCCTTATCCGATGAGACAATTAATCACGGGTCAGAAAACATATTCTTGAATTGCGTGCATGGGGCCAAGACTATAATCACGCGGAACGCGCAAGCGCGTCGCGATCGAGGTTCATAAAATGAAGACATTCCGTATCGTCATCTGGGTCGCCGTGCTGATCGTTGCCGGCGTTCTCGGCGCAATCACGCTCTATCCCAAGAAGTCTTCCGATGTCGTGGCGGAGGCGCCGTTCGGCGTGCCCTTTACCTTGGTCTCCCAGAGCGGACAGTCGATCACCGAGCAGGCGCTACGCGGCAAGCCGACAGCGCTGTTCTTCGGCTTCACCCATTGCCCGGAGGTGTGTCCGACGACGCTGTTCGAGCTGAACGGATGGCTGGAGAAGGCCGATCCCAAGGGTGACAAGCTGCAGGCCTATTTCGTGACCGTCGATCCCGAGCGCGACACGCCCGAAATCATGAACGCGTACGTCTCCAACGTGTCCAAGCGTATCACCGGCATTTCAGGCCCGCCGGAGAAGATTGCCGAAGTCATCAAGGGGTTCCGCGTCTATGCCAAGAAGGTGCCTGTCGATGAGAAGGATCCGAACGGCGACTATACGATGGATCATACCGCCTCGGTTTTCCTGCTCGATTCGGCCGGCCGGTTTTCCGGAACGATCGCCTATGGCGAAAACCCGGACACAGCGGTAAAGAAGCTGGAGAATCTCGTCAGCAAAGGGTGACGGCTTCAGCGTGATAGGGCGTTGGCTCGACCGGTGGCGGGCAACGAAAACGGGAAAGACCGCCTATCGTGAGTGAAATCCGCCTTTACGTATCGACGACCGAGAGCCAGGCCGAACAGATTCTCGATCTTCTCAGTGAAGTCTTCGGCGAAGAAGACTTTGCCATCGGCACTACCGAGGTCGATGAGAAGAGGGATATCTGGGAAGCCTCCGTCTACATGATGGCCGAGGACGAGGCGCAGGTGCGCTCCCGCGTCGAGACGGCGCTGAAAAGCGCCTTTCCCGATGCTCAGCTGCTGCGGGAGGTGATCCCCGACGTCGATTGGGTGGTGAAGTCGCTGGAAGGACTGAAGCCGGTCGGGGCAGGACGCTTTCTGGTGCATGGCTCGCATGACCGCGACAAGGTCCGTCCCGGCGACATCGCCATCGAGATCGATGCCGGCCAGGCCTTCGGCACCGGCCATCACGGCACGACGGCCGGCTGCCTGGAAGTGATCGATCGTGTGGTGCGATCCCGCCGCGTCCGCAACGCGCTCGATCTCGGCACCGGCAGCGGTGTGCTGGCGATTGCGGTGCGCAAGCTCAAGAATATACCGGTACTCGCCACCGACATCGACCCGATCGCGACGCGGGTGGCGGCCGAAAACGTTCGCCGCAACGGCATCGCCTCGGGTATCGTCACCAGAACCGCGCCAGGCTTTCACTCGACTGCTTTTTCCGAGCATGGTCCCTTTGACCTTATCATCGCCAACATCCTCGCCCGGCCGCTGATCCGCATGGCGCCGCAGCTTGCCGCCCATCTTGCGCCGGGTGGTTCGGTGATACTTTCGGGGATTCTGGCCGCGCAGCGATGGAAGGTGATCGCCGCCTATAGCGGTGCGAGGCTCCGGCACGTCAGGACGATCTGGCGGAACGGTTGGGTGACGATCCATTTTGATCGGCCTTGACGAGGGAGAAATTTGGGCCTGACGGTGCGGCTTGCTCCCATCTTCGCTCAGCGGGGAGAAGAGGAAGCAAACCGCGACCTTGATCACCTTTCCTGATTTCCCGAAACAACAAAAAAGGCGGCGCCAGTGGCACCGCCTTGGACCGGTCTATCCGGTCAATGCCCGCGAGCTCGAAGGAGGAGGAGCGCTCGAGCGGGCTCTACTGCATTCCAATAGGCCGGTCCGGGGAGGGAGGAGACGGACGGGCTTTCAGGCTTAAAACGCGTAGCTGGGGGCGCCCTGGTGACGCGTGACGCGCTGGCCGGCACCGAGCAGCTTGAGGCTGTCCTCGTTCTGCGGGCGGCGGGCGCCGATCACGTGACGCACGGTCTGGCGTTCGCCAGCCTGCACCGGGCTGCTGTATGCGAAGCGCGAGAGAGAGGCGGTCATTTCGAAAAATCCTTTGTTTGCTGGTTCGTCCGAACCGTTCGATGGCGCCTATATAGCTATTCTGAAATGTGGAGGCAGAGGGTTTTACTCATGGGAGCCATGCGGCCAATGCATAAAGCGTGCCAAATTAACTTTTGCCGTCACAGTTCTGTCAAAATGCTGAGCGGCCCCAAGGGTTTCGACTCATTTCGTCGCTTTTTCTCCCCATCGATTGAAATTTCGCTAACATGGCCGGCATCCCATTAACCGGATTCGTCTCAACCATTCAGGTTTTCAGCATGTTCCAGTCCTTCGACGTCACCTCCACGCCGCATTTCGGCAGGGATCGGGTATCGGCACTGCGCGCCACTTTCGATTCGCTCGGAATCGACGCCTTCCTCGTGCCGCGCGCCGATGAATTCAACGGCGAATATGTTCCAGCATGTTCGGAGCGGCTGGCATGGCTGACGGGTTTCACCGGCTCGGCAGGCGTTGCGCTCATTCTGCGTGCGCAGGCAATCGTCTTCGTCGACGGGCGCTATGTGACGCAGCTGGCCGAACAAGTCGATGGTTCCGTCTTTTCCGGTGGCGATCTCGTCAACGAGCCGCCGCATGTCTGGCTTGGCGCGAACGGAGCCAAGGGTCTGAAGCTTGGCATCGACCCCTGGCTGCACTCCGGCGCCGAGGTTCGCCGTCTGGAAAGGGCGCTTGCGCAGATCGGCGGAACGCTCACCTTCCTGCCGCACAATCCGCTCGACAGGCTTTGGAGCGACCGGCCGGCCGAGCCGCTCGGCACTGTGACCATCCAGAATGTCGCCCAGGCCGGAGTGCTGGCGAGCGACAAGATCGCGACGATCGCCGCCAATCTTTCGAAGAAGGAACTCGCGGCGGTGCTGATCGCCGACCCCTCGTCGGTCGCCTGGATCTTCAACATCCGTGGCGCCGACGTGCCGCACACGCCGCATCCGCTGGCGCGCGCCATCATTCTTGCCGACGGGCGGGCAGAGCTATTCCTTGACAAGCGCAAGACCGGCATCGAAGCGGAGGCCTATCTTGGGCAGATCTGCACCCTGCTGCCGCCTTCGGCGCTGGAAGAGCGACTTGCCGCAGTTGCCAGTAATGGCGGCCGCGTGCTGGTCGATCCCGATATCGCTTCCTATGCGCTCGTCGAGATCATCCGCAAGGCGGGTGGAGAGGCTGTCGAAGGCATCGACCCAGCCAAGTTGCCGCGGGCGGTGAAGAACGATGTCGAGATCAACGGCTCGGCCGCCGCGCACCTGCAGGACGGCGCGGCGATGGTGGAGTTCCTCTACTGGTTGTCGCAGGAGAAACCCGGCACGGTCAGCGAGATCGCCGCCGCCGAACGGCTCGAAGCAGCGCGCGCCCGCGTCGGCCAAAGCATGCAGAATCCGCTGAAGGACATTTCTTTCGATACGATATCAGGCGCCGGCGAACATGCGGCGATCATGCATTACCGGGTGACGACCGAGACCAACCGGATGATCGAGGCCGGCGAACTCTTCCTGATCGATTCCGGCGCGCAATATATCAACGGCACGACCGACATCACCCGCACGGTGGGGATCGGCGCGGTTTCGGAGGAGCATCGCCGCTTCTTCACGCTGGTACTGAAGGGCATGATACAAATCAGCACGGCGCGCTTCCCCAAGGGGACACGCGGCTGCGACCTCGATCCGCTGGCGCGCATCGCACTGTGGCGGGCAGGGGCCGATTTCGCCCATGGCACGGGCCACGGCGTCGGCTCTTATCTCTCGGTGCATGAGGGGCCGCAGCGCATCTCCAGGCTTTCGACGCAGGAGCTGCTGCCCGGCATGATCCTTTCGAACGAGCCGGGCTATTACCGGCCGGGCAGCTTCGGTATCCGCATCGAAAACCTGATCTATGTGCGTGGCGCCGAGGAGATCGAGGGTGGCGACATGGCCATGCTCGGCTTCGAGACGCTGACCTTCTGCCCGATCGACCGCAGCTTGGTCATCCCAGAGCTTCTGACCCATGACGAACTGCACTGGTTCAACGACTATCACCGCCGCACCCGCGAGGCGCTGATGCCGCTGATCCACGATCACGACGTCAGAGCGTGGCTCGAAAACGCGACGCTGCCCTTGGAATATTAGAGTGGTGCCGCCTGAACGCCGGCGTTAAACGCCGGCGCTATGGCGCCAGATCATCACGACGATCCAGGCGGCGACCAGCATCCATGTATGGGTGAAACGCAGGCCGACGAAGAGGGCGACGGCGAGCGCCAGCTTCGAATCCCAGCCGCCGATGAAGAAGGCAGGCGCGACCAGCGTCGTCAGAACGGCGGCCGGCACGGCATTCAGCGCCACCTCCATGCGTGGCGGGATGCTCTTCATCCGGGTGATGAGGATGTAGCCGCCGATGCGGGTGGCGAAGGTCGCCGCCGCAGCGGCGAGGATGACGAGCGCCATGTGGAGATCGAATTCCATGGCTCAGACCTCGTGCACTTCGGATTGAAGGGCGTCGGCTTGAAGATCCGGCATTCGGCGCGGCAGCGGCAGCAGCGCGGCGAGCACGATTCCGGCGGCCGCACCGAGGCTCACATGCCAGGGCGAGCCGACATAACGATAGGCGAGGACGGAAGCCGCCGCGCTGACGAGTGCGACGGGCAGGAAATTGTCGCGCTTGCGGAAGCCGAGGACGATGCCGAGGAAATAGGCGGGAAGCAGGATATCGAGGCCGATCGCCTTGGGATCGCCGATGAAGCCCCCGAGCAGACCGCCGGCGACGCTGATCAGCACCCAGGGAATGTAGATGATGATGCCGAAGCCGAAATACCAGGCAAAGGTCAGCGGTTTGCCGGCCTCGCTGCGCTTCACCGCTTCGGCAAATTGCGGATCGACGAGCAGGAAGAAGGTGAAGAATTTCTGCACCGGCGTGAAATGGCCGATATAGCGCGCCAGTGCCGCCGAATAGAGCACGTGGCGAAAATTGACGGCGAGGATCGACAGCACGATCAGCCAGGCGTGGACATTGTGGCCGAAGAGCTCAATGCCGACCATCTGGCTGGCACCGGCATAGACGGTGGCGCTCATGAAGGCGGTTTCGGACAGCGACATGCCGTTTTCGACTGCGAGCGCTCCGAACAGCGCGCCGAAGGGTGCCGACGCCAACGCAACGGCCGAGCCGCCCCGCAAACCTTCAACAAAGTCGGCGCGATTCATGTGGATGATCCTGTTGGAAATTCCGTTTTCCCTTATGGTCTGAGATCTGCAACCGCAATTGAATTTCGTTGATTGATCAATCGATTTCGCTGAAGCATCAACGTGCTGATCGCAACCGGCGGAGAGGTGCCCATGAAGAAGATCGAATTTTCCAAGGACGCGAAAGCGGCGATGGTCTCGCGCATCCGCCGCTATTTCGAGACGGAACTCGACCAGCCGATCGGCGCCCTGCCGGCGGAGTTCCTGCTCGACTTCTTCGCCGAGGAAATCGGCGCCCACTATTATAATCAGGGTCTGCGCGATGCACACGCCGCCCTTTCGAAGAAGATGGAGGACCTCGCGGAGGACATCTATCTGCTCGAGCGCGACGAGAAGAACAGGGCCGCGAGCGCCTGAGCGGCGCCGCCTTAGCCTTCGCGCTTCATCCGCTCCCGGCGCGCCAGTTCGGCCTGCGAGGGCACCTGCATCGCGAAGCTGCCGGGTTTGACGTCGCCGGCGCGCTCATAGATGCTCATGATGACGCCGGTCGTCGATACGGAGTTGGCGGTAAGCCTCAGCGCTTGGGGTGTGGCACCCGCGCCGAACAGGCGCTTGCCGGGGCCGAGGATGAGCGGGAAGGTCAGGAGCCGGAGTTCGTCGATCAGGTCGTGGGCCAGCAGGGTTTGCAGCAGGCCACTGCTGCCCTGCGTCAGCAGGTCGGGGCCGTCTTCCCGCTTCAGCCGGGCGATTTGCGCGGTGACATCGCCGCGCAGCGGCACGGAATTTTCCCAGGTGAGCGGCTCTTGCGATGTGGTCGCGACATATTTGGTCGCGGTATTGAAGGCCTTTCCGATGGGGTCGCCTTGCCCGACAAAGGGCCAGTGAGCGGCGAAGATCTCGTAGGTCTTGCGGCCGAGCAGCAGAGCGAAGGGATCGGTAAAGATCCCGTCCATGAACCCGCCCATCGCCTCGTCCCAGTAATTGACGGTCCAGCCGCCCAGCTTGAAGCCGCCGGTCGGATCTTCCTCAGGCGCGCCGGGTGCCTGCATAACGCCGTCGAGGCTCACGAAGGCCGCAGTTACAAGCTTTCTCATCTCTCAACTCCCATGGTTGGTCGGTTCAGAAGCTAGGACGGATCGATATAAGCCGAACCGACATGGATGCATTATTCCGGCGAGGATATTTCACCTTAACGTCAAATTATCGGGGCGCCGCTATGGTCACGGCATTTCGATGACCGGGTGCTTCCGTTGGCTGTTATTGTCTCTAAAATCGATGAACCTCGATCAACAACGCTCGGCAAGACGTTGATCTTCCTGGTGTGGTTTGCGCTGGCCTGCGCGCTTTGCTGGTCAGAAACCGTGTGGCGAGACGAGGTTCGCGCCTTGTCGCTCGCCCTTCAGGGAGACAGTTTCATCGACATGCTTCGCCAGATGCATGGCGAAGGTCATCCGGCTCTCTGGTATATGCTGTTGCGCGCCGCTCATCTTGTCGTCGGCTCACCCGTCGTCCTGAAAATCGTCGCGCTGACGATCGCGGCTGCCTCGGCCTACCTTCTCGTTTTCAGGCTTGAACTGCCGCGCTCGATCATGCTGTTGTCGTTGTTCAGCAGCTTTTCGGTTTTCGACTACGCCGCGATGGCGCGAAATTACGGCATCAGCATGCTTTTGGTCTTCCTTATCGCCCTGAGCTGGGAGAGGGGAATGCGCAATGGCATGGTGCTCGGCCTGTTGTTTGCCTTGCTGGCAAATACCAACGTGCACTCGGTCGTGCTGGTCGGCGGCTTTCTGGCCTACTGGTTTTTCGATCTGGTCCTGGCGCGTCCGAGACCTTCTCTGCCGGCATATCGGGCCTTTGCGACAGCCGCGGTCATTGCCGCAGTCGGCGTTGTTCTGTGCGTTATGACGGTCTATCCCACCTTCAACGATGCCGGGCAGAACAATCTCGCAGGCAAGAATTTCGCCCCGCTTGTCCTTCATGCCTTTGCCGGGGCGACTTCCTATTTCATGGAATTCTACCCCGACGGTATCCTTCGGCTGGCCGTGGCCGATCCATCGATTGCTCGGGTTTTCGCCTCGCTGATGGCGGTGCTCATCTATGGCAGTCTGCTTGGGCTGGCCAACCGGCGACCCGCGATGTTGGCGGCCGCATCGGTTCTCCTCGGATTTTCACTGCTTTTTACGCTCGTTTACCCAGGTAGCTACAGACATCAGGCCCTATGGCTGGTCTTCATGATCGGCATGATTGCCTTGATCAGCCGCTCCCGATCTGCAGCCGTGGGCATTGCCGGTGTTGGGCCAGCCGGTGGCGTCGTCAAGATCGGACGGCTGTGCTTCATGATATTGCTGGCGCTGCAGGTCGCCTCCGGTATCGAAAAGGTTCATCAGTTCCTCTTCACCGACATACCGTTTAGCCGAGCCCGGGATCTCGGGTCATTCATTCAATCGCGCCCGGATCTCAGGGATGCGATCATCATGGCGGATCCCGATTATCTCGTGGAACCCTTGCCCTATTACATCCCCAATCGCACTTATCTTCTGCGAGAGCAGCGGTTCGGCGCGATCGTGCGGTATACCCGCAATGCGCGGCTTTCGCTCAGCCTTGCCGACATCCTGCAGACGGCGCGGCAACTGCAGCAAAGCGAGCACGCACCCATCGTCATTCTTCTCTCACCGCGGCTTGACCAAATTGCCGGCCCCGTCTCCTTGCATGAGAGTTACAATTGGCTGCTGTCGCTGACGCCTGAGGAGATTTCCGCATTCCGGAGCGAGACGACCCTCCTCAAGCGCTTCGGCCCGGTTGCCGGCAGCGATGAGACATTCGATGCCTATCTGTTGAATTAGGGGATCGGCGGTTTATTCGCGCAAGGCATCCGCGCTGTTGATCACGGTGATGCCGTGCACCCGCATCTCATCGATGGCAGCGGCGACGCCTTCAGGCGTGATGCCGCGGCTTGCGTCCTCGATGAAGCGCACGCGCACGCCCGGAATCATCTCCAGTGCGTCGAGCGCGGAGAATTTGACGCAGTAATCGGTCGCCAACCCGCAGACGTCGAGATCGGTCACACCCTGGTCTGCGAGGAAATCGGAAAGGCCGGTCGAAGCGTCGCGGTCATTGTCGCGGAAGGCCGAATAGCTATCGATCCCGGGATCCTCGCCCTTCTGCTGGATCAGGTCGATTTCTTCGGATTTGAGCGCCGGATGCAGTTCGGCGTCAAGCGTGCCCTGGATGCAGTGGTCGGGCCACATCATCTGGGGTTTGCCGGACAATTCGCCCATTTCGAAGGGGGCGGCACCCGGATGAGCGGAGGCGAAGCTGCCGTGGCCGGGGGGATGCCAATCCTGGGAGGCGACGATCAGATCGTATTTGCCGCTGTCGATCAGCCTGTTTGCGACGGGAACGACCTTGTCGCCGTCCGGCACCGGCAGATTTCCACCCGGACAGAAGCCGTTCTGAATATCGACGAGCAGCAGCGCTTTCATCAAGGCCAATCCCTTTGCGTTATTGCCGTGCAAATGCCAGATGCACCGAATGCATCAACTAGTGAATTCCCGGAAGCCCGCATGCAAGCGTTAATTCTGTCACTGATGGTAGTATTCGACGGAAAAAGAATACGCTAATTCAACCATTGCGATAGTTATTGGTGATGTAATAGCAACCGCAAAGGACCTGGTCTTGCTGAAGGCCGCGAATTCTGCCTTTCTTGCCTCAGCAGCAAGCCGGAACCCAAATCATGTCCGAGCCTCAGCCGGAGGAAAAGATCGATGCGACTTTCCGCAACGGATCGCTGACGGCGACCGGGATCATTCTCGGTTTCTCCCTCAATTTCATCAGCCTTTGGGTGTCCAATCCCAATGACTGGAGCCGCGTCGATTTGCTGCCGATGTCATTCCTGACCGTCGGCATCGCCATCCAGGTGAAGGTGTTTGCCGATCTTTTGGCGCGAGACTCGCTGCTCGCCGTCAAATACGACCGGGCGCGCCGGCTGTTCCTGATCGGATTGTCGATCGTCGCCACCGGAATGGGGATCGCCCTGCTGAACGACATCCTCGGGCTCAGCAGCATGCGGATGTTCGGGTGACGGTCCTGCGGTATCGTCGCGCGGTCAGACGCGCTCGACGAAACCGTCCAGCACCCGCTTCTGCCCCGCACGGTCGAAGTCGATCGTCAGCTTGTTGCCTTCGATGCCGGTAATGTTGCCATTGCCGAATTTCATGTGGAATACCCGATCGCCGAGGGTGAAGCGCGACGGCTCCGACGAGGTCGATTTTGCGACCAGCTCGCCGTCGATCGTGCGTCCCTTCGGGCCGCTTTCGCCATAGCCGATGCGTTCGACGGCGTGGCCGGAGCGGGTGCCCCAGTTGTCGCGCGTGGCGTCGGTCTTGTTGGCCTGGGCGCGTTTCCAGCCGGGCGTGGAATAGGAGTTGGCAAAGGGTTCGGCCTTGTCGAAGCGTGACTGGCCGTAGCCGCCGCGGCCGTAACCGCCGTAGCTCTGCTCCATCTCGGCAACCTCGACATGGGTTTCCGGCAGCTCGTCGAGGAAACGCGAGGGCAGTGTCGATTGCCAGAGGCCGTGGATGCGGCGGTTCGAGACGAACCAGATATGGCAGCGGCGCTTGGCGCGGGTGATGCCGACATAGGCCAGGCGGCGTTCCTCCTCCAGGCCGGCCCGGCCGCTTTCATCCAGCGAGCGCTGGTGGGGGAACAGGCCTTCTTCCCAACCCGGCAGGAACACAGTCTCGAATTCCAGGCCCTTGGCCGAATGCAGCGTCATGATCGAGACGGCGTCGAGGTTCTCGTTGGTCTCTGCGTCCATGACGAGGGAGACGTGCTCGAGGAAACCGCGCATCGACTCGAAGCTTTCCATCGAGCGGATCAGTTCCTTCAAATTTTCGAGGCGGCCCGGCGCTTCGGCGCTCTTGTCGTTCTTCCACATGTCGGTATAGCCGGACTCCTCGAGGATCTGCTCGGCAAGCTCGGTATGCGGTGTGTTTTCAAGCAGTTCCTGCCATCGGCGGAAAGATTGAATCACGTCGAAGAGGGCTTTGCGCGCCTTCGGCTTCAGCTCGTCCGTCTCGATCATGTCGGCAGCGGCCGCCAGCATCGGGATATCGCGGGCACGCGCATAGTCGTGCAGGGCGCGCACCGTCGTGTCGCCGAGGCCGCGCTTCGGCGTGTTGATGATGCGCTCGAAGGCAAGGTCGTCGGCCGGCTGCGCGACCAGGCGGAAATAGGCCATGGCATCGCGGATTTCGAGGCGCTCGTAGAAGCGCGGGCCGCCGATGACGCGATAGTTGAGCCCGAGGGTGACGAAGCGGTCTTCGAACTCGCGCATCTGGAAGGAGGCGCGCACAAGGATCGCCATGTCGTTCAGCAGGTGCTTGTTGCGCTGGAGCTGCTCGATCTCCTCGCCGATGGCGCGGGCTTCCTCCTCCGAATCCCAGGAGGCGTGGACCTGCACCTTGACGTCGTCGGGATCGGCGCGGTCGGTGAACAGCGTCTTGCCCAGGCGGCCTTCATTGTGGGCGATCAGATGAGCGGCGGCTCCGAGGATATGCTCAGTCGAGCGGTAATTGCGTTCGAGTTTGATCACCTTGGCGCCAGGGAAATCCTTCTCGAAGCGCAGGATATTGTCGACCTCGGCGCCGCGCCAGCCGTAGATCGACTGGTCGTCGTCGCCGACGCAGCAGACGTTCTGCGGCTCGCCCTTGCTGCGCTGAGCCAGCAGCCGCAGCCACATATACTGGGCGGTGTTGGTGTCCTGATACTCGTCGACGAGGATATAACGGAAGCGGCCGTGATATTCCTTGAGGAGATCCGGATTCTTGCGGAAGATCGCAATTGGATGCATCAACAGATCGCCGAAATCACAGGCGTTGAGCGTCGACAGACGCGCCTGATAGGCGAAGTAGAGATCGCGGCCGCGGCCATTGGCAAAGGCGCGGGCGTCGCCTTCGGGAATATCGGCCGGGCCGAGGCCCTTGTTCTTCCAGGTGTCGATCATGCCGGCGAACTGCTTGGCCGGCCAGCGTTTGTCGTCGAGGCCTTCGGCTTGGATCAGCTGCTTGATCAGGCGGACGACGTCGTCGGTGTCGAGAATGGTGAAGTCGGAGCTGAGGCCGACGAGCTCGGCATGGCGGCGCAGAAGCTTGACGCCGATCGAATGGAAGGTGCCGAGCCAGGGCATGCCTTCGACAGCGCCGCCGACGAGGAGCGCGATGCGCTCCTTCATCTCGCGTGCGGCCTTGTTGGTGAAGGTGACGGCGAGAATCTGCGAGGGGAAGGCGCGGCCTGTATTGAGGATGTGGGCGATCCGGGTCGTCAATACCCGTGTCTTGCCGGTGCCGGCGCCGGCAAGGACGAGAACCGGACCTTCCAGGGTTTCCACGGCTTCCGTCTGTTCGGGATTGAGGCCGGCGAGGTAATCCGGCCGCTTGCCGCCGTCACGCGCCGCCATGGCGCGGGCGGCGATCCCGCCGGCCGCGGCGGGCGCCCCTCCGGCGAGTGCGGCAGGCGGCTGCGGCCTGCGCGCCATCTCACCCGGCTCTTCGTCGAAGAAGGGAATATCGTCAAAACTATTGCTCATGGCGCGTAATGTAGTGATTCGGGAAGGAAAGACCAGAAAAGATGTTCTGCTTTCATTCCCGAACCACCGCTATTGCGGGCCGATGCGGACGGCAGGGCGGCCACCGGTGTGACTGCGATCGTCGTACGGCCGAGCAGCGAAAAAAACGAGCGCAGCCTGTCGGAACCGATGCAGGCGAGACGTCCTCGGGGCATCGGACAGGTGTCCGGCAAACCTTGCCAACAGGAGGCTGTTCATGCCGCAGGTCGTTTCAAATCTCTGGTTCGCGGAGCAAGCGCGCGAAGCCGTCGAATTCTACGTATCGGTCATTCCAGATTCCAGGATCGGCCGCACCACAATATTGCCGGCGGAAACGCCGAGCGGGCCTCCGGGCAGCGTCGAACTGATCGAATTCACGCTCGGCGATCAAGCCTTCCTGGCGATGAAGGCAGGCCCGCTCGACAGCTTCAACCATTCCTTCTCGATTGCCATCCTGCTCGACAGCCAGGCCGAGATCGATCGGATCTGGGATGCGTTTCTCGCCAATGGCGGCACGCCTGAAGCCTGCGGCTGGCTCAAGGACCGCTGGGGCCTTTCCTGGCAGATTGTGCCGCGGGCGCTTTCCGAGATGGTCGCCGACAGCGATCGAGAGCGGGCCAAGCGCGTCACCGAAGTGATGCTCGGCATGGTCAAGATTGATCTTGCTGCACTGGACAGAGCGTTCAACGGCTGAGGCCGGCGGAGGCGCGATTGCGAATCGGGCGCGTGATCGCCACGCGCCATTTTCCCCTGAAATTTACCGAATTTACTGACGGCGCATCGGCAGCCGCCCGATCGAAGCTGCCCTATCGGTTGCCGATCGCTGTTTTTTCGCATTCTCGAATCACGGGCGCCATTGCACACCTTTTTGACAACCATGTCACGTCGCTAAATGTGCTGATATCGCAATGACCCTTTTCTCAACTACAATATGAAACAGTTTCGCAGAGTAAAAAAATACCGGTGCATGCAATTTTTTGTGCATTGCTACAAACAGCCGGTGAGCGTCGAATATACCTACGAAACTATTGATTCTAAGGAACGCCGTGGCCATCTCGATGGTTATACGGCTTAGAGCCTGCGGCATAACCTTAATGGAGGTCCCATGCTGAGTGAATCCGTATTCGATGCGTTCACGCGCAGTTATGAAGCGCGACGCGAGACCGACATCTCGGTTTCGGAATATCTCGATCTCTGCAAGAAAGAACCGATCGCCTATGCGAATGCGACGGAGCGCCTGCTCGCGGCGATCGGCGAACCGCAGATGGTCGACACCGCCAGGGACGCGCGCCTCGGTCGGATCTTCATGAACAGGACCATCCGGGTCTATCCGGCTTTTGCCGGCTTTCACGGCATGGAAGAGACCATCGAACGCATTGTTTCCTTCTTCCGGCATGCGGCGCAGGGGCTCGAAGAGCGCAAGCAAATTCTCTATCTGCTCGGTCCCGTCGGCGGCGGCAAGTCGTCGCTCGCGGAGCGGCTGAAGCAGTTGATGGAGGTCCATCCGATCTACGTCCTGAAAGCGGGCGACGAGATCAGTCCCGTGTTCGAAAGCCCGCTCAACCTGTTCGACCCTGAGACAATGGGCTCGCTGCTCCAGGAGCAGTACGGCATCCCGCTGCGGCGCCTGAACGGGTTGATGAGCCCATGGTGCCTGAAGCGGCTCGACGACTTCGGCGGCGATATTTCCCGCTTCCGCGTCGTCAGGATACAGCCTTCGCGGTTGCGCCAGATCGCGATTGCCAAAACCGAGCCTGGAGACGAGAACAATCAGGACATCTCGTCGCTGGTCGGCAAGGTCGACATTCGCAAGCTGGAAACCTACTCCCAGAACGATCCCGATGCCTACAGCTATTCGGGCGGGCTCAACCGCGCCAATCAGGGCATTCTCGAATTCGTCGAGATGTTCAAGGCGCCGATCAAGATGCTGCATCCGCTGCTGACGGCGACGCAGGAGGGCAACTATATCGGCTCCGAAAATATCGGCGCCATACCCTTCTCCGGCATCGTGCTTGCGCATTCGAATGAGGCGGAGTGGCAGACCTTCAAGGCCAACAAGAACAACGAGGCGTTTATCGACCGTATCTGCGTCATCAAGGTGCCTTATTGCCTGCGCGTGACGGAAGAACAGAAGATCTACGAAAAGCTGATCGAGGGATCGGAGCTGGCGGATGCACCATGCGCCCCGGCAACGCTCGAAATGCTGGCTCGGTTTTCCGTGCTTTCGCGCCTGCGCAAGCATGAGAACTCGACCTTCTTCTCGAAAATGCGCACCTATGACGGCGAAAGCCTGAAGGAGAGCGATCCGCGCGCCCGCAGCGTTCAGGAATACCGGGATGCTGCCGGCATCGACGAAGGCATGGACGGGATATCGACCCGCTTCGCCTTCAAAGTGCTCGCCTCCACCTTCAATCACGACACCACGGATATCGGCGCCGATCCTGTTCATCTGATGTATGTGCTGGAACAGGCGATCCGTCGCGAGCAATTTTCGGACGATGTCGAGAAGCGCTATCTGGAATTCATCAAGGCCGATCTTGCGCCACGCTACGCAGAGTTCATTGGCAACGAGATTCAGAAGGCTTATCTTGAATCCTATGCGGACTACGGACAGAACCTGTTCGACCGCTACGTGGATTATGCCGATGCCTGGATCGAAGATGTGGACTTCAAGGATCCCGATACCGGCCAGCTTCTCGACCGCGAGCTCCTCAATCAGGAACTGACCAAAATCGAAAAGCCCGCCGGAATTGCCAATCCGAAGGATTTCCGCAACGAAATCGTCAAGTTCTCGTTGCGATCGCGGGCAGCCAACGGCGGAAAAAATCCGTCATGGACGAGCTACGAGAAGATCCGGGAAGTCATCGAGAAGCGTATGTTTTCGCAGGTCGAGGATCTTTTGCCGGTCATTTCCTTCGGATCGAAGAAGGATTCGGAGACCGAAAAGAAGCATAGCGAATTCGTCTCGCGCATGGCCGCGCGAGGTTACACCGAGAGGCAGGTTCGACGCCTTGTGGAATGGTACATGCGCGTCAAACAGGCAAGTTAATGCGGAGCCATTATGCACATTGTCGACCGGCGGCTGAATCCGCGCGGTAAAAGTCTGGAAAATCGGCAGCGGTTCCTTCGACGCATGAAGGGCGCCGTGCAGCAGGCGGTCAAACGCTCTCTGCAAAACCGCAACATTCGCGATGTGCTCGACGGCGGGGAGATCAGCCTGCCGATCGATGGAATGACCGAACCGAGCCTGCGCAGGGGCGAGGGCGGCATCAGCGATCATATTCTGCCCGGCAACAGGGCCTTCGTGGAAGGCGATATCCTCCCACGTCCGCCCGGCGGCCGAGGTGGAAAACCAAAGGATGCGGGCGAGGGCGATGGTGAGGACGGCTTCCGTTTCGTGCTGACGCGGGAGGAATTCCTCGATGTGTTCCTCGACGATCTTGAATTGCCCGATCTCGCCAAGCGGCGTCTAGCCGAAACCGAGGAGGAAACGCCATTCCGGGCCGGCTATTCGGTATCGGGATCACCCTCCAACATCGCCGTCGGCCGCACGACGAAGCTTGCGATGATGCGCCGTGTTGCGCTTGGCCGTCCGCGCCGCGAGGAAATCGAAGCACTGCAGCGGCAGATCGAGGAATGCGAGGATGACGAGACCCGCCTGGCGCTTGAGGCAAAGCTCAAATCGCTGACGGAAAAAAGCCGCCGCATTCCCTATATCGATCCGCTCGACGTGCGATATCGCCGTTTCGAAAACGAGCCGAAGCCTGTGGCCAAGGCCGTGATGTTCTGCCTGATGGATGTCTCGGGCTCTATGTCGGAGCACATGAAGGACCTGGCGAAGCGGTTCTATCTGCTGCTCTATCTGTTCCTGTCGAAACGCTACAAAAAAGTGGAAATCGTCTTCATCCGTCATACCGACAGAGCCGAGGAGGTCGACGAGGAAACCTTCTTCTACGGGCCGGCGACGGGCGGCACGCTTGTCTCCAGCGCGCTTGCGGCAATGCGAGCGATCATCGCAGCCCGTTTCGATCCGGCCGAGTGGAATATTTACGGCGCCCAGGCCTCGGACGGCGACAACGCCCATTCCGACGGAAACCTGACCGGGCATTTGCTGCGCGAGATTTTGCCGTTGTGCCAGTATTTTGCCTATATCGAGGTCGGTGAGGAAGGCGGCGATTCTTCCATATCCCGGTCACCGCTGTGGATGCTCTATGACGGGATTCGTTCCGAAGCGTTGCCGCTTTCGATGCGCAAGGTCTGCCGGCGAGGCGAGATATTCCCCGTTTTCCACGATCTCTTCCAGAAACGTGACGCACAGGCGAGGGTGACGCCATGACCATGACGATGAGGCCGAGAGACCGGCTCTTGTTCGAGGGTGCCGACTGGGATTTCGCAACGCTGCAGCGCATTCACGACGCCTGCGAGGCGATTGCGCTCGGCGAACTTGGCCTCGACGTCTATCCCAACCAGATCGAGGTCATCACCTCGGAGCAGATGCTGGATGCTTATTCCTCAACCGGCATGCCGCTTTTTTACCGCCATTGGTCCTTCGGAAAACACTTCGCGCATCATGAAACATTCTACCGCCGCGGGATGCGCGACCTTGCCTACGAGATCGTCATCAACAGCTCCCCCTGCATCTCCTATCTGATGGAAGAGAACACGGCGACGATGCAGACGCTCGTCACCGCTCATGCGGCCTTCGGCCATAATCACTTCTTCAAGAACAACTATCTCTTCAAGCTCTGGACCGATGCGGAGGGAATTCTCGATTACCTCGATTTCGCAAAGGGTTATATCACGCGCTGCGAAGAACGGTATGGCGAGACGGCGGTCGAACGGACGCTCGATGCTGCGCATGCGCTGATGTCGCACGGCGTGCATCGATACGCAGGCAAGACTGCGACCGATCTTCGCCAGGAGGAGAAGCGGTTGCAGGAGCGCCGCGCCCACGAAGAGCAGATGTTCAACGACCTCTGGCGCACGGTTCCCGTCGGCAAGGCGAAAAAGGCGGGTGACATCGGCTTGGAAAAGCGCCGCGCCGCGCTTGGCCTGCCTCAAGATAATATCCTGTATTTTCTTGAGAAATCTGCACCGCGACTGCAGCCATGGCAGCGCGAGATTCTTCGCATCGTTCGCCATGTCGCGCAGTACTTCCATCCCCAGCGGCAGACGAAGGTCATGAATGAGGGAACCGCAACCTTCGTCCACTACCAGATCATGAACCGGCTTCACGAGCGGGGGCAGATCAGCGATGGGAACTTCCTCGAATTTCTGAAGTCGCACGCCAATGTCGTCTTCCAGCCAAGCTACGACGATCGGCGGTTTTCGGGTTTCAATCCCTATGCGCTTGGTTTTGCGATGATGCAGGACATCGAGCGGATCGTCACGAAACCGACGGAAGAGGACCGCGCATGGTTCCCCGACATCGCCGGCCGCGGCGATGCGATGGCGGTTCTGCGCGACGTCTGGGCCAATTACCGCGACGAGAGTTTCATCAGCCAGTTCCTGAGCCCGAATCTCATCCGCCAGCTGCGGCTGTTTCATCTCTACGATGATCCGGAACAGACCGAGGGCGTGCTGGTTTCGGCGATTCACAATGAGCGGGGCTACTTGCGCATCCGGCGTCAGCTCTCCCGCGAATATGATATCGGCTGGACCGATCCGGCCATCGATATCGTTGATGTCGACCTGGCCGGCGACCGCCGGCTACTGCTGCAGCATATCGTCATGAACGGCTGCTATCTTCAGGAAAACGACACGAAGCTCGTTCTGCAACATCTCGCCGATCTCTGGGGCTACGACGTCTTGCTCCAGGAAATCGATGGTTCGAGCACCGTGGCCAGGGAACATACGGCGAGCCCGCGCAAGATCATTCAGTAACGGGGTAGGAATGATTGCCGCGGATTGCAGCCGCGACCCCGGCAATCCTCGTTGCCCGTCAAAAGCACTTGCGCGTATTTCAGAGCTTTCAATGTGAAGGGCGGGGCGAACGCTCGCCGTCAAACCTTCCGCTTCTGAAATGGCAATGATCCGCAATTTCGGTGGCAAGAACGGCCAAGCCTTCGTAATCTGCCGCTGCTGCGATCGCTTTATCCATCATTTTCAAACGGATTCAGCCTCTGCGGCGAAAGCTTCCGGATCGGAACGGTACGGAGACGAGGGATCATGGGTGAAACGCGGCGCAAGCTGACGACGATCTTCTGTGCTGACGTGCAGGATTATACGCGGCTGATGGGAGCCGATGAGGAGGGGACGCTTGCGACCCTGAAGCGCTGTCGCGAGGCGATGGGGCGGCTGATCGAAAGCCATGGCGGCCGTGTCATCAACACCTGGGGTGACGGGCTGATCGCCGATTTCCCGAGCGTCGTCGAGGCGGTGCGCGCGGCGGTCGACACACAGAATGAACTTGCCGGTTTCAACGCCCGCCGCCCGGCGGATGGACGCATGCTCTTTCGCATCGGCATCAATCTCGGCGACGTGATCGTCGAAGGCGATGATATCTACGGCGACGGCGTGAACATCGCCGCGCGCCTGCAGGCATCCGCTGCGCCCGGCGGTATCGTCATATCGAGCACGGTTTACGACCAGGTGCGCAACAAAGTGGCTGTCGGTTTCGAATTTCTCGGGCCACTGACCGTCAAGAACGTCCAGGACGGCGTGCCGAGTTATGCGGTGAAGATCGGCGACGGAAGCGACGAGCCGCCGCCTTTCCAGCGGCCAGCCGCGCCCCGGCCGCAGCCGGCGGCGGTCACCGAGACGAAGCCGGCGCCTGAGAGGCGAAGACTGTTCAGCGTCCTCGGCGTCATCGGCATCGTGCTGGTCGGCATCAACCTCCTCACATGGGACGGCGTTTTCTGGGCTCGCTTTCCCTTGCTCGCCTTCGCCGTCATTGCCGCGCTCGCCTGGAGCCGCGACCAGAGGCGTTTCGACCGCAGGATGACTGGGCTCGCAATCGTGGCGATCGGGATTATCGGCATCAATGTCCTGACCTGGAGCGGGACGTTCTGGGCCGTGTGGCCGATACTCGGGATTGCAGCGGCGTTCGGCCTGCGATGGTCGATGCGCCGATAGATTTTCTGCCCTCAATTTTGGTGGCTCTGCGCGATATTGACTGGCAAGCCGGCTGCGCTGAAGAGGTTTGCGACCTTCGTTCAAACAAAAGTGAGCGGCCGGGTTATTTCCATTCTTCGCTGATATTACAAATCGGTAATGCCGGGTGCTTATGCTTGCCGTTAAGCTGCAAAAGCGCGATATTGTCGCACCAGCGGGGAATCCTGATCCTTGGGGTAAAGATCCCTTCGATCGCCATCCGCAGCGCCTCTTTCGACCGACCCTGGTCCAACCTCGAGTCCCTCCGGGAGACGTGAATGGCCTTTTGGAAGCAGTTTGTACTTTCGCTCATCGTCATTATAGCCGGCTTTGCCGCATGGGTTTTCTTTGCGCCGGGCGCCGGCGATATGATGCGCGATGCAGGCATTCCAGAGAGCCTCGTTTCCAAGATTGTGCCGAAGGCTGAAATGACGGCCGATTCCGACGCTCCGGCCGGGGCGCAAGGTCAGCGGCGTGGCGAGGGCCAGGGGCAGAACCGCCGCAGTGGCGGCGGGCGCAACAGCGCGATTCTTGTCGCGATCGAGGCCGTCGTCCAGGGCGTCGTCAACGATCGGCTGAATGCCATCGGCACAGGTGACGCGATCCGTTCCGTCGTCGTGACGCCGCAGGCATCCGGGACCATTCGCGAGATTCTCATCAAGTCGGGCGACAGGGTCAAGGCCGGCCAGGTGCTCGCCAAGCTCGACAGCGAGGAGCAGGTGATCGCCCGCGGCCAGGCGGATGTGGCGGTCAGGGCCGCCGTCGAAAAATCCAATCTCTATCATAACATCAAGTCCAGCGTGTCGCGCATGGACGTGTTCGATTCCGAGATCGCCGAGCAGGGCGCCCGGCTGCAGCTGCAGGCGGCCGAGCTCAACCTCGCGCGGCGCGATATCGTGGCGCCGATCGACGGCATCGTCGGCATCGTGCCGGTCAATATTGGCGACAACGTCACGACGACGACGCCGATCGTCACTCTCGACGATCGTTCGGAGATACTTGTCGATTTCTGGGTGCCGGAGCGCTTTGCCAATACGGTCGCGGTCGGCCAGCCGGTCGAGGCGATGTCGGTCGCAAAGCCGGGGCAGATGTTCGCGGGCGTGATCGAGGCCGTCGACAACCGCATCGATGCCGCGAGCCGCACGCTGCGCCTGCGCGCCCGGATCGACAACTCGTCGGACGAGTTGCGCGCCGGCATGTCCTTCAGCGTCAGCATGAAATTCCCTGGCGACAAATATCCGGCGGTCGATCCGCAGTCCGTGCAGTGGGATTCGCAAGGGTCTTTCGTCTGGCAGGTGACCGACGACAAGTCGCATAAGGTGCGGGTGAGCATCGTGCAGCGCAATCCGGACTCCATTCTCGTCAAGGCCGACCTCAAGGACGGCGACAAGATCGTGACACAGGGCCTGCAGCGGGTGCGTGAGGGTGGGGCGGTGCGTGTTTCCGCCGATGTCGCCGCGAATGCGGAGGTCGCGACCCAATGAGCGTGACCGAGATTCATCACGGCGGATCGCCAGGAAAGCAGGGCTTCACCGCGCTGTTTGTTCGCCGGCCGATCCTGGCGCTGGTGTTCAACACGCTGATGGTCGTTGCCGGCCTTGCGGCCTATGTCGGCGTCGAAGTGCGCGAGCTGCCGGATGTCGACCGGCCGGTCGTCACTGTGCGCACCACTTTCGACGGCGCCTCGCCGCAGACGATCGACCAGGAATTGACCAAGGTGATCGAGGGCGCGGTCGCCCGCGTCAGCGGCCTGAAATCGATCTCGTCCACCTCGTCCTTCGGCCAGAGCCGGGTGACGCTCGAATTCTCCGATGCGATCGATCTCGCGGTCGCCGCCAACGACGTGCGCGATGCGATCGGCCGCATCACCCAAAACCTGCCCGACGAGGCGGACGCGCCGCAGATCGTCAAGGCGGATTCGGATTCTTCGGCGATCATGCGCCTCGCCGTCACCTCCACCAAGCTCAACATGGACGACCTGACGCAGCTCGTCGAGAACGAGGTGATCGATCGGCTGGCCTCCGTCGACGGCGTGGCCGATGTCGAGGAATACGGCGACCAGGAGAAGGTTTTTCGCGTCGACGTCGACCAGGGCGCACTGGCGAGCCGCGGACTGACGATCGGCGACCTGACGAAGGCGCTCGACAATGCCGCACTCGACGTGCCGGCCGGCTCGCTGAAGAGCAGGACGCAGGATATCGTCGTACGCGCCACCGCCAACCTGCAGACGCCGGCCGATTTTGCCAATGTCATGCTGCAGGACCGTGTCCGCCTCGGCGACGTCGCGACAGTGACGCTCGGACCGCGCGACGGCGATACTGCACTGCGTTCCAACGGCAAGCCGGGCATCGGCCTCGGCATCATCCGCCAGGCGCAGTCGAACACGCTGAACATCTCGACCGGCATCAAGGCCGCCGTTGAACAATTGTCGAAGACGCTGCCCGAGGGAACGACGATCGCCATCACCAGCGACGACGCCGTCTTCATCCAGGGCGCGATCCATGAGGTGGTGCTGGCGCTGCTGCTCGCCGCCGTCATCGTCACCGCCGTCATCTACCTCTTCCTGCGCGACTGGCGGGCGACGGTGATTCCGGCGGTCAGCATGCCGGTGGCGCTGATCGGCACGCTGGCGGCGATCTACATGGTCGGCTTCTCGATCAACATCCTGACGCTGCTCGCCATCGTGCTGGCGACCGGCCTTGTCGTCGACGACGCGATCGTGGTGCTCGAAAACATCGTTCGCCGGCGCGCCGAGGGCATGGGACCGCGGGCGGCGGCCGTGCTCGGCACGCGCGAGGTGTTCTTCGCCGTTATCGCCACGACCGCGACGCTGGCGGCCGTATTCATTCCGCTCTCCTTCCTGCCGGGGCAGGTCGGCGGCCTGTTCCGCGAATTCGGCTTCGTACTCGCCTTCTCGGTCGGGCTGTCGTCGATCGTGGCGCTGACGCTCTGCCCGATGCTTGCCTCACGCATGCTGACCAAACCGATGATCGAAGATCACGGCGCGCTTGGCCGCGTCGGCGGCGCCTTCGCCAGCCTCTACAAATGGGCGCTGCACGGCTGCCTCAACGCGCCTTTCGTCGTTATTTTCTTCTCGGTGATGTTTGCTGCCGCGGCATTGATCGCTTTCTCGACCGTCAAGAGCGAGCTGACGCCGGAAGAGGACCGCTCGATGGTGATGATGCGGCTGACGACGCCGCAGGGATCGAGCCTCGAATATACCCGCGACAAGATGCAGCTCCTTGAGGAATATCTGCAGCCGCTGGTCGACAGCCGCGACATTCGCAACGTCTTCTCGATTTCCGGCCAGGGCGGCTCGCTCAACAGCGGCTTCATGGTGCTGACCCTTGCCCCCTGGGGAGAGCGCCAACGGACGCAGGCCGAGATCGTCGCCGACATCAACCAGGCTGCCGCGAAGGTGCCGGCGCTGCGCGGCAACGCCATCTCCTCCAACAGCCTGCGCATCCGCGGCGCCGGCAGCGGCGTGCAGATGGCGCTGATCGGCAATGATCACGAGGCACTGACGGCGGCGGCCGCAAAGCTGGTGCAGGCCCTGGAGGCGACGGGTCAGTATGATACGCCGCGTCTGACCAACGAACCCAGCCAGGCGCAAGTGTCGGTGGCGATCGACCGCGAGCGCGCCTCGGATCTCGGCATCGACATCACCGGACTTTCGACGGCGATCCAATCGTTGCTTGAAGGGCGCTCGGTGGTTGACGTCTTCGTCGACGGCGAATCCTATCCCGTGCTCCTGACCTCCACGACAAGGCCGATCGACGATCCAACCGACCTCGAAAACGTCTTCCTGAAGACCGGCGACGGCAAGATCGTGCCGATGTCGGTCATCGCCACGATGAAGGAAGGTTCGGTCGCGCCACAGCTCAATCGCGAACAGCAGCTCGCCTCCGTCGCGATCACCGCCGGTTTGAAGAACGACATGTCGCTCGGCACCGCAGTCAGCCAGGTGACCGAACTCGCCGCACCGTTGCTGCCGCCGGGCGCGCGTCTGCTGCCGCTTGCCGAAGCGGCAACGCTGGAGGAGAACTCGAGCGGCATGGCGCTGACTTTCGGCTTCGCCATCGTCATTATCTTTTTGGTGCTGGCCGCACAGTTCGAAAGCGTGCTGTCCTCGTTGATCATCATGTCGACGGTGCCGCTCGGCCTTGCCTGCGCCGTCTTCGCGCTCATCATCACCGGCTCCAGTCTCAATATCTACAGCCAGATCGGCCTCGTGCTGCTGGTCGGCGTCATGGCCAAGAACGGCATCCTGATCGTCGAATTCGCCAATCAGTTGCGCGATCGGGGTGAGGATGTGCGGTCGTCGATCGAGAAAGCCTGCGCGCTGCGCCTTCGCCCTGTGATGATGACGATGATCGCCACCATCCTCGGTGGCGTGCCGCTGGTCTTTGCCCATGGCGCAGGTGCGGAAGCGCGCGTGGCACTCGGCTGGGTAATCGTCGGCGGTCTCGGTTTCGCGACGCTGGTGACGCTGTTCATCACGCCGGTCGCCTATCTGCTGCTTGCCCGCTTCGCCAAGCCGCACGCCCATGAGGAAGCGCGCCTGCACGAGGAAATGGCAGTCGCCGCGCGTGAGCGCGCAGCACAAGACGACGAGCAGCTGCAGGCTGCCGAATAAGCGCTTACATCCTGACTGAACACCCCCGCCGGATCCCCATTCGGCGGGGTTCCTTATGGTATATCAAGTCTTGCGGAATAAGATAAATTTCGTCTGAAGTTTAGCCGTTTATTAAGCATAAGCGGCAATGATCGTGATCAGGAACCGACTGGTCTTCTCCGTTTCTCGAAGGCCGCAATGCGTTGAATTCAGCGCCCCCGGACATGAGTGTCTGCGCGGATGGTTCAGTCCTGGTTCAGTTGCGTTCTGTTGCGTTTTTGGAGTTTAGTTCCCGTGAGTATTTATCAGCGCGTCTCCGTTGATGCGGCGCTCCATGTGCTGCGCGATATCAATCGCAATATGACGGTCACGCAAAATCACATCACGACTGGGATGCGTGTCGCCAAAGCGGCCGACAACGCCGTCTACTGGTCAATCGCTACCACCGCACGCACCGACAACAAGGCGGTTTCGGCGATCCAGGATGCACTCGGCATGGCCGCGGCGACGATGGGGACGGCTTATACCGGCGTCCAGAACGTCATCGACGTTGTCTCGGAGATCAAGGCGAAGCTGGTCGCGGCCACCGAGGACGGGGTCGACAAGTCCAAGATCGACGAAGAAATCAAGCAACTGCAGGAGCAGCTGCGCAGCGTTTCAGAATCGGCAACCTTCAACAGCGATAACTGGGTGATCCTCAACAACGACGCGACCCCGACGCAGCCGCGCCAAATCCCGGCCTCCTTTATCCGCAACGCCGACGGGACGATTTCGGTCGGCATGCTCAGCTATCATATCGACAACACGCCGGTCGGGGCCACGTCCTCCAAGGATGCGCGCTATCTGATCGACGACCGGGCCACCGGTTCGGGCGAATACGGCGTGCTGACCTCGGCCTATTTCGCAACCGAGCTCGGCACCTCGCAGGACTATGTGCTGATGACCAGCAAGAACGGCACCACCACGGGTCAGGTGGTGATCTCCCTGTCGTCGAGCACGACGAAAGGCCAGGTCAGCGAAATGATCAGCGTTGTCGATGCAGCGCTGACGCAGCTGACCACGGTCGGGTCCGCCTTCGGCGCGTTGGAAAAACGCATCGAGCTGCAGAATGACTTCGCCACCAAACTGCACGACAACATCACCGCCGGCATCGGCCGGCTCGTCGATGCCGACATGGAGGAGGAGTCGAGCCGGCTCAGGGCGCTGCAGACGCAGCAGCAGCTCGGTCTGCAATCCCTGAACATCGCCAACGCGACCTACGACACCGTCCGGCAGCTGTTCCAGAATTTCTAAAGGCTATCGCGCCCCACCCGCCCTCGTGGTTCGAGACGGCGCTGCAGGCCTCCTCACCATGAGGGCTAGTTGTTGTGCTCTGCCGCGAGGTATCGGCGGCGGGGCAGTGCGTTCTCCGATGGGCATGCGGCAACCTCTCTCCGGCCTTATCCTGAGGTGCCCCGCAGGGGCCTCGAAGGACGGGGCCGGCCACCGGTACTCGGACGTATCGGCACCCGCCCTCATGGTTCGAGACGACCTTGCGGCCCTCCTCACATGAGGGCTGGTTGTTGTGCACTGCTGCGAGCTATCGGCGGCCGGGCACTGCGTTTTCCGTTGGGCAAGCGGCAACCTCTCTCCGGCCTCATCCTGGGGTGCCCCGCAGGGGCCTCGAAGGACGGGGCCGGCCACCGGCATTCGGAGGTAGCGGCATGAGGGCTGATCTCTGCTGCCCGTCAGCTTGATCGAATTGCTAAAACTGGTGATATCAGCGCATTGCTGCAACATGGCTGCTGTTTCGGCGCCTGAAATTCCCCTATCAAGGGAACATCTTCATTTTCTTGCCGTAATCCTTGCCATTTGCTCGCATCAGCTTCGAACGGAGACCATCCTGTCCATGATCAAGAAATTCATACTTCTGGCTGTCGCAGCAAGCTATCTCAGCGGCTGCACGACGACCGACCCCTATACGGGTGAGCAGAAGGTTTCCAACACGGCCGGCGGCGCGGCGCTCGGCGCGCTTGGCGGCGCTCTCGTCGGCGTCGCCGTCGGCGGCGGCGGACACGGCAAGCGCAATGCGGCGCTGATCGGCGCCGGCATCGGCGCTCTCGCCGGTGGCGCGATCGGCAACTACATGGACCAGCAGGAAGCCGAGCTTCGCGCCCAGCTCGAAGGCACCGGCATTTCGGTGACCCGCAACGGCGACAACATCATTCTCAATATGCCGTCGAACATCACCTTCGACGTCGACCAGGATGCGGTGAAGCCGGGCTTCTATCCGACGCTGAATTCGGTGGCGATCGTGCTGCGCAAGTTCAACCGGACGCTGATCGACGTCAACGGCCATACGGATTCGACCGGCAGCCTGCAGCACAATCAGGACCTGTCGCAGCGCCGCGCGCTTTCGGTTGCCGATTATCTCGGCGGCCAGGGCATCGACCAGCGCCGCGTCTCCGCCGTCGGCTTCGGCCCGTCGCAGCCGGTCGCCTCCAATGCGTCCGAAGCCGGCCGCGCCCAGAACCGTCGCGTCGAAATCCAGATCGCGCCGATCACCCAGGGCTGAGCCCCGTCTCGCAGCGTTTGCGGAAAGGCCGGGTCATGCCCGGCCTTTTTCGTCAGTGCTGCATCGTCGCACCCTTGGTGATCTTGTCGACGATCTTCTTTTCGGCGCGTAGCGCGATGCCGACGACCTTGGCATCGTCGGGCGCATATTCGGCGAAGACGGCGCGGTTGGCCGCGTCGTGGCCGGTGGCGAACATCTCTTCGATGAAGAGTGAGGCAGTGACATCCCGTTCCAGCGCGCGGCGGTGGATCGCCTGCATCACCGCCTCGTCAGCGGACAGCACGATGATCGGCTGGATCGACAGCGGATTGTAGATGTTGCCGGCACGGTCCTTGTAGGGTTCACCGAGGATCTCGGGATGCCCGCCGGCGATGCCGGTCATCAGGAAGGCGGTGACGTTCAGCTTCTGCCAGGCGGCAAGATTGTTTCGCAGGACGACGGCGATTTTGGTATCAAACATCAGACGGTCTTTCACCTATATCAGGGTTATGGAGTCTCGGGCGACTTGAACCAGGATCTACATCCGCAGGTCTTCGAAGGTCTTGAACGTTTGTGCACGGGGCCATCCGGCAATGGCATCCTGACGGCGCCGGCCTTTCCCGGCATCGAGCGCATCGGTGCGCAATTCTCCGGCAACGCCTTCGAGCCGCACCGGCACGACACCTACGCGCTCGGCGTCACGCTGAAGGGCGTGCAGACCTTTACCTATCGCGGCGAGCGGCGCTTCAGCCTGTCAGGACAAGTGATCGTGCTGCACCCTGACGAGGAACACGATGGCGGGGCGGGAACGGAGGACGGGCTGCAATACCGCATGCTTTATCTGGAGCCGGCGCTACTGCTCGAATGCCTGGAGGCGGAAGGCCTTGGCCTGCCGTTCGTCGATGAGCCGGTCATCGGCGATCCGGCGCTGGCCGGCGTGCTGCTGGCCGCGCTCGGCGAACTCGACCGCGAACTGGACGAGCTCTTCGTCGATGATTTTGTGTCGCGGGTGACGGGCGGCTTGTCACGACACGCGCGGTTGCCGCGCCGCCCGCTCGGGGCGATCGCCTGGCGGCAGACACGGGCGGCGCGCGATTATCTCGAAGCGCATGCCACGCGGCCGGTTCATTCCGGCGAACTGGAAGCGGTCACCGGGCTCGATCGTTTTGCGCTGTCGCGGCATTTCCGGGCAGCTTTCGCCACGAGCCCGCATCGCTACCTCCTGATGCGGCGGCTGCAGCAGGCCCGCGCCATGATCGGCGCCGGTGAGGGCATTTCGGACACGGCGGCGGCGACGGGCTTTGCCGACCAAAGCCACCTCAACCGCCACTTCAAGAAGGCCTACGGCATGACGCCCGGGCAATGGTCAGCACTCGTTCATGGCAACAGAACGTCGCAGGCCTTGAGAAAACAAGTGTCGCTTTAGTCGGGATTTTTGCGGCAAGGCTTATAGGCTGCCCGTGTCTTCCCGAACCTTCAAAATACGGTCGATAAGACCCCATTCGAGCGCTTCCTCCGCCGTCATGAAGCGGTCGCGATCCATCCCGTGCTCGAAATCTTCGTAGGAACGTCCGCAATGCTCCGCGTAGAGCCGCGTCATGCGTTGCTTGGTCTTTAAAATTTCCTCGGCGTGAATCAGCATGTCGGAAGCCTGCCCTTGAAAGCCGCCGGAGGGCTGGTGAATGAGGATACTGGCATTGGGCAATGCGGCTCTTCCGCCGGGTTCGCCTGCCATCAGCAGGAACGATCCCATTGAACGGGCCGTGCCCATGCAAAGTGTATGAACCGGCGCACGGATGAAGCGCATGGTGTCGTACATGGCCAGGCCGCTGGTGACGACGCCGCCCGGCGAATTGATATAAAGGTTGATGGGCTTGTTGGGGTTTTCCGCTTCGAGAAACAGCAGTTGCGCGCAGACGAGCGCCGAAACGGTATCGTTCACCTCGCCATTGAGGAAGATAATCCGCTCGCGCAGAAGCCGGGAATAAATATCAAAGGATCGCTCCCCGCGGCTGGACTGCTCTATGACCATAGGGACGAGTTGCATCGCTTCGCGCATCGGCGACCTCCAGACTTTGAGAATTTTAGGGGGAGGCTCGCCGTATCAGGCGGCGAGCATGAGGGGCGGGCTGTTGCTGTTCGCCGACGCTTTTGTCATTCCAAGGAATCTGACGTTCGTCAGTTCGTGGACGATCCGAAGGCAAGTGCCGCCAGTAGCATTCGGGGTGACCGTAAACGTCACGGTGCTTTCAAGGAAAGGCGGGGTATCGTCACGCAGCTTGTAGCGAACTTCCTGGCCGGGAGTGACGGTGATCGCATCGGGATCAGCCAATGCCTCCTTCGGCAACCACCTTTCCCGAAGTTCGGGAATGGTGACGGCACGCCAGACTTTTTGCGGCGGATCACCCAAGTCAAACTCCAACTCGACGCCGCTATCCTGTTCCTTGGTCTTCCCATCGTTCATTGATCCATATCCTTCAGCAAGACTTTGAGTGCTGCGATACGCTCCGGCCAATAGGCGCGGTATTTTGCGAGCCACTGGGCGATGAGAGTCAACCCAGCGGGATCGACTTCGTAATTCACGAAACGCCCCTGTCGTTCTTCCCTCACGAGCTTTGCACTGCGCAGAACTGCGAGGTGTTGCGACATCGCCGGCTGGCTAATGCCCATACCCTCGCGCAAGGCGCTGGCGTTCATGCTCCCTGCCGCCAGCTTCTCAAAGATCGCACGGCGGGTCGGGTCTGCCAAAGCTCGGAAAAAGTCATGCTCGATCATGTGAACACATAAGCACGGACTTATGCGATTCGCAAGCTATTTCGAGACAGCTTCCTGTTGCTGCGGAAATCCGAAGTTCAACGACTGACCTCTCAGCATCGAAAAATGAAAGGAATTCCTTGTCGCAAAACCGCTGTTCAAGCGACGGGGTTTGCAATCGCCTGACGTCCGCATCGGGTCAGAGAAGACGAGGCTTCAAGTCCGGATTTTTGGGTCGATCATCAGGCGGGATTTTCGGCAAGGCCGGAGCGGCGGGCGATGAAGCGGGCGAGTGCCGGGCCGATCAGCAGAATGACGAGGAATCGTCCGGTCTGCATCGCCATCACGAAGGGCACGTCCACATCGCTGGAGGCCGCGATGATGGCGACGGAATCGGCACCGCCGGGGCTGGTGGCGAGATAGGCCGTCAGCGGATCGATGCCGGCGAAGACATGGAGCGCAGCGGCCATGCAGCCGCAGAGCGCCATCAGCAGCAGGATGCAGGCCGATACCCTCGGCAGGGCGCGCGCCACATGCGAAAGGATCGAGCGGGTGAAGCGCAAGCCGATGCTCCAGCCGACGAGCGCATAGGCGAGGGCGAGCAGCCACATCGGCAGTTCGATCTTGATCAAGCCCATGCCCTGCAGGAGAGCCCCGAGAAAGAGCGGCACGATGATCGTGCCGCCCTGGATGCGCAGGCGCCGGACGCCATAGGCGGAGATGGCGGCGAAGGCGATCGTCGCGGCAAAGGCCGACCAATCGACCGCGGGAAAGAGGACGAGCTGCGGCGGCTCGGCGCCGTCAGCGGCCACCCAAAGGCGCGAGATCACCGAGGCGCCGACGGCGACGAAGACGACACGCAGATATTGCATGAAGGCGACGAGCCGGGCATCGGCGCCATAGGCTTCCGACATGATCACCATGGCCGAGGCGCCGCCCGGCGAGGAGCCCCAGACGGCGGTCGTTCCGGGCAGCACCTGCCAGCGCGTCAACAGCCAGCCGAGGCCGGTGGCAATGGCAATGACCGAGAAGATGAACAGCAGGAAGAGCGGCGCATCCTTCGCCATGGTGCCGAGAATGTCGGGGGTGATGGTGCGGGCCATCATCAGGCCGACGAGGACCTGGCCGAGTTGCAGCGGCCAGACCGGCACGCGAAGCTTTCCCTTGCCGACGGTCAGCGCCAGCACGATGGCGGCGACCATCGGTCCGATCAGCAGCGAGGCGGGCAGATCGAAGAGTTCGAGGAAGACGGTGAAGGCGGTCGAGAGCGCCAGCAACAGCGCCCATTTCGGCAGGCCGACATCGCGCAGCAGGCGGCTGAATGGCATGTGTCCCGTATCTTTCCTGGCCGGCGCCAAGCCCTGAGGCTGAAGGTGGGAGGAAGCTCCGGCGTGACGAAGAGAGGCCGGCAGCAACGGCCGGCTGGCGCAGGTCCGGTATAGATGCGGGCTTCGGACGCGGTCAATTGCGAAATCTGGCTCTCGGTCCCTTGAGATGCGAATTTGATTCAAGTGATCGGCTTAAGTCGCTGTTTTTATGGAGCCGCCTTGTCCTATGCCTCAGAGGCGCACATGGGCGGCGAGGAAATCGAGGAGGGCGCGGACCCTGGCCGGCAGTGGGCCGCCCTGGCCGATATAAAGGGCGTAGAACTCCTCGATATCGCCGGGGTTTGCCTCTTCGAGCACCGGTACCAGGCGACCTGTCTCGATATCGGCGCGCACAGTGAAGGAGGCCAGCCGGGCAAGGCCGGCGCCGGATAGAGCGAGATGGCGCATGGCTTCGCCGTCTGCGACCTGAATGCCTGGTGTGATCGGGATCGTCACCGTCTCGCCGCTCTCGCGCATCGGCCAGCCCTCGATGGCGCGGGCATAAGAAAAGCCTATGCGGCAATGGCGACGGAGATCGGCGACCGTGCGCGGCTCGCCGTGACGGCCGAGGTAATCAGGCGAGGCAACGATAGTCTTGCGGGTGGCGCCGAGCTTGCGGGCGATCAGGCTGGAACTCTTCAAGGGCCCGGCGCGGATCGCGACATCGGCGCGCTCTTCCATCAGATCGACGACCCTGTCGGTATGGGCAATATCCAGGGTCACGGCGGGATGAAGCGTCATGAAGGCCGGCACGAGCGGCGCCAGCACATGATTGCCGAAGGAGCCGCTGGTGTTGATGCGGATGCGGCCCGCCGCTTCCTCGCCGGATGAGGCCTGGCGTTCGGCCTCGGCGATATCGGCAAGGATGGCAATGCTGCGCTCGTAGAAGGCACAGCCCTCCGGCGTCAGTTGCAGTCTGCGGGTGGAGCGGTTGACGAGGCGGATGCCGAGGCGTGCCTCCAACCGGGCGACGAGCTTGCTGACGGCGGACGGCGTCATGCGCCGCGCCGTGGCGGCCGAGGAAAAGCCACCGCGCTCGACGACGCTGACGAAGACTTCCATCTCGCCGGAGCGGTTGATGTCCTGACGGCTCATGATGAATTCAAATCACAAATGCTTTGCTGAAAGGCAATCTATTTCACCTTGAGCGCCGGGTCTATCTCAGGAGAAACACAGGAGACAGAGCCATGGAATATAGAAATCTCGGTGCATCCGGCCTCAGGGTGCCGGTCTTGAGCTTCGGCGCCGGCACTTTCGGCGGCAAGGGGCCGCTGTTTGGCGCATGGGGCAATACCGATGCCGAGGAGGCGCGACGGCTCGTCGACATCTGTCTCGAAGCCGGAGTCAATCTTTTCGACACGGCGGATGTCTATTCGGCCGGCGCTTCCGAGGAGGTGCTCGGCCAGGCGATCCGCGGCCGGCGCGATGCCGTGCTGATATCGACCAAGACGGCGTTGCCGATGGGCGAGGGACCGCAGGACTGGGGAACGTCGCGGGCGCGGCTGATCCGCGCGACCGAGCAGGCGCTGCGGCGGCTTGGGACCGACTATATCGACCTTCTGCAGCTTCACGCCTTCGATGCCTCTACGCCGATCGAGGAGGTGCTGGCGACGCTCGACGGGCTCATTGCCTCCGGCAAGATCCGCTATATCGGCGTTTCCAATTTTGCCGGCTGGGAACTGATGAAATCGCTGGCGGTCGCCGAGCGCCACGGCCATCCGCGTTATGTCGCCCATCAGGTCTATTATTCGCTGGCGGGGCGCGATTACGAATGGGAGCTGATGCCCCTCGGCGCCGACCAGGGCGTTGGCGCTCTCGTCTGGAGCCCGCTCGCCTGGGGACGGCTGACCGGCAAGATCCGCCGCGGTGAGCCGCTGCCCGCGGCAAGCCGTCTGCACGAGACGGCGCAATATGGTCCGCCTGTCGACGACGAGAAGCTCTACGATATTGTCGAGGTGCTGGACGCCATCGCAACGGAAATCGGCAAGACGGTGCCGCAGATTGCCATCAATTGGCTACTCGGCCGGCCGACGGTATCGAGCGTCTTCATCGGCGCCCGCAACGAAGAGCAGCTCAGGCAGAACCTCGGTGCCGTCGGCTGGAGCCTGTCGAAGGAGCAGATCGAAAGGCTCGACGCCGTCAGCGCCGCGACGGCGCCCTATCCCTATTTCCCTTATCGACGGCAAGAGGGCTTCGCCCGGCTCAATCCGCCGATCGTCTGAGGTGCCGCGCAGAGCGGAGCGTCCTATGACAAAAGGGGAATGAAATCTTCTCCCATTCTTAACTGGACAGCCGCTTTGACTTGCCGCATACCCTGCCTGGTCCCACGAAACACGACGGAGTTTCTTGGAATGGCAGGGAGATCAAAGACATGGCGCTGAAGGACGCAAAGGCCGGCACACGCAACGAGGCGGGCATTGCCGCTGTGCTCGGCATTCTCAAGCAGAGCTTTGGCGAGCGCTTCCAGACCGGCCAATCCTTCCGCGAGCAGCATGCCCATACGACGACTTATATCCCGCCGCAGCTGCCAGACGGCGTGCTCTTTGCCGAGAGCGCCGAGGATGTGAAGACGGCGGTCAGGACCTGCGCGGCCCACAGGGTGCCGGTGATCGGTTTCGGCACCGGCTCCTCGCTGGAGGGGCAGGTCAATGCCGCCAATGGCGGTATCTCGATCGATTTCAGCCGCATGAACCGGGTGCTCGAGGTCAATTCCGAGGATCTCGACTGCACGGTCGAGCCGGGGATCACTCGCGAGGCGCTCAACATTCATCTGCGCGATACCGGCCTGTTCTTTCCGATCGATCCCGGTGCCAATGCTTCGATCGGCGGCATGGCCTCGACGCGGGCCTCGGGCACCAATGCCGTGCGCTACGGAACGATGAAGGACAATGTGCTCGCCGTCACAGTGGTCACCGCCCATGGCGAGGAAATCCGCACCGCCCGGCGCGCCCGCAAATCCTCGGCCGGCTACGACCTGACGCGGCTTTTCGTCGGCGCCGAGGGCACGCTCGGTATTCTGACCTCGGTGACGCTGCGTCTGCAGGCGATCCCGCAGAAGATTGCCGGCGGCGTCTGCGCCTTTCCGAGCATCAAGGCGGCTTGCGATGCCGTCATCATGACGATCCAGATGGGCATCCCGGTGGCGCGGATCGAACTGCTCGATGCCGTGCAGATGCGGGCGTGCAACGCCTATTCCGGACTTTCCTATGCCGAAAGCCCGACGCTGTTCCTCGAATTCCACGGCACCGACGAGACGGTGCCGCTGCAATCGGCAGCCTTCGGAGAGATCGCCGCCGAATGCGGCGGCGGCGAATTCCTGTGGACCGCCAATGCCGAGGAGCGCACCAAGCTCTGGAAGGCGCGTCACGACGCCTATTGGTCCGCAAGGGCCCTGGCTCCAGGGCTTGCCGCACTTTCGACCGATGTTTGTGTTCCGATATCGCGGCTTGCCGATTGCGTTTCGCAAACGCAGGCGGATATCGAGGCGCACGGGCTGCTCGGTCCGATCGTCGGCCATGCCGGTGATGGGAACTTCCATGTGCTGCTGCTGTTCGACGACAAGAGCGCCGAAGACATCGCCGCTGCCGAGAGCTTCGTGCAACGCCTCAACCAGCGAGCGCTCGAGATGGACGGCACGTGCACCGGCGAACATGGGATCGGGCAGGGGAAGATGGCCTTTCTGGAGCAGGAGCTAGGGGGGACGGTGGATCTGATGCGACAGGTGAAACAGGCGCTCGATCCGGACGGCATCTTCAATCCCGGCAAGATTTTCCATCACGGCTGAAAACGGAATATTCTCATGAACTTGGGCCTTGCCCCCGGCATGAATAGCGCTAGTGTCGGCAATAGAATCCCGAACAGTGTCGGCAACACAATCCCGAATGGAGAATCCTCGCATTGGTAGGCCGGTTCCTCGTCTTTCTGGGGGGAGTGATCGTCGTAGCGCTGTTTGTGGCGCTGCTTGCGCCGCTGTTCATCGACTGGACGGATTTCCGCAAGAACTTCGAGGATCAGGCAAGCCGCATCATCGGAAAGAAAGTCACCGTCCACGGCACGGTGGATGCCCGCCTGTTGCCGTTTCCATCGGTCACGCTGCATGACGTGCGCGTCGGCCAGGAAGCCGATGGCACGCCGATCGTCAGGGTCGAGCAGTTTTCCATGGACGCGGAGCTTGCGCCTTTCCTGTCGGGCGAGGCGCTGATCTTCGACATGCGGGTCGTCAATCCGAAGGTGCGTCTGAGGTTGCTCAAGGACGGCACACTTGATTGGATGCGTGGCAGCCGCGCCGAAATTCCGGCAAAGACGGTCGTTCTCGAAAATGTGCATGTCAGCGGCGGCGAGGTCGAGTTCATCGACGACCAGTCGGGCCGAGGCCGCCGCATCACCGGCCTGAATGCGGAGATGTCGGCCAAGTCGCTTGCCGGCCCGTGGCGCATCGAGGGCGATGCGGCGCTCGACGGCGAACACGGGAATTTCTCGATCTCGAGCAGCCAGCCGGACGAGAAGGGCGTGCTGCACATGCGCACGAAACTTTCCCCTGACAAGCACCCGGTCAACATCGATCTCGACGGCGAGCTGAAGCTCGTCGACCGCAAGCCGAATTACCAGGGCCAGCTTTCAGCCGCGATCGAACACCGCAACAAGTCGGCCAACAAGAATGAGCAGCCGCCGCGGGTCAAGGGTCGCTTCGAACTCACCAACGAACGCATCCGCATTCCCGAATACCGGATGGAGATCGGCCCGACAGACGATCCCTATGTCATCACAGGCGAGGCGACGCTCGACACCGGCAACGCGCCGGAGTTCCTGCTGACGGCCGACGGACAGCAGATCGACGTCAACCGCATCGGCAATGAAGGTGCGGCCGGCAAGACGACGCGGGACCCCGCGGTTTCGGCGCGGCAGCGGTTGAATTCGCTGATCGATATCGTCGCGCAGGTGCCGATCCCGCAGGTGCCGGGCAAGGCAAGCGTCAAGCTGCCGGCGATCGTCGCCGGCGACACGACACTGCGCGACGTGCAACTGGAGCTGGAGCCGGCCGGCACCGGGTGGATGATCGACAGCGCCGTCGGCACGCTGCCGGGACGCACCCAGGTGGAAGGTAAGGGCAAGCTCCTGCTTCAGGGCGAGCCCTCGTTCAACGGTCAGATCGTGGTGGCCTCGAACCAGCCGACAGGGCTCGCCTCCTGGCTTGCCGGCTCGGTCGACCCGGCCATCCGGCAATTGCGGCAGGCGGGTTTTTCCGCCAATGTCAGCCTCACTCATGAATTGCAGCGTTTCGAAAACCTCGAAATCGCCATGGGATCGGCGACGCTGAAAGGCCGGTTGGAGCGGCAGGCGGTCACCGGCCAGACGCCGACCCTGTCGGTAGCGCTGAACGGCGATACGCTCGATCTCGACGCACTGCAGGCGCTGGCCGGGCTTGCGACCGGGCAGGACACCGGCGACAACGTTCTCGATCACAAGATCGCCGCCCAGCTCAAGGCCGACAAGTTCACCGCCTTCGGGGTCGACGCCGAGAATGTCGAAACCACCTTCACGATCGCTGACGGAGCGCTTGCGGTCGACCGGCTGTCGGTCAAGAACCTCGCGGGCGCCGAGCTGACGGCGACGGGCCGGGCGGAAGGCTCGCTGCTCGACTACAAGGGCGCGGGTGAGATCACCTTCAAATCGCCCGATCCGGGCGGGTTCTTCACCATGCTGCGCGAGCACCTGCCGCACCACCCGGTGCTCGACCGGCTGGTGCGCAATGCCGGCTGGTACGGCAATACGGCATTGCGCGGCGCGCTGACTCTCGGCGGCGACGAAGGCAATGCGCTGACGGTGACGCTGGCCGGCGTGGCGAACGGCAGCCGTGTCAATCTCGACTATCGCATGTCCGATCTGCTGGCGCTGACCGGTAACGGTACGACGAGCCTCGAGGCGACGCTCGAAAACGCCGTGCCGTCCATCCTCTTCGGCCAGGCCGGCCTTGATCCGCTGCCGGTCGATGTCGGCGCCAACGGCCGCCTGACGCTCAAGGTGAAGGCCTCGGGCAATGATCCCGCCGATGCGGCGCTGACCTTTGCCACCGACCGGACCTCGTTTACCGCCAACGGCAAGGTCGATGTCCGGCCGCAAAGTTTCATGAATGGTCAGATCGCGCTTTCGCTCGACAGCGCCGATATCGACCCCTATCTCATCATGAACGGCATCGCCCTGCCGCAGACCGGAACGGGATTGCCGTTCGGCCTGCAGGTCAATGCCGCCGTCGACAGCGACAAGATCGCCTTGTCCGATATCAAGGGGCATGCGGCCGACAACGAGTTTTCAGGGGCATTGAGTTTCGACCGGAAGGCCGCCAAGACGACGGCGAGCGGCGCGCTGACGCTCTCCAAAGCCGACGCCGGCTGGCTGGGCGAGGCCGTGTTCGGCCAGATCGTCGATCCCGCCACCGGCGCGCTGACGAAGGCCCCGCTCGGCTTGCCCGTCTTCAAGGATCTCGATGTCAAGGTGAAGCTTTCGGCCAAGGAATTCTGGCCCGGCTTGCCGGAAACGGCGGTGTCCGATTTTACCAGCAACGTCGGCTACAAGGGTGACGAACTGCAGCTCAACGACATGGCCGGCAACTGGGATGGCGGCAAGCTCTCCGGCAACCTGCTCTTCACCAATGCCGATGGCACCGGCTTCCTGCAGACAAAGCTTGCGCTGGCCGATTCCGATCTTGCCGGCGTCATCTGGCTGCGTGACGGTGCGCCGATCGCCAATGGCAAGTTCGGCCTGTCGCTGTCGATGGAGGCTTCCGGCAAGACGATCGCTGAGATTGCCAGCTCGCTCAATGGTTCAGGGGAACTGAGGCTCGGCGATACCAGCATACGCGGGTTGAACCTTGCAATCCTTCCGCCGCTGCTTGCCGCGACCGACACGATGCAGGAACAGATCAATGCCGGCAAGGTGCACCCGATCGTCGAGACGCTGCTTAACAACGGCGAAGCGAAGCTGCCGCCGCTCGGCGTTCCCTTCAACATTACCGACGGGACACTGAGGGTGCAGAATGTCACCGTCGCCAATGACCTGGCCCGCGTCACCGCCGATGCGCAGATCGCGTTGCCGGAGGAGCGGATCAGCGCGACGGTCGGCATCGGTCTCAATCCGGGCACGGAGGTGCTTCCCGGCGCCGAACCGGCGCTGAGGCTCAATTTCTCCGGCATGCTGCCGTCGCCCGGCAAGACGATGGATGTGACCGATATCACCAGCTACCTCTCGCTGCGGGCCTTCGAGCGTGAGCGGCGGCGCGTCGAACGGCTGCAGGCGATCGTGCTCGAAAAGCAGCGGCTGCGCCGCGAGGCCGCGCTTTATCGCTTCAATGCCGCCGAACGCGTCAGGGCCGCTGAGATCGAGCGGCAGCGGCAGGCTGAGGAAGAGCGGCTGCGCGCACTGGCACAGGCAGCGGCTGCGCAGAAGGCGGCCGCCGAGGCGGAGGCCGCGCGCGCGGCGGAAACCAAGGACAAGGCCGATGCGCAGGCGAGGGCGGCCGCGGAAGCGGCGCGGCGCGGCGGCCAGGAACAACCCGGTCCGCTCAATTTCGATCAGCTACCGGGCGTTCAGGCGCAATGAAGGCTTGACGGACGCGTGGGTTTTATCGGCAATCGTCGCAGGTTTCGATGGACAATTGCGGCGTCACGGCTCGCCGCCGCCGGCCTTCGCCCAGGAAAGCACATAGAGCCGCAGCGCCGACGACAAGTTGCTGTCCGGCGGGCGGTGGTCGTCGATCTCGGAAATCAGCGCGGCAAGCGACAGCGAACGGCTTGCGGCGATCGTCTTCAGCTCGGCCCAGAATTCATCTTCCAGCGAAAAACTGGTGCGGTGGCCGTGCAGTGTCGCCGAGTGCTTGCGGATCATGACGGACGATTCACAGCCCAATCTGCTTTGAGGATCGATTCAAGAAATCTGCGCAAGTGGCTGATTGCAGAATCCATTCCGGCTCTTCAAGCTTCGCGTGAAGCCTCATGCGCCGTCGTCATCCGTCTCGATCCGGCCGTCGCGATGGGCTTTGTCGGCCTTCTCGTTCAGGCTGCGCGTGAGCTGCTTCTCGGCCTTGGTGCGGCCGAAGGAAATGCGGTTCTGCTCGGCCTGCTTCTCCTTTTCGGAGCGGAGTTGCTTCTTGCGGAACTGGCGCAGATTGATGATTTCGGCGCTCATGCGTGTGGCTGAATCCCTATGAAAAAGGGAGGCTGAACCTCCCTTTGAAATCACTGCTTCTTGCGGAAAGAGTCGAGCGAGACGACGGAGCCAGGTTTCTTCTCTTCGCCGTCGGCCGGTTTTGCGCCGGCGGTTTCGTCAAGCTTTGCTGCCGCATCGACCGGATAGGCGGTGATCTCGCCGGACGGCAGTTCCTCGCCATCGGCAAGCGGCACGTCGAATTCGAGCTCGAAATTGACGGAGGGATCGTAGAAGCCGCGAATGGCATTGAACGGAATGACCAGCTTTTCCGGAACGTCGGAGAAGGAAAGGCCGATTTCGAAATGCGTCTCGGTGATCTTCAGGTCCCAGAACTGGTGCTGGATGACGATGGTCATCTGCTCTGGATATTTCGACTTCAGGTGCTGGGAAATGCGCACACCGGCCGCACCCGTCAGAAAGGTGATGAAGAAGTGATGGTCGCCGGGCAGACGCCCCGTCGTTGCGACTTCCGCCAAAACCTTGCGGATGACGCCGCGAAGTGCATCCTGCGCCAGAATGTCGTAGCGGATATGATCCTGCCCCATGCTTTTCCTGTCTTTCGTCGGTTCGGAAGTCTTTTCACAAGGTTATATGCCACGTCCGGGCGCCTTGGGAAAGACCGGAACCGAGTCACGTTTTTTCGCAGCATACATGATTTCGTCAGGAGGGAGAAGGTGAAGGCTTCTGTTGCCAGGTGCCTTCGGACCCCGCCTAGAGGTGCGAACCACTAGGACTTTGATTGAAGTGTCACACCGCGATTAAGCAGCGAGACGAGCTTCCGCATAGTTGTCGTTTGCAACTACAATTTTAGCCCGATAACGGCGGTACAATGCCGAGCAAAAAGTCGATCTTTACACCCTTGTCGATCCTGTTTCGCCCCCATCAAAAGCCGGCCTTCGATGCCGCCGGTTTTTGGTGGAGGCGCCGGGTACCGCCCCCGGGTCCAATAGGTTTATTACACCGCTCATTTATTGCCATAGCCGGCCCGAAAGCCGGCAGGGTTGATATAGTGATTTCCTTCGCCCAAGGAAAGGGCAAACGTCATAAAAGCGTTATCTCCGGCGGCAGAAAGGACGGGAAAATACTGGCCGGCGATTGGTTTCCTCAATGCGAAGGCTTAAATTGGAGAAAACGGAATCAGCGCGCCATGCAGCAATATCTCGACCTCCTCAAGCATGTGATGGAAAAGGGCTCGGACCGGGGCGACCGCACCGGCACCGGCACCCGCTCGGTTTTCGGCTACCAGATGCGCTTCGACCTCGAAGAAGGCTTCCCCGTGCTGACCACGAAGAAGCTGCATCTGCGCTCGATTATCCACGAACTTTTGTGGTTCCTGAAGGGCGAAACGAATATCGGTTATCTCAGGGACAACGGCGTCTCGATCTGGGATGAGTGGGCCGACGAGAACGGCGACCTCGGGCCGGTCTATGGCGCCCAATGGCGCTCCTGGCCGGCACCGGACGGCGGCCATATCGATCAGATCGCCAATCTGGTCAAAGGCATCGCCAACAATCCGAATTCGCGCCGCCACATCGTCTCGGCCTGGAATCCGGCCGAAGTCGACAACATGGCGCTGCCGCCCTGCCATTGCCTGTTCCAGTTCTATGTCGCCGACGGCAGGCTCTCCTGCCAGCTCTACCAGCGTTCCGCCGACATCTTCCTCGGCGTGCCCTTCAATATCGCTTCCTACGCGCTGCTGACGATGATGGTTGCTCAAGTGACCGGGCTCAAATCCGGAGATTTCGTCCATACATTCGGCGACGCGCATCTCTACCACAATCATTTCGATCAGGCGAAGCTGCAGCTGACGCGCCGGCCGAAGCCGCTGCCCTTCATGCGCATCAATCCCGATGTAAAGGACATCTTCAGCTTCACCTTCGAGGATTTCGAGCTGATCGGCTACGAGGCCGATGCCAGCATCAAGGCGCCGATCGCCGTCTGATCCGGGATATTTCATGGCCGACATTCGCAGGACCATCATCGCCGCCGTTGCCCGCAACGGCATCATCGGCCGCGACGGCGACATGCCGTGGCGGCTGTCGAGCGATCTCAAGCGCTTCAAGGCGCTGACGCTGGGCAAGCCTGTTGTGATGGGCCGCAAGACCTACGATTCGATCGGCAAGCCGCTGCCGGGACGACCGAATGTAGTGATCTCTCGGCAGACGGCGATCGATCATCCCGATGTCGCTATGGCGCATTCGCTGGCCGAGGCGATGGACGCGGCTGAAAGGCTGGCGCGCGAAACCGGCGTCGACGAGATCTGCATCGTCGGCGGCGGTCAGATCTATGCGCAGGCGATCAATCTTGCCGACAGAATGTGCATCACCCATGTCGAGGCCGATCTCGACGGCGACGCGTCTTTTCCTGACATCGATCCCGATCTCTGGCAGGCGGCAGAGACAATCGCGGTGCCGGCCGGCGAGAAGGACAGCTATCCCACCCGCTACGTCGTCTACAAACGTCGCCACGCCTGAAAACGAACTATTTTCCAATTAAATTGACCAAGTTTCTCACGCTGCGTTGAAAGCCGGTGCGGCGATACCTATAACGGTCACCAACGCATCCGCCGGTCAGCCCCCACGGTCCCGGATGCGGGGAAGACTTAACGAACAACGAGGTTTTGATGCCCTGGAGCAATCAGAATGGCGGCGGCGGCCCTTGGGGCGGCGGCGGTAATAATCAGGGACCATGGGGTCAGGGGCCAAACCGCCCGCGCGGCAGCGGCGGCAAGGGCGGACCGCCCGATCTGGAAGACATTATTCGGCGCGGCCAGGACCAGCTGCGCAACATCGTTCCCGGCGGTTTCAATGGCGGCGTGACGGTGATCGTTTTGGCAATCGTCGCCGTCTTCTGGCTGATCCAGTGCGTATACACCGTCCAGCCGGACGAACGCGGCGTAGAGCTGCGCTTCGGCAAGCCGCGGGAAACGGTATCGATGCCGGGTCTGCATTTCCATTTCTGGCCAATGGATACGGTCGAGATCGTCAAGGTCACCGAGCAGTTGCTGAATGTCGGCGGCACGCAGGGCAGCAGCAATACGGCCGGTGGGCTGATGCTGTCGGGCGACCAGAATATCCTCAACGTCCGCTTCAACGTGCTCTATCAGATCAGCGATGCGCGCGCCTATCTCTTCAACGTCGAAAGCCCGGCGCAGACGCTGCAGCAGGTTTCCGAAAGCGCGATGCGCGAAGTGGTCGGCCGCCGTCCGGCGCAGGACGCATTCCGCGACCGCCGCCTGGAGATTGCCAGCGAAGTCGCCAACATCATCCAGGATACGATGTCGCGTTATAATTCCGGCATTTCGGTCAACAAAGTGACCATCGAAGATGTGGCACCGCCGCGTGAAGTGGCCGACGCCTTCCAGGAAGTGCAGCGCGCCGACCAGGACAAGCAGCGCCTGGTGGAAGAAGCCAACCAGTACGCCAACCAGAAACTCGGTCAGGCACGCGGTGACGGCGCCCGCATCCGCGAAGATGCAGCCGCCTACAAGGACCGCGTCGTCAAGGAAGCTGAGGGCGAGGCGCAGCGCTTCATCGCCATCGACGAGGAATATTCGAAGGCGCCCGACGTCACTCGCAAGCGGCTGTTCCTGGAAACGATGGAACAGGTGCTGAAGAATTCCAAGAAGGTCATCATCGAAGAGAAGCAGGGGGTCGTGCCTTATCTGCCGCTCAACGAGATCTCCAGACCGTCGCAGCAGGGAGGTTGAGCCATGACTTCGAACAGGCTTCCCGTCATTCTCGTCATCCTCGCCATCGTGCTGATCGGGCTTTATTCCTCGGTTTACGTGGTCAATGCCCGTGAGCAGGCGATCGTCGTGCGCTTCGGTGAGATCCAGTCGGTCAAGACCGAGCCCGGCATCTATTTCAAGCTGCCGTTCAGCTTCATGGATGCCGACCGCGTCCAGCTCGTCGAAAAGCAGAAGCTGCGTCTCGACCTCGACAACATCCAGGTGCAGGTCAAGGGCGGCGCGACCTTCGACGTCGACGCCTTCGTGATCTACTCGATCAACGATGCTCGCCGCTTCCGCGAAACCGTCTCGGGCGATCGCGATGCGGCCGAAGCGCGGCTGCGCACCCGTCTCGATTCGGCATTGCGCCGCGTCTACGGTTTGCGGGAATTCGATGCCGCACTTTCCGACGAGCGCGTGTCGATGATGCTCGAGGTGCGCGACGATCTGCGTCCGGATGCCGAGCTCCTCGGCCTGAACATCCAGGACGTGCGCATCCGCCGCACCGATCTGACGGCCGATGTTGCGCCGAACACCTATAACCGCATGCGCTCCGAGCGTCTGGCCGAAGCCGAACTCCTGCGCGCCCAGGGCACGGAAGACGGCCTGCGCCGCCGGGCGGTTGCCGACCGCCAGGTGGTGGAGATCACCGCGGATGCCCAGCGCGATGCGGAAATCCTGCGCGGTCAGGGCGATGCCGAACGCAACCGCGTGTTCGCCGACGCCTTTTCCAGGAATCCCGCCTTCTTCGAATTCTATCGTTCGATGGCGGCCTATTCCTCGGCGCTTTCATCGCAGGACACGACGCTGGTGCTGTCGCCGAATTCGGAATTCTTCCGTTATTTCGACAATGCCGCCGGCGCCCTGCAGCCGCCGGCAAACGCCGCACCCGCTCCGGCGGTGCCCGGCGCGACTGCTCCGGCAGCGCCCGCCCAGCCGGCGAACTGACGGCAGGGGATGCTGTCCGCATCCCCGGCAATTCCGAAGGGCCGGCCCGAGCGCCGGCCCTTTTTTCATGGAATGATTGAGATAATCCGGCTTTTGCGAGGGCACGTCATATTGCACGGGGATTTCGCGAAAAGGTGATTTCACCCTCCATCATTCCGCCTTATGCTGGTGCTCAATGTGCGCATTTACTGCTTATGAGGAAGCTTGATGGCCCCCACGAATCGCTCGCCCTTCAGACGAACGCTCGCGCTTCTGGCCAGCGTCGCCATCCTGGCGCAAGCCGGCGTGAGCGACGTTGCTTTTGCGCAAACCGCGCCTGAAGCCACAGCACCCGGGGTTGCCGCGCCTGCTCCGGCTGCGCCACCTGCGCCCGCGACACCGCAGCAGACCCCACCGCTTCAGGGCGTCGTGCCGAACAACGGTCCGGCTTCCGTCGCCGATCTCGCCGAAGGGCTGCTCGACGCGGTCGTCAATATCTCGACCTCTCAGAATGTGAAGGATGACGAAGGGGTCGGTCCGGCGCCGCGCGCGCCCGACGGATCGCCGTTCCAGGAATTCTTCAACGACTTCTTCAACAAGCAGCAGGGCAGCAAAGGCCCCAACCATAATGTCAGCTCGCTCGGCTCCGGCTTCGTCATCGACCCGACCGGCTATATCGTCACCAACAATCACGTGATCGAGGGCGCTGACGACATCGAGGTCAATTTCGCCAATGGCTCGAAGCTCAAGGCGAAGCTGATCGGCACGGATACGAAGACCGATCTTTCGGTGCTGAAGGTCGAGCCGAAGGCGCCGCTGAAAGCGGTCAAATTCGGCGATTCCAGCGAGATGCGCATCGGCGACTGGGTCATGGCGATCGGCAATCCGTTCGGCTTCGGCGGTTCGGTGACGGTCGGCATCATTTCCGGGCGCGGCCGCAACATCAACGCTGGCCCCTACGACAATTTCATCCAGACGGATGCGGCGATCAACAAGGGCAATTCCGGCGGCCCGCTCTTCAACATGAAGGGCGAGGTGATCGGCATCAACACGGCGATCATCTCGCCGAGCGGCGGCTCGATCGGCATCGGCTTCTCCGTGCCGTCCGAACTGGCTTCCGGCGTTGTCGAGCAGTTGCGTCAATTTGGCGAGACGCGGCGCGGCTGGCTCGGTGTGCGCATCCAGCCGGTGACCGACGATATCGCCGACAGCCTCGGGCTGGACACGGCCAAGGGTGCGCTGGTCGCCGGCGTCATCAAAGGCGGCCCCGTCGACGACGGTTCGATCAAGGCGGGCGACGTGATTTTGAAATTCGACGGCAAGACGGTCAATGAAATGCGCGATCTGCCGCGTGTCGTGGCGGAAAGCACGGTCGGCAAGGAAGTCGACGTCGTCGTGCTGCGCGACGGCAAGGAGCAGACCGTCAAGGTGAAGCTTGGCCGCCTTGAGGACAGCGATCAGGCTGCATCCGGTGGCGGGGCGCCCGATGGATCGCAGGACGACGGCGTGATCACCCCTGATCCCGACGAAAACAACGACATGGATGAGCCGGATACCGGCGATCAGGCCCAGCCCATGCCGGGTGCGCCCGCGCCGGACCAGCACCAGGGCCAGGTATCGCCGGATGCGGCAACCCCCAAGAACGTGCTCGGATTGTCGCTGTCGCTGTTGAGCCCCGAAACACGCAAGGCTTTCGGCATTGCCGAAAGCGTCGACGGCGTCGTCGTGACGGAGGTGGCGCCCGGCTCCGCCTCGGCCGAAAAGGGGCTGAAGCCGGGAGACGTGATCGTCGAGGTGGCACAGGAATTCATGAAGTCGCCGGACGCGGTCGCCGCCAAGGTGAAATCGCTGAAACAGGAGGGCCGCCGCAACGCCCAGCTGATGATCGCATCGGCCAATGGCGATCTGCGGTTCGTGGCAGTGCCGATGGAATAATGGAGCTCTGGCGGTAATGGTTTTGCCGCCGCAGTCTCCTGTTCTCCCTCATTCCTGCGCTCATCACAGGAATCCCGCCACCGCGCGTCTGCGCGGTGCGTGGCTTTATATAATCTTGAAGAAAGTCTTCTGCGCCCAGAGACTTGGGCGCGCTGGGTTCCTGTGACGAGCACAGGGATGAGGGAAGAGAGGGTCGCGCCAGTTTAGTGACAGCCTACTTGACGAACCTGCCTTGCTCATTCCTCTTCTGCAGCACAATTGGGCATTCAGCCCGTCACAAAATCCGTCTTCCGATAGCCCTGGATATAGAGCAGCGCCGTCAGGTCAGCGTGGTTGATGCGCATCTGCGCCTGGGCGGCGACCGTGGGTTTGGCGTGGAGGGCGACGCCGGAGCCGGCGAGCTGCAGCATGCCGAGGTCGTTGGCGCCATCGCCGACGGCGATCGCTTCCTTCGGCGAAATGCCGAGACGTACCGAAATTTCGTTCAGCGCATCGACTTTTGCCTGCTTGCCGAGGATCGGTTCGGCGACGAATCCGGACAGGATGCCGGCATCCTCGAGAAGCGTGTTGGCACGGTTCTCGTTGAAGCCGAGAGTGGCGGCGATGGGGCCTGTAAAGACGGTGAAGCCGCCGGAGACGAGGGCGGTGTAATGGCCTTTCGACTTCATTGTGGCGATCAGCTCCGGGCCGCCCGGGGTGAGCGTGATACGCCGGGCGATGACCTCGTCGACGACCGAAATCGGGAGGCCTTTCAGCAGAGCGACACGCTCGCGCAACGCCGGCTCGAAGGCGATCTCGCCGTTCATGGCGCGGGCGGTGATGGCGGCGACCTTCTCCTTCAGGCCGACTTCGGCCGCGAGTTCGTCGATGCATTCCTGGCCGATCATCGTCGAATCCATGTCGGCGATCAGCAGCTTCTTGCGGCGCGTCTCCTGCTCCTGGATGACCAGGTCAATCGGCGCGCCAGCGATGACGGCGAGAATATTGGCCTCCGCCGCCTGTGCATCCGTACCGTCACGCAGCGCGATGTCGCAGGCGACGCCGTCGGCCAGCCAGTAGAGACCGGAGGCTTCCACGATCTCGGCCGCCTGTTCGGCGATACCAGGGGTCAGAACAGGATTTGACGGATTGGCAACAAGCGTGGCAACGAGGGCCATGATGGAAAACCTTCTGAGCGTAGAGAACGCGATCCTGATAACCGGGCCGACCGCCAGCGGCAAGTCCGCGCTCGCTGTCGAATTGGCCAAGCGCTATGGCGGCGCGGTCGTCAATGCCGATAGCATGCAGGTCTACGACACCTTGCGGGTGCTGACGGCGCGCCCGTCGGAAGAGGAGATGCAAGGCGTGCCGCATCATCTCTACGGCCACGTGCCGGCAGGGGCCGCCTATTCCACCGGCGCCTGGCTGCGCGATGTCTCCGCGCTGTTGCCGGCACTGAAAGCCGCCGGGCAGCTGCCGGTTTTCGTCGGCGGCACCGGGCTCTATTTCAAGGCTCTCACCGGCGGCCTTTCCGACATGCCTGAGATCCCGGAGGAACTGCGGGAAGAACTCAGGATGCGACTGGTTGCGGAGGGGCCGGAGGGGCTCCATGCCGAACTTGAAGCAATCGATCCTGCCATGTCGGCAGGCCTCAATCGCCAGGACGGGCAGCGCATCGTCCGGGCGCTGGAGGTGATCAAGGCGACGGGGCGGTCGATTACCGATTTTCAGCGGCGGTCCGGGCCTGCGGTGATCGACGCCGATAAGGCGCGAAAGATCGTCGTTCTGCCCGACCGGGCGGTGCTGCATGCCCGCATCAATGGCCGTTTCGAAAAGATGCTGCAGCAGGGTGCCGAAGACGAGGTGAGGGCGCTGCTTGCCCTTGGCCTGCCGGTCGAGGCGCCTGTCATGAAGGCGATCGGGGTTTCGCAGATCACGGCGATGCTGAAGGGCGAGATGACGCGCGAGGAAGTGCTGGAGAAGGGCGCTGCGGCGACACGGCAATACGCCAAGCGGCAAATGACTTGGTTCCGCAATCAGATGGATGAGAGCTGGGAGCGGCTGGCCCCATAGGGCGTAAGCCCGGGCCTACCCTTCAAGTCCGGTTACGTTCCGCACTCCTGCAGCAGTTTGGCGAGTTCGCCCGCCGCCGCCTGCAACTGATCCGGTGGAAAACCGCCGAAACCCAACATCAGGCCAGGGCGCGCCGGCTGCGCGCCATACATGGGGGAGATCGCCCTCACTGCGAGGCCTGCCGAAAGGGCGCGCGCTGCCAGTCGCACATCGTCGGCGTCCTCGGGCAGCCATAGCAGGATGTGCATGCCCTGATCGCTCGGCTGAACATGGCACCCCGCCGGCAGAACCCGCTCGAGCGCCGCGAGCAGAACAGCGCGGCGTTCGGCATAAAGACCGCGAATGCGCCTGATATGCGCCTCGAAATAGCCTTCCCTCATATAGGCAGCCACAACGTGCTGTTCAGATATCGGCGAATGCCGGTCAAGAATGGCGCGTGCGCCGGCGAAGGCTTCGGCGAGCGGCTCCGGGGCGATGACGTAACCGAGCCGCAGCGACGGAAAGAGCACCTTGCTGAAGGTGCCGAGATAGATGACGCGCGACGGACGCAGCCCCTGCATGGAGGGAAAAGGGTGTCCGGCATAACGCAGTTCGCTGTCGTAGTCGTCCTCCACGATCCAGGCTCGGTTCTGGTCGGCCCAGGCGATCAGAGCGTTGCGCCGCGCCATGCTGAGCGGCATGCCCACCGGATATTGGTGCGAAGGAGTGACGAATGCGGCGCGCGCTTCCGGACACAGTTCGAGGCCGCGTTCCACATTCATTCCTTGTGCGTCGACCGGGATTCGATGCGTCCGCACGCCGAGATCGTCGAGCACCGCCGTCAGGCCGGGATAGGCGGGATCCTCGGCCCACACCGGGTCGTCATGCGACAGAAGAACCCGGCCAGCCATATAGAGACCCTGCTGCGTGCCTGACGTGACGATGACCTGCTCGGGCTCGCAATGAACGGCCCTTGCGCGGCGGACGTGGCCGGCGATGGCGATGCGCAGTTCGAGTACACCCATCGGATCATGGTAGCCCGACGGCGCGGCCTGCCTTGAGGCGCGCATTCGATTGCCGAGACGGCGCCAATTGTCGTCGGGCGCGATGCCGGAAGCGGGCACGGCAATAGCGAAGGGAACGGGCGGGTGAGGGGTCAGCGTACGGGCGATCGAGATCAGCCGTGCAGCCGGGGCAGGCAGGTCGATCGCCTCTGCGGCCGCCGGCGCGGGCGGTGGCGGCGGCAGTGCCGGCGCCATGTCCGTCAGGGCGGCGGCAACACGGGTTCCCGCGCCCACTCTCGCCTCGAGATAACCTTCGGCGGTTAACTGGTCGAAGGCTTCGACGACGGTGCCGCGGGCGATCTTCAAAGAGGTGGCAAGGCTACGCGTCGAAGGAAGGCGCTCGCCCGGCCGCAACTCGCCGCAGGCAATGGCGTTCCGCAGGGCCTGTGCAAGCCGGCGGCCGACATGGGCCGTTCTGTCGATCCCATGGAGAGACGGAATTTCGATGGTCGCCCGCCGCTTCGACATCGCAAAATGGTCCATTAAGATTCTAGAAAATGGCGCTTCATGATGAACCAATTTTAGTAGAGAAGGAAGGCCTCAGCGACTTCTGGAAAGCGGACATGCAGGATCTTCTCGTCGTCTATATCGCCTATATCGTCGCAGCCGGAAGCCCGGGACCAAGCAACATGGCGATCATGAATGTCGCGATGAGCCAAGGACGCCGACCGGCCCTGGCGCTTGCCGCCGGCGTGATAACGATGTCGACATGCTGGGGACTGATTGCCGTCACTGGAGTTTCGACATTGCTCGTTGGCTATGCTCATGCCCTGTTATTCCTCAAGATCGCGGGCGGGCTTTACCTCCTCTGGCTCGCCTGGAGGGCGGCTCGCTCGGCGGCTGCCGCGGATTCGCCGGCACGCGAACTGGCGCGGCCGTCGACGGACTTGGGCGTGCTCTACCGCCGTGGGATCCTGATGCATCTCGGAAACCCCAAAGCGGTTCTGGCCTGGGTCGCGATCATGTCGCTCGGCCTCAAACCGGGCGCTTCGCCCGAAATGGCGGTGACGGCGTTCGGCGGCTGTGTGCTGTTCGGCATATCGATATTCGCCGGTTATGCCCTGCTGTTTTCGACAGCGCCGATGGTGCGCGGCTATGCCAAGGCGCGCCGCTGGATCGAGGCAAGCCTCGCGGTGTTCTTTGCGGGCGCCGGATCGCGCCTGCTGTTCTCAAACTGACGCTTTTTCAGGATCACGCCATGTCTTCGGCTTCGCCCTTTCACGGCCTTTCGGCCTTTCCGTCCACGCCTGCGAATACCGACGGCCGCGTCGACACGGAAGCCCTCGGCCGCCTTCTTGAACGCTTGTGCGAGGCGGGCGTCGCCTCTATCGGCCTTCTTGGCAGCACCGGGATCTATGCTTACCTCACGCGCGAGGAGCGGTTGCGCGCCGTCATGGCCGCGGCCGAGTGCGTCGCCGGCCGTATTCCTCTCATCGTCGGGGCCGGGGCCCTCAGAACGGACCAGGCCGTTGGACTTGCCAGGGATGCCGAGGCGGCCGGTGCGGATGCTCTTCTGCTGGCGCCGGTCTCCTATACGCCGCTGACGCAGGAAGAAGCCTATGAGCATTTCCTGGCAGTCGCGAAGGCAACAAAACTGCCGGTCTGCATCTACAACAATCCCGGCACGACCCATTTCACCTTCAGCCGGGAGCTTCTGCAGCGCCTCTGCGATATCGAAACGATCAAGGCGGTGAAGATGCCGTTGCCTGCTGACGGCGATTTGCTGGGCGAACTTGCCGCCTTGCGGGAGAAGACCGATCTCGCGATCGGCTATAGTGGTGATTGGGGTGCAGCCGACGCGCTGCTTTGCGGCGCGGACGCCTGGTACAGCGTCATCGGCGGTTTGCTGCCGCGCACGGCTCTATGCCTGACCAGGGCGGCCATGGCGGGGGATGTCGATGAGGCCCGCCGCCTCGACAAGCTGTTCGAACCCCTATGGCAAATCTTCAAGGCATTCGGAAGCATTCGGGTCGTCTACATGCTGCTCGAGCATCTCTCGCTCGCCCGGGCGGAGCTTCCGCGACCGCTTTTGCCGCTGAAATCAGCGGATCGTCAGCGTGTGCTCGATGTCGTCGAGCCGCTGATCGCCCTGGAGGGCGGTCAGAAGGCTCAATCCTTGTTGTAAAGGCTGCTCAGCGGCTTTTTCAAAATGCTTTCGCGCAGCGATGCGCCGGGTTCCCGGCGGGTGATGGCCGGTTGATCCGCCTGCGGCGCAGGCCGCGGAAAGATCGGTTCCTCGCGACGCATCTCGCGGCGCAGTGCGTCGAGCCGAGGATCGACGGATGGAGGTGCGGCCGGGTCCAGCCGCGGCGTCTGCGGCAGCAGTTCGCGCCGGTAGGATTCGAGAGGCGCTGAAGCCGGCGGTAGCGAGGCAGGTGGAGGCGGGGCGTAGGGCTTGGCCTCGAGGTGCTCGTCGGCGTCATTCTCCTCGTCGGGACCTGCCGTCGATGCGCCGAAGCTCTGCTGGAAATTCGAAATGTCGGGCGCGACCGTCACCGCCCGCATGCGGGTGACGATCTTGCGCAGATCGACCGTATCCGGATCTTCCTCGCTGTGCTTGCTGTTGGCGCTGGCAGCCTTCGGCAGCAGATTTTCCTCGACTCGGGAAAAGCGCATGCGCATCGGCACGCTGATCGCCTCGCCGAAGGCGATCGCCTCGCCATTGCCGATCGACGAGATGAAGCTTGTCGTCGAGATCGACGAATTCGGGATGGCCGAGCGGATGATTTCCTGGTCGCGGTCGTTCGCCAGGCGCATGGCAAACAGCGTCGAGCACTGCGACAGGATCGTCTGGTCGAGCTCGCCCGGCCGCTGGGTAATGATCCCAAGCGAGACGCCGTATTTTCGGCCTTCCTTGGCGATGCGGGCGATTGCCTGACGTGTCGGCACGAAACCGAGGCTGGGATCGGAGGGGATGTAGCGGTGGGCTTCCTCGCAGACGACGAGCATGTGGATGGCGCCGTCGCTCCACAAGGCCACCTCGAAGGCCATGCGGCAGAGCACCGAGGCGACCGAATTGACCACCTCGGAGGGAATGCCGGCAAGCTGGAAGGTGCAGATCGGCTTGCTGTCGCCGGGAATGCGGAATATCTGCGCGATGGTGTCGGTGATCGTATCGCTGATCGTGTTGTTGGAAAACATGAAGTGATAGCGCGGATCGTTGATCGCAGCGATGAGGCGCATCTTCAGCGACCGTAGGGAAGGTTTCTCCGCGCGGCCCTCGAGGCGGCCAATGCGCTCGTCGATCAGGGCCAGGAGATCGGCCATGCGATAGGGAACCGGCGTATCGGCGGTAATCGAGCTCTTTTCCGTCGTCCGGCGCACCAGCGAATTGTCGCTGCCGCGGAAGGCGCGCTTGGCCTCCGGCATGATATCGCGCAGCATGTCGAGCTCTTCGGGCACCGGCGGGCGGCCGCGAAAGACGACTTCGGCAAACTCCTCCAGCCGCATCAGCCAGAAGGGCAGGTCGAGCGTATCGGTATCGATGGTGACGGCGTGCTTCGGAAATGCGGCGGCGAATTCATTGTGCGGATCGAGGATCAGCACGCGCAGTTTCGGGTCGGCCGCGATCGCCTTGTGCAGCAGCAAAGAGACGGCCGTCGATTTGCCGACGCCGGTCGAGCCGACGACGGCGAAATGCTTGGAGAGCATCGAGGGGATGTGGATCGCCGCATCGATGCTTTCGTCCTGGGTCAGCTTGCCAATGACAGCGGTCGTGCCCGTTCCGGCATCATAGATGCGCATCAGGTCGGCGGCGCGGATGCGGTGGGCGATGGCGCCGAGATAGGGATAGCGCGAGATGCCGGTCGAAAATTCCTCGCGTCCGTCTTCGTCGACCCGGACTTCGCCGAGAAGCTCGGTCTCGATCTTGAAATTATTGTCTTCGCCTTCGCCCCAGGCATGGCTGCCGGTTTTCATGGAGTAGACGAGCGCAACGACGCGGTTGCGGCCGACGCTGATCGAGATCAGCTTGCCGACGGACCAGAGTTCGGTGAGATCGGTGCCGCCCTCGACGGCGACGGCGGCAATCGTCGCTCTCGATCCGCTGCATGCAACGACACGGCCGAGAAAGCGATTTCCCGGCGCATGGCCGTCGCGTCGATCGTGCTCGCCTGCCTTGTCAGACATGCGCAAGTCGTTGTTGAGCAAAGGCTACTCCCTGCGGTAGCGTTAAAGGATAAAGTCGATCCTTTAACAAATCCTTCATCCTATCGATTTTCAGGGGCGAAGGCGCCGGGCAGTTTTTTATTGCGGCATGCGTTGACGCTGCGAAATTTTCTGTCTATCACTTCCGGCCATGAAAATGGCAACGGCTCTTATCGTGGTGGGAAAGCGCATGGGCAGGATGGTGTAACCATCCGGCGACAGCCACCCATGCGCTAGATGACAGGCTCCTCCGGGGCCTTTTTTTGTGCCCGAATTTCGGGCTTCCGGCCACAAACGCAAATCCCAGCATCAAACGGAACAGACAGATGAGCACGGACAATCAGGCGGCAGGCAATCGGATGACGGGGGCGGAGATCGTTCTCAAGGCGCTGAAGGACAATGGCGTCGAACATATCTTCGGCTATCCCGGCGGCGCGGTTCTGCCGATCTATGACGAGATCTTTCAGCAGGACGAGATCAAGCACATTCTCGTGCGCCACGAGCAGGGGGCAGGCCATGCGGCCGAAGGCTACGCCCGCTCCACCGGCAAGGTCGGCGTCATGCTGGTCACCTCGGGTCCGGGCGCCACCAATGCGGTGACGCCGCTGCAGGACGCGCTGATGGATTCGATCCCGCTCGTCTGCCTGAGCGGCCAGGTTCCCACTCCACTGATCGGCTCCGACGCCTTCCAGGAGTGCGATACGGTCGGGATCACCCGGCCCTGCACCAAGCACAACTGGCTGGTCAAGGATGTCAACCAACTCGCCGCCATCATTCATGAGGCCTTCCGCATCGCCCAGTCCGGTCGTCCGGGCCCCGTCGTCGTCGATATTCCGAAGGACGTGCAGTTTGCGACCGGCATGTATACGCCGCCCGCCGATTACGCGATCCAGAAGAGCTACCAGCCGAAGATCCAGGGCGATCTCAATCAGATCCATGCAGCAATCGAGATGATGGCGAATGCGCGCCGTCCGATCATCTATTCCGGCGGCGGCGTCGTCAATTCCGGCCCGGAAGCTTCCAAGCTGCTGCGCGAACTGGTCGAGCTCACCGATTTCCCGATCACCTCGACGCTGATGGGCCTCGGCGCCTATCCGGCTTCGGGCAAGAACTGGCTGAAGATGCTCGGCATGCACGGCTCCTACGAGGCGAACATGGCAATGCATGACTGCGACGTCATGGTTTGCATCGGCGCCCGCTTCGACGATCGTATCACCGGCCGCCTCAACGCCTTCTCGCCGAACTCGAAGAAGATCCATATCGATATCGATCCGTCCTCGATCAACAAGAACGTCCGCGTCGATATCGGCATTCGCGGCGATGTCGGCCATGTGCTGGAAGACATGGTCCGCCTGTGGCGGGCGCTGCCGAAAAAGCCGGAGAAAAACCGCCTCGCGGATTGGTGGAGCGATATCGCTCGCTGGCGGGCGCGCAACTCCTTCGCCTATACGAAGAACAACGACGTGATCATGCCGCAATATGCGCTGGAGCGCCTCTATGCCCATACCAAGGACCGCGACACCTACATCACGACCGAGGTCGGCCAGCATCAGATGTGGGCAGCGCAGTTCTTCGGCTTCGAGCAGCCGAACCGGTGGATGACTTCGGGCGGCCTCGGCACGATGGGCTACGGCCTGCCGGCGGCCCTCGGCGTCCAGATCGCCCATCCCGAAAGCCTCGTCATCGATATCGCGGGCGACGCCTCGATCCAGATGTGCATCCAGGAAATGTCGACGGCCATCCAGTATGATGCGCCGATCAAGATCTTCATCATGAACAACCAGTATATGGGCATGGTGCGCCAGTGGCAGCAGCTCTTGCACGGCAACCGCCTGTCGCACTCCTATACCGAGGCAATGCCGGATTTCGTCAAGCTGGCGGAAGCCTATGGCGCGGTCGGCCTGCGCTGCGACAAGCCGGATGAGCTCGACGACGCCATTGTCGAGATGATCGAGGTCAAGAAGCCCGTCATCTTCGATTGCCGCGTCGCCAACCTCGCCAACTGCTTCCCGATGATCCCCTCGGGCAAGGCCCATAATGAAATGCTGCTGCCCGACGAAGCCACGGATGAAGCGGTCGCCAATGCGATCGACGCCAAAGGCCGTCAGCTCGTATAACGACAAGGTAGGAACCCAGGACCATGAACGCACATCTTCAGCCCACCGGCTCTGCCTACTTCATCTCGCCGGAAACGACGGCAATCGAGAGCCATACGCTTTCGGTGCTCGTCGACAATGAACCGGGCGTCCTTGCCCGCGTCATCGGCCTGTTCTCCGGCCGCGGCTACAACATCGAAAGCCTCACAGTCTCGGAGACCGAGCATCAGGCGCATCTTTCCCGCATCACCATCGTCACGCGCGGCACGCCGCACGTGCTGGAGCAGATCAAGGCGCAGCTTGATCGCATCGTGCCGGTTCATCGCGTCGTCGATCTGACGGTGCGCGCCCGCGAACTTGGCCAGGAACGGCCGATCGAGCGTGAAGTGGCGCTGGTCAAGGTGATCGGCGAGGGCGAGACGCGCGCCGAGACGCTGCGCCTTGCCGATGCCTTTCATGCCAAGGTGGTGGACGCGACGATTGATCACTTCATTCTGGAGATCACCGGCAAGTCCTCGAAGATCGACCAGTTCATCGCGATCATGAAGCCGCTCGGCCTTATCGAAGTCTGCCGCACTGGCATCGCCGCGATGAACCGCGGCGCGCAGGGGATGTGAGGCACAAGCTTCATCCCTTCCTCGGCGTCAGCCTCGGCCATGCGTGCCAGCCAAGGGCTGGCAAGGGACGGAGACGACGCGGCAAAGCTCTTCTCCCGCTGGGAAGAAGGGGGAAGCGCGAGGTCGCGGCATATAGCTGGTAGGCGTGGAGCAGTTCGAGCCGCTGGAGATCAAAGCATCTCCAGCGGCTTTTTCCTTGCCGGCGGTGGGAAGGCGGCGTCGAGCGCCTGCCAGTCCTCGTCGGTGATGTCGAGCGAGACGCAGTCGCGGTTCTCAGCCACGCGATCGGCATTCGATGTCTTCGGGATGACGATGACGCCGTCGCGTTCGAGGAGGAAGGCGAGCGCCAGCTGGGCGGGCGTCGCCTGATAGGCCTTGGCGATGTGGATCAGTTCGGGATGGTGGAGGATGTGTCCCTGCTCGATCGGCGAATAGGCCATGACGGGAATGCCGCGGTTCTGGCACCAGGGCAGGAGATCATATTCGATGCCGCGGCGGGAGAGATTGTAGAGCACCTGGTTGGCCGCGACATTGGCGCCGTGGGGAACCCTGAGCAGTTCCTCCATGTCGTCGGTGTCGAAGTTGGAGACGCCCCAGGCGGCGATCTTGCCCGACGCTTTCAGCATTTCGAAGGCAGCGACGGTCTCGGCCAGCGGATAGTTGCCGCGCCAGTGCAGAAGGTAGAGATCGATCCGATCGGTGCCGAGTCGTTTCAGGCTATGCTCGCAGGCCTCGACCGTGCCTTTCAGGCTGGCATTCCAGGGATAGACCTTGCTGACGAGAAAGACTTCGTCGCGCCGTCCCCGGATCGCCTGGCCGACGATCTTCTCGGCGCCGCCGTCGCCATACATTTCGGCTGTGTCGATCAGCGTCATGCCGAGATCGATGCCGGCCTTGAGGCTTTCGATCTCGATTCTGGCATGACCGGCATCCTCGCCCATGGCCCAGGTTCCCTGGCCGAGCGCCGGCACTTCCGTGCCGTTCGGGAATTTGACGGAGGGGATGGGGTCGTCCTGCATGACTTTTTCCATTTTTCAGGAGATTGCGCAGCGTCCTTATCTTTCAACCAATCCTGTCACCATGACAATGATGTCATGGCGTCAAGAGTTTAGGGCAGTTATGCTGACCTAAATAAAGCAGGCTGCGGAAAAGAGCCGGCTTTGGGAGGTCGCATGCCGCTGGATACGTTTTTCGCCCTCGTTCTTTTTGCCTTCACGACGTCGATCACGCCGGGGCCGAACAATATGATGCTCTTTGCCTCGGGCGTGAATTTCGGCTTCCGCAGGACGATCCCGCATATGTTCGGCATCGGCGCCGGTTTCTTTTCGCTGCTGATCGGCGTCGGTCTCGGGCTCGGGGCGCTGCTGCACACGCTGCCGCTGGTCTATACGGTGCTGAAGTTCGCCGGCGGCGCCTATCTCGTCTGGATCGCCTGGAAGATCGCCTCCTCGCGTTCGCTGAGCGAAGGCAGCAACAGTGCCGCGCCGATGTCCTTCGTCTCGGCGGCGGCCTTCCAGTGGGTCAACCCGAAAGCCTGGGTTATGGCGGTCACGGCGATGGCGACCTACACCAATCCAGAACTTTATCTCGCCAGCGTGCTGATCGTCGGCCTGGCTTTCGCGGTGGTCAACGTGCCGAGCGTCTCGACCTGGGCGGGCTTCGGCTCGGCGCTGAGAGACTGGCTTTCCGATCCGGTGCGGCTGAAGTGGTTCAACATCACCATGGCGGTGCTTCTCGTGGCGAGCCTCTGGCCGATGCTAAAATAATGTGATCGACGGTTTCGTTAGCATCAGCCAGAAAATGCCGATGACGGCTGAGAAGGCCGGAAAGCCGAAAGCGAACCAGACGCGGTACAGCCTGAAATAGGCGGGCGGCAGGGCGCTCGCCGGTGCCGCCGCAGTGCGGGCGAGATCGCGCAGGCGAATCTGGATCCAGACGACCGGCAGCCAGAAGACGCCGGTGACGACGTAAAGCAGCAGCGACAGCGAAATCCAGCCTTCCGTCAGGTCCCAGCCGATCGATCGGGCGAGGAGATAACCGGTCACCGGCTGCAAGATTGCGGCCGTTGCGGTGAAGACCGTATCGGCGATGATGACGGTTCCGGCGACATGGGCGATCAGAACCGCGTCGCGCGTGCGATGCGCCATCACCATGAAGAAGGCGATGCCGACGCCGGTGCCGAAGAGCACGGTCGCGCCGATGACATGGGCAAGCAGCAGCAATTGCTCGAGCATCAGCGTTCATCCAGTGTGGCAAGCGCCGTCAGCGTCAGCACGATCGACGGCAGCACCTTGACGAGGGGCCCGAGCGGATCGAGCCAGAGCGCCGATTCAAGAAGCGTGCCACCGGTCAGATAGGCCAATGAGACGGCGAGCATGCCGAGAAGGGCGCGTTTGGCGAGCGGGCGAACAAGCACGGCGGCGCCGAGCGCCACGTCGACGAGGCAGGTCGCAAGCGTCAGCGCGGATGCCGCGGACTCCGGCATGAAGGGCAGGAAGTGGGCGGATGTTTTTTCCAGCGCCAGCAGCGGGATCAGGCCGGAGAGCAGCCAGAAGGCGGAGAGGCCAACGATGACGAGCGGTTTCAAGAGGTAGAGCCGAGCAAACCAGAGATCCTGCACCCCGGAGGGATTGGCCGAGAGCGTTGCCGCAGCGGATGTCGCGACGAGCCCTCTTTCTCTTTTCGCACTTCGTATGCCCTCCGACATAACGGTCATCGCCGTCGAACGCAGCGGCGAACGCCAGCCGAGCCGGCCTGCCATATCGGCAAGCCAGGTCACTGGTTTCGTAAGCCAGGGAGCGAGGGAAAGACGCGAGCGGGCGGCAGCCCGAGCCATTGCCGGTGTAGGCGCACGAGATCGGCAAGCGTCAGGGCTTCGTCGGCGGCAAGAACGATATCACCGCGGAGCTCACCTGCGACCGCCCAAGACACGGCTTGCGCTACATCATCCACCGACAGTGTTTCGACCGGGCTTTCGGCGTGGACAAGCGGCAGCGCCAGGGGAAAGGCGGCAAGCGCTCTCAGCAGCGACGAGCCGCCATGGGCATTGCGGCCGAGAACGAGGGCAGGGCGCAGGATGAGATGGGGCAGGTCGCTTGCTACCAGCGCCTCGTCGGCTAGGCGCTTGGTGGAAAGGAAGGGCAGATCGGCCGCCGCCCCGGTGGTCCGCGCCGATATCTGCACGATCAGAGGCCGCGACCGCTTGGCGGCGGCATAGAGCGCCAGCATCGCATCCGCCTGGGTCGCCGAGAGATCGTCCGAGAGCCCATCCTGCAGGGCGCCGGCGCAATTGACGATGGCATGCCGATCCTTGAGGAGATCCTCCCAGTCCTCAGGCTTCGTCATCTGGGCAAGATCGGCGCGCCGCCAGTCGATCGCCGGCTGTTTGAGTCGCGACTTCGCGGGATTGCGGCCAAGCCCGGTCACGGCATGGCCGTCCGCAACGAGCCGGGCCGCGACGACGGAGCCTAAGAAGCCGGTTGCGCCGAGAATCAGGATGTTCATGGCGGGAGATTAGCGGAAAAGTTTGATTGGGATAGAAGGGCTTGGCGGGGTTGTGGTGTATGGTAGAAAGAAGGGAGACGGTTTTACCGACCTGCTTTGAATTGGGGCGAGAGGTTGCCACGACTCCGCTTCTCCCCGGCGGGGAGAAGATGCCGGTAGGCAGATGAGGGGGTGAGCGGGAGCCGCGAATGCACGGAGCGCAAGCGAAGGGCAAATCATGAAGGGCGTGCCGTGCGGCCCCCCTCATCCGACCCTTCGGGCCACCTTCTCCCCGCTGGGGAGAAGAGGAGGAGCGTGCCACGCGCATTGAGGAAACAGGGCGGCCGATCGCCGTTCCGGGAGGATATTGCCGTGCACGACGACCACAATGACGATCACGACCATCACCACGATCATGCCCACGACAACCATTACTCCGACATGCAGGCCCGCGTCAAAGCGCTGGAGACGCTGCTGACGGAGAAGGGTTTGATCGATCCGGCGGCGATCGATGCGATTGTCGAGACTTATGAGACGAAGGTGGGGCCGAGGAACGGCGCGCATGTCGTGGCTAAAGCCTGGAGCGATCCTGATTTTGCCGACTGGCTGAAGCGCGATGCGACGGCGGCGATTGCGAGCCTCGGTTATACCGGCCGGCAGGGCGAGCATATGCGCGCAGTCTTCAACACTGTTGATACCCACAATCTCATCGTCTGCACGCTCTGCTCCTGTTATCCCTGGTCCGTGCTCGGCCTGCCGCCCGTCTGGTATAAGGCGCCGGCCTATCGTTCACGTGCCGTCATCGATCCGCGCGGCGTGCTTGCCGAATTCGGGCTGACGCTGCCGGCGGAGAAGAAGATCCGCGTCTGGGATTCGACGGCGGAGCTGCGTTATCTCGTGGTCCCCGAGCGGCCGGAGGGCACGGACGGAATGGACGACGTTGCACTTGCCGGTCTCGTCAGCCGCGACGCGATGATCGGTACGGCGGTGGCCGGCAGCCCGGAGGCGCTCGCATGAACGGACCGCACGATCTCGGCGGGCAGATGGGCTTCGGGCCTGTCGCGCCGGAAAAGGACGAGCCGTATTTCCATGCCGAATGGGAAAAGCGGGCGCTCGGCATCACCCTTTCCTGCGGCGCTTTCGGCGCCTGGACGATCGATGAAAGCCGGCATGCGCGCGAAAACATCCCGCCGGCCGATTACCTCGCCGCGAGCTATTACGAGATCTGGATCCGTGGCGTCGAGACGCTGCTTGCGCGGCACGGCTTTGCGACGCGCGAGGAACTGCTGTCCGGCCACAGGCTGCAGGAAGGTACCGCACCGAAGCGGGTGCTGAAGGCGGAGATGGTGCCGGCCGTGTTGGCAAGAGGCGGGCCTTGCGATCGTCCCGTCGAAACCGCGCCGCGCTTTGCCGTCGGCGAGACGGTGAGGACGAGGAATTTCAATCCGGCCACCCATACGCGGCTGCCGCGTTATGCGCGCGCCAAGACGGGCGTCGTCGAAGCGGTGCAAGGCTCCTTCGTCTTTCCCGACGACAATGCGCATGGCAAAGGCGAAAATCCGCAATGGCTCTACACCGTCGTCTTCGACGGCGGCGAGATCTGGGGCGAGGGGGCGGATCCGTCGCTGACGGTCTCGATCGATGCGTGGGAGAGCTATCTTGAGCGCGTGTGAAGTGCCCTCGCAGCTGGCGCAATCGCCAGGCCTGCCGAAGTCGCCGGAAGGCGCGCCGATCTTTCCCGAGCCCTGGGCGGCCGAAGCTTTCGCCATGACCGTGCATCTACATGAGAAGGGGCTGTTTGCCTGGAGCGAATGGGCGGAAACGCTTTCGCGGCAATTGCATCAGCCCGGCCGCGCCGACGACGGCAGCGATTATTTCGACTGCTGGGTGGCGGCCCTCTCCGAATTGCTGGTCAGCCGCGGCATAGCGGATGCCTCCGCCATTCTCGACCTGCAGCAAAGCTGGCAGCGGGCGGCCGAAGCGACGCCGCATGGGCAGCCGATCGAGCTCGCCAACGATCCGAAACGCTGATCCTCAAGAAGGGAACTGCCGGTAGCATTCCTCGGCGACGCCTCGCAGCGTCTCACGCGAGATTTCGCCGGTGACGGCGTAGCCGAGTTCGCCGTCGATCCAGTAGAAGGTTTCGAGATTGCCCGACGAGGCGAAGCGGAAGCTCGTCGTGCGGTTTTCCCTGTTGCGGCCGACAATGACCGTCAGGCGTTCGCCGGCCTGGTTCTCATACATGAACATCGCTCCCGGCCTGCCGTCGACCGGCAGCAGGCGGCCGCCGACCAGCTTAAAGCCGAGCGACTGCAGGTCGGGGATCTTCAAATTCTCGATTGCCAGCCGCTTTCCGAGCCAGGTGGCGAGATGAGCCTCCTCGTCGGCGAAGACCTCGACGGGGTGGCGAACCTCGGCGGCATAGACGGTGAAGGCGGTCGCGGCCTGTTTCGGCAGAGTCTCGGAGCCTGTAAGCTGCAGGTCCGGCTTCTGAAGAAGTGCGGGACCATAATGGCCGCTGACGGCGCCGAGCGCGAAGACGAGCAGGGCCGCGGCGGCGGCCATCCAGCGATTCGGCGCGGAGGGGGCCGCGCGTGGCGGGGCGACGAGTAGGGCATCGGTGTCCTTGGCCTTCTCATAGCCTGAAAACAGCGTCTTGATGCCGGTATTCTGCCCCTGCCATTCGGCGACCATCGCCGCCTCATCGGGATTGTCGGCAAGGAAGGCCTCGACGCGGGCGCGGGCCGTTTCCGCTAGCTGGCCATCGGCATAGGCGTGGAGATCGGCTTCGGTGACGATCGGGTTGGTCTCGTTCATTTCGGTCTCCGAAGCGTAATGACGTTATCGGCCTTCAGCCGCTCGGCGATGCGCTGGCGGGCGCGTGACAGGCGGGACATGACGGTGCCGATCGGGATTTCGAGCGCGGCGGCGACCTCGCTGTAGCTATATCCCTCGATGACGACGAGCATCAGCACGGCGCGGTATTCCTCCGAAAGGCTGTTCAGCGCATCGTCGAGCCGCGCGCGCTCCAGCGGATCGGCCGGCGGTTCGGGCGAGGCCATATCCTCCGCCGCGTCGAGTTCGACCATGCCGTCGCGCGCCCTGCCGCGCCGGCCGTTGCGATAGAGATTGGTCATGATCGTCAGGACCCAGCCGCGCAGATTGAGGCCGCGCCACTGGCCGCGGCGCGCCAGCACCTTCTCGACACAATCCTGGAGCAGATCCTCGCCATCGGCATCCGAGCGCGTCAGGCTGCGCGAATAGCGCCTCAGCGAGGGGAGGAGGGCCAGGACCTGGCCCTCGAAGCTTTCGGGTGCGGGTGTCTTCACGCCGGCTCTCTTTGTATCAGGCTCTGGCCATCAAGGCTTGGCAAGCTCCCAGTTGCCGCCAACGCCGTCGCCGGTAATGTCGCCCATCTTCTTGTCCTTGACCCAGAAATAGAGCGGCATGCCGTCCTTGGCCCATTGCTTCGTGCCATCCTTGCGATCGATGATCGAATATGCACCATCGGCCTTGGCATCGCCAGACGCCATCAGCGGCGGCCAGTTCTTGGCGCAATCGCCGTTGCAGTTGGAAACCCCCTTGGCGTCCTTCTTAAAGGTGTAGAGGGTCATGCCGTTTTCGCCGGCAAGAACCTTGCCCTTGGTGGACTCGACTGTCTTGACGGGAGCGGCGGCGAAAGCTGCGGTTGCGGCAAGGGCGCCAGCCGCCACGACGGACAGGAATTTCACGGATTTCATGATGTCTCTCCTCGGGTTGGGGCACGCAATTCTGCGATACCTTTGATGAGACACCGGAGCAGGCGGTTTTATTCCAGGCGGAGGAAAAAGGTCTGATGGCGGGCGCAGCAACATGCTGCTCTGGCGGTTCATTTACATCAGGCTTATTTGAGGATATTGTGTATCCTTAATCTATTCGCAAGCCCAGCCGCACGAGTCGTTGAATGATTTTGAAAAGCCAGGTCGAGTGGGCGCTTCATTGCTGTGCCATTCTCGCGGGCCTGCCCGAAGGCAGGTATCTCTCCACCAAGGCGCTCGCGGAGCTTCATGGTCTGCCGAAGGAATATCTCTCCAAGGCGCTGCAGAGCCTGTCGCAGGCGTCCCTCGTCGATACCACGCTCGGCCCGAGCGGCGGCTACAGGCTTGCCAGGGCCTCGTCCGAAATCAACTTCCTCGACATCGTCGAAGCGGTCGAGGGCAAGGCGCGCAGCTTCACCTGCACGAATATCCGCGAGAACAACCCGTGTCGGCCGGCCGGCTATTGCGACAGCAAGCCCTGCGCGGTCGCCCGTATCATGTGGGAAGCCGACGAGGCTTGGCAGGAGACGCTGAGGCGTGTGCGGCTTTCCGATCTCGTCGATAGCCTGTCGCAAGAGGTACCGCACGACATCTGGCAGAGCACGTTCCAATGGGTTCTCAAACGGGCCGGCTGATTATGCTCTGAAGATCGTCCTGATGGTTTTCAGGATGGCGTGCGCATTGCGCGCCTGTTCGGGCGGTAAAGCCGCGCCGTCACGAAAACGTTCGGCGCGGCCGGCGAGGTCTTCGGCGATTTCTTCGGCCAGCAGCGGGCGTTCGGCCAGCAGCGGCGCAAAGGCTTCCTGATCGATTTCATAGACCGTCACCGGTGTCAGCGCCTCCAAGGTGCAGACTTCCTGCATGCCGGCGAGCAGGCCGGTCTCGCCAAAAAAATCGCCGGGCGCCAGGCGCCCGCGCTCCTCGCCTCGATGCCGCGCGCCGATAACGCCGGCCCGCAGCATCATCAGCGAGGGCAGCATTTCGCCCTCCCGCACGATCACATCGCCCTTGCGAAACTCCCTGACGGAGGTGGTCTCGGCGAGCTTCTGCTTCTCATCGACCGTCAGGGCCGCAAAGATCGGAATGGCGTCGATCAGCGCAAGCGGCGTCACGCTCGGCGGCTGCGCGGTTTCTTCCGTCGGCAGGTTGGCAGTCAGAATCGACGCGGATGCAGGAACGGCCAGAAGCAGGCCTGCCGATTTGCAGTGGCGATAGACGCGATCGAGCACCTCGTTTCGTGCTGCCGCCCGCTGGCTCGGGCTCGTCACCCGAAACTGCAGCTCGACTTCGAGGGCGGTGGCATCGAGCCCTTTGAATGCGACGACCGGCGGCGGGTCGCGCACGATCGAATTGCAGCTCGCCAGCGCCGATACCATGACGTGGCGGATCGAGGATGGCATTCTCGTCGGCGCGATGCGGATGGCAAGAATGAGGAGGTGGGTCTCGTCCGGCCGGCTGACATTGGTCAGGGCGAGCTTGGCCAGAAAGCTGTTCGGCAGGACGACGACATTGTTTCCACCGGTCAGGATATGTGTGGCGCGCCAGTTGCTTTCGATGACGCGGCCCTCCGTGCCATCGCTCAAAAGGATCCAGTCGCCGATGACATAGGGCCGACCGAGCGTCAGCGCGATGCCGGAGAAGACGTCGGCGAGAGTGTTCTGCAGCGCCAGGCCGAGAATGATGGCGACCACCCCGGAGGTGGCGACGAGGGTTCCGATCGGTACGCCGAAGACGAAGGCCAGGATCGAGAGCGCCATGCCGATATAGACGACGCCGATGACGAGGTCCTGCAGCAGGCGCGCTTCTCGCGGGCTGCCCTCCAGCACCAGATAGAGCCTGATGAAGCCGATGACGGCCCATGCCAGGTGGACCCACCAGAGCGACTTCGCGAGAATGACAAGCAGGGCCTGCGGATCGCGGGAGTCGTAGCCCTGAAACCTGTGTGGCTCGATGCCACTGACGACGAGGATCACTGTCATCACGCCGAAGAACAGGATCTGCACCACCAGCCGCGTCGTCGGCCGCTGGCTGGAGAGGAAAAACCAGACGAGGATGCCGGCAAATCCGACTGTTATGAGCGATATCAACGGGTTGCCGAAGAGCGCGTCGTAAATCATCTCTCTGTCTCCGGATGGGCGGCGGCACATGATCCGGCATGACGGCCGCCCGCGCAAGCATAAGCGCTCGGCGCGGGCGGCCATCGGCCGATCGTCACTTCTTCAGCGGGAGTGTCAGCTCTTTCTGCTTGGTGTCGACGACGAAGATGGCGAGTAGGCGGGCGGGTTTCGTCTTGCTGCCATTGGCACTGACGCCATGGCGGTCGCCCGGCATTTCGGAGAAGCTCTCTCCGGCCTGATAGACCTTGACCGGGCCGTCATTAACCTGGCTGCGGATCGATCCTTCGAGCACGGTGGCATAGATGAAGGCCGTGTCGGGATGGGTGTGGCCTGCGGAAAAACCGCCCGGGCCGTATTCGACCAGCACGCCCTTGATGCTCTTGCCCGGCACGTTCGGAAGCTCGTGCTCATAGACGAGCGTGACTTTGGCGGCCTTGTTGGCGTCATCGGCGCTGGCGCCGGTGGCAGCCAGAAGAGCAAGGCCGGCGGCGAGGATTGTTTGTCTGATCATCAGAATCTCCATGGTTGGGAACGACGCGCCCGAGCGGCCGCGTCGGTAGGCCACGTCACCTGGGCTGAGCATGACGGATCTCCGTTCGCTGCCGGGATCCCGGCAGCGTCAAAGTTGAATCTTCCCAATGAATTGTGCGGTTTAGTTCAGGCCGGCCTTGTCGAGGCCATAGGCCTTGTCGGCTGAGCCGGGCACCGTCTTGAAGCCGACATTGACGCGGTTCCAGGCGTTGATCGCCATGACCACGAAGGTCAGGTCTGAGATTTCCTTTTCCGAAAGCTGGCCGCGAATCCGTTCATAGATCTCATCGGAAATGCCGCCTTCCGGCAGCTTCGTCAGGGCTTCGGTCCACGCAAGGGCGGCGCGCTCGCGGGGAACGAACAGGTTCGATTCCCGCCAGATGGCGACGTGATGGAGCCGCAATTCGCTCTCGCCGAAGATTTTTGCCTGCTTCACATGCATGTCGAGGCAAAAGCCGCATCCGTTGATCTGCGAAGCGCGAATCTCGATGAGGGCCTGAAGCTTTTCGTCGATCACGCTGCTCTTCAGCGCCATGCTGAATTCCATGAATTTCTTGAAGAGCTCGGGGGACTGCTGGGCGTAATTCAGTCGCTGGGTCATAACTTTCTCCTTCAATTAAGGACACTTTATATCCTTATGGATAAAAGATATCCGTAATTGCTGGACTGTAAAGCCGTTCTCGCTTAGTCTCACCGCATAAAGCCTATGCGCAAAAGTATGAGGGGGCAGGGATGGATATTGTTTCGGCATTGCGAACCTTCCAACGCGTCGTCGAGACGGGGTCCTTCTCGGCGGCGGCGCACGATCTCGACGTGACGCAGCCGGCGGTCTCGCGGCAGGTCGCAGCGCTGGAAGGCCATTTCAACACGCGCCTCCTGCACCGCACGACGAGCGGCCTGTCGCTGACGGCGGAAGGGGAGCGCATGTTGCCGATGGCGCTCAGGATACTCGAAGCGGTGGAGGAGCTCGGCGATGCGGCCGGCTCTGAGGGCGCCATGGCTTCCGGGAAGGTCAGGCTCAGCGTTCCCGCGCCGCTCGGCCTCCATCTCAGCGAGCGACTCGGCGATTTACTTGCCGCCCACCCGAAACTCTCGGTCGAGCTGCTCTTCAGGGAGGAGAGTTCCGACATGATCGAAGAGCGCCTGGACCTTGAAGTGCGCCTCGGCCCGGTCGCCGACAGCAGCCTCGTCTGCCGGCGGATCGGCTGGACGACGGCCTTCCTCGTCGCGTCTCCCGCCTATCTCGCGCGCAAGGCGGCTCCGCGTACGCCGCGGGACATCAAGGATCACGAATGCCTGTGGTACACCAGGGCAGGCGAGGCCAACAGCTGGTCTTTCTCGAACGGCTCGGAAGACATATCGGTCCGGATCTCGCCGCGGCTGACCGCCTGCAATGCCGTCGCCATTCACCGGGCGGCCCTTGCCGGAGCGGGACTCGCAGTGCTCTCGCACATCATCGCGACGCCCGATATCGCTGCCGGCCGGCTGGTTCCGGTCATGAAGGATTTCCAGCCGAGCCGGCTGCCGGTGACCGTCGTCTATCCCTCGCGGCGCAACATGCCGCTGCGCGTCAAGACGGTTCTGGATTTTCTCATCGGCGCCATGACGCAAGACCCGTCGATGTGTACGAGCGGCATGGAGCGGCCGTGGGAGGGATGATCGCCCGGCCTAAGCGATTTGCCGTTTTCCGCCTTGCCTAAATCAGGCGAATCCTGCCAAGTCCTGCGATCATGCAATTTGCGCCGCAACAAGATGAAGCCCTGAAGGCCGTTTCGAAATGGCTGAACGAAGGGCGCTCGCCGCTCTTTCGCCTGTTCGGCTATGCCGGAACGGGCAAGACGACGCTTGCCCGGCATTTCGCCGAGAATGTCGACGGCGATGTCCTGTTTGCCGCCTTTACCGGCAAGGCCGCGCAGGTGCTGCGCTCGCGCGGCGCCTCCAACGCCAAGACGATCCATTCGCTGATCTACCGCCCGCGCGGCGAAGAAGCGGTGGAGGATGAGGAGACCGGCAAGACTTCGATCGCGCCGATGTTTTCGATCAACCGGCAAAGCCCGGTCGCGAAAGCCGCGCTGATCATCGTCGACGAATGCTCGATGGTCGACGAGGCGCTCGGCAAGGACCTGATGAGCTTCGGCACGCCGATCCTGGTGCTCGGCGATCCCGGCCAGCTGCCGCCGGTCTCGGGCGGCGGTTACTTCACCAATCAGGAGCCGGATTACCTCCTGACCGATATCCACCGCCAGGCGCGCGACAATCCGATCATCAAGCTCGCCATGCAGGTGCGCGAAGGCAATGAGGTGATGTACGGCGACTACGGCACCGCCAAGGTGATCTCGAAGAACGAGGTGACGCAGCAGCTGGTGCTCGATGCCGACCAGGTGCTCGTTGGCACCAACAGGACGCGGCGGCGCTACAATCAGCGTCTGCGCGAGCTGAAGGGTTTTAACGCCGATTATCCGCAGACCGGCGACAAGCTCGTCTGCCTCCGGAACGACCCGGCCAAGGGCCTGCTGAACGGCTCGCTCTGGCAGGTGATGACCTCGTCGAAGGAAACGACGAAGCCCGGCATCAACCTCCTCGTCCGCCCCGAAGACGACGACATGGATCGGGGAGCGGCCAAGATCAAGCTTCTGAAGCAGGCCTTCGAGGATGTCGAAGGCGAGATCCCGTGGAACACCCGCAAGCGTTATGACGAGTTCGACTACGGCTACGCCCTGACCGTTCACAAGGCGCAGGGCTCGCAGTGGAACGACGTCGTGCTCTTCGACGAGAGCTGGGCCTTTCGCGATACGCGCGAGCGTTGGCTTTATACCGCGATCACGCGCGCGGCGGAGACGCTGACGATCGTTCGCTGAACCCGGTTTCGGCGGGGAAGGGGACGGTGGCGGCCGTCGCCTGGCAGGCGTCAGGCTTGCACGATCCCGAGCAGGACAGCCTTGGCGATCGCTTGAAAGCGGTTGTTGGCGCGGAACTTCAGGATGATTCCGGCTTCGAGATCCCTCGTCTCGTCGTGTTTCAGATCGAGCGCTCGAGCGATGCGCTGGGTGGAATAGCCTTCCGCCATCAGTTCCAGGCAACGTCTTTCCTGCGAGGTCAGACTGGAGTTATCCTGGTTGTCGTTGAGCGGCTGCGTCTCGACGCTGCCGTCGTAATCGAGAAGATCGCCGACCTGCTGGAGCTGGCGGTGCAGCGTCGACATCTCCGCCGTCAGTTCGCGCCGGCGCACCTGGAGGGCCTCGCGGAACATTGCCTCGGCTCTTTCCTGCGAATCGGCTTTGCAGAGCTCGTCCATCAATTCCTGGATCACGGCAATCGGCATGCCCGTCTCGCGGCAGACGGTGATGACAGCCATGCGCATCACGTCGTCCTGGCCGTAGACCCGCATCAGGCCGATGCGGCTGGCCGAAATCAATCCCTTCTCTTCGTAGAAATGCAGCGTCCTGTGCGTAACGCCGAATGCGTTGGCCATATCGGCAATGGGCACCGGACCCTCCGGCAGATCCGGCGGCAGCGCGGCCGAAGGCAGGAACCGGTATTTCGACCGGGCCTCCGAAGCGAAACCGGCGGCAGCAAACAGGCGTTTGGAACCGTCTGGCATGAACCCTCCTAGGGCACCTTGTTGCACCTCATGCGGATTTGCCAGTTGCTTCCCGGGCGCGGCGAGTGGGGTTTCCTCTAGGCGGTCTTTTCGGTGGGAAAGAAGCAGTACGCGGCCTACGTTTACGCGACACGATGTCCACGTTATGCGTGAACGATCTATTTTAGAAGTGCTAAAAATAATCTCTTTGAAATGGGATAGCAACGGAAAGGCATATTTTGCCGGCATGCCTTCTGTGCTGCAGCATAACATGTGCTGCGCCGCCGCATTAGGCGAACGTCTTCGAAGGCGACGGGAACTACTGTTTGCGGTACGCCTGCCGCCGAAGTCTGGCTGAAATGCTTGGATTTCATCAACGATCGGCATCGGATGCATCTGCGAATCTCGTTGGCCATTGGAGGGCTCTTGGCTTAAAAGCAGGGCCTCCCGTTTCCGTGACCGATGGATGCCAGCCATGCCCGCCAAGCTCTCCGTGAACCTCAATGCCGTCGCCATGCTGCGCAACCGGCGCGATTTGCCGTGGCCGTGCGTCGAATCGCTCGGGCGAATCGCCCTTGCCGCAGGCGCCAGCGGCCTGACCGTGCATCCGCGCCCCGACCAGCGTCACATCCGCTTTTCCGACCTGCCGGTCATCCGCAACCTGATCGACGACGAATTTCCGAATGCCGAGTTCAACATCGAAGGTTATCCGACTGCGGAGTTCCTCGATCTCTGCGCCGGCGCGGCCCCAGAGCAGGTGACGCTGGTGCCCGACGACCCGTCGCAGGCAACCTCCGACCACGGCTGGGATTTCCGCAAGCACCAGGCGTTCCTGACCGATGTCGTCGCGCGGCTGAAGACGATGGGATGCCGGGTGTCGCTGTTTGCCGACGGCGACGGTGATGCCCAGGCGGTCGAGATCGCCAAGGCAGTGGGCGCCGATCGGATCGAGCTTTACACCGGCCCCTATGGCGGCTGCTACGACGCGCCGGAACGGGCAGCGCCGATCCTCGAAGCGCTCGGGAAGACCGCGGATGCAGCGCTCGCCATCGGCCTAGCCGTCAATGCCGGGCACGATCTAACCGTTGCCAACCTGCCGGCGTTGGTGAAGCGCATTCCAGCGCTTGCCGAAGTCTCGATCGGCCACGGGCTGACGGCTGATGCGCTGGAATATGGCATGGCCGAGACGGTTCGCCGGTTCTGCCGGGCGTGTGGGCAGAAGGTTTAAGGACGCAATTGGTCGTCAAGGGGGGTGACCTAACACGGCTCCCAATTGAGTTAGTGCCCGCCAGTTCCAGCCGACGTTAAAGCGGCCCTGTGCGCCACGAAGAACTCCTTCAGCGGCTGCGGCTGCCTGCCAGTCAGCTTGGTGAAGTCTTCGGTGACGATGTCGAAATTGCCGGCGCGGATGTTGGCGTCGGCGGAGACCAGCATGTCGGCGACGAAGCCGGGGAGGCCGGCGCCGCGCATGCCCTGGCCAAGCTGTTCGTCATTGACGTCGGCCACTTCGAGTGGCTTGCCTGATGCTTCGGAGACGATGGCCGCGATCTCGCGGTTGTTCAGCGACACCGCGCCGGTCAGCGTGTAGGTGGCGCTCTCGGATGTGCCGGCGGCGAGCGCTGCGGCAATCGCCAGGGCGCAGTCGTCGCGCGAGATGGTCGCGACCTTGCCGGCGCCGGTGGCGCTGTACCATTTGCCGCCCTGCAGGTTGTGCGGCATGCCATGCAGATAATTGTCGTGATACCAGGCGTCGCGGATGATCGTGTAGACGATGCCGCTCGCCTTGATGGCGTTTTCAGTGCCGAGATGGTCAGGCGCGAAGGTGACCAGCGAATTGTCCGGCGCCGGCATCGAGGTGTAGGCGATATGCTTGACGTCAGCCTTGGCGGCAGCGGCAACGGCGGCCTTGTGCTGGGCGAGGCGCTTGCCGGGGGTATCGAGCGCATCGGTGCTGATGATCAGCAGGCGGTCGATGCCGGCGAAAGCCTGCTCCAGGCCGGCCGCGTCATCGAAATCGGCCTTGCAGGTGAGAACGCCCTTGCTTGCGAACTCGGCGAGTTTTTCCGGGCTGCGTGTCGCCGCGACGATTTTGCCGGGGGCGACCTTGTAGGTCTCGATAAGGTGATGGATGACACGCTGGCCGAGCTGCCCGGCAGCGCCGGTGACCAGGATGGTTTCGCTCATGGATCGTTCCTTCTGCGTCGTGCAAGGTGGTCTCAAAAAGAGACTAACGCTAGAATAGGAATTGACTTCACCGTGTAAAGGAGGCAGCTTTTCGGCTGTAAGTTACCAAAAGGGAACCGAGAGATGAGCGGCGCAGTCCTCAGTCTGAAAAACAGGATGCCGGGGGCGCGGCGCGAGATCGACCTTGCTGGCCTCGATTTTTCCAATTGTCCGGTCCGGGACATGATGCAGCAGATCGGCGGCAAATGGTCGACGCTGCTGCTCGAGGTGCTGGCGGCCGAGCCGCGCCGCTTCGGAGAACTCAGGCGGATGCTTCCCGATATTTCGCAGCGCATGCTGACGCAGACGCTGCGTGATCTGCAGAGGGACGGTTATATCGCCCGCGAGGTCTTCCCGACCAAGCCGCCGAGCGTCGAATATTCGATGACCGATCTCGGCCGTTCGCTCTATCAGCCGCTGTCGCAGCTGTTGAACTGGGCGGAAGCGAACCATGATGCGGTACGCGCCGCCCGTTCGCGTTTCGATTCCGGCGAAGGCTAAGCTTACCTGCTGCGCCCTTCCGTCAGGAACAGCAGGAAGGCGAGCGCCGGGAAGGCGAAGCCGATCCAGGCGGTCATCGACCAGCCGCCGGTGGCATAGGCCCAGCCGCCGAGTCCCGAGCCGATCGCGCCACCGGTAAAGAAGGTGGCCATGAAGAGGCCGTTCAAGCGGCTGCGATGTTCCGGGTTTAGGCCATAGATGGCGCGCTGGCCGCAGACGAGATTGGTGGTGACGCCGAAATCGAGCATGATCGCCGCCACCGTCAGCAGGATCAGGGCGGTGAGCGAGCCGTCGGCGGCGAAATGGCTAATCAGGAAGGACGCCATGCCGAGCAGCATGGCGATCGTCGAGGCGACCTTCGTCATGCCGCGGTCGGCAAGCCGGCCGGCAATCGGCGAGGCGATGGCGCCTGAAGCACCGGCAAGTGCGAAGAGGGCGATACCGTTCTGCGTCAGGCCGAAGGCCGGGCTTGCAAGCAGCAGCGGCGTCGTCGTCCAGAACAGGCTGAAGGCGCCGAACATGCCGGCCTGGTAGAGGGCGCGGCGCTGCAGCACGCGCGAGGTCAATGCCAGATGCGCCATGGAGGCAAGCAGCTCGCCGTAGCCGAGCTTCGTCTTCGGCACGCGGACCGGCAGGTTGGCGCGCAGGACGATGGCGAGCACGATCATCAATGCCGCAGTGATGTAGTAGACCATGTGCCAGGACGACGCCTCGGCGAGAAAGCTCGCGAAGGGGCGGGCGAGCATGATGCCGCAGAGCAGGCCGCTCATGACGTTGCCGACGACCTGGCCGCGCGTCGCATCCGGCGCCATGTTGGCGGCGAAGGGCACGAGCACCTGGACGGCGACCGAGGCAAGGCCGATCGACAGCGAGGCGGTGAGGAACATGGCCGGCGTCGAAGACAGCGCAGCGCCGATCAGGGCGAACGCGGAGACGGAAATCAGCAGCAGCACCAGGCGGCGATTTTCGGTGAGGTCGCCGAGCGGCACGATCAGCAGCAGGCCGAGGCCATAACCGATCTGCGTCAGCGTGACGATCAGGCCGGTGGCGGCCGGCGTGAAGCCGAGATCAGCGCTGATCGGGCCGGCCAGCGGCTGGCCATAATAGAGATTGGCGGCCACCAGCCCGCAGGCGGCGGCGAACAGGAAGGTGAGCCAGGGGGATAGCGCTCGGGGAATGGCATTATCCGGCGTAGTGGCTGAAATGCTCATCAGAAACTCCGGTATGATTGAAAGGATTTGTCGCAAATCGTCTTGCCGCCGGCCACCTGTTTCCTGCAGCGGCGTGGTGGAGTGCGTGACTCCGGGAGTGCCGAGCACTCCGGGCGAGTGTCATGTCACCAGTTTCATCGCGGCTTCGGCGGTGGCCGCCATTTCTTCGCCGCTGCGGCCCGTCTTGCCGATGACGCGCATGCCCTTGGTGAGGCAGAGCAGCGCCAGCGATGTGGCGGAGACTTCGACATCCGAAGGAATCGAGCCGTCGGCCTGGCCGAGACGGATCAGGTCGGCCAGAAGCACCTCATCAGTCATGAAGGCGGTGGCGACGCGTTCGGCCGCCTCCTCGTCGAAGAGAGCGAGGTCGCCGGCGCTGCCGACGACCAGGCAGCCCTGCCTGCCGATTTCACCGTGGGACGAGCCGGCAAAGAAGGTGATCAGTGCGTGGAGCTTGTCGCGGCCGGTCTCGACGCTTGCGAGTTCGGCGTCGAGCAGGCCGCGGCGCACGGCGCGGTAACGATCGAAGGCGGCGAGGAAGATGCCGCGCTTATCGCCGAAGGCCTTGTAGACACTGCCGGCGGCAAGGCCCATGGCTTCGGTGAGCTCGCTGATCGAAGCGGCGTGGTAGCCGCGCTTGGAAAAGACGCGCAGGGCGGCATCGAGTGCAGCCTCCGTGTCGAATTCCCGCGGGCGGCCGCGGCTTCGGGTCTTCTCGTGAAGGGTCGTTGCGTTCATGCTTGCCTAATTAGGGAACGATCGTTTCCAAATCAAGCGAATTTTTGCGACGCAGAAATTCAAAGATCAAGCACCCAGGTCTGGCCGTTGGCCTCCGGCCCGAACATCCTATGTCTCTCCTCGGAGACAAGGCGGAAGCCAGCCTTGATATAGATGGCGCGGGCGGTCTCAAGCATGTCGTTGGTCCAGAGCGAAAGCTCGCGGTAACCCTTCTGCCCGCAGAAGCGGATGCATTCATCGACCAGCAGCTTGCCGAGCCCGAGGCCGCGGGCTGATTTGTCGACATAGAGCAGCCGTAGCTTGGCGATGCCATCGCCGCCATTGGTGACGAGGACCGAGCCGACATTGATGCCGCCACGTTCGGCGATCCAGCAGTATTCCATGGTGGGATCGAAATTGGCGAGGAATTTGCCGGCGACCTCGGCGACCAGCGCCTCGAAGCGCAGGTCCCAGCCATATTCCTCGGCATAGAAGCGGCCTTGGCTCTGAACGATCCAGCCGATGTCGCCGGCGCGGTGGGGGCGGATGATGGCGGGTGTCGGCTTGGTCGCCGGGTCGAGCAGCGCGCGGATCGTGTCCATGGCCGAGACGACGGCCTGTGGCTCGCCGGTGGCGAGCATGTCGAAACGGGCGGCGATCTGCGCATTGGCGCGCCGGCCGAGTTCCTCGAACTCTCTGCGTCCCCGATCGGTGACAGCGATGATCTGGCTGCGCAGATCGGCCGGATCGGGGCTGGTTTCGATCAGCCCTTCGGCGCGGAAACGCTTGAGGATGCGGCTGAGATAGGCGGGATCGAGATGCAGGTCGCGGACAAGAGTGGCGGCGCTGATGCCCTGATGCGAGCCGATCTCGAAGAGGATGCGGGCATCCGTCAGCGTATAGGGCGAGTCGAGATAGGCCTTGTTCAGCAGGCCGAGGAAATTCGTGTAGAAGCGGTTGAAATCGCGGGCGGTTTCGATGAGGGCGATATCGGACATGGCAATCTCCGGATGGAGATCTCACCACCGCTGAAAAGGCTCGCTCCTCGCTCGGCGTCATCCTCGGCCTTGTGCCGAGGATCTGCTGCCCTATTGAATGGAGGCAGATGCTCGGGACAAGCCCGAGCATGACGGAAGGAGGGGTGACCGTCTGACAGGCGGACGACATCTCCGGATGGAGATATTTGTCATCCATTTAGTGGACTGAGTCAAGTAAATCGGAGCGCCCTCAAGCAGCCTCTTCCGTTTCCTCTTCCTCGCCGCCGAGCGAAAATTCGACGGCCGCCCGGGCATGGATCGTGGTGGTGTCGAAGCCCGGCAGCGGCAGGCGGTCGGGATCGAGGATCAGGCAGATCTCGGTGCAGCCGAGGATGATGCTGTCGGCGCCGTTCTCGACGGCGCGGTCGATGATGTCGATCAGCTTTTCGCGCGAACGGTCATGCACCCTGCCGGCGCAGAGCTCGTTGAAGATGATGTCGTGCACGGTGGTGCGGTCGGCGGCCTCCGGCACCATGATGTCGAGACCGAGGCTCTTCATCCGCTCGGCGTAGAAGCCGTGCTCCATCGTGTAGCGCGTGGCGAGCAAGAGCGGGCGCTTGCGGCCGGCGGCATGCAGTGATTTCGCCGTCTCGTCGATGATATGGATCAGCGGCACGGAGACCTTGGCGGCGACTTCATCGGCGATCAGGTGCATGGTGTTGGTGCAGATCAGGATGCAGCCGGCGCCGGCCGCCTGGAGGCGCTCCGCCACATCGCCGAGGCGGCGGGCAGCTCCAGCCCAGTCGCCGGCTTTCTGAAGAGCGACGATTTCCTCGAAATTGACCGAATGCAGGATGAGTTCGGCTGAGGCAAGGCCGCTCCTGCGGGCACGCACCATCTCGTTGACGAGGCGGTAATAGACCGCAGAACTTTCGAAACTCATGCCGCCGATCAGGCCGATCGTTTCCATCTCTTCATGCTCCCATGCTTCGAGTTTCGAAAATGATGCCGCAATGCCGGCGCGGCGTGTTTGCGTTGTTTGTTCTTTGCGAGCAATATGTGGTACGATTTTGCGCGGTTTGGCGAAATCGCGCAAAATCAGGGCGCAATGTTTAGATCATACAATGCTCGACGATCGTGACAGACGTATTCTCGATATGCTGCAGAAGGATGCGGGCATATCCGTGAGCGATCTTGCCGAGCGCGTGGCGCTATCGGTTTCGGCCTGCTCGCGGCGCATCCAGCGGCTGGAGGAAAGCGGCCATATTCTTCGGCGCATCGTCGTGCTCGACCGGGAAAGCATGGGCGTGCCGACGACGGTCTTCGCCCTCGTCAAGACGGCGCACCACTCGGACGACTGGACCGAAACCTTCCGCCGGATCATCAGCGACATCCCCGAAATCGTCGAGGCGCACCGGCTGACCGGCAATCACGACTACATCCTGAAAATCGTGCTGCCGCGCGTCGAGCATTACGATGTCATCTACAAGCAGATCGTGCGCAAGCTGGAACTCTTCGACGTCTCGGCCTCGATCTCGATGGAAGAATTGAAACACGGAATGGCGATACCCGTGGGTTATGCGCGGTAAGCCGGCATTTTGAGGACTGCGATAATATGAGCATTGGCGATATTCATAGCTATTTCCTGCCCGGAGAAAAGCTTCTTTGGTCCGGCCGTCCCGCACAGGGATTTCGTCTGACAAGATGGGATTTCGCCCTGGTTCCCTTCTCGCTTTTTTGGGGCGGCTTTGCTCTCTTCTGGGAGACGAGCGTTTGGACGACGCCGGGGACGCCTGTATTCATGCGCCTATGGGGTATCCCGTTCGTTCTGATAGGACTTTATTTGATTGCCGGACGCTTTGTCGTTGATGCGGCCGTGCGGGCTCGTACGGAATACGCGCTGACCGACCGGCGCGTCATCATTCGCAGAAGCGGTTTGCTTCCGAATTTCTCTGCCACCCAACTCGAGCTGCTGCCGTCGATCAATCTGGAAGAGGGCCGCTTCGGGACGGGGACGATCACATTCGGCGTGTCTTCCCTGCAGCGGTACAAAACGGCGGGGGTCTGGACGCCCAGCCTGTCGAGGGAGCCTCAGCTTCTGGGGATCGACAGCGTGCGGCAAGTCTATAACCTCCTGGAGAAAGCAAGGCTCGATTGCCTGAAGAGCCGATGATTCTTCACGTCGTGGACAGCGATTAACTTGCCTCGATATGGAACGTTTTTCGACATACTACGTTCACCTTTGGTTCAGGAGGAGGGGAGGATAGTCTCTCCTCTTGGAGGAGTAGAGGAGGAACAGTCATGAGAAAGCTAACCGTCGCCGCGTTAAGCTTGATCATAGGTATCCCCGGCGTCACGCCGGCTCAGGCGTTTCCGGCTATCAACCCGCCCACGATCGAACCTCAGCAGCAGATAGAGAACGTGCAATGGCATGGCGGCCACGGCCACTGGCATGGCGGCCATCACGGTGGTTACCATCACGGTCATGGATCGGGCTGGGGCTGGGCCTTGGGTGGTCTGGCCGTCGGTACGATCATAGGCGGCGCATTGGCCCAGCCCTATTACGGCTCGTACTACGGCTCACCCTATGGCTATTACGGCTCGCCTTACGGCTATTATGGTCGGCCCTATGGCTATTACGGCTCGCCTTACCGCTATTATGGCCGGCCTTACCGCGCCTATGCGTCGTCTGCCTATTATGGCGGGGGCGGGAGCCACCAGGCCTGGTGCTATGCGCGCTACCGTTCCTACAGGGCATTCGACAATACGTTCCAGCCCTATAACGGACCCCGTCGCCAGTGCCTCGGTCCCTATTGATAGGCAGGGTACACATCTGATCTGTGAACTGGTTCCAGGCCGCTCCTCATTCGAGGTTTGGCCTGGGCACCGATAACTGCGTCTCCGCTCCACAACCTCCATCGGGCTCGATCCCCTTGAAAGCCGATAATTCCGAGTGCCCTCGATTGCCGCCAGCGCAAGGCAGGCATGCCGAAACGGCGGTTGCAACCTTTGCGGTGAAGGCCACATTGGCTTTCAGCGAAATGGCGCAAAGGGGCAGGTCATGAGCGATCATCATGTCGTGGTTGTCGGCGGCGGTTTCGGCGGGCTGCAGCTCGTCAACGGGTTGAAGGGCGCAGGCGTGAGGATCACGCTCGTCGACCGGCGCAATCATCATCTCTTCCAGCCGCTGCTCTATCAGGTGGCGACGACCATCCTTTCCACCTCGGAGATCGCCTGGCCGATCCGCCGCCTCTATGCCGACCGGCCAGATGTGACGGTGCTGCTCGGCGAGGTCAACGGTGTCGACAGCAGCACCAAGACGGTATCCCTCCGCAACGGCATGACTCTGAGTTACGACACGCTGGTGGTGGCGACGGGGGCGACGCATGCCTATTTCGGCCATGACGAATGGGAGCCGGTGGCGCCCGGCCTGAAGACGCTGGAGGATGCGACGACGATCCGCCGGCGCGTGCTGCTCGCCTTCGAGAAGGCGGAGATGGAGACCGATCCCGCCGTGCGCGACGCGCTTCTGACCTTCACCATCGTCGGCGCGGGGCCGACCGGCGTCGAGCTGGCCGGCATCATCGCCGAGCTTGCGCATTTCACCCTGCCCAGGGAATTCCGCAACATCGATACGCGCAAGACCCGCGTCGTGCTTGTCGAGGCCGGCCCGCGGGTGCTGCCGGCCTTGGCCGAGGAGCTTTCGGCCTATGCTGAAAAGGCGCTGAAGAAGCTTGGTGTGGAGATACATCTGGGCAAGCCGGTGACCGAATGCAGCGCCGATGGCGTCCGGATCGGCGAGACATTTATCCCCAGCCGCACGATCGTCTGGGCGGCCGGCGTTACCGCTTCGCCGGCGGCCCGCTGGCTTGGCGTGCCGGCCGACCGGGCAGGGCGCGTCGTTGTCGAAAAGGACCTGAGCGCGCCGGGTCTGCCCGACGTCTTCGTCATCGGCGATACGGCCTCCGTCATGCGCGAGGACGGCAAGCCGGTGCCGGGTATCGCGCCCGCCGCCAAGCAGCAGGGCGGTTACGTCGCCAAGGTCATCCGTGCCCGCCTGTCCGGCAAGCCGGCGCCCGCGCCGTTCAAATATTGGCACCAGGGGAGCCTGGCGACGATCGGCCAAAGTGCGGCGATCATCGATTTCGGCCGGATCAAGCTGAAAGGCTGGATCGCCTGGTGGATCTGGGGCCTCGCCCATATCTACTTCCTGATCGGCACCCGCTCGCGCTTCACCGTCGCCTGGAACTGGCTGTGGATCTATTTGAGCGGCCAGCACAGCGCCCGGCTCATTACGCAGCGGGAGACGATGCGGGAGGAGGGGTAGGTTCCTGCGCCGCCTCTCCGGCCTCATCCCGAGGTGCCCCGAAGGGGCCTCGAAGGACGAGGCCGGCCACCGCCGATTTACCTTGCGATATCGGATGCCGCCCAGCCACCCGCCCTCGTGGTTCGAGACGGCCCTCCGTTCATCGCTGCAATCGATTCGCTGGATCGATTGCTTTGCTCCTCACCCTCACCATGAGGGCTGATCGGTGTGCCGGGGCGCGCACGCCCAACCTTGACACATCTCCCCACCCGTCCTTAGCATCCCGCCCGCGTCTCCCCATCACCGGGATGCCGCATGCATCGTAACAACGGACAGAGGTTCCAATGCGCCGAGTCACTTCTCACGAAAATCACATCCGAATTTCTGAGAAGATGGTGGTTCATGCGCGCTATGAATTTGGGCATCCTCGCCCATGTGGATGCAGGCAAGACTAGCCTTACCGAAAGACTGCTTTTTAACGCCGGCGTCATCGACAAGCCCGGCAGCGTCGATAGCGGCGATACGCAAACGGATACGCTCGAACTCGAACGGCAGCGCGGCATCACGATCCGGGCCGCGGTGGTATCGTTTGCGATCGGCGGCAGGACCGTCAATCTGATCGATACGCCCGGCCACCCGGATTTCGTCGCCGAGGTGGAGCGGGTGCTCGGATTGCTGGATGCGGCGGTCGTCGTGGTTTCGGCGGTCGAGGGCGTGCAGGCGCAGACGCGCGTGCTGGTGAGGGCGCTGCGGCGGCTCGGCGTTCCCTTCGTCTTCTTCGTCAACAAGATCGATCGCCTCGGCGCCCGCTACGGGGAGGTGATGGAGGCGCTTGCCGCGCAGCTTTCGGTCCGGCCGATACCCATGTCTTCGGTCATCGATGCCGGCGGCAAGCTTGCCCGGGTGGAAGCGCTGGACCCGGGGAGTGAGCCGCTTTTTTCGGCGCTCTGCGAGGCGCTCGGGGAAAACGACGAGGCGCTGCTCGACGATTATGTGCTCGCCCCCGAGCGCCTGACCGGGGAAAGGCTCGGCCGTTCTCTGGCCGATCAGGTGGCGCGCGGTCTGGTGCATCCGGTCTTTGCGGGCGCGGCGATGACCGGCGCCGGCGTGCCGGCGCTGGCCTCAGCCATCGCGACGATCTTGCCCGAGCGGCATCCCGATCCGGACGGGCCGGTTGCGGGGAAGATCTTTAAGATCGAGCGCGGCTGGGGCGGCGAGAAGCTGTGTTATGTCTATCTGACATCCGGTACGGTGGGGCTACGGCAATATCTCGATCTGCCGAAAGGCGCGGATAGAGTGACCGCGATCCAGCTCTTCCAGGGCGGGCGCAGTCATGGCGCCGAGAGCTTCGGCGCCGGGCAGATCGCGCGCGTCAGCGGACTTGCCGGCGCCCGGATCGGCGATGCGGTGGGCGGCGATCAGGGGGCTACCGGAAGGGCTCACTTCGCGCCGCCGACGCTCGAAACCCGCGTGCTTGCGCGGCGGCCTTCGGAGAGGGCGGCGCTGTGGATGGCATTGAGAGAGATGGCCGAACAGGATCCCCTGATCAACCTGCATCGGAACGAAGAAGCCGACGAGGTTTTCGTATCGCTCTACGGCGAGGTGCAGAAGGAGGTCATCCAGGCGACCCTACTGGCGGATTTCGGCCTCGATGCGAGCTTCGAAGAAAGCACGGTCATCCTGGCCGAGAGGCCGGCGGCAACCGGAAGCGGCCTGCAGATCCTCTTCAAGGAGCCCAATCCGTTTCTCGCCACCATCGGCCTGCGAGTCGAGCCGCGCCCTGCCGGGGCGGGCAACAGCTTTGCGCTCGAAGTGGATGTCGGCCAGATGCCGGTCGCCTTCTACCGGGCGGTCGAGGAAACCGTGTTCGAAACGCTGAAGCAGGGCATTTTCGGCTGGCAGGTCATCGATTGCCATGTGGCGATGACGGCGGCGCGCCACAGCTCGCCCGCCAGCACCGCTGCCGATTTCCGCCAGCTGACGCCCTGGGTGCTGGCAACGGCGCTTTCTGCCGCGCAAACCGTGCTCTGCGAACCAGTCGACCACTTTCATCTCGAAACCCCGGCCGAAGGCCTCAGCGGCGTACTGGCCCTGCTGGCGAAATCCGCCGCGACGACGACAGATTCGGTGATCGCCGACGGCGTGGCACGGCTCGAAGGCACGCTGGCGTCTCAGATGGTCCAGAGCGTCCAGCAGCAATTGCCGGGGCTGACGAGCGGGGCAGGGACGATGGAGACGGCTTTCGATCACTATGCCCCGATATCAGGACCGCCGCGCCTGCGGCCGCGTTCGGGGCCTGATCCGTTCAATCCGGTGGAGTATTTGTTGCGGTTGCAGACCAGGAGAGCCTCATGCTGAGGTGCGCAGGCCGAAGGCCGGAGCCTCGAAGCATGGGGCGGGCGCTCCCATGGCGGCGGATTGGAGCGGCGTTGGCGGGCGATGCTTCGAGGCGATCCTGCGGATCGCACCTCAGCATGAGGGCCGGTGGCGGATGCCGGTCGCCAATAAAAAAGCGGCTCCCGAAGGAGCCGCCCTGCATTCCTCAAGCCGCCAGCGAGGCGATGTCGATGACGAAGCGGTAGCGGACGTCGCTCTTGACGACCCGCTCGTAGGCTTCGTTGATATTCTGGATGTCGATCTTCTCGATCTCCGAGACGATGTTGTGCTTGCCGCAGAAGTCGAGCATCTCCTGGGTTTCCTTGATCGAGCCGATCATCGACCCAGCCAGGCTCTTGCGCCCGCCGATGACGGAGAAGGCGTGGACCGGAACCGGGTGCTCGGGAACGCCGACCAGAACCATTGTGCCGTCAGACTTCAACAGGTTGAGATAGGCATTCCAATCGATTGCCGTGCCGACCGTGTTGATGATCAGGTCGAAGGTGCCGGCGAGCTTGGTGAAGGTCTCGGCGTCGCTCGTTGCATAATAGTCATTGGCGCCGAGCTTGAGACCGTCTTCCTTCTTCGACAGCGACTGGGAAAGGACGGTGATGTCGGCACCCATGGCAGCGCCGATCTTCACGCCCATATGGCCGAGACCGCCCATGCCGACAATCGCAATTTTCTTGCCAGGACCGGCTTTCCAATGCGCGAGTGGCGAGTAGAGCGTGATACCGGCGCAAAGCAGCGGGGCGCCGGAATCGAGCGGAATATTGTCGGGGAAGCGCAGCACATAGCCTTCCTTGACGACGATCGAGTCGGAGTAGCCGCCGAAGGTCGGGGTCGTGCCATCGGCTTCATAGCCGTTATAGGTCGGGACTAGTCCCGGCAGGTAGTGTTCGTAATCCAGATCACGCGCGGCGCAGCCTACGCAGGAATCGACGAAGCAGCCGACGCCGACGCGGTCGCCGACCTTGAATTTCGTGACCTTGGAGCCGACGGCGGAAACGACGCCGGCAACCTCGTGGCCCGGTACCATCGGGAATATCGAGTTGCCCCACTCGTTGCGGGCCTGATGAATGTCGGAGTGGCAGACGCCGCAATATTGAACCGCGATGACGACGTCGTCATCATTGGGCTCGCGGCGTTCGAAGGTAAAGGGGGTCAGCGGTTGCGACGCGTCGGTTGCGGCATAGCCTTTTGCGATAGCCATCTGAAGCTTCCTTTGGGGTTGGGAGGGGTTGAGCGGGATGGCGCACTATTGCCCGCAACATGGCGAGGGCGTTAGAGCGATCCTCTCGGCTTCTTGCACGATCCTGCAAAAGTGAGGCGCCCGGCTGTTTGCGAAATGGCAAAGACACTCTAGATAAGGGCGGTATCGCCCGCGCCAGACAGCTGACAGTCAGACAGCTGACAAAGAGAGTTGCCGCATGACTTTGCCCTTCAGCCCCTATCAGGAAATCGTCGATATCGCGATGCGCTTTGCGCCAGATGACGGCGAGTTCTCGACTAATATCGGCAATCTCCACATCAGCCGCCGGTCCAAGCCCAGCGATCCCTTCCACAGCAGCTATCGGCCCTGTTTTGCCTTCGTGCTGCAGGGGGCCAAGAGCCTGCAGCTCGGCACGGAACTCATCAGCTACGGGACCGGGGACTATCTGCTGACGTCGCTCGACCTGCCGGTCGCCTGGCGGGTCACGGAGGCAAGCCCCGAGGTTCCGCATCTCTGCCTGGGGCTGGCGATCGATTCGGAGAAGCTCCTGGAACTGCTCAGCCGCATCGATGTTCCCCGCCCGGCCGCCGATACCGACGGACAGCGCGGCATGGTGGTGAACGTCGCGCCGCCGGAGCTGATGGATGCCGCCGTTCGCCTGCTGCGCTTGCTCGATCGTCCAGGCGACATTCCCGCCATGGCGCCGCTGATCGAGCAGGAGATCCTCTACCGCGTGCTGACTGGGCCGCACGGCGCGCGCCTGATCAACATCGCCACGGCGGACAGCCACAGCAACAGGATCGCGCGGGCCGTCGCCTGGCTGAAGGAGAATTTCGCCCGGGCGCTGCGCATTGAGGACCTCGCCGAGCGCGTTAATATGAGCGTGTCGTCCTTCCATCACCATTTCAAGTCGGTGACGGCGATGACGCCCGTTCAGTATCAGAAGCAGCTTCGCCTGCACGAGGCGCGCCGGCTGATGCTGGTCGAGCGGCTCGATGCGGGCACGGCCGGCCACCGCGTCGGCTATCAGAGCCCGTCGCAGTTCAGCCGCGAATACAGCCGCCTCTACGGCGCATCGCCGGCCCGCGACATCGATGGCGTGCGCGAGATGATGGCGGCGGAATAGAGCACCGCGCCCGGCGCGATACACTTGCATTGCGCTGTATTAAAGGATGTTTGACCTTTGGCGGCTAGTCTGACGCCAAACATCCAGCAGGCACCGACGCGCGCATGACGCAAGCACCACTTCTTTCCATCGTCGCTCCTTGCCATAACGAGGAAGAGGGGCTGCGCGAATTCTGCCGCCGCGCGGCTGCTGCCGCGCAAAGCGTCGCCGACGATGCCTTCGAGATTATCCTCGTTGACGACGGTTCCTCCGACGGCACCTGGGAGATCATTTCGGAACTGGCGGCGAAGCTTCCGCAGGTGCTCGGCGTTCGTCTGTTGCGCAATCACGGCCACCAGCTCGCATCGACGGCAGGGCTTTCCGCCTCGCGCGGTGAGCGCGTGCTCTTGATTGACGCCGATCTTCAGGACCCGCCCGAGCTGCTCTTGATGATGATGCCGATCATGGAGCGCGGGGCCGACGTCGTCTACGGTCAGCGCACCCGTCGCGAAGGCGAAACCTGGTTCAAGCTCGCCACGGCTTCGCTGTTCTATCGCACGCTCTCCAGGCTCGCTTCCGTGACCATTCCGCGCGATACCGGCGATTTCCGGCTGATGCGCCGGCGCGTCGTCGATATCCTGCTGGTGATGCCGGAACGCGACCGCTTCATCCGCGGCATGGTCAGCTGGATCGGCGGGCGGCAGGTGGCGCTGCCCTATGAGCGCGACGCCCGTTTTGCCGGCACGACCAAATATCCGCTGCGCAAGATGATCAATTTCGCGCTCGATGCGATCACCAGCTTCTCGACCACGCCGCTGCGCATCGCCACATGGCTCGGCATGATCAGCGCCGGCGTCGCGATGGCGCTGCTCGTCTATACCTTCGTGCGCTGGCTGCAGGGCGAAACGGTCACCGGCTGGTCGTCGATCATGGCCGCCGTCAGTGCCTTCAGCGCCATCCAGCTGATCTGCATCGGCATCATCGGCGAATATCTCGGCCGTCTCGTGCAGGAGAGCAAGAAGCGGCCGATGTTCATGATAGAGACGATCCTGCGCGGCGGCGAACAGGCCGAGCTGCCGACGGCCTTTTCGGAAATGGGCACCGGCGACAAGCGCGCCGCGCTAGATGCGGCTTTTGCCTCAGGCGAACCACGCCCGAAGAACAACAGTCGGGCCGGATGATGGACCGGATTGCTGCGCCTGTTCATGCGGCACCCGGGCCTGAGGATCTGACCGCCCGGCAAGATTCCACGGTTGCGATCATTGCTTTCGTGGCGCTTGCCGCGGCCCTGGTGGTGCTGTTCCGCTTTCCGCCGGTTCTCGATTACGCCAACCACTACGCCCGCATCTGGCTGCTTTCCGGCGGTATCGGCGAGGAGCCGTTTCCCGAGATCTACGCGATCGATTGGAACCGCACCTTCACCAATGTCGGGATCGATCTTCTGGCGGCCTGGATAGGCCCGCTTGTCGGCGCCGACCGGCTGGCGCGCGCCTTGCTTTTCCTGGCGATCGTGCTGCCGCCGCTCGGCGCGATTGCGCTGCACCGGGTGCTGTTCGGCGGCCGGCACTATTGGCAGATCGCCATGCTCTCGCTCGGCTGGTGCGCGACGATGGTCGGCGGCTTCATCAATTTCCAGATCGGCCTCGGCATGGCCTTGTTCTTCGCCTGCGCCGACCTGCGGCTGCAGCGTGGAAATCCGGCATTGCTGTTTGCCTGGCGGCTTGCCGCCGCGCTGATGCTGACGGTGATGCACATCTTCTCCCTCGGCTTCTATATGGTTGTTGTCTGCGGCCTCGAATTTTCCTGGCGTTTCGACATCTTGCGGTCGAAGGCGGGGCTGATGCGGCTCGCCGGCCGTTTGACGCTGGCGATCGGCGCCTGCGCTCTGCCGCCGCTTGCGCTCTATCTGCGCACTACCGCCTTGCCGAATGCCGGCGGCGATGGCCTTGGGCTGGTCTGGAACGATGGCATCGTCCCGATCGTCATGAACCTGCTTTCCGCCATCACCACCTATGTCCCGGTCGTCGATGTCCTGCTGGTTCTGCCGCTGATCCTCATCTGCACGCGTGCCGCACGCGCCGGCGACATCCGCATGCATGCTGGGCTTGCGGTTGCCGCCTGCGGGCTGCTGCTTCTCTCCTGCATCTCACCGCTCCACATGCTCGGCACCGGATGGATCAGCTGGCGCTTTCCTGTTATGGCGGCGCTCGTCGCCATGGCAATGGTGTGCCCCTTCGCCAATCTGACGCGCCGCCAGGCGCTGTTGCTGGCGCTTATCGTCAACATCGCGGTTTTCGGCCGGACCGGCTGGATCGGCTGGAACTGGTGGCTGGCGCAGAAGGACGTCGCTGCCGTCGAGACCGTGCTCAAAAAGGTGCCGGCCGGTGCGGCCATTCTGCCCCTGGGGAACGAAGCCGAGATCGTCGGCGGCTTTGCCCATTCCAACCGGCATTTTGCCTGGGGACTGGACACTTTCCGGCATCTGCCGACGCTCGCCGTGCCCTTTTCGCATGCTTTCGTGCCGACGCTGTTCACGGCCAAAGGCAAGCAGCCGCTCACCGTTCTGCCGCCCTGGTCGGAGATCGCGGTTCCCGAGGGCAATCTCGTGTCGATCGGCGTGCTTTCCTGTCCTGAGATGATGCAGGTATACAAAGCCTATGCGCCTTATCTCTCCGACTGGCGCGGACGTTTCGATTTCATCCTCGTCGCCAATGCCGATATTCCCGACCGTTATGTCGGCACCACGATGCCGGCCGGCCTGACGCTGGTCGAGGATGCCGGTTTCGCCAAGCTCTACGCGATCGACAAGGCGGCGCCGGCGGAACCTCTTTCGGGGCCTGCCGGTTGCGCGGCGGCTCTATGAACCGCTGCCTGTCCTGAGATCGAGTGCAAGCTGTCGCGCCTGGCGGGCCGTGTCCTCGTCGCAGATCAGCACGTTGCCCAGGCCGGACAGCAGCACGGCGGCGATGGCCTGCGCCTTGTTCAGGCCGCCAGAGGCGAAGATGACGTTCGGAATGGCGCGCAGGGCTTCGAGTTCGGGCGCGATCGCGCATCTGTTGATCGCATGTTCGATCGGCCGCCCTGTCTTGTCGACGAATTGGCCGAGAACGTCGCCGCAGGCGCCGGCTGCAACCAGTTCCTCGATGTTGATGATGCTCGGCAGGCCATAGCGCATCAGCAGCGAGCGTTCGGTCATGTCGCCAATGCTGAGCACGATGACGTCATTGGCCTCGATCTGGCGAAAGGCCGTTTCGAAGACATCCTGGCGGATGATCGCGGTGCGCGACTCGGGGCTGCCAGCGTAGATCGGCGCTGCCAGATAGGCGCATTCGGCATTGAGTTGGCGGGCGAGATCGCTTGCGATATCGAACGTATTGATTTCGATGCCGTGTGTCAGCCCGCCCATGACCGAGTTGACGCAGAGATCGGGCCGTCTCAGCGACGGCATGTGGCGCACCATTTCGCGCAGCGTCGCCCCCCAGCCGACGCCGACGCCGCGGATGTTCCCGCCGTTCAGCAATTGCACGAGATAATCGGCGGCAGCCTGGCCGAGCAGGACGGGGATCAGTTCCGCATCCTCGGGCGTCGGTACGATGATCGCGCGATTGAGGTTGAATTCCGCCGCCAGCTGCTGCTCCAGGGCGACGCAGGAGGTCAGCCGGGAATTGAGCGTGATCGTCACGAGGCCGGAGCGGCGCGCCTCGGCAATGATCTTGTTGACGCGAAGCCGGTTGGTCGACAGCGCTTCGGCGATCTCGCCCTGCGTGCGTCCCTCCATGTAATAGAGCCAGACCACGCGTACCTGCATCTGCTCGTCGGGCAGCGCTATGGGCGCGAGAGAAGCACTTCGGTTCTGTGACATGCGATAAACTGCGCCTCCGCTTCGACGCCATGGATCTCAAATCCCCGGCGCTTGTCAATCGCAGGGGCTCTCGGTCAGCCGTCAATCGGTTCGCCGCCCCGTCGTCCTGTTGAAGGGATGCAGGTCATTCTTTCGCACATGACAGGACATGCGCTCGCCTTCCTGCAGGTGCCGATCGGTGGGGACGCTCGCCACGATGCGCCTATCGCTGCCGTCGATGCGCAGATGCACGTTGTTCTCGTCGCCGACGGTCTCGATCAATTCGACATAAGCGTCGAACCGAAGATCGTGCGCCGATCCGGCGCCGAGATCGACCGCACCCGGCCTGATGCCGACGAGATCCGTATCCCTCGGCAGCGGGAGGTCGCAGGGGCCGAGCTCGTCCAGATCGATGAGGTTCATCGGCGGAGAACCGATGAAGCCGGCAACGAAGACAGTTTCGGGGCGGCGATAGACCTCGATCGGCGTGCCGATCTGCTCGATCCGGCCGCCATTCATGACGACCAGCCGGTCGGCCAGCGTCATGGCCTCGAGCTGGTCGTGCGTGACGTAGAGGCTGGTCGTCTTCAGCTGCCGCTGCAACCTGCGGATTTCGACGCGCATCTGCACGCGAAGCTTGGCATCGAGATTGGACAGAGGCTCGTCGAACAGGAAGGCGGCGGGATCGCGGACGATGGCGCGGCCCATGGCGACGCGCTGGCGCTGGCCGCCGGAAAGCTGGCGAGGGCGCCGCTCCAGGAACTCGCCGATCTCCAGAATGCCGGCGGCGTTGGCGATCCGCCGGTCGATCTCGCCGCGTGGCACGCGGCGGTTCTTGAGCCCGTATTCGAGGTTTTGCCGAACGGTCATGTGGGGATAGAGCGCGTAGTTCTGGAAGACCATGGCGATGTTGCGGTCGGCCGGATCGACATGGCCGACGTCGTTTCCTGCGATCCTGAGGTGGCCCGAGCTGATGGCTTCGAGGCCGGCAATCATCCGCAGCAAGGTCGATTTCCCGCATCCCGAAGGCCCGACCAGCACGATCATTTCGCCGTCGGCAACGCTGAGATTGATCCCCTTTACCGCGGGAACCGCGCCGTAATTCTTCTTCAAGTCGATGAGTTCGATCGCTGCCATGGCATCCTCCTTCGTCGTCGTCATACATTTGTAACACGCTATTGACATTTGTAACAAGTAACCCCAACCTTGTTTTATCGCCACTCTGGGAGGGGTTGATCGGCGCTAAGTGCGCTGGTCGGCGAACAACGGCTATGGAGAGGAAAACGAAATGACGGCAAAGTCTTCGATAGGTGCCAGCATGGGGCGGACGATCCGCTCGTTCGCGGCGGGCGCGGCTCTGGTGACGCTCGGATTGGCAGCTGCGGGTGACGCCAGCGCGGCCGATCGCGTAAAGATCGAATGGTGGAATGCGGCAGGCGGGCGCCTCGCCGAGATCACCAACAAGCTGATTTCGGATTTCAACGCCTCGCAGGACAAATACGAGGTCGTCGGCATCGGCAAAGGCAATTACGAGGAGACCATGGCGGCGATGGTGGCCGCCTACCGCGTCCACCAGCAGCCGGTGCTGATCCAGGCCGCCGAGCGCGGTTTCCTCACCATGTATAATTCCGGCGCCATCATTCCGGTGCCGCAGCTGATGGAAAAGGAAGGCTACAAGATCGACTGGAACGATTTCGTCGCGCCGGTCGCCGGTTTTTACCTGGTCGACGGCAAGCCGGCGGCGATGCCCTTCAACAGCTCGACGCCGATCTTCTGGTACAATGCCGATCACTTCAAGGCAGCCGGCTTCGACAAGCCGGGCGAGACCTGGCAGGAGCTCGACAAGCAGCTGCGGGCCATCAAGGAGAAGGGCGTTTCGAAGTGCCAGATGGCGCTTGCGAACGACTTCTACTGGAGCCTGATCGAGAATTATGCGGCGATTCAGGACCAGCCCTACGGCACCAATGCGAATGGCTTCGGCGGCCTCGACACCGAATTCATCTTCAACAAGAGCCCGCTCGTCGTCGGCCAGGTGACGCGTCTCAAGACCTGGCTCGACGCCGGCATCCTGCAGATCGCCGGGCAGGGACTCTCGCCCGACCAGCTCTTCACCTCGGGCACCTGCTCGACCTATGTGGCCTCCACCGCGGCGCATGCTGCCGTCGAAAGCGGTGCGAAATTCAATTGGAGCGCAACCTTCCTGCCGCATGAGGAGGGTATCCAGCCGAAGAACAGCACCATCGGCGGCGGCGCACTCTGGGTCCTGAAAGGCAAGTCGGAGGAGGAATATGCGGGTGCCGCCGCCTTCCTGAACTTCCTCGCCTCACCGAAGACGCAGGTCTGGTGGAGCAAGCAGACTGGCTATGTGCCGGTGACGAATGCCGCCTACGCACAGGCCAAGTCCGAAGGCTATTTCAAGGATCACCCGACCCGCGAAATCGCCATTCTCCAGCTGACGCGCGGCACGCCGAGCGATAATTCGCGCGGTTTCCGCTTCGGCAATCATAACCAGTCGATGGCGCTTCTGGTGGAAGAGATCCAGGGTGTGTGGACCGGCCGGAAGACTCCGCAGCAGGCGCTCGATGCGGCAGCGGCGCGCGGCAACCAGATCCTTCGCCAGTATGAGCAGCTTCATGCAGCAAAGTAGAACCATGGGAAAGATGGAAGGCGCCGCCCGGCGCCTTCGCATCCCGGATCTTCTGTCGACAGGCCGCTCGGTCGCGCTTCCTTCGGAAGCCGGGTTGAAGTCCGCCCATTTCAACAGGCCTTGGCTTGCCTTCGGCCTGGTCGCGCCGCAGCTGCTGATCCTGCTGTTCTTCTTTTTCATCCCGTCCTACAAGGCGCTGTCGCTCGCCTTCGTTCAGGTCGATCCCTTCGGCGGCACGCAGATTTTCGTCGGGCTCACGAATTTCTACAATCTCTTCGCAAGCCCGGAATATCGTGGCAGCGCGCTGTTCACGCTCTGGTTCACCGTTGCCCAGAACGCCGCAACGCTTCTGCTTGCCGGTCTCTTTGCCTTTGCGACCGATTTCGTGATCAGGGGCAGGGGGATCTACAAGAGCATCATCCTGCTTCCCTATGCGATCGCGCCTGTAATCTCGGGCGTGATCTGGGCCTTCCTGTTCAATCCGGCGGTGGGGCCGGTCGCGCAGCTTCTGCATGGGTTCGGTTTCGAATGGGACCCGAACCGGCGGCCTTTCGATGCGCAGCTTCTGGTGACGATCGCCTCGGTCTGGAAGAATGTCTGCTACGACTACATCTTCCTTGTCGCGGCATTGCTGGCCGTGCCTGCCTCGCTGCTGGAGGCGGCAAAGCTCGATGGCGCAAGACCCGTGCGGCGCTTCTTCACCATTTCGCTTCCCCTGATCTCTCCGACGATCTTCTTCCTCGTGGTGATGAACTTCGTCTACGGCCTATTCGAAACCTTCGGCATTATCGACGCGGTCACCCGCGGCGGCCCGGCGGGGGCGACGAACAGCCTGGTTTACAAGGTCTATCAGGACGGTTTCGTTCAGCTCGATCTCGGCTCGTCGGCCGCTCAATCCGTGCTTCTGATGCTGATCGCCATCCTCTTCACCATCGTTCAATTCCGTGCGCTCGAGCGCAGGGTAAATTACCAGGTGTAGCCATGCCCGAACGCCATCTCGGCCTTTCGATCTTCTGCCACGCCATATTGCTGATCGGCGCAGTTTTCGTCTGCCTGCCGCTCTACTTCGCCTTCGTCGCCGGCTCGCTCACCTTGCAGGAGGTGCAGCAGGCGCCGTTCCCGGTCTTGCCCGGCTCGCATTTCTTCGAAAATCTCGCCGCCGCCTGGCAGCAGGGCGAGTTCTCCCAACTGTTCCTGAATTCGATCATCGTCACCGCCGGCATCGTCGTCGGCAAGCTGGCGATCTCGCTGATCGCCGCATTCGGCGTCACCTATTTCCGCTTCCCGTTCCGGATGACGGCGTTCTGGCTGATCTTCGTGTCGCTGATGCTTCCGGTCGAGGTCCGCATCATCCCGACCTATGAGGCGGTCGCCGATGCCGCCGGGCCGGTCCGTTGGCTCGCCGGCATCATCGGCCTTTCCGGCGTCGTCGAAGGACTGACGGGATACAGCATCGAAGCCTCGTTGAAATGGAACATGGTCAACAGCTATGCCGGCCTGATCCTGCCGCTGATCGCCTCTGCCTCGGCAACCTTCCTGTTCCGGCAGTTCTTCCTGACTGTTCCCGACGAGCTTTGCGAGGCGGCCAAGCTCGACGGTGCCGGCCCCTTGAAGTTCTTCAAGGATATCCTGCTGCCGCTGTCGAGCGCCAATATCGCGGCGCTCTCGATCATCCTGTTTCTCTATGGCTGGAATCAGTATTTGTGGCCGCTGCTCTTCACCACCGACAAGGAGATGGGAACGGCGGTCCTCGGGCTGAAGCAGCTCGTTCCGGTCTCGGACTCCGCGCCTGCCTGGAATATTGCGATGAGCGCTGCGCTGCTCGTCATGCTGCCACCGGCCGCCGTCATTCTCTTCATGCAACGCTGGTTCACCAAGGGGCTGGTGGACTCCGGAAAGTAACACGAAATTCCCAAGGATATTCAGACGATGGTGCATATCATCGGCCACCGCGGTGGCCGCAATCTCTGGCCCGAAAACAGTCTTTCGGGCTTCCGCAAACTCGCGCAAATGCCGGTCGATGGCGTGGAATTCGACATCCACCTGACGCGCTCGGGCGAAATGCTGGTCATTCACGACCCGACGCTCGAACGCACGACGGATGCGCGCGGCCCGGTCGCCGATCTCGGCCCCGGAAAACATCGCGAAGTCCGCCTCAAGGATAGCGACAGGGAGGTGATCCCGACCTTGGAAGAGGTGTTAGCTGTCTTCAAGGCCACGCCGCTCGAGCTTCATATCGAACTGAAGACCCATGCCGACGGGACGCCTTACGAAGGGCTGGCCGCCAAGGCATTCGCCGCCGTCGATCGGCTTGGTCTGATCGAGCGGTCGATCCTGACGAGCTTTCATCCCGATGTGCTTGCCGATATCCGCAAGGCCGCGCCCGGAATTCGCACCCTGTCGTCCTTCGACGCCAATTCGGCCGAGCGTCTCGGCCTTGCGAGCGGCCTCAGCCTGATGAAGCAGTGCTCGGATATTATCGCAATCGAGAAGTCGCTGCTTCAGGCGAAGTGGGACGAGATCACCCAACTCGTGCCGCTCGACCGGCTCGGCGCCTGGGTTCCGAACGAGATGAGCGATCTCGAATACTGGCTTGCCAAACCGATCCGGCAGATCACCACGGACCGGCCGGATCTCGCCTTGCAGGCGCGGAGGTGAGGCATGCTCGATAGCCGCATCGATCATCCCGGTACCCGAGGCGCCATGGACAGCATCGACCTCGTGATCTTCGATTGCGACGGCGTGCTGATCGACAGCGAGCCGATCGCCAGCCGCACGCTCGCGGAAACGCTGCAAGGCGCGGGCATTGCGATCAGCGCGGCGGAGGCCCATGTCAAATTCACCGGCAATTCGGAAAGCATCATCGCCGAAATGTGCCGGCGCGAATACGGCATCGCCGACGTCGCCGCGCTGTTCGCGAGGTGGCATCGTCATCTGTTCGAGGAATTCGCGCGCTCGCTGACGCCGATTGCCGGCATTGCCGAGGTTGTCAACAGGCTCGACCGCCCGAAATGCGTCGCCTCGAACAGCACGATGCAGCGGCTGCGCAACAGCCTGGGCAAGCTCGATCTCTGGAGCGCCTTCGAAGAGGGCGTGTTCAGCGCCGAAGTTGTCTCGCGGCCGAAGCCGGCGCCGGATCTGCTGCTGCATTGCGCCGAGCGTTTCCGGGCCCGCCCGGGCAAGTCAGTCATGATCGACGACAGCGTCCACGGCGTGGCGGCGGCAATCGCCGCAGGCATGACGGCCATCGGTTTCGTCGATCCGGCCGATCCGAGGCCCGGTCGCCGCGCGGTGCTCGATGCCGCCGGAGCTGCCGCCGTCGCGACAGGGGCAGGGGAGCTGACCGCCATTCTGGAAAATGTCGGAGGCAGGCTGTGACGGCGAGCTTGCCAGCGCGCGTTCACCTTGCCATGTCGCCGCGACCGCGTAATGTCAGCGTCCCCGGAGGCGGCGGTCTTTCCAGGCACAGACTTTGAAATCCGGCCGCAGCTGCCCATCAACCCGATCCCTGGCGATCTGAAACGAGAGACCATGAGCGACACATCTCATACCCCGGAAGCGGATGCCAAGTATGTCATCGGCGTCGATGTCGGCACCGGTAGCGCCCGGGCGGGCCTGTTCGATATGGCCGGCAGCATGCTTGCCTCCGCCAAGCGCAATATCAGCCTGTTTCATGAGGCCGGTTCCATCGTCGAGCAATCGAGCAGCGAGATCTGGCGCGCCGTTTGCGCCGCCGTGCGGGAGGCGGTTGCCACAGCCGGCGTCGAGCCGGCCTCCGTGGTCGGGCTCGGCTTCGACGCCACCTGCTCGCTCGTCGTCCTCGGCGAAGGCGGCAAGCCGCTGCCCGTCGGACCTTCGGAAGATCCGGACCGGGACATCATCGTGTGGATGGACCACCGCGCCGTCCCGCAGGCGGAGCGCATCAATGCCTTCGGGCATGACGTGCTGCGTTATGTCGGCGGCCGCATCTCGCCCGAGATGGAAACGCCGAAGCTTCTCTGGCTCCGGGAAAACCGTCCTCAGGTGTTCGATGCCGCCTGGCAATTCTTCGATCTTGCGGATTTCCTGACCTGGCGGGCGACCGGCGACCTGTCGCGCTCGACCTGCACGGTCACCTGCAAGTGGACCTATCTCGCCCATGAGAAGCGCTGGGACGGCAGCTATTTCCATCAGATCGGCCTCGGTGTGCTGGCAGACGAAGGTTTTGCCCGCATCGGCACGTCCATCGTCGAGCCGGGTTCGGCGCTTGGTCAGGGACTGACCGCTGCTGCGGCTGAAGAGCTCGGCCTGATACCTGGCACGGCCGTGGCGGCCGGGCTGATTGATGCCCATGCCGGCGGCGTCGGCACCGTCGGTGCCGATCCGCAGGCCAACCTTGCCTATGTTTTCGGGACCTCTTCCTGCACGATGACCTCGACGGCGGAACCGTCTTTCGTTTCCGGCGTCTGGGGTCCTTACTATTCGGCGATGGTGCCGGGCCTCTGGCTGAACGAGGGCGGCCAGAGTGCCGCCGGCGCGGCGATCGACCAGCTGCTCTCCTTCCATCCGGCCGCCGGCGAGGCGAGGGAGCTCGCGACGAGCGCGGGCACCGCGCTGCCGGTCCTGCTTGCAGACATGGCCGCCGGCAAGGCGGGCCATGCCTCCGATGCCGTCAGGCTGGCGGCCGGCCTGCATATCGTTCCCGAGTTCCTCGGCAACCGCGCGCCCTTTGCCGATCCGCATGCCCGGGCTGTTATCGCCGGTCTCGGCATGGAGCGGGATATCGACAGTCTGGTTGCGCTCTACATCGCCGGGCTTTCTGGCATCGGCTACGGCCTCAGGCAGATCATCGAAACGCAGGCCGAGGCGGGCGTCAGCGTCGAAAACATCGTCATCAGCGGCGGCGCCGGCCAGCACGATTTCGTGCGCCAGGTGCTCGCCGATGCGAGCGGCAAGCCGGTGGTCGCCACGAAGGCCGAAGAGCCGGTGCTGCTCGGGGCAGCCATTCTCGGGGCCGTCGCCGGACGGCAATTTGCCGATGTGCGCGCGGCGATGAGCGAACTCACCAGGGTGGAAACACGCTTTCAGCCGTCTGGGGGTGAGATTTCCGATCTCCACCGCAAGCGTTACGAAGCCTTCAAGGCGCTTCAGACGCTGGCGCGCAAGCTTCGCAGCGATGGCTGACATCGCCGCACGACAAAGCTTTCGGGGCTAATTATTGATGGCGATGATCGCCCAATGGCTGTCTTGGCAAGCGTTATCCTCGCAGACCGCGCCCATCCAGACCGCGCCGTTGGCGAGCATGACGCCGTCGCTGTTAACGAAGAGGTCTTCATATTGCTGTCGGCCGACGGCGCGGCGGGTCTCCGGCGTCACCAGATCATCGAAATTCTCGATGAAATCCTCGGCGTTCTCGACATTGTAGATCTCACCATTGGCCTTCACTGTCAGCGGATATTCGGCAAGGCCGGCGACGGTCTCGGCATCGCCGGAGCGCATCGCCAGAACGAGCTGGCGCAGTGGCCGGTCGAAGCCTGCGGCATCGCCGTGCAGTTCCTCGATACGGTCATAGACCTGGTTGTCCGACTGCGCGGCGGCGCGACCGGTTAAGGTCGTTGTGGCGAGGAGCATCGCTCCGGCCAGGAGAAGGGCAGCAGAAAGGCGCGACATGGAGGCTCCGGCGAATATGTTCCGCAGTATTATGCAATTCCGAGGGGGTGCCCGCCTATCCAATTCTGGTGCCGCGCCGGTCTTTCCCGTATAAAAATCTGCCGGGGCTGCTTGACGGCCCAATCGGTTTGACGCATAAAGCTCACGAACCGTACCGTACGGTACGTATATGGGAGCCGTGACCGTGTCCGTCGATACTGCAGAGCCGAGCGAATTTTCGCCGCGCCAGAACGCTGTTCTGGAACAGGCGCTGCGGCTGCTCGTCGATGGCGGCGAGAAGGCGCTGACGACCTCGGGTGTCGCGCGCGCCGCCAATTGCTCCAAGGAAAGCCTCTACAAGTGGTTCGGCGACCGTGACGGTCTGCTCTCGGCGATGATCGCCTATCAGGCGAGCAAGGTGCGCACCTTCGAGCGCAACGGCGAGCGGCTGACGGCGGCGAGCCTGCACGACCATGTGGTCATCTTCGCGCGCGACCTGCTCGAGGTGCTCGCCGGCGATGTCTCGCTTGCGTTGAACCGGCTCGCCATCGGCCAGTCGCATCGCGACGGTTCGAAGCTCGGCAAGCTGCTGCTGGAGCGCGGCCGCCGCCAGATCGACCGGCGCGCCATGGCGCTGATCGATGCCGGCAAGAGGGCAGGGCTGCTGCGCTTTGCCGATGCCGACGAAGCCTATCATACGCTATACGGCCTTGTCGTTTCCGATCTGCATGTGCGCATGCTGCTCGGCGAACCCGGCCTCAAGGATACCGCCCGCCAGGCGGAGAAGGCGGTGACCGCCTTCCTCCGGCTCTACGGCACGGAAAAGGTACTAGCGGAGATGCCGGCTCTCGGCTGATTTCGCTTTAATGACAATCAACAGGACAAGCACAAGGGAAGGAACTTCAAATGCGCGTCTATTACGATCGTGATGCCGATCTCAACCTCATCAAGGCCAAGAAGGTCGCCGTTATCGGCTACGGCTCGCAGGGCCGCGCCCATGCGCTGAACCTCAAGGACAGCGGCGCCCAGAACCTCGTCATCGCTCTCAAGGCCGGTTCGCCCACCGTCAAGAAAGCCGAAGCCGACGGCTTCAAGGTCATGACCGTTGCCGAAGCCGCCGGCTGGGCCGACCTGATGATGATGGCGACTCCGGACGAGCTGCAGGCCGACATCTATAAGGCCGACATCGCTCCGAACATCCGCGACGGCGCAGCCATCGCCTTTGCCCACGGCCTCAACGTTCACTTCGGCCTGATCGAGCCGAAGGCTTCGGTCGACGTCGTCATGATCGCGCCGAAGGGCCCGGGCCACACGGTTCGCGGCGAATACCAGAAGGGCGGCGGCGTTCCCTGCCTCGTTGCCGTTCACCAGAACGCATCCGGAAACGCGCTTGAACTCGCTCTCTCCTACGCCTGCGGCGTCGGCGGCGGCCGTTCGGGCATCATCGAAACCAACTTCCGCGAAGAGTGCGAAACCGACCTCTTCGGCGAACAGGTCGTTCTCTGCGGCGGTCTCGTCGAGCTGATCCGCGCCGGTTTCGAAACGCTGACCGAGGCAGGCTACGCGCCCGAAATGGCCTATTTCGAGTGCCTGCACGAAGTGAAGCTGATCGTCGACCTGATCTATGAAGGCGGCATCGCCAACATGAATTACTCGATCTCCAACACGGCCGAGTGGGGCGAATACGTCACCGGTCCGCGCATCATCACCGAAGAAACCAAGGCCGAAATGAAGCGCGTCCTCAAGGACATCCAGACCGGCAAGTTCACCTCCGAATGGATGCAGGAATACCGTTCCGGCGCTGCCCGCTTCAAGGGCATCCGTCGCAACAACGACAGCCACCAGATCGAGGAAGTCGGCGCCAAGCTGCGCGGCATGATGCCCTGGATCGGCAAGAACAAGCTGGTCGACAAGTCGGTCAACTAAGCTGTTCCAGTGAAGCAAATAGCGAGACCGGAGTAAAAGCTCCTGCCTCCAGACTGCAGATAACCCCCGGCTGAGCCGGGGGTTATCTGATTCATGGCGACATGCTGAAGAAGCCTGCTCCCGAACAGATGCCAATCGGATACCGGTGGACTGTGTCCCATCACCACTGACAGGTTTTTCTGGGTTTTATGCGATTAGCGCCCTCAGGAGAACATCTGATCGCGAACGAGGAGGCGAGCTTCGGTTTGTCGGGAACGGAACTGAAGCTGGTCGGTTAGTGGAATCTATTCGATCTGCTTCAGGGACCAAATGCCTAAGGCCGGAATTCTCACCTTCCATCGCTGCATAAATTACGGGTCCTACTGGCAGGCACGCTGTCTGGTCGAAGGGCTCGCGTCCATGGGCGTAGAAGCCGTTCTTCTAGAACACATGTCCGATCGCGTGAATCGCGCGGAATGGCGGTGCGCGCTGCAACCGTTGCTTCCTGCCTCAACGCCGAAGGAAGACTACCCGCTCTACAAAGCGAAGATCCGCAAATTCTTTCACTCGTTTGCCAGCTTACCTCTTTCGTCGCCTTTTTCCTTGGAGAACCCAGCCGCAATGGACGACTATTCGCTCATAGTCGTTGGCAGTGACGAGGTGTGGAACCTTCGTCATCCCTGGTATGGCGGGTATCCGGTGTTTTATGGAGAGGGCCTGCGATGCGGGCGTCTTGTCTCCTATGCCGCGACGTTTGGAAGCCTGACATCGTCGGAGCGATTGGAGGGTTGGGCGGAAAAGCTACGAAAATTCTCTCATATTTCGGTCCGGGACCTCCATTCGGAGCAGATCATTCGCGAGACATTGGGACTGGAGCCCGAACTGGTTCTCGACCCGTGCCTGCAATTTCCCCAGACGATGAAGGCAAGCAGGGATGACGGGGAGGCGGCACCCTATATAGCCGTCTACGGGCACAGTTTTCCCACATGGTTTCAGGATACCGTGCGCCGGTGGGCAGGAGACCGGGACTATCCGCTTGTCAGTATCGGCTATCGGAACGATTGGGCTGATGAGCAATGGATTGATGCCGGCCCGGAGGACTTCGCCAGCTTCATTTCCGAAGCAAAGGCTGTCGTGACGAACTTTTTCCATGGATGCGTGTTCTCGCTTGTCAACGAGAAGCCGTTTGCATGTGTCCTCTCCGATTACCGCTCCAACAAGATTCGCGACCTGACGCGGCTCGTCCGAGCTGAACATCATGTTCTGACCGAAGATACCACCCTCTCGCATCTGGATGGTATCCTCGGCAACCCGCTTCCTCCGGGTATTTCGCAGCGGATATCTTCGCTACGCGATACATCCAACGCCTATCTCAGCCATGCCTTGCAATAGCCCCGGTCAACAGAAACGGCTCACGCCGGGCATCGCTCCCAGCGATATTACAGGCTCCGGTTTCTGCATCGGCTGCGGCACCTGCGTCGCAAGGTCAGCGAGACCTGATGTGCACATGCAACTAGATCGCTACGGGCAGATGAAGCCGACCGGCCCGAAGACTTGGTTGCGGGGCCGCGATGAAGAGTTTGCCCGAATCTGCCCGTTTTCGCCGGTGGCTCGGGACGAGGACAAATTAGCGGCCGAGTATTTCTCCCACGCGAAAAACCGAGACTCTTTCTTGGGGCGCTACGAAGCTGCTTTTGTCGGCCATGTCGAGGAAGGCGGATTTCGTTCGAGCGGCAGTTCCGGCGGCATGGTCACCTGGGTGGCAGCGGAATTGCTGCGCCTCGGGCTTGTCGACGGTGTTGCTCACGTCAAGGCGAGCGATGATCCGCAATCGGAAGGGCGCCTGTTTCATTATTCGCTGTCACGTAACCTGCAGGATCTTCAGGCTGGCGCCAAATCCCGATATTACCCCGTCGAGCTTTCCGGAGTCCTTCAGCTCATTCGCGAGGCACCCGGCCGCTATGCCGTTGTTGGGATTCCCTGTTTCATCAAGGCGGTGCGACTGGCTTGTGCCGATGATCCGATTCTAAAGGAACGAATTGCGTTCACGCTTGGGTTGTTTTGCGGCCATATGAAAAGTGCACGCATGGCCGAGAGCTTCGCATGGCAGATGGGACAGGACATCGGGAAGGTTAAACGGCTCGACTACAGGAAGAAAGCCCATGATCGGCCTGCGAACTGGTATCGGGCTGAGCTGACACTCGAAAACGGAGAGACGTGTGCCCAAGACTGGTGGCATCTGGTCGATGGGGACTGGGGTGCGGGCTTTTTTCAGAACTCTGCCTGCAATTTCTGCGACGACATCGTTGCAGAAACGGCCGATATCGCTTTTGGGGATGCCTGGAAGGAGCCTTACTCCTCTGATGGAAGAGGAACGAACGTGGTGATCATTCGCTCAACAGCACTTCTGGACATGATCGATGCGGGGATCGCTGAGAAGAGGATCGTGCTGTCTCATGTCGATTCCGACTTTGTCGTAGCTACCCAGGCTTCCGGATTCCGCCAGCGTCGCGAAGGTCTCGCATTCCGGCTGACCTGGCCTCGTATGGGTATGCGCCCGCGCAAGCGCGTCCGTGCAGGCAGCCATGGCCTGTCTCGGCAGCGCATGGGGGTCTACATCATGCGCAATTGGATCAGCTTCTGGAGTCATCGCGTCTTTTTGATCGCCGATTTGCTGCATAGCCCCAGACTTTACATTCTATGGGCTCGGGCGGCCTTGGCATGCTATCACGGGATCGCTTATTCCCGGGGGCCGATTGGCAGGATCGCCCAGCGCCTGGGCTTAGCCGGCTCCGAGGGGCGCGCGTGATTCAAGCCCCAGCAGCCGGGCAGCTGACTTGCCAACGCGCGACACATATCCGCTATTCCTGCGCGGCGCATAGCGTTCGACCATTTCCTCGCAGAACCCGGCGAATTCTTCAGGCACCAGTGGCGCACTGGTATGGTGCGGCGCGATACCTCTATGCTCCGGCGTGAAGCAGAATGTCACCGTTACGTCGAAATCTTCGAGAGCCTGCATCTGTCGGTCGAACCAATCGAGGGCATTGGGCCGGAACCGATCCGCCCAGGAAAGCCCGGTGCGCACAGATTTCACGCCCAACCGCTTCATCCAGGCCGCGGCCTCATCCAGCCGCGGGTCTTCGAAATGAAACCATTGCACCAGCCCTAAGTCCGGCGTGTGTTTGGCAAACTCCTCAAGCGCTGGTTTGGGCGTTCCGTCTTCGCGCAGAATGCCCATATAGTAGTGCCGATAGTAGGAGGAGCCTTCGGCTTCGCGATGACGCGTCGTCGCCTCCCATGATCGGGGGAGGTCGTAGAGGCTGTACCATTGGCAGCGCTCGATTCTACCCTTGAGCAACTCGGCGGTTCGTTGCAGACCCCACAACTGCACTTCCTCCGCACCGAAGGTCGAGACACCCACTTCGCTGACCCAGATCGGCAGATCGGTGACAGCGCGGATTTCGTTGATTTTCTCCGGCCACTCATGAATCTGCCAGAGGTTCCAGTCGAGGGGGAAGCCATGCAGCGCGACGGCATCGAGGTGATCGAGCACGCCGTAATTTTTCATGCGGCTGATGAAGAAGGGGTCGATCGGCGATATTCCGCCGAGCACCTTCGTTAATTCCGGATTCCTGGCTGCGATGGCGTCGGCCGCGAGGATTGCCATTTGCGCAAACAGGCTCCATTCAGGATCGATCTCAGGATCCCAGTGCGATTTGTTGTTCGGCTCGTTCCAGATCATTGCAGCTTCGATCATTTGATTTCCCCGGGGCAGGTTTAACAAACGGGTTATAAGGTCACTTCGTTGAGCGTCATCACTTTTGCACCCCAGTCGCCGATCACGATTGTCGTGACGGAGGCGGGCGCAATATCAAATCTGGGCCAAGCGTCGATCGGCAGTCCCAGAACATGACAAACCGCCGACTTGATGACATCGGCATGAGACACAAGCGCTATTCGCCTGTCGTTACCGACGCTGGTCAAAGTCTCCATCAGGCCGAAGATCCGTGTCTGGACGTCCAACATCGTCTCGCCCCCTGGCGTGCGGGCGAGGCTGCGCGTGGTATTCCAGCGGCGCCACAGGGGATCGTCATTGAGAACTTCAAACGTCTTGCCGGACCAGTTGCCGAAATTCACCTCGTCCAAGGCATCGTCTGTTTGCGGCAGAGACAGGTCGCAGGCCGACGCTATACCGACTGCCGTCTCCCGTGTCCGTTCGCGCGGGCTGGTGTAAATCGCATTGATCTCCTCGCGTCGCAGCCTCTGCGCGAGACGCTGAACCTGTGAGCGGCCGGCGTCGCCAAGCGAAATCCCGGCTGTCCGACCCGCCAGGAAAGTGCCGACATTATCATGCGCGGCGTGACGTATCAGGAAGAACGTCGCCGTCATTCCGCGGCTCCGCGCAGAACATCTTCCTGGTCATCGATGAAACTTTGCGTTCGACGGCGGGCCTCATGATCGGTGAATTGTTGCGGCGGCGATTTCATGAAATAGCTCGACGGCCCGGTCAGGGCTCCGCCCAGGCCTCTGTCAAGCGCCAGCTTCGCGCAGCGTATCGCATCGATCACCACGCCGGCGGAGTTGGGGGAGTCCCACACCTCGAGCTTGAGCTCTGCATTGAGCGGCACGCCTCCGAAAGTCGTACCCTCGAGACGAATATAGGCCCATTTCCGATCGGTGAGCCACGGGACGTGGTCACTTGGCCCGACATGAATATCGTCCGCAGGAAGCGGAATATCCAATTGGCTGGTGACCGACTGGGTCTTGGATATTTTCTTCGATTCCAGCCGCTCGCGCTCTAGCATATTGAGAAAATCGGTGTTTCCGCCAAAATTGAGCTGATAGGTGCGATCCACACGCACGCCCCGTTCGCGGAAGAGATTGACCAGCATTCTGTGGACGATCGTTGCCCCCACCTGGCTTTTGATATCGTCGCCGATGAGCGGCAGCTTGCGGGCAGCAAACTTCTGCTGCCATTCCGGTTTGGAGGCTATGAATACCGGAATGCAATTGATGAAGGCGCAACCAGCCGCCAGCGCCTGTTCGGCGTACCACTTCGTTGCCTGTTCCGAGCCGACGGGAAGATAGGAAACCAGCACTTCCGTCCGGGTTTTCCTAAGGATTTCCGCCACATCCGCTGAAGGCTCCGTCGATTCCTCGATCCGATCTTGAAGATACTTGCCTATCCCATCCAACGTCCTGCCGCGTTTCACCTCGACCCCGATCGGTGCGACATCTGCAAAACGTTGAGTGTTGTTTGGCTCGGCGTAAATCGCTTCCGCGACATCACGCCCGACCTTTGAAGCCGCGACATCGAAGGCGGAGGATATCGCAATGTCGTGCACGTGATATCCACCGAGGTCAATGTGCATGAGGCCTGGAACCGGCTCGTTTTCCCGAGCGTTATCATAGTAGGTAAGTCCTTGAACCAATGACGAGGCGCAATTGCCAACTCCCACCAATCCAACGCGAATGGATTTTGAACGCATGGCTCCCTCCAGGGGCTGCTTGCTGCGGCATCTACAAAGCTAACAAGCGGGAACCGCAGCGGTTCCCGGCCTTTCCGATTTTTTCGAACACGTCCGACGATCTCCAATCAGTTCGGGCAGGCATTGCGGCAAGGAGGGAGGAGTGGATGCTCGTCTATGGTGATGTCGAGCACATCGAGAGCGCGGCAGCAGTACGCGCATCCATTTCAAGCATGATGATGGCATGCATCGAAATGCAGCCCAGCCGCCAGCGCCACGAAATCCTGGTTCGAGCCTTCATCCTGACTGGAGAACTGGTCCAGGGATTGGCCGATCAGGAGTTTGCAAGCAAAGGCGCCGACGACCTGTCCGAGCTTCAGGACGCTGGCGCGAAACTTCTGCTCATACAAGCACGCGCCATTATGCAATCATGGCGAAACGGGTTTGCCGGTATTTTGTCCTTTCCGGATGATTGGGCAGCCGAGCTTGAGTCTCTAGACAGCGTCGATCCGGTGCGGATGAAGCGTGCAGAGGGTTACGCCTTTTATGCCTTGTATCCCGAGAGCTATATCGAGGCGGCTTCGATCTCAAATCTGACGCCTAGAACAGTTGTGATAGGAATAAGAAGCATCGGGACCGGACTTGCTGCCCTGGTTTCCGCAGCCTTGGGTGCCGAGCCTGCCTATTCGCTGCGGCCAACTGGCCACCCCTTCCAGCGGCAGCTGCACGTCACACCGGCTCTTTCCGAGCGCATTCTTGCGGAGCCTGAAACCGATTTTGCCATCGTCGATGAAGGGCCGGGGCTGTCGGGGAGTTCGTTCGGCTGCGTTGGGGATTGGCTGCAGGCAAACGGTGTGACATCTGGTCGACTTCATTTTTTTCCGAGCCACGCAGGTGAACCGGGCCCCCATGCAAGCGAGCCGCATCGGACCCGTTGGCGAGATCGGCCACGCCATGTCGTCAGCTTCGACGATCTAATGCTCAAGGCCAAAGACCCAAGACGTCGTCTGCACACATGGGCGGCCGATGCTGTCGGAGTTGCACGATCCTCGTGGCGGGACCTGTCCGGTGGTGCATGGCGAGCTGTTCGTTATCGCGATCCGTCACTTTGGCCGCCGAGCTATATGCAGATGGAAAAACGCAAATTCCTGATGGAAGCCGAAGGAGGGGCCTGGCATGTCAAGTTTGCCGGGCTTTGCGGGAGCGACGTGGACAAGGCAAGAAGAGGCTCTTTGCTGAGAGAAGCCGGCTTTATTCCGAAGATTGCCGGCACTTGTTACGGATTTATCATCGAGGAATGGCTGGATGGAACACCCTTCGACACTAGCGGTCTGAGCAGGCGCCACATCGTGGATCACCTCGGACGTTACCTCGGTTTTCGCGCCCGTCACCTCCCGGCACGAAACGGCGGCGCCTCGATCCAGAAACTTTGCGAAATGGCTGTTTTCAATATCGCCGAAGCGGCAGGATCGGATACAGCAGGAAATTTGAGGCGGGTGATAGGTGCGCCCGAGCGGCTATCACGGCGATTGCGACGCGTCGATACGGATAATCGTCTTCATCCATGGGAATGGCTGACCGCCACGACCGGGCGCATCATGAAGACGGATGCGCTCGACCATAATGCGGCCCATGATCTGATCGGCTGCCAGGATATCGCCTGGGACGTCGCGGGCGCCTGTGTGGAATTCCAACTCTCGAGCAAGGAGCGCGATCGTCTTGCCGATCTCGTCGGTCGGGAAGCGGACTGCGATTTGCGCGACGATGTACTCAGGTTTTTCGAGGCATGTTATCTCGGTTTCCAGATAGGTCTGTGGTCGCAGGCGAAAGCCTGCGTCGATTGCGCCGAGATGGAGCGCATCGAAAGCACCATCAAACGTTACCTGGATCGCTTGCCGGGATTGGTTCGACCCTGACTGCGGAAGCAATCTGGCGTGAAATTCTATTGGCAAAGTGATGGAGGCGGTTCCGCCATCTGGTGGCGGGTTCCATGTTCTACCAGATAAACTTCCGGTTCCGGATTGGCACGAATGACAAACCCGGCGCTTCTTAGCATCGCTTCGACCGCCGCCTTGTTCGGAATGAACCAGTTGGTGGGGTCGCCAGCGTAACGTTCTTCCACAAAATAAAGCTTCGGAAAGCCGCGCTGCTCAAATATCGCCGTGTCGGAGAAATCGTAATTTTTGCTGAGCGCCGCGACTTGCTCTTCACCTCGCTGCATGCATTGAAACAGCATCTTTCCACCAACGACATGCTCATGCAGAAGGTCGAGCGCCAGTAGCGGATGCCGCAGGTGATAAAGGACACCCATGAAAAGGACCAGGTCGAATTTCTCCTTGAGTTTTTCAACCTCATAGACCGACATCAGCTTGAACTCGATATCCTCACCTGTCTGTGTGGCTGCGAACTCGGCTTGCCGGAGATAATGGGGGTCGGAATCGATTCCGACGACCCGCCCGGCATTTCTTCTCTTCATTTCAAGCGAGTAGAACCCGGCGTTGCAGCCGATGTCCAGAACGCTGCACCCGCGGAGATCTTCAGGCACAACCTGCTGAAAGTGGGCCCATTTGAAGGACGGGTAGTCGCCAAGGAAATGATCGGGCGCGGTCTGAACGCCGTTAATTCGCAGATTGTGAAACCATGGGCCCAGGGCTGCGATGTCGCTTTCCAGTCGAGCCTTCTCGTTCATTCCCTACTCCAATCCGCACGCCTCGATCATTCTTTCGAATGCGTCGACGAGACGTGTGTTCGGTTACGTTTAAATCTTCTAATCGCCGACCGTATCTGCTCGACGGATCGAGGGCCAATCCCCGGGAGCTGGAGGAGTTCAGCGTTCTTCATGTCTGCCAATTGGCTCATCCGATGAATTCCACTTCTGGCAAGGGAACGGGCAATCCATCCAGGGAGACAGGTGGTCAATAAGAGATCTTCGGTATCTCCCCCACCAATCTTCGTCCGCTTTTGAGATACCTGCGGCATGTTCAGCTTTAGCCGGCTTTGTCAGATTGTGATCGAACCCTCTTGATGGTTTTCGGTTCCCGCTGAAGAAGAAAAATCCCAAACCACCTTGTCGCCATGGAGTCGACATGATCGGGCAGCGGGTGAAATCCTTCGCCGCGACGTCAACTCACCGGTCTGGTCGCGAGCCCGGACGATAGGCACGTCGCCGTTGACAGGGTATCGGCCGCACACGGGGCCACCGTTATCGTTGCGCACTCACCGTCAGCCAGCGTGTTGGCTTGCCGTCATATCCGCCGCCTTCGCTTTCCCCGACGGCGAAGTTGCGCCAGCCGCCCGCGGTCAGAAGCGCCGACAGCCAATCGGCGGAGGGATAGTTGTAATAGCGTCCGAAGCCGTCATGACCTTCGGCTTCTCCCGCCTTGAAGCTTGCGTGGAGGATGCCGTCGGGTCTGAGCGCATTGCGAACACGGGCGAAAACGTTCGGAAGTTCGGATCTCGGAACATGGAGCAGGCTCGCATGCGCCCAGACGCCGTCGTAGGCGCTGTCGGCGTCGAGCTGCTGGAAGAGCATGACCCTGACAGGCCTTCCGATCAGCATCTCCGCCTTTCTTGCAAGCTCGGCCGAGCCATCCGTGGGTGTCACGTCGAAACCCTGCGACAGCATATAGGCGCTGTCCTGCCCACCACCGCAGCCGAGTTCGAGGATTGCGGCACCTGGTGCGAGCCGCGCGAGGAAGGCGTCGAGCTGTTGCTTTGGCAGGCTACGTGCCCGGTTCGCGTATGTCTCGGCGTTTTCCTTGTAAAAGGCTGAGGTACGGTCAGGAGACATGTGGGTTGGCCGCTCGGGGATGTCGGTTAGCGTAGCGGCGCCCGGCATATCGATGCTGACGCCGCCGTTCGCGTACAACGTCCGAGTTCAGGCCGGGACTAGGCGCGTCCAGCCGTGCTCATCGTTCGTTACGCCCTTCTGCAGACTGACGAGCTGCTGGCGCAGTTCGCTGGTCAATTTGCCGGTCTGGCCGTCTCCGACCAGGAATTCGCCGCCGGCATGTCGAACCAGGCCGATGCCCGCCAGGACGGCGGCAGTGCCGCAGGCGAACGCTTCGGCGAGCCTGCCGCTGGCAGCGTCGTCTTGCCATTCTGCGAACGAGTAGGGGCGCTGCTCGACGCGCAAGCCCCTTTCTTCGGCGAGCACGATCACGGAAGCTCGGGTGATGCCCGGCAGGATTGTGCCGCCAAGGGGCGGGGTTACCACCGATCCATCGTTCATCACGAAAAAGACGTTCATGCCGCCGAGTTCTTCGACCCAGCGATGCTCTGCGGCATCAAGGAAGACGACCTGATCGCAACCCTTCTTCGACGCCTCGGCCTGCGCCACGAGGCTTGCGGCGTAGTTTCCGCCGCATTTTGCGGCACCGGTGCCGCCGGCGGCTGCGCGGGTGTATTCGGTCTCGACCCAAAGGGAGACGGCCTTCGCGCCGCCCTTGAAGTAGGCGCCGACCGGAGAGGCGATGATGCAGAAGACATATTCCTGAGCCGGACGAACCCCGAGAAACGCCTCGTTGGCGAACATGAAGGGGCGAAGGTAGAGGCTGGCGTCGCCGGAGGGTATCCACGCCTTGTCGACGCGGACCAGTTCTTCGACCGCCTTCAGGAAGAGTTCTTCGGGCACGGGAGGCATCGCCATGCGGGTTGCCGACTGCGCGAAGCGGCGTGCATTCTCCTCAGGCCGAAAGAGCAGAATCCGGCCATCGTCCGCCTTGTAGGCTTTCATGCCCTCGAAGATCTCCTGCGCGTAGTGCAGCACGGCGCTCGCAGGATCGAGTTCCAGGGGCCGCCGGGGCGTAACCTTCGCATCGTGCCAGCCCTTCTCGGCCGTCCAGCGTGCCAGGACCATATGATCCGTGAAGAGCTTGCCGAAGCCGGGCGCCTCCAGTGCCTGAATACGGTCGGCGTCCGATACGGGAGACTTGTGGAGTTCGATTTTGATTTCAGGAGAGGCCGACGTCACGGTCATTGCTGGCACCTTGATAGTAAATTGAATAGTGGCGGCGACACTACCGCCGCCGAGCTGGTCTTGGAAAGGTCTGAATCAGCCGGTTTCGGTTTTGAACAGAGGAATAATCCTTGGATGTGGCTGCCGTCGAGCAGCAAATTCGGGACCGAGCGGCTTCGATACCGGATGGCGTCTGCACCAAGTGAAATCCCGAACATCCAAAAACCTTGGAGGACAAGATTTCCCACATGTCACTGTGACAAGAAAATAGGTCAGTATTGTTGACATAATTTCCGCCGCATGGTTTGTCGGCGGTATAGAAAAAATATGAGGAAACTCCATGCTGAACTGGGACACCATGTTTGCATCGCGCTCGTCGCGCATGCGCGCATCCGAAATTCGCGAGCTCCTGAAGCTTCTCGACCGGCCCGACATCATCTCCTTCGCCGGCGGCATTCCGGATCCGGCGCTGTTTCCCGATCAGCAATTCAAGCAGGCCTATGCCGATATTTTCGCCGGCGCTGCCGTCAATTCGGCGCTGCAATATTCGGTCAGCGAAGGCTACAAACCATTGCGCGAATGGCTGGTCCGGCAGATGGCCGATCTCGGCATCCCCTGCGAACTCGACAACGTCTTCATCGTTTCCGGCTCGCAGCAGGGTCTCGATTATCTCGGCAAGCTGTTCCTGTCGCCGAACGATACGGCGCTGGTGACATGGCCGACCTATCTCGGCGCGCTGCAGGCCTTCAACGCCTATGAGCCGGCCTATGACCAACTGACGCCCGGCGGCAACCGGACGCCGGAATCCTATCGCGCGGCGGCTGCCGCCGCCGGCGGCAAGGTGAAATTCGCCTATCTCTCCGCCGATTTCTCCAATCCGACCGGTGAAACGGTCGATCTCGCCGGCCGCAAGCAGGTGCTGGCACTTGCCGAGGAGCTCGACGTCGCCGTCATCGAAGATGCGGCCTATCAGTCGCTGCGCTACGATGGCGAGCCGATCCCGCCGATTCTGGCGCTGGAGATCGCCGAAAAGGGCCATATCAACGAGACCCGCACGATTTATTGCGGCAGCTTCTCCAAGACTTTGGCGCCTGGTCTACGCGTCGGCTTCGTCGTCGCCAATGCGCCGGTCATTCGCAAGCTGGTGCTGATGAAGCAGGCGGCCGATCTGCACTCGTCGACGATCAACCAGATGGCCATCGCCGATGTCGCCGAGCGCGGTTTCGATGCGCAGGTGGCCAAGATCAAGGCCGCCTACAGCCATCGGCGCAACTGCATGCTGGCGGCACTTGAGAAATACATGCCCGAGGGCACGAGCTGGACGAAGCCGGAAGGCGGCATGTTCATTTGGATCACGCTGCCGGAAGGCATGGATGGCGCCAAGCTCCTGGCGAAATCGCTCGACACCGCCAAGGTCGCCTTCGTGCCCGGCAAGGCCTTCTTCGCCGACGGCTCCGGCGCCAACACCTTCCGCGTCAGCTTCTCGTGCGCCAACGAGCAGATGATCGAGGACGGGATCGGCCGGTTGGGCAAGCTGATTACCGACGAGATCGGCGGGTGATGGTTTGAGAGACGAGGGGTGTTTGCCCCTCACCCTAACCCTCTCCCCGTAAAAACGGGGAGAGGACGTGCCAAACGCAAGCTTGAGGGTGACGAGGTCGGTGCGGCATATCTCCTTCTCGCCGCAGGCGGGGAGAAGGTGGCGGCAGCCGGATGAGGGGCGGTGCGCCAATCAAAAAATCGTCGTCCAGCCCTCGTTCGCCGTCTCGCTCTTGCCGTAGCCGACGCGGTCGGCCACGGCGCCGTCGGCGTTGCGCAGGATGATGTCGCCGCCCTTGTTGGCGAGCTGCGGGCCACCGGATGCGGCATTGAGCGCGATCGTGCGCAGCTCGCCGGCGGCAAGCGTTCCCGCCAGCGTCTGCGTCCGGCCGTTTTCGTCTTCCAGCTTCCAGCCGTCGAGCGATGCCGACATGTCGGAGCGGTTGATCAGCGTCACCGTTTCGGCTTCCGCGCCGCCTGCGCCGTTCACCGGGTTGATCAGTGCGGCGATGATGCGCAGCGACGAGGCGACGACCGGCTGTGGGCGGCGCGTGCCTTCGCCGCGGCCCTGGCCGCCGCGGTTTTCGGAGACGGGATGGCCGGTCTCCGCGTCGGTGTTCCAGTTCTGCGACTGGAAGCAGAGGAAGATCGCCGCCCATTCGTCGGTATCGGTGAAATGGACGAGCAGCGCCCCGTCCTGGTTCGGGCCGTTGGTGGCCTTGAAGCTGCCGCCGTCGCCCTGGTTCATGTGGATGTCGTGGATGCCGTTGCCCGGCTCGAAATCGAAATATTGATCGGGCTTGCCGTGCTCCGGCCCCCAGGCCTCGCCGAAGGCATAGAAATGGATGTCGGGATCGGCGATGCCTTCCTCGACGATCGGCTCGATGAATTCTCTGAGATCGTTCTTCGGGCCGGAGAGCTGGAAGGGCGCGACGTCCATGTCCTCGCGCTCGATCAGGCCGCCGCGGACATAATCGATCGCAAGCTCCGGGCGGTCCTTGCGAATGTCGGTCAGGCCCATCGGCAGGGCTTCGAGCGCCTCGGTCAGCGCCTGGTGCTTGAAATCGACGATATTGGCGTAGAGCAGGTCGTGCGGCGACGTCTTGGAGCGGACGTTGAGCGCAATGCGGTAGCTGACGCCGTCCGCCTCGATGCGGATCTCAATATGGGGATCGTTGTCGTCATCGAGGGCGAGCGCGCTCGCCGTACCCTTCAGGACCGTGTAATTCTTCAGCATGGCGAGCCTCCCTGGCGATGGCGGGATCTCACGATAGCACTGATAAAGTGCATCTTTTGTGACGCTTATATTTCACCGTGCAATCCCGTATCCGCCCTTGCTCTATTGCTGGAGATGCGGGCCCAAGAGTTCGAGATCGGCTTCGCTCAACCGGTCGCTTGCCGTGTTCAGCTGGTGCCAATAGGGGTAGAGGATCGGCGGCAGGCTGACGGCGTCGAGGCGCTTGCGCTCTTCTTCCGTGAGCTTGAGTTCGGCGGCGGCGATGTTGTCGCGGAACTGGGCTTTGGTGCGCCCGCCGATGATAACCGAGGTGACCGCCTTGCGGCCGATCAGCCAGGCAAGCGCAATTTGCGCGGCCGAGACGCCGCGCTCTTCGCCGATCGCGACCAGCGTCTCGACGATGTTCCAGAGGCGATTTTCGTCGCGGATCGGCGGTTCGGTCCAGCCGGCGAACTGGCGGGTGCCTTCGGGCGCTGCCTGGTTGCGGCGGTGCTTGCCGGAAAGCAGGCCGCCGGCGAGCGGGCTCCAGACAAGTACGCCGAGGCCCTGGTCGATCGCGATCGGCAGCAGCTCGTATTCGGCGTCGCGGGCTTCGAGCGTATAGTGGATCTGCTGGCTGACGAAGCGCTGGTATTTGTGTTCGTTGGCGATGCCGAGCGCCTTCATGATGTGCCAGCCGGAATAGTTCGAGCAGCCGACATAACGCACCTTGCCCTGCCGGATCAGCGTGTCGAGCGCTTCCATCGTCTCTTCGAGCGGCGTCTGGCCGTCCCATTCATGCACCTGGTAGAGGTCGATGACATCGGTCTTCAGCCGCTTCAGGCTCGCTTCACATTCGCGGATCAGGTGGTAGCGCGAAAGACCGCGGTCGTTCGGGCCGTCGCCCATGCCGAAGCGGGCCTTGGTGGCCAGAAGCACGCCCTGCGGCCGCTTGCCGGCGAGCGCCTCACCGATGATGTTTTCGCATTCGCCCGATGAATAGACATTGGCGGTGTCGATCAGGTTGATGCCGGCATCGATGCACATGTCGATCATCTTCTTGGCTTCGGAGACGCCGAGATCGCCGACCATCTTCGCCCAACCGACGCCGCCGAAGGTCATCGTGCCCATGGTCAATGTCGAGATTTTCAGGCCGGAGCGGCCGAGCAGACGATATTCCATGAAAACTCCTCCTTCATCGAAACCGGATTGACGTACCTCAGCGCGGCCGAATGGCAATGGCGGTGTGGTTCACGCCTGCGTGAGGCTTAGACAAGAGTGCGGGTGCCGGGCATCGTGCCGGCGACAGACGGATCGTACAATATGCCGCCGGCTTGTCGAACGAAAATCGTCGCAGCGGTGCGGGGAGGTGGCCTCGCGTCAGGCCTCGTCCTTGTCCTTGCCGTGAATGTTGTCCCGGATCGAAGCGATCGTGTCCCGGATCTTGCCGACGGTCTCGGCGTCGAGACCGACAGCCTTGCCGATGCAGTCGAACACATGGGCGGCGCGGCTCTTCAGGGCCAGGCCCTTGCTTGTCAGCCGCAACAGCACCTGGCGTTCATCGGCGGGATTTCGGTTGCGGGTGACGAGGCCGACATTTTCCAGCCGCTTCAGCAGCGGGGTGAGGGTGCTGGAGTCGAGGAAAAGCGTCTCGCCGAGATCCTTCACCGTGCGGTCGTCACGCGCCCACAAAGCGGTCATGACGAGGAACTGCGGATAGGTGAGTTCCATTTCGTCGAGCAGGGGGCGGTAAAGCTGGTTGAAGGCGTGGCCGGCCGAATAGATTGAAAAGCATAGCATTTCATCGATCTGGGGCACGCCGGCGAGATCATTCGATGGGGTATTTTTCATCACGCTCTCCTATGGCTCCAATATAATTTGTGCGCGATCTGTTTGCAAGCTATTGACGCTGCGACCGAGACGGACTAACTAGATCGCGTACAAAGAAATCGCTTGCAAATTATATGCCGAACACGAGAGCTCGTGAACGCGAACCCGGTTCGGCGCCTGTGACACTCAACCGACGAAAGGAAATGACCAATGTTCAAATTTGCTGCTGCCGTCGCCCTGGCGGGCGCTCTGTTCTCCGGTGCTGCCGTTGCCGAGCCGGCCAAGCCGACCGTCGTCCTCGTCCATGGCGCCTTTGCGGATTCCTCCAGCTGGAACGGCGTCGTCGAAATCCTGCGCAAGGACGGCTTCCCGGTCGTGGCGGCCGCCAATCCGCTGCGCAGCGTTTCCAGTGACGCCGCCTATGTCTCCGACGTCGTCGGCAGCATCACCGGCCCCGTGGTCCTCGTCGGCCATTCCTATGGAGGGCAGGTGATCTCGGCCGCTGCAAACGGCCACGGCAACGTCAAGTCGCTGGTCTATGTCGCGGCCTTCGCGCCCGATGCCGGTGAAGCGGTTGCCGATCTCGCCGGCAAGTTTCCAGGCGGCACGCTGAGCGGAGCGCTGGCGGCCCCGGTAAAGCTCAGCACCGGCGGCGTCGATCTCTATATCGACCAGGCGAAATTCCATGATCAGTTCGCCAGCGACGTGCCGGCTGAACAGGCCGCTCTGATGGCGGCTGTCCAACGGCCGATCACCGAAGCGGCGCTCACCGAAAAATCCGGCGAGCCCGCTTGGAAGAAGCTGCCGTCCTGGTTCGTCTACGGCACCGGCGACAAGAACATCCCGGCCGCAGCCCTCGGCTTCATGGCCGAGCGGGCAGGGTCGAAGCGCACCGTCGTGGTCGACGGCGCCTCGCACGTCGTGATGGTGTCGCATCCCGAGAAGGTTGCCGAACTGATCGAAGAGGCCGCGAAGTAATAGTCGACCCAAGGCCGCGGCGCGCAAGTGCCGTGGCCCGAATGCCGGCAAGCGGCGCCTGTCACCGCCTGTCACATCTCTGTCAACGACCCCTAATAAGGGAGGGGTGACGCAATCCGAGGACTCCTCCCATGAAAACGATCGTTTCCGCCGCAGCCCTTCTCGCCGCGAGCCTGTTTGCCGTTCCGGCTTCGGCCGCAAACCTCGTTCTCTACACTAGCCAGCCGAACGAAGACGCGCAGGCGACGGTCGATGGCTTCATGGCCGCCAATCCCGATATCAAGGTCGACTGGGTGCGCGACGGCACGCCGAAGATCATCGCCAAGCTGCAGGCCGAGATCCAGGCCGGCAACCCGGTCGCCGACCTTCTGCTGATCGCCGACATGGTGACGCTGGAGCGTCTCAAGGAAGAGGGCAAGCTGCTCGCCTACAAGTCGCCGGAAGCCGCCCAATACGACGCCACCCTCTATGACGCCGACGGCTACTATTACTCGACCAAGCTGATCACCACCGGCATCATGTACAACACCGCGGCCGGCATGAAGCCTGCGAGCTGGAAGGATCTGACCAAGCCGGAAGCCAAGGGGCTCGTCACCATGCCGAGCCCGCTTGCTTCGGGCGCGGCCCTCATCCACGCCCAGACGCTGGCCGCCGTGCCCGGCCTCGGCTGGGATTATTACAAGGCGCTTGCCGAAAACGGCGCGATTGCGGCCGGCGGCAATGGCGCCGTGCTGAAGTCGGTCGCCTCGGGCGAGAAGGCCTATGGCGTAGTCGTCGACTACCTGCCGATCCGCGAGAAGGCCAAGGGCGCTCCCGTCGAGTTCGTCTTTCCGAGCGAAGGTGTCTCTGCCGTCACCGAGCCGGTCGGCATCCTGGCGAGCAGCAAGAATGCCGAGGCCGCCAAGAAGTTCGTCGATTACGTGCTCTCCGAAAAGGGCCAGGAAGGCTTCCTCAAGCTCGGCTATATCCCGGCCCGCAACGGCATGAAGCTGCCGGAAGGCTTCCCGGCGCGCGACAGCATCAAGGTCCTGCCGATTAAGGCCGCTGAAGCCCTGAAGAATACCGACCAGGATCTGAAGACCTTCTCGGGCATCTACGGCTCGAACTGATCTCTTCATGCCAGGCGATGTCAGAGCAGGAAACAGCCAGCCCGCCTGGCTGTTTCCTTTTATCGTCATTACCGTGCTCGTCCTTAGCGTGCTGCCGCTCGCCCGCCTTGCCATGGCGGGGATCGCGGCGCTTGCCAGCGGCGGCGTCATCGATGTGCTGAGCGAGCCGTCGCTCTGGCAGGCGACCTATTACACGCTCGTCACCTCGGTTCTCGGCACGATCTTCTCGCTTCTGATCGGCTGCCTCTTCGCCTTCCTGCTGACGCTGACGGACCTTCCGGGGAAGGGGCCGCTCAGCTTCTTCTTCGTGCTGCCGATGATGATCCCACCGCAGGTGACGGCCCTTGCCTGGGTGCAGATGTCGGGACCGTCAAGTCCGCTGCTGAAGGCGCTTTCGCTTGCGCCGCCGCTCGGTTCGCCGCAGCCGCTCTATTCGGTCGGCGGCATTGCGCTGCTCTACGGCGTGCAGCATGCGCCGCTCGTCTATCTCGCGCTCCGGGCCGGGCTGATGACGCTGCCGCGCGACGGCGTCGAGGCCGCGCGGCTTTCCGGCGCTTCCAGCTTTCGGGTCTTCCTCGACATCATCGTGCCTCTGTCGCTGCCGGGCATCATCGCAGGCGCGGCGATCTCCTTCGTCTCCTGCACCGGCAATTTCGGCATTCCCGCCATTCTCGGCATTCCCGCCTCGATCTTCACCTTGCCGACGCTGATCTTCACCAAGTTTTCCGCTTTCACCAGCCGTACCTTCGGCGATGTCGCCGTGCTCTCGGCGATCATCGCGATGATCTCGGTGGCGGGCTTGATGATCCAGGAGCGGGCGCTCAGAGGCCGCGATTACCGCGTCATCGGACTGTCCGGGGCGAGCGCTGCCTTCGATCTCGGCGCCTGGTGGTTTCTCTTCACGCCGCTCCTCTGGGCAATTCTGTTCGTCATGCTCGCCGCACCCTTCTTCGCGCTCGTCGCCGGCGCGCTGGTTCCGGCTTACGGCGTGCCGCTGACCTTCAAGACCATGTCGCTGCATGCCTTCCAGGAGATCCTCTTCCGGCAGGCTGTGACGCGCACGGCCTTCGTCAATTCGATCTCGCTTGCCGGCGCCACCGCCGTGTGTCTCCTGGTGGTGACCGTGCTTGCCGCCTATATCCTGACGCGGCGCAAGGATGCGGCGTCCCGCATCATCGCGAGCCTGATCGAGATACCCTATTCGCTGCCCGGCATCGTCATGGCAGTCTGCTTCATCCTTGTCTTCGCCGCGCCCATTCCCGTCCTCCACATCTCGCTCTACGGCACGATCTGGATCATTCTCATCGCCTATTTCTCCTCCTTCTTCGCCGTCAGCCTGAAACCCGTGGTCAGCGCCTTCCATCAGCTCGATCCGGCGCTGGAGGAGGCAGCGCGGCTTTCCGGCGCCGGCTTCTTCCGGCGGCTTTCCGATATCGTCGTGCCGCTGATTGCGCCCGCCGCCGGCGCTTCGGTCATCCTCGTCTTCCTGATTGCCTGCAACGAGCTGACGATCTCCGCGCTGCTCTGGTCGGCCGGCACGCAGACGCTCGGTGTCGCCATCTACAATCTCGACGACAGCGGCAGCTCCGACCTTGCCTCGGCGCTGTCGGTCCTCGTCGTCCTGATGGTCGTCATCATGATGCTGCTGCTTGAACTCCTGGCGAAACGCCTGCCGAAAGGGGTGGTGCCATGGCGCAACTGATCCTCAACCGGGTGGCCAAGGATTTCGGCACCGGGCGCGCGGCCGTCAGCGATTTTTCGCTCGATGTCCGAGAGGGCGGTTTCCTGGCGCTGCTTGGGCCTTCCGGCTGCGGCAAGACGACGGTTCTGCGCATGATCGCCGGCTTCGAGACGCCCTCCGACGGCTCGATCCATCTCGGCGAGCGGCTGCTTGCTGATGCCGCCCAATCGCTGCCGCCCGAGAAGCGCAACATGGCGATGGTGTTCCAGTCCTATGCCCTCTGGCCGCACATGAGCGTTGCCGACAATGTCGGCTATCCCCTGAAGGTGCGCGGCGTCTCGGGCGAGGCATACCGGGTGAAGGTCGGCGAGGCGCTTTCCACCGTCCGGCTTGCCGACTATGCCGGCCGGCGGCCGGCCGATCTCTCCGGCGGCCAGCGCCAGCGCGTGGCGCTCGCCCGCTGCCTGGTGACCGCGCCCGATGTCGTGCTGCTCGACGAGCCGCTCGCCAATCTCGACCGGCACCTGAAGCAGGAGATGGAGGAGACTTTCCGCGAATTTCACCAGCGCTCCGGTGCGACGATGATTTACGTCACCCACGACCAGAGCGAGGCGATGGCGCTGGCGACCGATGTCGCCGTGATTTCCGAAGGCCGCGTGCTGCAGGTGGCGCCGCCGGCTGAGATCTATGCACGCCCGGAGGGCCGTATCGTCGGCGGCCTGATCGGACGCGGCGCGATCCTGACGCTGCCTGTCATGGGCGGCGAACGCCATCTGGAATGGGATGAACTGCAGGACGCGCTGCAGGCGGCTAACACCGATGGCGCCGACATTCTCGTGCGGCCGGAAGATGTCATCATCGGCGGCGAGGGGGCTCCGGCAACCGTCGAATCCGTGCTGTTCGAGGGAGAGCGTTACGCCGTGAAGCTGACGCTCGGCAACGGCCAGACACTGCGCGCCTACAGCCGCGTGGCCGTCGTGCCTGGTGAAACGCTTCGCGTCGTGATCCGCGCCGCCTGGCGGCTTTGATGGAACACAGTCAATCGCATTCCGGTTCAAAGAGGGCGGTTGTCCGCATCTTTCTTGGCCCAAGCATCTTTCCCTGTGGCAATTGCCGGGTAAGGTGCTGCCCGCAACCGGACTCTCGCCATGTCGCTTCGCCTCGCCACCTTCAATGTCGAAAACCTGCTGACCCGTTTTGATTTCACCGGCTTCCGCAACCAGCTGCGCCAGGACCGCGTCATCAAGCTTTTCGAGGTATCGAGCGAGGGCGTCTATCAGCAGCTCGAGCAGGCACGGGTGATCGCCGCCACAGACGACACCAGGCAAATGACGGCGCTGGCGATCGCCGATGCGGATGCCGATATTCTTTGCCTGCAGGAAATTGACAATATGGCCGCCCTGCAGGCCTTCGAATACGGCTATCTCTTCCGCATGGTCGGAAACGGCTACCGGCAGAAATTCCTGGTCGAGGGCAATGACAGCCGCGGCATCGATGTCGCCGTCTTGATGCGCGAGGAAACGCGCGACGGCCAGAAGATCGAGCTCAGGGACATCAGAAGCCATGCGATGACGACCTATCGCGACTTCGATCTCTTCGATGAGGACCTGGCGCTCACCAACCGCATCGACGACAAGATCTTCAAGCGCGATTGCCTGGAGCTCGATCTTCTGATCGGCGGCCGACCGCTCTCGCTCTATGTCGTGCATTTCAAATCGATGGGCAACCCGCGCGACGGATTGGACGGGCGGCAATCGACACTGCCGCTCCGTCGCGCCGAGGCGCGCGCCGTGCGCCGCATCATCGAGGAGAGGTTCGGCGCCGGCCACACCGCCAAGAAGAGCTTCGCCATTTGCGGTGATATGAACGATTATCAGGAGCGCGTCGACGTTGTCGGCCGGCGCGGCGCCGGTTATCGTTTCGAGCATCAGCCGGAGGCCGAAAGCGCACTCGACGTGTTCAGTCATGACGGCTTTGTCGAGAACGTCATGGCCCGTCGCCAGCCCCTCGACCGCTGGACGCTCTATCATGCGCGCGGACCGCAGGAGCAGCACCTTTGCCAGCTCGATTATATCTGGCTTTCGCCCGCGCTTGCCGCCCACAATAGCGGCCGTCTGCCCGAAATCATCCGCAACGGCCAACCCTACCGCACCGTCTTTCCGCCAGGCCAGGAGGTGGAGCGATATCCACGCACTGGCTGGGACCGTCCGAAAGCATCCGATCACTGCCCCGTCGTCATGACACTGGATCTCCCATGAAAACCAATTTGAGCATAAAATTTCCGACGAGCGATATTTCCGATGATTTCGCGGGTTGGCCGCCGGAAGCGACGGTTTTCCCGATCGCCGGCGTCGACCTGCGAGTGCTGCCCGGCGCCCATCCCTTCGTCATCGCCGAGGAAGCCGCAATCCGTGAAAACTGGGCGAAGGAAACCGCCGCCAATCCGGCGCTGTTCGACGGCCGCCTGGTGTTCCAGCAGCGGCTGTGGTTCAGCGAAGAGCGGATTGCGGGCGAGGGCTACGTCACTCCATTTTCCGCTTTCATGTGGTGGCGCCGGCAGCCGCAGCGCCAGGGCGGCCTGCACATCTTCGCCTATCCCGTGCTCGAAAGCTCGGACGGCGCGCTCGTGGCGATCCGCATGGGCGCACATACCGCCAATCCCGGCCAAGTCTATTTCGCGGCCGGCTCGCTGGAACCGGAGGACATCGTCGATGGGCGCTGCGACATCGAGGCCAATATGCGCCGCGAAGTTCACGAGGAGACCGGACTGGATCTGGCCGACGCGGTCGCGGGGGAAGGCCTCTTTGCCAGCCATGCCAGGCGCACGGTGACGCTGCTGAGGCTCTTCCGCTTCGACATGACGGCGGACGAGATGGTGAAGCGGATCGAAGCCCACATGCTGGTCGCAGAAGACAAGGAGATCGCCGGGGCAGCCGCTATCCGCTCGGCCGATCCTTCTGCCCATCCGTACAACGTCGCCATGCTGCCGGTGATTGAGTGGTATTTCGGCAAGGCCGGCGTATAGGAGGGGTGAGGGCGGGGCAGCCTCGCCCTTCGGGGCCGCTACAGGGCACCTCACGACGAGGCTGGACAGAGCGCGGCATTCTAAACCTCCCTCATCGTCAGGCGCGCAGGCCACGGCCGGAGCCTCGAAGGACAAGCTCCAACTGTCCTCCTTGCATCCATCCTGCGTTAGCGCCTTGCACTCGACCGCGCGGTCGGGCAGGTTGACGGCGCGATGATCGATTCAAGGAGGCCGATGTGGCGCGAAGCTACAGCGTCTATGACGTGTTCACCGATCGAAAGCTTGCAGGTAACCCGCTGGCGGTGGTCTTCGACGGAGACAATCTCAGCGACGAGGCGATGCAGGCGATCACCCGGGAGATCAATCTCTCCGAGACGGTTTTCGTGCAGCCTTCGACCAATCCCGCCTATGCGGCGAAGCTTCGGATCTTTACGCCGGGCCGCGAGCTGCCCTTTGCCGGCCATCCGACCGTCGGCACGGCAATTGCGCTGGCCGAGCGTGCCCATGGCGCAGCGGCGCTCGACCTCGTTACGGTGCTCGAAGAAAATGTCGGGCCGGTGCGTTGCGCCGTGCGGCTGAGGGAGGGCGAGGCGAGCTTTGCCGAATTCGACCTGCCGCGCAAATCGCAGCAGGCCGTCATGCCGCTCGACAAGCTCGGTATCGCCGATGCTCTATCATTGAAGATCACCGAGATCGGCTTTGAAAATCACGTCCCCTCCGTCTGGAGCGCCGGCGTTCCGTTCCTGCTCATTCCGGTGCACGATGTCGGGGCCGCGCAGCGGGTGGAATTCGACCCGCAGCTCTGGGAAAAGATCGTGCCCTTCGTCGATGGCGCGCTTGCTTCGGCCTATGTCTATTGCCGCGGCGGCGTCAATCATGTGGCGAAGTTTCATGCACGCATGTTCGCCAGTGGCATGGGCATTGTCGAAGACCCGGCCACCGGCGCGGCGGCAGCCGCCCTCTCCGGCGCCATCCGCCATTTCGACCGGCTGACGGACGGGCACCATCCGATCATGATCGAGCAGGGCCTCGAGATGGGCCGCCCCTCTTTCATCCATCTGCATATCGATGTCGACGGCGGGGCGATTTCCAACGCGCGGATCGGCGGCCAGGCGGTGCGGCTGGCGAGCGGTACGCTCGACCTCTGATTTTATTGCATTTCAGCCATGCGCAAAAATCTTTGAGATTAACCAAAGAATTTTCGCCGATGCGCTGGACAAGCCTGCCGATCGTGTTTATACGCCCCGTCACACCGCGCAGCCAAGCGCGAACGGGTGATTAGCTCAGTTGGTAGAGCAGCTGACTCTTAATCAGCGGGTCGTAGGTTCGAGCCCTACATCACCCACCATCATTTCACTTCACCAAGATTTCAGGACAGCGGTTTCCAACTAATTGGAAACGGTTTCCAATTCACATTCCGTTCCTGTTCCAAAAAGCGGCCGACTCGATCTTTCTCCATCGGGCCTCCATAAGCTCCTGAATTCCGGCACCGTCACGCCGAACACTGGGTATCCAACGGCGTCACGCCTCGCCTGACGACCGCATCGACCGTCACCGAAGACTGATCATCCAGTTGTGGCAGCGCGTTTGCTGCGCTTGTGCAAAAACGGGATCACCTTGGGGACGCGCTCTGCATATGACCGGTAGTCCGGAAATGCCGCCCAGAGCACTGTCTCTTCGTTACTCATCCGGCGAAGCTGCAGGCACCAATGCACGACCCCGAGAAATACCGTCCACGGAGAAAAGCTGAACAGGATCATTCCGATAATGAATATCTCCTCGGTCAGGTAGAGCGGGTGCCGGACAATGGAATAGGGCCCCGTTGTGACCAGAGCTCTTGCGCCCGGTGCTATGCTGAAACTGCGGCCGAGGATAGCAAGCATATATGCCGATGAAAGGAAGCCAATGATCATCAAAACCATTGCGGCAATGCGCACAGCGTCCGGCAACACCATTGGCGGAGGCAGGAAGGCGATTAGCAGGAAGAGGAATGTGCCTCCCATCGCCGTCAGGTATGGTTCAACGCCGCGCGCAGACCGCACTTGGGGCATTCTCGTCAGGGTCACGACGCACATCATGCCGATAAATAAGATCGCGGCGATCTCAGCTATTATGAATACGACGCCGTGGGAGGAATAGTCGCCGGTCGTCATCGTCCGCGCGATCTTGGTCCACACAACCAGTATTGAATAGGTGCAGATGCCAATCCGGCCGATGACGTCTGCAATAAACAAGTGTCGATTGCCCATAGGTTCCCCCGCGTTGTTTAAACGCATCTTCGCACGGTTGCGGAAAATAACAATCGCAACCGCTTAAATTGGTGAATACCAACTATTGGGGATGTGACCTACACCGGCGCGCCGCCATCGGAGTACGTCAATTCAACCACGGCGATACGCCAGCAGCCGACCCATGTTGGCCCGGATGCGGATGCGCCGGATGATCTCGGCATGTGTGGAAACGCAGGCGAGGGCGGCCCAGATGATCAACGCGGTTCCGAGCAGCGCTGTAGGCAACGGCAGTGACCAGTCGACGTAACCGGGGAGTGATGATGCCCCAATGCGACCTGCTTCGGATGTGCTTGCCGCTGCATTGGAAAGCACCAGCCCGAGCAGCGCAACATGAGCATGAACGAAGCGTGCCCTAAGAAACCGTTTCGGATGAAAAGAAAGATAGATGCCGAAAATCACCAGCGATGCAAACGCAGCGAGAAGCTCCCACGCCCCCATCCCCGCAGCGCTCAGCAACATAAGGGGTAGGCGCAACACCGGCAGCATCGTCAGGTACAGCTCCCAAGCAAACGGGCGTGACGGATACATGGCCAGCAGTAGCATGCTGGCGGCAAATACTGCGCCGATGGCATAGACCAATGCAGGCCCGAGACGAACAAACGTCAGAACCAAGACTCGCATTCGCTTTCCTCCTCCGGCAGGCCTCGTGGTTCTTGGCAGAATATTCGAAAATGCTTGAGCAGGGCTTACCGCTCGATCAGCGCCACATGCCGGTGGACGACCATCATTGCTCAACCACAGCCATGACTCCGACTGTGGAAAATTTCAACCTTCCTACGCTCGTGATCCCCAACAAGGATACCAGCTCATGAAACTCATTGCCGGTTGGCGACGGATGCTTCTCCGCGTGTGGAGCATTCGACTGCTGCTGCTGGCCGGCGCTCTGTCCGGTCTCGAATTCGCTCTTCCGTATCTCGTCACGCCTCACCTGACCACCGCAACTACCGTCACCGAAGACTGATCGACGACGTCGACTACTGGCGGGCGCTCTGTCGGGTCTCGATGAATATTCTCAGGAGCGGCTTCTCGAACTTCTCATGGATGCGCCAGGAGAACAGCAGGGATGCCGCGACACCGATCGCGATGATGATATCCGCCTGCAACGGGTAGAATATCCAAAGCGTAAGAAGCGCTGAAATCGGGACCGTGTGGAAGAGGTAGAGCGTGTAGGATGCATCTCCGAGATAGGTCCAGACGCTCTTTCCTGCATTGACCTGCATCGTGCCGTAAACGACCAGGCCGGCGGGAATGCCGTAGGCGGCAACGCGCTGCAAGGCATCCTGGCCGATCAGGAAGTCCAGCGTGTTGCCGATGGGTGCGATGCCGAGCGGACCGGCGAGGAGAATGGCGATCGCGCCGACCGGTATGCCCCATCTCGCCGCCTTGATCGACGGCGCGTAGGCGAGGGCGACGCCGATCATGAACTCGAGGATGATCGGGTTTCCGAGAAACTGGAAGATCGGGACCGTCGACCGGAACGCCATCGACACGGCGAAGAGCCCGAGGATCGCCGGCAGGAAGCGCCGATCGACGAGCACAAGCGTCGCCGCGCCATAGAACAGCATTTCGAAACAGAGTGTCCATGCGGCAGGAAGGAGGGGCGCGGCCATCTGGTCAAACGCCGGCCAAAGGGTGATCGTCGCGATTGTCTCCCGCCAGCCGAACCCGGTTTTTGCCGCGATGAGCGCTGCCGGGATTGATGCGAGATAGTACATCGGCAGGATGCGGCGAATCCGTTTCCACGCGAATTGCTGCCATGTCAGGTCGCGGACTGTCCTGGTGATGATGACCCCGGAAATGACGAAGAAGATATCGACACCGGCGGTGCCCGCAACCTGGATCATCGGCGGAAAAATGCCGCTTGATCCGGTGGCTTCGTATGCGGTTAGTGCCGCGTGCAGGTAGACGACCATCATCGCGGCGATGAAACGCAGCACCTGTAGCGACCAGATCACGATTGTTCCCCTCAACCCCAGCCTGCATGAAGATGACTCCGGTTGCGGCGCATTGCAACCTTCCACCCGAACAAGGATACCAGCTCATGAAACTCATTGCCGGTTGGCGACGGGTGCTTCTCCGCGTGTGAAGCATTCGACTGCTGGCCGGCGCCCTGTCCGGTCTCGAATTCGCTCTTCCATATCTCGACGGATATGTGCCGCTGCCGCCGCGGCTGTTTACCGGTCTCTCCAGCCTGACGGTAGCGGCAGCCTTCGGCGCTCGTATCGTTGCACAGAAGGATTTTGACAATGGCAAGTAGACTGAGAAAGGCCGGCTATGGTCTCACCGTCGCGGGCGCGCTCGCAGTCGGATTCGTCGGCGGCAAGCAGGGCGTCAGCACCAGGGCATACTGCGACATCGCCGGGGTTCCGACGATCTGCTTCGTGGAGACCCGTGGCGTGAAAATGGGCGACATCGCCACGATGGACGAATGCAAGGCCATGCTCGGCGACGCGCTCGTCGAATTCGAAAATATGGCGCCTGTCGCAGGCCTTACCAGATTTTTTGATTACTCTTGATCAGCGGTCATAGGTTCGAGCCCTACATCACCCAGCAAACTTCTTGATAAATTTGATTGTTGTGCCAGGGCCGAATTCGTAGGCGGCCGCATGCCCGGGGCTGGCAGCGTTGATCAGCGCGCCCTATCTTCCGCACATAGTGGAGGGGCCAATGAGAACCATAATCTTGGTCGTCGCCTTATCATTGCCGCTGCCGGCCTTGGCCGCAGGCGCAATGGAGGTCCGGGCAAACGATCATAGCTGCGGCGAGATTGCGCAGATCATCCGGCAGAACAAAAAGGTGTTTGTTCGTGTCGGGCTTGGCGGCCGCAGTTTCCGCTATCCGCCGGCGCAGTGCAGCATGGGCGACAAGCGCTCGACGGCAAGTTTCCGCGATGGTGAGGGCAAGTCGTGCGTTCTCGACCACGCTTGCGCCTTCGATCCGGCATCACCCTATAATTTCCTCTAAATCCGGATTTTGCTGTCGATTAGATCGCTGAAGCCTATTGGCTTTGGAGAACAGCACGCATTTATCGTGATTCGTCAGGCCGTTTTATGTTCAGGAGTTTTCATGAAAATCGTCGTCCTCGCCGCCACCCTCCTGCTTCCGTCTGCAGCCCTTGCCGTCGAGGCAGTGGAGGTCAAGGCCAGGGATCATAGCTGCGCGGAGCTCACGCAGATCATTCGTAAGGACAAGGCGGTTTTCGTGCGCATGGGCATCGGTGGCCGCAGTTTCCGCTACCCGCCGGCCCGGTGCAATCTGGGCGACAAGTACGACTCGGCGACGGTGAGGGACGCCAACGGCAAAATGTGCCGTCTCGACTACGAGTGCGTGTACGATCCCCAATCCTTTTACAACAGGATCCCCAAATAACCCCGGCATGCCCGATCACGCATGTGTCTGCGCGCCGACATCGAAACTGTTCGATTTTGCCGGGCCGTCCTTCGGCGTCGCCAGGGCAAGAAAAAAGGCCGGGCGAAACTCGCACCGACCTTCCTCGATTTGTCTCGACAACGGGTGCCAGTACCTCCGTGGTCAACCGTCAGAGACAAACTCTATGGTCCTTAGATAGGACTTGCTTGGCGACGTTCAAGGCCCTGCCGCGGAGAAGAAGCCGGTTTTGGGCCGGCTTCTTTCTGCGACGCTGTGCTTACTGCTGGGCAGGAGCAGCCGGCGGCGTGGCCGGGGCTGGTGCCGGTGCAGGTGCGGGCGTTGCGCTGTTGTCAGTCGGAGCGATCGGCTTGGCCGGCGCCGGCTCGGATTGGGTCGTGGAGGCTGTCGTGTCCGGTGAGGTGCCGGGGCTGCTGCTCCACTGCGAATAGGCGAATGCAGCGACAGCGATCACGGCCAATGCAGCAACCCAGACTACCCACGTATTGCTGCTGCGCGCGGTCGGGGTCGTGCGCAGATCCAGATTCGGATTCAGCGGGCGGTTCGGGTCGTTGGCATTATTGGGGTCGTACGTCATGGTACTTTCTCCTCTTGCGGTGACAAGGAAATGGCGCAACGGGCTTTTTGTTCCATTCTGGAGCCGCGAGGCGAGCAATATCAGGGATTTCCGCCTGCAACCTGCCAGGATCGGCGCTTAAATCTGCCGCGCGGCTGGAGAGCGATGTCAGCGCACTGCCGCCCCTGGCAGTCCGAGCGCTTGACATGGGCGGGTCTCTTTGCGCATGATTTTGCCATGGGGTCGCGATCACCCCACGAGGCGCCATGCCGAAGAATCGCGTCCATTAGAACCGACCAACGGAGGGACGCGTCATGCCGTCATTTCTCGAAATTTCTTCCGATAAACTCAGCCGCCTCATCGGCACGCCGGGTGCGCCTTCCATCATCGATGTTCGCACCGAAGAGGACTTTGCGCTCGATCCGCGGCTGGTGCCGGGCTCGATCCGGCGCAGCCATGCCGATGTCGCGTCCTGGGCCTGCAGCGTCGAAGCCGATGCCGTCGTCGTGGTCTGCCAGAAAGGCGGCAAGCTCAGCCACGGGGTCGCCGCTTATCTCCGCCATGCGGGAATCGAGGCCGAGAGCCTCGAGGGCGGCTTCGAAGCGTGGATCGCTGAAGGACTGGCGGTGCCGGAGGAGAAGCTGCCGCGCCGCGACCTGGAGGGACGCACAGTCTGGGTGACGCGGGCGCGGCCGAAGATCGACCGCATCGCCTGCCCGTGGCTGATCCGACGTTTCGTGGATCCGGACGCTTTGTTCCTGTTCGTGCCGACGCCCGATGTTCTGGACGTCGGAACGCGCTTCGGGGCAACGCCCTTCGATATCGAGGACGTGTTCTGGAGCCATCGCGGCGAACTCTGCACCTTCGACGTCATGATCGAAGAGTTCGCGCTGGCGTCGGAACCGCTCCTGCGCCTGGCGAAGATCGTCCGGGCCGCCGATACCGCAAGGCTCGATCTCGCACCCGAGGCGCCCGGTCTGCTTGCCGCTTCGCTCGGCCTGTCCAGAATGTATTCCGACGATCTGGAGCAGCTCGATGCCGGCATGCTTCTCTATGACGCCTTCTTTCGCTGGTGCCGCGACGCGACGGAGGAAACGCACAATTGGCCCGCTCCGAAGAAGAGGGCATGAGATGGTCGAGATGACAGGAAATGCGTCGGCCGGCAAAATGGCGGAGAAACAAGCAGGCGAGGAGCATCATCACGGCGTTTCGTTCGGCGAAGCCTTCAAGGTCTGGCTGCGGGTCGCGGGCTTGAGCTTCGGCGGTCCGGCCGGTCAGATCGCTGTGATGCACCGGATCATCGTCGACGAAAAGCGATGGATCGGCGAGCATCGTTTCCTGCATGCGCTCAACTACTGCATGCTGCTTCCCGGCCCCGAGGCGCAGCAGCTCGCCATCTATATCGGCTGGCTGATGCACCGGACCCTGGGCGGTCTCGTTGCCGGAATATTGTTCGTGCTGCCGGGGTTTCTGTCGATCCTCTGTCTCAGCTACATCTATGCCGCTTATGGCAACGTCGGCATCGTCGCCGGCCTGTTCTTCGGCCTGAAGGCGGCCGTGCTTGCCGTTGTCGTGCAGGCCGTCATCCGGATCGGCGGCCGAGCCTTGAGGAACAAGGTCATGGTCGCGATCGCGGCAGTCGCCTTTGTCGCCATCTTCTTTCTTCATGTTCCGTTTCCGCTGATCGTGCTTGCAGCCGGAATCACCGGCTTTTTCGGCGGACGGGCCGGGTTTGCGGCCTTCAAGATCGGCGGCGGACACAAGGCCGGCAGCGGGCCGCTGCTGTCGGATGCGGATGCAATGCTGGGCGAGGACATACCGGCGCATGCGCGCCCGAATCTCACATGGTCCTTGCGCATGTCGACGGTGCTGCTTGCCCTGTGGCTCATTCCGGTCGCTGCCTTCTGCCTGGTCTTCGGGGCGGACAGCGTCTTCGCAGAGATCGGCCTGTTCTTCAGCAAGATGGCTGTCGTCACCTTCGGCGGCGCCTATGCCGTTCTTGCCTATGTCGCGCAGGAGGCCGTGCAGCACTTCGGCTGGCTGAAGCCGGGCGAGATGCTCGATGGCCTCGGCATGGCCGAAACGACGCCGGGACCGCTGATCATGGTGGTCCAGTTCGTCGGCTTCATGGGCGCCTACCGCGATCCGGGATCACTGGATCCCATGCTGGCCGCCACGCTTGGAGCGCTGCTGACGACCTGGGTGACCTTCGTGCCGTGTTTCCTCTGGATCTTTCTGGGGGCGCCGTTCATTGAAAAACTGCGCGGCAATATCGCGCTGGCAGCGGCAATGTCGGCGATAACGGCGGCGGTGGTCGGGGTCATTCTCAACCTTGCCATCTGGTTTGGCCTGCACACGCTGTTTGCCGAGGTTGCCGTCGTCAGCCTTGGTGGTCTGCGGCTCGATATCCCCGTGCTGCAATCGGCCATGCCGGCGGCAATGGCGCTGTCAGTCGCCGCCGCGATCGCGATCTTCCGATTCAAGGCCTCCGTCATCGCGACGCTGCTCAGCTGCGCGGCCGCCGGAATGCTCTGGACGCTGGCGATGGGCTGACTAAGCCTCTGCCCCTTCGGCGGCAATGCGGGTCGCGAGCATCTTGTCGATGCGCATGCCGTCCATGTCGATCACCTCGAAGCGCCAGCCGTCGAAGAGGAAGGTTTCGCCGGCTTCGGGGATGTGCTGAAGCTGATGCAGCGCGAAGCCTGCGAGCGTATGGAAATCGGCGTCAGGGCGATCCTTGAGACCCAACCTTTCGAAGGCGTCGAAGGCGGGCATCATCGCGTCGATCAGCAGCGAGCCGTCTTCCCGCACGACGATGTCGGGTTCCTCGTCGGCGCCCGGCAGATCGCCGGCGATGGCTTCCAGCAGGTCTGTCTGGGTGACGATACCCTCGAGGCTTCCATATTCGTCGATGACGATGGCGAGGCGCACGGGTGACGCCTTGAAGCTGTCGATGACGCGCACGACCTTGGTGCCCTCGTGCAGCACCAGGGGTTGCTTGATCACCTCCAGCGGCCGGACCTTTCCGCCGTCCAGGACCTGATCGAGAAGATCCTTCTTCAACACCATGCCGATCGGCTCGTCGATCGAGCCGCGGGCGACCAGCAGCTGCTCGTGGCTGCATTCGCGGATCGTTTTCAGGATCTCCGTCTCGCTGTCGTCGGCATCGAACCATTCGATGTCGAGGCGTGGGGTCATGATGTCGGAGACCGGTCTGTCGCCGATGTTGAATACCCGCTCCACCAGCTGCTGCTGCACGGGGTTCAGAAGCCCGGCTTCCTGGCTTTCGGCGACCAGCAATTTCAATTCCTGCGGCGAGTGGAACGAGGATTCACCGGTTCCGGCACGAAGGCCGACGGCCCGCAGCACGAGGTTGCCCATGCCGTTGAGGGTGAAGATCGCCGGCTTGAACAATACAAGGAAAAGCCCGAGCGGACGCACCACGGCCAGCGAGGTGGCCTCGCTGCGCTGCAGCGCCAGGCTCTTGGGCGCGAGCTCGCCGAGCACGATATGCAGCGCGGTGATGATGACGAAAGCGACGACGATGGCGACGGTATGGGCGCCGGTCGTCGCCCATGGCTCGGGCAGCCAGGAGAGCAGCGGCTCGATCAAGTGGGCGAGCGCCGGTTCGCCGACCCAGCCGAGCGCCAGCGACGAGATGGTGATGCCGAGCTGGGTGGCGGCGAGATTGGCGTCGAGATTGTCGACGGCGCGCTGGAGCGCGGAGGCGTTCATGCGGCCTGCCGCGACAAGCTCGGCGACACGGCTGCGCCTGACCGACACCAGGGCGAATTCGGCAGCGACGAAGAAGCCATTGGCAGCGACGAGAAAGAATACGGCTAGTATCCCGACATAATCGAAGAGCCCGCCCGCGGATTCGGACATATTTTCCTTACCTCAGAATTGACGCGAATCCGAAACTACACGCTGGGGCACGGCTGACAAGGCGCAGCCACTGTTCCTGCGCCGCCGCGGCGGTCATCTCTTAGGCGCTTCGAAGAGCTCGATCGGGTTTCCCGCGGGATCGTCGAGCAGGATCTGCTTGCCGCCGATGCCCTGCACGATCTCATTGCGAAAATGCGCGCCGGCCTGGCGCAGCGTGGCGACTTCTGCCTCGAGGTCGGCGACCTCGATCTGGATGCGGTTCCATCCGCCGGGCTCCGGTTTGCGCCCGTCCGGCATGGCCTGGGAAGCTCCGCCCGGACCCGTCATGCCGCTGACGAGCAGCCGGAAGCCGTCCCTGGTCAGGATGGCGAAGCTTGGTGCCGGGTGAAGCGCGACGGAGAAGCCGAGATGCCTGGTGTAGAATTCCACCGCGGCGTCGACGTCGTCGACGATATAACGCATGCTGATGCCGGGCATGGTTTCCTCCATTGTGCTGTCTAGATGTGAGCTTCCAATAGGTTGTCCATTCGATCCGGACCGGGAAAGCTGAGGTTGTCGAAGCTTCAGTGATTCTCGGGGGACCGAATGGACATCCATATGAATGCCCGCCTCACGCCGCTCAGTCGAGC
>NZ_ML133582.1 GCF_003985125.1 Rhizobium phaseoli
CTTGCGAAGATCATTTGAAAGAGGTCGAGTCATCCGATGCTGGCCTCCACTCCAGCCAGCATCTTGAATCACAAAACAGCCAAAAACGGAATCCCTTCCGATTCAACTAAATCCAGATACGCTCTAGTCCGGGGAGGTCTGACATTATCCTGTTTCGGGCGGGGAAAATAATCTTCCAGACTATTTTACGCCTATCGAAAGTGGATCTGGTGAAGGCGGGATATCACCAGGCGCCGCATCTTATGCTTCGAAGAGAGGCGTAGAATGTATTCCTATACTATAAGTAAGTGTTAATATACTGAGTTACGCAGCGCTGCCGTGCGCATCCGGGTCGAATCGAACCGCGTTCAAGCTGCGGCGCGGACTTGCGCCTCTTCCCGGATTCTCTTCACCATCGAACGCAACCCGTTCGAGCGCTGCGACGACAGGTTCTCCACCAAGCCGATCTTCGAGAAGATTTCGAAGGCATCGAGCGCGGCGATTTCGGATGCCGGCTTGCCGGAATAGGTGGCAAGTACGATGGCGACGAGGCCGCGCACGATATGGGCATCGGAATCGCCCTCGAAGTTCATGATCGGATTGTCCGGGTCGCCCGAGGTATGCGTCACCAGCCACACCTGGCTGGCGCAGCCCATCACCTTGTTCTCGGAGGTGCGCTTTTCCTCGGCCAGATCAGGCAGCGCCTTGCCGAGTTCGATGACATAGCGGTAGCGGTCTTCCCAATCGTCCAGGAAGGTAAAGTCGTCGATGATCTGGTCGAGGGATGCCATGAAAAGCCTTTCACCATTGGCAGGGCCGGCGAAATGCACGGCAATTTTGCCTCCGGACATGCTCTAGGACTGCATATAGGTGAAAGACACACGGATTTGAACCGGTAAAGCGCGTCGCAGCCGCTCAGAATTGCCCGTGCTTCAGCTTTTTTGCTTGCGCATGCCGCCCAAGACGCCGCGTGTTAAAGAAACGCCGTGAGGGATGGGCATCCTCACGGCGCAGCAAGATGCTGAATTAAACAGGGCAGGCACGTCAGGCATGGGGCATTTCCGCGTCATGCGGACCACCGATGCAAGCTCAGGCAATTCCGGCTGCGAAGCTGTTTTCCGTCCGGAATTGCGTCAAACAGGAACGAAGAATTCGAAATGCGCTGCGGGCGGGCGCCCGCGCAATATTGTCAGATCGCCGGTTTCGGCGTCGGCAGCGGGATCGCGCCGGTTACCACCGTCTCGGCAGCCGTTTCATCATCGACCGGCGGGCGGTAGGGCATCGGCTGGTTGAGCGCAGCCTTTGCCTCGCGCACCTTTTCCTGGACGGAAGGGGCGGCGAGCGAGGGCAGGGCGGGTGCCGCCCGCTTTGCCGTTTCGGCAAGCTTTGCCGACGTTGCCGGCTCGTCGCTGAACTGGCTGTCGAGCAGTTCATAGGCAACGTGGGCGCCCTCGCGGGCCCGGTAACCGAGCGCCGTCAGGGTCTCCGCGCCCTTGGCGCAGACCTCGGGCTTTTCCGAGCACATGCCGGTCAGATAGTCATAGGCGCCGCTGGCCGCCGTAAAGGCGTCGGAAAGCTGCAATTGCGGGCCGCTGGCGAGCTTGTCGGAACCCTCCGTGCTGAAGACGGAAAGAAGCACGAGCACGAGGCCAAACCAGAAGGATCCTTTGATCAGAAACCACATTGTCGTTGCCCATCCTGTTTTCCCGTCCGGTTCTTTTCGCCGAATCAGGCCGGTTGTCCGGTGTGCTTTCACCCTATCGACAAGTTGCGAATGCCGCTTTTCGAAACTCGCGCGCATTTGCGGCAAATTTAATTCAAATTTTAGCGAAGCGGATTTGAGCTGCATTTAAGTCGAATGCGAGCGACTGCCGTTAAGCATCAGGGCGGCACCTCCTTGCAATTGCAGGGCTTTTGGCCGCTCGCCCTGCCACAGGCGTTAACGCGATGCTGAAATATGAAGGAATTCCGTTGCTTACCGGCTATTAACCACAAAAGGCAAAGGGGCTCTCGGATGCCTCAAAACGGGAATTTCTGCCCTTTCTGGCTGTGAACGGCGCTTTTGCCTTATCCTTTCCTTAAGTCGCGGGGGCCTATTGTCCGGATCGACAGACAGCCTTTTCGGGCGGGTATTGCGTGCGAGTATTGAGTGACATTGGCGGCTGGGTGACGGCGCTCGTAGACCGGGCGGCGACAAGCTGGCTCTCCCGGACGGGCGGCGGCGAAGCCGTGCGCCAGCGCGAGCTTGCGATTCTGCGCCGCCTGGTGCTGCTGTCGTCGGCTGCTCTCGTCGCCGCGCCCGTCGGCCTTTCGGCGGTTACCAGCCCGGCCGTCGCCTTGCCGGCCGGTGTCGCCATGGTCTGCGCCGCCTTCCTCTTTTCCGCCGTCGGCAGCATTGCGCTCGCCCGCCAGGGCTCGTCGGCCGGCATCGCCACCCAGTCGGCCGAGGACTTCTTCCTGAGCGTCACGCCCGGCCTCGTCTTGTTCCTCGATCCGCACGGCAGCGTCGCCACCATCGGCGGCCGCGACCGGCGCGATTTCCTCGCCTGGATGCGCGATCCGAAGGGCAGAGGCTTCCTGGAGCAGGTGCATGTCTCCGATCGCATCCTGTTCCTGCAGGCGCTCGACGGCCTGCGCCGCGGCGAGGATGCCGCAAGCGTCGATCTGCGCCTCGACCGGCCTTCGGTTTCGCGCGATCAGCGCCAGTTCGCTTATCTGAGAATGGATATGACCGCCCGGCGCGATGCCGATGGCGAACTGGCCGCCGTCATCGCCCAGCTGCGCGACGTCTCCGTCGAGCAGCAGCTGCGGGCCGAGGCGCAAAGCCGCGCGGCCGACGCCGAATCGGCAAACGATGCCAAATCGCGGTTCCTCGCCGCCGTCAGCCATGAGCTGCGCACGCCGCTCAACGCCATTCTCGGTTTTTCCGATATTCTGATCGGCGAATATTTCGGCAAGTTCGAAAACGACCGCCAGCGTGAATATGTCGGCCTCGTCCGCGAATCCGGCGCGCATCTGCTTTCCGTCGTCAACACCATGCTCGACATGAGCAAGATCGAGGCCGGCCGCTACGAGCTGATCCTTGAAGCTTTCGACATATCGGCCTCCGTCAGATCCTGCGAATCGATGCTGGCCTTGCAGGCCAAGACCAAGGGCGTCACCCTGACAAGCCGGATCCAGCGCGGCCTCGGTGAGATCGTCGCCGATCAGCGCGCCATCCAGCAGATCCTCATCAATCTCGTCGGCAATGCCGTGAAGTTCACCGAGGCCGGCGGCGTCGTCTCTATCGATGCGGCGGCCCGCGACGGCATCCTGAAGCTGACGGTCAGCGATACCGGCATCGGCATTGCCGCCGACAAGCTGGCGCTGCTCGGCCAGCCCTTCGTCCAGATCCAGAACGATTACACCCGCCGCTTCGAAGGGACCGGCCTCGGCCTTTCACTGGTCAAGGGACTTGTCGCGCTGCATGGCGGAAATTTCGCTATCGCCAGCCAGCCGGGCGAGGGTACGATCATCACCATCGAGATCGCGGTGGACGGTTCGGGCGCTAGGCGGGCAGATGATGCCGGCCAGGGCGCGACAGTCGAGTTTCCGCCGCGGCTGAAAGACGTGGTCAAGTCAGGGGTAGAATTGGAAGAGGGGCTTTTCGATGGCCGCGCGCAAGCGAAAATCGCCTAAGGGAAAAAACCGACGGCAGCAGCCGGGCCTCGTGGTGTCAGGTGCAGCCGCTCTCGGCGGCCTCGGTCTGCAGGGCGCATCTGCGCTGGGTGGTCTTGGGCTGCAGGGCGCATCGGCGCTCGGCGGCGTCATCGGTCGCAATCCCTCGGTTGCCGGCGGCACGATCGCCTTCGTCGTCATCTTCTCTTTCGTTGCGGCCAATGCGCTCTGGTATCAGCCCGGACTGCATCCGCATCCGATTTTCCGCACCCGCGACCCGCAGTCTTCGAACGTGCTCGGCGCCCGCCGCCCGGCCGAAGAGCAGCAAGGCGAGGTCACGACCTTCCGGATCGAACGGCCGGAGGATGCCGCCGCCACCACCAGCGCGACGCCGGCGCCCGCCGCACCGGCTCAGCAGCCGAGCGAGCTGGTTATGGGCATCCAGCAGCAGCTGGTGCGCCGCGGCCTCTATAACGGCATTCCTGACGGCATTATCGGCCCCCGCACCAGCGCCGCCATCCTCTTCTTCCAGGAAACCGTCGGCATGGCGCAGACCGGGGAAGCGACGCCGGAGGTGCTGGCCGCGCTGAAAACCGACGCCGCCGGTCCCTCGACCGTGCCCGCGGAAAAACCGCGTGAGGATGTGAGCTCGAAGGCGGCGGCGGAAGACCCGGTGGCCGCCGCGATCCGCAGCGCCGAAAAGACGGTCAAGACGGCGCCATCGGCAGCAAAGCAGCTTCCTTCAAGCGAACTCACCACTGTCGACCTGGTGCTGAAGATACAGAAGGGTCTGTCCAACATGGCCTATGCCAATGTCGGCGTCGACGGCGTCGCCGGCGAGCAGACCCGCGCCGCCATCCGCCATTTCCAGAAGCACTACAACCTGCCCGAAAACGGCGAGCCGAACGAGGCGGTGCTGAAGAAACTCAAGGAAATCGGCGCGATCTGAGACCTATCGCGCTACTAGGTCTCGCCCGAGACTACAACCTAAGTCTAAGATGCGGGCGCTATTTGCAACTTATTAACCATGTTGATCGAAGCTTTGCCGATTGAGGCGGGGGAACGTCGGTCATGCATGCTCTGAAGGCGATAGACGAGCTGGCCGGAGAACCGGCAGTCGAGACGGAAGGCCCGGATCGCACGGCGTTGCGTCACATCCTGCAGCGCCTTGCCGAGGAGGCCTCGACGCTCGGCATCGATCTCGTCGATATTGCCGGCGCCATTCAGGACATGGCGGCGATGTCGGGCCGCCATGCCTCCGCCTTCGATCATGTCACCCGCACTGCGCTGTCGATTGCCGAAACCAACCGCTCGGTCGCCCTGTCGCTGCGCGAGACCGACCGCACGGCAGCCGACGCCCGGCAGATGCTGAAGGAATCGGCCGACCGACTGTCCGGCTCCGTCGCCGAGATCGGCCACATGGTTCAATCCTCTGACGTCATCGGTGCCGAAATCGCCGGCTTTTCGAAATCGCTGGCCGATGTCGACAAGATTGCCGACGAGATCAGCACCATTGCCCGCCAGACCAACCTGCTGGCGTTGAATGCCGCGATCGAGGCAGCGCGCGCCGGTGACGCCGGCAAGGGCTTCGCCGTCGTCGCCGCCGAGGTTCGGGCGCTTTCGCTGCAGACCTCGAAGGCGACCGGCTCGATCCAGGACACGCTGGACGAATTGCGGGTGAAGATCGACAGGCTGTCGGCGGTCGGCGGCGATGCGCGCAACAGCGCTGCCGGCGTGCGCGACAAGTCGGAGGCGATGCGCGGCGCCTTCGAAAGCATGGAACATGTCATCACCCGCATCCTCGACAGTTCGACCGTCATGGCCAACACCACCGAGGCGGTCGACCAGCAATGTGCCGGTTTCGTCGAAAAGCTCAGCGAGATGTCCGGCGAGGTGACCGGTTCGAATGTCAGGCTGCAGCAGGCGGCAAGACGGGTCGACAGTGTCGTCGGTCTCTCAGAAACACTGGTCCAGCTGACGGCGAGCGCCGGTGTGAAGACCGCCGACAGCCGCTGGATCGAGGAGGCGCAATCGGTGGCAAGGCAGATATCGGGTGCCTTCGAACGGGCCGTCGCCGAGGGCCAGATCGGCCTCGACGCCCTCTTCGACCGGCGCTACCGGCCAATACCGGGCACTGATCCGGTTCAGATGATGGCCGCCTTCACCGAGCTTACCGACCGGCTGCTGCCGCCGATCCTGGAGCCGGTCCTTACCCTGGACGAGCGCGTCGCCTTCTGCGCGGCGATCGACGAGAACGGCTACCTGCCGACCCATAACCGGAAATTCTCGCAGCCGCAGCGGCTGGGCGACGCCGTCTGGAACACCGCCAATTGCCGCAATCGCCGCATCTTCGCCGATCGTGTCGGCCTGGCCGCCGGCCGCAGCACCGCGCCTTTCCTCGTCCAGACCTATCGGCGCGACATGGGCGGCGGCAATTTCGTGATGATGAAGGATATCTCCGCTCCGATCAGCCTGCGCGGCCGCCATTGGGGTGGATTGCGGCTGGCGGTCAAGGTTTGACGCCTCCGCCAATATCCGAGCGCGGATTGCCGATACCGGCGCGCCGGTCTATACCGCGCCGATGAGATTACGCGCCGACATCTTCGTTTCCTCCCTTCTGCGCCGGGTCTTCGCCAGCGGCGATTTCGCCGCCGTCGAGAAAAAGGGCGCCGAGGAGGCGGGGGCGATCTTCATCCGCCAGCACTTTCGCGACGGCCTGGAGACGCTTTATGCGCCGGCTCCGCAGACAGCCTTCGGCGAAGATGAGGCCGTTGATCGTCTGTTCGAGATCCGCCTCGCACGCAGCGAGCCGGAAGCGGTGCGGGCGATGCTGGAGCGTGAATGCCGCTTCGACCCCGATCTGTGGATCGTCGAGCTGGAGGCGGAGGAATTGGGCGATCTTATTCCGCTCGCGCGGGACGGCTGAAATCTAAAGTGTGTCGCGATCTTTCAGATTCGCCTGTCACACTTTAGGTCTTTGATTTTACGCATGTGTCTTTAGCGCAATACCGCTGCACACTTTTGCGAGACATGCTCTGGGGCCGCTCGTCGGCTCAGCGCGACCGCCGTCCGAGCACGCGCATGTCGCGCTGCACCGGCGCCTGGCGGACGAAGCGGGGGCTTTCCGTCTCCTCGAGCGCCGGCGTAACGGCCGCCTCCGGCTTGTAGGTGTAGCGGTCGGCGCGCCGCCAGGCCTCTACTCTTTCGTGGCATTCTTCCGCATCGAGCGCATCGAGCACCATCCAGGCGCGCGTGACATTATGCTGCTGTTCGGCCAGGTGCGGATAGAACCGCTCCAGCACGAAGACGGCGTCGAGAAAACTCATGCCGAGGCTCGTCAACGTCGTGGCGAGCTGCTGGCCCGACAGGTCGAGCATGATGCGCTCGGCAAGCCAGCGGCTGGCCGAAAGTGCATCGGCGAGGGCAGTTGCGAAATGGCTTGCCTCGCGCGAACGGGCAAAGCGCACCAGCAGCGCCTCCTGAATGTCGGTCAGCGTGCGCAGGCCGAGCCTGTCATCGTCCTTGCGGCCGAGATGGCCGGCAAGGTCGAGAATGCGCTCGCGCAACGCCTCTTCATTGGCGAGACGCTGTTCCGCCAGCGCTTCGGCCTCGCTGCTCTCCACCGGGGCGGGCGATAGCGGCACGCCCTCCGATTCTGTGATCGGTGCGGCGGGGGCCGCCGGCCGCGGCTGGCTCTGGCGCAACGCTACCAGCGCGTCGATGACCTTCGGCGACAGCGAGTTGCGGCTGACGATCGCCTTGACATGGGCTGCGCCCTGCATGCGCGCGATGGTGATCAGCGTGTCGTCGGCAATGGCCTTTGAAGCGGCAAGAAAGGGTGCTGCGATCTCGATCGGCTGATTGCCGATGAATAGCGCCACGGCTGCCGGCATGGTCTGGCACTGGGAAAGGGCGGCGACCGCCTGGCGCTTGGCCTCGTCGGAGGAGGCCTGGAACAGCGGTGTGAAAAGCTCGGCGAATTGGCGCAATTCAGATCGTGTCGGATGAGACAGGCTCTCGAAACTGCTGACAGTCGCCATTAACACCACGTCCTTTTTCCTGACGGCCAACGGGCCCTCGAGGTCTCGAAACCGGTCACGCACACGCACACCCTGAAAACGCAGAACCAAGGGAAACCGTGGTGCCGATGGCGCTGGCGGAACGCCTGTCGGATCGCACGGATATGAACAAATCCTACACCGGTACGGTTAATGGATGTTGAAGATTTTATTAAAATGCAACAGAAATATACACGTGTGGCGTGTTGCTGATTATTAGCCGGCAACAAAAATCCGTCTGCTTTCGAAGGGCTGCCGCGACGGTTTTCGATCGCTGTTGCGACCACCGCGACAGTTCGCCCTGCTGTCGTCGCGCGGGGCCCGCTGCAGCTCTGCGCGGCTGTCATCATCGCTCCGATGCAGGGCGTGCTAGTGCCGCAGACGGTGTCTTCAGGCTCTCGCTGTTGATATGCCGTCAAGCGCCGCAGCACCGTGATATCAGGGTCGCCGGACACGAAAGGGGAATCACCGGAAGGAGCTGTTGCCCGTCGCTGGCGCTCGAGCCTGAAAGATTTGCGGGTCGGCGATGGCCGCAAACCGCTCTCCGATGGAAACGGTTCGACCCGATCCTGGGCCGCGACGCAACGGATGTCGGGCTGCCGCATATTTGCAACACCTGCGCGGCTGTCGGCGCGCGGGTCGTCGCTGCATGGTCAACTGTATGAATTATCTCTAATTTTGTTCTTCGGCAGGTGTCCGGATCCACGCGCAGGCGGCATGAAACCAAATCGGCGCTTCATGCGTTGAGGAGGAAGTCACGGGAACTGTATTTGGCAACCGCTGAATATTAGTAAACTGTTAACTGTCATGTGTCTCAATTCGGACAGGAACGACGCGATTTGAGTATCTGGATCGTAGAAACTCCGCATCACGGTATTTCAATCAGGTGCCGTGGGAAAGGCGCGAATGCCCTCGGTTCGGTCATGCCGGCACCGCAGGACGCGCCGGCCCGCACATTGGCGGGCAGGGTGAAATCCATCGCAAGTTCATCCGTCTCGGGCAGTGCATGGAGACGAGAATGGCAATAGTAGTCGCATTGGCGGATCGGCGACCGCGGGCGCCGCGTCCTCAGGACAAGGAACCCCGCGAAGCCAAGATCCTCTGGTTCACCGGAGTCCGCTACGAGCGGCTGGCCGAGAACCCCAGACATGGCCCGGCGCCCGCGCCGCGCGCCAGCAAGAAGTAATGGCCGCGCAACCTTAAGTCATGTCGCGCAAAAGTGCGCAGCGGTTTTGCGGCAACGACATGCGCAAAAACAAAGAGCTAAAGCGCGAAGAGCCAATCTGAAAATGGCAATGCGCTTTAGCGGGCGCTGAACTGCTCGCAGCCGGCTTCCGTCAGGAAGTTTCGCGCCGCCTCATCGAAACTCGCCTGCGGCGCCAGCGTCCGCAGCACCGCGTAACCGTCCGGCCGCGCCATTTCCACCAGGATCGCCTGTTCCAGTTCCCGTGGCAGGTTCTTGCGCAGGTCGGTCAGCTGGATCGGACCGCCGGCCAGCACATCGAGCGCGCCGCCGACTGAAGTCCGGTCATTCATGCTGAAGACCTCGTTGGAGGCGCTGTCGTAGATGGCGATCGACCAGAAGGGCACATTGCCTTTGGCGGTGAAATGCACCGGCCCATCCTCGACGTCGAAAGAGCAGACAGCGGTGCGCACGAAGGGATCGCCATTGGCAAGCCCGGCCTCGTCATACCTATCGTTCAGCAGGTAAAAATTGTTGAGATCGCCTTCCGCCGCGACGCGGGTCGCCGCGTCCCGGCCGGTGAAATGCGGCAGCGAAAGGATGATGACGAGATGCAGAAGCGCTGCGCCGAAAAGGCCGGTCAGAATGGCGAAAACGATCCTAAGCATTGCCGCATCCGGTCTTGGTGAGCTTTGGCATGGCGAGGTCGATCACGCCGGAACTGCCGGCCGTCGGCGTATCGAACAAGGTCAGCACCAGCCGGAAGCTGCCGGCCTGCGGCAGGGCCAGCCAGTTGCCCGGCTGCGCGGCGGCGGAGATTTCGATCGAGAAGCTGCTGTCGGGCTGGCGCAGCACCGTCCAGGAATTCAGCGCCGCGGGAAGCCCGGTCTTCACCGCCGCCGGATTGCCGCCATTGTCGGCGGTAAAGAGCGTCCACAGCCGGGCGGGTGGCGTCTGCCCGCTGATGCGGTAGCGGCAGCCGGCATTCAGCCGCGCCCCTTCGTCGTCGACGCTCGCCGTGAAGGTCAGCCCCTCGGCGCTGCCATAAAGCAGCTTGCCGGCGCGCGCCCGGTGCGATTTGGCGTAGGGATCGGCATCGACCGTCTGCAACGCCGGAAAAGCCTCCCAGGCGCCAAGCTTGATCGCTCCGAAACCCTGCGTCGCATCCAGCGCATACCGCGAAATCATGATCCCGCCGCCAAAGGCGACGATCAGCGTGATCAGGATGAAAAGGGGGAATCGAAACACGTTACGACCTTGGAAACCGGGATGAAAGGGTTACCACTGATTCTGGCAGGGTGGAATGCCATGCGGCGACATGGAGGTCGATCGATCCGGTTAGCGTCACTACCTGCCCGTCACCCTAGCCCCTGCCGGGGTCGAGACCCGTGGGTCGACCCCGGTGGTGGCGGCAGGCGGATCAGGGGCCGGTCACGCAGCGTCTACTCCGCGCTCGCTACCTTCTGCGGCGTGAGCGGGGCGGCGTCCTTCAGCCTTTTGCCGAGGTCTTTCAGGATAGTCGTCGATTCTACCGAGAGCATGCGTGGCCGGATGAGCTGCGGCAATCCGTCCTGCGGTTTGGTGGCGGCGGTTTTGGCGACATCCTTCTCCGAGGGCGGCGGATTTTCGACGCCGGGGATGGCGCGCAGCGTCACACCCTGGTGGGCGTAGTCCATGGCGCGCTTGAAGGTCATTGCCGGCAGCGAGCCGCCGGTCATGTTGTTGGTCGAGGTGTAGTCGTCGTTGCCGAACCAGACGGCGCAGGTGTAGTTGCCGGTGAAGCCGACGAACCAGGCGTCGCGGTAGGCCTGGGTGGTGCCGGTCTTGCCGGCGGTCAAAACGCCGTTGTCGAGAGCCGCCTTGCGCGCCGTGCCGACATAGGGAACGCGCGACAGCATCTGATTCATATAGGCGTCGGCTTGTTCCGACAGCACGCGTTTGGCGGCCGGCTCGTCACGGTCGAAATCATAGAGCACATCGCCCTCGTAATCGAGGATCTGGCTGATGCCGTGGCGGCGCGACTGGTAGCCGCCGGCCGGGAAGGTAGCATAGGCCGTCGCCTGGTCGAGCACCGTCACTTCCGATGTGCCGATCGGAATGGTGACGTCGTCGCGGATCGGCGTTTCGACGCCGAGGTTCTTCGCCATTGCCCGGATCGGCTGGATGCCGAGCTTCTCCTTGGCGAGCCGCACCGGCACGGTGTTGATCGACTGGGCGATGGCGGTTTCGAGCGTGATGCGGCCCACATAACGGTTGGCGTAATTGTGCGGGCTCCAGTTGCCCCAGGAGATCGGCGCGTCGACGATCGTCGTCTGCGGCGTCATCCCGCTCTCCATCGCCAGGGCATAGGTATAGACCTTGAAGGAGGAGCCCGGCTGACGCAGCGCCTTGGTGGCGCGGTTGAACTGGCTTTCGCCGTAATCGCGGCCGCCGACCATGGCGCGCACGGCTCCGCCATTCTCGATCATCACCATGGCGCCCTGCTTGGCGTGGTAGGCCTCGCCATATTCGCGCAGCGACGTCTCGACCGAATCCTCGGCCGCCTTCTGGATGCCCATGTCGATCGTCGTGCGCACGATCAGCGAATGCTGGTGGAAGCGCGGCGAAAGCCGCTGCACCTCGTCGAAAGCCCAGTCGAGGAAGAAATCGGGCGATTCCACCTCGTTGCGGTCGACGACGGTGGCCGGATTGCGCCGGGCGGCGATTACCTGGCCTTCGGTCATCAGCCCGCTCTGCACCAGATTGGTCAGCACCTCGTTGGCGCGGGCACGGGCGGCCGGCAGGTTGACATGCGGCGCATATTTGGCCGGCGCCTTGAACAGGCCGGCCAGCATGGCGGATTCGGCGAGGTTCACATCGGTGATGTTTTTGCCGAAATAGAATTGCGCCGCCGCAGCAGCACCAAAGGTGCCGCCGCCCATATAGGCGCGGTCGAGATAGGTGGAGAGGATTTGCTTTTTGGAGAGGTTGGCCTCGAGCCAGAGCGCCAGGAAGGCTTCCGTGACCTTGCGGTCGATCGAGCGCTCGTTGGAGAGGAACAGGTTCTTGGCGAGCTGCTGGGTCAGCGTCGAGCCGCCCTGCACGACTTCGCCAGCCTGGGCGTTGGTGACCATGGCGCGGAAGAGACCGATGGCGTCGATGCCGAAATGGTCGAAGAAGCGCCGGTCTTCGGTGGCGAGCACCGATTTGATCAGCGAATCCGGCAGCTCGTCGATCGGCACGGAATTCTGATGGATGACGCCGCGATGGCCAATGACGTTGCCGTAGCGGTCGGTGAAGGTGACGGCGAAATCGCCGCGGTTGCGCCAGTCCTCCTTGGTCGCTTCGAAGGCCGGCTGGGCAAGCACCAGCATCAGCACCGCGCCGACCGTGCCGAGCGTCAAGCCTTCGCCGGCCAGTTCGAAGACGATGCGCTTCCAGCCGCGCACGCGGAAACGGCGGAAGAAGATGGTGGTGTCTTCCCAGATCTCGGCGGCGCGAAAGCCGGCGTTCCAGACGGTCGAATCGATCCACGAATCGATGCGCAGCAGAATGTGACGGCTCTTCGCCGGCCGCCTGCCCGTGTCGGCCGCCTGTTTTTCTGCCCCTATTTCAGGCCCTTTTTCAGGGTTGTCCGGATCCTGCACGTCCTGTATTCCCGCCTGATCGCGCTTGCTTCATGTCCGGCCGCCGGAAAGCGGCGAAAGCGCGAGGCCCGATGGCCCCCAAAAGCTCTCCGATACCAGGAGAAAATTCTCCGGCACCAGGAGAAAGTTCTCCGGTACCAGGAGCATGCTGAAGAATTGATTGATTTTGTGGCGGATAACAAGAGAGTAGACTGGTGGTCACGCGAATTTGCGGGCCGCTGTTGCAAGAAACGAACGATGAACGATCTGCCCTTCTGGAAGAGCAAGACGCTGGCCGAAATGACCGCCCCCGAATGGGAAAGCCTTTGCGACGGCTGCGGCCTCTGCTGTCTCAACAAGATCGAGGAATGGGATAGCGGCGATATCTATTTCACCTCGGTCAGCTGCAAGCTGCTCGACGGTGAGAGCTGTCGCTGCTCGAGCTACGAGAACCGCTGGGATTTCGTGCCGGACTGCGTGCAGCTGACCAAGGAGAACGTTCCCGACATTGCATGGCTGCCGCCGACCTGCGGCTACCGGCTGATCAACGAGGGCCGCGATCTCTACTGGTGGCATCCGCTCGTCTCCGGTGACCCCGAAACGGTTCATGCCGCCGGCATTTCCGCCCGCGGCCGCACGATCAGCGAAACCGAGATCGATATCGAGGATCTCGAAGATTACGTCGTCGACTGGCCGCTGACCGTCGGCGAAGAGAAGGACGAGGAAGACGCCTAAGCGGCTTCAGGTTTTTACCGCGGCGAGGAAGCGCCGCAGCTCCGTCTCCACATAAAAGGCCACGGGCCCTTCGGCGCTGAAACCCCACCAGGTCAGTGAGCCCTGCCATTGCGACAGCATCAGCCGGGCGATCGTCTCCGGCGCTTGCGCCGATCCGAAACAGCCTGCGATCGCCGCCGTCAGCGCCTTCCCCCAGGCCGCACCGCGGGCGCGCAACAGCGAATCGCGAAAATCCTCGCGCAGCACCAGCAGCCCTTCGCCATAGGCGGCAGCATTGTCGCCGTAATCCTGCGACAGGCCGACGAGCAGTGCGACCGCGCCATCCGGCGTTTTCGGCACGCTTTCTGCGAGCCTTGCCGTCTCCGCATCCAGCCTGTCCCAGGCATAGAGCAGGGCTGCGCGCAGCATCGCCGCCTTCGTGGCAAAACGCTGCACGAGTGTCGAACCGGACAGGCCGCTTGCCTTTGCCACTGCCGCAAAGGTCGCCGCATCCGGTCCTTCCGCCTGAATCAGCGCCAGCACCATGGCGAGAAGCTGCTCATCGGAAAGGGTGCGGCGGCGCGGCATGAAATTTCCTCTTGCATTCGGCTTATTTATGAACGAGCATTCGTTTATATACAATAGGCGCTTTTCGGTTCTAACGCGGAGGTTGGCGAAATGACAGCGGACTTGCGGGAGAAAGTGGCTTTGGTCGCCGGTGCCACGCGTGGTGCGGGCCGCGGTATCGCCGTGGAGCTCGGCGCGGCCGGTGCAACGGTCTATGTGACGGGGCGCACGACGCGCGCCCATCAATCCGAATATGCGCGGCCGGAGACGATCGAGGAGACGGCCGAGCTGGTGACCGCAGCGGGCGGCAGGGGTATTGCCGTGCAGGTCGATCATTTGGTCGCCCACGAAGTCGAGGCGCTGGTCGCCCGCATCCGGGCGGAGGCCGGAAGGCTCGATATTCTCGTCAACGACATCTGGGGCTGCGAGAAGCTGTTCGAGTGGGACAAACCCGTCTGGGAGCATTCGCTGGACAAGGGGTTGCGCATGCTGCAGCTCGGCATCGAGACGCATCTGATCACCGCCCATTACGCGCTGGCGCTGATGATCGAACGGCCGGGCGGACTGCTGGTCGAGGTGACCGACGGCACGGCGGAATACAACGCCGCGCATTACCGGCTGTCGCCCTTTTACGACCTCGTCAAGACAAGCATCATCCGCATGGCCTGGGCGCATGCCCAGGATCTGGTGAAACACGGTGCCACGGCCGTTGCGATCACGCCCGGCTGGCTGCGCTCCGAAATGATGCTGGAGGCCTATGGCGTCAGCGAGGCGAACTGGCGCGACGCGACGAAGGTCCAGCCGCACTTCGCCATTTCCGAAACGCCGCGCTTTGTCGGCCGCGCGGTGGCGGCGATCGCTGCCGATTCCGATCGCGCCCGCTGGAACGGCCAGTCGCTGTCGAGCGGCGGGCTGGCCAAAGTCTATGGCTTCGACGACATCGACGGCTCCCGGCCGGATTGCTGGCGCTACCTGGTGGAAGTGCAGGAGCCGGGCAAGCCGGCCGATGTCACCGGCTATCGCTGAGGCTGCTGTTTACCCCACAGCTCTGAGCCGCGCCGCATCGCGAAACGACACCAGCCGCATCGTCTGTTCGTCCCATAGCACCAACTTGACGCAGCGCAGGCTTTCCATGAGCGTGATGCGGCCGATATCGGCCAGCTCCGGATGGTCCCTCAGCACCTCCGGCAGCCGATAATAAGGCACGCGGCTCGCCAGATGATGGACATGATGGATGCCGATATTCCCGGTGATCCAGCGCAGCACCGGCGGCAGGTCGTAGTGCGAGGCACCGTGAAGCGCCGCATGCTGGAACTGCCAGTCCGGTTTCTTCGACCAGTGCGTTTCCTCGAACTGGTGCTGGACATAGAACAGCCAGACGCCGGCAGCGCCCGCTAGCAGCACGATCGGGAGGTGGACCAGCAGGAAGGGAACGACCCCACCCGCCCAGATCAGCAAGGCGGCGACCAGCGCGATGGCAAGGTTGGTCGCCATGGTCGAGATCCACGGCAGGGGGCCGGAGCGCATCATGCCGAAAGGCAGGCGCTGCTTGAAGATGAACAGCCATGCCGGCCCGATCCCGAACATCACGGCCGGGTGCCGGTAGAGCCGGTAGGCAAGCCGCCTCCGGCGCGACAGCGCGTTATATTCGGCGATCGTCAGCGTCTCAATATCGCCAACGCCGCGCTCGTCCAGGTTTCCGGCCGAGGCGTGATGTTCCGCATGCGCCCGGCGCCAGTAGTCGTAAGGCGTCAGCGTCAGTATGCCGATCGTACGCCCGACCCAGTCGTCGAGGCGGCGGCGGGCGAAAAATGAGCCGTGGCCGCAATCATGCTGGATCATGAACAGCCTGAGCAGGAAAGCGGCCGCCGGAACCACGAGGAACAGGCCCGGCAAAAAGCCGTCCCGAACGGCCGCCCACGCGGCGGCCCAGAACAGCGCAAAGGGAATAGCTGTGACGGCCAGTTCAAAGGCACTGCGTCTGGCCCTCGGCTGGCGATATCCCGCTAGGATCTTCAACCAGGGTTTTTCGGCGAAAGGTGCCGTCGGTGCCGCAGGGTTCTGCGGATTTTCGTCAGGCTCGTCCAAGTCGGCAAGCCGGATTTCCTCGCTCTCGAAGCGGCGCGCGCCTTCGATCACGAAATATCACCGGAAAAGGCTGTGACGCTCGACGGATCGTCGACGCGGTCGATTATTTGAAGAGGAGTCATGCTCTGTGGCACCTTCCGGCTTTTCGAAAACACGATCATCGCTGATCCCGCGTCCAGGCCGGACGCGTTGCCGCTTTTAGCCACACGTCGCCCGTTACGCAAATCGATCCCGACGTGCGATTGTCACAGGGTCGGTGAAGGGCGATTCACCCGATGGCTCGATGCGCGCCTATTTCTTTGGAGCGCTTCCGTGTGGAGCGGCCTGGGTCGCGGCCTTCATCTGGCTTGCGAATGTGCCTGCCATCTTCGGCGCGAGCTTGTCCTTCTTCGGTTTGCGAACCTCTCGATTGCTTCTCAACTGACCTTTTGCCATCGATCGATCTCCTGTTCAGACGAAATTCCAAAGCGCGTTTTCAGCTTCGCACCTCGGGTTTGAGGTTTGTCTTACGCGTGCCGCTGGGCAATCCCTGGATCGCATAACGGTCGTAAACCGGAGTGACTGGTTTCGGCGGCGCTTTCAGCTTGCCGAAGTGGTGTTCGAGCGCCAGCGAAAGCATAGCGGGCGACGTTACGCCCTCCTGAAACAGTTTGATCAGCAGCATCGCTGCGACGTTGCAACCCTTGCCGTCGTCGACCTCTATCCTGGCCGCATAGCCCGCATTGTCGAGTACGGATTGAAGCATGTCGAGATCGGACGAGGTCAGATATGGCTTTTTGGAAGTGGAAGACATTGGTCCTCCTTTCGTCGGGGCGAAGCTATTCAATTCCCTCAGTCGGCAGCGCCCGTTCAATGGCTGCCGAGGCGGCGATCATGCGCCTTTCGTCCCCGCAACACAACGGGATTCTTGGCTCGGCAGCCCACGCCGACCGGCGCGAAAGCCCGCACCGGTCAGGTGCGGGCGATGATCCTCATTCCGCCGGCTGGTAGGCCGTCTGCCGCGCCGGCGATGTCCGTGGACCGGCCGCCGCAAGCAGGGCGCGAGGTAGCCGTTGTCCCCGCCAAGTCCGGGGGGAGCAGCGTATAAGGGGCCAAGTTTTATCGAGCGCCTGAGGTGAGGATTCCGCAAGCAGTAAGACGAACGCTTAGGATTCTTGCGTAGACGCTTGCCAACGAATAAAGCCCGGGAGTGCAGGCATGGACGTAAAGTCATCACAGGTTACAGGCAACGCGGCTTCTCACTACGCCGCGTGGCAATTGTCTCGCAGGGGATGGAACGTCATGCTGACTTCCAGGAATGCCAAAGGCAGCGACCTGTTCTGCGCGAACGATGCTGAGACGATATTTTTCGGTGTCCAAAGCAAAGGCCTTACGAAACGCGATCCCGTGGGGCTTGGCGCAAGTCTTGCCAACCTACGGTCCGATTGGTGGATCATCACGATCAGGGCAAAGACGGACGCTCCGACCTGTTTCATCATGAGGCTGCAGGAGGTCAAAGACCTCGCTCACCATAGCAATCCCTTGAACAGCAGGACGGGCGCGGCCTCGATCTGGCTCCAGCCATCCGCCTACGATCAGCCGCAGTTTCGGGAAGCCTGGCATAGGTTTGAAACCCTCACTTAATCGGCACACTGGTCGCCGAAGAGCGACTTACGTCGAGATGCCGATTATTGAATAGGAAGAACAAAGCACGTCGTCGTGCGCCGCCGGCTATTCCTCGACGTCGCCGGCGAGGCGCTCGAAGCTTCCGGCTGCCGCGTGGCGATCTCCAGGGCGGCGGCCTGACGGCCCCGCCTATCTGGCGGGGCTATATCTCACCCTTATGGAAATAGGCTTCGAGCCGGTAGCCGTCGGGATCGATGACGAAGGCGGCATAATAGAAGCGGCCGTAATCCGGCCGGATGCCGGGTTCGCCGTTGTCGGTGCCGCCAGATGCCACGGCCGCCGAATGAAACGCGTCGACGGCGGCCTCATCAGGCGCGACGAAACAGAAATGCAGCCCCGACTGCATGTCGGCGACAACGGGATGCTCGGCCTGTATCACCCAGAGGCCGACCTCATCAGGGCCGTAGCCGATCACCCGATCGGAATTGGACAGACGCTCATAGCCGAGCGGTGCCAGCGCCGCATCGTAGAAGCGGCGCGCTCTTTCGAGGTCTTTGACGCCGATGGAGACATGGTCAAACATGGATTGCGAACTCCGTTCATCCCAGGACTAAGGCAACAGCAGCATCTTTCAACGGCCAAAAGAAAAGTCGAATCCGTTTGGAGGTCCGGCCGCTTGCAACGGGCCGGTGCGTCTTACTGCAGCTGCGGTTTTTTCAGAAAGCTGTTGCGGTCGGCGGATTTGACGCGCAGCCAGGCCTCCCGGCCGTTGCGCAGGATCCGCATCGGAATCTCGGCACCGGCCGGGCCGCTGCGCCAGAGCTTGCGGTAGAAATCGGCCAGGCCGTCGACCTCTTCGTCACGGATCTCCGAGATGATATCGCCCTGACGCAGGCCGGCTTCGGCGGCCGGACCGCCTTCGGCGACGCTCATCACCACCACGCCGCCATTGCTCTCGGCGGAGAATGCGCCGAGCCAGGGCCGCGGCGGCTTGTTGACCTGGCCGCGGTTCAGGAGATCGTCGAGGATCGGCGGCAACAGATCGATCGGCACGACCATATTGATGTCCGCGACCTCGCCGTCCTGACTCATCTGCAGGCGAAGCGAACCGATACCGAGCAGTTTGCCGTCGGCGCCGATCAGCGCTGCCCCGCCCCACGCAGGATGAGCGGGTGCGGTAAAGATCGCTTCATCCAGCAGATATTCCCAGTAGCCGGCGAATTCCTGTCGGGCGACGATATTTGCCTGAACGAACTCGCCGATTCCATCGGCAAGGACGACCGGATCGCCGGGCCTGGCGGCGGCCGCGTCACCGAAATCCACGGCCGGAGCGTTGAGAACGCCGAGCGCCTGCACCAGGCCGAAGCCGCTTTCCTGATCATAGGCAAGGGCATGGGCGGGAACCACCCGGCCGTCCTGGGTCGTCAACCAGACTTCCTCCGCCTCGGTGATGAGATAACCGATGGTCAGCACCAGGCCGTTGTCGCGAATGACGACGCCGCTGCCCTCCCGGACAGTGCCAAGCGTCTCCGCCGTGAAGGCATCTTCCGGAATGGAGGAACGGACGGCCACGACTGACCGCAGGATCGGATCGATATTCATGCTTTTATCCCGAGGGCGCCGCCGCGCGAGACCGAAAGCCGGCGCGCCTCTTAATAGGTAAGGAGATGAAGGGGCTGCGGCAAGGCTGGCGCGACGCGAATTTCCGCAGCCGACTGTTACGCCGTTGACGCATACCGGAATATCAGGGGGGGTGACAGCGCTGCTGCGCAACAATATACAGTCAATCCTACCTATCAGGAATCAGACGGGCACGGATCACGACATGAAGGACTGGCATCCCGACCTCAGCCGCAGCAGCAGCCCGCGTTACATGGCGATTGCCGATCTGATCGAAATGGATCTGCGCAGCGGCTACCTGGCGGTTGGAGACCGGCTGCCGCCGCAGCGCGACCTCGCCAAGCGGCTGAATGTCGATTTCACCACCGTGGCCAGGGGCTATGTCGAGGCGCAGAAGCGCGGGCTTGTCGAGTCGCATGTCGGCCGGGGCACCTTCGTCACCGGCCGCGCGGGCAGGGCGCGGCAGGACTTCGCGCCTGACGCCGCCCCCGATCCGCGCCGCGCTTCGATCGTCGACTTCTCGATGAACATGCCGCCGGAACCGGACGATCCGGAACTGATCGCTAGCATGCGCGAGGGCATGTCGGCGGTGGCCGCCAGTCTCGTTCCACTTCTGCGCTACCAGGGCTTCGGCGGCGCCGGCATCGATAAGGATGCTGCCGCCGCCTGGCTCGGCCGCCGCGGGCTCACGCCATCGCAGGAGCGGATCTTCGTCACGCCGGGTGCGCATCCGGCCCTGTTGGCGATCTTCGGCCTGTTGGCCAAACCCGGCGAGACGGTGCTGTCGGAAATCATCACCTATCCCGGCATGCGCTCGATCGCCGCCCAATTGCGGCTCAATCTCGCCGGGCTGCCGATGGATGAGGACGGTATCCTGCCGGACGCCCTTGCCACCGCCTGCGAGCGGTTGAAGCCGAAGGCGCTCTATCTCAATCCGACGCTGCAGAACCCGACGACGCTGACGATTCCAACCGGCCGGCGCCAGGAAATCGCAGCCGTCGCCCGCAAATATCAGCTGCCGATCGTCGAGGACGATGCCTATGGCTTCATTCCAGAGCAAGGTCCGGCGCCGCTTGCGGCAATGGCGCCGGATCTGACCTGGCATATTGGCGGCCTGGCGAAATGCCTGGGCGCGGGCCTACGCCTTGCCTATGTCGTGGCACCCGATAGCAAGGCCGTATGGCCCTTCGTCAGCGCCATGCGCGCCAACAACGTCATGGCCTCGCCTTTGACCGTAGCGCTCGCTACCCGCTGGATCGAGGACGGCACGGCCGACGCGATCCTGCGCTTCATCCGCGCTGAGGCCGCCGCCCGGCAGCAGATGGTCGCCGCCATCCTGCCGGCCGGCAGCTACCGCGCCGATCCGATTGCCTTCAACATCTGGCTGCCGCTCGCCAACGGCTGGACCCGTTCCACCTTCGGCAGTCATATGCGTTCCTCCGGCATCGGCGTCACGGCAAGCGATGCCTTCACCGTCGAGGGCGCCGCCCCGGAAGCGATGCGGGTCTGCCTCGGCGGCCCGGTCACCCGGGAGAGACTGCACGGCGCACTGGAATTCATGGCCCATGCGCTAGAAGGCCCGCCGGAGATGGCGGCGTCGTTCTTCTGATCCTGGCAGCGTTGCAGCTTGCCCTCAGGCACCCTGCGGGCCTCGCCACCCTTCGATGATATTCGGGACGTCTGCGGCTGCCGGTCGCCAGCCGACGGAAATCTGCGGCATTCTGGCAGATTGACTGGCTATTGCCGCATAATGTAACCATATTGAATGCATACATTTGCACGGCATTGATTGGCATTTGAGCCGCGTGCCAGAGAAGACGAGGTTATCATGGACACCGAATATCCCCCGCTTCCTCCGATGCAGACCGGCGTCAGGGGACGCTGCCCGCGCTGCGGCCAGGGCCATATGTTCAAGGGTTTTCTGACGCTGCAGCCGCAATGCGAGGTTTGCGGCCTCGATTATGCCTTCGCCGATCCGGCGGACGGTCCGGCCTTTTTCGTGATCTGCTTCGCTTGCATACCGAGCGTGCTGCTCGGCGTCTGGCTGGAGGTTGCGTTTTTCGCGCCGATCTGGGTGCAGCTTCTGGTCACCGGCCCCTTCATGCTCGCCACCTGCATCCCGCCGCTCAGGCCGCTGAAGGGATGGTTGGTCGCCAGCCAGTATTTCTACAAGGCGGAAGAGGGCAAGCTGGCCTAGACTAAATCTATTTCAGCGTGGACCGCAGGCGCGGTGTAGCGAAATCGAGGAGCGCTCGCAGCTTCAGTGGCACCAGCCCCTGCGAGGGGTAGACGAGGTGCACTGGCGCCGGCGGCGATTCGAAATCGGTAAGCAGCGGCACCAGCAGGCCCGCCGTCTCGGCGCGGGCCGCTTGGTACGAGAGTACGCGGGTGATGCCGAGGCCGGCCACGGCCGCATCGACGGCAGCCTCGGCGGTGTTGACGGCAAGCCGCGAGCGGATCGGCACGGCAAGATCACGTTTTCCGTCGCTGAAGGTCCAGCTCCGGATCGAGGCCATGTTCTCGAAGGTGATGCAGTCATGCGCGGAGAGATCACTCGGCTGCCGGGGTGGGGCGTTCCGCGCCAGATAATCCGGGCTGGCATAGACGGTGCGGCGGATTGCACCGAGCCGCGTGGCGATCAGGTTGCTGTCTACAAGGGTGCCGATCCTCAGAGCCAGGTCGATGTGATCTTCGACGAGGTTCGATAGCCGGTCGCCGAGCATCAGCCGCAGATTGATCTCGGGATAGGCCTTCAGGAAATCCACCACGACAGGCAGGACATGCAGCCGCCCGAAGACGATCGGCGCGGTCATCGTCAGTTCGCCCTTCGGCGCACTGTATTCGCCGGCGGCCGTCCGTTCCGCCTCTTCGACCCGGTCAAGAATTTCTCGCGCCGCCGAGACATAGGAGCGTCCGGCCTCGGTCAACGTGATCTTGCGGTTGCTTCTCTGAAGCAGTTTGGCGTGAAGATGCGCCTCGAGCTCGGAGATCTTGCGGCTGACGGTTGCCAGCGGTGAACGCAGATGCCGCGAGGCGGCCGACAGGCTGCCGTGTTCGACGACGGCAAGAAGCACGCTCATGGCGTCGAGGCGGTCCATTTCATCCTTCCAATAATTGGGAACATGCCTTCCAGATTAGCATCCTACTGCAGTCGATTGGAAGGCAGTAAATTCCCCTGCAGATGGTTCGAAATCGCCATCGCCGGCAAGGCCGAGGCCTTGCTCCCGCCCCAAAAGACGCCAGAGGAACCGTCATGAAACTCTATTATCATCCGCTGTCCGGCCATTCGCACCGGGTTCACCTGTTCCTGTCGCTGCTCGGCGTGCCTTACGAACTGGTCGAGGTCGACCTGGCTGCCGGCGCTCACAAGGCTCCGGAGTTCCTGAAGCTCAATGCCTTTGGCCAGGTGCCCGTGCTCGACGACGACGGAACGGTCATTTCCGATTCCTCCGCCATCCTCGTCTATCTCGCACGCAAATTTGGCCGCACCGACTGGCTGCCGGAGGACATCTTGACGGCCGCGCGGATCCAGAAATGGCTCTCGGTCGCCGCGGGCGAGATCGCCTACGGACCTTGCGCCGCCCGTCTGGTCACCGTCTTCGGCGCCAATTTTCACGCCGACGAGGTGATTGCCCGGGCGCACCGTATTCTCGCGCTGGTCGAGGCGGAGCTTTCCGGCCGCGCCTTCCTGCTCGGCGACAATCCTGTTATCGCCGATATCGCGCTTTACAGCTACATCGCCAATGCGCCGGAGGGCAATGTCGACACCTCGCCCTATCAGGCCGTGCGTGCCTGGCTTGGCCGCATCGAGGCGCTGCCGGGCTTCGTCGGCTTCAGCAAGACCAAGATCGGCTTGGCCGCATAAGATCCGCCCCCGTTGAAAATCGTGCCTGAAAGGAGGCCGTGATGTTGGAGCAGTCAAGAGAAGCTGCCACATCGCCCTGGCATCAGGGTGAGCTTGAAATGCAGCGCAGCCTCGGGGTCGTCGAACGCATGGACGGTCCGGGGCGGAATTTTGTCCGCAAGGCGATGCCCGAGCAGCACCGCGCCTTCTTTCCGATGTTGCCTTTCGTCGTGCTAGGCACGGTCGATGCGAAGGGAGAGGTCTGGGCAACGATGCGGGCCGCGCAGCCGGGCTTCATGTCTTCGCCGGACCCGGAGACGCTTGAGGTCCGCCTGCCGCGCGAGCCGGCCGATCCGGCCGATGCCGGCATGGAGGATGGCGCGGCCATCGCCATGCTCGGCATTCAGCTCGAGACCCGGCGGCGCAACCGGCTGAACGGCGTCATCGGCAGGACGGATGCCGGCGCCTTTCGCCTGCGGGTCGGCCAGAGCTTCGGCAATTGTCCGCAATATATCCAGCCGCGCGCTGCCGCCTTTATCCGCGATCCCGCTCTGCCGACCGCGGTGCCGCCGCTGCGTTCGCGTGAGCTCGACCAGCGCGCGCGGCGGATGGTCGAGAGCGCCGATACGTTTTTCGTCGCCTCCTATGTCGACCGCGAGAATGGCGAACGCCAGGTCGACGTCTCCCATCGCGGCGGTTATGCCGGCTTCGTGCATCTTGGCACCGATGGCGCGCTGACCGTTCCCGACTTTGCCGGCAATCGTTTCTTCAACACGCTTGGCAATTTCTTGGTCAATCCGAAGGCCGGGCTGGTCTTCGTCGATTTTGAAACCGGCGACATGCTGCAAATGACCGGCAGGGTCGAGGTGCTACTCGATTCGCCCGAGATCGCCGCCTTTCCCAAGGCGGAAAGGCTGTGGCGTTTCACGCCGGAGGAGATCGTGCTTCGCCCGGATGCCCTGCCGCTGCGGTGGAGCCGGCGCACCGAGGTCTAAGCTCGATCACCGCCCGATGCAGACTTGTAAAATGTGTACCGATCAGTAAATTGATTACCATTCAGTACAGGAGATCTCATGTCCAGTCTCGTTCCGCCTTTCACTCTCGAGACCGCCACGCAGAAAGTCCGTCTTGCCGAGGATGGCTGGAACAGCCGCGATCCCGAGCGCGTCTCGCTCGTCTACACGCCGGACAGCCGCTGGCGGAACCGCGCTGAATTCGTCACCGGCCGCGCCGAGATCGTCGCCTTTCTCACGCGCAAATGGGCGAAAGAGCTGGACTACCGGCTGATCAAGGAGATCTGGGCCTTCACCGACAATCGAATTGCCGTGCGCTTTGCCTATGAATGGCATGATGACAGCGGCAACTGGTTCCGCTCCTACGGCAATGAGAATTGGGAATTCGATGCGGCCGGCTTGATGCAGCGCCGTTTTGCCTGCATCAACGATCTGCCGATCCGGGAAACGGAGCGCAAATACCACTGGCCGCTCGGCCGACGTCCGGACGATCATCCCGGCCTCACTGAGCTCGGCCTCTAGAACAGGATGATTTTGCGCCGGTGAAGACCGTCTATGAACGCGCCGACATCGTGCCGCTGCTCGCGCAAATCTTCCGCGAGCTCGGCTATGAGGGCGCCACGCTCAGCCGCATCACCGAACGCACCGGCATCGGCAAGGGCAGCCTTTATCACTTCTTCCCGGGCGGCAAGGAGGAGATGGCCGACGCCGTGCTCGCCGCTATCGATGGCTGGTTCGAAGAGGCGGTCTATCGGCCGCTGCGACATGACGATGCCCGTCAGGCGATCGCGGCAATGTGGACCAATGTAAGTGAGTACTTCCGCTCCGGCCGCCGCATCTGCCTCGTCGGCGCCTTCGCGCTCGACGACACCCGCGAACGGTTTTCCCGAGCGATCCGCGATTATTTCACCCGCTGGATCGACGCGTTGCGATTGGCGCTGATGCGGGCTGGCTGTGTCGAGGAGGAGGCGCAGACGCTGGCCGAGGAAGGCGTCTGCGGCATTCAAGGGGCGCTGGTGCTGTCGCGCGCGCTTAGAGATGAAACCGTCTTCACGCGGTCACTGGAAACGCTGGCGATGCGGCTTGAGGCCGCGACGCGATGACGCCAGCCCTTACATCCGCGCCGCTTTGCCTGTATCTCTCAGCGCTGCAGTTGAGGCTGCCGGGGCGGGTGGGGTGTTCTCGCGTGCAAGGCGAATCTGGCGCCACTCGTTCTCCATCTGGTCGACGACGTGCTGGGGAATGGTGGTCTGGGTATTGGCGGGCGTCTGCATCGGAAGTCTCCTCTTGTGGTGGTAAGGCTTCAGGGCGGGGAGATGCATTGCACAAGACAAAAGCCGTGTAAATCAGGGGCTTAGACACTTCAAACGATTAAGTTGATTTTAATCGATTAAGACGGTTTTAACCACGAGATTCGCGGGAAGCGCGGTATGGTTGTCCACATGGATCGGATGTTCTTTTTTGATGCGGTGCGCGAGGAGCTCTTTAAAGGAGAGCTAACTCAGCCTCAGGTAGAGGGTATCACGGCGATTCTCGACGCCTGGGAACGGCGGTTTGCGCCGGCCGACCTCCGATGGCTCGCCTATATCCTCGCAACCGCGTATCACGAGACCGCCTATACGATGCAGCCGGTCCGCGAGACGCTGGCGCAAAGCGATGCCCGCGCGGTCGAGATCCTGGAGGCGGCCTTTGCCGCCGGCCGGCTCTCCTGGGTAAAGACGCCCTACTGGCGGCCGGACGAGGATGGCTGCTGCTGGTTGGGCCGTGGTCTGGTGCAGCTCACCCATAAGCGGAATTACGAGGCGATGAGCGTGCTGACCGGCATCGATCTCGTTGCCGATCCCGACCGGGCGATGGAGATGGATGCGGCGGTGACCATCCTGATCGAAGGCATGCTGCAGGGCAGCTTCACCGGCCACAAACTTGCCGATCACCTGAACGCGACGACCGAGGACTGGGTCAATGCGCGCCGCATCGTCAACGGCACCGACCGGGCCGAGAAGCTCGCGGGCTACGCCAAAGCCTTCCATGCGGCGATGCGTCCGGATGCCGCGCAGGGCAGGGTGCGCGGTTGAAGGCCCGGGGTCGGCGTGTTATCGCGCGGGCCGACCCTCTGAAATCTGACAGGAGCTTCCGCGTGATCCGCCATATCGTCTTCTTCACCGTGCAGGAGGAACATCTGGAGGAGGTAAGGGCCGGGCTTTCGATCCTGACCGCTATTCCGCAGGCGCGGCTCTTGGAAATCGGCACCAATGTGAAGACCGATCAGCTGGGTACCGAGATCGATCTTGTCGTCTACGGTGAGTTCGATGATGAGGCGGCTCTCGCCGCCTATAAGGCGCATCCCGATTATCAGCGCTCGATCGAGCGTGTTCGGCCGCTGCGGGAAAAGCGCATCGCCGCGGACTACGACAGCCGCGCAGCGGTGACGCGGCCGCTCTGAATCGGCCACCCATGCTTCGATGAAATTTCAAAGGGATAAGCGGCTTTCCGCACTCGCGGGCGCTGGATGTTAATGCAGCCGTGAGCCACCGGACTCAACGTCCGAAAAACCGGCGGCAAGCGATTCAAAAGATTCGTCAAACGCGACTGGTCATGGGTCAGCTGAAGATGGCGTCCATTCCACGCCTCATGAGATGGCCGGGCTCGGCTTCGATGCCAGCGCACCGCGCACCAGCGTCATCAGCATCAGCACCAGAGTGAGCGACAAGGCGGCGAGAACGGCTGCGGCGAAAAGCGCCGGGCCGGTGCCGGCGCGGTCGAGGATGGCGGTGAAGACGACCGGGGCGATTGCATTGGCAAGGTTCTGCGGCAGCGACAGCCGCGCCGATTGGAGGCCGAATTCGCGCGGCGAAAACAGCGCCAGCGGCAGAAGCGCCCGGGCGACGGTCATGACGCCGGAGCCGAAGCCGTAGAGTAGGACGAAACTGACGAGCAGCGGCGTCGATGGACTGGCGGCCAGCATCATCAGGAAGCTGACCAGCATCAGGCCGATGCCCATGGCGGCGCTGAGGATGGGATTGCCGCGCCGGCCGAGCAGCATGTCGAGGAACCGCGCCGAAATGCCGAGCACGCCGCGGGCCGAGCCGAGCTGCAGCGCGAAGGCCGGCGAGGCCCCGGACTGGTGGAAGATCTCGAGCAGCGACGGCGAGATGCCGAAGGTGATGAAGGTGGTGATGGTCGTCGTCGCGGCGATCAGCAGGAAGGCCTTGCGCTGCGCCGTCTTCGACAGCGGCACCGGGGCGATGCCGGCTGTGCCGCCGTCGACATGGGCCGCGACCGGTTTCGGCAGGGCGAAAAGATGCAGCGGCAGGCATATGAAGAATTGCAGGCCTGCGCAGATGAGGAAGGTGAAGCGCCAGCCGACGGTTTCGTTGAGCAGGCTGAGGATCGGCCAGAAGATGGCGCTCGAAAGCCCGGTGAACAGCATCAGCACGGCAATGACCCGCTTGCCGTTCATCCCTTCGCGCTCGACGACGGCGGTATAGGCGGGGGCCGACAGGCCGAGCGCGCCGCCGACGCCGATCACGATCCAGGCGGCGGCGTAGAGAATGACGCCGTTGGCGGCGGCAAGCAGACAGAGGCCGAGGGCAAAGGTCAGGGAAGCCGCCGAAAGCACCCGGGCCGCACCATAACGGCCAAGCCAGCGGCCGGTCGCCGGGCCGACGATGGCGCTGACCATCATCATGATCGTCAAGCCGGCAAACGCCACCTCGTTCACCATGCCGAGATCGGGCGCCACGATGCGGCCCATCACGCCGAGCATGTCGAAGGTCGTACCCCAGCCGATCAGCTGGGTAATGGCGAGCACGAAAACCGTCTGCGCTGAGCGGAAGCGGAAGGAGTTTGGCATTGGTGCTGAAATGGCCTGGATGCGGGAGCCGCAACGACATAACAGGTTCAATCAGCCGGTAAAAGCTGTGATTGCAATTCGCGGCAGCCCGGCGCGCGCGGGCTTGACGCGAGGATCTGCTCCCAGCCTTCCCTATGCGCCTGGGGCCAAGCCTTTTCCCACGCGCAGAAGGCTGCCGCGGCATCGGTTTTCAGCAACTCACACGGGCTGCCGCCAACAGTCGAGAACGGTTCTAAACACCCTGTATTACAGTGCATTCATTTGCCATTCAGGTCGCGTGAGTACATAGTCGCAGCAAGTTGGAATTACCCTTGAAAGCATAGAACATGGCCTTTCCTCTGAGCGTCGCAGTAGTGGCTGCCGGGCTGGTGGCATCGGCGCCCTCATCGGACGGCGCGGGCACCCTCGTCCTGCGCGTGGCAGGCGATTGCAGCGCCGCCGCAGCCCAGGTCGTCGAGCAGACGGGCGGCCAGCTCCTGTCCGTGCAACCGGTGGGCGATAGCTGCATTATCACCGTTCTCGTGTCGGGCAACGGTCAGCGTCCGCGCAAGGTGACGGTAAAGGTTCCGATGTAGGCGGAATCGGTCTATTCAGAACATGATCGATTTGAAGCGGACGAAGGCGGACCGATGCGCATCCTGGTAATCGAAGACGATGTCAACCTGAACCGGCAGCTGACCGACACGCTGAAGGAGGCGGGTTATGTCGTCGACCAGGCGTTCGACGGCGAGGAAGGCCATTTCCTCGGCGATACCGAGCCCTATGACGCCATTATCCTCGATATCGGCCTGCCGGAGATGGACGGCGTCACCGTGCTGGAGAAATGGCGCGGCGCCGGCCGCGCCGTGCCGGTTTTGATCCTGACGGCGCGCGACCGCTGGAGCGACAAGGTTGCCGGCATCGACGCCGGCGCCGACGATTACGTCACCAAGCCTTTTCATGTCGAGGAAGTGCTGGCGCGCATCCGGGCGCTGATCCGCCGCGCCGCCGGGCATGCCTCCTCGGAAATCGTCTGCGGGCCGGTGCGGCTCGACACCAAATCCTCGAAGGCGACGGTCAACGGCACGGCGCTGAAGCTGACCTCGCACGAATATCGGCTGCTTTCCTATCTGATGCATCACATGGGCGAGGTCGTCTCGAGAACCGAACTGGTCGAGCACATGTACGACCAGGATTTCGACCGCGACTCCAACACGATCGAGGTCTTCGTCGGCCGCCTGCGCAAAAAGATGGGCGTCGACCTGATCGAAACGGTGCGCGGTCTCGGCTACCGCATCCAAGCGCCGAAACATGCGAATTAAGTCGCTCACCGCGCGCGTGCTGCTGCTGACCACGGTCTGGTCGACGGTGGCGCTGGTGGTGATCGGCCTGCTGATCTCGACCCTCTACCGCAAGAGCGCCGAACGCGGTTTCCAGGATCTCTTGCGGGCGCAGCTCTATAATGTCATCAATTCCGTCACGATCGGCGATCAGGGCGCATTGAGCGGCAGCCCGCAGCTCGGCGACCTGCGCTTTGCCCAGCCGAAGACCGGCTGGTATTGGGTGGTGGAGCCACTCGGCACCTATACGACAGCCCCGCTGGTCTCGCCTTCGCTCGGCTCCGCGCTCATTCCGGTTCCCTCCGTCGTCGAGGCGCCCTTCGACAAGAATTACGAGCGCTACTACCAGGTGACGGACGCCTCGGGAAACCGCGTGCAGGTGGCCGAGACCGAAGTGGTGCTCGACACTGATGGGCGTGCGGCGCGCTTCCGCGTCACCGGCAATGTCGATGTCGTCGAGGACGACGTGCGCACCTTTTCCCACAGCCTCTATCTGGCGCTCGCCGGTTTTGGCGTCGGCAGCCTGATCGTCAATGCGCTCGCCATTCTCTATGGCCTGAAGCCGCTCGACAAGGCGCGCGCCGCCCTGGAGCGTATCCGCGCCGGCGAGAGCGAGCAGCTGAAAGGCGACTTCCCGCGCGAAATCCTGCCGCTTGCCAACGAGGTCAATGCGCTGATCGACAGCAATCGCCGCATCGTCGAGCGGGCGCGCATGCAGGTCGGCAATCTCGCCCATTCGCTGAAGACGCCGATCGCCGTTCTATTGAACGAGGCGCGCGTTCTCGAAAAATCCCATGGCGAACTGGTGCGCAGCCAGGCGGAATCGATGCAGGGGCAGGTGCAGTCCTATCTCAACCGCGCCCGCATCGCCGCCCAGCGCGAATCCGTACTCGCCCGCACCGATGCCGAGCCGGCACTGGAACGGCTGGTGCGCGTCATGCGCCGCCTGAACGTCGATACCGAATTCGATCTCGTCGTCTCGCCGCCGCATCTGGCCGTCGCCATGGAGCAGCAGGATCTCGAGGAAACCGTCGGCAATCTGCTGGAGAATGCGGCGCGTTTCGCCAAGAGCAGGGTGCGGCTTTCGGCCGTCGAGGCCGGCGAGGACGTGAAAGGGGCGGAGGCGAGTGCGCGCCGCCACTGGGTGGAGCTCGCTGTCGAGGACGACGGGCCAGGCCTGGAGCCTGACCAGATCCGCGAGGCGCTGAAACGCGGCCGCAGGCTCGACGAAAGCAAGCCCGGAACCGGGCTCGGCCTGTCGATCGTCACCGAGATTTCCAATGAGTATCAAGGGCGGCTGGAACTGTCCCGCGGCGAGTGGGGCGGGCTGAAGGCGAAGCTTATCCTGCCCGGCGTCACAAAGGATGTTGCATGACCAACTGCTTGATGTCACAAAGCTAGTGGCAAACGCATAGCATGCTTTGCCTTAATGCTGACACGGGGACGCTGCACTTCGATCGGCTGTATTTTGACCCCTGATCGTGGTTCGACGCAATGATTCTACGCTCGCAAGGCATGATCGTTTCCATCCTGCTTCTCGCCGTCGCGCTCACCGGCTGCACGACGACGAAGGGAGCTGCCTCGCGTGGCATTTTTTCCAGCAAACCCTCGGCATCGGCTGCCTTCATCACCGCACTGCAGGGCGGCATCGTCGGGCGCAGCGGTGTCAGCTTGAGCGACAGCGACAAGCAAAGAGCGCTCGAGGCGGAATATCGGGCGCTGGAAGGGGCAGCCGTCGGCCAGCCCGTGGTCTGGAGCGGCAAGAATGTTACCGGCAAGGTGGTGGCGGCAGCACCCTATCAGGTCGGCTCGCAGAATTGCCGGCAATATACCCATACGCTGACGGTCGACGGCAAGGATACCGTGGCGCGAGGCGCTGCCTGCCGCAACGATGACGGCAGTTGGTCGCCGCTCGGGTGAGGCCCATTCCAAGCTAAATTGCGGCGAATAGCCTCAAATCTTCGTCATTCGGGCTTTGGCAGTTGGAATAGCGTCACGCTTCACGTATTTGGGCGGCTATGCTGTTCTGGATTCTCGTTGCCGTTCTGACGGCAGCCGTCGCCGTCATTCTGCTTTACCCCCTTCTGCGTGGAGCGAAGGCGGCTGAGAACAGCCGCGCCGGCGAGGCGGCAGTCTATCGCGACCAGCTGCGCGAACTCGACCGCGATCTTGCCGGCGGGCTGATCACACCGGAAGAGGCTGATTATGCCAGGGCCGAAATCGGCCGTCGGCTGATCGCCGTTTCTGCCGGCGAGCCGGAGACAACGCCGAAACCCGCACGACATCACCGTGTTACTGAGGCCTTCGTTCTCCTGATCCTGCCGGTGCTCGGGCTCTGTCTTTATTTGACGATGGGCAGGCCGGATCTGCCCGCGCAGCCGCTCGAAGCGCGGCTGGAAAATCCCGGCAACGACATGGCGGTGCTGATCGCCAAGGCGGAACGGCATCTGGCTGAGAATCCGGACGACGGCAAGGGTTGGGACGTGCTGGCGCCGATCTATTTCCGCACGATGCGGGTCAACGATGCGCAACTCGCCTATCGCAATGCCATCCGGCTTCTCGGCCCGAGCCCGATCCGGCTCGATGGCCTTGCCGAGACGCTGATGGCAGTCTCCGACGGCGTGGTGACGGAGGAGGCGCGCCAGGCGCTGGAACAGTCGCTGGCGCTGGAACCCGACAATCCGCGTGCCCGTTTCTATGTCGCCCTCAGCGTGGAGCAGGCGGGGCGGACCGACGAGGCGCGCCGGGCCTTCGAAGCGCTGGCGCAGCAATCGCCCGCCGATGCGCCCTGGCTGCCGCTGGTCAATGAACATATTGCCAAGAACGGCGGCGCGGCGGCCCAGCCGACGGCGCCCGGCGGACCGACTTCGGAAGATGTGGCCGCCGCTGAAAACATGAGCGCCGGCGACCGGCAGCAGCTGATCCGCGGCATGGTCCAAAGCCTCGACGCCAAGCTGACCGCCGAACCCAATAATTTCGAGGGATGGATGCGTCTCATCCGCTCTTACGCCGTATTGAACGATAAGGATCGCGCAGCCGATGCCCTGAAGCGCGGGCTTGCGGCCTTTCCGCCGGCGGGTGAACAGGGCCGGCAATTGCTGGCGCTTGCCAGGGAACTTGGCATAGCCACGGAGGGGATGACGCAATGACGCGCAAGCAGAAGCGCTTGGCGGTGATCGCGGGCGGGATGGGTTTCATTATTGCGGCGGTGCTGTTGGTGATGTTCGCCTTCAGCCAGTCGGTGGCCTATTTCTACATGCCGGCGGATCTGGCGAAGACCCCGGTGGCGCCGGAGACCCGCATCCGGCTCGGCGGCCTGGTCGGGGCCGGCAGCGTCGTGCGCGGCGCCGGTTCGACGGTGGAATTTACCGTCACCGACGGCAGCGCCAATGCGGTCAAGGTCCACTATACCGGCATCCTTCCCGATCTGTTCCGCGAGGGCCAGGGTGTGGTCACCGAAGGCATGTTTGCATCAGGCGGCAACGTCTTTGTCGCCGACACGGTGCTCGCCAAGCATGACGAGACCTATATGCCGAAGGAGGTGGCCGACAAGCTGAAGGCGCAGGGCCTGTGGCAGGATGGCCAAGGCGGACAAAGCCAAGGGGGACAAGGCCAAGCGGGACAAGGCCAAGGCCAGGAGGCGAAGGCGACGCGATGATCATCGAGATCGGCCATTATGCCCTGTTGCTGGCGCTGGCGACGGCGCTGATCGTCTCGATCGTGCCTGTCATCGGCGCCCGCCGCCATGACCGGGCGATGATGGATGTGGCGACCTCCGGCTCGCTGGCGATGTTCGCGCTCGTCGCCTTTGCCTTTGCCGTCCTGACCCATGCCCATGTCGTCTCCGACTTCTCGGTCGAGAACGTCTGGGAGAATTCGCATTCGCTGGTGCCGCTGATCTACAAATATTCCGGCGTCTGGGGCAATCACGAGGGATCGATGATGCTCTGGCTGCTGATCCTGACGCTGTTCAGCGCGCTGGTCGCCGTCTTCGGCCGCAATCTGCCGGAGACGCTGAAGGCCAATGTGCTGGCCGTGCAGGCCTGGATCTCGCTCGCCTTCACGCTGTTCATCCTGTTGACCTCCAATCCCTTCCTGCGGCTCGATCCGGCCCCGGCCGAGGGCCGCGACCTCAATCCGGTGCTGCAGGATGTCGGGCTCGCCATCCACCCGCCGCTGCTCTATCTCGGCTATGTCGGCTTTTCCGTCTGCTTCTCCTTTGCCGTTGCTGCTCTGCTGGAAGGCCGCATCGATGCTGCCTGGGCGCGCTGGGTGCGGCCCTGGACGCTCGCCGCCTGGACTTGTCTGACGCTTGGCATCGCCATGGGCTCCTACTGGGCCTATTACGAGCTCGGCTGGGGCGGCTGGTGGTTCTGGGATCCGGTGGAGAACGCCTCGTTCATGCCGTGGCTGGCCGGCACCGCGCTGCTGCATTCGGCCCTCGTCATGGAAAAGCGCGAGGCGCTGAAGATCTGGACGGTGCTGCTCGCCATCCTGACCTTCTCGCTGTCGCTGATGGGCACCTTCCTGGTGCGCTCCGGCGTGCTGACCTCGGTGCATGCCTTTGCCAGCGATCCCTCCCGCGGCGTCTTCATTCTCTGCATCCTGCTGATCTTCATCGGCGGGGCGCTGTCGCTGTTTGCCCTGCGGGCGCCGAAGCTGGCGGCCGGCGGGCTGTTTGCGCCGATCTCGCGCGAGGGGGCGCTGGTTCTCAACAATCTGATCCTGACGGTCGCCTGCGGCACGGTTCTCACCGGCACGCTCTATCCGCTGCTCCTGGAGACGCTGACCGGCGACAAGATCTCCGTCGGGCCGCCCTTCTTCAACCTGACCTTCGGACTGTTGATGGCGCCGCTGCTGGTCATCGTGCCGTTCGGGCCGCTGCTGGCCTGGAAGCGCGGTGATCTGCTCGGCGCCCTGCAGCGGCTCTATGCCGTCGCGGCTCTCGCCTTCGCCGCCGCCGTCATCGTCTTCTATCTCGAACATGGCGGGCCGGTGCTCGCCGTGCTCGGGCTGGCGGCCGGGCTGTTCCTGATCCTCGGCGCCATTGCCGATCTCTGGTATCGCGCCGGCATCGGCAAACTCGCCGGCAGCATCGCCTGGCGCCGGCTGACCGGTCTGCCGCGTTCGGCCTTCGGCACTGCGCTTGCCCATGCCGGCCTTGGCGTCAGCGTGCTCGGCATCGTCGCCGTCACCACCTTCCAGAGCGAACATGTCGTCGCGATGAAGCCGGGTGAGATCATCGAGGCCGGCGGCTACAGTCTCGCGTTCGACGGCATGCGGCCGGGCAGGGGACCGAACTACAGCGAGGAGCGCGGCCACTTCACCATCCGGCGCGCCGGGGTTGTCGTCGCCGATACCTGGTCGGCCAAGCGGCTCTATACCGCAAGGCAGATGCCGACGACCGAAGCCGGCATCCTGACCTTCGGCCTCAGCCAGCTCTATGTCTCGCTCGGCGACGCCACCACGGACGGCGGTATCGTCGTGCGCATCTGGTGGAAGCCGTTCATCCTCTGCATCTGGGGCGGCGCCTTGATCATGGCCGCCGGCGGCTGCGTCTCGCTCTCCGACCGCCGCCTGCGCGTCGGCGCCCCGCGGCGCCGGGCCAAGGCGAAGCCGGCGACACCCGCGATGGAGCCGGCGGAATGATGCGGCGTCTGCTCCTGGTTTTGGCTCTGATGCTTTCGGCCACCCCGGCCTTCGCCGTCAATCCCGACGAGGTGCTGGCCGATCCGGCGCTCGAAGCGCGTGCCCGGACGCTGTCGGCCGAACTGCGCTGCATGGTCTGCCAGAACCAGTCGATCGACGATTCCAATGCCGAGTTGGCAAAAGATCTGCGCCTGCTCGTGCGCGAGCGCATCAAGGACGGCGACAGCGATGAGGAAGTGCTGGACTACATCGTCTCGCGCTACGGCGAATTCGTGCTGCTGAAGCCGCGGTTCAGCATAAAGACGGTGCTGCTCTGGGGCGCGCCGGTGCTGCTGGTGCTCGCCGGCGGCCTGTCGCTGCTGGTGTTTGCCCGCAGGAGATCAGGCAAGCCGACGGGAAGCAAACTGACGGCGGATGAGCAGGCGAGGCTGAACGAGCTACTGAAGAAATAACACCCCGTCGAGCCGGGGTGAATATTTCCAAGTCCTCTGGGCAGCTCCAGAGAAGGGCCGGGCGCAGTGACGACCAGCAAGATTTCAAAACATTACAAACTTTTCATTGGCCGGACAGTTCGCAGTAAGGTGCGCCATCCTATATCTTGTCCATCGAATGATCCGGCGCTGCCGGTCTGAAGATCTAAGAACAAGAGAAGGTGCTCCAATGCTGAAGAATTTCAACGGACGTCCGTCCCTCGCCACCGTGCTCAAGGCTTCTACCGTTGCCGGTATCGCAGCCGCTGTGCTCGCAACCGGCGTTCCGCTCGAAATCACCCGGTCTTATGCCGAAGCCGTCAAGGTTCAGGCGCCTGCCGTTCCGAGCTTCGCCAATGTCGTCGATGCCGTTTCGCCCGCCGTCGTGTCGGTTCGCGTGGAAAATCGCGTCAATCCCGTCGCCGACAACAATGACGGCTTCGCCTTCGATTTCAACGGCCGCGGCTTCGATGATCTGCCTGACGATCACCCGCTGAAGCGCTTCTTCCGTCAGTTCGGCCAGGATCCGAACGATCAGCAGGGCCATCAGCGGCGCTTCGGCCAGAACGGCCCCGGTGGCCCGGGCGGCCCGAATGGTCCCGGCGGCAAGGGCCGGCTGCGTCCGGTCGCTCAAGGCTCCGGCTTCTTCATCTCCGAGGACGGCTACATCGTCACCAACAATCACGTTGTCTCCGACGGCCAGGCCTTCGTCGCCGTCATGAATGACGGCACCGAACTCGATGCCAAGCTGATCGGCAAGGATCCGCGCACCGACCTCGCTGTCCTGAAGGTTGACGGCAAGGGCAAGAAGTTCACCTATGTCAACTGGGCCGACGACAACAATGTCCGCGTCGGCGACTGGGTCGTCGCCGTCGGCAACCCCTTCGGTCTCGGCGGCACGGTCACGGCCGGCATCGTCTCGGCCCGCGGCCGTGATATCGGCTCCGGTCCCTATGACGATTACCTGCAGGTGGATGCGGCCGTGAACCGCGGCAATTCAGGCGGTCCGACCTTCAACCTCAGCGGCGAAGTCGTCGGCATCAACACCGCGATCTTTTCCCCGTCCGGCGGCAGCGTCGGCATCGCCTTCGCCATTCCCGCCTCGACCGCCAAGGATGTCGTCGCCGATCTGATGAAGGACGGCCAGGTTTCCCGCGGCTGGCTGGGTGTCCAGATCCAGCCGGTGACCAAGGATATCGCCGAATCCATCGGCCTTTCCGAGCCGAGCGGCGCCCTCGTCGTCGCCCCGCAGGCGGGCTCGCCGGGCGACAAGGCCGGCATGAAGGCCGGCGACGTCGTCACCGCCCTGAATGGTGAAACGATCAAGGATGCGCGCGATCTCAGCCGCCGCATCGGCGCGATGCAGCCGGGCAGCAAGGCCGAGCTTTCGGTCTGGCGCGCTGGCAAGGCGCAGTCCCTGACCGTCGAACTCGGCACGCTGCCGGCCGACCAGAAGGAAGCGAATGCCGATGACAACAGCCAGCCGCAGCAGCCCGAGGCGCCGGCGTCCGAGAAGGCGCTCGCCGATCTCGGCCTGACGGTCGGCCCCTCCGATGACGGCAAGGGCCTGACGATAACAGGTATCGACCCGGACTCCGACGCCGCCGACAAGGGCATCAAGGAAGGCGAGAAGATCACCTCGGTCAACAACCAGGAAGTCTCCACCCCCGGCGATGTCGTCAAGGTGCTGAACCAGGCCAAGAAGGACGGTCGTACCCGGGCGCTCTTCCAGATCCAGTCGAGCGAAGGAAGCCGTTTCGTCGCTCTGCCGATCAACGGCCAGGGCTGATCCCCGCAAAACGGGAGCCGTGCGGAGGAAACTCCGCCCGGCTCGATTGTTCTGATTTTGAAGGATGATCGCGATGAGCGCCGCTCCGCAGCCAGATGCTTTGAGCCTTGCCGAAACGCAGCCGGTGGGTAATGTCGGCCGCATGAAGATTCTCATCATCGAAGATGATCTCGAAGCCGCGGTCTACCTCACGAAAGCCTTTCGCGAGGCAGGCATTGTCGCCGACCACGCCAGCGACGGCGAGAGCGGTCTGTTCATGGGATCGGAAAATACCTATGACGTCATCGTCATCGACCGCATGCTGCCGCGCCGCGACGGTCTCTCCGTCATCAGCGAGCTGCGCCGCAAGGGCGTCCATACGCCGGTGCTCATTCTCTCCGCGCTTGGCCAGGTCGATGATCGGGTGACCGGTCTTCGTGCCGGTGGCGACGATTACCTGCCGAAGCCCTATGCCTTCAGCGAATTGCTGGCGCGTGTCGAGGTGCTTGGCCGCCGCAAGGGCACGCCGGAACAGGATGTCGTCTATCGCGTCGGTGATCTCGAACTCGACCGGCTCTCCCACGAGGTGCGCCGTGGCGGCAAGGAAATCCCGCTGCAGCCGCGCGAATTCCGCCTGCTCGAATATTTGATGAAAAATGCCGGCCAGGTGGTGACCCGCACCATGCTGCTCGAAAATGTCTGGGACTACCACTTCGACCCGCAGACGAACGTCATCGACGTCCATGTCTCGCGCCTGCGCTCGAAGATCGAGAAGGACTTCAGCCAGCCGCTCCTGAAAACCATCCGGGGCGCGGGGTACATGATCAAGGACGAGGGATGAGCCGCTTCAGGGTTCTCTTCAAGTCCACCGCAGTCCGCCTTTCGGCACTCTACATCCTGCTTTTCGCCATCTGCGCCGCGACCCTCGTCTTCTATGTGACGGCGATGTCGGAACGGCTGCTGACCGGCCAGATCCGCGATGCCGTCAAGCAGGAGGTGGAACAGGTGCAGCGCGCCTATGACACAGGCGGCATGAACCTTCTCCTGCGCACGATGGAGCGGCGCGCCCGTCAGCCGGGCGCCAATCTCTATATCATCGCCGGGCCCTCGGGCGATATTCTCGCCGGCAATGTCGCCTCGGTGCAGCCTGGTGTTTTCGAGGAGGTCGGCTGGACCTCCGCGCCCTTCGCCTATCAACGTTATACCGACGGCGGCGGTGTCGAGCGCCGCCATCGGGCGATCGCCAATATCTTCGTGCTCGACAACGGCTTGCGGATCCTGATCGGCCGCGACCTCGGCGATCCCGAACGTTTCCGCCTCCTGGTGCGTCAGGCACTGATGGTGGCGCTGGCGATCATGGGGCTCGGCGCGATCATCATCTGGTTCGCCATCGGCCGCAATGCGCTCAAACGCATCGACCGCATGTCGGATGCGAGCAAGAAGATCATGGCCGGCGACCTGTCGCAGCGTCTGCCGGTCGGCGGCTCCGGCGATGAGTTCGACCGGCTGTCGATGTCGTTGAATACCATGCTGGAGCGCATCGAGAAGCTGAACGAAGGCCTGCGGCAGGTCTCCGACAACATCGCCCACGATCTCAAGACGCCGCTGACGCGGCTGCGCAACAAGGCGGCCGATGCGCTCGACATGAGCGATGCCGATACGCGGCGGGTAGCGCTCGAAGGCATCATTTCCGAATCGGACCAGCTGATCCGCACCTTCAACGCGCTGCTGATGATCTCCCGCGTCGAGGCTGGATCGGTCGCCGCGGAGATGTCGCCGGTCGAGCTGTCGGCCATTGTTTCCGACAGCGCCGAGCTTTACGAGCCGGCGGCCGAAGAGGCCGGGCTTGGCTTGAGCTCGAGCGTCGAACCCGGGATCGAGGTGCAAGGAAATCGCGAGCTGATCGGCCAGGCGATCTTCAACCTGCTCGACAATGCCATCAAATATTCCTCCGATACGCAAGGGGCGGGCGAGGTGTCGCTAAGGCTTGCCCGCCGCCCGGATGGCATCTGCCTGTCGGTGGCAGACCATGGACCGGGCGTTCCGGCCGATCGGCGCGACGACGTGGTCAAGCGCTTCGTCCGCCTCGACGAAAGCCGCTCGAAGCCCGGCACCGGGCTCGGGCTTTCGTTGGTGGAGGCGGTGATGGAACTGCACAACGGCCGGCTGGAACTCTCCGACACCGATCCCGACAGTCCGGAACAGCGCGGCCTGACCGTCAGCATGATCTTCCCGGCCAAGGCTGCCTGAAGGACTTGTGCGGAAACGCGATCCGTTGAATCGCGTATTGGCGGTTTGGCCCCGAGACCCTAGTTTAATCCCGATCGAGGAGGGGGAAGGCGTGATTCTGCCGGCCGTTTCCTTCCGCTTCAAGCAGGAGAGCCTATGCTGACGAAATCGACGCATGGCCTGAAGGACGTCGCCGAAGGGCTGCTGCGTCCGCTGAGCCAGACGGAGTTGAAGCTGGCGATGAGCGACCTCCAGCAGGCCGGCAAAAGCGAGCCGGCGGTCGCCGCGATGCTGAAGAGCGAAGGGCGGCTGCGCGATTTCATTGCCGCCGTGCTGACGCTCTCGCCCTATCTGCGCGAAATCGTCAATCTCGACCCGGCCGTCCTCGCCGGCGCCATCACCCAACCCTTGGAGCCGCAGATCGAAGCGCTGATCGCCGAGGCGCGGGACTGCTGGCAGCCGGACGGCGACGGGGCCGCGCCAGTGGAATCGGCGGTGATGAGCAGACTGCGCATCATCAAGCGCAAGGCCGCCTTCCTCGTTGCACTGGCCGATCTCTCGCGCATCTTCGACGGCCGGGCCACGACCGCCTGGCTGAGCGAGCTCGCCGAAGCCTCCGTCGCCGCTGCAATCGACCATCTGCTGCTCTCCGCGCATGAAAGCGGAAAGGTCAGGCTGCGGGATCCGGCCAAGCCGAGCGAAGGTTCGGGACTGATCGTGCTCGGCATGGGCAAACTCGGCGCCCGCGAGCTCAACTATTCCTCCGATATCGACCTCGTCGTCTTTTTCGACGAGCAGGCCGGCATCGTGCCCGACCCCGATGACGCCATCGAGGTGTTCCCGAGGATGATGCGCCGGCTGGTGCGCATCCTGCAGGAACGCACCGCGGATGGTTACGTCTTCCGCAGCGATTTGCGATTGCGCCCGGATCCCGGTTCGACGCCGCTGGCGATTCCGGTCGACGCGGCGATGATCTACTACGAGGGCAGGGGCCAGAACTGGGAGCGGGCGGCCTTCATCAAGGCGCGCGCCGTGGCCGGCGACCTTCTGGCCGGCGGCGAGTTCCTGCGCGGGCTTGCGCCTTTCGTCTTCCGCAAATATCTCGATTACGCGGCGATCGCCGATATCCATTCGATCAAGCGGCAGATCCACGCGCATAAGGGGCACGGCGCGATCGCGGTCAAGGGCCATAATGTCAAGCTCGGGCGCGGCGGCATCCGCGAGATCGAATTCTTCGTCCAGACCCAGCAGCTGATCGCCGGCGGCCGCATGCCGGCGTTGCGCGGCCGCGGGACCGAGGAGACGCTCGGCGAGCTCACCAAGGCGAAATGGATCGACGCCGAGACCCGCGACGAGCTGACGGAGGCCTATTGGTTCCTGCGTGACGTCGAGCATCGCATCCAGATGGTGCGCGACGAGCAGACCCACCTGCTGCCGGAGACCGATGCCGACCTCAAGCGCATTGCCTTCATGATGGGCTTTACCGACACGCCGAGTTTTTCCGAACGGCTGGTTGGCGTGCTGAAGACGGTGGAGCGGCGTTATGCCCGCCTGTTCGAGCAGGAGAGCAAGCTTTCCACCGAAACCGGAAACCTCGTCTTCACCGGCCAGGGCGATGACCCGGATACGCTGGAGACCTTGAAGAAGCTCGGCTTTAACAGGCCGTCCGACATTTCCCGCATCATCCGCACCTGGCATTACGGCCGCTACCGCGCGACGCAATCGGTGGAGGCGCGCGAAAGGCTGACGGAGCTGGCGCCGGAGCTCCTGCGCGTCTTCGGCGAAAGCAGGCGCGCCGACGAGGCGCTGCTGCGTTTCGACAGCTTCATCTCGGGCCTTCCGGCCGGCATCCAGCTCTTCTCGCTGCTCGGCAGCAATCCGGCGCTCCTGTCGCTGATTGTCAACATCATGTCCTCGGCACCGCGACTGGCCGAGGTGATCGCCGCCAGGCCGCATGTTTTCGACGGCATGCTCGATCCGGCCCTGATGGCCGAGCTGCCGACGCGCGATTATCTCGGCGAGCGCCTGAACGGCTCGCTCGCCCAGGCGCGCCATTATGAGGAGGTGCTCGACCGGTTGCGCATCTTCGCCGCCGAACAGCGCTTCCTGATCGGCATCCGCCTGCTCACCGGCGCAATCAACGGCGCAATGGCTGCCCGCGCCTTCACTCATCTCGCCGACCTCATCATATCAGCCGCGCTCGATGCCGTGACAACCGAGATGCGGGCCGCGCACGGCGATTATCCCGGCGGCCGCATCGCCATATCAGGCATGGGCAAGCTCGGCAGTTTCGAGCTGACAGCAGGCTCCGACATCGATCTGATCCTGCTTTATGATTATGACGACGCCGCCTCCGAATCCGACGGGCCGAAGCCGCTCGACGCGACGCGCTACTTCACCCGCGTCACCCAGAGATTGATCGCCGCCTTGTCGGCGCCGACCGCCGAAGGCGTGCTCTACGAGGTCGACATGCGGCTGCGCCCCTCCGGCAACAAGGGGCCGGTCGCCACCCGCATCAATGCCTTCGGTAAGTACCAGCGCGAGGAGGCCTGGACCTGGGAGCATATGGCGCTCAGCCGCGCCCGGCTGATTTCAGGCGATGACAGCCTGATCGCCGAGGCGGAGCATATCGTCCGGGAGGTGCTGTCGGCCGATCGCGACATTGCCAAGGTGGCGCATGATGTCGCCGAGATGCGCGAGCTGATCGAAAAGGAAAAGCCGCCGTCCGGCCCCTGGGACCTGAAGCTGATCCCCGGCGGCGTCGTCGATCTCGAATTCATCGCCCAATACCTGGTGCTGATCGCTCCCGCCAAGGGTGTCGATGTTGCCGTCAATGGCCTGAGCACCGGCGAGGCTCTGAAGGTGCTCGGCGACCGGCTGATGGCCGCGGCCGACCTCGACACCTGCCTCGAAGCTTTCGCGCTCTACACCAGCCTGTCGCAATTGATCCGTCTCTGCATTGACGGTGAGTTCGATCCGAACGACGCGCCGGCGGGTCTCATCGAACTTGTCTGCCGCGCCGGCGATTGCCCCGATATCACGACGCTGGAGGGGGAGATCAAGCGGCTTTCCAAGGCGGTTCGGAAGATTTTCCTGAGCGTGGTCAAAGCTTAGACATCGTCCGGAATGCGCAGCGAGATCACCGTGCCCACGGCTTCGCGCGAGCGGATTTTCATGCGGCCGCCATGCAGGGCGGTCAGCGAACGCGAGATGGCAAGTCCGAGGCCGGAACCGCCCTTGCTCTTGGCGTACTGGCTCTGCACCTGTTCGAACGGCTGGCCGATCTTCGATAGCGCCGAACGGGGGATGCCGATGCCGGTATCGGCGATGGTGACGGTGACGGCGCCGTCGACGCGGCGTGTGCGCACCGCGATGCGGCCGCCATTGTCGGTGAACTTGACCGCATTGGAAAGCAGGTTGAGCAGTACCTGTTTCATCGCCCGGCGGTCGGCCGTCAGCGTCAGGCCAGAGGAGATGCGTTGGTCGATGAGGATATTCTTTTCGGCCGCCGGAATGGCGGTGAAGCGCAGGCTTTCCTCGATCAGCGGTACGAGATCGATCCGCTCGCGGTGCAGCTTGAGGTGACCGGCTTCGATCTTCGACATGTCGAGAATGTCGCTGATGACGTTGAGCAGATGTTTGCCGCTGTCATGGATATCGCGGGCATACTCGTCGTATTTCGCCGAACCGAGCGGCCCGAACATCTGGTTCTGCAGGATTTCGGAGAAGCCGAGGATGGCGTTCAGCGGCGTGCGCAGCTCATGCGACATGTTCGCGAGGAATTCTGATTTCGCCTTGTTGGCCGCTTCGGCGCGCTCCTTCTCCGCCTGGTAATTGGCGTTGGCCGTCGAAAGCTCGGATTTCTGGATCTCCAGCGTCTGGCGCGAGGCGGAAAGATCGCCGATCGTCGCCATCAGCCGGCGTTCGGATTCGCGCAGCCGCTCCTGATGGCGTTTCATCAGCGTGATGTCGGTGCCGACAGACACCCTGCCGCCGTCGCGGGTGCGCCGCTCGTTGATCTGCAGCCAGCGCTCGTCGGCCAGCTGCACCTCGGTCGTGCGCGAATAGCCGGAGCCGTCGGCATCGGCGATCCGCCGCTCGATGACCGGGCGGGCGGCTGCGGCATTGACGATCGAGCGCTCGGTGCCGGGTACCAGCACGCTGTCCGGCAGCCCGTAGGCCTGCTGGAAATGCGTGTTGCACATCACGAGCCGGTCGTTCTTGTCCCAGAGCACGAAGGCTTCCGAGGTGCATTCGATGGCGTCGGCGAGCCGCTGGTCGGCTTCCGCATAGCGCTGGGCGAGCCGATGCTGTTCGGTCACGTCCATGGCGATGCCGATCAAATGCATGCGGCCGGAATTGCTGCGGATCACCTGGGCGCGGGCGCGCATCCAGACATAGTGGCCGCCGGCATGGCGCATGCGGAAGATCTGGTCGACCTGGCCGGAATGGCCCTTGGCGATGGCGCGGGCGATCTCGTAGAGGCCGCCGTCGTCGGGATGCATCAGCCGCGCGGCCTCGCCGAAGCCCATCGTCTTGTCGGAGCCCGGCAGGCCGAGCATGTCGTACATCGAGCGCGACCAGAAGAATTCCCGGTTCTCGAAATCGAAGTCCCAAAGGCCGCAACGGCCGCGCGAAAGCGCCGTCTCGACGCGCAGGTTCGATTCCAGGAAGATGTCGTCGGCGTCGCGGGCCCGCTTCACCTGCGTGTAATAGGCATAGAGGATGACGAGCAGGATCGAGGAGATGCCGGCAAACAGCGTGACGTTGAGCGCCAGCTCCTCGCGCCAGAGCCGGCCGACTTCCTCGAGCGAGGTGGCGGCGACGACGAAGCCGCCGGCATTGCCCATCAGCGTGATCTCGGCATAGTGCGGTACGCCGCCGATGGTGGTTTCGATGACGCCGGCCCGATCGCCGAAACGCCGGATCGCCGAGACTTCGGGGAAGAAATCGCCGACATTGCTGCCGACATGCGAAAGCCCGGCGGTCGTTGCGGCAAAAACCTTACCGCTGGCCTGCACCAGCAGCACGAAGGCGCCGTCGTCCAGCCGGTCCTGTGGCAGGTACCTGGCAAGCCGGGCCTGGGCTTGCGTGATATCGCCGCTGTCGAAAATGTCGGCCGCATCGGCAAAGACGGCAGAGGCCGTCGCCGCCGAAAGCGCCGTGGCATGGCGGGCGGAAGCCTCCAGCCGGCTATATTCGCTCATCATGCCGAAGAAATGCGAGGCGGCGACGACGGAAAGGAAGGCGATGATCAATGCCGGAATGGCGCGCTTCAAGATGAGCTCCGCCTTCGGCAGATGACGCAGGAGGGGTTCCGATGTCGGGTGACCGGATAGGCTGTCTCGCCAGGCTTTCAGCCCGTCAAAATCGACACGCAGCCGTCTTCCGGCCACGGTTGCCCGCCGCACGTCCATCATCTCTTCGCCTTGTCCCTCGTGTGATTCGCGCGCCGCTCGCTCGAACCTGACCTAGAGAATCATGGGTGATTCGCCTTGTCCAGAGGCAAAGGTAAAATTCCGTTAACTATTTATATTTTGGTATTTTTTGGCGATTCGAATCGCCGGGCGAAGTGGCCGCCGCATGCTGCGCGACGGCCGGTCCAGGCAAATCACCCTTTGAGCGTGCGCTCGACGATATCGCGCACGTCGGTGGAAAGGTCGGGCGCCCGCTCGATCTCGATCAGTGCGGAGCGGGCGTGATCGGCGCGGGTCGGTTCCAGGGACCGCCAGGAGCGCATCGAGGTGAGGATGCGGGCTGCAAGCTGCGGATTGCGGCCGTCGATTTCGAGAATCTGGCCGGCGAGGAAGCGATAGCCTTCGCCGTCGGCCCGGCCGAAACCGGTCGGATTGGCAAAGGTGAAGGTTCCGACCAGCGCCCGCATCCGGTTCGGGTTGGTCCGCTTGAACAGCGGGTTCTCCATCAGGCCGCGCACCCGGTCCAGCGCCTGGGCGCCCGGAATGCCGGCCTGGATCGTGAACCATTTGTCGATGACGAGCGCGTTTTCCGCAAAGCGATCGCGGAAGGCGGCCAGCGCCTGGCTTGTCTCCGCACTGTCGGGGAAACGATGGGCGAGGATCGTCAGCGCATGGCTGAGGTCGGTCATGTTGTCGGCCGCGTCGAAGGCTGCCTTGGCGCGCGCAGGCGTCTGTTCGGCCTGCGCGAGATAGGTCAGCGCGCTATTGCGCAGCGCGCGCAGGCCGGCGCTCTTGGCATCGGGGCTGAAGCCGCCGGATGTCGCCATCGCCGCGTAGAGGCCGGCAAAGACATTCTTTCCGGCATCGGCGATCTGCTTGAGGATCGCCTGCCGGCCGGCATGGATGGCGTCGGGATCGTTGTTGCCGCCGAGTTCGCGGGCAATATCGGATTCGCTCGGCAGTGCCAGCGCCTGGGCGCGGAAGGCGGGCTCGAGGCTTTCGTCGGCGGCCGCCGCAATCAGCGTCTCGACGAAGGTCGGCTCGCAGGCGACCGGCTTGCCGTCGCGCGCGTCGCGGGCTGCTTTCAGAAGGTTCGGCAGCGCCAGATCGGTCAGCGCCTGCCAGCGGGCGAAATGATCGGTTTCGTGGCGGGCGAGATGAGCGAGATCGGCCGGGCTTTGATCGAAATGCAGGTTGATCGGCGCCGAGAAGCTGCGGTTGATCGAGACGACGGGGCGCGAGCCGACGCCATGAAACACCGCCGTTTGCGTGCGGCCGGTCAGATGCAGCACCTCGCCGGCATATTCGGCGCCCTCGACCGAGCTCGGCGCGATCTTGCCGCCGTTTTCGCCGAAGAGTGCCAGGCTGAGTGGGATATGCATCGGTTCCTTGCTCGACTGGCCGGGTGTAGCCGGCGTCATCTGTTCGAGCGACAGGGTGAAGCTGCCGGCCGCCGGATCATAGCTGCCCGATGCGGTGACGAGCGGCGTGCCGGCCTGATGATACCAGAGCGAGAATTGCGTGAGGTCGCGACCGGTCGCATCCTCGAAGCATTTGACGAAATCCTCGATCGTCACCGCCTGGCCGTCATGGCGGTCGAAATAGAGGTCCATGCCCTTCTTGAAGCCGTCTCTGCCGAGCAGCGTCGCGATCATCCGCGTCACTTCGCTGCCCTTCTCGTAGACGGTCCTCGTATAGAAATTGTTGATCTCGCGATATGTCGTCGGCCGCACCGGATGAGCGAGCGGGCCGCCATCTTCCGGAAACTGCTCGGACTTCAGATGGCGCACATCGGCGATGCGCTTGACCGGGCGTGAGCGCTGGTCGGAGGTGAATTCCTGGTCGCGGAAGACCGTCAGGCCTTCCTTGAGGCACAGCTGGAACCAGTCGCGGCAGGTGATGCGGTTGCCGGTCCAGTTGTGGAAATATTCATGCGCGATGACCGTCTCGATATTGGCGTAGTCGGCATCGGTCGCGGTCTCGGGATCGGCAAGGATGTATCTGTCGTTGAAGACGTTGAGGCCCTTGTTCTCCATCGCGCCCATGTTGAAGTCGGAGACGGCGACGATCATGAAGATGTCGAGATCATATTCGCGCCCGAACCTCTCTTCGTCCCACGCCATCGAGCGTTTCAGCGCATCCATGGCATAGGCCGCGCGCGGTTCTTTGCCATGCTCGACATAGATCTTCAGCACCACGTCGCGGCCCGACATGGTGGTGAACGTATCTTCGACGACGCCGAGATCGCCGGCAACGAGGGCAAAGAGATAGCTCGGCTTCGGATGCGGGTCGAACCAGGCGGCGAAATGCTTGCCGGGGCCGTAGCCGGCGCCGCCGAGGAAATTGCCGTTCGACAGCAGCAGCGGGTTGGTGTCCTTGTCGGCGATGATGTTGACGGTGAACGGCGCAAGCACGTCGGGCCGGTCGGGGAAATAGGTGATGCGGCGGAAGCCCTCCGCCTCGCACTGGGTGCAGTAGATGCCGCCGGTGCGATAAAGGCCCATCAGCTGGGTATTGGCCTCGGGATTGATGATCGTGGTGATCGTCAGCTCGAAGGGCGCGCTCTCCGGCAGGTCGCGCACCGTCAGGCTTTCCGGCGTCGCGTCATAACGCGAGGGATCGAGCTCCACCTGGTCGAACAGCAGCCCCGCCAGCGTCAGCTCGTCGCCGTCGAGCACGATCGGCGCGGTAATGTCGGCGTCCGGGCGGCGGTGAAAGATGAGACGGGCTTCGACTTTGGTCTCCGTCGGATCGAGTTCGAAAGTCAGGTCCACGCGTTCCAGCACGAAGTCGGTGGGCCGGTAATCTGCCAGATGAATGACCTGGCCGGTATCTGTTCGCATGGTGTTTCCTGAAGACCGTTATTTGACAACCGCGGAATACAGAGGCGGGCGCGCTCTGCAATAATTGGCCGGCATGATTACATTAAAGTCTGAACTAAAGTTAAAGCAAATTGCCCGTGAATGCGAAGTTCACGGGCAAAATATCCTGTTCGAAACGGATGGACGCGGCGGCCGGAAGAAAGGCCGCTATTTCAGATTGAGCGCGGCCTTGATGGTCGCGTCACTTTCGGTCTGCTGTGCGACAACGCCGTCCCAGCCAAGCCCGCCATAGTCCTCGTATCCGAGGGGGCGCGCGAAGGCGACGATCGAGCCATGATCGTCGTAGTCGCTGCCCTTCGCCCGGCCGGCCGGGTTGGCGAGCGTGAAACGGGAAAAGAGCAGGGTGGGATTGGTGGCGATAATCCTGTTCCGGCCGTGCCGTAAAACTTTGGACCTCTGCGTAATTTATCCCGACGTCATTCCGATTTAAGGATTATGCAGCGGGATTTTCTTTCGCTACGATGGCGGCGTCACCTTTTGCGTTCCCGAGTCGAACGCGTCTCCCCGTTCGTTCAAGTCAGCATTAGAGCCAGGATCATGCACTCGGTTCTCAGAAACCCGATGAGAGGCATTGCGCTGAAAGTCTCGTCGGTCGTGGTCTTCCTGGCCATGCAGACTTTCATCAAGCTGGCCGGCCCGGATATTCCGCCGGGTCAGGTCACCTTCTGCAGGTCCTTCTTCGCGCTCTTCCCGATCATCGCCTATCTCGCCTATATCGGACAGCTGCGCCCCGCCTTCCACACCGAAAATCCGGTCGGACACCTGAAGCGCGGCACGATCGGCATTCTGTCGATGGCTTTCGGTTTTTACGGCCTCCTGCATCTGCCACTGCCGGAGGCGATCGCCCTCGGCTACGCCTTGCCTCTCGTCGCCGTGATCTTCGCCGCGGTTTTTCTCGGCGAGACCGTGCGCATCTATCGCTGGAGCGCCGTCCTGGTCGGTATGGCCGGCGTTGCCATCATCTCCTGGCCAAAGCTCACGCTGTTTCGCGACGGCGGCATGGAAACGGAACAGGCCGTCGGCGCACTTTGCGTGCTGTTCTCGGCGGTTCTAGGCGGCATGGCGATGATCCAGGTGCGTCGCCTCGTCGAGGAGGAGAAGACGGCGACAATCGTCCTGTATTTTTCGCTCACCGCATCGGTCTTCTCGCTGGCTTCGCTGCCCTTCGGCTGGCTGGTCCTGCCATGGCCGTCGGCGCTTTTCCTGATCGCCGCCGGCTTTTGTGGTGGTGTCGCGCAGATTCTACTGACCGAAAGCTACCGCCATGCCGACGTCTCCACCATTGCGCCGTTCGAATATACGTCGATCCTGCTTGGCGGCATCGTCGGCTACTTCGTCTTCGGCGACGTGCCGAGCGTTACGATGCTGATCGGCACCGTCATCGTTGTCAGCGCCGGTATCTTCATCATCTATCGCGAGCATCAACTGGGCATCGAACAAAGGGAAGCCCGCAAGGCGACGACGCCGCAGGCCTGATGCCCGCAAGCTCACGACATCCAAAATTTCAGCGCGAGGATTGCAGTCGTGCGGCGCCCGCCGCCGGCGGGCGAAGAAAATGGTGATTTCTTAGGATGGCGCCGGCCCGGCGAATATGATTGTTCAATATGAGAAACTATCATTTATTCAAAGCTATGCATGTCTGAAATGGCCGCTGGGCGGCTTTCTATATTACTGCTCCGAACGCTGGTCTGCGAGCGGAGGTGGAGAAAAGCATAATGGCATACACGGCGGAGCAATTGGCGGGGAATTGCGCCTTTCTGACGAGTATCCGCTTTCTGGCCGGGCAGACGCGCAGCATGTTCGACGCCGGCCCGCGTCTGGCGCGATTGCTCGCCTCCCACCAGCGCTGGCTGCTGACCCAGACCGCCTATGCCCTTCACCTGGAATATGATCCGCGCGACCCGACCTCGGGTTTTACCGCCGTTCGGCTGACCGGCCGCATCACCGCCCACAAGGTGGCGAGCCGCAATACCGTGCTCGCCTTCATCGAAGAACTCTATACCTACCGCTTCATCGCCCATACGCCCGGCGACGAGCGGCGCCGGCCACGCCATTTCGAGCCCGCCACTGTCAGCCACCAGGCGATGTTTGCCTGGATTCACGCCAATCTCGCCGCGCTCGACCTGCTTGACGGCGGTGAGCGGGCGGTTATTTTCCAGGCAAACCCTTCACTGATGCGGCTCGTTCAGCCGCGCATTGCCCGCCACTGCCTGGAAGACGCCGGCTGGCGGGAGCCGCCGGCGCAGGTGGCGTTGTTTCTCTGGACGGAAGCCGGCGGCCTCGTCGTCGACAACTTCATGGCCAGGATGGAGCCGGAAGACACCGAGGCGGGCAAGTTTCTCGTCGGCCGCGTCGAAACCCGTGCGCTTGCCGCCGATTTCATGATGTCGCGCACGCACCTGCAGCGGCTGCTGGCAAAGGCGGCGCAGCGCGGCTGCGTCGGCTGGCATGATGAGCCGCGCAAGACGCATCTTTGGATATCGCGTGACTTCGTCGAGGAATATTGCGCCTGGCAGGCGGTCAAGTTCGCCTATGTCGACGAAGCCTTCGAATGGGCAACGGCCCAAATCGATGCGCTGACGATGTGATCACAACACGATTGCTGCTGAGCTCGGGGCGGCACTGGCCGGCGTTGCCGACAGCTCGCGCTCATATTCGCGCGCGGCGCAGACCGCGGCGCGGATATGCTCGAAGGTTTCGATGTTGCGCAGAAGCGATAGCAGGATCGTTGGCATGGTGGATGACTCTGGCATGAAATGGCAGCAAATTCAAAGCGCTACAGCACCATTTGTGCGTCCGGAAAGAGGCAGCAGCGCTGTAGCGACTGCCGCTCAGTATTGCTGGAAGTCCGAGAAAATCGCGTTCGGGCGCGCCGTGCGGCTGTTGATGCCAGTGCCGCGGGCGATCATCTGTTCGTTCGTGGCGAAGCCGAAGCGGCTGTAGCCGTGTGTGGAGCGCAGCTGGTCGCCGGCCAGGCGAAGGGTATCAAACCCGGAATGGATAGGACGAAATCTCTTGTTCATGGCCTTGGTTCCTGTGATTCCTCCCAAGACACAGGCTTATATTGCAGTGCAACATAGATTCTGCAATGCGTGCTGACGCGATGCAGCCATGCGAATAATGCATGGCGCGCTTCATAAATTATTCAACTGCGGCTAATTTCTGAGCAGAGACAGGGATTTCAGTTTTGCCTGGAAGGCGAGAAGATCGTTCCAGGCCAGCCGCTTGTTGACGGGTGCGGTTAACAGATCCTGGGGATGCAGGCTGGCGATGGCCGGAATGGTACGATCGGCGATGACGATGTCTTTCCAGCGGCCCCGCAAGCCGTGAATCGTATCGTTTTCCCCGAAGAAGAATCGCGCCGCGAAATTGCCGAGCAGCAGGATCGCCTGCGGTTCGGCGAGCGCGATCTGTCGTTCGATGAAGGGCCGGCAGATGTCGATCTCGGCCGCCGATGCCGCCCGGTTGCCCGGCGGGCGCCAGGGAATGACCTGCGTCAGCAGAACGCTCGAGCGGTTCAGCCCGATCGCCGCCAGCATCTTGTCGAACAACTGGCCGGACTTGCCCGAGAAGGGCAGGCCTTCACGGTCGTCTTCGGCGCTCGGCGCCGAGCCGATCACCATGATGCCGCTTTCGGCATCGCCGCTGGCAAAGATGGTCGAGCGGGCGCTGTGTTTGAGATTGCAGCCGTTGAAGGCTTCGATCGAGGTCTTCAACTCGCCGAGCGATCGCGCGGCTTCGGCGACGAAACGCGCCTGCTGCACTGCCTCGCCGTCCGGAATCGCCGGTTGCGGGCCGGAGACCGGGGCCGGACGGGCTGCGGCAGTCGGGCGCGGCGATGTCTGACGTTCTCCGACGCTAGGGCGCTCCCCGGCCGCAGGGCGTTCCTGCTGCGCCGACGCCGGGCGGCGCGCGGCCTTCATCGCCTCGAACTCGGCGAAGCGGTCGACCGCCTCTTCCTCCAGCAGCCACTCCACGCCGGCATCCGCATGGAAATGCAGAAGCGCTGCAAGCTCGGCGGGGGAAAGGTCGTTGGCGGAGATCATGCGGCAAGTTTAACGGAGAGAAATCGGCATTGAAAGGGCAGGCGGCAGGATTGGCCGCTCCGGCCGGATCTATTGCACAGTCCATTGCCTGATGTCGTCGCGTTCGCCGATCAGCGCCAGGCCGTGGGCGATCGACAGCAGTTCGCCGCCGCTTTCGATCCGGTCGCGGTCGAAACGCTCCGTGAAGATGCGGCGCACGGCCGGCACGAAGGACGTGCCGCCGGTCAGGAACACCTTGTCGATCTCGGCAGGCTTCGTATTGGTATTTTCGAGCACTTCGTCGAGCGCGCCTTCGATGCGGGCGAGATCGTCGGCGATCCAGCCTTCGAAATCGCTGCGCCGGACGCTGCGGTGGCCGCTGCGGCCGAGCGGTGCGAAATCGAAGGGCGCCTCGTCGGCCGCCGAGAGCGCCATCTTCGTCGCCGATACCGCCTGATAGAGCGGATATCCCTCGTCATGATCGATGAGGTCGATGAAAATCTCCAGCTTTTCCGGTTCCAGGCTGGTGCGCACCAGTTTCTTCAGATCCTCGAATTCGCGCGTGGTCTTGAAGATCGACAGCTGGTTCCAGCGGCCGAAGCTGGAATAATAGTTGGACGGCACTTCAAGGATCTTGTCGAAGCTTTTGAAATGGCTGCCCTTGCCGATCAGCGGCGCGACGATGTTGTCGATCATCCTGTAGTCGAAGTGATCGCCGGCGACGCCGACGCCGGAGTGACCGATCGGCGTTGCCGTCAGTCTGCCGGCGACGGTCTCGAAGCGGATCAGCGAATAGTCTGTCGTGCCGCCGCCGAAATCGGCAACCAGCACGGTCGCATCCCGCTTCAGGTTCTGCGCGAAATAGAAAGCGGCGGCGACCGGCTCGTAGACATAGTGGATTTCGGGAAAGCCGAAGCGCGATAGCGCCTCGTTATAACGTTGGGTGGCCAGATCAGGATCTGGGCTGGCGCCGGCGAAATGTACCGGACGGCCGGTGACGATGCGGCTGACATCGGACGGCCAGCTGTCACCGGCATAGTTGCGCAGGCGCCTGATGAAAACCTCCATCAGGTCTTCGAAATTATGCCGCTTGGCGAAGATCAGCGTGCCCTGGAACAGCGCGCTCGCCGCAAAGGTCTTGATCGACTGCAGAAAGCGGCATTCGCCGGGATTGTCGATGAACTGGCGGATCGCCGCATGACCGGCCTCCACCTTCAGTGCCGAGGCGCCGAGCTGCGCATCCTTCATGAAGGACAGCGCCGTGCGCATGCTGTCGGCCGTGCCCGCCGTGCTCGTGAACGCCATCGAGTGCGTCGCCCCGCCATCCGCCGTGGCGAGAACCGTATTGGTCGTGCCGAAGTCCAAACCCAGCGCCTGAGCCATGCCCGCACCTCTTTCATGCCGATTGTTATTGGAGACGGAGCGTTGCTCCGCAAGGGCGTGTCAACGCCCGGATCAAGGAGGGCGGGTGATGCCACAGAGGCGTGACACATTCAAGAGGATCGAAAGCTGATGCGAGCGCCGGCGCACTTCTTCTCCTGGCCGGGGAAAAGAAGTGCGCCTCAAGGGCTGAGCGGCGCGGAAGTCAGAGGGCCATCATCATTCGGCAGCCATCGCCCTTGCCTCCTGCAACACCGGTGCCTCGACCTTCTTATGGCCCATCAGCCGGCCGAGGAAGTTTCCGAAGCGGTCCATCTCGACGAAGATGACAGGGGTGATGAACAACGTCAGCAGCTGCGAGACGACAAGGCCGCCGACGACGGCAATGCCGAGCGGCTGGCGCAGCTCCGAGCTTGCGCCGGTGCCGAGCGCGATCGGCAGAGCGCCGAGCAGGGCGCAGAAGGTCGTCATCATGATCGGCCGGAAGCGCCGCACGCAGGCCTCGTGGATCGCCGCCGTCGCCTTTTCGCCGGTCGTGCGCATGGTCTCCACCGCCACGTCGATCATCATGATCGCGTTCTTCTTGACGATGCCGATCAGCATCAGCAGGCCGATGAGCGCGATGATCGACAGATCGAAGCCCATGATCTTCAACGCCAGCAGCGCGCCGAAGGCCGCCGCCGGCAGGCCGGAGAGAATGGTCAGCGGATGGATGAAGCTTTCATAGAGCACGCCGAGCACGACATAGATGGTCAACACGGCCGCCAGGATCAGATAAGGCGTGTTGCCCTGCGACTGCTGGAAGATTTCCGCCGTCCCGCCATAGGATGTGAAGACGTCGGCCGGCAGGCTGATCTCCTTCTTGATCTCATCGATCGCCGCCGTCGCGTCGCTGAGCGAGACGCCCTCCGGCAAATTGAAGGACACGGTGGTCGAGACGAGCTGGCCCGTCTGGTTGATGGTAACAGGGCCGGTGGTACGTTGCACATGCGCGAAGTTCGACAGCGGCACCAGACTGCCATTGGACGAGGCGACACGGATTTCCGCCAGTTTCTGGTCGTCCCAGGGTTTGCTGGTGTCGTATTCGACGATGACGTCGTAACTGTCGCCGGTCGACTGGATCTCGGCCGCCGTATATCCGCTGAAGGATTCCTGCAGCGTCGTGCGCAGCGTATCATTGTCGATCCCGTAGGCGGCCGCCCGCTCGGTGTCGATGACGATATTGGCCTGCAGGGCGTTGTTCTGGGCGTCCGACGTGACGTCGGTGAAAAGCCGGTCCTTGCGCATCGCCGCTTGGATCTTGCCGGCCCAGAGGTTGGTCTGGTCGGCGCTCAGCGCCTGGATGACCAGCTGATACTGACTGGCGGTCTGGCGGCCGCCGAAGCGCAGGCTCTGGTTCGGCGTCACGAAGGCCTGCAATCCGGGGATCTTGTTGATCGCCGTGCGCAGCTCGCGCAGCGTCTGGTCAAGCGGCGGGCGCTCCTTCTTGTCCTTGAGTTCGACGAACATCGAGCCGTTGTTCTGCGGTTTGTTCGGGTTGCCACCGATCGTCGACATCACGTGGTTGACCGCCGGGTTCGCCTTGACAGCGGCCGCCGCCTGCTGCTGCAGCGCCTCCATGGCGGAATAGGAAATGTCCTGGCGAGCCTGGGTGCTGATTGTCAAGCGGCCAATATCCTCCTGCGGGAAGAAGCTCGTCGGCAGCGTCATGAAGAAATAGACCGTCAGCGCCACCGAGCCGAGGAACACGCCGAGGATGGTGACGCGATGGCGCAGGCACCAGCCGACCGACCGGTCATAGCCGCGCAGTGTCCGCTCGAAACCGGCATCGAAGAGGCGGATCAGGAGCGGCGGGCGGCTGTGATTGTTGGACAGGCGCGAGCCGAGCATCGGCGTCACGGTCAGCGAGACGATGGCCGACGAGATGATGGCGATCGCCACCACCATGCCGAATTCGTTGAAGACGCGGCCGACGACGCCGCCCATCAGCAGGATCGGGATGAAGACAGCGATCAGCGAAACCGACATGGAGATGATGGTGTAGCTGACTTCGCCGGCACCCTTGATCGCCGCCTCCCGCACCGGCATGCCTTCCTCGACATGGCGCAGGATATTTTCCAGCATGACGATGGCGTCGTCGACGACCAGCCCCACCGCGAGCGTCAGCCCGAGCAGCGAGATATTGTCGATGCTGTAGCCGAGCACATACATCATGCCGAAGGTCGAAATCAGCGACAGCGGAACGGCAAGCCCCGGAATGATCGTCGCGGTCGCATGGCCGGTGAAGAGGTAGATGACCAGGACGACGAGGCCGATCGTCAGGAACAGCGTGAATTTCACGTCGGCGATGGCGGCGCGAATGGGTTTTGCGGCGTCATTCATGACGACAGTCGTGACTGAAGCCGGGATTTCGGCGTGAAGCTGCGGCAGCTTGGCGTTGATCGCATCGACGACGTCGACCGTGTTGGCATCGGGTTGCCGCTGAATGGCGAGGATGATGCCGCGCTGCCCATCATACCAGCTGCCGGTATACTGGTTCTCGACGCCATCCTGGACGTCGGCGACATCGCCGAGATGGATCGGCGCGCCGTTCGGATTGGCGATCACGAGCGAGCGGAACTGCTCGGCATTGGTGCGTTGCGTATTCGCCGTGATGGTCATGCTCTGCGCATTGTTCTGCAGCGTGCCCACGGGCTGCTGGCTGTTGGCGGCAGAAAGCGCCTTGTTGACGGTGTCGATGCCGATGCCGCGGGCCAGAAGCTTGTTGGGGTCGACCTCGACGCGCACCGCATAGGTCTGTGCGCCGAAGACGCTGACCTGGGCGACACCCGGAAGCGTCGACAGCGACGGCGAGATGATATCTTCGGCGATCTCGTCGAGCTTGCTGCGCGGCATGGTGTTGCTCTGCACGGAGAGCAGCATGACCGGCGCATCGGCCGGGTTGGTCTTGCGGTAGCTCGGCGGCGTCGTCAGATTGTCGGGCAGCTGCCGGGTCGCATGCGAGATCGCCGCCTGCACGTCGGCCGCGGCCGCGTCGATATTGCGATTGAGGTCGAACTGCAGCACGATGCTGGTGCTGCCGAGCGAGCTTGAGGCGCTGATCTCACTGATGCCGGGAATGGTCTCGAACTGCTTGATCAGCGGCGTGGCGACCGACGTTGCCATCGTCTGCGGCGAGGCACCGCTCAGCTGCGCCGAAACGTTGATCGTCGGAAAATCGACCTGGGGCAGGGCCGCGACCGGCACGAGCCGGTAACCGGCAAGGCCGGCCAGAATGACGCCGATCGCAAGCAGCGTCGTCGCGACGGGGCGCTGGATACAGAAATTCGGGATCATTGCTGCGCTCCCACCGTGATCGTCGCGGACTGCTGGGGCTGCCGAGGCGCGTCGGCGGAAGCGACATCGAGCGCCTTTTCGTCGAACTGTTCGTGGATCGCTTGTTGATCGCTGAGCTGGCCCTGGCCCTCGACGACGACATGGTCGCCTTCGGAAAGGCCTGATTCAATCGCGGTGAAGCCGCCATTGGCGCGGGCGACGGTCACCGGCGTCAGCCGCGATTTGCCATCCTTGGCGACGAAGGCGAAGAAACCGTCCGGGCCGGGGCTGACGGCAACCGTCGGCACCACCACCTGCTGTTCATCATTGTTGAAATGCACCACGATATTGACCGACTGGCCGGGCCAGAGGGCGCCAGAGGCGTTCTCGAATTTCGCCTTGGCGAGGATCGTGCCCGAGGCGGTATCGACCGTGTTGTCGTAGAAGCTGATTTCGCCCTTGCGGACCTGGCCCTTGGTGGAGGCGGGAACCGTGCTGACCTCGACCGGACCGGCAGCCAGGGCTTTCTTCAGCACGCGCAGATATCGTTCCTGCAGGTGGAATTTCACATAGATCGGATCGTATTTGGCGATGGTGACGATGGCCGCGCCGGCGTTGAGGAAGGCGCCCTTGCTGACGGCGATATCGCCGAGCCGGCCGTCGAAGGGCGCGCGGATATCGGTATGCTCGAGCAGGATCTGATCGGAGGCAAGTGTCGCCTTGTCCGCATCGACGGTGGCGGCGGCGGTGTCACGCGCGGCTCTCGCCTGATCGAGGCTCTGCTGGGTGCCGGCTTTCTGGTCGAACAGGTCCTGCGCCCGCACCAGCGCGGTCTCGGCTTCCGAAAGCGTCGCCGTGTCGCGCACGATCATCGCATTGTCCTTGTCGACGGCGGCCTTGGCCGTCCGGTCATCGAGTTTGGCGATCAGGTCGCCGGCCTTGACGGTCGCCCCGTCCTGCGCAGCGATGCTGACGATCAGCCCCTGTTCCTGTGCGGCGATGGTGGTATTGTCATCCGCGTCGGCCCAGCCGGACGCCGTCACATCCATCGGCAGCGTCGTTTTGGCCGCTGCGACGGTCTTGACGACGGTCGGACCGCCGCCGCCGCGCCTGCGGCCGCCGCCCTGACGTTGACTGCCATTTTGCGATGGATCGACCTGTGCCTGGCCGCCCTCAGCCTGCTGGCCGCTGTCATTGCCGGCCGCCGGCTGTCTGATCAGCTGCGAGAGGTAGGGAATGCGCGAGGCGTAGGGGATCAAATTGCCGAATTGCCAGAGACCGACGGCGGCAACGGCGATAATACTGACGGTGATCCAAAATTTCTTCATGGCGAGACCGGTTGAGCAGGGTTGCGAATTTATGCTTGATTGAGCCGCTTTTATTGCGGCGCAAAAAAGACATAATTCCCCGGTCGCGATCACTAAGTGGTTATAACGGCTTAAATTTTTGTAATGAATATTCCGTAATATTCAAATTATACTAATATAGCCGGGTGCGCTTGACGCGGCTCCGCGGCGGCGTTGCCGGCAAGCCGAAGCCGCTCCCCATGCGGGTCGCTGCACACAAGGAATAGCGGAAAAACAGAGAAGGCAGCTCGTCATGACTGAGTTGGACACCAGCGATTTTCGCATACTCATCACAAGCGTGTTTCCCCACCTGACGGCCTCCGTCTTCAAGCTGTCTGCAAAAAGCTGGGATTCGATAGCGGTCGATGTCGACGACACGCTGATCTTCAAGTTTCCCCGCCATCTCGGCGCCGAAAGGGCGCTGGTGAAGGAAGCGGCCTTGCTCGACATCATCAGGCCGTCGCTATCGATGGCGGTTCCCGATATGCGCATTCACGACGGGCCGCCGATCTTCTCCTGTCACGCCAAGCTCGAGGGCGAACATCTCATTGACCAAGATTACGAGGCGCTCGGGGAGGGCGTACGCCAGCGTCTGGCGGATGATCTCGCGCGGTTTTACGCCGAGCTGCATGCGCTCGACGCCGACCGCCTGCGCGCGGCCGGCGCAGCGGCGATCCAGCCGTGGCAATCGCCGGCCGTGGTGCGAGCGAAGGCCTTGCCGCTGCTGCCGGCTGATATCCAGCGCTTTGCCGAGACCGTGGTTTCGGATTTCGAATTCCTGCCGCCGGATCCTTACGGCAATGTCTACGGCTTTTTCGACGGCCATGGCTGGAACATGGCCTTCGACTTTCGCCACGGCAGGCTCAACGGCATTTACGATTTCGCCGATTCCGGTTTCGGGCCGTTGCATCAGGAGTTCATCTATTCGAACTTCATCTCGCCCGATCTGACCGCACGCATCGTCGCGGCCTATGAGATCCTGACCGGGCGCCGGCTTGACCGACGGCGCATCGCGATCATGACCGGCTTCCACAGGCTTTCCGAACTCGCCGAACTTGCCGACGATCCGGCCAATGTCGAACAGATGATCCGCAGCGCGGCGAACTGGGCAGCCGCCGCAGCCCGCCTCGTCTGAGAGAATCAATTAGACGGATCGTGCCGCGCCGCCGTCGCAGCGGATGAGCGAGCCGGTGATGTAACTTGCCGGCTGGCTGCACAGGAAGGCCGCGGTTGCTGCAAACTCCTCCACCCGGCCGTAGCGGCCGACAGGAATGCGCGCCTCCTTGTCGGTTCGGATTTCCTCCACGCTTTTGCCCGTCCGCTTTGCCGCGGCACCATCGAGATCGTCGAGCCGCGCCGTCAGAATGCTGCCCGGCAGCAGCAGGTTGGTGGTGATGCCGAAATGCGCCACTTCGGAGGCGAGCGTCTTGCTCCAGCCGGCAAGCGCGGGGCGCAGCGTATTCGACAGCGCCAGGTTGGCGATCGGCTCGATGACGCCCGACGAGGCGACCGTCAGGATGCGACCCCAGCCCTGCGCCTTCATATCAGGCAGTAGCGCATTGGTGAGCGTGATCACCCGGGCGACCATCGAGAGGAAATAGGTTTCAAGCTTCTGGGCCGTCATCTCCTCGGTCGTGCCGGGCGTCGGGCCGCCGGTATTGTTGACGAGGATATCGAGGCCGCCGAACTTGTCCTTCACGGCCGTCTTCGCCGTCTCGACGAAGCCCTCGTCTGCGAGGTCGGCCCAGATCCAGTCTGCCCGGCCGTGGCCCTCGCTGTTGATCGCCTTGCAATTGGCCTCCAGCTGCTCGCCGCTGCGCCCGCAGAGCAGCACGTTTGCGCCCTCCCGCGCCAGCGCGACGGCGATGCCGAGGCCAAGCCCGCGCGAGGAGGCGAGAACGAGCGCTCTTTTGCCCTTGATGCCGAGATCCATGATTTTCTCCGATGACGTTCAGCGATGTATAAGGCGCAGACAACGAAAAAGGAAAGAGAGGGTGCGGCACCGCTTTCGTAATTGACGTTAACGTAAGCGTTATCGTAAATCTCGGATCGGCGGAAAGATCATTGTGCGAATTGGAGATTGGCTGTCGCATCCCGGCTCGACAATGCTTCGCCGTTTTGACAAGAAAGTCACCCATGGGATGATGGCCGCAGACGGCCAAGCGGAGACGAGTGAATGACCGAGACGACTGAGCTGCCCGAACGCGAGAGCATGGAATTCGACGTCGTAATCGTCGGCGCAGGCCCTGCCGGGCTTGCGGCGGCGATCCGGCTGAAGCAGGTCGATCCGGAATTGTCGGTCGTCGTGCTGGAGAAGGGCTCGGAGGTCGGCGCCCATATTCTCTCGGGCGCCGTCGTCGACCCGATCGGCATCGACCGGCTGCTGCCCGGCTGGCGCGATGAGGCCGATCATCCGTTCAAGACGGAAGTCACATCCGATCATTTCCTGCTGCTCGGCCCGGCCGGCTCGATCCGCCTGCCGAATGTCATGATGCCGCCCTTGATGAACAATCACGGCAATTACATCGTCTCGCTCGGCAATGTCTGTCGCTGGCTGGCGGGCAAGGCGGAAGAGCTCGGCGTCGAAATCTATCCGGGCTTTGCCGCCACCGAAGTGCTCTACGACGACAAGGGTGCGGTGATCGGTGTCGCCACCGGCGACATGGGCATCGAGAAGAACGGCGAGCCCGGCCCGAACTACACCCGCGGCATGGAACTGCGCGGCAAATATACGCTGATCGGCGAAGGCGTACGCGGCTCGCTCGCGAAGCAGTTGATCGCCAAGTTCGATCTGCAGAAGGACCGCGAACCGCAAAAGTTCGGCATCGGCATCAAGGAGCTCTGGCAGGTCAAGCCCGAGCACCACAAGCAGGGCCTGGTGCAGCACTCCTTCGGCTGGCCGCTCGGCATGAAGACCGGCGGCGGCTCCTTCCTCTATCACCTCGAAGACAATCTGGTGGCGGTCGGCTTCGTCGTCCACCTGAACTACAAGAACCCCTATCTCTACCCGTTCGAGGAATTCCAGCGCTTCAAGACGCATCCGGCGATCCGCGGCACCTTCGAAGGCGGCAAGCGGCTCTCCTATGGGGCGCGCGCCATCACCGAGGGCGGTTATCAGTCGGTGCCGAAGCTCACCTTCCCCGGCGGCGCGCTGATCGGCTGTTCGGCCGGCCTCGTCAACGTGCCGCGCATCAAGGGCAGCCACAATGCCGTGCTGTCGGGCATGCTGGCGGCCGAGAAGCTGGCGGCGGCCATCGCAGCCGGCCGCAGCCATGACGAGGTCGTCGAGATCGAGACCGACTGGCGCAAGGGCGACATCGGCCGCGATCTCAAGCGTGTCCGTAACGTCAAGCCGCTGTGGTCGAAGTTCGGCACGGCGCTCGGCGTGGCGCTCGGCGGGCTCGACATGTGGACCAACACGCTGTTGGGCTTCTCCTTCTTCGGCACGCTTGGCCATGGCAAGACCGATGCGCAGTCGCTGGAGCCGGCATCCCAGCACAAGCCGATCGCCTATCCGAAACCGGACGGCGTTTTGACCTTCGACCGCCTGTCCTCGGTGTTCCTGTCGAACACCAATCACGAGGAAGATCAGCCGGTGCATCTGCAGGTCAAGGACATGGGCCTGCAGAAGAGCTCCGAGCTCGGCATCTATGCCGGTCCGTCGACGCGCTACTGTCCGGCCGGCGTCTATGAGTGGGTGGAGAAGGACGGCGAGGACACCTTCGTCATCAACGCCCAGAACTGCGTGCACTGCAAGACCTGCGACATCAAGGATCCCAACCAGAACATCAACTGGGTGCCGCCGCAGGGCGGCGAGGGGCCGGTCTATCCGAACATGTAGATCGGATGGTCGTCCGCCATCCCAGATCTGCTACGCTTTCCCTGCTCTCCTTTCTGCGAACAGGAGCGCTCGGGCCGCTTACGCGTGGCGCGACGATGCGCGAGGTCTCGGAATTTCTGGGACCGCCCGACTGGTGGATGGATGGCGGAAGCGAGGCGCCCGTGCCTCTACTCTGGGGCTACCGGCCCTTTCTCGAAATCCGCTTCGAGTCGGAGCCGCCCTATCTGCTGCAGACCATCAAGGTGCCGCAGCTTCCGCCGCCGGATAAGAAATATATTCGCATTGCACGCCTTCGCATCGCAACCGGTGGGTTCCACGATCAAATGCGACTCTCGGATTTCTTGCGCCGGGACATCTGGGGGGATGACGAAATCGTCGTAGGCAGTTGTGCCGGCGGGAATCCTGTTGTCGACATTTGCACGGCGAACACCCGGTTGGTCTGGTCAATGTCGGCAGGGAGCGAAGAAATCCTGAGTCGGGAAAGCGAGGGCGGCCTATCGAAGGCGGCTTACATGGCCCGGCGCCACCAACTCTCCGATGGATTCTTCGGTATCTATTCCGCTCTTTCGCCACAACTCGATCGTGCGCCGCAAGACGGATGGGAAAACTTTTCGGCTGATCAATATCTCGCGCTGGCGGGCAATGTTGAAACTGTCGTGAAATAGCGGTGGGCTATACATGATAACGCAGTCGTTATCTCTGTCTGCTGTGCTCCTTTAGCGTTTCATTAACCATAATCTCCTTAGCTTGCGACATCATCTTGACGCACTAAGGACACATTCATGACGATCTCCCGCCGGGGCTTTCTGATTGCTCTGCCGTTTGTCGTGGCCGGTTGCTCTTCGACAGGCTTGAACAGCCAGACCAATTACGCCGCACTTCCGGATGAAAAATTTCCGTTGAAGCAGGTGCCGATCGACAAGATCAAGCCGGAGCTGCGCCGCCAGGAGGTGGCCTACGAAACCACGCATGCGGCGGGCACGATCGTCGTCGATACGCCGGCGCGCCGCGCTTACTATGTCCTCGGCGACGGCAGGGCGATGCGCTACGGTGTCGGGGTCGGCCGCGAGGGGCTGGCCTTTGCCGGTGACGCCTATATCGGCCGCAAGGCCGAATGGCCGAGCTGGACACCGACGGAAAACATGCAGCGCCGCGAAGAACGCTATCGCAAGCTTGCCGGCGGCATGCCCGGCGGCCCGAACAATCCGCTCGGCGCTCGCGCTATGTATCTCTATCGCGGGGGCGGCGACACGCATTTCCGCATTCACGGCACCAACCAGCCGCAGTCGATCGGGCTCGCCATGTCGAGCGGCTGTATCCGCATGATGAACCATGACGTGATCGACCTCTATGACCGCGTCGAAGTCGGCGCCAGGGTCGTCGTCATCCAGGCTTGAACGGGCAAAATCAGGCCATTGAAAAAGCCGCCGCAGCGATGGCTGCCGGCGGCTTCCATATTATTTGATGGTGGCCGATGGTCAGCGACGTGCCGCGATCCCGGTGGAAAGCGCCACGCCGATGCCGGTGACGACAGCCGCGCTGACCTCGGCAATGCCGACCGTTTCGCCGAGCAGCAAGCCGCCGCCCAGCGTCGCCAGCACCGGCGTCAGCGCCGTGAAGGCGGCGGCCTGCGTGCCGCCGAGAGTTCTGACCGCGGTGCCGTAGGCGAGCATGGCGACGAGGCCGGAAAGAATGCCCTGGCTCAACGCCTGCAGGCCGATTTCCTGCAGGGGCGCCTGCGGCAGTGAGATGCCGAAGATCAGCGCCAGCGCTCCCATGATCAGGAAGGACCAGACGGCGATGAGCGCGCTCGCCTGCAGGGCCGTCAGGCCGGAGCGGCGGAAGGCATGCGTATAGCTCGCCCACAGAAGAGCGCCGGCCGGCAGCAGCACGAAACTTGTCCATGGCAGCGAGGCGTCGGCAAGGCTGCGGGTCAGCAGGATCAGCACGCCGGCAACGATTGCGACCAGCCCGGCAATACGTGTGCTGTCAGGCCTCTCGGCAAACAGCCCAACCCCGATCAGCGCTGTGGCGAGCGGCATGGAGCCGCCGAGCAGAATGCCCGACGAGGCAGCCGGCGTCGAATGGATTGCGAAGGTGGTCAGCAGAAAGAAGACGGCGCCGGAACCGGACACCATGATCACGAGCAGATGAAGCGGCAGGCCCTTCGGCAGCAGTCCCGTCCTCAGCCACACGGGCGAAAGCACGAGGGCCGGAATGCCGAAACGGATCAGCCCGATATCGATCGAGCCGAGCGGCGTTGCCGCGCTGTGGCGGGTGACGAGAAACCATGTCGCCCAGATCAGCACGGTAACAGCGCCGCCGGCATAACCCAGTGCCTGCGATGGCGACTTGTCGTTGGTAAATGCAATGGTGGTCATCGTCCTGTCCCTTCCTTCATCCGGAGCCTTCCGGTCGAGGAAAAGATTAGATCAGGAGGGTGGGGCATGTCCTTGCTATCTGTGGCTTGAAAATCGTGCTAAGCGCAATCTTCTGCCAATCGACGCCGCCGAGGATCACGAAAATGCCAAATCTCGATAAATTCGATATCGCCATCCTGAAGTGCCTGCAGGAGGATGCGCGCGCCACCAATGTCGAAATCGCCGAGAAGGTGAACCTTTCGCCGTCGCCCTGCCTGCGCCGCATCCGCAACCTCGAACGCTCCGGCATCATCCGCGGCTACACCGCCGATATCGACCGCAAGGAAGTTGGCCTCGGCCTGACGGTCTTCGTCGAATTCAAGGTCGTCCACCACAGCCGCGAGAATTCCGAGGCCCAGCAGAAGGCGCTGCTCGCCATTCCCGAGATCGTCTCCTGCTTCCTGATATCAGGCACCGCCGATTTCCTCGCCGAAGTGGTGGTGGAGGATCTCGCCGCCTATGAACGGCTTCTGACCGAAACGCTGCTGACCTTGCCGAATGTCAGCGACATCCGCTCCAACTTCGCCATCCGCAGCATCAAGACGCACGGGCCGCTGAAGCTGCCGGAGGGAAAATAATCCCTCGGGCTTATGCCGTCTGCAGACCTAAAGCAGCGTCCCGCTGAGGATGAGCAGCGCCACCGAGAAGTAGATGACGAGCCCGGTGACGTCGACGAGCGTGGCGACGAACGGGGCCGAGGCGCTGGCCGGATCGAGCCGCAGCTTCTGCAGCACGAAGGGCAGCATCGAGCCGCAGATCGAGCCGAATGTGACGATCCCGATCAGGGCGGCAAACACCGTGATGGCGACCATCTGCCAGTGCGGGCCGTAATCATAAAACCCGGCCGACTGCCAGAAGACGATGCGGACGAAGCCGACGAGACCGAGGATGGCGCCGAGCACGATGCCGGTCGGCAGTTCGCGCAACAGCACCTTCCACCAGTCCGAAAGCTTCAGCTCGCCGAGCGCCAGGGCCCGGATGATCAGCGACGTCGCCTGCGACCCGGAATTGCCGCCCGAGCTCATGATCAGCGGGATGAACAGGGTCAGCACCACGGCCTTTTCCAACTCGCCCTCGAAATGCTGCATGGCGCTTGCCGTCAGCATCTCGCCGAGGAACAGGGCGGCGAGCCAGCCGGCGCGCTTGCGGATCATGCCGGCAAAGCCGATCTTCATATAGGGCTGGCCGAGCGCCTCCATGCCGCCGAACTTCTGGGCCGCTTCCGTCGTGTCCGAGATCATCGTATCGATCACGTCGTCGACGGTGACGATGCCGAGCATCTGCCCATGCTCGTCGGTCACCGGCAAGGCGAGCAGGTCGTGCTTGCGGATCAGCCGGGCGACATCCTCCTGTTTCATCAGCGGATCGGCCGAAACCGGCGTGCCCTTCTGCGCCACCGAGAGAATGGAAGCCTCAGGCTCGCCGGTGATCAGGCGGCGCAGCGTCACCACATGCATGAGCGCATGGCTGGCCTCGTCGAGCACATAGATGGCGTAGACGGTTTCGCGCGAGCGTTCGACTTGGCGCACATGATCGAGCGTCTGGGCAACGGTCCAGCTGTCCGGCACGCTGACGAATTCCGTCGTCATGATGCCGCCGGCCGTGCGCGGCGGATAGCCCATCAGATGCTGGATCGCGATGCGCACCGGCTCGTCGAGGCTGGAGAACAGGCGGGCGCGGGTCTCGCCGTCGAGTTCGAGCAGCACGTCGGCGACGCGGTCATTCGACATGCCGTGCAGCAGCCGGGCGGCATCCTCGGCGCTGATCAGCGCCAGGATCTCGGCGGCGTTGCGAAGCTCCGGCCGGTCGAGAATGTTGACGGCATAGTCGAGCGGCATGCCTGACAGGACGCGGCCGGCATCCTGGATGCTGAGCGCGTTCAACGCATCGACGCGTTCGGCGATCGTTGCGCCGCGGCTGTTGTTGATGAAGGCGCGGGCGGCATGGCCTGCCCGAAGTGGGAAGCGGTTGAAATTCATTGAGGCTCGCCTTTCCGTCGATCCGCCGTAGCGTCCGACGGGCGAGCCGACAGGAGTCGGTCAGCGCACGGGGGCCGCGTACGGCAAAGGCAATCGACTGCTACTGTCGCTTGGCATCGCTAAGATGGCTCCGTTAAAATCCGTGGCAGGACGGGTGTCATCCACGTGTCATGCTAGGTGGTCCCGAATGCGAAAAGAGTCAAGCGGGGTAGATGCTTAACGCCAGAATGTCGCACCCTCGAGCGGGTGGCTAGTCATGGCTCAGACGGCCTGCGGGCTTCGGCCGCGACGTTCCAGCCGGAACGATGCTGCGAAGACGAAGAGGCCGAGGAAGGAGAGTGCGGCGCCGACGTAACCGGTTGCCGCAAAGCCATAGCCCCAGGCGATGACGAGGCCGCCGAGCCAGGCGCCGATCGCATTGGCGATGTTGAAGGCGGAATGGTTGGAGGCGGCAGCCAGCGTCTGCGCGTCGGCGGCGACGTCCATCAGCCGCGTCTGCAGCGCCGGGCCGGCGGCGAAACCGCAGCCGACGAGGAAAACGGAGAGGCCGAGCATATAGGGGTTGGCCGCGGTCAGCGCAAAGGTGGTGAGCACGACGATATTATAGATGAGCGAGCCGCCGATCGTGCCGAGCAGCGATTTGTCGGCCAGCCACGAGCCGATGAAATTGCCGGCATTCATGCCGACGCCGAAAAGGACCAGCATGATCGGAACCGCGCTTTCCGGCAGCATCGCCACCTTCGTCGTTGTCGAGGCGATATAGCTGAACATGGCGAACATGCCGCCGTAGCCGACGGCGGCGATGCCGAGCGTCAGCCAGACCTGCGGCCGCCGGAAGGCGCCGAGCTCGCGCAGGAAGCTCGCTTCTTCGGAAACCGTGTCCTTCGGAACATAGATCCAGATCAGCGCAACGGTCAGCAGGCCGACGGCGCCGACCGTCAGAAACGCCACCTGCCAGTCGAGCGACTGGCCGAAGAGCGTCGTTGCCGGCGTGCCCAGAAGGGTGGCCACCGTCAATCCGAGCATGACGCGCCCGACGGCGCGTGCGCGCCGATGCGCAGGCACCATCGAGGCGGCGACGAGGGCGGCGACGCCGAAATAGGCGCCGTGCGGCAGGCCGGTGACGAAGCGCAGGAATGTGAAGGATTCGAAGGTCGGGGCCACGGCGCTGAGGATATTGCCAATGGCGAAGACCAGCATCAGCGTCAAAAGCAGCGTGCGGCGCGCCATCTTCGCGGCGAGCACGGCAATGACCGGCGCCCCGACGACGACGCCGAGCGCATAGGCGCTGATGACATAGCCGGCCTGCGGCGTCGTGACGGAGAAAGTCTCGGCGACGTTGGGCAGCAGTCCCATGATCGCGAATTCGCCGGTGCCGATGCCGAAGCCGCCGCAGGCGAGGGCCAGTTGAACCAAGGCTACGGTCGTTGCCGAAGGCAGCCCGTCCTCCGGCTGGGTTCCAACGGACTCATTGATGGCGATCTCACTCATGAGAGCTCCTCGGGACGGTTTTCTGCTTGGCAATGCCCCAGGCGCGAACGCCGCCGCGAGGCAATCGTGATACATGGCGGGAAGTGGAGATGATTTCTCCGATATCTGATCTATCCGTGATATACCGGCAGGCGTCGAGTGCATTTTTCGCAGTGCAGCGTCCTGCTATGTGCATATGTCCGTTGCAATATTTGCATCCCTGCTATTCTTGCGGAAAAGCGGCTGTGCTTGAAATCCCCAATGCCGCAACCATCTCAGGGGCAAAGGCAGGAGCATTTCCGCGCCAGGGACGGGAGCCCTTATGAAGCTTGTAGGCTTTTTCAATCGCGACGGCGGCACCTTCAGGACCACCGACATGGTGGCCTACGAAAAGAGGGCGGAGGCGGCCTTTCGGGATGCCGGGCATGATTTCGATGCCATTGTCTTTTCGGGCAAGGAAATCATTCCCGCGATGGAACGGGCCGCCAAGCGCGATGATATCGACGGCATCGTCGCCGGCGGTGGCGACGGCACGATTTCGGCGGCGGCGTCGATCGCCTGGAAGAACGGCATCGCGCTCGGCGTCGTGCCGGCCGGCACGATGAACCTTTTTGCCCGCTCGCTGCGCGTGCCGCTCGATATCTGGCAGGCGCTTGACGTATTGGCGTCCGGGGAGGTCGATAACGTCGATATCGCCAGCGCCAACGGCCGGCCTTTCATCCATCAGTTTTCGGCCGGTCTGCATGCCCGCATGGTGCGCTACCGCAATGCCTACAGCTATCGCTCGCGCCTCGGCAAAATACGGGCAAGCACCAAGGCCGCTCTCGGCGTGATCTTCAATCCGCCTGAGTTCGAGGTCGAATTCGAGGCCGCCGGCATGCGCGAGCGCCGCTGGGTCTCGGCGATCTCGGTCTCCAACAATCCCTTCGGCGAGAATGCGCTGCTCTATGCCGATAATCTCAGAAGCGGCGAACTCGGCTTCTATACGGCAAATCCGCTGAAACCCCTCGGCGTCGCCCGTCTTGCCCTGGACATGCTGCGTGGCAAGGTCCGTGAGAATGCCGACGTCATGGTGATGCATCCGGCCGAGGTACACCTGCATTTCCCGAAACTGCGCCGCAAGGCCAATTGCGTCATGGACGGCGAATTGTTGCCGCTCCAACGCGATGTTTCGATCCGCCTGCATCCCGGCGAGTTGAAGGTCCTCGTCAAGCAGGGGCTGGCCGCCCAGGTGGATGCCGATGAGCGCCGCGAGCCTGCGGCCTGAACACCGGAGGCTTCAGAGCCGCGGCAGGTAGGTGCGATAATCGAAATCCGAGACGGTGCGCAGATGCGCGAGCGCTTCCTTGCGCTTGGTGTCACCGTAAAGCACCTGATATCGCGTGCCGAAAATATCGGCGATGAAGGGTGAGGCACGGAAGCTCTCGACCGCGCTCAGGAAATCATGCGTCAGCCGCGTCGTATTGGCTGGCGTGTGGGAGGGCGTCGTCTCTTCGCCGGGATCGAGTTCGCGATCGAGACCGGCAAGCATGCCGCCGAGGATCGCCGCAAGCAGCAGATAGGGATTGGCGTCGGCGCCGGCGACGCGGTGCTCGATACGGGCGGCCGGCCCATCCGTGTCGGGTATGCGGATCGCCGTGCCGCGATGGCCGTTACCCCAGGTCAGATCGACCGGCGCGAACGAGCCGGGTTGGAAGCGACGATAGGAATTGGCAAAGGGAGCGAAAACCAGCTGCGCCGCGCGCATGCTGTCGAGCAGGCCTGCCGTGACCGATTTCAGCAGCTTGGGCTCGCCACCCCTAGCATCGAGGATGTTGCGGCCCTGGCTGTCGACGATGCTCGCATGCACATGCAGGCCGGAGCCGGCATGGTCGGAATAAGGTTTTGCCATGCAGGTCGATTTCAGCCCGTGGCGGCGCGCCGCCTGCTCGGCGATGCGCTTCAAATAGAGGCAATCGTCGGCGGCGGCCAGCGCATCGGCGCGGTGCGTGAGGTTGACTTCGAACTGGCCCGGGCCGAATTCCGCCGTCGTCGCATCCGCCGGCAGTCCCTGCACCTTGGCGTAGGCCCTCAGCGTCTGCAGATAGTCCTCGAGCGCATCGACGGCACTCATGTCGTAGAGCTGGAAGCCGTTCGGCTCGCCGCGATAGGTGAGGCTTTCGGGCGGAGAGGGGCGGCCGGTTTCGCGCCAGTCGCCCGACATCACGTAGAATTCCAGCTCGGTGGCGACGACAGGCGTCAGCCCACGGCTGCGGTAGCGCTCGACCACGGAAGCGAGGATGGCGCGCGGATCCATGAAGCTCGGGCTGCCGTCGAATTCGTGCATGGTGGCAAGCACCTGCATCGAGCCCTCCGGCGCCCAGGGCATCGGCGCGAGGCTGCGCCGGTCGGCAACGACCATGCCGTCGGGATCGCCGATCGTCAGCGACAGGCCGGTGATATCGTCATTGTCGTCGCCCCATATGTCGAGCGACTGCGTCGAGGTCGGAAGGCGGATCTCGCCGGCCCAGGCCTTGCTTTCGGCGCCTGATGGAAGCTGTTTGCCGCGCAACTCGCCGTTCATGCCGACGATCAGGATCTCGAAACGCGGGTCGCCACCGGCCTTGCCGTCCATCCTGTCGCTCGCCATGACCTTGAAAATCCTCTGGGACAAGGCCAAGCTCCTATCCCATCGATAGCAGCCTTTCAATCCGCGAGGGTCTTTTACCAGCCATGCCCGACACTTACCCGGCCTCGAACCTTGCCGCGATCGACGCAGCCCATCATCTGCACCCCTTCGCCGATATGAAGAAGCTGAACGCCGATGGCGCCCGCATCATCCAGCGCGGCGAGGGCGTCCATATCTTCGACGATCGCGGCCGGAAATATCTCGATGGTTTCGCCGGCCTCTGGTGCGTCAATATCGGCTATGGCCGCCGGGAAATCGGCGAGGCCGTCGCAAGACAGATGAACGAGCTGCCCTATTACAACACCTTCTTCGGCACGACCTCGACCCCGACGGCGCTGCTGGCGCAGAAGGTGACGTCGCATGCGGGCGCGCGGTTCAACCATATCTTCTTCACCGGCTCCGGTTCGGAAGCGAACGACACCTGGTTCCGCATGGCTCGCGTCTACTGGAGCGCCGTCGGCAAGCCGTCGAAGAAGATCGTGATCGCGAGAAAGAACGGCTATCACGGCTCGACCGTTGCCGGCGCCAGCCTCGGCGGCATGAAATATATGCACGAGCAGGGCGACCTGCCGATCCCGGGAATCGTCCATATCGGCCAGCCCTACTGGTACGGCGAGGGCGGCGATCTCGCGCCCGATGAATTCGGCCTCAAGGTCGCTCGCGAGCTTGAAGCGAAGATCGACGAGCTTGGCGAGGAGAATGTCGCCGCCTTCGTCGCCGAGCCGGTGCAGGGGGCGGCCGGCGTCATCATCCCGCCAGAAACCTACTGGCCGGAGATCGATCGCATCTGCAAGGCGCGCAATATCCTGCTGGTGACCGACGAGGTGATCTGCGGTTTCGGCCGCCTGGGTGCCTGGTTCGGCCATCAGCATTTCGGCGTCGAGCCGGATCTGGCGCCGATCGCCAAGGGTCTCTCCTCGGGTTACCTGCCGATCGGCGGCGTGCTCGTCAGCGACAAGATCGCCGACGTGCTGATCAATGACGTCGGCGAGTTCAACCACGGCTTCACGTATTCCGGCCACCCGGTCTGTGCGGCAGCGGCACTCGAAAACCTGCGCATCATCGAGGAGGAAGGGCTGGTCGAACGCGTGCGCGACGATATCGGCCCCTATTTCGGCAAGGCCTGGGCGGCTCTGGCCGACCATGATCTCGTCGGCGAGGCTCAGAGTATCGGCCTGATGGGCGGCCTGCAGCTGGCCGCGGAGAAGAGCACGCGCACCCGTTATGACAAGCCCGATCGGATCGGCGCTCTCGTGCGCAACCATGCGCTCGCAAATGGCCTCGTGCTGCGCGCCACCGGCGACCGCATGCTGGCCTCGCCGCCGCTCGTCATCACCCACGCGGAGGTGAACGAGATGGCGCGAATTACCAAGCTGGCGCTGGATTTGGCCTGGAAGGAGCTGAAAGCGTGATGTCGCTCAGCCTGGCCGATTCCTCCTCCTGTCTACGTGTGAAGACGCTTAGCGTCGAGTTTGGCGAGAACGTCAGCCCACTCTCCGTCATCCCAGGCCTTGTACACTTATCCCGGCCATTCGGTATATGCGATCGCCGCACTCCTAACTCTACTCAGTCCGGCTGGCCGACCCAGGCATAGCCGAAACGATACCGATCGTCGCCGCGACCGTAGAAATAGGGTGCGTCGACCACCGCCGCCTCGGGTGCCGCTATGCCGAGATTGGCTTGGAGCCATTGGGCCATGGCCGGCGGAAGCGCTTCGCTGCCCCCCTTCGGCGGTATCAGCCAGACGAGGAGAAGCGGGCGCCGGCCAGCAAGATCCGGGTGGAAGCCGGGATAGTCGACGGAGAGCACAGGCACGCCGGGAATATCCTGCCTGAGATTGCCGGCGAGCAGGCTGTCGCCGGCAAGGATTGCCGCCGGCTCGGCCTGTTTGCGCAGGTTTTCCAACATCGTGGCATAGGGCCTGTTCAATCGTTCGTAATGGCCGGTGAAGCGTGCGGCGGCGACGCTGCCATAAAGAACAGCCGGCACGCCGATCATGATGACGGCGACGACGGGCATGAAGCGCCGGAAAGCCTTGCCGGTCTCGATGCCTGCCGCCTCGACCTTCAGGCAGAAATAGAGCGGCAGGATGAAGAGCATCGGCACCAGCCAGCGATCTTTGATGCCGGCAGCCCCGCCGAAGACGATCAACAGCAGGATGCCGGCCAGGAAGACGAGCATCATCCGCTCGATGAGCCGCGTCCAGTCCGAGCCGGCGGCAAGCGCCGGACGAAGTCCCTTGCCGAAGACGACCGCAAACACCGCCACCGTCAATCCGGCAAAGCTGATGACCGCGAGAGCAAGCGAGCCGACACCCATGGCCACCTGCATGAGATGGCTCGCATGACCGCTCGCGGTCATCTTCTCCAGAGTGCGGGCGGTGGCGAAATCGAGATTGTCTTTCAGCCAGAAGAGATGCGGCAGGGTGATGACGAGCGCCACGGCAATGGTCACCACCAGCCGCCGGTCGAAGATCCGCGGCCGCAGGCGCGCATCCGGCAGCGCGGCGATTAGGGCGGCAGCCGGCAGGATGGCGAAATTATATTTGGCAAGCAGGCCGAAACCGATGCCGACGCCGGCGACGAGATAGGAGGCAAGACTCGGCTGCTTCAGGCTGCGGATGAAGCCGTAGAAGAAGATGCTGGCCGAGAAGAACACCGCGACCGTGTGGGTGAGGTCGCGCTGCATCTCGAAAGCCATCTGCGGGATCGTCAGCAGCCCGAGCGTTGCCATCGCAACCAGCGCCTTGTCGCGCAGGACGAGCCGCGCCGTCAGGCCGTACAGCAGGTAGGAGATGAAGAGCAGAAGGTTCTTGACGACGGACAGGGCGACAAGCGAGACGCCGGCAAACTGGAAGACGCCATATTGAAGCCAGTTGTAGAAGGGCGGTTGCGGGCCGTAGCCGGCGGCCAGCCATTGCGAGCGGAAGACCTGTTCGGCCTCGTCGAGATCGAGCGAATGCGAGGTCGCGAACCGCACACCGATCTGAAGCGTGAAATAGGCCGCCAGCAGCACGAAAATCCATCGCATATCGCGAAGGTTGGTCTCGGTCATCTATCTTGCCCCCGGCCGGACCCAGGCGTAACCGAGCGCGAAATTGTCGCCTAGGCGGCCAAAATAATAGGGAAGCGACAGCGAGCCGATCTCTTGCGGCACGATGCCCGCCGCCGTCAGCGCCGATGAAAACCGCTCCGGCATGGCGGCATCCGCGGCCGTCGCCGTCTTCTTGCCGCGCCAGACGATCAGCACCGGCCCCTTGGCCTCGGCATAGGCCGGAATTCCCAAGGCCGGGAAATCCGGTATCACCACGGGCACATCGGGAAGCTGCAGACGCATGTTTCCGGCAACATAGGGTTCGGAAGCAATCACCAGCGCAGGTTCGGCCTGCCGGGTCATTTCGCGGGCGAGATCGGCCATCGGCACATTCGGTCGGCTGTAGGTGCCGATCAGCCCGGCGCCGACCACGCGAAAGCCGAGCGCGATCAATATGCAGGCCATCAGCACCGGAACGACCGGCCGGAAGCGGCGCAGCCCGGCGGAAAGATCGAGCCCGCCCGCCTGCATCTTTGCCAGGAAATAGATCGGCAGCACCAGCAGGAAAGGGTCGAGCCAGCGCTCACGCACCGTGGTGGAGCCGGTGAACAGCACGATCAGAACGATGCCGGCAAGGCTTGCCAGCATCATCCGCTCCATCATCCCGGTCCAGCGGTTTCCGGCTGAAAGCATCAGGACAAAATCCTGGCGGAAGGCGGCTGCGAAGATGGCGACCGGCAGCGCGGCAAAGGCGATGATGGCGATGAGAAAGGCGAGGAGGCCTTTGCCGATCCGTGTGATACCGGCGGGTTCGTTGCCGGCGGCCATCTTGACCAGAGTATCGGAGGAGGCGAATGCGAGATTGCCCTGCAGCCAGATCGCGTGCGGCAGGATGATGACGAGCGCGACGCCAATCGCGATCAGCATGCGCCAGTCGAGCGCCCTGCGCCGCCATTCGGCGTCAGGCAGGATGGCAATCAGCGCGACCGCCGGCATCAAAGCGAAATTGTACTTCGAGATCAGCCCGATGCCCGTTGCAAGCCCGAGCAGCAGGTAGCTGCCGACGCCGGGCCGGTCGAGCGTTCGAAAAAAGCCGTAGAGGAACAGGGAACTGGCAAAGAGCAGCGCCGTGGTGTGAGTCAGGTCCTGCTGGGCCATGTAGGAGACCTGGGGCAGGGTGATCAGCGCCAGCATGCCGATGGCGGCGAGCGCCTGGTCCTTCAGCGCTTCGCGCCCGGCGAGGCCGTAAAAGACGTAACAGAGGAAGAGCAGGATATTCTTCGGCACAACAAGCGCGCCGATCGACATGCCCGTCACCGAAACGATGGCATATTGCATCCAGTTGTAGAAGGGCGGCTGCGGGCCGTAGCCCGCCAGCAGATATTGCGAAAAGAAGGATTGCTCGGCCTCGTCAAGCTCCAGCGAATGCGGAAGCGCGATGCGCAGCGCGATGTTCAGCACGAAATAGGCTGCCAGCAGCAGCGCCGCGGTTCCGATCGTCCTCGTCGCGCGTTCCAGCATCGTGCCGCCGGCTTAGGCTTGATCGTCGAAGATCTGCCGCACGATATAGTTCGGGGAGGCGTCGTCACGATAATAAGTGCGTGCGATCATTTCCGCCAGAATGCCGGTGGTGATCATCTGCACCGACGACAGCAGCAGCACGACGCCGACCATCAGCATCGGCCTCGTGCCGATATCATTGCCCATGATGAATTTGTCGAAACCGAGATAAAGCAGGATCAGCATGGCGACAGCGCCGAGGCCGAGACCCAGCGAGCCGAAGAAATGCCCCGGCCGCGCCTTGTAGCGCATGAAGAACATCACCGACAGCAGGTCGAGGATGACGCGGAAGGTGCGCGAAATTCCGTATTTCGAGACGCCGTGCTCGCGGGCATGGTGGGTGACGACCATCTCGCCGATACGCGAGCTCGGCACGACGCCGGCAACCCAGGCCGGAATGAAGCGGTGCATCTCGCCCATCAGCTTCACCTGCTTAATGATCGAGGCACGATAGATCTTCAGGCTGCAGCCGTAATCGTGCAACTTGACGCCGGTGATGCGGCCGATCAGGTAGTTGGCGCACCAGGAGGGGATCTTGCGCAGGAGCAGGCCGTCTTGGCGGTTCTTGCGCCAGCCGACCAGCAGGTCGAGTTCGCGCCGCTCGAGCTCCGAGACCATCGCAGGAATATCCTTCGGATCATTCTGCAGGTCGCCGTCCATCGTCGCGATCAGCCGGCCCCGGGCGGTGTCGATACCGGCCTGCATGGCGGCGGTCTGGCCGAAATTGCGCTGCAGCTCGACGATTCTGAGCGCCAGCCCCTCGCGCCCGACGAACTTGCGGGCGTTGACGAGCGTCGCATCGGTGCTACCGTCGTCGACGAGGATCAGTTCCCAGCGATGGGGATATTGGCCCATCGCCGCCAGGATGCGTTCGACCAGCGGACCGACGCTTTCCTCTTCGTTGAAAACGGGCACGACCAGCGACAGCTCGAGCGATTGTACCGGATCATTCGTGCCGCGAATGGGCTCTACCGTTGTCTGCAACTTTCATCTCCAAAAGGCCGGGCGGCCTGGCAATCCTTACTGCCGCCACCGCGTTTGCGGAAGCCTACTACATGAAGTGTCCGTCCGTTGCCAGCGGACAATGCCGGTTTCCCTCTCCCGGGCCGCCGCAACGCTATTGCGCGCCGCCCTCGACCCAGGAGTAGCCGATGGAAAAGGTATGTTTGCCGTCACCGAAAAGATAGGGCAGCGTCAGCGTATTTATCTCTTTCAGATGAATGCCCGATCTCACGAGATCATTGGCGAAGCTGGGCGAAATGGTCGGGTCGCTTGCCGTCTCGCCGCGCCAGACAACGAGCACGGGTCCCTTCGCAGCCGCATATTCGGGAACCCCGGGACCGGGGAAGAACGGGATCACGACAGGGACGTCGGGAAACTCCAGCTTCATATTGCCCGCAACGAACTTGGTTCCCGCGACGATGAGAACCGGTTTGCGGGTCGCAGTCAGTTCGGTCACGTAGTTGGCGAAGGGGACGTTCGTTCTCGTATAGGTGCCGATATATTGAATGGCGACGATGCGCAGCAGAAGGATCGACAGGATGACGATCATGAAGACCGGCACTACCGGCCGGAAGCGGGCAAGGCCGGCGGAAAGATCGAGACCTGCGGTTTCGAGCTTCAGGAACAGATAGATCAGCAGGACGAGCAGGCACGGGTCGAGCCAGCGCTCATGGATATCGCTGGCGCCGGCGAAGACGACGATACCGGCGAAGGCGAGCAGGCTGACAACGATCATCCGTTCGATCACCCGGATCATCGGGCTGGACGAAGAGAGTGCCCGAATGAAATTCCGTCGGAAGGCCGCTGCGACGACAATGATCGGCAGGGCAACGAAGCCGAGGACAGCGATGACGAGGGAGAGCAGTCCCTGTCGGATGCGGGGAAGGCCGGCGGCGGCCTCATGCTCGGCGGTCATCCGCTCCAGTGTCGGGGCCGAAGCGTTGGTGAGATTATCGGGCAGCCAGAGTGCATGCGGCAGGACGATCAGAATGGCGATGACGATCGCCGGCAGCAGACGCCAGTCGAACAGGCGACCGCGCCACTTCCGCTCCGGCAGGACGGCGATGAAGGCGGCAAATGGCAAAATGGCGAAATTATATTTGGAGATGAGCCCGATGCCGGTGGCGATGCCGATGACGAGATAACTGCCGATCGTCGGCTGGCGCAGCGTCCGGAAAAAGCCGAAGAGGAACAGCGAGGTGGCAAACAGCAGAGCAACGGTATGAGTGAGCTCGCGCTGCGCCATCAGGCCGACTTGCGGCAGGGTAATCAGGCTCAGCATGGCGATGGGCGGGAGCAAACGGCTCTTCAGCACCTCGCGGGCCGCCAGACCGTAGAAAAGATAGCAGCCGAACAGAATGATGTTTTTCGGAACCGAGAGCGCCCACATCGTAATGCCGGTCACCGAAACGATGGCGTACTGGATCCAGTTATAGAAGGGCGGCTGCGGGCCGTAGCCGGCCAGGAGATATTGTGAGTAAAACGCCTGCTCCGCCTCGTCGAGATCGAGCGTATGCGGCAGGGCGATGCGGAGCGCGATGTTCAGCAGGAAATAGACTGCCAGAAAAATAGCGGCGCTCGTCAAGCTTTTGGTAATGCGCTCCAACATCGATCTCCAAGTCAAGCCGGCAAGGCGTCGTCATCTGTCGGGCTGTGGCGCGGATCGTCGGTGTGAAGCGATCTCGCCGCCATTGCCACGAACTCCGCCGTTGTGCGCAACCTTCATTTCTCCTAAAACGCCTGGCGACGAAACCAAGACCATGCCGACGCCAAGCGAGGAATGCCTACTACATGAAGAGTTCGATCGTTGAAAGCCAGCAGTCCTGGTTTATGCGCAATCGCATGACGGCGCTGACGGTCGTTATTGTCGCAGCCTATGCGCTCTTCGTGCAATGGTTCTGGGGGTGGCCCGTCATCATCCGCCAATGGGCCGATGTCGGGGCAGGTCCGGTGATCGGAGCGCTCGTGGCGCTGACCGGTACCTATTTCCTGCGCACCTGGCGCATCTACGACTATTTTCCGAAGGAGACCGCGGGGCGATTTGCAACGCTTTTCCGGGTCACGCAAATTCACAATCTCCTGAACATCATGCTGCCCTTCCGGACCGGCGAAACCAGCTTTCCCCTGTTGATGCGTACCGAATTCGGCATTCCGCTGACGCGCGGAACCTCGGCACTCCTAGTCATGCGGCTGCTCGACCTGCATGCTCTGTTGGCGGCTGCCGGCATCGGCTTTGCGCTTGCCGCGGCCGATGCTCTCGTCGCATGGTCGCTTTGGGCGGCCTTCCTGCTGCTGCCGGTCGCAGCCTTCGCCGCGCGCAGGCCGCTGTTGCGCGGCGCCGCCAGGCTGTTGCCTGCTAAGGCGCAGAAATTGGTTGTCGAGATCGAAAACGGCTTGCCGCTCGGCGCCGCAGCCTTTGCACGCGCCTGGGCGATGACCATCGTCAACTGGCTGGTGAAGGTGATCGTGCTTGCCTGGGCGCTCGGCCTGATGGGCGTTGTACCGATGGCGGCGAGCTTCGGCGGCGCGCTTGGCGGCGAACTCTCTTCCGTCCTGCCGGTGCACGCGCCGGGCGGGGTCGGCACCTATCCGGCGGGCATCACCGCCGGCGCCATTGCGCTCGGAGCGTCGAGCGAGCGGGCGGCGCTGGCTGCACTGGCGCAGGCGAGCGTCAATGCCCATCTGCTGATCATCGTCTCGGCGCTGACGGGCACGGCGATCTCACTGCCGCTCGGACGCCGCGGCAAGCGCTGAAATCCGTTTCCTCAAGAATGCCTGCTCCGGCTCCTGCCGGCAGAGCGACAAGGCCGTCTCATAGGCTGCGATCGCCTCTTCTCGCCGGCCGAGCCGGCGCAGGAAGTCGGCCCGGGCCGAATGGGCGAGGTGATAGGCCTGCAGCTCCCGGCGCCCCAGAATGGCATCGATCAGATCCAGCCCCTTCGCCGGCCCTTCGGCCATTGAAATCGCCACGGCGCGGTTGAGCTCGACGACAGGTGAGGGCTGGGCTGCCAGAAGCAGATCGTAATAGAAGGCAATCCGCCGCCAGTCGGTTTGCCCGGCGGTCGGCACCTTCGCATGTTCGGCGGCGATCGCCGCCTGCACCGTATAGGTGCCGATCTCTTCTGTCCGCATTGCCTTGGCCAGGAGTGCCAGGCCTTCCGAGATCTTGGCGCGGTCCCAGAGCGAGCGGTCCTGATCGGCAAGCAGCACCAGTGCTTCCTCCTTGCTGCTGCGCGCGCTGCGACGGGAATCCTGCAGCAGCATCAGGGCCAGAAGTCCGCAAACGTCGGGATGCGGCAGCAGTGCCAGCAGCAGCCGCGCCAGCCGGATGGCCTCGCCGGTCAGATCGGCGCGAACGACCGCGTCTCCCGAAGAGGCGGAATAGCCTTCGTTGAAGACGAGATAGATGACATGCAGCACCCGGTCGAGCCGTTCGGGTAGCGCCTCGCGGCCCGGCACTTCGTAAGGGACGTTCGCAGCCCGGATCCTGCCTTTGGCGCGCACGATCCGCTGGGCGACCGTCGGCGCCGGAATGAGGAAGGCATGGGCGATCTCTTCGGTGGTCAGTCCGCAGATTTCCCGAAGCGCCAACGCCATCTGCGCATCGGCGGGAATAACGGGATGGCAACAGGTGAAGACCAGCCGCAGCATATCGTCTTCGATCGCTTCCATGTCGCCGATCTCCGTTTCGTCGACCGTGTAGAGACTGTCCTCGATGTGCTGCTGCGAGGCATCGAAGCGCGCCCGGCGGCGGATTGCATCGATTGCCTTGAAACGTCCCGTCGAAACGAGCCAAGCGAAAGGGTTGCCGGGAATGCCGTCAGCCGGCCAGGTCCGCGCCGCCGCGGCAAAGGCGTCGTGCAGCGCTTCCTCGGCCCGGTCGAAATCGCCGAGCAGACGAATCAGCGTCGCCAGAACCCGGCGCGATTGCGATCGGTAGATTTCCTCGATCACGCGTTCCAACAGGCGATCCTCACTCTGGCAGGGTGAGCAGCCTCACCGGACGCAATTCGATCGATCCGACGCGGACGCTTGGAATGTCCGCGACGACCTTCCGCGCCTCTTCGAGATCGGCTGCCTCGATGATGTAGATGCCAGCCAGATGTTCCTTGGTCTCGACGTAAGGGCCATCGGTCGAAGACAGAATGCCATGGCGCACTCTCAGGACCGAGGCGCTGTCGGGACCTTCCAATGCATCGGAATGGATCATGATGCCTTTGCGTTGAAGCTCCTCGTCATACTGGAAATGCGCCCTTACGAGATCGTCGCCCTCGGCCTGACTGAGCGTGCCATCCATATCGGCGGGATTATAGATGAGGCAGACGAAGCGCATGGCTATCTCCCATCCTTGATCGAATAGGCGGGTCTGATTTCGATCGACGCATATTTGAGGATCGGGAAGGTGGAAATGATTGCTTTCGCTTCATCCATGTCCTTGGCCTCGATCACCACGAACCCACCGAGATGCTCCTTGATTTCGGCGAAGGGACCATCTGTAGCGGCGACAATGCCATTGCGAACGCGGAGCGTTACGGCTCGCTCGGGTTCATAAAGCGCCAGCGCGCTCAGCATGTGACCGCTGTCGCGCCAATGGTCGTCGCTGACGATGCACTCCTGCGTGACCGCGTCCCATTCCTCCTGCGTGACTTTGCTGCTCTTTTCGGTATCGAACCAGACCTGACCCAGAAACTTCATTGCGTGACCTCCTCAGCCGAATTCATGGATGGGGCGAACTTCGATCGCGCCGAGTTTCGCTAGCGGGATGCCAGCCGCAACCCGGATCGCGTCATTGAGATCCTTGGCCTCGATCAGGATGAAGCCGCCAAGCGCTTCCTTGGTCTCGGCGAAGGGGCCGTCCGTCACCGACATCTCGCCATGGCGCACCCTCACGGTTACCGCTGATTTCGGCGACTGCAGCGCCTGGGCGACGATCATATGTCCGCTTTCGACGAGATCTCTGTCGTAGTTCAAGGAATTCGCGTCGAGTTCGGCCTTCTCCTCTTTCGTCATGGCGCCGAGTATCGCGCCATCGAACCAGACCTGGCAGAGATATTTCATCGCAGGCAGCCTCCTTTGCGGTGTTCCATATGCCTGGACGAACGATCGCCGCGCATTTCGACAGCGGCGGGAAAAATAATTTGTGCCGGTCCGGTGTCGAAATCGCAAGGCAGCACTCGACAAGGCTTCATCGAAACCTGTCGAGGAGAACGGCAATGAGTATTCTTGAAATCGCGCTCGCAAGCCAGATCTGGGCTCGCCGCCATGAGAAGCGCCGTCCGGCGTTCGACGAAAGCGATGGGCTGAAGATTCTCTCACGCACCGCTTTCGCCATCGTCGGCTTCACCCTGTTGATAGCAGGGCTGAACGCTGCTGCCGGCAGGCCTCAGGTGGTTGACCAGCACGCGGCACCCGTCGTCGCAGGCAGATGAGGAAACGGCCTATTGGAAGGCTGTTTCGAAGAAGCTGCGCAGCTTGCGCGAATGCAGGGCTTCCTTCGGCATGGCGGCGAGCTTCTGCACGGCGCGGATGCCGATCTGCAGATGCTGGTTGACCTGCGTGCGATAGAAGGCCGTCGCCATGCCCGGCAGCTTCAATTCCCCGTGCAGCGGCTTGTCGGAGACGCAGAGCAGCGTGCCGTAAGGCACGCGGAAGCGGAACCCGTTGGCGGCGATCGTTGCCGATTCCATGTCGAGTGCGATGGCGCGCGCCTGCGACAGCCGCTTCACCGGCCCGCGTTGGTCACGCAGTTCCCAGTTGCGGTTGTCGATGGTGCCGACGGTGCCGGTGCGCATGATGCGCTTCAGCTCGAAGCCCTCGTAGCCGGTAATTTCGGCGACGGCGGCCTCCAGCGCCACTTGCACTTCGGCGAGCGCCGGGATCGGCACCCAGACCGGCAGGTCGTCGTCAAGCACATGGTCCTCGCGCATATAGGCATGGGCAAGGACGTAATCGCCGAGCCGCTGGCTGTTGCGCAGGCCGGCGCAGTGGCCGAGCATCAGCCAGGCATGCGGGCGCAACACGGCGACATGGTCGGTGATCGTCTTGGCGTTGGAGGGACCGACGCCGATATTGATCATGGTGATCCCGGCATGGCCTTTCTTCTTCAGATGGTAGGCCGGCATCTGCGGCAGGCGGGCAAGCGTCGCATCCGTTTCCGGCACGTTCGAGCCGGGCAGGGTGACGATGTTGCCGGGCTCGACGAAGGCCGTATAACCGTCGCCGCCCTCGGCCATCAGCTTGCGCGCCCAGTTGCAGAATTCGTCGATATAGAACTGGTAGTTCGTGAACAGCACGAAATTCTGGAAATGCTCGGCATGCGTCGCCGTATAATGCGACAGCCGGGCCAGCGAATAATCGATACGCTGGGCGGTGAACGGCGCAAGCGGCGAAGGCTCGCCCGGCGGCGGGATATATTCGCCGTTGGCGATCTCGTCATCGGTGGTGTTGAGGTCCGGCGTGTCGAAGATATCGCGCATCGGGACGTCGACGAAGGCGGAGGCTGAAGCTTCCACATGCGCGCCCTCGCCAAAGGCGAAGTGCAGCGGAATCGGCGTCGTCGATTCCGAGACGATCACCGGAACATTGTGGCTCTTCATCAGCAGCGACAGCTGCTCCTTCAGGTAATGCTTGAAGAGCTTCGGTCGGGTGACCGTCGTCGTGTAGATGCCGGGCGCCGTGACGTGGCCGTAGGAGAGGCGCGAATCGACATGGCCGAAGCTGGTCGTCTCGATGCTCACCTGCGGATAGAAGGCGCGGTAGCGCGAGGCGATCGGAGCGCCTTGGGCAAGCTCGGTAAAGCTCTCGATCAGGAACGCCGTATTCCGTTCGTAAAGCGCGGTCAGCGTCTCGACGGCCTTGGCCGGATCATCGAAACTCTCAGGCTGGAAAGGGGATGGAGAGGAAATGTCGAGGGGCGACAAAGGGGAGATTCGTTTGTTCATGACGCATTATAGAGAGTTGTTTTTGACAAGCAAACGACGTGCGCCGGCGGAAATCGATTTTTTATCTTCTTCCGTGTCTGTACCGTTCACCGCACCGTCGGCGCGCAGAAGGTCCCGTTTCTCTCCAGGCAGGTATAGTTCGCACCGAAATGCGACTGCGTACCGCCGCCGCCTTCATGCACGACAACCGCCGAAAATGTGATCGCGAAGATCGCTGCGAACAGCGTGATGATGCTGAAACGTCTTGCCAGAATGTAGAGGTTCATCTCATGCCCCGATACGCAACCTAACCATGACATGAGTTTTGCCATGCGACGGCTGAACGAGTGCTGAGATGCCGGTTCATCCAGCGTTCAGCTTACGGGGCAGGGTCGGGCCGATTGTCGTGAAGATCGGCGAGCCGAGAAAGCTTCGAGGTATGCCGACATTCCAGCCGGCATACCTGGCCATTTTGCGACGCTCGCCGCGTCGGCCTTATCGCATCAGAGCCGCGTCCAGGTTTGCGACTTGCAGAGAACTTTCAGGACGCAGCCTTGCATCCGCAGCGAATTGCCGGAAACCTTGCCCGAGCCGCTATAGGTCTTGTCGGCGGCCGGATCGGTGATCTCGCCAGCGTAGCTGCCGCCGGTGCCGGCAAGCGTACCGATCTTCCGGCCGGTGTATTTGCCGGTTTTCAGCGTCACGCAGTAGCTGCCGCCGCAGGCCGCGATCACCGCCGTTTCGCCCGAGGCGGTTTTCCAATTGCCGACGATCGGCTCTTCGGCATGCGCCGTGCCCGCGATCACTGCGAGGGCGCCGGCGAGAATCAAGCTGCGGATCATCTTTTCCTCCCTGATGTCCTTTTGACCGGCCGCGAAAATAACTGACGCGAACGTAAAGGTAAATATGGCTGATCGGCTATCGCCGGAGTTCGCCGAAAGCAGCTGAAGAGGAGGTTTTTTGTAGCTTTAAGAGATGCCGCGTGATCGGCAGCTCCGTTTATCGAACCCCTCTCTGGGGCAGTAGAATCTTGCGGTTCAAGCGCGCTAGATCGTCTCTTGCTGTATGGATCGATTCCACGATGCCCGTGTTAGTGTGCAGCGCCCTCATGGAGACGTTGAAGTGACACTTCTTTCTCCCGCGCATCCAGCACACCGATGGAGCAAAATCAGATGGCTCGCCGTTGTCTAACTTCACATAGATTATGAAGCCCCCAACGCTGAACCAGATCATGCGTCGGTCGTCGACTACATCGACAGAAGGCGTCACGTAATAGAATACGTCATGCGGGTCATCGAAAGCACTTACGGACAAGAGGTCTCGTTCAAGGAAAACGTCAATTGTCGAGGGTACGGGCGCGTCGTGAAAGCAGACCAGCTCGAGAGACTCTCGAAAATGTCCTACTTTAATCACGGATGGATTGTCTTCCGGGAGCGAGGCGTACTTCCAAAGGATTCCGCAAGCGAAGCGGACAAAGTCGTCGACCTTCTCCACGCGAAAGCGGTATGTGCCAGAGTTGATGTGTGAAGTGGTTCCAGTTTTTGTGCCGATTTTCACAAGCCGCAGTTGCTTCAGGAGAGCTAAAGCACTCTCCTCATATTTTCCAAGGATACCGTCACATTTGCCGCAAAGGAGATCTGGTGCGTATCTTCCGGTGTTCGACTGAAGTTTCACCCCTTTATCGTTATGTACGAGCATATGTTTCTCATCCGCTTTCGGGTGAAAGAAGATTTCCTTGACGAATGCCTCAGGTATAAGATGAGAATTAATCGTAGGAATGGAACTACATATTTTGCAGGTGCCTGAAAAAGTACTTTTCTTTTGACGGCCCATTCTCGCGCTCTCAATTTACGCAGCTGAAAGTATGAGTATAGATACTTTTGCTGACAGTGATTTTGCTGTCAGCTTTTTGTTTTCGACGACGCTTTTCCTTTTGCGGGAGGAACTGGCTTGGCGAACTCCCAAGGCAGGCCATGACTCGCATCTGAAAGGCTTTGAGCGAATTTGTCCTGCTTCATCGTTAAATCGCAACGCTGGAGCACGATAAAGTAAACCGCTTCCACGATCGACTGTAGCGTGTTCACATCCTGCCAGAGCACATCGCGTTTACCTGCGTGGACAACGGCTGAGCGGAGCCCATAGAGGGATTTCACACGATTGTAAACGGACACTCGATCCGCGAGCTTCTGCGTGTAAATTACGGAGACGTGACGGCTTATCGTCTGCGTTACGGGGTCATTCTTATCATTGGAGGTAAGAAGGGCCTCGACAGCTGTGAAAAACGATAACAATTGCTCGGCCCTATCCGATACCTGACGGCCGCGCGTCAACCAGCCAAGCCCCTGCGCAACTCGCATGGCAAGCGACTTGTTCGGCGGATCAAACAAGACGTTAGCTCTTTGTTGGCAGCTCGTGGATTGGATATCTTTCGCCACCTTTTTGTTAATGTCATAGATGGCGGGAAGCTTTTTTCCTCCGGTGAAAGAGTGTTCGCCATGGAAGGTTACGTGTGGCGCACCAAGTGAAGCTGGCAGGGTGGGGTGGGGTTCAATTTGGCCCAGTTTCGGATACCTAACCGACCAGTGCCTAGAACTTAGGCGCATGAAGCTGACGGCAACATCGATTAGCCATTTCGCTTCTTCGGGCACGTTCTCTTTGGTCGCGGGAACATCGACAACCCACACCATGCGGGGCATCCCGACCAAATACGTCCCGGTCGAAAGGATAGACTGGTTCGGGTAATCCCCTGGAGCGAGCCGAATTTTTGTGATGCCTGCGAGAGGTGTCTCTGTCCCAGCATCCTCGCAGGTCATGCTTCTCACTCGACCAAGCTTAACAATGCCGGCAAACCCGTCATGCGACACGAGATAATTTGCTTCAATGCGGGTATAGACCTTGGAAAGCTCCTCGAGCAGGGTATCAACCAACGTCTTCGCTGACGCCTTTAGAATGTCGCCGTCAGCATCACCGCCGTTCTCGTTCGACCTTGCGATGACATAGCCTTGCGCTGCCTTCTGAATAAGTGTGCCGATAGTTAGCTCATGTGCGGCTCGAGCTTTGAGGAGCCGCGCCGCTAAATGGGTGAATTCGGCTTTGGCTTCCAAATAAGGCTTGGTGAAATAGACCATGAAGCCGTCGAAGAACGTGAACCCATAGTCGTCGTCATCTTTGACAAGCATCCCTGGTTCGAACTGAGCAAGGCCCTCGACGAATGCCGAAATTGCTGTGGAAGCTTGAGCGAGAAGGGCTGCTTTCTGGGCGGGATCGAAGTTTGTTTTCTTTGTAGCGACTTTGGACATGCTGCAATCGACCGATCGGAAGGCACCGTTATTTCTCAAAAGGGTGCATAATGAATATTTGGCAACTCAGGATGCGCGAACGGCAAAGTGATCGCAAGGGGCCGTGCGCCGTTTTAAGTGTAGTTCGCGTACCCACCGTTAGTAGAAATATTGTGCAATCAGGACGACAAGGCATTGGCAGATGTTCACGCCTCGTTCTATGATCAGCTATGGCGAAAACGGTCACTCAAAATCAGTTGATAGGCGAGATTGGCGAAACTGCCGCGAAGCTGCGCTTTCTACGCATGGGCTTTCAGTTTGATGTTCGTTCCCGCTTAGAAACAGGGATCGACGGCATCGCTGAGGTTATGGCCGATGGAAAGCCTCTGGCACAAATGATTGCGGTCCAGGTTAAGACTACAAAGGAGGGGAGATATGCCGGAGAAACTGAGGAAGGCTTTCATTATCTCCTGAGAAGCGAGGATCTGGCCTATTGGCGCCCGAGCAATCTTCCGGTCATCATCGTTCTCTACCGCGAATCTGACGAGAGCTTCTTTTGGAAGGAGATCCCTCGAGGGGAAGAGGCGCAAGAACGTCGCCTTACTTTTAGCAAGAAAGATGACGTGCTCGACAATGATGCTGCAGACCGAGTTGCTGCCATCACCGTTCCGAAGGCGGGATTCGGATACTATGTGCCACCCCTTGGCGGAGGCGAGGAGGCTTTGGTCAACATCCTGCCTCTGAAGCTCCCCGGCGAAGTTTTCGTCGCAACGACTTCGTTCAACACTAGACAAGCCAACGCAATTCTCCTTCAGAACGACGAGCCCGCACGTTTCGATTGGGCTATTAAAGGCGGCTCCTTCTGGTCGTTCCATGACCCAAGGACGACGGTGTGTCGCAAGATCGTGGATATCGACCAGGTCGAAGCGATCGACACTGCCCATCTTGCTTTCCACGATGATGTAAACGAGCGCAACACGTTCGCTTATCTCCTTCGCCAAACTCTTGATCATCAAGTTCGGGGCGAGCTCTCATGGAGCACTGAGAGCCACTGCTTCTATTTTGCCGCTAGGACGGAATACACAACGCGCGTCTTCAAGTACGAATCCTCGAAGAAGCTGACCGAAGCAGACGTTGTGAATCCGATCGAGAGCAAGCGCGTAGCGGGCAGTATCGCTTTCGTACGCCATCACGCCTTCGTCCCTCGGTTCGAGAGCTTCTACGATGAATGGTATCTCGTCGTCGAGCCGACCTATGTCTTCACGACAAACGGTTTCACCTATCACCCACATCCCGACGCCCTTCTTGCCGGGAAGAAGCGACTGGATAAGAGCGCGTCATTGAGGGGCCAGGTTATCATGTGGCATCGATTCCTTTCGAGCCTCGAGCCCAAGAGTGATGATCTGTTTGCAGTGGCGGTTCCAGAGCCGAGAATATCCTTTGGAGCGCCGCCGACCCTCGAACTGCCAACGAAAGTCCCTGACGACGTCTGGGGTAATCAGAAGAAGGACGATCCGGGCGAAGAAAAGCCGGATCTATTGAAGCGCGCATGAAATTTCAGTCGACAATCTTCGATGAGCCGCACCTGGAATTTGGTGACAGGTTTCAAGATCCTGATCCCCGACGGGGCCTCTTTATGGCCGGACCGCTGCAAACCCCTGTCGGTGATGCGATCAAAATCGCTGTTGTCGGCAGCGCCAAGACTGTCGAGGACACTGGAAAGTTTCTTGATGCAGCGGCGCAAGGCATCGCTGGAAAGACAGAAAAGCATCCCAACATGCACCCCGATTTCCCGGGCCTCGGGAATCAGAATCCATTCAGGTGCAGGTTCGAGATCGCAACCGACGCCTGCGCTTCCATTCCACAGTTCCGGATCGATCGCATCCGAAAGGAGCCGAACAACGCTAAAGCTGTCGAGATGGCCGTGGATGAACTGATCCAGTTGCTCACAGCGATTGACGAGAGCAACAGTCGACCGGACATAGCGATCGTGGCGCTGCCAGTCTCACTGATTGAGAGAGTATGGAACGCGAAGGTCGACTCCGACGGTACTACAGAACCTGAAGACAGTGGCGGATCTGATGCGCCTAACTTCCGTGGGATGTTCAAAGCCAAGGCAATGAAGTTCCGATTTGCGACCCAGATCGTATGGGAGGACGTCCTCGACGAGCGAGCGTCGATCCCGCGCAAGGTGAAGGAAAGCAGCGAGCGAGAAGTCCAGGATGCCGCAGATCGCACGTGGAATTTCCTTACATCTGTCTATTATAAGGGTACGGGTCGCATCCCTTGGCGGAGGATGCCGCAGGAAGGCGAGTTTTCTGCGTGCTACATCGGAGTGAGCTTCTATCGCGAGGTAGGCGGACAACAGTTATTCACCAGTGCCGCCCAGATGTTCGATGAGCGCGGCCGCGGCTTCATCTTGAAGGGCCGCCGGGCGCAGACAGAAAGCCGTGGGCGGCATCCATACATGACACAGGACGATGCGCGTGACCTGATCACCGACGTCCTGACGGCTTACAAGAACCACCATCGGAACTTCCCAGCTCGTGTGATTGTGCTGAAGACATCGCGATTTCGCGATGAAGAAGCGGATGGCATTACCGACGCACTTGAGAGCGTCGGGACAGAAATGAAGGATCTTGTCTGGGTGCAGGAATCTTCATCAATCAAGATACTCCGTGACGGCAACTACCCTGTCATGCGGGGAACCTTCGTTGAACTTGATGGAAAGGGCTTGCTCTACACAAACGGGAGCATTCCATACTACGGAACATATCCGGGGGTGTATGATCCTCGGCCGCTGTTGCTGTGCCCGCATTCGTCGAGTGATAGCACCGTCTCGCAGATCGCCAAGGAAGTCCTCTCGCTCACCAAGATCAATTGGAATTCCACACAGATGAATCAGAAGCTTCCAATCCCGATCCGAGCGGCCCGTAAGGTCGGTGAGGTGTTGAAATACATGGGCGATGACTTGGCCAGCACGGATTATGCCCGGTACATGTAGCTCGGTACTCGTGCATCGTCTTCTACGGGAGTAGAGGAAAGAGAAGATCTCGAGGAAAACGTCGTGGGGACAATGGGATTAGCGGCTTGGGCGCGGCAATGGACGATGAAGCGCGCAATTGCTCTTGCTTTGGCAAAAAGAACATCCTCCTTGGTGACTACGTCAGGAGATGGCGCCAAGAGTAACGATATCTGCATGGCGTATCTTCTCGACAGGCAGGGAGAAGCGAAATTTCTCTTAGAGCAATTCGAAGGTTCGCAACTTCAAGGGAAGTGGTCGAACGACGGTAGATATTTCACCGACGACAAGACTATTCCGACTTTTGAATTGCAGGATTATCAACTCTACATTCAGTACTACTACCGAGGATCGACCTTTTATAGCGTTGGAATCCCGAAGTTCCTCCTCCTCCGCTGCTCACCGTGGCCGTGGCTGTCTGTGAAGTATGACCGTTTCCTGCAATCGCGATTTAACAAGAGAGCGCTTGTGCGGCAGGCTCGAATTGAAGTCCTGGATTACGTCCTGGCCGAAACCGTGAAAGATCGCAAGTTCCAGATTCGAACGACAAGTTTGCTGACACACCTGTATTCGAACCGTTGGGTGCATCGTCCGGACAAAGACGAGCTTATGAACTATTACACCTTCATAATCGAAGCGTTACAAGAATCTGGTGATCTAGCTGCAGGAGAACACGGGGGCTACAGGCCAACGCCTAAAGCGCTGAACACCGCGGCGGCCTATTTCGAAGACGAGCGACGACACAACGACAACAAGAAGATTCAGACGAGAATCGTTCTGCTGACCATCGCACTCACAGCGGTCGGTATCGTTCAGGCTGGTGCGGCTGCATATGAGCAATGGCTGAAGCCACCGGAGGTCTTCACCGGAACACTTGGCGGCCAACCAATTGATCTGATCCAAAAATAATCTTGGGTCCATCGCGGCGCCCAATCGCGTCGAAGAATTCAGGGGGCCATTTCAAAAGCCGAGCGTAATCGTGTGGAAAACCTGCCTCCCATCGGGATCAATGGATAACAAATTTGCGAGTGCATCATCAACAGTTGCAGGTGTTATATGCGTTTTGATTCCATAGGCGGTCGCGATGATAATCAAGTATTGAGCCATACGCCCAACATCGAAATACAGGTTTCTGAGGGCTCGCTCGTGCCGATACCTCCATTGGAATCGCGAAAAATCAGCTGTCAGTAATATTGTACAGCTTGCTGTATGCGCTTGCTCATGTCCGATCAGGCCAGATGCAACCTCTTTTCTGAAATTGCCCCTTTTTACCACCTGAAGCCGGTCTTCACTGATGTTGTAATAGTAAATTCCTGCCTCTATACCGTCGACATCAAACACAGCAATGTATGGGTCGAATGCGAACCCAACGCCGTGGAGAATATTGTGGATGTGGTCTTCAATATCGGGCACGTGATATGGACGCGATACCGAGAATCCGTGAAGCAGCAGCCCGTGAAAGCCCGCGGCGGTTAGTTGTCCATTCGAAGACATTACTAGCGTTGTGACACGCTTAGACAGAACTTCGCCACACGTCTCGCCTGAGGGCAGTGGTAGCGGCTTCGGCAGATGCACTGCTTCATCCAATGGAATAGATGCAGGGAGAGGTAAGTCGCTCTCGTTCAACATCTCCTGCAACGCATCGCATCTGAGACGTTCGTAATCCTCTCCTTTGTCTAGGAAGTCATCGCGGATCGACCAAAGATAATAACTGACCGCTAGGGTCCAGTTCCGTGATACCCAATGCTGAATTCCTTCGTACTCACTTTCGAAGTGAGCCGGGTTTTGGGAGATCAAACCAAGCTGCTCGAAGGAGGACGTCACCAGGGCGCTACGTTCGCCCGAGGCAGCGAGGGCGTCCAGAAGATCTCGCTTCCTCACTTTGTATCGTGTTTGGCTCAATGCGTCGCTGATCTGGATCTCTCCACTACCGCCGATCAGATTGCGTCGGACCGTGAGAAGAGGCTTCCAGTTACGCATTGGTTTCACTCAGGGTGCTGAGTTCAGAAACGCTCGGACTTGAACTCCCTCCGATAGCCGCTCCGTAGATCACGCCCTCGGTAAGCAAATCCAATCCAAGAAGTTCTCCGACAGCTCGATCGTTGAGGCCATGTTGAACGAGACAATTCATATGGAGTGCTTTCGCAGTGACATCCAAAGTGCCACTTAAATGTCCGACATCCATATAAATCGCGCGAAAGCTCCGTGGTTCTCGATACCTGTACATGCTCCTCTCAAACACGCTTGTCATGACGATGATCGCATGGACCTTGAATGACGCCCTCAATGGCCCGGAGAATAAGCGTTGGAGGTTCTCCGCCGAAGCATCGAAGCACCTGATCTTATCGAGTGTGCTGTCTGCGACGTTGAAGTGATAAATTCCATTTTCAAGGTTTCGGACGCCAAATGCGAACAGGTAAGCTTCCGTCGGATGTCTTGATCCACCCGATGGGCTCGTTTTGCCTATCGCATCTGCCATCAGGGATTTGTCATCCGCCAAGGAGCGAGTCCGGAGTTGCCCGTAAACGACTGACAAAAGCAGAAGGCATCTTTGCCGCGTACAAGGCTCCAAGTCGGGCTGACCAAGCCAAACTGTTGAGAATGGCTCATCGAGAGCAGATAGGGCTACCGATGTGGTTGGAGCGGGGTATCGGCGTATTGTTTTCGAAAATGCTTTAGTTCTTTCGAGGTCAGGCGCCGACCGCACGTAGGAAACCATTCGCTCGAAATCGAGTTTGCGCCCGTCGACGGAATAATCCACAAAGGGATAGTTTCGGGTTGCCAAATGATAGTCGGCAGAGTCAACCCATCCGAACGCTGCCCACTCAGAGAGTAGGGATTGCGTCCGCCTATGCGACTCGTCGCTACCTTCGACCAAAAGACCCAGGCCACACAGACGCTCAATGGCCTCGAAAACGAGGTCCCGGGGAAAACTGTATTCCGCGACGAAGTTGTCGGTGACCGATCCTTCTTCGTCGCCGTCTGCAAAAGCGATGAGCAGCATCGTTGCGAGCCGTCCGCAACGATACTCTACACATGTATCAAGGTTCGTTACTCGCCAAGTCGTCTCGGCCGTCGAACTCGGAAAAAGTCTTACAGCGGCATGGGTGATCAACATTGTGTTGACTTCGGGGATGCCTCCCCGTTCAGGAAGGTTTACCGGTATCTGTGCTCTTGGCGCTTTCTGACAGCTTCCAAGGTTCAGCTTTCATCTGCTTCAATGCGCCGACGGGCTGTCCAAGAACCTCGATGATCACATCATCACTCCTGCTGGCGTCACGGTAGACACGCACAAGTTCTTCTCGGCCTTTTTCTTCTGCCATTTGCTCTCTCCCAAAGAAAAATTTGCGAAACAAGTCAATTTCTTCCCATTAATGGTAGAACAGAACATCTCGCTAAATACACGTTATAAGTTAAGTCGGATTTTGTCCATAGTCCAATTTAACTAACGAGTAACTGACCAAGAACATGACGGGCTCAGAGCATTAAATCCATCATTTTCGAAGACAAGAACCCAGTCACAGTCACTTGCTGCTGCTGATGCCTCTTAAGCTTTATACGCCCTTCCATGACTTCTTGTGCGCGGTAGACGGAACGGACCTGAACACCGTATTCCTTGGCGATGGCAGTCGCTTTCTCGCCGCCGTCGTCGAAACCGCCCAAGGCTCTGCCAGCGACTTCAACCCGGCTCCGGCCGCCTCGATCTTCTCCCCCGATGTGTAGGAGATCGATCGTCGATCGGGCGAGGCGATCTAGCCTGGTCACGACCACGACCACGACCACGACGTCGCCGTGGCGAAGGTGGTCGAGCATCTTATTCAGCTCCGGACGGTCCTTCTTGGCGCCGCAGACGATCTCCTCGAAGATCCGCTTGCAGCCAGCAGCGATCATTGCTCTCGCGGCAGCGTGAGGTCCTGACCTTCAGAGGCCCAAACTTTCGAACCTGTCGTCTGCTGATTTCATAATGAACGATCGGTTTATTTTCGAATCTGAATCTTTCGTAAAATTTGAACGAAAACCCTTCAGTCCCAACGAATCCGATGTTTAACAAAAATCCAATTTTACCAAGCGTTTGCACTTTGTTTGTCTCAAATTAATCATGCATTTTAGGCGTTTTTTGAAGGCCGTTTGGCATAGTGAAGCCATCAAACGAGCGGGGCAAACCCGCCGGACCGCAAGGGCCGCAAGCTGCGATAGACGGCAAGGCCCGGAGGTAAAACAGGGTAAGTCATAAACAGGCTAACAGGGATAAAACCGATGGCACGCTTTGAAATGCACAATGCTGAAACGGCCACCATGGGTGGCGACAACAACAGCGCCGATGTCTTCTGCGAAATGGGTCTGATGTATGCGACCGGCCGCGGCTGCGCCATCGATCTCGTCGCTGCCCACAAGTGGCTGAACATTGCCGCAATCAAGGGCAACGACCGCGCCGCCGAGCTTCGCGCCGACGTGGCCGCCACCATGAACAAGATGCAGCTCGTGGAAGCGTTGCGCGCTGCCCGCGAATGGATGACGGTTCACTGAACCCGTCTCGTGCGGGCGGTTCGATAGAAATAACAACTTCGAAAGAGGGGCTGGCGGGGCGATTTGAAACGCCGATGCCGGGAGAAGAGAACCGCGGCCGGATATCCTCCACCGGCCGCGGTTCTTCGTTAAATACCAGCGGATGACGTCCTCCGAAAATCACTCACATGTTTCGCATCATGCTTGATCAGCCGATCGCCTTCAGCACCTGCGGCAGCGCGTCCTCGAACAGCGCCATGTCGGCCTCGGGTCCGACGCTGACGCGGATGCAGCGATTGAGCGGCGCCACACCGGGCATGCGGATGAAGACGCCGTGCTCCATCAGCCCGTCGACGATCGCCCGGGCATAAGCGCCGTCGCGGCCGGCGTTGATCGCCACGAAATTCGTCGCCGAGGGTAGCGGCTCGAGGCCATTGGCCCGGACGATGCGGCCGATCCGCTCCCGTGCCGCATAGATCTTGCCGACCACCTCGCTGAGATAGGCTTGGTCCTTGAGGGCGGCAAGCGCGGCGGCCGTCGCCAGCCGGTTCATGCCGAAATGATTGCGAATCTTGTCGAAGGCCTGCGCCGTGCCCGGCGTCGAGATCACGTAGCCGGTGCGTGAGCCGGCAAGTCCGTAGGCTTTGGAAAAGGTGCGGGTGCGCACGACGTTCGGCAGATCGATCAGCGCGGCGATCGACGGCAGCGAATTTGCCGGCCCCGTCTCGCTATAGGCCTCGTCGAGCACCATCAGCGTCGTCTCTGGCAGTGCCTTGGCGAAAGCGACGATGCTGTCGGCGTCCCACCAGCTGCCCATCGGATTGTCTGGATTGGCGAAATAGACGAGCGGCGCATTCTCGCGCCTGACGGCGTCGAGCAGTCCGTCGAGATCCTCGCGGTCGTTCACATAGGGCACTGTCACCAGCCGGCCGCCGAAGCCGGCGACATGGAAATTGAAAGTCGGATAGGCGCCGAGCGAGGTGACTACCGGCGCGCCGGCTTCGATCACCAGCCGGACGATCTGACCGAGCAATTCGTCGATGCCGCCGCCGATGGCGATATTGGCGGGGGAGGTGCCGAGATGGGCGCCGAGCGCTTCCCTCAGCGCGAAATTTTCCGGGTCGTTGTATTTCCAGATATTGCCGGCTTCCTCGCTTATCGCCGCAAGCACGGAAGGAGCCGGGCCGAAGCCGTTCTCGTTGGCGCCGATGCGCGCCAGAACGGCACGTCCGCGTTGGCGCTCGATGGCCTCGGGGCCGACGAAAGGAACTGTAGAGGGCAGGGCGCTGATAAGGGCTGTGAAGCGCGAAAAGGCGGACATGCGAAGGCAGTTTCCCGGACATGTTGACGGTGGCGCAACAATAGGCCGGGTCACGACCAAGGCAAGCAAGATTATTTCGACAGCTGACCGATGGGTGAGGCTTGCGGGCGGAACATCGGCGCCCGCCGTGCGTCGATCGCTTCCATGTTCCCGACAAGGAAATCGGTGCGCACCACGCGGCGCAGGACGTCGGGATCCATCAGGTTGATGAACCGCACGCCGATACGTTCCTTGTGACGATAGACCTCTGCACATCCGATCCGATAGGCGAGACCGAGGATGTTGAGATAATAATGTTTCGGCAGACCGGCGGTGGTCGATACAATGAAGGTCGCGCCGCCCTGCGAGATATCGATGATCTCGGCGCTTCGCATCGAAACGCCGGTGAGGCACGGCCGGACGGCGACAATACGGGCGGGGCGCTTGACGTGGAACTCTTCCCAGCGCAGGTCGTAAATGGCGGATTTGACCGTGGCAAGGTGTGTAGCGCGGAGCATAGTCATCTTACATTCTCCGTCAGGCAGGGCACAGTTGGGGTTCTTGGCCTGGTGCAAGCTGATCTTGCTCCAGCCAAGCTCACATGAATGTTTTGCACATTCGTCAAATATCAAATGACAATTTTAACGAGTCTAAAATTTGTGCCCAAGCGGGACGGTCGATGTTTCCGATCGGGACGCTCGGCTGATATCCGACTGTTCGGTTCAGCCGAAAATCCTTGCGGCGATATATCCACCGGCGGCGGTCAACGCTGTCAGAAGCGTGCCCCAAGCCATGTCGACCAGGCTCATGGCGAGTGGCCAGTTCCGAAGCGTCGCAAGGTTCGTAATGTCATAGGTGCCATAGGCCGCCAGTCCCAGAATGGCACCGTGAACAAGAGCGGTTGCGATCGAACCTGCCGACAATGCCGGCTGCACCGCCAGCACGACCACCGCAGCAGCGAAGAAAAGGTAGAACAGTGCGGCTACCGCAAGGTTCGGCGAGGACAGCATCAGCGCTCCGAGCTGGTCGCGATAGAAGCTGCGGGCGACAAGACCAAGCCATATGCCATCCCAGACGAGGAGGGAAAGGAGGCTGCCGGCATAAGCGAACAGAGCTGTCTTCATTGTCGATCTCCTGAGCCTGACCTTTTACGAGAGCGAGGCCGGAGCGGATCGCCGCTTCATCGATTGCGGCACAATTTCTCGAACTCTTTCAATGGCTGGACGTTCTGTCTTGATCGATGAAGCATGGCGCGCTTCGATGACGACAGCGAGGAGTTGAAGATGACCGACGTCAAAATTCCCGGGAAATCATGGGTCGTAGTCTGCAATGGAGCCAAGGCCCTGATCATGCAGAATGCCGGCGATGCCCAACTGATGAACCTCAAAGTGCTGGAAACCCTGACGCAACCGAACGAGCCCGATCGCGAAATCGGCGCCGACAAGCCTGGCCGCAGCCATGCCGCCGATGGGTTCAGCCGCAGCGCTGTCGAAGAGACGAGCTGGCAGGAGCAGGCCGAAGCTCAATTTCTGAAACATGTGGCGGAACGAATGGACGAGCTGACCCAGGCAAAGGATGCGCACCGGATCGTCCTCATCGCGCCGCCGAAGGCGCTCGGCACCTTGCGGCCGGCTCTCAGCGTCGAGACGCAGGCAGCGATTTCGGCGGAATTGGCGAAAGACTATACCAATCTGCCGATTGACGAGATCGAGCGACATCTCGCCGCGTGAAAAAAAGGCATCAAGAGCGTGGGCTGGCTGGCCTGTGTTTCCTGCTTACCTCACCCCGACGGCCTCTGCCCGGCAAACAGATCTTCATGATCGGCAAACAGCGCCGCCAGTCGGTCGATGACGGTCCTCACTTCCGGCCGTTGCCGCTCGTCGTCATGCGCGACGATCCACATCTCGTAGGGCAGATCGTCGATCACAGGCCCGGCGCGCACGAGCCTGCGCTCCTGGTCGCCGATGAAGCAGGGCAGCACGCCGCGGCCGGCCCCGCCACGGATCAGGTAAAACAGCATATGCGGTGTGTTCGTCCAGCCGGTGATCCAATAATCCGGCTGTTCGAACGTCCATTTGTCTGCCGGGGTGGTGGCAATGTCGGTGCCAAGCGAAATCCAGTTGCAGTTGCTCTGTGCAAAATCGGCCGCCTGGTACGCGGCGTGAGCCACTTTGACCGAACGGCGAATCGCGACGTTGCCGCTGTCCGGCCGGCTGTGGCGAATAGCGATATGCGCCTCGCGATAGGTGAAGTCGACGCTCGCATCAGAGCTCTTGTAGCACATGCGGAAACTGTCGCTCAGCGTCCAGACGCCGGCCAGATGGTCGGCGATGAAGCGCAGGGTCCAGCTGTCAGCGGCGGTCGAGACGATCGGCAGCATCAGCACCTCGCCGCGCCAGTCGGAGATCGCCTGCGCCGCATCCTGCATCAGCCGGACGCGATCGAGTAACTCCTGACCATCCCTGGCCAGCAAATAACCGGTGGGGCCGCGGCTGAACAGCGAACGGCCGGTTACCCGTTCCAACGCCAGCATGCGCCGGCCGATCGTTGGCGCGCTGAGGCCGGTACGCGCTGCCGCCGCCGAAAGCCCGCCTCCGGTCGCGACGTGGAAGAAGAGTTGCAGATCGTCCCAGCTCGCATCTTTCATCGATGAAAACCCCCTTTCTCCAGCGCCTCTACATAGGGAGCGCGTGAAGGCCTAGCTCAGGTGCTCCAGCAATAGATGGAGGATAGGCAATGCTTCTCAACTGGGTCGTTCTCTTCGAGGAAGTCGAAACCCGCAATCGCCGCATGCGCCGCGATCCCATGGCCGATCCGCTCGATGGCCCGGAATGGCGCGGACTTCTCTGGATCATTCCGATCATCGCGTATCTCTCCGCAAGAAGAGGCGGGACGCGGCCGCGTCGCGAGAGGACGCGGAGTGACAGAAGCCTCAGGTTTCGAAGCTCAGTCGCAGCACGTGGTGCAGGAATTCAGGATTGAGCAGCATGTTGAAGCTGATCGTCACCAGCTCATCTTCGCGCTTGACCATGGTGGCGCCGATCTCGTCGTGGATGCCGAGGATTTCGAGAAAGAAATGGCTCGGCATCTGCAGGCTTGGGCTGACTTCAAGCACCGCGCCGGCCAGCGTGATCGTGCGGATCAGGCAGCGCACCTGCGTTCCGGTGCTGAGATGATGGCCGACGAAGATGATGTTGCCAGGCCTGTCGAGGTTGAATTCCCTGTAAGCACGTTCCGGCTTGGGGTGTTCTGTGTCGAGGTGCATCTGAAAGGCCCTTTAGCCTCCGCTTGTCATATGAGAAAATTAGCACGAGATTACTGATAGCTGCTGAAGAACATCGTTAAGATTGAAGTCTTCTCGGGAGAGTGCCGGAAAATCGCATCGATTTTGGGCAGTTTTGCCCCAAATTTGTTCATTCCCGCGGGATATTGGCCATTCTTGACATGTCGGCGGCCTTCGCGCATAGAAAGGCCGGTTCGAGGCACCGGCCGCTCGCGGATGAAAATCCATGGTGAAGCCCTCGTGATCATGGTCACGGCCCCTTGTGCATGCTGACTGACGGCAATGCGAGCTCCCATCCACAGTCGAAGAGCATGCCTTGCGAAGGCTCACTCCATGACGACCTATCCCGGCATTGACGAATTGAAGGCCCAGGCCAAACGCCTGCGCCAGGCGATGAACGATCGCGGCACTGCGCTGACCCACAGTGCGGCGCTCGAGATGATTGCCCGCCAGCACGGCGCGCGCGACTGGAATACGCTTGCGGCGCTGGCCGCAAAACCCAATGTGGCTGCGAAAACACCGCTTTTCGTCGGCGCGCATGTTCGCGGCCGTTATCTCAACCAGCCGTTCACCGGCGAAATCCTCTCACTCTCGGCCCTGCCGGGCGGCGAGCTTTACAGGATCACCATCCATTTCGACGAAGCGGTGGATGTCGTCACCTTCGAGAGCTTTTCAGCCTTTCGCCGGCGTGTGAGCGCGCAGATCGATGCCGACGGCGTCTCTCCGAGGAAGACCTCGAATGGCGTGCCGCATCTGGTGCTCGATCTCTAAATTGCCTCCAATTCCCTTTGTGGCCGGCTGAATCCGAATGATTTCAACCCGGATCGGACTCGCCAATATCACACGGATTTCTTCATGACCGATCTTTCCCGAGGCAATGCCTTTCTCACCGGCTGGCTGCCGGGCGTCTTTGTCAGAACGGCGGCGCCGATCGTCGCGATCACCACGCTCAACGGCCTCTTCACCGTCGTCGACGCTTATTTCCTCGGCGCCTATGTCGGACCCGAGGCGCTCTCCGCAGTCAGTCTCATCTTCCCAGGGCTGATGCTGCTGATCGCTCTGCAATCGCTCGTGTCGAACGGCATGGCGAGCATCCTCGCCCGCCGGCTCGGCGCCGGCGATCGCCAAGGCGCGGGCAGAGTATTTGCCGGCGCCCACACGCTGGCGCTGGCGGTCACTCTGATTCTCAACATCGTCTATTGGAGTCTCGGCCGGCAGATCGTCGCCGCCGGTGCCGGCGCCGCCGCCGTGGCCGACGGCGCCCTGCTGTTCATGGGCACGATGATCGCCTGCGCCCCGGTGAGCTTCTTCCTGTCGTTGCATCTCGATGGGCTGCGCTGCGAAGGCAAAATCGGGTTCATGACGCTGGGCACGCTGTCGGCCTCGCTGCTCAACATCTTCGCCAACTGGCTGTTCATGGCGGTGATGCATTGGGGCGTGTTCGGTTCGGCGGCGGGCTCCATCGCTTCGCAATTCGCCTGTCTCGCCGCCGTATTGGCTTATCGCTGGCGCCGGCCGGCGGCACTCAGGCCTTATCGGGGATTGGCGCTTGGCGAATGGCCCGGGATCGTCGTCTTCGGCGCACCGATGAGCCTCGGCTTCATCGGAACATCGCTGGCATCCGCTGCCATTCTCGTCAACATTTCGCTCTGGGGCACGGATGATCACGTCGCGACGGTCGCCGCCTATGGCATCATCACCCGGATCATGACCTTCACCTATCTGCCGCTGCTTGGCCTCAGCATCGCGTTGCAGACGATTGCCGGCAACAATCACGGTGCCGGCCTCGGGCTCCGCGTCGGCCGCAGTCTACAGATCGCCATGGGCACGGCGTTCGTCTATTGCAGCCTGGTGGAGATCGCGGTCGAAGTTTTGGCTGGCCGCCTCGGCGCTGCCTTCGTCGCCGATCCCACCATTGTCGCCGAGGTCAGGCGAATTCTGCCCTGGACGATCGGCGCCTATTTTCTCTTCGGGCAGATGCTGATCCTGTCGTCCTATTTCCAGTCGATCGGCGACGCGCCGCGCGCGGCGATCTTCGGCCTGTCGCGGCCCTATCTGCTCACCCTGCCGCTGACCTTCCTGCTGCCTTTCGTCTTCGGGGAGCAGGGAATATGGATGGTGCCGATCTTTGCCGAGGCAGGCATGGTCGTTCTTGCCGTGCTGGTGCTGTCGCAAAACGCAAAACGTCGCGGCTGGCGCTATGGGCTTCTGCCTGTCTGAGATGGCAACGCCGCGCCGGTGAGCGCGGCCTTGCCCGACAGTCTATTCCTTGCCTGTCGCAGCGGCCGCTGTCGCGGCTTCCGCCTCGTTCAACGCCTCGGCACATTCCTGGCAGCAGACCTCGACGGTCTTGCCGCCAAGCTTGACGGTGATGGTCTCCGCGCCGAGTTCGCAGTCGCAGGCAGCGCATGTGGTCTTCTTCATAAGATGCTCCTCCGGTTGATCGTCCCCGGATCGGGACAGGCCGATAAGATCATCGAAGGCCGCATCGGCGCTGTCGAAATCTTTAGCGATTCCTGTCGGTCTTACCGGCGCCGTAGTTGCGCCGAGCGCTGGAATTCCGCCGGCGTCTGCCCGAAGGCCTGCTTGAAGGAGGCGCTGAAATGGCTGTGGCTGGAAAAGCCGAGGTCGAGGCCGAGGGCGGTCAGATCCTCATACTGGCCGAGCAGATCAAGTGCGCGGGCCAGCCTCAGCCGCAGCTGATAGCGGTAAAGCGGCGTCGCCTCGACCTGCTGGAAGACCTGGGTGAGATAAACGGGCGAGACGCCAACCTCGGAGGCGATTTCCGACAGTGTCCAGCGCCGTGCGAGATCGGAGGAAAGCACCAGCTTTGCCCGGTCGACGAGTTTCTGCCGGCCGGCGCTGGCCCCGGCCGCATGCGATGTGCGTTCGCCGAGCGAACGGCGCACCAGCGTCAGCGCCAACGTTTCCGCCTCCAGCGTTTCGGCGACGTTGCGCCTGAGCCCGTGACGCAGCAGAGCGACCAGCGCCTGCGCGCGCGGATCGATCCGCCGGCGCTGGCGGCGGAATGAAAGGGCCGGGCCTTGCTGCACCTGGTCCTGCGGCGCGAGCTCTTCGAGCAGGGATTCGTCGATCGCCAGATCGATGCAGGCGTCGCCGCCTTCGATCGGGTGGCTGATCCGATAGCCCTGGCCGGCATTGAAGAACAGCATCTGATTGGCCTCGGCCACCGTATCGCTGCGGCCGACATGTCGCATGAAGACGCCGCGATAGGGATAGACGAGGCTCGTCTTGTGCGCGCATTCTTCGTCGCTTCTGTGGCGGCACTCGCCATTGCAGACGACGTCACGAATGGCGACGGTCTTCGTTTTCAGGAGCAATGCTGTCGAAAACTGCGACATCTTATTTTCCCAGCCGGACAGGCCGCCGGCGAGGCGACCCGCGGCACAGTATCACAACTGATGCCTGTGTTCAGATGCGGCTGTAGACGTGAACGTCGCTTTCCGTCTGCCCGCGGGAAAGGCCGATATCCTTCAGCTGGGCGTCGGAAAGTTCCATCAGCGCATTGCGGTTGCGCCTTTCGCCGATCTTGCGCGCCAGCCAGTGGACGGCCGCAATTGCGGCAGGCAAGAGGCCGGGCCGCATAGGACGCGAAGAGCGCATGTTGCGGGCCGGTATCGTGATATTCGAGCTGTGCATGATGATCCTCCATCCTTGTTGGATGGAGGCAGTGAACCATCAGCGGCGGCTTGGCGCTGTCAGATTATTTAGCGATTCGCAGTCGCGCTTACGCTTTCAGCAGCCATTCGTGCTCGGCGGCATTGTGGAATTTCCAGATCCGCTTCGGCCCCGCCATGACATTCAGGTAGTAGAGATCGTAGCCGTGCGTTGCCGCGCAGGGATGGTAGCCCTTCGGCACCAGCGTCACGTCGCCGTCCTCGATCGCCATCGCTTCGTCGAGCGAGCGATCGTCGGTATAGACGCGCTGGAAACCGAAACCCTGCGGCGGGTTGAGGCGATGGTAATAGGTCTCTTCCAGGAAGCTCTCGTTCGGCAGGTCGTCTTGGTCGTGCTTGTGCGGCGGATAGGAGGAGGTATGGCCGCCGGGCGTGATCACTTCGACGACGAGCAGCGAATGCGCCGAGTTGTCGTCCTCAGGCATGATATTGTTGACGTAGCGGACATTCGTACCCTTGCCGCGCGTGACCTGCGGATGCGTGCCCGGCGGAATTGCTTTCGCTTCATAGGTGCCGCCGCCGGGCGCGGAGCAGACGGCGAGCTCGAGATCGGTCTCCGCCGTCACCGACCACGTCGATTCCATCGGGATGTAAAGCGCGTGCGGCGCGCCTTCGAAGGGGCTCATGCGGCCGCCGAGCATGCCGAAATCCTTCGTCCCGGCCGAGGCCTTGCCCTTGCCGGTCACCCAGACGAGGCATACTTCGCGATCGCCGGTCTCTCCCGAAACCGTCTCGCCCGGCGTCAAGCGATGCAGATCGAAGCCGACATAGGTCCAGCCGGCGCTTTCAGGCGTGACATGCGTGACGCGGCCATGCGTGCCGGATGGTTTCACCTTGAGGTTTGGCATTGGTGTTTCTCCTCGTAACGTTAGCAGGCGCGGCCCCCTCATCCGGCTGCCGCCACCTTCTCCCCGAGGGGAGAAGCGATGTGCCGTGCCGTCTCTATTCCCCCTTCGCCCCATAGGGGGTCCGAAGGACGGGTTGAGACCCGTGGCTCAACCCAGGTCGGTGCCCGAAGGGCGGATGAGGGCGCGCCTTGCTCCAGCAGTTCTGCTTCACTATCCCTTCGGGAAACCTTCGGTTTCCACCGTATAACCCGCCGCCGTCATCACGCGCATCAGTTTCGCATGGCCGATCTCGGCCATCTTCTGCGGCGGCGCCTTGCGTGGATCCTGCTCGGCTTCGACGACGAACCAGCCCTCATAGCCGTGGTCGGCAAAACGCTGGACGATGGCGCCGAAATCGAGCGAACCGTCGCCCGGCACCGTGAATGCGCCGAGCGCCACTGCGTCGAGGAAGGACTGCCGGCTGCGGTCGAGCCCGTCCACCACAGCTTTGCGGATGTCCTTGACATGGACATGGTTGATGCGGGCATAATGATTGTCGATGGCACGCAGCACGTCGCCGCCGGCAAAAGCCAGATGCCCAGCATCGAGCAGCAGCGGAATGCCTGCGCCGGAAGAGCGCATGAAGGCGTCGAGTTCCGGCTCGGTTTCGACGACGGCGGCCATGTGATGGTGATAGGAGAGCGGCATGCCCTGCTCGGCGCACCATTCGCCGAACTCGGTGACACGGCGCCCATAGGCCTTCATCTCGTCGTCGGCAAGGCGCGGCTTGGTGGCGAGCGGCTTGGAGCGATCGCCCTGGATCGAACGGCCGACTTCACCATAGACGATGCAGGGCGCATTGACCGCCTTGAACAGCTCGATCATCGGCGCGATGCGGTCCTTGTTGGCCGCAAGCTCCTCGACAACAAGCGTGCCGGAGAACCAGCCGCCGCACAGCGTCACGTCGGCAGCGCGCAGAATGGGTAGCATCTCTTCCGGGTTGCTCGGGAAACGGCGGCCTTGCTCCATGCCGGTAAAGCCGGCGCTGCGCGACTGCCGCAGGCATTCCTCCAGGGACACATCGTCGCTGAGGTCAGGAAGGTCGTCGTTCCACCAGGCGATGGGCGACATGCCGAGTTTGGCCTTCATCATATTCTCCTTGAAAATAGCGCGGAGGAGCGGCCTCGCTCCTCCGGAAAATGACAGCAGTAATTTAGCCGATGCGCTGGGCGGCGCGCGCTTCGATATAACCCTTGCGCGCTTTATTGACCTCTTCGCGCGGGCTGACCTCGGGCACCGCGACATCCCACCAGTGGCCGCCGGCCTCCGTCGTGATCAGCGGGTCGGTATCGATAACGAAGACCGAGGTGCGGTCGTTCTTCTTCGAACTGGCGATCGCCTGCTCCAGCTCCGCGATCGAGCCGACCTTGACGGCGATGGCTCCCATGCTTTCGGCATGCGCGCGGAAATCGATCTCCGGCATCACCTCATGATAGGAGTCCTTCAGCAGATTGTTGAAGTTGGCGCCGCCTGTTCCCATCTGCAGCCGGTTGATGCAGCCATAGCCGCGATTGTCGAGCACGACGATGTTGAGCTTGAGGCCGAGCATCACCGAGGTCGCAATCTCCGAATTCATCATCATGTAGGAGCCGTCACCGACCATGACGACGACATCCCGTTCGGGACGCGCCATCTTGGCGCCGAGGCCGCCGGCGATCTCGTAACCCATGCAGGAAAAGCCGTATTCCATGTGATAGCTGCCCGGCGCGGTCGCCGGCCACAGCTTGTGCAATTCGCCGGGCAGGCCGCCGGCGGCGCAAAGCAGCGTCGTGTTCTCGCCGCCGATCGTGCGCACCACCGCGCCGATCACCTGCGCGTCGGAGGGCAGGGCGGCATTGGTCGTCGCCATTGCCTTTTCCGCAGCGTCCATCCACACCTTCTTCTCAGCCGCGGCCTTTTCGGCCAGCGTCGCCGGCGCCTTCCAACCGGAAAGGCCAGCCGACAGCGCCTTCAGCCCTTCGCGGGCATCGGCGACAAGAGGATGGCTGTCATGCTTCACCGCGTCATAGGCAGCGATATTGAGGCCGATCATCTTGAGGCTGTCGTTCTTGAACAGCGCCCAGGAGCCGGTGGTGAAATCCTGGCAGCGTGTGCCGACGGCGATGACGAGGTCCGTCTCTTCGGCGATCGCATTCGCTGCCGATGTGCCGGTGACGCCGACCGAGCCGAGCGCCAGCGGCAGGGTTTCGTCGATCGACGACTTGCCGGCCTGGGTGACGACGACGGGAATGGCGTGGGCCTCGGCAAAGGCGGCAAGTTCCTTCGTCGCCTGCGAATAAAGCACGCCGCCGCCGGCAACGATCATCGGCTTCTGCGAGGCTTTAATCAGCGCGATGGCATTGGCGAGTTCATCCGCATCCGGTTGCGGCCGGCGGGTCGTCCAGACCTTTTCCTCAAACAGGCTCTGCGGATAATCGAAGGCTTCCGCCTGAACATCCTGGCAGAGCGACAAAGTCACCGGACCGCAATCCAACGGGTCCGTCAGCACCTGCATGGCGCGCTTCAGCGCCGAAATGATCTGCTCCGGCCGGGTGATGCGGTCGAAATAGCGCGAAACCGGACGGAAGGCGTCATTGGCCGAGACCGTGCCGTCGCCGAAATCCTCGATCTGCTGCAGCACCGGATCCGGCGCGCGATTGGCGAAGACGTCGCCCGGCAGGAAGAGAACGGGAATGCGGTTGACATGCGCCACACCGGCAGCCGTCACCATGTTCAGTGCGCCGGGACCGATCGAGGTGGTGCAGGCCATGAAACGCGTGCGGAAATTCGCCTTGGCATAGGCGATCGCGGCATGCGCCATGCCCTGTTCGTTATGGGCGCGATAGGTCGTCAGTTCGCCACGTACCTGATAGAGGGCCTCGCCGATGCCGGCGACGTTGCCGTGACCGAAGATTGCCCAGACGCCGCCGAAGATCGGCACTTTCTTGCCGTCGACGATCGTCATCTGCTTTTTGAGGAAATGCGCGACGGCCTGCGCCATCGTCAACCGGATCGTCTTGCCCATCGGGGCCTCCCGAAGTTTAAACTCTCTGTCTGTTTTCCCCTCCCCAACCTTTTCCCACAAGGGGGAGGGGCTAATCTTCGGGCTCTTTTCGCTCTCGCCGCAACGTCTCGTTTGAGTCCACTTTGGCGTGAGGCGATGCCTCAAGTTAAGTCCCTCCCCCTTGTGGGGAGGGGTTGGGGAGGGATTTAATTCTCAGTGAAGCCCGCGCGTCTTCAGCCAGGCCTCTGTCAGCTGCCGGAAGCGGCCGGCCATGTCGGCGATCGCTTCCTCGTCGTTCATGGCGCCCGAAAGCCAGGCGCGCGCCGCGTCGGCAAAGATCGTCCGGCCGACGGCAAAGCCCTTCACGGAAGGGGCCGCCAGCGTCGCTTGGAAGCAGGAGATCAGCTCCTCGGCGGGCGCCTCGAGCCCGAGCAGCACGATACCGCGGCACCATGGATCATTTTTGGCGATGACGGCATCGATCTTCTTCCAGGCTTCGCCGGAAGCTTGCGGCTCCAGCTTCCACCAGTCCGGCTTGATGCCGAGCGCATAAAGCTCTTCGAGCGCGGTCGCGATCGTATCGTCGGTAAGCGGTCCGTTCTTGCCGGCGATGATCTCCACCAGCAGCTCGCGGCCGACCTTGCGTGCGGCTTCGAACAGCGTGCGCAGTTTCTCCTGCTGCTCGCTCTTCAATTCGGCCGGATCGTCGGGATGATAGAAGCACAGGCACTTGATGCAATGGCCGAGCGGCCATTCCACAAGCTGGGAGCCGATATCCTGGCTGAATTCGAAGCGCAGCGGCTTCGAGCCCGGCAGTTCCACCGGCCGGCCGATCCAGGAGAAATTCTTCGTCGCCGCATCGAAGAAAGCGTCGCGGCCGAAACGTTCGTCGATCAGCATGCCGTAGCCGTCGCGGCCGTCCGAAACTCGCGCTGCCGCCGAGACCGCCAGCCGCTTGAAGGCGACGATCTTCTCATGTCCGACGCCGAGCTCGTCGGCGACGCTGACGAGCTGCGAACGGTGGTCGATCGCCAGCGCCATCAGCAGCGGAATTTCGCCGCGCCGGGTCGATGCCCAGTGGATATGGTTGATTGCCTCGTCCTTGCGCAGCGCCCGATGTTTGCTGCCGGTCTTCAGGAAGTAGTCGAGTTCCGCCCAGGTCGGATATTCCGGCGAACACAGCAGGCGGGACACGGCGAAGGCGCCGCAGGCATTGGCCCAGGTGGCGCAGGTCTTCAGCGGCTCGTCGCGCAGGAAGCCGCGCAGGAAGCCGGACATGAAGGCATCGCCGGCGCCGAGCACGTTGAACACCTCGATCGGGAAACCCTGGCCGACGATGCCGGCTTCGAGGTCGTCGGCAATCGGGCCGTCATAGACGATGCAGCCCATGGCGCCGCGCTTCAGCACGATCGTCGCCGGCGTCAGGCGGCGAATCTCCTTCAGCGCGCCGAGCACGTCGTCGGCGCCGGAAGCGATCAGGATTTCCTCTTCAGTGCCGACGATGAGATCGCAATCGGGCAACGTCTCCTTCATCTTCGAAGAGACACGATCGGATTTCACATAGCGCTCGAAGCCTTCGGCATGGCCGGCAAGGCCCCAGAGGTTCGGCCGGTAGTCGATGTCGAAGATCACCTTGCGGCCGTTCGCCTTGGCGATGCGGATCGCCTTGCGCTGCGCGGCCTCGGTATTCGGCCGGGAGAAATGCGTGCCGGACACGAGAACAGCGCGCGACGACTTAATGAAATTCTCGTCGATATCGCCTTCATCGAGCGCCATGTCGGCGCAGTCGGAGCGATAAAAGATCATCGGCGACACGCCCTCGGCCTCGACCGCCAGCAGCACCAGCGCCGTCAGCCGCTCCTTGTCGGTGATGATGCCGTCGGTCGCCACACCTTCGCGCGCCGCCTGCTCGCGGATGAAGCGTCCCATCTGCTCGTCACCGACGCGGGTGATGAGTCCGGATTTGAGGCCGAGCCGCGCCGTGCCGATGGCGATGTTGGATGGGCAGCCGCCGACCGACTTGGCGAAGGAGGCGATATCCTCCAGTCGTGACCCGATCTGCTGGCCGTAAAGATCGACCGAGGAACGGCCGATCGTGATTACATCAAGCGCCGGCTCCGGCTGTGAACCCGGATTCGATTGTACCATGATGTCCTCCCGCTAGATTTTGCGCGGCTTCCAGTGCCTGCGAATTTTCAATAATGAAACATTGGTTCCGATATTTTGTCAATTCGGAATGTTTATTCCATTTTCGCTTTTCCCGCTTTTGCGTGCTGGCGCTTGCGCCGGCGCTCGGCGATGGCCACCGGCAGCGCCATGGTGAGCGCCATCGAGGCCGACAGCGAGCGGAAGCCGGCGAAGTCGGCCTCCGCCACCTCGAACCAGTGCGTGGCGCAGGCGGCAAGCGGCGAAAAGGCCGAATCGGTGATGGCGATGATCGGGACGCCGCGGTCGGCAAGCTCCTGGCTCTGGCTAAGGCTGTCGGCCGCGTAAGGCGAGAAACTCGCCGCGATCGCCGCATCCTTCGGCGTTGCGAACTGCACCATTTCAGGGTCGACCCCGTTCGGGGAGGCGACGATCTGATGGCGGATGTTGAGCTTGGAAAAAGCATAGGTCATATGCGCCGTCAGCGGGTAGGAACGCCGTTTGGCGATCAGATAGATCGTTTCGGCGGCGGCCAGGATGTCCACCGCTTTCGTGAACGTATCACTCTGCACCGTCGCCGCCAGCCTGTTCACCGACTGGCTTGCCGCGGCGATAAAGCCGGAAAGCAGATTGGCGTCCTCGTCGTCGCCGCTCGCCTGCTCCAGCGTGACGAGCCGTTCTTCATAACTCAAAGTCCGGTCGCGCAACCTTTCGCGGAAGATGCTCTGCAGATCGGAAAAGCCTTCATAGCCCAGATGGTGAGCCAGGCGAACCAGCGTCGAGGGCTGGACGTCGGAGGCCGCGGCGATGCTCGCCGTCGTGCCGAAGGCGATTTCGTCGGGATTACCGAGCGCGAAGGCAGCGACCTGCGCCAGCCGCTTCGGCATATTAGCCTTGCGCTCGATGATGGTGCTGCGCAGGCTTTCGAAATCGCGCGGCACACGCGCCTGCCTCTGGGGGTCGTTATCCATGCTTGCGGCTCACGGGATGAAACAAATATTCCATATTGTCGAGCATAGACGATTTCAAACGACACGCCTAATTGTTTTTAATCGCCTGTAATTCAAGGCTTTTAAACAGTTTGTCCGGGAAGGGATGCGGAAATGCCGGTAAACGGTCTCTTGTCAAAATGATCCAAATATTCCAAAAATCCGCGCGCAGTCCTGGAGGAGACGGAAATGAAGCCACTTGGCATCGGTTTGATCGGCACGGGTTATATGGGCAAGTGCCATGCGCTGGCATGGAATGCGGTGAAGACCGTGTTCGGCGATGTCGAGCGTCCGCGGCTCGTGCATCTGGCAGAAGCCAATGCCGGGCTTGCTGAAGCGCGCGCCTCCGAATTCGGCTTCGAGAAGGCAACCGCCGACTGGCGGGCGCTGATCGCCGACCCGGAGGTCGACGTCGTTTCCGTCACCACGCCCAATCACTTCCACGCCGAGATGGCGATTGCAGCCCTCGAAGCCGGCAAGCATGTCTGGTGCGAAAAGCCGATGGCACCGGCCTATGCCGATGCCGAGCGCATGCTGGAAACGGCGGAGCGCTCCGGCAAGGTTGCCGTCCTTGGCTATAATTATATCCAGAACCCGGTGATGCAGCACATTAGGACGCTCCTCGGCGAGGGCGCCATCGGGACGGTCAATCATGTCCGCGTCGAAATGGACGAGGACTTCATGGCCGATCCCGACGTCTTCTTTTATTGGAAGAGCGAGCTTGCCGCGGGTTATGGGGCGCTTGACGATTTCGCCGTGCATCCGCTGTCGCTGCTCTGGTATCTTTTCGGCCACGTCGAGGCCGTCATCACGGACATGGCGAAACCCTATGCCGACCGTCCGCTCAGCGCCGGCGGTCGCCGTGCCGTCGAAAATCACGACGCTGCCAACGTGCTGATGCGGCTTGGCGGCGGCATCTCCGCCGTATTGATGGCCAATCGCGCCGCCTGGGGACGCAAGGGCCGCATCGCCCTGCAGGTTTACGGCTCGAAAGGCTCGATCCTTTACGATCAGGAGCGGATGAACGAATTCGAGCTCTATCAGGCGGAGGGACGTGGCTCCGAACAGGGTTTTCGCAAGATACTGGCGGCACCCGCCCATCGGCCGTATGATCGGTTCATTCCGGCGCCTGGCCATGGCCTCGGTTTCAATGATCTCAAGATCATCGAATGCCGCGAGCTGATCCGGGCGATTTCAGGCGAGCCGTCGTCGATCGTGACATTTAAAGACGGTCTCAGGATAGAGAAGTCGGTGCATGCCATGGCACAGTCCTTCCACGAGCGTCGCTGGATCGAAATCGGCTGAATGTAAGAAGCCGCTTTCCGTTGACGGCGCTCCGGGCAGGGGATAGGCCTTGACGTGGTTGTCGGGCGCAGTTTCGGGAGTGAGATCGTGACGGATAGAGTGGTGATCATTGGCGCGGGGCAGGCCGGTTTCGCATTGGCGGCCAAGCTGCGGGCATTGAAGGATACGCGCCCGATCACTCTTATCGGCGCCGAGGATGTGGCGCCCTATCAGCGTCCGCCGCTTTCGAAGAAATATCTGCTCGGCGAAATGAGCTTCGACCGCCTGCTGTTCCGCCCGGAGCATTGGTATCCCGACAACGATGTCGATCTTCGTGTTTCGACCTGGGCCGAACAGATCCAGCGGGATAGCAAGCAGGTCTTGCTGCAGGACGGCTCCGTTCTCGACTACGGCACGCTGGTGCTCGCCACCGGTTCGACGCCGCGCCGGCTGCCGGCGGCAATCGGCGGCGATCTCGAAGGTGTCTATGTCGCCCGCGACAAGCGCGATGCCGATCTGCTCGCCGACGAAATGCGCCCCGGCCGCCGTGTCCTCATTATCGGCGGCGGTTATATCGGCCTCGAGGCGGCGGCCGTTGCCCGCCATCGCGGCCTTGAGGTCACCGTCATCGAGATGGCCGACCGTATCCTGCAGCGCGTTGCGGCAAAGGAGACGGCCGACATCATGCGCGGGATCCATGAAGGCCACGACGTGGTGATTCGCGAGAAGACCGGGCTCAAACATCTGATCGGCAGGGATGGCCGTGTTTCCGGCGCCGCTCTTTCCGACGGCTCGGTCATCGACGTCGATTTCGTCGTCGTTGGCATCGGCGTGGTGCCGAATGATCAGCTTGCCAAGGAAGCCGGCCTCGAAGTCGCCAACGGCATCATCGTCGACGAATTCGCCCGCACCTCCGATTCGGCGATTTTTGCGGCTGGCGATTGCGCGGCCCTGCCGTGGCAAGGCGGCCGCATCCGGCTCGAATCGGTACAGAATGCCGTCGACCAGGCGGAAGCAGCGGCAGCCGTCATCGCCGGCGGCAGCGAGCCATATGAACCGAAGCCGTGGTTCTGGTCCGACCAATATGACGTCAAACTGCAGATCGCCGGCTTCAATCTCGGTTATGACGATACGTTGCTGCGTCCCGGCGCCCGTGAAGGCGCCCATTCGGTCTGGTATTTCAGGGAAGGCCGGCTGATCGCCGTCGACGCGATCAACGACGCGAAAGCCTATGTGACCGGCAAGAAACTGCTGGAATCCGGAACCAACCCCGACCGATCGATTCTCGCCGACCCCTCCGCCGATCTCAAAAGCCTGCTGAGCTGAGCCGGCATTCGGTTATCGCCTATGCAGCGACGCGAATGCGGCCGCATGGCCGCTATACGTTTCGCGATTAGGCACAAGGACTCGAAAAACGATGGTGCTCTCCCTGAGCACTTGGCGGTCGAGCGTGGTCTCGTATTGAAGAGATGCGCAATGCCCCCGTTGCCCACTCGGTCGAAATGCCGGGCGCTGCATTTCTTCTGATGAAAACTCAAAAAACCCTTGCATTCACAGACCGGTCACCATAGTTAGGCCGCACCGGAGAGGTGGCCGAGTGGTCGAAGGCGCTCCCCTGCTAAGGGAGTATACGTCAAAAGCGTATCGTGGGTTCGAATCCCATCTTCTCCGCCATTTCGATTTCCACAGCGCGTGTCGTGTCTTACCCTCCGACGGGGAATTTTGGTCGCTTGGTCGGCTAAGCCTCGCAGTCGCGCGGTCGACAAATCTCTTCCCTGCGAAAAGAGAGAATCGCCGGCGGGAATCACTTGTCGCGTTCTGTCCTTGGCGGCCGGCGAAAGCGGATCGGTGAACGGCCGGTTACGCTTCCGGGGACCCGGATGCCTCCCGCAACAATCGGATTTCGTCAGAAAAGCGTCGCAAATGTGTCGAAATGCGCATGTCCAGCGCGTTGTCGAGCTCGCCTAAGCGCCCGCAAAATCACGCTTTTCTTAACAAACTATAAAGGAAATCGGGGCCGGTTGGCCGACTTGTGTCCTTTCAGCAACAGAATGCGGGGAAGGCGCCTTCAAACCCCTCATTGGAGCAAGTTGGTGATTGCGTGACGGCCGCCGTCTTGTATTTTCACCCTCGGAAGCAAGGGCGACGGATCGTCCACTTCTTGAAACACGGGGATGGGGCAGGGAACGCTGCTCAGCGAAAGATCCCAAACCCGATCGAAACTTTGAATTGGAGGTCATTTATGAACATCAAGAGCCTTCTTCTCGGCTCCGCTGCTGCTCTCGCAGTAGTTTCCGGTGCTCAGGCTGCTGACGCTATCGTTGCTGCCGAGCCGGAACCGGTTGAATATGTTCGCGTCTGCGACGCTTACGGCACCGGCTACTTCTACATCCCCGGCACCGAAACCTGCCTCAAGATCGAAGGCTACATCCGTTTCCAGGTCAACGTTGGCGAAGATGTCGGCGGCGATTCGGACTGGGATGCCGTCACCCGCGGTCAGGTTCAGTTCACGGCCAAGAGCGACACCGAGTACGGTCCGCTGACCGGCGTCATCGTCATGCAGTTCAATGCTGACAACGCCACCGACCAGGAAGCCAAGCTCGACTCCGCTTACCTCGACGTCGCGGGCTTCCGCGCCGGTCTGTTCTACAGCTGGTGGGACGATGGCCTCTCGGGCGAAACCGACGATATCGGTTCTCCGGTCACGCTGCATAACTCGATCCGTTATCAGTACGAAACCGGTGACTTCTACGCTGGCATCAGCGTCGACGAACTGGAAGACGGCCCGTTCTATGACGGCGAAACCCCGAACAATGTCGGCGTTGCAGTCGGTCTCGGTGGCAAGGCTGGTGCCTTCAGCTACCAGATCACCGCTGGTTACGACGTTGACAACGAAGAAGGCGCCGTTCGCGCAATGGGTACGGTTGAAATCGGCCCCGGTACGCTCGGCCTCGCTGCCGTCTACTCCACTGGCCCGAACGCCTACTACAACGCGGCTGAGTGGGCTGTCGCTGCCGAATATGCGATCAAGGCAACCGACAAGCTGAAGATCACCCCCGGCGTTCAGTACTACGGCAACTACGGCGTAGTTAACCCGACGACCGATGCTGACTTCTCGGACAACGATGCCTGGAAGGTCGGTCTGACGGTTGATTACCAGATCGTCGACAACTTCTACGCCAAGGCTTCGGTTCAGTACCTCGATCCGGATGATGGCGACGACTCCACGACGGGCTACTTCCGCCTGCAGCGTTCGTTCTAATCTGATCTGGCTTCGGTCAATCAGGAAAGCCCGGCTCTCGAGCCGGGCTTTTTGTATTGGGCGGTTGTGTTCTCCCGGCGGCAGCACGCAAGGTTCGTAGCGCAAAAGCGCGCAGCGGTTTGGATGCCTAAGCGACTTAAAACGGTGGGAATGAAATCTGAAAGCTTTGCGCTGTCGACAGTTTATCGGCAGCCGGAGACAAAGGCTCGAATTGCCGTGGGGATATTGCCGAGATGGAGGAGGGGCGCATGGCCTTGCCCTCCGGCCGTCTGAAGTATCAATCCGGCATGCCGTCGCGCCATTTCCTCCACGGTCTCCCGCGAAAGCAGCGGTGAATTTTCACCGCGGATCAGCATCAGCGGCAAGCGGCTCAGGTTTTCGAATTGCTCCCAGAGATCGGGCAGAGGCTGACTGAAATCGATTGATCTCAGCGCCTCCGCAATCGCTGGATCGAAGTCGGCGGCCGGCTTCCCACCAATGTCGCGGTAAATCGCAAATGCCATCTCGCGCCAGTCTTCCTCAGCAAGGGCGGTAAACGAAGCACCGTGATTCTCCTGCAGTGTATCGGTCGCCTCCTTCCAGTCGGCCGGCTTCCTGCCACTGTTCAGGTAGTCGCGAATGAGTGCCAGCCCTCCGGCCTCGATTACAGGGCCGATGTCGTTCAGGATCACGGCTTCGAGAAGGTCCGGCCGTGTCGCTGCGATCAAATGCAGGATCAGCCCGCCCCGCGATGTGCCGATGAAAATCGCCCGCTCGACGCCGAATGCCGCGCAGGCGGCAATGACGTCGGCGGTTTCGACGGCGAGATTGTAATTGGCCTTGTTCTCGTCCCATGCGGAATTTCCGCGCCCGCGCGAATCGAGCGTGATCACCCGGCGGGGAGCTGTCTCGTCGCGGCGGAGAAGCAGCGCAAGCGGATGAAAATCCCGGCTATTGCGGGTCAGGCCGGGCAGGCAGATCACCGGTAGTCGTCCGGCGGTTGCCGCGCCCTCCGGCTGGTAGTCGCGGGCATAAAGCGTCAGCCCATCGGCAGAAGAATAATATCGTTCCTGGAAACCACCTGTAGCCATGTCCGTCATCGCATCCTCAAGGCCCGTCTGAGCCCGAAGATGTAGCCTGCTTTTGAAGCCGCGCCAAACGGCTTCAGGAGGCGCTGCGTCCGCCGATCAAATCGCGCTCGATATCCGTCGGCTGGCCGAGGCGAGCCTTGTAGACTTCGTAATTCTCCATCACCCGCTGCACGTAGTTGCGGGTCTCGGGGAAGGGGATGCGCTCGATCCAGTCGACGATCTCGTCGATCGACCGGCCGCGTGGATCGCCGTAGCGGCCGATCCATTCCGGCACCCGCTTCGGCCCGGCATTATAGGCGATGAAGGTGAGGATATAGGAGCCGCCGAAGGCCTCGATCTGCTCGCCGAGATAATGCGCGCCAAGCGTTGCGTTGTAGCCGGCATCGGCGGTCAGCTTGTCCTTCGAAAAAGTGATGTTGTGGCGCTTGGCCACCGCCTGGGCCGTGCCGGGCAGAAGCTGCAGCAGACCGCGCGCATTCGCTGCCGAAACGGCGGCCGGGTTGAAGGCGCTTTCCTGCCGGGCGATGGCATAGGCGAGCGCCTTGCCGGAGCCTGATATATTGGCATTCGCCGGGATCACCCCGACGGGAAAGGCAAGCGCTGCGACGTCGATGCCGCGGCCATAGGCGATCTTGCCGATCTGCAGCGACAGATGGTGATTGCCCGATTGCTCGGCCTGTGCGGCGAGGATCGCCAGCTCCCCCGGGCTCTGCAGCTGGTCGGCAAGCGCGAGATAGAGAATGTCGGCGCGCCATCCGTGACCTGCCGCCTCGAGCCGGGTGATCGCCTGCACGGCTTCGCGCGCCTGAAAGTTCTGGCGGTCGGTTGTGCTCGGCGAGGGATAGGTGACATTGAGCGTCTTCCGCCCCAGCTTTTCGGCCGCGAGCTGGCCGTAGAAGGTGCCGGGAAAATTCGCGGCCTTGCCGTAGAATTCGCCTGAATTGCCGGGGCCGCCGGCCTCGGCCGCCCGCCCGAGCCAATACCAGGCGCGCGACACCGAGATCGGTCCGTTCGACGTCGCCAGAATCTTGCGGAAATGTCTTTCCGCCGTTGTCGGGTCCTGCAGGCCGCGCAACGCATACCAGCCGGCATGGAACTCGGCTTCGACGATGTCGGTCGGGCTGGTTGCCGCGTAGTTTGCAACGATGCGATAGGCCGGTTTGAATTGCCCCTGATCGACGAGACCGCGGCTGACGATCCGCTGCTCGTTCCACCATTCGCCGGAATTGACGAGTTCGCCGGCTTCGCGCGGCATCTTCTCAAGAAGCGCTGCCGCCTCGGCATATTTGTCCTGCTTGCGCAGATATTCGATGCGGGCGAACAGCAGGCCGGCATCGCCGCGCCATCTCGCGTCGACACTATTGATGAGGGCGCCGGCATTGGCAACCTTGGCATCGACGGCAGCCCAGGCCTTGTAGAGCGATTGCGCCTCACCCATATCGCCGAACCGCTTGGCCTGCGCCACCCGGCCGCGATACATCAGGTAGTCCATCCGCGCCTTATGATCGGCCGGCGTCAGCAGGGCGGAAAATTCGACGAGGATCTTGTCTTCGGTCGGCTTGTCGAGCGCCTCCGAGCGCCAGAGCTTGCGGATATATTTGGCTGCCTGCGCCTGCTTGCCTGACGCAACCAGTGCCCGCCCGAGAATGACGGCGCCCTGCATGGTCTCGGGCGCGGTATCGCCGAAAGCGGCTAGCACGGAGGATGGGGCGGGGTTTTCATCGTAGAGCGCCCGTTCGGAATAGGCGCGCAGCCGCGAAAGGCCGGGCCATCCCTTGAGCTCCTGCGCTGCACTGGCGATCTCATAGGAGGGAACGCCCTTCAATCCGGACACGGCGATCGCCCAGGTGAGAATATGGCGGTCGAGCGTCCCCTCCCGCATGCTGTCGCGGATCGACAGGGCCTGTTGCGGATTCTTGGCGGTCAGCGCGTCGAGGCCGGTTTTCAGATCACTGGCGACAGGCGCGACGGCCGGATTGCGCGGGATGGCGCCGGTGGTCAGCGCTTCCGGTATCGATGTCTCGGGAACGAAGCCGATCGGCTTGATGTCAGCCGTCGGAAGGTTTTCGCCGGCAAGCGGCGACGCTACGCTGCGCCACGCGGCGGCAACAAAGCCGAAGGCGGTCAGAATCAGGACAGCTTTCTTCATCCGGGATCTCGCAACGAAAACACGCCCTACCCATTTGGCTGGAGGCATCTTAACGAAACCTTACGCTACCAGGTAAAATTCATTCACATCTGCTATCGGAATTTGCCCTAAACCGAACTCTCCGCGCTTGTCGCGATGATTTCGGCGCTCTATGGTGCGCAACTCTTAGTCATGGAATGCGGCCGAAGCAAGGATTTGGTCGTGAGGAGCTTCGCATGTTCAATGGGTCCATTCCCGCCCTCGTTACCCCCTTCACCGATGCCGGACTGATCGACGAAAACAGCTTCGCCGCCCATGTCGACTGGCAGATCAAGGAAGGCAGCGGCGGTCTCGTTCCGGTCGGTACGACAGGCGAATCGCCGACGCTGTCGCATGCCGAACACAAGCGGGTAGTGGAACTTTGCATCGAAGTGGCCGCAAAACGCGTTCCCGTCATGGCCGGCGCCGGATCGAACAATACGCGTGAGGCGATCGAGCTTGCCCAGCATGCCGAAAAGGTCGGGGCCGACGCCGTGCTGGTGGTCACGCCCTATTACAACAAGCCGACGCAGAAGGGGCTGATCGCGCATTTTTCCGCGATCGCCGAGGCCGTCGCGCTGCCGATCTATATTTACAACATCCCCGGCCGTTCGGTGGTCGACATGACGCCGGAAACGATGGGCGCGCTTGTCAAGGCACACAGCAATATCGTCGGCGTCAAGGATGCGACGGGCAAGATCGAGCGCGTCTCCGAGCAGCGCATCACCTGCGGCAAGGACTTCCGGCAATTGTCCGGCGAGGACGCGACGGCGCTCGGCTTCAACGCCCATGGCGGAGTCGGCTGCATCTCGGTGACGGCCAATGTCGCCCCGCGCCTCTGCGCCGATTTTCAGGCGGCAACGCTGGCCGGCGAATACGCCCGTGCGCTGGAATATCAGGACCGGCTGATGCCACTGCACAAGGCGATCTTCCTTGAACCCGGACTCTGCGGCGCCAAATACGGCCTCTCCAAGCTCGGCCGCATGAGCCGCAACGTCCGCTCGCCGTTGCTGTCGACGCTGGAACCGGCAACCGAAGCAGCGATCGACGCTGCCATGCGTCACGCAGGGCTGCTCAACTGACGAGGCCGGCCGTCTTCACAAGGCCGGATCGTTCCCTTACATAAAGGGCAAGCAAGGAGGGCGCGCTTTTCGCGCGCCTCGAAGGGAATATCGTCATGGCCCCCAAAGGCAGCCAGCGCGTGGTGAACAAGGTCGTGGCCGAAAACCGCAAGGCCCGCTTCAACTACGAGATCATCGACACCTACGAGGCAGGTCTCGTGCTGAAGGGCACGGAGGTGAAGTCGCTGCGCGAAGGCAAGGCCAATATCGCTGAATCCTACGCATCGGACGAGGACGGCGAGATCTGGCTGATCAATTCCTACCTGCCGGAATATCTGCAGGCGAACCGTTTCAACCACGAACCGCGCCGGCGCCGCAAGCTCTTGCTGTCGGGCCGCGAGATTCATCGCCTGCGCTCAGCCGTCAACCGCGAAGGCATGACGCTAGTGCCGCTGAAGATCTATTTCAACGATCGGGGTCGGGCGAAGATGGAACTGGCGCTCGCCAAGGGCAAGAAGCTGCACGACAAGCGCGAATCCGAGAAGGAGCGCGATTGGAACCGCCAGAAGAGCCGCCTGTTGAAGGATAATGGCTGAGCGACCATGCCGCAGCTGATCGGCTCGCGGCGTTTTCGATCAGTTTTCGAAATCGCTGGCCGGAGCGACTTCGGCCGGACGCGGCGTCCGTTCCGATGGGTCGCGACCGATCTCAGCCTTCAGAGACAACAGATCGATGAAATGATCGGCCTGGCGGCGCAGGTCGTCGGCGATCATCGGCGGCTGGGTCGCCATCGTCGAGATCACCGAGACCTTGCGGCCTCTGCGCTGCAGCGCCTCGACCAGGTTGGTGAAGTCGCCGTCGCCGGAGAAGATGACGAGATGGTCGACGGTTTCGGATTGCTCCATGGCGTCGATCGCAAGCTCGATGTCCATGTTGCCCTTGATCTTCCGTCGGCCCATGGAATCGGTGAATTCCTTGGCAGGCTTGGTGACGACTTTGTAGCCGTTGTAATCGAGCCAGTCGATCAGAGGACGGATCGATGAATATTCCTGATCCTCGATCAGCGCCGTATAATAATAGGCGCGCAGGAGGTAGCCACGTTTCTGGAATGCTTTCAACAGCTTGCGGTAATCTATGTCGAAACCGAGGCTCTTGGATGCAGCGTAGAGGTTGGCGCCGTCAATAAAGAGTGCAATTTTTTCGCGTGGGTCAAACATCGCTTACCAATTCCTAATGAGAGAAATCGAAATTCGGATGGCGTCAAATTTCAATAAAAACAATGGCTTATTGTGATTTTTGATTTCATCCTTACTTTAATAAGTGTTCATATAAGAGAGATTTAGGGCACGATTCGTCATATTCCAAGCAACCTTCGGTGGAATTGTGACATTCCCCATGGAAATTTAGCTCAGCCCCGGATAAAGACGAGGGGAGCCGGAACGAAAAACTTGTATTTGCCCGGTTTTAATTGTATCGGGCGTGCTAATCCCGAAATGACGACCGTAAAGGACAGGCAATGGCCCGTGTCACAGTTGAAGATTGCATTGACAAGGTAGAGAACCGCTTCGAGCTGGTTCTGCTCGCCAGCCACCGCGCCCGGCTGATTTCCCAGGGTGCCTCGATCACCATCGATCGCGACAATGACAAGAACCCTGTCGTTGCCCTGCGCGAAATCGCCGACGAGACGCTTTCGCCCGACGATCTCAAGGAAGATCTGATCCATTCGCTGCAGAAGCATGTCGAAGTCGACGAGCCCGAGCCCGATCCGGCCAGCATGATCGCCGCCGGCGGTGTTGCCGCCGCCGACAGCGAGGAGCAGGACGACCTGCCGGAGACGATTACCTTCGACCAGATGTCGGAAGAAGAGCTGCTTGCCGGCATCGAGGGCCTGGTGCCGCCGGAAAAGAGCGACGATTATTAAGCGCTACGGCCGGATCCGATCCGGAAAAGAGCGACGATTACCAATCGTCAATCTTGCGCCTTTATTGCTTAGGCATATTATTGCCCATGTGTGCGCCAATCGTTGATTGGCGCGCTTTTATTTTTGTCGGAGTGGCTTTGGAATGATGCGGCAGTACGAGCTCGTGGAGCGGGTTCAGCAATACAAGCCCGATGCCAATGAAGCACTGCTGAACAAGGCCTATGTCTACGCCATGCAGAAACATGGCCAGCAAAAGCGCGCGAGCGGCGATCCCTATATTTCCCACCCGCTCGAGGTCGCCGCCATCCTCACCGACATGCATCTCGATGAATCGACGATCGCGGTTGCTCTTCTGCACGACACGATCGAGGATACGACGGCGACGCGGGCCGAGATCGATGAACTCTTCGGCGAGGATATCGGCCGTCTGGTCGAGGGCCTGACGAAGATCAAGAAGCTCGATCTCGTCACCAAGAAGGCCAAGCAGGCGGAGAACCTGCGCAAGCTGCTGCTCGCCATTTCTGACGATGTGCGCGTGCTGCTCGTCAAGCTTGCTGATCGCCTGCACAATATGCGCACCCTCGATCACATGTCGGCCGACAAGCGGGCCCGCATCTCCGAGGAGACGATGGAAATCTATGCGCCGCTTGCCGGCCGCATGGGCATGCAGGACATGCGCGAGGAACTGGAAGAGCTTTCCTTCCGGCACATGAATCCGGAGGCCTACGAAACCGTCACGAAAAGGCTGGAAGAGCTCTCCAAGCGCAACGAGGGGATCGTCAAGAAGATCGAGGCAGAGTTGCGCGACCTGCTGGTCGCCAGCGGCCTGACCAGCGCCTATGTCAAGGGCCGGCAGAAGAAGCCCTATTCGGTCTTCCGCAAGATGCAGTCGAAGTCGCTGTCCTTCGAGCAGCTTTCCGATGTCTACGGCTTCCGTCTGATCGTCGAGGACATTCCCTCCTGCTATCGTGCGCTCGGTATCGTCCATACGCGCTGGCGCGTCGTGCCCGGCCGCTTCAAGGACTATATCTCGACGCCGAAGCAGAACGACTACCGCTCGTTGCACACCACCATCGTCGGTCCCTCCAGCCAGCGCATCGAACTGCAGATCCGCACCAAGCGCATGCACGAGATCGCCGAATTCGGCATCGCCGCTCATACGCTCTACAAGGACGGCGCCAGCAATGCCGACGGCGACATCCTTTCGCGTGAATCCAATGCCTATTCCTGGCTGCGCCACACGATCGAGGCGCTCGCCGAAGGCGACAGCCCGGAAGAATTCCTCGAGCACACCAAGCTCGAGCTTTTCCAGGATCAGGTCTTCTGCTTCACGCCGAAGGGCAAGCTCATTGCGCTGCCGCGCGGCGCCACGCCGATCGACTTCGCCTATGCGGTGCACACCAATATCGGCGACACCACGGTCGGCGCCAAGATCAACGGCCGCATCATGCCGCTGGTGACGCGGCTGGCAAATGGCGACGAAGTCGAGATCATCCGCTCCGGCGTGCAGGTTCCGCCGGCCGCCTGGGAGGAGATCGTCGTCACCGGCAAGGCGCGCGCCGCCATCCGCCGCGCCACCCGCATGGCGATCCGCAAGCAATATGCCGGCCTCGGTCACCGCATTCTCGAGCGCACCTTCAACAGAGCCGGCAAGATCTTCTCGCGCGAGGCGATGAAGCCGGCGCTGCACCGTCTCGGCCAGAAGGATGTCGAGGATGCGATCGCCGCCGTCGGTCGCGGCGAGATGTCTTCGCTCGATGTGTTGCGCGCCGTCTATCCCGACCATCAGGACGAGCGCGTCACCGTCAAGCCTTCCGGCGACGACGGCTGGTTCAACGTCCGCAGCGCCGCCGGCATGATCTTCAAGATCCCCGGCAAGACCAAGGCCGGGGCCGATGGCAGCCATTCCGAACTCGATGCCGATGTCGATATCGGCCCGATCCGCGGTCTGTCCGGCAATGTCGACGTCAAGTTCGCCTCCACCGGCGCCGTGCCCGGCGACCGCATCGTCGGCATCATGGACCAGAGCAAGGGTATCACCATCTATCCGATCCAGTCGCCGAGCCTGCAGCGCTTCGATGATCAGCCCGACCGTTGGATCGACGTCCGCTGGGACCTCGACGAAGCCAACAAGTCGCGTTTCATGGCGCGCATCATGGTGAACGGATTGAACGAGCCCGGCACGCTTGCCAAGGTCGCCCAGACAGTTGCAAGCCTTGACGTCAATATCCGCCTGCTGAACACCGTAAGGGTGGCGGCCGATTTCACCGAAATGATGCTCGAGGTCGAGGTTTGGGATCTGCGTCAGCTCAATCAGCTGCTCGCCCAGATGAAGGAACTCGACTGCATCGCCACGGTCCGGCGTCTCTACGAGTAAGCCTTTGCTAGGATCTGATTGAGAGTTTGCACATTTTATGACCGTTTCAAGAGCGACGTCGCGCATTGAAGTGGCAATGTATGCACTGAGTGCATGGCTGTCTCCATGTTGCGGCGGTGGTAATCAACCTTTGCCGGGACTATCTTCTGATCGTCGAAAACGTAAACAGAAGATGAGACAAGGAAATGTTTGACCCTATCAGGAAAATCGCTCGCGCTCTTCGCGCTCCGACCACCCAGGAACGTGAAATGGCCTATCTGAATGGCTCGTTCGATCGTATCGATCTCGAGTTTCGTCAGCGCCAGGTCGACCGCGGTCTGTTCCGCAGCCGCTAATCGCGGATTTATACTTGGCTGAATGAGGGACGTTGCGTTACGAACGCCCCTCGGCATGAAGTCGCTGCTCTGCAGAGAGAATTGAGCGGCTGTTTTTCGGGTGGTATCATTTGCCGCTCTTGTCACGGTGCTGTGCGCTGCACTAAATAGCCGCCATGTTGTTTCGCCGTCGCAAGCCTGCGGGCTTCAAGGAAAAGATGCGGGAGCTTCTGTGGCCCCGAAAAGGTTTCCTTCGCCCGATCCGTTATCTGACAATGCGCATTCTGCGCCTGAGCGCTTCGCCGCATGCGGTTGCGGCCGGCGTTGCTGCGGGCGTCTTCGTCTCGTGGACGCCGTTTATCGGCGTGCATTTCGTCATGGCCTTCGTCATCAGCTATTTCCTCTCCGGCAACATGGTGGCCGCCGCCCTCGGTTGCGCCGCCTTCGGCAATCCGCTGACCTATCCCTTCATCTGGGGTATCACCTGGGAGATCGGCCATCTGCTGTTGAGCCGAGAGGATCATCTGGCGGGGCAGGCGGTGGATCTTGCCGCCCTGTTCCACAAGCTGAACTTCACCGAATTGTGGAAGCCGGTGCTGGAGCCGATGCTGATCGGCGCCCTTCCGCCGGGGGCCGTGACCTCCGTTGCGCTCTATGTGTTGACGTTCTACACCGTGAAGGGGTTTCAGACGCGCCGCCGCTCGCGCCTGATGGAGCGGGCCCGCCTGCGTCTGGCGGGGCCAGCCAGCGACATGCCGAGCGTATGAAACCCGTGCACAATGCTTAAGCGACGGAAGGGGCGGGCATGATCATCGGCATTGGCAGCGATCTGATCGACATTCGTCGTGTCGAGAAATCGATCGAGCGCTTCGGTGAGCGCTTCACCCATCGCTGTTTCACCGAAATCGAGCGCGCCCGTTCCGATCGCCGGGCAAATCGTGCCGAATCCTATGCCAAGCGTTTCGCCGCCAAGGAAGCCTGTTCCAAAGCGCTCGGCACGGGTCTTGCCCAAGGTGTCTTCTGGAAGGACATGGGTGTCGTCAACCTGCCGAGCGGCAAGCCGACCATGGTTCTGTCTGGGGGCGCCGCCGTGATCCTCGAATCGATGCTGCCCGCCGGCCACAGGGCCGCTATTCATTTGACAATAACCGATGATTATCCGTTGGCGCAGGCCTTCGTTATCATCGAGGCGTTGCCCGAGAGCCTCTGATCGTGACCTCGGGGGCGTTGATCGCCACCTCGGGGAGCGTTGATCGCGACCTCTCGTCGCTTTTGACGTTGTCGCCATTGCCGCAATCGGCCGAAGCCGCTAGAACAGGATGATCCGAAGCCGGTCGGCCTGAATCCTGTTCTGGATCGAAGAATTAGAGCATGATGTCGTCCGAAAGCTGCTGACACTTCTCGGCATCATGCCTACAGCGTCGCGTGTCTCGTCAGGTGCGCAGAGGGCGCCGTAGTAGCACTTTGAATTGCTGCATAATTCCCTAAATCGGTATCGATCGAGGGAATAATGCAGTAAGAGAACGATAGAAAGAATTGCGCCTCTGCGGCGTCTTGAAGGAATAAGACTGCGTGTCCGAAAAAGTCCAAACCAAGCCGAACGCCCTCTGGGAAAATATCAAGGTCATCATTCAGGCGCTGATATTGGCGATGGTGATCCGAACCGTGCTGTTCCAGCCCTTTACCATTCCGTCAGGTTCGATGATGCCGACGCTGCTCGTCGGCGATTATATCTTCGTCAACAAGTTCGCTTATGGCTATTCGAAATATTCGCTGCCCTTCTCGCCCGATATCTTCAGCGGTCGCCTGTTCGGGTCCGATCCGAAGCGTGGCGACATCGTCGTTTTCCGCTTCCCGCCCAATCCCGAAGTCGATTACATCAAGCGCTGCATCGGTCTGCCCGGCGACCACATCCAGGTCACCGACGGCGTGCTTTACGTCAACGGCAAGCCAGTTCCGAAGGTTGCGGACGGCAGCTTCACCTCGGATTACAAGCTCGATCCGGGTGAGGATGTACCGGTCTTCCGCGAAACCCTGGACAATGGCAAGACCTACGACACGCTCGATCAGTCTCCAGTCTCGCGCGGCGACAACACCCGTGAATTCATCGTGCCTGAAGGCCATTATTTCATGATGGGCGACAACCGCGACAATTCGCTCGACAGCCGCTTCGATGTCGGCTTCGTGCCGGCTGAAAATCTCGTCGGCCGCGCCAGCGTCATCTTCTTCTCGCTCGGCCACGACACCTCGTTCCGCGAGATCTGGAAGTGGCCGACCAATATGCGCTGGGACCGTCTTTTCAAGGTTGTTGAATGAGCAAGGCGCAGACGCTTTCTGCGGCCGACCGCGCAAAGCTTGAAAGCCTGATCGGTCATGACTTCGCCGAAAAGGAGCGCCTGGATCGTGCGCTGACCCATGCCAGTGCCCGGACGGAAAAGGGCAGCAATTACGAACGTCTGGAATTTCTCGGCGACAGGGTTCTCGGGCTCTGCATCGCCGAGCTCTTGTTCCGCACCTTCGGCACGGCTGGGGAAGGCGAGCTCTCGGTTCGTCTCAATCAGCTCGTCAGCGCCGAAACCTGTGCTGCGGTCGCCGACGAACTCAACCTTCATCTCTATATCCGCACCGGCGCCGATGTGAAGAAACTGACCGGCAAGCGCATGATGAACGTGCGCGCCGATGTCGTCGAAAGCCTGATCGCCGCGATCTATCTCGACGGTGGTCTCGAGGTCGCGCGCCGCTTCATCCTGCGCTATTGGCAGGGCAGGGCGGTCAGGGCCGATGGCGCCAAGCGCGACGCCAAGACCGAGCTGCAGGAATGGTCGCACGCGAAGTTCGGCGTCACGCCGCTCTATCGGGTTGATGAACGCAGCGGACCGGATCATGATCCGCGCTTCAAGGTGACGGTGGAAGTTGCTGGCATAAAGCCGGAAACCGGCGTAGAGCGTTCGAAGCGCGCCGCCGAACAGGTGGCGGCGACCAAGATGCTCGAGCGCGAAGGCATTTGGCAGCAATCGCCTGCCGGAAACTGACGGGACTATGACACAAGAAGAAGATATCGCGGCTGACGCTGCTGCAGAAACCCATGGTCCGACGCATTCGGGCTTCGTCGCGCTGATCGGCCCGACCAACGCCGGCAAGTCGACGCTGGTCAATCGCCTCGTCGGCGCCAAGGTCTCGATCGTCAGCCACAAGGTGCAGACGACGCGCGCGATCGTGCGCGGCATTGCCATTCACGACAATGCCCAGATCGTCTTCATGGACACACCCGGCATCTTCAAACCGCGCCGCCGGCTCGACCGCGCCATGGTGACCTCGGCCTGGGGCGGTGCCAAGGATGCCGATCTGATCATGCTGTTGATCGACAGCGAGCGCGGCCTGCGCGGCGATGCCGAAGCCATCCTCGAAGGCCTCAAGGAAGTCCGGCAGCCGAAGATCCTGGTGCTGAACAAGATCGACCGCGTCAACCGCGAGGATTTGCTGGCGCTGGCAGCGAGCGCCAACGAGAAGATCGCTTTCGAACGTACCTTCATGATCTCGGCCGAAAACGGTTCCGGCTGCGACGACGTCATGGACTATCTGGCCGCGACCCTTCCCGAGGGCCCGTGGTACTATCCGGAGGACCAGATCTCCGATCTGCCGATGCGTCAACTCGCTGCCGAGATCACCCGTGAGAAGCTGTTTCTGCGCCTGCATCAGGAGCTTCCCTACTCCTCGCATGTCGAAACGGAGAAGTGGGAAGAGCGCAAGGACGGCTCGGTGCGGATCGAGCAGGTGATCTATGTCGAGCGCGACAGCCAGAAGAAGATCGCACTCGGCAAGGGCGGCGAAACCATCAAGGCGATCTCGACGGCCTCCCGCAAGGAACTGTCGGAAATTCTCGAGCAGCAGGTTCACCTCTTCCTCTTCGTCAAGGTCCGCGAGAATTGGGGCGATGATCCCGAGCGGTTCCGTGAAATGGGTCTCGATTTTCCGAAATAGCAGTGGCAAGGATTTCGCCGGGCAGGAGCCAGCCCTTTGTTTCCTTGGAAAAAAATGGCTTCGTTAAGGAACGAATCCATGCCTTTGCGCATTCCTTGCTCGACGGTGCGTCGATGAGGGGCCGCCGGTTTACAAGACCGCGGGAGCAGGCATGGCAACGTCGAGACCCATCCATTCCTTCAAGACCCCTTGCGAGCAATGTCCCTTGCGGCCCCTGCCGCATTTCAGGGAGTTCAGCCGCGATGAGCTGGAATTCGTTTCCCGCTTCAAACGGGGCGAGCTAGCCGTCGATGCCGGTTCCACCATCCTCGTCGAAGGCGCCCACAGCGCCCATCTATTCACCGTGCTTTCCGGTTGGGGCTTCCGCTACAAGATGCTGGAAGACGGCCGCCGCCAGATCCTGAATTACATCATGCCGGGCGACCTGATCGGCCTGCAGGGAACGATTGCCGGCGAGATGCAGCATTCCATCGAAGCGCTTTCGCCGGTTTCCCTCTGCGTCTTCGAGCGCGACAGGCTGATGACGCTTTATAACAAGCATCCCTCGCTCGCCTTCGACATCACGTGGATCGCCGCGCGCGAGGAGCGAATATTAGATGAACATCTTCTCAGTATCGGCCGACGCACCGCACTGGAAAGAGCGGCCTATTTGCTCGCATTCCTGTTCGAGCGCGGCAGGAAGCTCGATCTTTTCAACAGCCGCAAATTCATTCCCATCACGCAGCAGCACATCGCCGACACCCTCGGTCTTTCCATTGTTCACACCAACAAAACGTTGAAGAAGCTCAGTGAACGGGGATTGATCCGCTGGCAGGAGCGCGGCTGCGAGGTTCTGAACGGCGAGGAATTGATGGCGATCGCCGGCTGGGATGGGCTCGGAGAGGGCAAGCGCCCCTTCATCTAATGCATGTCGCCCGGAAGTGTGCGGCGGTTCCGTGACAACGACATGGATAAAAACAAAGACTTAAAGCGCGTCGATGATTCAAATTTTGATGCCGCGCGCTTTAAAGCATGTCGCGCAAAGGCGCGGGCGATTTGCGACAGCGGCATGGGCAAAAGACCCGACGCGCGACGAGTGACCTGAAGCATCGGGGTTGCGCGCCACGGCAATCCGACAGATGGCAGCATGGGTGCGTGCGGAAACGCACGGCCGGTCCTTCTATGTCTTTTTTAAATGCGCATTAGCGTCCGGGAAAATAAGGTCGGCCGTCGTCCTTCCTCCGATTTGATTCTTATTGGCCGGACAGAAAAATGGTTTATTCAGAAATGGTGGCGGAATTCACCGACAGCGTGCCATGCGGGGCACCGGGGGGCAATGATGTTGGCGAAACGGCCGGGGCGCTGCGACAGGCGTCCGACGAGGGGCATGGAATCATGAGCGCAAACCGTGTTCTGGTTCTTGAGGATAGTCTGATCATCGCCATGGAGGCGGAGGATATTCTGCGTCTGTCCGGCGTCGACGGCATCGATATCGTCGGCAGCCTGGAACAGGCGAGGGCGGCGATTGCTGCGGAAAGCTATGATTTCGCGCTGCTCGATGTTAATCTGGGCGAGGGCATGAGTTTTGGATTTGCCCGCCATCTTATCGATGTCGGCATTCCCTTCGGCTTCGTCAGCGGCTATTCCGATATACGCGATTTCCCGCCTGACCTGCAGCACATACCGCTTCTGGTGAAGCCTTTCGACGAGAAGGCGATGCGCGAATTCCTGCAGAGGCTTCTTCCGGCGGCGGCTTGACCCGTCCGGATGCCGAAAGCACGCTGTAACGCTTTGAATTACTGCATGATTCCTTAATTCGATTTCGATCTCGGGAATTATGCGGTAGGATGGAATCGTCAGCCGCAGGGACTTCTTTCGATGCAGTGGCAGGACCACGCGATCATTCTGGGCATCAAGCGCCACGGTGAGACGAGCGTCATCGCCGAGGTGATGACGCGTGATCGCGGGCGCCATCTCGGCCTCGTGCGTTCCGGCCGCTCTCGCGCCATGCAGCCGGTGCTGCAGCCGGGCAATGCGGTGGAGGTCATCTGGCGCGCCCGGCTTGACGAACATCTGGGCGAATTCCGCGTCGAACCGGTGACGCTGCGCGCCGCCCGTCTGATGGAAACGGCGACGGCCGTCTACGGTGTCCAGGCGATGGGCGCGCTGCTGCGGCTGCTGCCGGAGCGCGACCCGCATCCGCATCTTTTCGATGCGCTGGAAGTCATCCTCGATCATCTGCACAATCCAGCCGATGCCGGCGAACTCTTCGTGCGCTTCGAACTGGCGGTGCTGAACGATCTCGGCTTCGGTCTCGATCTTGGCGAATGCGCGGCAACCGGCGCCCGTTCCGGTCTCGCCTATGTCTCGCCGAAATCCGGCCGCGCCGTCAGCCGCAGCGCCGGCGCTCCCTGGGCGGACAAGATGCTGCTCCTGCCGCCCTTCCTCGGCGTCGAAGGCAATCATGCGGCGGACTTCGACAGTCTTGCCGCCGCGTTCCGTCTGACGGGGTTCTTCCTGCATCGCCACGTTTATGAACCACGCGGCATGGAGGCTGCGGCAGCTCGTGACGGCTTCGTCCAGGCCGCCCTCAAGGCGCTCAATCCAGCCTTGCGGACGCTTTCCGGTCCGAACGGCGTCTCCGCCTGATCTGGTTTTTTACTGCTGCAAAACATCCTCCGGATTTGGCGGTTTACCCGCCTGGGGGCCCTTCCTATGTCTTGAAGGACTGCCAACCATGGAGGAAGCTCATGCTGACCAAGACCGCATCACCGACGACGATCACGCTTTGGAACGGCCGCGAAATTCCGCGTCTCGGCATGGGTTGCTGGGCCATCGGCGGCCCGTTCTTCGCCGGTGACACGCCGCTCGGCTGGGGTGACGTCGACGACGATGAATCGGTCGAAGCGATCGACCGGGCCATCGCCCTCGGCATCCGCTTCTTCGACACCGCCTCTAACTACGGCGCCGGCCATTCGGAGGAAGTGCTCGGCCGGGCGATCGGCAATCGAGACGACATCATTGTCGCCACCAAATTCGGTTTCGCCACCGATCCGGAAACGAAGCAGGCGATCGGCGCCTTCGCCGACGAGGGGTTCATCCGCCGCTCCGTCGAGACATCGCTGCGCCGTCTCAAGCGCGAGCGCCTCGATCTGCTGCAATTCCACATCAATGATTTTCCGCTGGAGCAATCGGATGCCGTCTTCGCTACGCTGGAGGCGCTGCGTGCCGAAGGCAAGATCGATGCCTTCGGCTGGAGCACCGATTTACCCGATCGCGCCGCTCGCCAGGTCGGGCGCCCCGGCTTTGTCTCGATCCAGCATACGATGAATGTCTTCGACCCGGTGCCGGAGATGATCGCGGTGGTCGAGCAGAAAGGCCTGATCTCGATCAATCGCGGCCCGCTAGCCATGGGACTGTTGACCGGCAAGTTCACTGCCGACAAGGCGGTCGGCGCCAAGGATGTCCGCGCCGCTGCCCTCGATTGGATGGTCTATTTCAAGGACGGCCGCATGGCCCCGGAATTTGCCGCAAGGCTCGATGCCGTCCGCGATCTCTTGACGTCAGGTGGCCGCACGCTGACGCAGGGGGCGCTCGCCTGGCTGTGGGCGAGGTCGCCGCGCACCTTCCCCATTCCGGGCTTCCGCACTGTCGCCCAGGTGGAGGAGAATGTCGGTGCACTGGAAAAGGGACCGCTGCCGGCGGATGTCATGGCGGAGATTGATGCGGCACTCGCGCGCGGATGAGTGGCTCAACGCCCTCATTCCTGTGCTCCTCAGGGCTTCGCCCAAGGGATGTCACAGGAATCCAGCCACCGCGCGTCTGCGCGGTGAATGACCCAATGCGATTTGAAAAATTCTCCCGCGACCAAGGACTTGGGCGCACTGGATTCTTGTGACGGGCACCGGAGGGCGTAGCAATTGCCGGCCGAATGAGGCACCCGCTACAGTGCTTCTCTGTACGCCGGCGGCGAGTTTGGCGAGAACGCCAACCACACTCTCCGTCATCCCAGGCCTTGATGTAAAGCCCGGATACATACCTGACAGATGTTCGGAGACATGCCTGACACTCAGTCCGGGCTTTTGAGATCGATTTTTGCGACCTGAGTTGCGCCGAAGAATACGCCGTAGAGACCGTCGTACTGGAGCGGACGGATGGCGAGGCGTTCGGTTTTGAAGGCGTTGGGCACGCGCCAGAATCGCCCCTTGAAGCTGACATAGCCCTTGGTTGTTCCAACGCGGCGCACGATCTCA
>NZ_ML133583.1 GCF_003985125.1 Rhizobium phaseoli
CGGCTGATGCCGAAGCGCTGGCAAAGCGCCGAGACATTCGCACCTTCGAGCCCCGCCAACCGGCAGAATTCCAAACGCTCATCCACAACTGACCTCGACCGCCAAACCATGCCGACCTCCCGAAAAAACATCTCGAAAGTGTCAGGCATGTCTCCGAACATCTGTCAGGTATGTATCCGGGCTTTACACTTGAGCCTGGGATCCATGAGGCGGCTGATGATGGATGCGGTGTGGATGCTCGGCTCAAGGCCGAGCACGACGGAGGGTGGGGTGGGCAGGAGAAACCCATTCACAGCGCAGACGCCGTGTCAGCGACGCTATCCGCTAGCGAAACCAGACAATGCCAGTCACGACCTAAACTGACTTGGTGAGGGCGGATGTGACAGCGTGCGGAAGAGAGCGCTGTTCAGACGGCCTTTCGCTGTGTGATCTACCCCCGCGCACGAACCTTCAGTGCCCAGCCTTCAGGCCTCTCTTCGACAATGCGGACGGCGTCGCCGATCGTGATCCTGCCGCTGCCGCGCGGCGTGACGTTCCAGCCGAACAGCGGTCCGGGCACGCGGCGGTCGGCCGACATGCGGATGCGGCCCATGGCCGGCATCGGGTTATCCACGTCGCGTGACCCGGTCAGTTGGTCTTGCGTCGTCATGATGCAGCGCGAGCAGGGTTTGACGAGATCGAAGCGGATGCCCGCGATTTCAATTGCCGCCCAGCGATCCTCCGGCCAGGCCTCGTCGGTGTCGATGACGATGTTCGGTCGGAAGCGCTCCATGCCGACGCTGCCTTCGCCGTGGACGGCGAGATCGTCGTTCAGCGCCTGCAGCGAACCGGTCGTCGTCACCAGGATCTGATAGCCGTCGGTAAAGCTCACCGGCGTGCCTTCGCCGGCCCATTCGGCATTCGCCGTCCGCCGTGCCCGGCCGTCGAAAAACACCAGCCGCACCTCGCGGCCGAGCCATTCGGAAAGCTGGCGGTTGCTCTCTGCATCGGCGACGGCGGCGCTGACGGCCGATTTCCAAACGCTGACATCCATGCGGATGTCAGGCCGGGGCGGCGGTACCGATATGTCAGGCTTGCCCTGCATCAGCAGCCGAAAGGCACCGGCCTCCGGCCGGATCTCGATGCGGGCGAGGTCCGGCAGTTCGCGCTGGGTGATGAAGTGGCCTTCAGCGTCTGTGATCATCGCCCGCCGGTCGCCGGGAAGCCCATAGGCGTCAATATCGGCGGCGGGCAGCGCGATGGCGCGAGCGCTCTTGAGCGGGTAGATGAAGAGGTCGCTGACACGCATGCCGTTCTCCTAAATTTCGTCCAGGAATGCCGAGAGAAAATCACGCAGACTTTTATCACGCGCAGCCGCCAGCCGGCGGCCGGTCTCGGTCTGGAACCCGTCCGCCAGTTTGAACAGCTTCGTCTGGAAATGGTCAATGGCATAACGTTTGTCGTCGAGGGGACGGTTCGTTGCCGCCGGATCGAACGGATCATAGAGCCCGGATCCCATTCGCCCGCCGATATAGAAGCAGCGTGCGACGCCGACCATGCCGATCGCGTCCAGCCGGTCGGCATCCTGCAGGATTTTCGCCTCGATCGTCTGCGGCGTCACCCCGGCGGAGAAACTGTGAGCGGTGATGGCATGCCCCACAGCGCTGATATCCGCCGCAGTCCAGCCGAGTTCGGCCAGGATTGCCGATGCCTTTTCCGCCGCCAGCGCCGATGCCTTGGCGCGCAAGGGGGAATTCTTCTCGACCGCGACGCAGTCGTGCAGCAGCACCGCAGCGGCGAGGATGCGTCCGTCTCCGCCTTCGCCCGCATGGATGCGCATGGCATTTCTGAAGACGCGCAGGATATGGGCGAGATCGTGTGAACCGTCATCGCCTTCGGCCGCATGCGCAATCAGCGACGCAGCGAGCGTCTCATGAGGGGAGAAGGCTTCGGCCTTGAACATCGCGCCACCTGTTATTGGAAAAATCGTTCATCGAGCATCGAAAGCGGCTTCCGGGAAGCGGCCCGGCTACGAAGATCTGCAGAACACGGAGCCGGTTTGTAGCGGCTTGCCATGCGAGTCGCAATCATGAGAAATTCACCTGCCCTCAGGAGAAATTACCGTCGCTCTTCGGCGGCATGGAGAGAAGGTGCTGCACGTCGCGAACAGGGCGCGGCGGACTGATGTGATAGCCCTGGATCTCGTCGCATTCCTCGCATTCGAGCAGCGCCAGCTGAGCGGCCGTCTCGACGCCTTCGACAGTGACGCGCATGCCGAGCGCATCACCGAGCAGGATGATTGCGCGCATGATCGCATGCGCCTCCCTATTGTCGACGATGTCGTTGACGAAGGATTTGTCGATTTTGATCTTGTCGAAGGGGAAGCTCGAGAGATAGCTCAGAGAGGAATATCCGGTGCCGAAATCGTCCATCGAGATGCGGATGCCGCGCTCCTTCAGGGCGTGCAGGATCGGCAGCACCTCGCTGAGGTTCTCCATCAGCACGCTCTCGGTGATTTCGAGTTCGAGGCGTGACGGCAATAGCGCAGCGGCGGCAAGCGCTTCGCTGACATCCTGCATCAGATCGCTGCCGCTGAATTGGATCGCCGAAACGTTGACCGACACCTTGATGCCTTCCGGCCATTGCGCCGCATCGCTGCAAGCTTGGCGCAAAACCCAGCGGCCAATATCGACGATGAGCCCGACCTCCTCGGCAAGCGGGATGAAATCCATCGGCGATACGCGGCCGCGGATCGGGTGGTTCCAGCGGATCAGCGCTTCGAAACCGCAGACCTGCTGCTTGGAAAGGTCGTAGAGCGGCTGGTAGTGCAGCTCGAATTCCCCCTTTTCGACGGCGGCGCGAAGATCGGCCTCGAGGGCATGGCGCAACTGCATCTGCGCTTCCATCTCGCTGGTGAAGAAGCGCTCGCGCTTGCGTCCGTCGGCTTTGGCATGCAACAGCGCCACGCCGGCATTTTTCAAAAGGATATCTGTTTCTTCACCATCCCGTGGAGCGATTGCGATGCCCATGGAGACGCTGAGCTCCACTCTTTTTTCGCCGTGCAGGAAGGGCTCGGAAAGGGCGCGGCGGATCCGGTCGGCCAGCGCCGTCGCGCTCCGGGGCTGCCGGTTACCTGTCTGCAGGATGGCGAATTCGTCGGAACCGAGTCGCGCCACTGTATTTTCCGAGCCGGCCGAGGCTCGGATGCGCCCGGCGACCTGCTGCAGGATCTTGTCGCCAACCGATACCCCGATCGTATTGTTGATCGACTTGAAGCGGTCGAGATTGAGGTGGACCAGGGCAATCTGCTCGTCCGGCTTGCGCTCCGCCAGCGTGGCATCGACCTGCTCGCGGAAATAGATGCGATTGGGAAGATCGGTCAGGAGGTCGTGATGGGCGAGATAGGTGATGCGCTCTGCTGCCTTTCGATCCTCGGTAATGTCGGCATGGATGGCGATGTTGCTGCCGTCGGAGAGGATCGTCACTACGCTTTGGATAATGCGGCCGTCATTCATCTGCCATTCGCGCCGGCGGATGCGGCTGCTCCCCGCCTTGGCGGAAGCAGGTCGGCCGGTTCGCCTGCCGCCTGGTGAGACGGCGCTTTCCCTGCCGCGCATTTTTTCGAGGAGCTCGGTAATCGTTGCGCCGGCGGCGATATCCTCCGGCGTCAGGCCGAAGAGTTGGTGGAAGCGGCTATTGTAGAGCGTCAGCCGCTGGTCGGCGTCGAAGACGCTGAGGCCGAGCGGCAGATTGTTGAGGACGATTTCGAAGAGTCTCTTCTGTCCGTCGAACGCCTGGCTAAGGGCCGAAAGATTACCCCTCAGAGACTGGTTTTCCTTCAGCAGCGTTTCCGCGCTTTTCTCGATTGCGTCATAGTCGCTTTCGTGGCCGCGATAGGTTGCGATCACCAGCTGCATCAGACGCTGCGCGTCGATTGATCCATCGGCCGCGACAGCCTCTGTACATTGCCGCCAAAAGAGCGCTTCAGCTTTCATGGCAAGCGTCTTGGAGAACGGCCGTGGCCGTTCGATGATGCACGTGCCTCAAAACGCGGGCCATCAGAACCTCAAAAGACAGACATGGAATTCGATATTTACAAACGTACGGTGGTAATGCCCCACCATTCTGGATCTGCGGGATTAATATTCGGTTGCAGTGCAGCAGCCGCACACGCGGTTTGAAACCCGCGTTTTTACATTAAAAACCGCTGAAATATCGAGGAGGCTGTCGAGGAAAAGCCGATTTGGCAGTCCTCCGTTAACGCCTGTCAATCTTCATTAATGAGAAGTTAACAACTTATTGACGCACTGCGCAAATCAGTTTAACCACCGAGTCACTCGTTATTTTCCGTTCTCGTATTGCGTACAAACACCACCGGCAAAAGGCGGTGAATGGAGGTTTGTATGACCCGCACCACATCCGTTTCAGATACTTCATATGCATATCTTGCCACGCTTTCGCGGCTCGATTCCAATGGTGACGGCGTGCTCAGCCGCGGCGAACGTGCCGCCGATGAGAAGCCCGGTATCCTCAAGCAACTGCTGGAAGACGACACGACCGGCGACACGCAGCCGAAATTTTCCGGCAGCCTGATTGCGCTGATGATGGACACCCGCGACACCGTCACGATGAGCAGCATCGCCGTTCCCTATCCATTGCAGCAGACCGCGCCGACGACCGGCGATCAATCCGACGATCTTTACCGCAATACCTACGGCCAGTTCGATTTCGACGCCGTCGCCTGACGGCGTCTAGAGCCTTTCCTGGTTAGATTGAAGCATTCTGTTGGCTCAAACGGAGTCGGATGGTCGACCGGCCGGCGCGCGTCGTAGCAAAGCTCTACGGCCAAGCCGGCCGGTCGATCAGCCGGTCCGTTTCAGCCAACCCGAAGGGCCGGGCATGTTTCCGCCAGGATCAGAGGCGATCGGCTCGGACGTACCTGGGGGGTATGCCCATCGCCAATCGCCTCTGCCCTGACGAAAACCTGCTCCGGCAGAATGCTTCAATCTAACCAGGAAAGGCTCTAGATCCCTGTGATCTGCAAGCCGGCCCATTGGCCGGCTTTTTTGTTGGATGGTCCGCTGAGGAACACGTTCCGGGCTGACACGTTCAGAAGGACAACCGGACGGAAGGAGATCTCCATGAAAGCCATGCGCATCATCGCTGCCCTGAGCCTGCTTGCAATTGCCTTGCCGGCGAGTGCCCAGGACAAGCAAACGGCGGTCGCCAATTTCGTCGGCAAGGACGGCAAGGAAAGCGGCCGCGCCCAGCTAACGGCTGCCGCCAATGGCGGCGTCCTGATCGAAGTGGAGATATCGGGACTGCCGGCGAATAAATGGGTGGCCTTTCATGTTCACGAGACCGGCCGCTGCGATGCGGCAACCCATCACGAATCGGCAGGCGGCCATTTCAACCCGGACTCGGCCGAGCACGGGATTCTTGCGGCCAAAGGACCCCATGCCGGCGATATGCCCAATCAATATGTCGGACAGGACGGCGTGTTGAGAGCCCAGATATTCGACGGCATGGTCACGCTTGACGGCAAGAAGGACGGCATCCGCGGCCGCGCTTTGATGGTGCACGCCAATTCCGACGATTATCGCAGCCAGCCTTCCGGTGACGCCGGGGAGAGGCTTGCCTGCGGCGTCATTCAATAGGCCGACGATCGCCCCGGTCAGCCATGTTTCACTGCCGCGTCGGCTTTTCGGCCGCCGCGGTGCCGTTGGACCTCTTTCCCGCCGCGGAATTTGAATCGTCCCGCAAAGCGGCCGGATCGTCCTTGTCGTCGAAGGCAAGTTTTACCCGCTTCACCATGTCACGGCTGACCTGCCACCAGTCCCCCGTCTTTGCCCAGTAGCGCAGCGTCACCGATATCGTGCTGTCACCGAGGCTGTCGATGAAAACGCTGGGTGCCGGTGACGGCAGCACCCTGGGATTGCCTTTGGCAAGGCCCATCAACGTTTCCATCGCCAAATCAAGATCATCCTCACGCGAAATACTGATCTTCAGGTCGTTCTGCCGCGTAGGTTCGCGGCTGAAGTTGGTAATCGGGGTGTTCCAGAGCGTCGAATTCGGCGCCAGCCGATAGAGCCCGTCGCCGGTTCTGAGTTCTGTCGCAAATAGCCCGATCTCGCGCACCGTGCCGGCCACGCTGCTGGTCTCGATATATTCGCCGACGCGGAATGGTCTGAGGACCAGCAGCATGATGCCGGCCGCAATATTCTGCAGCGTCCCTTGCAGCGCCAGCCCGATCGCCAGGCCGGCTGCGCCAAGGGCGGCGATGATCGAGGCGGTCTGGACGCCGAACTGGCCGAGTACGGTAATGAACACCAGGATCAGCAGTGCATAGCGGATGACGTTGGTGAAGAAGCGCGCCAATGTCTCGTCGATACCGTGGATGAGCGACAGGCCTTCATAGGCCCAGCGGCTGACGAAGCCGGCCAGCGTCCAGCCGACGACGAGCACGATGACCGCTCCGAGAATGGAAAAGGAATATTGGACGGCGAGCGCGCTTGCCTGGCTCAGTGCCGTCCGGGTGGCAAGAAGGACGTCGGCTGCTTGTTGTTCCATGATTTGGCCCTGCGGATCGTGCGTGGTCGAGGGCAAGATGGAGCGGACGGCGGCAGCGTCAACCGCCGCCGGCGTCGTGAATGTCGAGCACGAAGGGCGCATTGCCGTCGGCATCGGCGCCGCGTCCGATGGCCCGCACGGCCGTGACCAGCCGGCCGCCGCGGCCGAGCAACGCGTCGCCAATCTCGATTAGCCGGGTATTCGGCGTCGCGAAAGGCGAGGCGGCGCGCAGCCGCCGGGCCAGCCCTTCTTCGCTCTGATCCGGTGCGAGCGACAATGCGGCGATCAAGGCGGCCGCCGGGGATCGCGACACACCCATCCAGCAATGGATGAGCAGCGGCGTCTCCTGCCGCCATGACGCGGCAAAATCGATAAGTTGGCGGACATGCGTTTCGTCAGGCGCCACGAGACCGCCGGTACCCTTGAACGCGATGTCGTTCATCGCCAGCGTCAGGTGACGCTCGGGCGCGATCACGCCCGGCCGGTGAAAGGCCTGTTCCTTGGCGATCAGGCTGATCATGTCGCGCGCCTTATGGCGCACCGCCATTTCGGCGATGCGCGACAGCGGCGAGACGATGATGACGCTCACGATCCCATCTCCCGCTCGGCCTCGATCGCCGCGAAGCGCTCGCAGAACAGCCGCTGCGCTTCGATCGCGGGCAGCGGCTCCATCATCAGCAAGTCCTTGCTGATGCCGCGCGGCTGGCCGAAGAATTTTTGCGCTTCAGCCGGTGTGAAACCGGCAAGCACCGTCGCCTCGAAATAGGCGGCAATGGTGTCGGCCTTCTTGATCCGGTCCTTGAGGTCGCGCGTGGGATGCGGCGGCAGGCCGAAGCGCAGGTGCACGGCCGCCTCCAGCCGCATTTCAACCGCCTTGTAACCGCCGCCGACCACCGATTTGAACGGCGAGATCATGTCTCCGATCACATATTCCGGCGCGTCGTGCAGCAGCGCCATCAGGCACTCCTCCGGCCGGGCATTGTTGAAGCGGCGGAAAATATCTTCGACGAGGAGACTGTGCTGCGCCACCGAAAAAGCGTGATCGCCGGATGTCTGGCCGTTCCAGCGGGCGACGCGCGCCAATCCGTGGGCGATGTCGGCGAGTTCGACATCGAGCGGCGAGGGGTCGAGCAGGTCGAGCCTGCGCCCGGACAGCATGCGTTGCCAGGCACGCGGAACTTTGGCCGTCACGCGCTGGCCTCGTCGGCGCTGGTCGGGAAGACAAGCCCGGACCATTGCGGCAGGGTGAGAGAAACGGCCGTCCCGCCGGCCAGCAGCGGCGTTCCTTCCGCCATCGCGGCGCCGGCGCGGTCGATGCGCACGATCGCAAGTCCGCTGCCGCCGTCGATGGAACCGAGGGTCCCCACTGGCTTGCCGGCGGCGGTGATCTCGGTGCCTGTCCCCGGCAGAGCCGTTGCGGCGGATACCGTGACGACGCGCCGGCGCGCGGTGCCGCGGTGCTGCATGCGCGAAACCACTTCCTGTCCGACATAGCAGCCTTTCTTGAAGGAGAGGCCGCCGTTCAGATCCATCAGAACATCATGCGGAAAGGCATCCTGCAGCGAAAAGTCCGATCCCGATGTCGCAATGCCGTGGGCGATGCGCAACGCATCGTAGAGCGCCTCAGCGCCGTCACCGTGTCGTCCCGGCCGGCGGGTCAGCGTGAGGCCGGCCTTGGCGAAGCGGCTGTCCCGGAAGCCTAAGCTGACGCCATCGGTATCTTCGCCCCAGCAAACGCTGATGCCTTCTTCGGCGACGGGCGCAAGCGTGACGGCGGCCCGCAGCTTGTACATCGTCAGCCGTTTCAGCAGCGCATCGCGCTGGCCGGCATCGGTTTCGATCATGTAGCCGTCGCCATCCTGCCAGATCATGAAGTCGAACAGGATCTTGCCCTGCGGCGTCAACAGCGCCCCAGGCCGCGCTTCGTCGGCCGCAAGCGAGGTGATATCGGTGGTGATCAAGTTTTGCAGGAAGGATTGGGCATCCGCGCCGCCGACGGAGAGCAATGAGCGGTCTTTCAGGAATACGGCTGGCATGGCGGAACCTGTCGCGTTGGTCATCGCTCAGAGGTATGACTTGATGAGGCGGATCGCAAGCGCCATGCAGCTTGCGTCAGGCGTCAATCGCCTGCCGTGAAGAATTTCCATTTGCCGTCGGGCGTAATGCCGAGGCGGTAGAAATTATATCCGCCGAATTCCTGCATGTCGGACAGATCGCCGGCGGTGACGATGCGCAGCAATTCGACCCGCTCCGGCGGCGTCAGCGACTTCAGGTCTTTCTCGGCGAAATAGGGCCAGACATACATGTCGTCGGCGGTGCCCTGGCCGACATGGACGAAGCCGGTCGAGACGATGTCGAGCATGATGGCGAGGATTTCATCCCCATCGGGATCGCCGGAAAGATCCTTCAGCGTGCCGATTGGATCTTCTGTGGGTTCGCCGACCGTCACCTGCGTCTGCTCTGCGCCGGCGCCCATCAGCGGCCGCAGCCGTTCGAGATCGCCGGAAGCGGCCGCCTCGACGATCTGCTGGCGCATCTTGCGAACCGGCTCGGGGGCCTTGCTGATGTCGTAGATCACCTCGACGGGCTTGGAATTGTCCTGCGTGCCCGGCGTCTTGTCGACACCTTGACTGTTCTGGCTATTCACCAGCGGATCGGCCATGGGAACGCCGGGGGTGGTGCCGCCTTGCGGCTGGCTCTGCCCTTGGGCGCTTCCCTGTGCCGGCTGGTCGTTCGGCTGGCCGGGGATCTTGTGCAGTTCGGAAAGCGCGTAGGCCGAGGGCGTAAGGGCGAAATTGCCGGCGGCAAGGCTGAGCGCAAGCATCACCGGCGCGAGCGAAATTCGCGAAACTTTCTCTTTACCGATGCGCATCGAGCTCTCTGATAATAATTATTGCAGGGTGCGGTTGGCGGAGAATTCGCCGGCAAGCATACGGTCGCGCAGCGAATCGAGCAAAGCTTCGGCGCTGCTTTCCCCATGCAATCGAATGGTCTCGCGCAGTGCATGCGCGATGGCGGCATCAGCAATGATCTCAGGCTCGATCCCGTCGGCCATGCCGTCGGCCCAAGCCTCGTTCTGGTACTCCAGAGCCGCCTGCATCTTTTCGTGGACGATCATGTCGTCGATCTCGTTGAGGCTTGCTTCCATTGTCTTTTCCTCAGAACTTCTCATCTCTTACTGCACCGTTAACAACACTAACAGCCTTTTCCCAAAACGACACGTCCGCATGCGAAAACAGGTTAATTAAACGTCAATTTCCAAAGCGCGAGGTAATTTCTGTGGCAAGTGTTGCACCTTCGTTACGGTAGCGCTCTTCTGCCACGATGGCCGCCGGGGTGCAATCCGTGTAGACCGAGGCGAAGGCGCGATAACCGCGATTGAAGGCTGCCGTGAGCTTTTCCTTGCGTTGCGGTTCGTTGCCGGCCTCCGAATCGAGCAGCTGCTGCATGCCCTTTCGCCACTCATCGCCGCCCGCGGCCTTGCAGAGGGTTCGCAGATAATGCACCGAACCCAGCACCTCGGCGAGCCGCGCCAGCTTGTCGTCATAAGGGACGATCGCGGCCGGCGGCGCAATCTCCTCCTCCTGTGGAGGCGGCGTGTTCTTGCCCTGAGCCATGGTGGGGCCGGCGAGCACGAGCAGGGACAGGACAACGCGTCGAACGGGAATCATGCTTCCAGTTGATACGTTGACCATGACGGCAACAAGGCGCGCTTGACAATTTCCACTTCTATTCGCCGCCCGCCAGAGCATGGCGCCGAAAAGTGTCAGCGGTTTTCGGACGACATCATGCTCTAACTCTAATTCAGAACAGGATGATTATCGGCCGGTTGGCCGATAATCATCCTGTGCCAGCCGTTCCGCGCATTCGAGCACGCTCTGCGGCACAGGCAGCCGCCGAATCTCATCCACCGTATACCAGCCCAGCGCCGCTGCATCGTCGGCGGCTTCCGCCACCATGTCCCGGTCGGCCTCGACGCGAAAGACCGACAGGAAGAAATGACTCTTGAGGCTGCCGTCCGGCCCATGCGTCTTCAGGTCATAGGTCGAAAACAGCCGCGGATTATGCGCCGAGATGCCGGTTTCCTCGCGGAATTCCCGCAGCGCCGTCTGCTCCGGCGTTTCCCCCGGCTCGGCGCGTCCACCGGGAAAGGCATACATGTCGGCGGAAGGCGGGTTGCGTCGCAACACCAGCAGGAACCGGCCGTCGCGTTCGAGAATGGCGGAGGAGGCGGCTTTGGCGGTGGAGATCATAAGACTGCTCTTGGTGTGACGGCCCATTCTATCGCATGGACCGATTGTTGCATGCCGGCGCTGCCTGGCTTCCCCAATTTTTCGTCTGGCCAGGTTCGGAAGACAAGGCCCGAAAGGCGGTGCAACGGTTCCCGAGGTGACGACATGTGTGCAACAGAGATTCCAGATTTTCGAGAGGGCTTTGCGTGACCTATATCATCTACGCCTTTGCCGCCGTCTTCGAGATTGCCGGCTGCTTCGCCTTCTGGGCATGGCTGAGGTTCGAAAAGCCCGTCTGGTGGCTGGTGCCGGGCATGATCTCGCTCGCGCTTTTCGCCTGGCTTCTGACGCTGGTGCCGAGCGAGGCCGCCGGCCGAACCTTCGCGGCCTTGGCGGCATTTATATTCTGGCTTCGCTCTTCTGGCTCTGGCTGGTCGAAGGCCGTGTGCCCGATCGTTATGATATCGGCGGCGGACTGATCTGCCTTGCCGGGGCGAGCGTCATCCTCTTTGCGCCACGAGGCTGAAGCATGTCGCGCAGGCGCAACGCGCTTAGCTCTTTGGTCGCGGCACGCCCAGGGCGTCTTGACCGGACTCGGACCGGGTGCAAAGACGGGTCGATGTGTGGACGTTTCGCCCTGACAAGTTCCAGCGCAGACCTGCGCGATTTCCTCTCCGGTGTCGATCTCGACGATTTTCCGGCGCGCTACAACATCGCCCCGACGCAGCCGATCCTGGTCGTCATAGCAGGCGAGGACAGGGAGCGAGGCAGCAATCTGGCCGACCGGCGCGCGGTGCTGGTGCGCTGGGGTTTTACGCCGGCCTGGGTCAAGGACCCGAGAGAATTTCCGCTGCTGATCAATGCGCGCGCCGAGACGGCGATCGGCAAAGCCTCGTTTCGGGCGGCGATGCGTCATCGCCGCGTGCTGATTCCGGCTTCGGGTTTTTATGAATGGCATCGTCCGCCGAAGGAGAGCGACGGCAAGCCGCAGGCCTATTGGATCAGGCCGCGTCAGGGCGGAATCGTCGCCTTTGCCGGATTGATGGAGACATGGTCCTCAGCCGATGGCTCGGAGGTCGATACCGGCGCGATCCTGACGACGTCCGCCAATGCGGGCATCTCGGCGATCCATGATCGCATGCCTGTCGTCATCAAGCCGCCGGACTTCGCGCGCTGGCTCGATTGCAGGACTCAGGAACCGCGTGAGGTGGCGGACCTGACGCAGCCCGTTCAGGACGATTTTTTCGAGGCCGTACCGGTCTCCGACAAGGTCAATAAGGTTGCCAATATGGGCCCTGACCTGCAGGAGCCAGTCGTCATCGAACGGCAGTTCAAGGCACCCGAGAAGCAAAGGCCGGATAACGGCCAACTCAGCCTTTTCTGAAACGCTATCGGCCGCTTCTGGCACTGCGGCCCGTTGGTCGAATCCTAGAGATCGGGACGCTTTAGAAACATGCCGCAGTCTTGGGGCAACGGCATGCCGGAAGCTGGAAGGTGAAGCGCAGGTGACGGCGGTTCGAAGCTCGGCGCTTCAAGCGGATTTCTTGACGCTCTCCGGCTTGTTCTTCGCCATCAGCGATGCCGCGGCAACGGCCTTCAGGCCGACGGGGCGATAATTGGCGGCGAGGTCCGGCTTGGCCGTCTGCTGTTCGCCGGTACTGCTCTTGTTCGAAGTCACGGATACTCTCCTTTACGTGGTTCTTCCCTGGGAATTTTATTTTTGCAGTTTCGCCAGAAATAGCGACGAATCGGCGGCGCCGCTTATCAGGATTTGTGAACGCCCACCATAATTCGCGAGGCTTAACTGAAGCCTACGTTGGTTAATACTTACTGAAGGAAGCGGTTCCCAAAAAACTGCGCAGCCGTTATCCCCGGGGAAAGCTCATGGCTTTCCCCGGAAGAAGCACAAGTTTTCCGGGAATATGCGAGAACGAGGGGAGAAGCATTTCCGTGGGAGAGAGGCTACTGCAGTTCAAAGTCTTACAGCGTCCTTTGCGCGTCTGAAAAGACGCGCGGCGCTGTAGGAATGCCTGGAGGTCAGATATGACGGCCGATATCGTCGTCGCCGACGCCGGGCTCCTCGATCGTCAGCGTCCCATATTTCCGCCGCCATTTCCGCGCGCCGAAGGGAAGCGAAACGAGGTAGGCGGCAACGGTAAACACCATCACCTCCCAGGTGTAGCTCATCAGCAGAGCTACATAGAGCACGACGCCGAGCATCATCGGCAGCACGAGATCGCGCCGCAGCCGGTTGCCCTCCGATTTGCCCGACCAGACCGGCAGCCGGCTGATCAGCAGGAAGGCGATGAACACGGTATAGATCGACGAGACAAAGGCGAAGGTGCGGTCGGTCGCCATGCCAAGGAAGCCGAGATAGACCGGCAGCAGCACGAGCATGGCGCCGGCCGGCGCCGGCACGCCGACGAAATATTCCGACTGCCAGCTTGCCTTGTTCTCGCGTTCGGCCATGACATTGAAACGGGCAAGGCGCAGTCCGGCGGCGATCGCATAGATCAGCGCCGCGATCCAGCCGAGCGAGCGCGCCTGGTCGAGCGCGAAAACATAGACGACGAGGGCGGGTGCGACGCCGAAATTGACGATGTCGGCAAGCGAATCCATCTGCGCGCCGAACTTCGACGTCGCCTTCATCAGCCGGGCCACCCGTCCGTCGATACCGTCGAGGAAGGCGGCGACGAGCACCATGGAGACGGCGAGCTCGTAACGATTCTCGAAAGCCAGGCGGATGCCGGTCAGCCCGGCGCAGATTGCCAGAATGGTGATGAGATTCGGAAAGACGAGACGGAGCGGGATTTCGCGCAGACGCGGGCCGCGGGCGGAATCATCCGGACCATTGGGCTCGAAAGGCGGAAAAGGCGTTTCCATATCGCGTTCCAATCTAGCTGCGGCGGCTGATGACGGGACCCTTGGCCGAGGCGAATTCGGCGATGACGGTTTCTCCGGCAATCGCGGTCTGGCCGAGCGAGACACGTGGCGCCGCACCGGCGGGCAGGAAGACATCGAGGCGGGAGCCGAAACGGATCAGCCCGAAGCGCTCGCCGGCATCCATCGGCTCGTTGGGGTTTGCCCAGCAGAGGATGCGCCGCGCCACGAGGCCGGCGATCTGCACGACGCCGATCTGGCCGTGCTTGGTTTCGATCACCAGGCCGTTGCGCTCATTGTCCTCGCTCGCCTTGTCGAGCTCGGCGTTCACGAAGCTGCCGGAGCGGTAGTTGATGCTGACGATGCGTCCGCGCATCGGCGCCCGGTTCACATGGCAGTTGAAGACGTTCATGAACACGGAAATGCGCAGCATCGGCTCCGAGCCGAGGTCGAGCTCGGCCGGCGGGGTCACCATCTGGATCGCCGAGACCTTACCGTCGGCCGGGGAAATCACCAGATCGTCGTCCTGCGGGGTCACGCGCTCGGGATCGCGGAAGAAGTAGGCGCACCACAGCGTGAAGATCATGCCGATCCAGAAGAGCGGCTTGAAGATCCAGCCGAGGATTAGCGAGGCGACGAAGAAGGCGGCCACGAAGGGATAACCCTCCTTGTGCACGGGGACGATCGTGTTGCGAACCGTGTTGAACAGGCTCATGGCTGCCGGTCTCCTTGCGTTGTCGTTTTTTGCTGGTTAGCGAAAAACCGCCTCCGGGGCAATGCTGCGGCCCCGGCCCCTGTTCGCACGCTTAGGTTCTGAACAACAAAAGCCGATGCCGGCATCCGGTTCCCGAATTAATTTGCCGGCGCAAGCCGCGTGACCACGCCCATGTCGTCGCTTTCGCGCACCTGCTTCAGGTGTTCCTCGGCCTGTGTGGCCTCGCGCTGACGGTTCCACATGGAGGCATAGAGGCCGTTCCGTTCAAGCAGGGCCGCATGGGTTCCGCGCTCGACGATTTCACCGCTTTTCAGCACGATGATTTCGTCGGCGCCGATCACGGTCGAAAGCCGATGGGCGATGACTAGCGTCGTTCGGTTCTTCGAAACCACGTCGAGCGCCGTCTGGATTTCTCGTTCCGTCGTCGTGTCGAGCGCCGACGTCGCCTCGTCGAGGATCAGAATCGGCGGCGCTTTGAGGATGGTGCGGGCGATCGCCACCCGCTGCTTCTCGCCGCCCGAAAGCTTGAGGCCGCGCTCGCCGACTTTGGTTTCGAAACCTTCCGGCAGCATTTCGATGAAATGCGCGATCTGCGCCACCTCGGCGGCGGCAAAGACCTCGCCGTCGCTGGCCGATGTACGGCCATAGCGGATGTTGTAGGCGACGGTATCGTTGAAGAGCACGGTATCCTGCGGCACCATGCCGATCACCGAGCGCAGGCTCTTCTGCGTCACCGTGCGGATATCCTGGCCGTCGACCGTGATCGTGCCGCTCTGGATATCGTAGAAACGGTAGAGCAGGCGCGACAGAGTCGACTTGCCCGCCCCCGAGGGGCCGACCACGGCGACCGTCTTGCCGGCCGGCACGTCGAAGGAAATCCCCTTGAGGATCGGACGGGCCGGATCATAGGCGAAGTGCACATCCTTGAAGGAGATCGCGCCCTGGCCGCTCCTGAGTTCTGTTGCATCGGGCGCGTCCTTGACTTCGGCTTTCACCTCCAGGAGATCGAACATTTGCTCGATATCGGTCAGCCCCTGGCGGATTTCGCGGTAGACGAAGCCGATGAAGTTGAGCGGCGCGGAAAGCTGCAGCAGCATCGAATTGACGAAGACGAAATCGCCGACCGTCTGCTCGCCGCGCTGGACAGCCAGCGCCGACAGCACCAGCATGATCGTCGTGCCGATGCCGAAGATGACGCCCTGGCCGAAGTTCAGCCAGCCGAGCGAGGTCCAGACATCGGTCGCCGCCTTCTCGTAGCGCTCCATCGATTTGTCGAAGCGTTTGGCTTCCATCTCCTCATTGCCGAAATATTTGACGGTTTCGAAATTGAGGAGGGAGTCGATGGCTTTGGTATTGGCGTCGGTATCGCTGTCGTTCATCGACCGGCGGATGGCGATGCGCCAATCGGAGGCGCGGATCGTGAACCAGATATAGGCCCAGACCGTCAAGGCGGTGACGGCGAGGTAGGAAAATCCGTAACCCCACCAGAAGATTGCCGCGGTCAGCAGGAATTCGATGACGGTCGGAACCGAATTGAGGATCGTGAAACGGACGATCGTCTCGATACCCTTGGTGCCGCGCTCGATGATGCGCGAGAGACCGCCGGTCTTGCGCTCCAGATGGAAGCGCAGCGACAGCTCGTGCATGTGCACGAAGGTCCTGTAGGCGAGCTGGCGCACCGCATGCTGCCCGACGCTGGCAAACAGCGCGTCGCGCAACTGGTTGAGGCCGAGCTGGATCAGCCGCGTGAGGTTATAGGCGATGACCAGCGCGATGGCGCCGGCAAGCAGCGGCGGAACCGTGCCGGCGAGGTCCATCCTGCCATTCAGTGCATCGGTCGACCATTTGAAGAAATAGGGAACGAGCAGCAGAACGAACTTGGAGATCAGCAGATAGACCGAGGCCCAGACGACGCGCATCTTGAGGTCGGGCCGGCCGGCCGGCCACATATAGGGCCAGAGGTTGAGAAGCGTGCGCAGCAGGTGGGATTCCGAGACAGTCTTGCCGTTTGCCATGCGTGTCTCCAGTCCGGATGGGAGTTGCTGCCGTCGCGTGCGTCGATGCTGGCAAAGCGCGAGCGGGACGTGCTCGAAAGCGTTTCCCCTGTCACCGCCAGATAGGGTGCCGAGCGGATGAATACAACAAATGCGGGGCTCAGGAAAAGCCCGGGCCGGGCGGTTATCCCGCCCGGCCCGATCATGTTCTTCTGCTTTGTTTAAAGGTGCTGGCCGGAAAGGCGTTTGCGGTGCAGTTCCTCGGCATTCGGCAAGGCATCCTTCGGCAGGCCGAAGATCTGGCCGGGGCGGATGCGGTCGGGATCGGTGATCTTGTCTTCGTTGGCGATGTAGATCGTCGTGTAGCGCACACCAAGGCCATAGGTCCGGCGCGAGATCTGCCACAACGTGTCGCCGCGGCGAATGATCACCGCCGCATTGTTGGCCGTCAGCGGCGCCTGTTCGATGGTTTTCGGCTGGTTGCCGGCAGCGTCGTTGGTGGACGTCGCGGATGCAGGGGCCGCAGGCGCTGGTGCGCCGTTGAGTTCGGCAATGATCGCCCCCAGCCCGTCGAGACCAGCCCCGACGGATTTTGCATCCTTCGGCAGGCCCTGCAGCATCTTCAACGCGTTGGTCGCCTTCTCAGAGGCGGATCCGGATGCTTGCTTGAGGGTATCCGATGCGTCGGCGCCTGGGCGGAAGTCGGCGAGCGAGCGCAGTGCGAATTCCGTTGCCGAGCGCGCCGCTGCAAGCTGTTCGTCGCCGGGCAGCCTGCCGTCGGCAAAAAGCCCCTTCAGCAGGCCGAAGGCCTTGCCGGCCTCGGCCTTGCGCTTGCCGAGTTCGCCTTCGTCGAGCGGTACCATCGAAGAGGAGCCGTTCACGTCGGCAGGGCCGGCTTGCGCGGCGACCCTTACCTGGTCGCCAGCCGGACGATTGAAGGTCACCGCGGCGCGCACGATCACCTTGCCGGCGGGATCGACGACATCGACGCGGATCTTGTGGTCGCCGACTGACAGTGCTGCAACGCCGTCAATAACGAAATGTCCGTCGGCACCCGCCGTGTCCTGGCCGACGAGGTTGTCGTCGGCATAACCGAGGACCTTGGCGTTGGCGCGCGCCGTGCCGGCGATGAAGATCTTGTTGCCCTCGATCTCGACGGCGTTGACCATAACATCGGGTGCCGTGGCCTTGTCGGCTTCGGCCGGGCCGGGAACGGCCGGCGCCGCATTCGTGCCGCCGGGCAACCCAGGCGTCTGCAGAGCCAGCTCACCGGTCGCTGCAGCAGGAGCGGTTCCGTCGGCTGCTGCCTTGTCGGCAGACGGCGCCATCGGATCGGAGGCGTCGGCGACTTCGGTTCCGCCCGTTGGCGCCGTGATGATGCGGCTTGCGGTGCCGGGCTTGGAGACCATGGCGAGCAGATTGGCGCCATTGCCGTCCTCCGGCACGGAAACGGTTGCGACTTCTTCGGAACGCGTGGTCTTGCCATCCTTGCCCGTCACCTTCAGCACCAGTTGGTGGTCACCGGCCGGAAGCGGATTGTCGAGGACGGCGGCGAAATCGCCGCTCGGACCGATATCGGCCGTCGTCACCACCTTTTCGCCGTCGAGCACTTCAAGCTTGCCGTTCGGCTCGGCGGAACCGGCAATGACGGTCGATCCATCCGGCTCGACGCGCAGGACGTCGAAGGCCGGAAGCTTGGGACCGGCATTGGCCGCTGCAGCGGCCGGCTCGGGGGCGCCGGTCAGCGCTGCCTCGGCCTTGGCAATTGCCGCGCTCGCATCGGCGATGTTTTCGGGCAGCGACTGCACGATGGCCAGCGCCTTGGCGCCGCCTTCCTTGGCCTTCGTGGCAACGGCTTGCGTCGCGGGATCGATGCCCTCGGGAATGGTGAAGCCGGCAAGGGCGGTGAGCGCATTGATCGTCTTGGTCTTGGCGGCGGTGAAGACATCGATGGCCGGGCCTTTGCCATCGGCAAACAGCGCCTTGAGCTCGCCGAGCGCGAGGCCGGCATCGGCCGAAAGACGGCTGACCTGGGCGGCGACCGCAGTCGGATCGGCGGAGGAGCGTGATGTCTTTGACGCCTCGTTAACCGTGTTCTTGAGCTCCGTGCTCGCCTGGTTGATAGCGTCGCCGACCTTGGTCGCATCGCCGCCGATGCGCGGCATGACAAAGAATACCATCAGTAGGATTGCGGATACGAGCACTGCAAGGGCCAGCAAGCCGGCACGGTTCTTCATCATTATGTCTCCCAAGGCGGCAAATTGCCGTAGTACCGAAAATTGCTAGCGATTCCCGTTGCTTTTCACAAGCATTCAAAGCAATTAGGCAAGCTAGGCATGCTGCTTTTCAGTCAATTTTCTTGACTGCATTGAAATGGAATAGTTGTTTCGCCTCCATGACCGAACAATCTGTATCGATTCGATCCATCTGCGTTTACTGCGGCTCAAGGCCGGGACGCGATCCCTCTCACATGGCGGCCGGGCGTGCTCTCGGACGAGAGATCGCCGAATACGGCCTGCGCCTCGTCTATGGCGGGGGTACCAAAGGCATCATGGGCGCGGTTGCAAGCGGGGTGCTTTCAGGCGGCGGTCAGGTCACGGGCATCATCCCGGAGTTCCTGATCGATATGGAAGCGACTCGCCATTCGCTCGGTCAGCTCAACGAACTCATTGTAACCCCTGACATGCATGCGCGCAAACATACGATGTTCGAGCGCTCCGATGCCTTCGTCGCGCTGCCGGGCGGCATCGGCACGCTGGAGGAGATCGTCGAGATCATGACCTGGGCCCAGCTCGGCCGCCATGAGAAGCCGATGGTCTTTGCCAACATCAACGGTTTCTGGGATCCGATGATGGAACTGCTGCGCCATATGACCGAAGAAGGTTTCCTGCACACAGCCCACCGGGTGCAGCCGCTCATCGTCGACGACGTTTCCGGCATCATTCCGGCGATCATGGCCCAGGCGGCCCAGCTCGCCGCCGATCGCGACGGCGAGGACGAGGTAATCTCGAAGATGTAGGTGGGCAAGAGCCCTGGATTGCCCAGCCTTGTGGCCGGCATATTCAGCTGTAGGCCGAAACAAGCCGGGTCACCTGAGATCGCATCCATTGATTGGCGGGATCATTGTCACTTGCCGCCGACCAGACCATCGATATCGGGCTCACCGTTAAGTCAAGGGGAACCTCGGCGGTCGCCAAGCCGAAAAGGCCGGCATACCGCTTCACGATCCTGGTCGGCAGGGTCGCGATCAGGGGCGCTTCCAGGACGGCGGTAAGCACGGTCAGGAATTCCGGCGCTGCCACCGACACGTCCAGTCGCACGTTGATCCGCTTCAACGCGTCATCGATGCAGCCTTCGATGGCGTCCTTCTGGGAAACGAGTGCATGCCTCAGCCCGACATAGCTGTCCCGGTCCAAAGTTTCGGGAAGATCGAGAAGCTCAGGATTGTAGCAACACATTAGCGATTGCTCGAACAGCAGGGTCCGCCGGTGTCTGTTGTTGCCGTCATCGTAGCAACCGACGCCGAGGTCGATGACATTGTCGTCCAGAAGCTTGTGGACCAGCTCCGGGTCGACCGCTCGCGCAAGCACTTTAATACCGGGGGCTGTCTCGTTCAACATAGCGGCGAGGCGCGGCACGAGCAGCACCTCAAGCTCGCTGGAAAAGCCGATGCGGAATATCTGCTCGGCCTGATCGGGCTCGAAGATTGCCGGCGTTACGATCGCCTGCTGCGTGCGGCTGAGTATCTGCTCTACGGCTTCGGCGAAACACAGCGCCCGATGAGTCGGCTGCATGACCTGGCCGACACGCACAAACAGCTCATCTTGCAGCAATGTCCGGAGAGTGCCGAGATTGTGGCTCATCGCGGGCTGCTGGATTTTCAGGCGAACAGCAGCTTTCGTCACGCTCCGCTCCTTCATGAGCGCATCGAACGCGACCAGCAGATTGAGGTCGAAAGACCACAAATTGAAATGATCAATGGAGACAATTTCATTCATCGATTTGATCGTTGCATGAATCCTTCTTACTGTCCATAGCCATCGGACAGCGCTGTCCCGGTTCCAGTTCAACTCGAAAGGAATTCCATGAGCGATCTTGGAAAGGAATATCGTATTGCCGGCGTGACAGTGAGAAAGGTGCAGGAGCAGTACCTTCACGACGTTCCGCCCTCATTCCTCTACCCGACTGCCGGATCTGAGGAGATCAAGGCGGTCGAGCCGCGGCTTTCCGCCGTCGATATGGAAGAGGGCCGCGATGCCCTTGTAGTGAGCATTCATAGCTGGCTTGTCATCACGCCCGACCACGTCATCCTCATCGACACGGGCTCGGGGAACGACAAGGAGAGACCGCGCAATTCCGGCTTCCATCGTCAGACCATTCCGTTTCTCGATAGGCTGCGTCAAGCGGGTGTCGAGCCCGAAGATGTCGACTTCGTCATCAATACCCATCTCCACGTCGATCATTCCGGCTGGAATACCGTGCTTCAGGACGGACGATGGATCCCGACTTTCAAAAACGCCCGCTACGCCTTCCCACGCGCCGAGCAGGAATATTACGCGTCGACGGCGAGTCACAACGACGTCAACATTCCCAGCCTCGGCGTCTATGAAGACAGCGTAAGGCCGGTGATCGAGGCGGGGCTTGCCGATTTCATCGACAGCGCAGGCGGTCCTTTCCTCGATCGATTCATCTTCTTGCCGACGCCTGGGCACAGCATCGGCCATATGTCCGTTATGCTGGAGGCGGACAATGAAGCGGCAATCTTCGCCGGCGATGTCATGCACCATCCGATCCAGGTGGAACGGCCCGACCTCAACACGGTCTTCTGCGAATTCCTGGATCAGGCTGCCCAGTCCAGACAGCGCGTCCTCGAACTCGCAGCTGATAATCGCGCCATGTACTTCTCCACGCATTTCCCCGGTTCGTCTGCTGGTTATGTCACCCGCGACGGCGAAAAATTCAGGTGGTCCTATGTCTAACAACGAGCTCGGATCGTCAGCTTTTGACGCCAGTCAGATCGTATTCGACGAGCATTACGTCGACAGCGGAACCGAGGGCATCAAGCTCTATCTGCGCAATAAGCGAAGGAAGGACCACAAAGTCTTTCTTGCGGAGAAAACAATCGTGATGGTGCATGGAGCGACCTTCTCGTCCGGAAGTCTTTACGACGTTCCCTTCAATGGAATGTCCTTCATCGACTTCCTCGCGCATCATGGATTCGACGTCTTTGCCGTCGATGTCCGGGGCTACGGAAAATCGACCCGTCCACCGGAAATGCAGGCGCAGCCCGATCTCAACCCGCCCCTTGTTTCCACCGACACGGGCGTCACCGACTTCGCAACGGCTGTCGAGTTCGTGCTTCGACTTCGGGGCCTGAAGGCTGTCAACGTGTTCGCAATGTCGTGGGGCGGTACCGTAGCCGGCGCATATGCTGCTCGCAACGCCGACAAGGTCGTCAAGCTCGCGCTGCTCGCGCCACAATGGCTGAGTGACGTTCCCATTCCCATCGACCAGGGCGGTTCCCTCGGCTCCTACAGGCTTGTTCCAGTCAAAGCGGCCCTGGCGCGTTGGCTGGGCACCGCACCTGAATACGCGCGTGAACGTCTTGTGCCCGAGGGCTGGTTCGATCTCTGGTCGGAATTGACCCTCTCGGAGGAGACGTCGCAAGATGATAGGGAGCAAGGAAAACTTCGCGCCACCAACGGGCCGATCCAAGACATCCGCACCTACTGGAGAGCTGGAACCCCATATTATCAACCGAGCGAGATTCGCGCTCCGGTGCTGCTGTTGCACGGGGAATGGGACATCGACGTTCCGCTTGATCTGGCGCGGGCCTATTTCGAGCAGCTGACCGGCGCCTCCTACAGGCGATGGGTGGAAATCGGGGAGGCGACACATCTGGCCCTCATGGAGAGCCACCGCATGCAGGCCTATGCCGAGGTCGTCCGCTTCTTCGATGAAGCTTTCAAACCGGAATAGAGTCTGAACGATCAGGCTCCGGCATCGAACCCGGAGTCTGCTTCCTCCATCAAGCCGGCCGCGCGTTCACCCGGCCATCGAGCCATTCGTTTCCATGACAATTCTGATAACCGCCATCCTGGATGCCGGGCGAAGTGCCGTCGACATCGCGATATTCACCTTTCTGCCTCTCATGATCGTGACATTTTCGCTGATGCGCTACCTCGAGAGCGTGAGCGCGTTGCGATCAATCGCCGGCAAGGTAAACCCGCTGTTCAGACCTTTCGGTCTGGACGGTTTTGGGGTTTTGGCAATCATCCAGCTCAGCCTCGTGAGTTCGGCTGCCCCGGTCGCTGCCCTGACGCTGATGGCGCATAAAAGAACGTCGGAGAAATTTATGGCCGCGGCCTTTGCCGCGGTACTTGCGGCGGCGCCGGCGAATGCCAGTTTTCCGCTCGCAAGCCTCGGTGTCGATCCGGGCTCGATCATAATGAACGGCATTTGCGGGGCGCTCGCTGCGTCCACTCTCGCCGGTTGGATCGTCGGCCGCCGTTCCTTGCCTGGAAAGATCTGTTCCTGCGACAGGACGGATGACCACGACGTCGTCAGGCGCGATCTGCTGGCCGCGATCAATCGCGGTGGCGCAGATGCCATTGGCGTCATTGCTGCGATCCTGCCGGTGCTCGTGATCTCACTTGCCCTGGTAAGGCTGACCCAAAATACAGGCGCACTTTCGGCTTTCACGTCCGTTGCGCAGCCATTGCTTCAGCTGCTAGGCGCCTCGCAGCAGGATGTGCTGTTCTTCCTCACAAAGTGCCTGGCAGGATCGAGCGCAACGGTCACGCTGTTACTCGACGCCCACAAGGAACTGAGTCTTACGCCAGAGAAAATCATTCACGGATCCGCATTTCTGCTAAACCCTCTTGACCTTCCTGGCCTCTCCATTCTTATCGCTTCGGTGCCGGCGCTCCGCTCGGTTGCGGGCGTCGCAGTCTTCAGCGCATTGGCCGGAATCCTCTTCCGCACAGCGCTGCTATCCTGGCTTTGAGCCAAGTCGGTCGGGTTGCGACGAGCGCAACGGCTATATCCTTCCGCGGCTCCCTTTGAGCATCGACCAGCTGTAGAAGAACAGCCCCGCCCAGATCAGCGGGAAGGCGATCATGCGCGCCGTGCCGAGCGGCTCTTGAAAGGCGAACACGGCGATCAGGAAGATCATCGTCGGCGCGATATATTGCATGATGCCGATCGTCGAGAGCTTCAGCAGCTTGGCGCCATTGGCATAGATCATCAACGGCACGGCGGTGATGACGCCGCAGCCGAGCAGCAGGGTCGTATCGGCAAGGCCGGTGCGGTAGAGATGGCCCTGGCCGCTGCCGAATTCGAGATAGAGGATGTAAAGGAGGGCCGGCCCGCTCAGGATCAGCACCTCGAGGAAGAAGCCCTGATTGGGTCCGAGCGGCAGTGTCTTGCGGAGCAGGGCGTAAAAACCCCAGCTGACGGCCAGCGTCAGCGCCACCCATGGAATGCCGCCGCTGTCGAAGGCGAGAATGGCGACGGCGAGCCCTGCAAGGGCAATCGCCGCGATTTGCAGCGGCTGCAGCTTCTCCTTCAGGAGCACTGCGCCGAGGAAGATGCTGAACAGCGGATTGATGAAATAGCCAAGCGCTGCATCGAGCGAATGGCCGGCGCCGATCGCCCAGACATAGGTGCCCCAGTTGACGGTGATCAGCGACGCCGCCAGCGCCCCCATCGCCAACATGCGCGGCGAGCGCAGTGCTGCGCTGATATCGGCGGTGCGTCCGAGCACGATCAGCACGATGCCGGCCAGCGGCAGCGACCAGACGATGCGGTGGGCGATGACTTCGGCCGGCGGAATATGCGCCACCGCCTTCATATAGAAGGGCAGGAAGCCCCAGAGCAGATAGGCTGTCAGCGCGAAGGCGAAACCGCGCGGACTATCTTCGTTCTTGGCCAAGGGAACGGATGCATCGGTCGACATCGGGTGTTTCCATCTTTGTTCTTCTTCTGATCCGGCCTAGCTTAAGCGCCGTGAATAGGCCAATTCATTTCGTTGAATGAATGGTGAGAGCATTTAGCAAAGTCCAGGCGATGACGAACACGAGCGGACGATCAGCCCGGACCTCAGCGGCCGATAGGCCGGCGGCGCCGGCAGCGCCGCCGAACCGGCGGAACAGATTCATTCCGCCGCGATCTTGCCGGCTAGCTGCCGGTTCTTCATCAGCTTGTAGATGACCGAATCCATCAGCGCCTGGAAGGAGGCGTCGATGATGTTCTCCGAGACGCCGACCGTCCACCAGCGCACGCCGTCACTGTCGGTGGATTCGATCAGCACGCGGGTAATCGCCTCCGTGCCGCCATTGAGGATACGCACCTTGAAATCGGCGAGCACCAGATCGTCGATCTCGTGCTGGTACTTGCCAAAATCCTTGCGCAGCGCCAGGTCGAGCGCGTTGACCGGACCTTCGGCGTCGGCAACCGACATCAGCGTCTGTCCGTCGATGGTGATCTTGACCACCGCTTCCGAGACGATTTTCACGCGGCCGAGGCTGTCGAAGCGGCGCTCGATCATCACTCGGAAGCCTTCGATGGTGAAGAATTCCGGGATGGTGCCGAGTGTACGATGCGCCAGCAGTTCGAAGCTCGCATCGGCGCCCTCATAGGCATAGCCGATGGATTCCCGTTCCTTGACGATCGAGATCAGGAGGTCGAGCTTCGGATCGTCCTTGGCGACGGTGATGCCGCGCCGCTTCAGCGCGTTGATGAAGTTCGCCTTGCCGCCCTGGTCGGAGACCATGACCTTTCGGAAATTGCCGACACTTTCCGGCGGCACATGTTCATAGGTCTTCGGATCCTTCAGCAGCGCCGACGCGTGAATGCCGGCCTTGGTGGCGAAGGCGGAAGCGCCGACATAGGGCATCTGGTGGTCGGGCGAGCGGTTGAGCAACTCGTCGAAGGCATGCGACAGCCGGGTGAGGTTGAGCAGCCGCTCCTCGTCGATCGCCGTTTCGAAGCGTGTGTTGTAAGCGCTCTTCAGTGCCAGTGTCGGGATCAGCGTCACCAGGTTGGCATTGCCGCAGCGCTCGCCAATGCCGTTCAGCGTTCCCTGGATCTGCCGGACGCCGGCTTCGACCGCGGCCAAGGAATTGGCGACGGCCTGGCCGGTGTCGTTATGGGCATGGATGCCGAGACAGCGGCCGGGCACGCCTGAAGCGATCACCGCCTCGACGATGGCGCGGACCTCCGGCGGCTGCGTCCCGCCATTGGTGTCGCAGAGCACCACCCAGCGGGCGCCGCTCTCATAGGCGGTCTTGGCGCAGGCGATCGCATAGGCCGGATTGGCCTTGAAGCCGTCGAAGAAATGTTCGCAGTCGACGATCGCCTCCTTGCCGGCGCCGACCGCCGCCTTGACGCTTTCGGCGATGCTTTCGAGGTTCTCCTCGTTGGTGCAGCCGAGCGCCACCGCGACATGATAGTCCCAGCTCTTGGCGACGAAACAGATGGCGTCGGCTTTCGCCTGCAGCAGCCCGGCAATGCCTGGATCGTTGGAGACCGAAACGCCCGCCCGCTTCGTCATGCCGAAGGCGACGAAGGTCGCCTGGCTGGTGCGCCTCTCGCCGAAAAAGGCAGTGTCCGTCGGATTGGCGCCGGGATATCCGCCTTCGACATAATCGAGGCCGAACTCATCCAGCATGGCGGCGATCGCGATCTTGTCCTCGACGGAAAAATCGATGCCGGGCGTCTGCTGCCCGTCCCGGAGCGTCGTGTCGAAGAGGTAGATGCGTTCTTTCATGTCGTTTCCTCCCGCCAGGCGGGTGTTGTTGAACTGCGGATGCTGCCCTTCATCCGCGCGCGGGGAGAGGGCTAGGGTGAGGGGCCGCCCTGCTCAGGGCAATCAGTCCCGCTTCCCGGCAAACTTATCCGTCGCCCGGATCAGCCGGTCGAGTATCCCGGGCTCCGAATAGGCATGGCCGGCACCCTCGATCAGATGGAATTCCGCCTTCGGCCAGGCCTTGTGTAGCAGCCAGGCATATTTGGCCGGGCAGGGCATATCATAGCGGCCATGCACGATGACGCCGGGAATATCTTTCAGCCTGCCTGCGTCACGGAGCAGCTGTCCCTCGTCCATCCAGCCGGCATTGACGAAGAAGTGGTTCTCGATACGGGCGAAGGCATAGGCGAATTCCGGCTCCTCGAACTTGCCGCTCGTCGAAGGTTCCGGCAGCAGCGTGATCGTTTCGCCTTCCCAGATGCTCCAGGCCTGCGCGGCCGCAAGGCGCACGTTTCTGTCCTCATGCGTCAGGCGGCGATGATAGGCCTGCATCATCTCATGCCGCTCTTCCGGAGGAATGGGAGCGATGAAGCGCTCCCACTTGTCCGGGAACATTTCCGAGACGCCGAACTGATAGTACCAGTCGAGCTCCGCCTTGGTCAGCGTATAGATGCCCCGCACAATGAGCTCGGACACGCGCTCGGGATGGGTCTCGGCATAGGCGAGCGCCAGCGTCGAGCCCCAGGAGCCGCCGAATACCTGCCAGGTCTCGACGCCGGCCATCTCGCGCAGCCGCTCGATATCGGCGACGAGGTGCCAGGTCGTGTTGGCATTGAGGTCGGCATGCGGCGTCGACCGGCCGCAGCCGCGTTGATCGAACAGCATGACGTCGTAGAGAGCGGGATCGAACAGCCGGCGATGGGCGGGCGAGAAGCCGCCGCCCGGGCCGCCATGCAGGAAGACGGCCGGCTTGGCGCCTGATGTGCCCGACCGTTCCCAGTAGATCACATGGCCGTCACCGACATCGAGATGGCCGGAGGCATAGGGTTCGATTTCGGGATAGAGGGTGCGCAGTATCTCGGTCATATCTTCACGCCTTTCGCGGGCCAGACCTTAGTGTCATGATCGGGATGCTGAAAGGAGATGATCGCCTCCTGTCGGGCATAGAAATCCGGGTCCTTGTGCACCGGGGCTTCGAAGATCGTCTCGACCCAGGGCAGGCGGGCGTCGTAATTGACCTGGATCTGCGGCGCCAGATCGCTGCGGTCGTCGAAGGCGCCGATTGCAAGCTCCAGGCCACCGGGATGACGATAGGTCATCGGCGTGCCGCAACTGCTGCAGAAGCCGCGGGCGATATTGACGGAGGACTGAAAGTAGCTCGGCTCGCCGCGGGTCCACTCCATTCCCTCCTCGGGTGCGGTGACGAGGGCGGAGAAGAAGCCGCCGAACTGCTTCTGGCACATGCGGCAATGGCAGATCGAGGGCCGACCGAGCGCGCCTGATATGCGGAAGCGCACGGCGCCGCACTGGCATCCGCCTGTTCTGATTTTATCCGTCATGGGGTTTCTCCGGGTGGCCAGCTTTTCGTATCATGGTCGGGATGCTGATGATTGCTCGCCGCGATCGTATCTTCGCGCTCGGACGTGTCCGGCTCCGGTTCCAGCGGCAAGGCGTCGATCGCGTGAAACCAGGACATCTTGCGGCCGGTATTCGATTGCATCACCGGCTTGACGGCATCGGGCTCATCGAGCGAGCCGAGCGCGATATTGATGAAGTCCGCGTCCGGAATATCGTAGAACATCGGCGTGCCGCAATCGCCGCAGAAGCCGCGCCGCACGAGATCGGAAGAGCGGAACCATTTCGGCCCGCCGCGCGTCAATTCGAAATCCTGACGCTTTGCCGCAGCGAGCGGCAGGAAATAGTTGCCGGCCGCCTTCTGGCACATCCGGCAGTGGCAGATATGGGGATAGCCGAGTTCGCCGCGCGCGCGGTAACGCACCGCGCCGCACTGGCATCCGCCGGTGTACTTCGTGACGTCGCTCAAGCGCGATCCTCCGGCGGCCACACCTGCGTATCATGGTCGGGATGCTGATAGGAGGCGATTTCAAGCACGAAGGGGGCGGCCTGCGCATCCTCTTCCGTCCGATGTCCGGGCAACTCGTGCAGATGATCGACGAAATCGATCTTGCCCTCGACGCCGAATTGCACTGTCGGCGGCAATGCTGAAGGATCGTCGAATGCGCCGGCGGCGACCGCCATTCCATCCGGCGCCTCGTAGGTCAGCGGTGTACCGCAATCGCCGCAGAAGCCGCGCTCGACGAAATTGGAAGAGCGAAATTTTTTCCGCTCTCCCCGTGTCCATTCAAAATCAGCGCCGCGCACGGAGACGAGCGGCGCATAATAAGCCCCGAACGCCTTCTGGCACATGCGGCAATGACAGATCGATGAATCCTTGAGTTCGCCGCTGACGCGGAAGCGGATCGCACCGCACTGGCATCCGCCGGTATGGGTGGTCATGGCAGGTCCTTTCCGATGATGCGGATGATATGGATGCACATGTTGTCATCGGTCATTGCCTTGCGCATGCGCCGGGCGTTCGCCCGCCGTTGCGGCGGAACTGGTGTATGCGGCATGGCCTGCCTCTTGCGATGAAGGGACCGGGCTGCCGCGGCACCCCCCTCTGCCCTGCCGGGCATCTCCCCCACATGGGGGGAGATCGGATGGGAGCGGCCGCTCGCCCCAGTCAAACACCTCAGATAGCCGAAGCTAATTAGCGCGCGGTCGATATCTCGGGAAGCCGGCGCGTCTTGCCGATCTCCCCCCTTGTGGGGGAGATGCCCGGCAGGGCAGAGGGGGGTATATCCGGCCGCCCGACCCATCCTACCGCTTGACCTCCCACGTCGTCACCCGCTCACCGGTCGCAGCATCCTTGCCGTCCTTCAGCTGGATGCCCTTTGCCGTCAGCTCGTCGCGGATCTTGTCGGCTTCGGCAAAATTCTTCGCCTTCAGCATTTCCAGACGCATGGCGACCAGCGCGTCGACCGCTGCTGCGACGGCTTCATCGATTTCGGCTTTCTTCGGCAGCACCCCGAGGAGTAAGGCCGTCGCGGCGAAGGTGGCGCCGATGGCGGCATCGGTATGGGCAGCCTGCGCCAGCGCATGCAGGGCCTGCACCGCCGCCACCGTATTGAGGTCATCCGCCAGCGCGTTCATGACGGCCTCGTCCGGCCTGGCGTCGCCGGGTTCCGTTGCCGGCCACTTGGCGAGCAGCCGTTCGGCTTCCTCCAGCCGCTTGATCGAGAAATCGATCGGCTCGCGGTAATGCGTCATCAGCATGGCAAGGCGCAACACCGCGCCCGGCCATTTCCGCCCGCCGAAGGTTTCCGTGTGCAGCAAATCGTGGATGGTGACGAAATTGCCTTCGGATTTCGACATCTTGCGGCCTTCGACCTGCACGAAGCCGTTATGCATCCAGACATTCGCCATCACCTCGGTGCCGTGAGCGCAGCGCGACTGGGCGATCTCGTTTTCATGGTGCGGGAAGATCAGATCCAGCCCGCCGCCGTGAATATCAAAGATATCGCCGAGATAACGCCGGCTCATCGCCGAGCATTCGATATGCCAGCCGGGCCGGCCGCGGCCCCAGGGGCTCTCCCAGCCGGGTTCGTTGTGGCCCGACAGTTTCCACAGCACGAAATCGCCGGGGTTCTTCTTATGCGCATCGACGGCGACGCGGGCGCCGGCCTGCTGTTCGTCGAGCGGGCGCTTCGAAAGCTGGCCGTAATCCGCCATCGACTTGGTGTCGAACAGCACTTCGCCAGATGCGACATAGGCATGACCGTTGGAGATCAGTTTCTCGATGATCTCGATCATCTCTTCGATATTGTCGGTGGCGCGCGGCTCGACGTTCGGCTCCAGGCAGCCGAGTTCGGCGACATCGGCGTGAAACTGCGTCTCGGTCTTTTCCGTGACCGCGCGGATGGCCTCGTTCAGCGGCAGGCCCGGATGATCCCTCAGCGCCCGCGCGTTGATCTTGTCGTCGACGTCGGTAATGTTGCGCGCATAGGTGACGTGGTTTTCGCCATAGAGATGCCGCAACAGCCGGAACAGCACGTCGAAGACGATGACCGGCCGCGCATTGCCGATATGGGCGAAATCATAGACCGTCGGGCCGCACACATACATGCGGACGTTATTGGGATCGATCGGCGCAAAGACCGATTTCTCCCGCGTCAGCGTGTTGTACAGCTTCAGTTCCGGCGTGCCGCCCATTTCACTCTCCCAAAATGCACGTTCAGAAAATATCGCAACCGGCGGGCCGGGGCGTTTCGCATCTTGACTGTGTGGGAGACGAAAACGGCCGGGCCAGCGCTTGCGCTAGCGAATAATCTTTCCGCAGATAATGCAGATAACCGTTTTCATGCCGCGTTTTATGGCGCGGGAATGACGTTTGGTCAAGAGGGGCGAGGTACGATCCAGCGCCACAGTGCGTCCGCCATTTTCCCGGCACAAATCGCTTGTAGCCCGTCGAGAAGCTGCTGAAAATACGGGAGGAATGAGTGGGGAGCGTGTTTCGGTGGAGTGTCGGAGCGGCCGCAATTCTTGTGGTCGCATCCGTTGCGTATTTCGCATACGATTTCGGCATGCTTCGCTTCAACAATCCATCTCTGTCGCGCTATCCGATCCAGGGCATCGATGTCAGCCATCACCAGGGCGACATCGATTGGAAGACGGTGGCCGCGCAGCCGAATATACGCTTTGCGATCATGAAGGCGACCGAAGGCGGCGACCACAAGGACTCCAGGTTCGCCGAAAACTGGCAGCGCGCCGGTGATGCAGGGGTGGTCAGGGGCGCCTATCATTTCTTCACCTTTTGCCGCCCGGGCAGGGATCAGGCGCAGAACGTCCTTTCGACCGTGCCGAAGGCGCCGGGAACATTGCCGATCGCCATCGATCTCGAGTTTGTCGGCAATTGCGACAAGGTCCCGACCCTCGAAGAAATGGCGACGGAAGTGAACGCCTTCGTCACCGAGCTGAAAGCCACTTTTCCGGAAAAGCCGATCTTTTACGTCACGCAGGAATTCTACGATCAATATCTGAAAGGCAATGAGGCCCGCTTCCCCGAGCATTATCTCTGGCTGCGAAGCGTATTCAAGGAGCCGCCACAGGAAGGCTGCGGTCGCTGGTCGATCTGGCAATTTGCCGACAATGGCACAGTGAACGGCATTCAGGGAGCGGTGGATCTGAATGCTCTCTGCCCGTCGGAAACGGGTTTCGCGCATTTGTTTCCAGCCCTTGCTGCGAACTGAGGCGTCGATCTATTCCGGCAGCCGATAATCGGCGAGCTTGTTTTCCCGCACGATGAAAAGCTTGCCCGTTTCGGTCACGCCGGGCCCCAGAAGCGGCAGGATCGTCTTGGCGACCTCGGAAGGGTGCGGCAGCGTCTGCGGATCTTCGCCCGGCACGGCCTGCGCCCGCATGGCGGTGCGGGTCGCGCCCGGATCGACGCTGGTGATGCGCAGCGGCGTCGATTGCGTTTCGCCGGCCCAGGTGCGGGCGAGCGCCTCGACGGCAGCTTTTGAGGCGGAATAGGCGCTCCAGAACGGGCGGCATTTGTGCGCGGCGCCGGACGACAGGATGACGGCGCGGCCGGCGTCCGAGCGGGCGAGCAGCGGATCGACCGAACGGATCAACCGCCATGTCGCCGTCACGTTGATGGTCATCACTTTCTCGAATACCTTCGCCTCGATATGGCCGATCGGCGAGATGACGCCGAGCACGCCGGCATTGGCGACGAGGATATCGAGCTTGCCCCAGCGCTCGAAGATCGACCCGCCGAGCGCATCGATCGCGTTCATATCGGCAAGATCGAAGGGCACCAGCGTCGCGCTGCCGCCGACCGCCTTGATCGCATCGTCGAGATCCTCGAGCCCGCCGACCGTGCGGGCGCAGGCAATCACATGGGCACCGGCTTTGGCAAGTTCCAGCGCCGTGAAATAGCCGATGCCACGCGACGCACCGGTGACGAGTGCGATCTTGCCCTCAAGATTGATGTTCATCTGTCCGGTTCCGGATTTGCTTGCGAAGGTGAGGGGCGCAATTAGGCCCCTCGGAAGCGAAAGTCAAAGCGGCAAACGGCTCAGCCGTTGCTGGCAAGCATCGAAAGCTTGTTGCCCATGGACTCGCCGTTCTTGTCGAGGAGACGGGTCGGGTAGTCACCGGTGAAGTAGTGGTCGGTGAACTGCGGGCGGGCCGGATTGCGGTCCTCGCCGCCGACGGCGCGGTAAAGGCCGTCGATCGACAGGAAGGCGAGCGAATCCGCGCCGATATATTTGGCCATGGCTTCGACATCGGCATATTGGTTGGCGAGCAGCTTGTCGGCATCGGGCGTGTCGATGCCGTAGAAATCGGGGAAGAAGATCATCGGGCTTGCGACACGCAGGTGAACTTCGCGCGCGCCGGCTTCGCGGATCATCTGCACGATCTTGAGAGACGTCGTACCGCGCACGATCGAATCATCCACCAGCACGACGCGTTTGCCTTCGATCATCGCGCGGTTGGCGGAATGTTTTAGCTTCACGCCGAAGGCGCGGATCTGCTGCGTCGGCTCGATGAAGGTGCGGCCGACATAATGGTTGCGGATGATCCCGTATTCGAAGGGGATGCCGCTCTCCTGCGCATAGCCGAGCGCCGCCGGCGTGCCGCCATCCGGCACCGGCACGACGACGTCGCCCTCGACGGGCGCTTCCTTGGCGAGGTTCATGCCCATGTTCTTGCGTGTCGTATAGACGTTGCGGCCGCCGACGACCGAATCCGGCCGGGCGAAATAGACATATTCGAATAGGCAGAGGCGCTCCGGCTGCTGTTTGCTCGGCTTGCGGGCATCGATGCTGATCGAGCCGTCGGACTGGATTTCGCAGATGATGACTTCGCCGTTTTCCACGTCGCGAATGAACTTGGCGCCGATGATGTCGAGAGCGCAGGTTTCCGAACAGAAGATCGGCTTGCCGTCGAGTTCGCCCATGACCAGCGGGCGGATGCCGGTCGGGTCGCGCGCGGCGATCAGCTTGGTGCGCGTCATGGCAAGCATCGAATAGCCGCCTTCCATCTGGCGGATGGCGTCGATGAAACGGTCGGACGTGGACGCGTGGCGCGAGCGGGCGATGAGATGCAGCACGACTTCGGTGTCCGAGGTCGACTGACAGATGGCGCCGGTCGCGATGATCTGCCGACGCAGTGTCAGGCCGTTGGTGAAATTGCCGTTATGGGCAATGGCGATGCCGCCTTCCTCCAGCTCGGCAAACAGCGGCTGGACGTTGCGCATCGCCACTTCGCCGGTCGTCGAATAGCGTGTATGGCCGATTGAGATGCTGCCGGGCAGGCGCGCGAGCGTCATCGGATTGGTATAGTGGTCGCCGACGAGGCCCATATGACGCTCCTGATAGAAGCGCTTGCCGTCGAAGGAGACGATGCCGGCCGCTTCCTGTCCGCGATGCTGCAGGGCGTGCAGGCCGAGAGCCGTAAGGGTCGCGGCATCAGGATGTCCCAGAATTCCGAAAACGCCGCATTCCTCATGCAGCGTATCTCCGTCGAGCGGATCGTCGGTCGGGAAGGAATGGGACTGGTTCATTTCTGCGGGCCTCTGCTCTCACAAGAATGGATCGGCATTTCCAGTATCATATATCGGAAACCTGGCAGCTTTCCGATAACTGAACGACATCCGCTGTCAAAGCCCGCTCGCCGGCTCTGAAACGGCTGAGGTCCGGCGGAGCTGAATGCCCGGCCGGACCTTTATTTCACGTCCCGCTCAAATGGCAATTGCCGGACGGCGGGTCAAGCTCTTGAACACTGTGTCAATTCGCCGGCTGCTGTGTGCCGCCTGCAGGCGCGTCTTCCGCCGGAGCCTGATCGGTGGTCGGCGGCGTGGCGCCTTCGCCGCTCTGTGCCGGAGACTGCATCTTATCACGGAAGCTTGCCTCGATCATCTGGGCAAATTGCTCCGGCAGAACTGCCTTCAGCTTCACCACCATCGAATCCAGGAAGGGCTTCGACTTGGCCTCGTTGACCCAGGCCGGGCGGTGGTCGACATCAACGAGCCAGTTCCAGAAGGCCACAGCGACGACCATCAGCAGCAGGCCGCGCGCTGCGCCGAACAGGAAGCCGAGCGTGCGGTCGAGCGCGCCGATGCGGCTGTCGATGATGAAATCGGCGATCTTCATGGTGATGAAGGAGATGACGATGAGCGCGATCAGGAAAACGACCGCGGCCGAACCGGCGATCGCGATGCGATCGTCATCGGTGTATTTCTTCGCATAAGGCAGCAGGTACGGATAGAGGTAGTAGGCGGCGGCGGCCGAACCGCCCCAGCTTGCGATTGAAAGGATCTCGCGGGAGAAGCCGCGGACCATCGCCAGTACGGCGGAGAAGAGCACGACGCCGATGACAATACCGTCGAAAATCGTAATGGGCATGTAAATTCAACTCCAGGACTGCCGCTTGGCGGCCGTGTCGTGCCTTATCGTGTGCTTCCTATATCATTACCGTTCCCGGCAATGAAAGGATCAAACCTCGTCTTCCACACGCAGCGCTCCCTTCGATCCGGCGATGCGCGCGACCAGATCCGGCAGGCTTTCGACCTCGTTCCATCGTCCGCCGGAACCCTTCGGCAGCTCGGCGGAGGCGGAAGGAAGCAGTGCTGTCGAAAAGCCCAGCTTCTCGGCTTCCTTGAGGCGCTGGGCGGTGTGCGCAACCGGTCGGATGGCGCCCGACAGGCTGACTTCGCCGAAATAGACGCAATCGGCGGGAAGGGCAATACCGGCGAGCGAGGAAACGAGCGCCGAGGCGACGGCGAGATCGGCCGCCGGTTCGGAGATGCGGTAGCCGCCGGCGACGTTGAGATAGACGTCGTGCTGGCCGAGCCGGACGCCGCAATGGGCCTCCAGCACCGCCAGGATCATCGACAGCCGGGCCGAATCCCAACCGACCACGGCGCGCCGCGGTGTGCCGAGCGAGGTCGGCGCCACCAGCGCCTGCACCTCGACAAGCACGGGCCGCGTGCCCTCCATGCCGGCGAAGACGGCCGCACCCGGCGATTTTTCGTTGCGCTCGCCGAGAAAGAGTTCGGACGGGTTGGCGACCTCGCGCAAACCTCTGTCGGACATTTCGAAGACGCCGATCTCGTCGGTCGGGCCGAAGCGGTTCTTGACCGTGCGCAGGATGCGGTAGTGATGGCCGCGATCGCCTTCGAAATAGAGCACGGCATCGACCATGTGCTCGACGACGCGCGGCCCGGCGATCTGTCCGTCCTTGGTCACATGCCCGACGAGCACCATGGCCGCACCCGTCTGCTTGGCGAAACGGATCATCGACTGCACGCCGGTGCGCACCTGCGTCACCGTTCCCGGCGCGGAATCGGCCAGCTCGCTCCACAGCGTCTGGATGGAATCGATGATGACGAGGTCAGGACGTTTGCCTTCGGCAAGCGTCGCCAGAATATCCTCGACGTTGGTTTCTGCCGCCAGCAGCACGTCGGTGTCGGCTGCCGCGAGACGCTGGGCTCTCAAGCGAACCTGTGCCACCGCCTCTTCGCCGGAGACGTAGATGATCCTGTGGCCGCGCCGTGAAAGCGCGGCGGCTGCCTGCATCAGCAGCGTCGACTTGCCGATGCCGGGATCACCGCCGATCAGGACCGCCGAGCCGCGCACGAAGCCGCCGCCAAGCGTACGGTCGAGTTCGGACATGGCGGTATGAATGCGCGGCGCCTCCTCGATCTCGCCGGAAAGCGCCGTCAGTGCCACCGGCCGGCCCTTCTTTGGCGTCTTGCCCGGGCCGGAGCCGATGCCGCCCATCGGGTCTTCCTCGACGATGGTGTTCCACTCGCCGCAATTGTCGCATTTGCCGGCCCAGCGGTTATGCACTGCGCCGCAGTTCTGGCAGATGAATTGTGTCCTGGCCTTCGCCATCATCGTTCTTTCAGTCGAGTTATCAAGACGAAGCCGACGTGCGCTTCATCGAATCACTGTTGTGCTTGAGATAATGGCTATCGCGACGGATCAAAACTAATGATTTCCCCATCAGCGTTTGCCGTGCCTATGCTTTTCACCTCTGCTCATCAGCTACGGTGGAAGATGTTCGACTATTCGCTCGCGCACTGGCTTGCATTTCTATCGGCGGCGGTTTTGCTCAACCTGTCGCCCGGCCCTGACATCGGCTTCATCCTCGGCCACACGATGAGAGGCGGGAAACGCGCCGGTTTTTCCGCGTTGTTCGGCGTCTGGTCAGGCGCCTGCCTGCATGTGCTGATGGCCGCATTGGGCCTCTCCGCCGTGCTTGCCGCCTCTGCCTTCGCCTTCTCAACCGTCAAATGGCTCGGCGCCGCCTATCTCGTTTGGCTGGGCATCCAGGCTTTGCGCGCCGGTGGTGGCGGCAGCCTGATCAAGGCGGCCGGTGAAAGATTGCCGATCGCGAGGATCTATCGACAGGGAATCCTGGTGTCGCTACTCAATCCGAAAGTCGCGATATTCTTCCTGGCCTTCCTGCCGCAATTCGTGGTCGACGGCGCGGGGCCGGCATGGGCGCAGCTCATGCTGCATGGCGGCCTCATCATCGTCGTCGCGGCCTTCATCGAACCGCCGCTCGTCCTCCTTGGCGGGCGCCTTGCGGACGCACTGAGGCATAATGAAAAAATCGGAGTGTGGCTCGATCGCGGCCTCGGCGCGCTTTTCCTGGCGCTCGGCGCCCGCCTTGCGCTAAGCAGCCGTTGAGGGCCAGCTTTATTCTTCGGCGACATAGCGCCGCTCGTGGCGAAGCCCCATGCTGGTCAGAATCTCGTATCCGATCGTCCCTGCCGCCCGTGCCACGTCGTCCAGCGCCACGTTCTTCCCGAACAGCTCGACGTAGTCCCCGGCGCGCACGGCGTTTTCCGGCAGATCGGTGACGTCGAAGATCGTCAGATCCATGGTGATCCGGCCGGCGACCGGGACCTTATGTCCGGCGATGAAGCCTTGTCCGCCCTGCGGCACGACCTGGCGCAGCGGCACGCCGCCACTCGACTGGCTGCGCATATAGCCGTCGGCATAACCGGCCGAGACGATCGCCAGCCGGCTGTCGCGACGAAGCTGCAGCGCCCGGCCGTAGCTGACGGTCTCGCCGGCTTTGACGGTGCGCACCTGGATGATGCGCGCTTCCGCGGTGGCGACCGGCCGCATCGGGTTCGTCACGCCGCAGACCGCTTCGCCGCCGTAGAGCGCGATGCCCGGCCGGGTCAGCTCGAAGTGGTAATCCTCGCCGAGGAAGACGCCGGCCGAGGCGGCAAGACTTGAATCGACACCTTCATAGGCGGCGGTAACCCTGCGGAATGATTCGAGCTGTTGCCGGTTCATCGCATGGCTGGGATCGTCGCCGCAGGCGAGGTGGCTCATGACCAGCACCGGCGCGAAGCTTGCCGGCCGCGAGACGTCATCGGCAAGCGCGATCGCATCGTCGATGTGCAGCCCCAGCCGGTTGAAGCCGGTATCGACATGCAGCGCGCAAGGATAATCGCCATAATCGGCAAGCACCGCCATCCAGAAGGCGAGTTGCTCGTCGGAAGAAATCACCGGAACCAGATCATTGTCGAAGAAGCGCCGTTCGGTGCCCGGCCATATGCCGGAGAGCACGAAGATGCGCGCCTCGGGCGCATAGAGGCGAAGCGTGACGCCTTCATCGACAGTCGCGACAAAGAAATCCCGGGCGCCTGCCGTGTAGAGCGCTTCGCCGGCATCCTCGATTCCAAGGCCGTAGGCATCTGCCTTGACAACGGCGGCGGCGCGCGCAGTGCCCGAACGGCGCGCCATGTCGCGCCAGTTTTCCGTCAGTGCGGTCAGGTCGACGGTCAGCCGCAGGCCTGCCGAGGCAAAGGTGTCGTCTTCGGGGGCGTCGAGAAATTCGCTCATGATCCACGTCGAAAAAGAGGCCGGAGAAGGATTCTCCGGCCAGTCTAGAGGCCAACCCTGTCAAGGGAAAGGCCGAGGCTGGAGGACCCCTGCACCGCGATCAATGCTCTTCATATTGAATGAAGGATGGATCGGCGAGATCGGCAAAGCGCGTGAACTCCGCCTGGAAAGCCAGCTTCACCGTGCCCGTCGGCCCGTGGCGCTGCTTGGCGATGATGACGTCGGCCGTGCCCTTCACCTTGTCGAACAGCGCTTCCCATTCCGGATATTTCGGATCGTGCGGATCGCGCGGCTCCTGGTTTTTGACGTAATATTCCTCGCGGAACACGAAGAGCACGACGTCGGCGTCCTGCTCGATCGAGCCGGATTCACGAAGGTCGGAAAGCTGTGGCCGCTTGTCGTCGCGGCTTTCGACCTGGCGCGACAGCTGCGACAGCGCGATGATCGGAACATTGAGTTCCTTGCCGAGCGCCTTCAGGCCGGTGGTGATCTGGGTGATTTCCTGGACGCGATTGTCGCTGGATTTGCCCGAGCCGGTCATCAGCTGCACGTAGTCGACCACGAGCACGTCGAGGCCGCGCTGACGCTTGAGGCGGCGCGCGCGTGCCGAAAGCTGGGCGATCGAGATACCGCCGGTCTGGTCGATATAGAGCGGCACCTTCTGCATCATCATCGAGCAGGCGACGAGCTTTTCGAAATCGGCATCGTTGATGTCGCCGCGGCGGATCTTCGAGGAGGAGACTTCCGTCTGTTCGGAGATGATACGGGTGGCGAGCTGTTCGGACGACATTTCGAGCGAATAGAAGCCGACAACGCCGCCATTCCTCGCTTTCATGCTGCCATCGGACTGCACCTCGCCCTCGTAGGCGGCGGCGATATTGTATGCGATGTTGGTGGCGAGCGAGGTCTTGCCCATGCCCGGACGGCCGGCGAGGATGATCAAGTCCGAACGCTGCAGGCCGCCCATCTTGGCGTCCAGCGAGTGGATGCCGGTGGAAATGCCGGAAAGGCCGCCGTCGCGTTCCTTGGCGACGGCCGCCATGTCGATCGCCAGCGCCACAGCGTCGTTGAAGGATTGGAAGCCGCCGTCGTAGCGGCCATTTTCCGCGAGTTCGAAGAGCCGGCGTTCAGTATCCTCGATCTGCGACTGCGGCGGCATGTCGAGCGGTGCGTCATAGGCGATGTTGACGACATCCTCGCCGATCGTGATCAGCGCCCGGCGCAGCGCCAGATCATAGATCGCCCGGCCGTAATCCTCGGCATTGATGACGGTGACGGCGTTGCTGACGAGGCTCGCCAGATATTGCGAAACCGTCATGTCGCCGACCTTTTCGTCGGCCTTGAGGAAGGTCTTGATCGTTACCGGGTTGGCGATCTTGCCCATGCGGATAATGTCGCCGGCCACCTCGAAGATCTTGCGGTGCAGCGGTTCGTAGAGATGGATCGGCTTGAGGAAGTCCGACACCCGGTAATAGGCGTCGTTGTTCATCAGGATGGCACCCAGAAGCGCCTGCTCGGCCTCGATGTTGTTGGGTGCTTCGCGATAATGCTGCTCCGAGGGAGCAACAGCTGCAATCTTTCGAGCGGCGTCGTTCATCATCATCCGTTCTGTCTTTTTCCAACTCCGGATTTGCAATTCCGGATGGAGAAAATCAAGGGGCTGCAGAAGGCGCGAAGGCCCGCTTCGCCTAAATCCTGAACGCTGTGCACGTTGTTCGACTTCTCCACAGTCCTGGGCGACACAAGCGAGAAATACCGGGAGTGTCACCCTGAGGACACGGTACGGAGCCGACTCAGATCATCCGTTCCGGAGATGGCCATGGTAACGCGATGACATCGGCCACGCAGCAAAAACATCCGGAAATCCCCCGTTTAAGATGATCTCCCCGGTTGTTTCCGATCAGGCGGATGAAACGAAAAAGCCCGGCGCAACGGCCGGGCTTCCCTCACGCGGATTGTGTCCGGCGAGACTTATGCTTCGTCTTCGTCGATGCCGTCGGCTTCCGGATCGAAGAAGTCTTCGGGACGCAGCGCGTCTTCGTCGACGCCGTAGATCGCGTCGACCGAGGTGAGTTCTTCACCCTTGGCCTGGCGCTCGGCCTCTTCGGCGGAACGGGCAACGTTCAGCTCGACATGGATTTCGACTTCGGCATGCAGCTGCAGCTCGACCTTGTGCAGGCCGATCGCCTTGATCGGCGTGTTCAGGTGAACCTGGTTGCGGCCGATGTTGAAGCCTTCGGCGGCGAGAACTTCGACGACGTCACGGGCAGCGACCGAGCCATAGAGCTGGCCGGTTTCGCCAGCGGAGCGCACGACGATGAAGGACTTGCCGTCGAGAACGTCGGCGACCTTCTGGGCTTCCGACTTGCGCTCGAGGTTGCGGGCTTCGAGCGTCGCACGCTCGGATTCGAAACGAGCCTTGTTGGCAGCGTTGGCGCGAAGCGCCTTGCCGAGCGGCAGCAGGTAGTTGCGAGCAAAGCCGTCGCGAACCTTTACGGTTTCGCCCATCTGGCCGAGCTTGGAGATGCGTTCGAGAAGGATGACTTCCATTTCTTTGTCCTTTCTTGTGTCTCAGATTTTCGTATCGGATTGGTTGGGGGTATCGGCATCTTTCGTCGGGGTCAGTGCGATCGCCTTGCGCGTGTCGCCGAGACCGAGGACGAGGATGAGGAGGGCTGGCAGCAGCATGAGCATGGAGGCCAGATAGCAGAGGATGAGGGCCGGCAAACGCCAGTCCTTGCCGCGCGTGCGGAAATGCAGCGAGGCGAAACCGGAGAGCATGAAACCGGCGCCGAATGTGCCGATCACGGTTGCGCCGATCAGCGCCGGAACGCCGCCGAAGAAGCAGGCGGCAAGCCCGGCGAGGAAGACGAAGATCGAATTGCGGTTCATCCGCAGCGACGAAGGGATGTCCTCGCGGGGGCGAAGGCCGCGGCCGGATGCTGCGACGAGGCGCACCGCGAAATAATAGGCGGCAAACAGCATCGTGACCCACATGCCGCCCTGCAAAGCCGGCAGCATCAGCAGGATCAGCGATTTGGTCTGCGCGGTCGCCGCCGGATCGGGCATGAATTCCGGCTGCTGCTGCTTGACCGAGGTGATCAGCAGATCAACGATCGGATCGGTGATGTCGGGCCCGTAGCCGATCATCACACCGATGACGATGACGGCGAACGTCACCAGGCCGCAAAGATGCAGCAGGATATCGGAGAGCGGATACCAGGCGAGCAGGTGGTCCGGACCGCCGAGCTCGGATGCGGGGCGGGCGAGATTGGCGAGGTGGCTGAGCCAGCCGGCCGGCAGCAGCGTCACCAATGTCATGATCAGCGCGAAGAAGGGCGAGATGAACACCGCGCCGAGTGCGGCTGCGGTGACGACGGCCACAATTGCAGCGACATTGCCCCAGCCGAGCCCGACAAGCAGGATCGGCAGTGCCGAAGCCGTATAGAGGAGCGCGCTGAAAAACGACGGCTGCACGCTCGCGCCCAGCACCAGCAGGGCGGCGGTCAAGCCGGCGAGTGCGCCGGTCAGCAGCGTTTTAAGATCCAGTCGTTTCAAGGTCGCTGTCCTGCTTCATCAAGCAGTTAGAGGATGTTGCTGAATCGAATTCAGAAACGTCTCAACATGGGTTTTTAGAGTTCCGATCCGCGCCCATCGCGGAAGGGAGGCAACCCCCGGATCAGGGATCCGGGGGTCACATATTCTATCAGGCGACGACGTACGGCAGCAGGCCGAGGAAACGAGCGCGCTTGATCGCCTGGGCGAGTTCGCGCTGCTTCTTCTGGGAAACGGCCGTGATGCGGGACGGAACGATCTTGCCGCGCTCGGAAATGTAGCGCTGCAGCAGACGGACGTCCTTGTAGTCGATCCGCGGTGCGTTTGCGCCGGAGAACGGGCAGGTCTTGCGGCGGCGATGGAACGGACGACGGACCGGTGCGGAGGAAGCTTCAGACATTCTTATATCTCCTTATGCACGGTCTTCGCGGGGAGCGCGATCCGGACGCGGGCCACGCTGGAAGTCACCGTCACGGCGCGGCGGACGGTCACCGAATTCGCGGCGCGGGCCACGGTCGCCGCCTTCACGCGGGCCGCGGTCGTCGCGGTCGCGCTTCTGCAGCATCGCAGACGGGCCTTCTTCATGCTTTTCCACGGCGATGGTCATGTAGCGAAGAACGTCTTCGCTGATGCGCATCTGGCGTTCCATTTCCTGGATCGCAGCAGCCGGAGCATCGATGTCCATCAGCGCGTAATGCGCCTTACGGTTCTTCTTGATGCGGTAGGTGAGGGACTTGAGGCCCCAGTTCTCGATACGCCCGACCTTGCCGCCGTTTGCTTCGATCACGCCCTTGTACTGTTCTACGAGGGCATCGACCTGCTGAGCGGAAATATCCTGCCGGGCAAGGAATACATGTTCATAAAGAGCCATGACAGCTTTGCCTTTCTTGCGTTTGGTTCAACCCGATATTCGGCGGCTAAGCCTCAACGACTGCTCCTGATTGGGCGGACCCAGGCAAGAAAAGCGTTTCCGAGACGGTCGAGAGCGGAGACACGGGAGGCTGGAACGCTTCCGTTCCGAACGATTTCCGAGAGGAAACCGGCCCTCCGTTCAGCCACCAGCCAGAAGACCGGGTTAACGAACAGCGCGGCTTATACGGATTTTTCGGGGAAAGGCAACCCCAATCGGACATTCGAACCCGACGCAGGCCAATCGGCAGCGCCGAGCCGGGTCATCAAAGTGTCAGCGGATAGTGCCGGTGCACCTTGGCAATCTCCGCCAGCACCTCGTCGGAAAGCGTCAGCTCGGCTGCACCGAGATCGGTTTTCAACTGCTCCATCGAGGTTGCCCCGATGATGACCGAAGCCATGAAGGGCCTGGACAGGCAGAAGGCGAGCGCCATGGCCGCCGGGTCGAGACCGTATCGGGCTGCGAGGGCCAGATACGCCTTGGTCGCTGGCTCCTGGAGCGGCTGCAGGCGGCCGCCGATATCGGGATTGATCGAAGCGCGCGACCCCTTCGGCCTGCCGCCATCGACATATTTGCCGGTCAGTATGCCGCCGGCGAGCGGCGAATAGGCGAGCAGTCCGACATCCTCGTAATGCGACAGCTCGGCGAGATCGAGGTCGAAATGGCGGTAGAGCAGATTGTACTCGTTCTGGACGCTGGCAACGCGCGGCAGGCTCTTCTGTTCTGACAGCGTCAGGTATTTCTGGATGCCCCAGGTGGTTTCGTTGGAAAGGCCGATCGCCCGGATCTTGCCTTCCTTGACCAGGGCCCCCAGCGTTTCCAGGATGTCGAGCATGTTGGCGACGGCCTTGTCGCGATCCTGGTAGAAGGGGTTGTAGCTCCAGTTCTGCCGGAAGTGAAAATGGCCACGGTTCGGCCAGTGCACCTGGTAGAGATCGACATAATCCGTCTTCAGCCGCTTCAGGCTGGCCTCGAACGCAAGGCGGATATTGCTCGCATCCGCTCCTTCACCACCGCGCAGATAATCGCGGCCGCGGCCGGCGACCTTGGTGGCGAGCACGATCTCGCTCCGCTTGCCGGTCTTTTCGAACCAGCTGCCGATATAGTCCTCGGTCCAGCCCTGCGTTTCGGGCGAAACCGGCGTCGTCGGGTAGAGCTCGGCGGTATCGAAGAAATTGACGCCCTTTTCGACGGCGTAATCCATCTGCGCATGCGCGTCGCTTTCGCTGTTCTGCGAGCCCCAGGTCATGGTGCCAAGGCAGATTTCTGAAACGGAAATGTCTGTGCGGCCGAGTGACTTGTACTTCATGGAGAAAACCCTGGGAGCGATCTAGAGATGGAAGCCTTGGGGAAGGACCGGGCAAATCTAGGCCGGATTTGGCGGAGCGCAAGTGCAAAAACCGGCCTTTTGCGCCGGTGCGAAAGGCTTTGCGCAGAAGGTGCCGCCACTTGACTCTGCCGGAAAGAATGTCAATTGGAGGCAAAACAGCCTCGAGGGGCGCAATCAGGGACATCAGAATGACCATTGCTTTCACTTTTCCCGGCCAGGGCAGTCAGGCCGTCGACATGGGCAAGGATCTGGCCGAGAATTTCGCGGAAGCCCGCGCCGTTTTCGAAGAAGTCGACGAGGCGCTCGGTGAAAAACTTTCGGACGTCATGTTCAACGGTCCGGAGGACACGTTGACCTTGACGGCGAACGCCCAGCCGGCGCTGATGGCCGTCTCGATCGCCGTTGTCCGTGTTCTCCAAGCCAAGGGGTTGGATCTGAAGGCCAAGGTCGCCTATGTCGCCGGCCACTCGCTCGGCGAATATTCCGCGCTTTGCGCCGCCGGCACCTTTTCGCTCGCCGACACGGCGCGGCTGCTGCGCATTCGCGGCAATGCCATGCAGGCCGCCGTTGCCGTCGGCGTCGGCGCCATGGCGGCGATCATCGGGCTGGAACATGCCGATGTCGCAGCCGTCTGCGAAGAGGCCGCGGCCACCGGCGCCTGCCAGATCGCCAACGACAATGGCGGCGGTCAGATTGTCATTTCGGGTGAGAAGGCGGCCGTCGAAAAGGCCGCCGGCCTTGCAACCGACAAGGGCGCCAAACGCGCCATCCTGCTGCCGGTTTCCGCTCCCTTCCATTCCAAGCTGATGGCGCCCGCCGCTGAGGCCATGCGTGCAGCGTTGGCAACAGTTGCGAAGTCTGATCCCGTCGTGCCTCTCATTGCCAATGTCCGCGCCGCCCCGGTGACGGATGCGGACGAGATCGCGACCCTGCTGGTCGAGCAGGTGACCGGCCAGGTCCGCTGGCGCGAGACGGTGGAATGGTTCGCCGGCAACGGCGTGACCACGCTTTATGAACTCGGTTCCGGCAAAGTGCTGACCGGCCTTGCCCGCCGCATCGACAAAACGGTCAACGGCATCTCCGTCGGCGGTCCGGCGGATATCGACGCAGTCGTCGCCGCTCTCATGGCCTGATTGATATCTCCAGATATAAGGAACGTTTCCATGTTCGATCTTTCCGGCCGCAAGGCTCTCGTCACCGGCGCATCGGGCGGCATCGGCGAGGAAATCGCCCGTCTCCTTCATAAGCAGGGCGCCATCGTCGGCCTGCACGGCACCCGCGTCGAGAAGCTGGAAGCGCTGGCGGCCGAACTCGGTGAACGCGTCAAGATCTTCCCGGCCAACCTGACCGACCGCGACGAGGTCAAGGCGCTCGGCCAGAAGGCCGAAGCCGAGCTCGAAGGCGTCGATATCCTCGTCAACAACGCCGGCATCACCAGGGACGGCCTCTTCGTGCGCATGAGCGACGAGGACTGGGACGCCGTTCTCGAAGTCAATCTGACATCGACCTTCCGCCTGACGCGCGAGTTGACCCATCCGATGATGCGCCGCCGCTATGGCCGCATCATCAACATCACCTCCGTCGTCGGCGTCACCGGTAATCCGGGGCAGGCCAATTATTGCGCCTCCAAGGCCGGCATGATCGGCTTCACCAAGTCGCTGGCGCAGGAAATCGCCACCCGCAACGTGACCGTCAACTGCGTCGCCCCCGGCTTCATCGAGAGCGCCATGACCGGCAAGCTGAACGACAAGCAGAAGGAAGCGATCATGGGGGCGATCCCGATGAAGCGGATGGGTACGGGCGGCGAAGTCGCTTCGGCGGTTGCCTATCTTGCCTCCTCCGAGGCTGCCTACATGACCGGCCAGACGCTGCATGTAAACGGCGGCATGGCGATGATCTGAAACGACAAACCATCGGCATGGGGATATTTCCGCCAATAGCATGTTGAGCAATCACGAAGCGTTGATTTTCTGGCTTTGCGGCAGACTTAAACCATGTTAAGCGGGCCATGACTGTGAACAGTCGTCCCGAGAAAGCAGACGGACCGGCGGGCTTTTCGCAAGCCTCGGAAATCTCTGAAGCCGGGTAAACGAGTTTGCCGAGGATGTCTGAAAACATCGCAGGCTGAAAAAGGGTAGGGTGCCGCAACGGCATTCCGATCAGGACATAAAGTCGAGGAAACCGACATGAGCGATATCGCAGAACGCGTAAAGAAAATTGTTATTGATCATCTTGGCGTCGATGCCGACAAGGTCGTCGAGAGCGCCAGCTTTATCGACGATCTGGGCGCCGACTCGCTCGACACGGTCGAACTTGTCATGGCTTTCGAAGAAGAATTCGGCGTTGAAATCCCCGACGACGCTGCCGACTCGATCCTGACGGTTGGCGATGCAGTGAAGTTTATTGAGAAGGCCCAGGCCTGATCCTGTATATTTGAGAAAGGGCGGGCCTGGAGTCCGCCCTTTTCTTTTCGGCCTATTTCTCCATAGAATATAAGAGACGGGGGAAAGCACGCGATGAGACGTGTCGTCATCACAGGTACCGGCATGGTATCACCCTTGGGATGCGGAACGGAGGTGACGTGGTCGCGGCTGCTCGCCGGCCAGAACGGCGCCCGCCTCGTCACCGAATTCGAGGTCGATGACCTTCCCGCCAAGATCGCCTGCCGCATTCCCCTCGGTAACGCCGCAGACGGCGCCTTCAACCCTGATGAGTGGATGGAACCGAAGGAGCAGCGCAAGGTCGATCCCTTCATCATCTTCGGCATGGCCGCCGCCGACATGGCGCTTGCCGATGCCAACTGGCATCCCGAGAGTGATGAGGATCAGATCGCCACCGGCGTGCTGATCGGCTCCGGTATCGGCGGCATCGAAGGCATCGTCGAGGCGGGCTACACCCTGCGCGATAAAGGCCCGCGCCGCATCTCCCCGTTCTTCATTCCTGGCCGCCTGATCAACCTCGTCTCCGGCCAGGTGTCGATCCGCCACAAGCTGCGCGGACCCAATCATTCGGTCGTCACCGCCTGCTCGACCGGCGCACATGCGATCGGCGATGCCGCACGGCTGATCGCGCTGGGCGATGCTGACGTCATGGTCGCCGGCGGCACGGAATCGCCGGTCAGCCGCATTTCGCTCGCAGGTTTTGCCGCCTGCAAGGCGCTGTCGACCCAGCACAACGACGACCCGCAGAAGGCTTCCCGCCCCTATGACCGCGACCGCGACGGCTTCGTCATGGGCGAGGGCGCCGGCATCGTCGTCCTCGAAGAGCTGGAACATGCCAAGGCGCGCGGCGCCAGGATCTACGCTGAAATCGTCGGCTACGGCCTGTCGGGCGATGCCTATCACATCACTGCGCCCTCCGAAGACGGCGAGGGCGCCGGCCGCTGCATGGCGATGGCGCTGAAGCGCGCCGGGCTGACACCGGCCGACATCGACTACATCAACGCCCATGGGACTTCGACCATGGCCGACACGATCGAGCTCGGTGCAGTCGAGCGGCTAGTCGGCAACGCGGCGTCCAAGATCTCCATGTCCTCGACCAAGTCGGCGACCGGACACCTTCTTGGTGCTGCCGGCGCCATTGAGGCGATCTTCGCCACGCTCGCCATTCGCGATAATGTCGCCCCGCCGACGCTCAATCTCGACAATCCCGAGCGCGAGACGGCGATCGATCTTGTTCCGCACAAGGCCCGTGAGCGCGAAATCAACGTGGCCCTGTCCAACTCGTTCGGATTCGGCGGCACGAACGCATCGCTCGTGCTGCGCCGTTACGCGCAGTAAGAGGCCCGCCGGGGCCGGCGTGCTGGAGTCGAACGACCGGCAGCGGTTTCGTTGAACCGTGGCAGAACCTGTTTTTGCCGCATTGCTTCGCGAAATAGCGGAATGAGGGCCAAGTTTTAGAGGATTGCCGGTGAGCGATACGACGAACCAGAGCAACGACAGCCAGGCGCAGAAGGGACCGATCATCCCGAAGTCGCCGAACGAGGCCCTGCGTCCGGAACGTGTTCCGGAACCCCCGAAGCGCTCCAGGAACGCGCGCAGCCAGATCGTCCTCTTTCTGAACTTCATCATGACGATGGCGGTCGTGGTCTGTGTCGTTGCGGTCATCGGCTTCTACTACGCGACATCGACCTATCAGAGCCCGGGGCCGCTGCAGACGAACACCAATTTCATCGTCCGCAACGGCGCGGGTCTTGCCGAAATCGCTTCGAACCTCGAGCGCAATGCGATCATCTCCGATGCCCGCATCTTCCGATATCTCACGGCGACACATCTTTCCGCCGGAGAGAGCCTGAAGGCCGGCGAATATGAGATCAAGGCGAGAGCCTCCATGAGCGAAATCATGGAGTTGCTGAAATCCGGCAAGTCCATTCTCTATTCGGTTTCCTTCCCCGAAGGTCTGACGGTTCGCCAGATGTTCGACCGCATGCTGCAGGACCCTGTGCTGGAAGGCGACCTGCCGGCCGCGCTGCCGGCCGAAGGCAGCCTGCGTCCTGACACCTACAAGTTCTCGCGCGGCACCAAGCGTTCTGAGATCATCGAACAGATGGCGGCGGCGCAGCAGAAGCTTGTCGACCAGGTCTGGGACAAGCGTGATTCCTCGCTGCCGCTGCGATCCAAGGACGAATTCGTGACGCTTGCCTCGATCGTCGAAAAGGAGACCGGCGTTCCCGACGAACGTGCCCATGTCGCTTCGGTTTTCCTGAATCGGCTTGGCAAGGGCATGCGCCTGCAGTCGGACCCGACGATCATTTACGGGCTCTTCGGAGGCGAGGGGAAGCCGGCCGACCGGCCGATCTACCAGTCGGACCTGAAGCGGGACACGCCCTATAATACCTATGTCATCAAGGGCCTGCCGCCGACGCCGATCGCCAATCCCGGCAAGGATGCGCTGGAAGCCGTCGCCAATCCTTGGAAAACCCAGGATCTCTATTTCGTCGCCGATGGCACTGGCGGCCACGTTTTCGCCGCGACGCTCGAAGAGCACAATGCCAACGTCAAGCGCTGGCGTAAGCTCGAGGCCGACAAGGGGTCGGATCCGAATATCGCGGTCGACGGCCAGCCGGAAGAACAGCCGGCCGACAATGGCGCGACTGTCGTGCCGACGAAGAAAAAGAAGATCAACTGAAAGATTTCGGAGGCTCGCATGGCTTTGCAGTCCATGACCGGTTTTGCGCGGCGCGAGGGAACGAGTGGCCGCTGGCGCTGGGCATGGGAACTGCGCTCGGTCAACGGCAAGGGTTTCGACCTGCGCCTGCGCCTGCCGCCCGGTCTTGAACGCATGGAGGCGGAGGTCCGCCGCCTTGCCGGCGAAAGTTTCAGCCGCGGGAACCTGCAGGCTTCGCTCTCGGTCTCCGCCGACGAGAACCGTTTCGAAGCCGTCCTGAACAGGGAAGCGCTTGCCGCCGTGCTTGCCATGCGCGAGCAGCTGGTGGATGTGATCGATCCGGCGCCGCTGAAGCTCGACACGCTGCTTCTGGTGCGCGGCATTGTCGAGTTCCGTGAGGGCGAGGATGGCGAGGAGGCGCTGGCCGCCCGGGATGCCGATATTGCCGCCGGCCTCATGGCCGCGCTTGCCGACCTCCGGGCGATGCGCGAACAGGAGGGGGCAGCACTCTCCCGCATTCTTCTCGATCACGTCGCAACGATCGAGGGCCTGACGCGGACGATCGAGACGGATCCCTCGCGCTCGCCGCAGGAGATCGCGACCCGGCTGGTGGCACAGGTGGCTTTGCTGATGGACGGCATGGCCGCGCTCGACCGTGACAGGCTGCATGCCGAAGCCGCGTTGCTGGCGACCAAGGCGGATCTGCGCGAGGAAATCGACCGCCTGAAGGCGCATGTCGCCGCAGCCCGGGATCTGCTGGCAAAAGGCGGACCTGCCGGGCGCCGTCTGGACTTCCTTGCACAGGAATTTAACCGCGAATCGAATACCATCTGCTCGAAGTCGAATGCCTCGGCGGTCACCGCCGCCGGCATCGAGTTGAAAGTCGTGATTGACCAGTTCCGCGAGCAGGTCCAGAATTTGGAGTAGGACATGAAACCGGCGAAATCCTCGCCCGTGCAGATCGCCCGCCGCGGTCTGATGCTTGTTATTTCGTCGCCGTCGGGCGCCGGCAAGTCCACCATCGCGCGCACGCTTCTGGAGACCGACAAGCATATCGGTCTTTCCGTCAGCGTCACAACGCGCCAGCGCCGCCCGAGCGAGGTCGAGGGCGTGCATTACCACTTCAAGAGCGTGCGCGAGTTCGAGCGGCTGCGTGATAGCGACGCGCTGCTCGAATGGGCCGAAGTGCACGGCAATTTCTACGGCACGCCGCGCGAGCCGGTCGAGCAGGCGATGGCCGAGGGCCGCGATATGCTCTTCGATATCGATTGGCAGGGCGCCCAGCAGCTGCAAGAGAAAATGTCGGCCGACGTCGTCTCGATCTTCGTGCTGCCGCCGACCATGACGGAGCTCCAGTCACGGCTGCATCGCCGCGCCGAGGATTCCGAGGAGGTCATCCAGACGCGTCTCGCCAACAGCCGCGCCGAGATCGGCCACTGGCGCGAATATGACTATGTCATCGTCAACGACGACCTCAACACCGCCTTCGACGCCGTCCAGTCCATCGTCAAGGCCGAACGCCTGCGCCGCGACCGCCGCCACGGCATGTTCGATTTCGTCCGCGAGTTGCTGGAAGAGACGCCGTCGCTTTAAAGCGCGCCGCGACGCGCTTTGGCTCTTTGTTTTTATGCATGTCGTTGCCCCGGAACCCTGCACAGTTCCGGGCGACTTGCATTTAAAGGCTATTTGCCAACAGGCAGAATTCCTCGACGGACAGGGTCTCCGCCCGCCGCGCCGGATCGATCCCGGCCTTCACAAGCAGGCTCTCGCCGCCGAGTGGCTTCAGGCTCTGGCGCAGCATCTTGCGGCGCTGGCCGAAGGCGGCCTGTGTCACCTTTTCCAGATTGGCGACGGAGCAGGGGATGGGATTTTCCCGGGGAGTCAGATGGACCACCGTCGAAGTCACCTTCGGTGGCGGCGTGAAGGCTTGCGGCGGCACGTCGAAAGCCATGCGCGCTTCGGTCCGCCAGCCGCAGAGCACGCCGAGACGGCCGTAATGGTCGTCGTCCTCGTTGGCGACGATACGCTCGCCGACTTCCTTTTGAAACATCAGCGTCAGCGACTGCCAGAACGGCGGCCAGGCCTTCGGCAGCAGCCAGTTGACCAGCAGCTGCGTGCCGACATTATAGGGCAGGTTGGCGATGATCTTGACCGGGCCTTCCGGTGCCAGCGACTCGAAATCCGTCTTCAGCGCATCGCCTTCGATCACCTCCAGCCGGCCTGGATAGTGATCGGCGATCTCGGCGAGCGCCGGCAGGCAGCGCGCGTCGCGCTCGACGGCGATCACCTTTTTGGCGCCGAGCGCCAGGATCGCCCGTGTCAGCCCGCCGGGACCGGGGCCGACCTCGAAAACGGTCATCCCTTCGAGCCCGCCCGCCGTGCGGGCGACCTTCTGTGTCAGGTTCAGGTCCAGCAGGAAGTTCTGCCCGAGCGCCTTGCGCGCATCGAGGCCGTGACGCTGGATGACGTCGCGAAGCGGCGGCAGGCCATCGAGTGCTGCCATCAGCGGCGGCTTTCCCAAGTGCGGCCGAGCTGAGCGGCGAGCTTCAGCGCCGCAACGAGGCTCTGCTCGCGCGCCAGCCCTTTGCCGGCAATGCCGAAAGCGGTGCCGTGATCCGGCGAGGTGCGCACGAAGGGAAGTCCGAGCGTGACGTTGACGCTGTCGTCGAAGCCGAGCGCCTTGGCGGGGATCAGCGCCTGATCGTGATACATGCAGATGGCGACATCGTATCGCGCCCGCGCCTCGTCATGAAACATCGTGTCGGCGGGCAGGGGGCCGATCGCGTCGATGCCCTCGTCGCGCAGACGCTCGATGGCCGGGCGGATGACATCCTCGTCTTCCCTGCCGATCGTTCCGGTCTCGCCGGCATGCGGATTGAGGCCGGCAACCGCGAGCCGCGGCGCATCGATACCGAAGCGCTGCCTCAGATCTTCGTGCGCGATCCGGCAGGTATCCAGGACCAATTCCTCGGTCAGCGCCTGCGGCACCTCCCGGAGCGGAATGTGAATGGTAACGGGAATGGCCCTCAGCTTCGGTCCCGACAGCATCATGACCGGGGTCACCGGCCGGCCGTTTGCCCTGGCAGCGAGATCGGCGAGAAATTCGGTATGGCCGGGAAAGCGGAAGCCCGCCTCGTAGAGCACGACCTTGGCGATCGGATTGGTGACGACCGCAAGCGCCTCGCCGCCGATGACAAGCGAGACTGCTTTCTCGATCGCCGCGATCGTGCCTTTCGCCGTTGCCGCATGCGGCTCGCCGGCCACGACCTCAATGCCGGCCGGCACGCTCATGACAGGCAGCGCATCGGTAAATAGGCCGGTGGCCTCGTCGGCCTTGTCGATCTCACGGATGGAAACCGCCAGGTTGAGCTGGCGGGCGCGCAAGGCCAAGACATCGGGATCGCCGATCAGGAAAAATGGCGGGAGCCCGAGTTCACGCCGCCGGAGCCAGGCCATCAGCGTGATATCCGGCCCGATGCCGGCGGGATCACCCTGGCTCAGCGCAAGCGGTCGTGAGAACGGTATCGCCATCGTCGGTCAGCGATAGGCGATCTGCGCCTTCTTGCGCAGTTCATCCAGGTATTTCTTGCTGTTCTCGTTTTCCGGCGGACCGTTTTTGCCGGCCTTGGACTTGTCGAGATCCTCCTGGCGGAAGACCATTTCAGCGGCCTGGTCGTCGGAGACCTGGCGCTGGCTGCAGATCGCCAGATATTCGACACCCTTGTCGGTAACGCGGGTGCCGGTCGTGTTGCCCTTGGCCTGCTCGACCAGAGGCTTCCAATCCGGCGGGATCTCGGGAGCGAGCATGCGGCCGAGGTCGCGCACGGCGACATCGCGCATCGTTGCGGCAAAGACCTTTGCCTGGTCGCAGCCGGGGAATTTCGAGCGCGACGCCTCGGCCTCGCCCTTGCGCTTGCCGGTGATGGCGCCGCGCTTGGCCTCAGGAATGACGAAGATGATCTGCTGCAGCATATATTCCGTCGTTACCGGCTTCTGCTTATTGTTCTGCATCATGCGCGAGACGAGATCGTAATTCGACAGCCGCGTGGTCGAGCCGTAACGCGCATTGACGACACGCGGCCAGCTCATCTGAACGGCGATGAAGCCCTTGAAATGGTCGACGCCGACGCCGGCACGGTCGAGAATCTGCGACATCTGCGCGACGGAAAGCTTGTTGCCGGCCGAAAAGCGCGCGAAAGACGCGTCGACGTCCTGCTGCGAAACCGACATATGGACGCGGGCGACCTCCTGCCGCTTGAGAGTTTCGTCGATCAACTGCTCCTTGGCGGTCTTGGCATCGGCGGCCGTATGCTGCAGGCGAAGGAAGGCCTGCCGCTTGGCGACATCGCCGCTGGTGATGGCCGTGCCGTTCACCACGGCCTGGACTTCGCTGGCTGCCAGCGCCGGGCCGGCAAGGCCCGTCAGCAAGGCAAGCGCTGCGCCGGCGAGAAAGGCGGTTATGGCTTTTTTCGCGTCAGTCATCTGTTGACCTCCCAATAGCGCCGCGAGACGTTGTTCGCGGCGTCCTTACCACAGTGCGAGACACGCGGAAATCGCTTCCGTCACGGCGCAAATCCCCTATGCCTCAGATATCGGCTGGCGACAATGTCCTGCACAGGCTTACGGCGAAAGAATGACTTGAGGCCATGTTTACGCCGTCCGCCTGCTAGTTTGAGAGGGTATCGGAGCCGATCTTGATGTCGCCGAGCGTGCGGAACGTCAGCCGCGCGCCGATCGTCCAGTCGCTTGCCGACTCGTCTTCGGAATCCCTGCTATCCGTATAGGCGATCGTGAAGATCGTGCATTCGTCCTCATAGGAAAGGCCGAGCGTCCGGCGACTGATCACATCATTGTTCAGATCCCAGGCGATGCCGCCGAAGATCGACCAGTAGTCCTTGAACTTGACTTTGCTGCTGGTCTGGATCTCGTCATTGTCCTCGGCGAAGCCGTAGGCCGGCTGGGCGCTGAGATGGGTGTAGGTCACCTGCGTCTGGAAAGTGTCGTTCTGGTAGGCCGTCGTCAGGTCGCCGCGCCGGAACTCGAAATCCTTCTCATCGAGACGGTAGGAGGCGGCGACGGACACACCGTATGGCGTTTCGACGCCGCCGAGGCCGACATAATCGGAGCGGTCGGTTTCGAGGCCGGAATCGGCGCCGACATTGACGAGGTCGTCGGTGGCGAAAGAGTTCTGGCCGGCGATCTGATAAGACTGGCCGAAAATGCCGTGCAGCTTGTAACCGCTGTCGAACGTCCCGGTATACTGGACGCCAAGATTGGCGCGGGTACCGCCTTCAATACGGTCGTAGCCCGAGAACTTGTCGCGGTCGAAAAGCGACGTGGCATCGAAGACGAAGCTTTGTGCGTCCTCGTTCGGCAGCCGGCCGGCGAGCTGCTCGTCGGGACGGGCGTAGATCTGCGCGATCGGCTCGAGGATATGCGTGCTGTTTTCCGTCGTCATCAGAATTGGATAACGCACCTCCAACCCGGCGGTGAGCATCGAACGGGTGGCGGAATTGTCGTCGAGGTAATTGCCGGCGTAACCGGTCGGATCGTTCATATTGAGTGCGAAAGCGTCGCCGCGCGCCGCCAGAAGCGGCGTGATCACCAGGCCGGTCGGCGTGACGTAGGTGCGTTTCCACTGAAGTTCGGCGGTCAGGCGCGAAGTCTGGCCCTTCAGGCCGCGGAAACGGTCGAATCCGTCGACAGTGTAGAAGTCATCATGTGTGCGCGAAATATTCGTCAGGTTGACGTCCGCGGAAAGTTCGCCGCCTGCCAGCGGCTGAGGCGCTACATAATGATAATCGAGCGCCGGATAGACGATCGCCTGCTGTTTTTCGGCGGTGTTCTTGCGGTCGGCATCCTGAACGTCGAAATAAAACGCCCGCATGTCGAAATAATTCCGCTTGCCGAGCCCGGTCAGGTAGATCTGGTTGGTGCGATCCGTGCCGCTCAGGCCGCGGAGCTTGTAGGTTTTCGAGAAATTGTTGTCGCTCTGCACCATGACGTCCCAGCCGAACGCCCAGCGCGGATTGATGCGGAACTCTGCCTTTGACGCCACCATGCCGCGCCGCTCGGCTTCGGCATCACTGGTACCCGAGCTGAAATTGCCAGGCTTTGCCTGGTCGATGCCGGCGACGCGCAGGATATGCGTGCCGTTTTCGAAGCGCTGACGGAATTCGCCTTCGACGAGGAAGCCCTGGGCCGTGTAGCCGGTGGTGGTGACCGTCGCATCCATGCTCGGCGAGATCACGTAATAATAAGGAATGGAAAGACCGAAGCCGAGATTCTGCGACAGGCTCATCGTCGGGAACAGGAAGCCGGACTTGCGCTTCACCGTATTGTCGGGAACCTCGATGAACGGCACGAAGGCAATCGGGTAGCCGAGCAGCTCGAAGCGGGCTCGCTCCAGACGGATCGTATGGGTCTCGCCGTTCTGGATCACGCGCTTGGCCTTGACCTGCCAGAACGGCGCCCGTTTCGGATCTTCGGCGCAGGGAAGGCAGGCGGTGTAGACGCCCTTGTTGAGAATCATCTTGGTGCCGCCGACACGCTCGCCGCTTTCGGCGACGATACGGGTATTGTCGGAGGTCTCGATGCGCAGCGAGTTCAGGAACCCGTCGGCAAAATTGTCGGTCACGTCTAGGTTGTCGGCGTAGATGCGGTTGCCGTCCGGGCTGACCATTTCGACATTGCCGATCGCCATCATCCGGCCGGTCTTCTGATTGTACTCGACCTTCTGCGCGACCATCTTGTAGCCGCCATAGTTGATCTGCACGCCGCCGACCGCCGAGACCAGATCGGCGTCACGGTTATAGACGAGTTCATTGGCCGAAAGCAGCAATTTGGCGCCTTCGGGAATCTTGTTCTGAATATTTTGCTCAGGCGTGCTGGCCTGGCCGTGGGAGGCCGGGACGCTGCCGAAATAGGAACATAGAGCCGCACCGACAAGCAGGGCAACCGATTGTTTACTAAAATACTTGCGGTCGCCTACCGCCACTAGCCGTCCTCCTGATGAAGCAAAATAGTCGCGCCCAAGGCCAGCGCGACGACCACCGGTATCCAGGTCGCCACGAAGGGAGGCACGACTCCACTGCTTCCGAATGCTTTTACAAGCACGGTGATGACATAAAGCATGAAGCCTGACAGGATTCCACCCAGAATCACGGAGCGGGATTGGTTGAACCGGCTAAATTTTAGGGACACTGTTGCAGCAATGAGAGTCATGGCCACCAGCAACAATGGCTGGGACAACAGAGAGTTGAATTGTGTCTCCAATGCCTTGGTCGAGATGCCGAAGGATTTGGCCGCCGCAATGCGGTTGGAAAGGTCAAAGAAACCAATTGTTTCCGGCGCTGTCAGCCGCTCCTGAACGAAATCCTGTTTCAGATTGGTGCGAAGTTGGACCGAAGCTTTGCGCAACGGGATTTCGCCAGGCTTGCGCTCGACGACTCCGTTAAGCTGCCAGTAACCATCTTCCAACTTTGCCGTGGCGGCATCCTGTCTCAGAATGACTCGACCGCTTGAATCGAAATGGATCAACACGGCGTCGATCAGCTTGGTGCCGTTCTCCTGGACCGTCTGGGCGCCGATGATGACATCGTCGCGGCCGCTGATCTGGCGCAGCCACGGAATCTGCGGCGCCTTGCGCAGAACCGCGTTTTCGCCGCGCCAATCGGATTCGACGAGCAGCGCCTGACGCTGTCCCCAGGCGGCAAGCGGATTGAGCGCCGTTGTCGTCAGCACGCCGAGTGCCAGCGAGCCGGCGATGAAGGGAAACATGAACTGCCAGACCGAGATGCCGGCTGCGCGTGTGACGACAAGCTCATATTTCCGATTGAGACCGATTAGCACCGTCATGCCGACGAAGAGCGCGACGAACGGGATCGTCTGCTGCAGGATGAGGGGCAGGCGCACGGCCGTCATCACGATGCCGCCGCCGATGGTGTAACCGGGCAGGCCGGACATGCGCCCCGCCGTCTCGCTGAAATCGAGGAGAAAGGCGATCGCCGACGCGCCGATCAGGAACCAGCCCGTCGTCGCCAGGTAGCGGCGAAAGAAATAACGCGACAATGTTCCGAACATCATTGGGCGGCGCCCCCGCCGGACCTGCTGGTCGCGGCAAGCAGTCGTTCCTGCGTTCGTCTCCAGGAGGCCGATATCCGCTCCCAGACGAACGAAGGCATGACCAGTCGCTTGTGCAGGCTGAGGAAGATAATCGAGACGATGCTGCTGACGATCGGGAGACCGTAGAGAACGGCGATATATTCCGGATCGGTGTCGATCTGGTTTGCCGCGTAGAAAGCAGCCCACCGCAGCGCGAAGGCATAGGCGAGCGCGCTCACCATCGGATGCAGCCGCGCTTCGCGGTGCGAGCGTGCATCACCGGCGATAGCCAGCGAAAACAGGGCGAAGACGACAGGAAGAATCCAGTCCGTCAGCCGCCGATGCAGCTCCGCGCGATAGCTCTGCGGCCGGATCGTATAGTCCTTGTCGTTCGGATCCGGATTGAACAGGAACCACAGGTCGCGGTCGCTGGCTTTCAACGTCGCCTGGCCCCGGCTCTCCGTCATGTCCGAGAGATCGAAGGAATAGGAATCGAAATTGATGACCGAGACGTTGCCGTCCGGTGTTTTGCGATGCACCTCGCCGTCATGCATGATCAACGTCGTGCCGGTATCGTCGACCGCGCCTTCCTTGGCGTAATAGATCAGCTCGTAGGCCGGGTCCCGCTCGTCGGCGACGAATAGGCCCTTCAGCATGCGGCCCGCCAGACGCTTGGAGATCTGCACATAGAGACCCTCGTCGATCTTGCGAAAGGTCTTTTCCTCGATAACCGAGGAGAGAAGATCGGCATAGGTTTCGGCGATCATCTGGCGCGCCACGGTCTTTGCCCGCGGCTCGACGATATTGTCGACGAAAAACGAGAAGACACTGATAACGGCGGCAAGCAGCAGGATCGGGCGGACCAGAATGCTGCGCCGTGCCCCGGCCGCGTCGATGACCGTCAGCTCGGAATCGTTGTTCATCGTCGTCAGCGTCTGAGTGATGGCGATGACAAGCGCGAAGGGCAGCACGACAGGAATGATCGACGGCAGGATCATCGTCGCCAGCTTGGCGAACGAGCCGATCGACTGGCCGCTGTCGGTGACGAGGTTGATGCGCTGCAGCACCTGTGTCGTCCAAATGATCGCCAGCACGGGCAGGAGCGCCACGAGAAACATCTGGCCGACCCGCCGCAATATGTATGTCTCGAGTAGTTTCATGCCGGCCCTTGAAAGCACCTGCAGGCCCAAACGGCTTGCAGGAGAATCCCTCTACGCTCTTTGTCGCGCTTTTGCGACAAGCAGGTGTCAAAAATTCATTCAAATTTCAGAATTTTTTTGGCTCTGTTGCGACTCAGTTAATGCCAGCAGCGCTGCGAAGACGACCAGCGAGGAGAGCCATCCGAGCGTCACGTCGGAGAGATAATGCGCGCCGAAGGATAGCCGCATGGCCGGCGTCAGGATCGAGATCGCGACGACGGGTGGCACCAGCGCGTAGCGCAGCGATTTCGGGACGAAGAGCAGCAGGCAGAACAGCCAGCCGGCGCTCGCCGCCTCGCCGGAGACGAAGGAGCAGTTCGAGACGCATTTGCCGGCAAGCGAACCGGCCTCGACGAAATGCAGGGCGCCGCCGAAAATATCCGTCTGCACCGGCCGCGGCCGGCCCCAATGTTCCTTCAGGATGACATTGACGAGCAGCACCGGCCCGATCAGCAGGGTTCCGAGCGCAACTTTGAGCTTGCGCGCCCGATCGGCGTTGAAGGTCGCGCCGTGCTGCTGGTAGCATTCGATGAGTTTCCACGCCATCACGATCGCCACGACATAGGGAAGGCGGAAGAAGATGGTGCGCAGCAGGTCGAAGTTCCCCGAATCGCGATAGGGAAAGCCGCCGCAGATGCTTCCGGCAGCGACGGTCGCGTCACAACCGGTGCTCACGAAAAAAAGCTGGGAAAAATAGATGTCGATCCCGGGGAAGGCGCGGAAGACGATCAGCAGCCCCCACCAGGCCCAGAACAACAGCACGAATGCACCGAAAGTCGTCTTCGGCAGGCGGATCACCGGGCGCCGCCATCGATTTTTCGAAAAAACTGTCAACGCGAATATCTACGAAACTGACGAAAACATCTGGGCCTGGACGGCCGCGGGCGACCATAACAAGTGTCGCTAGCCATTGACAGACCCGGCAAACGCGAAATTATCCGCCGGGACGGATTTCCAAGAATCCCAGCGGAGAAGACATGTCAGCAAAGTTCGAAATTTCATTCTCGAAGTCGGCGAAGCTCAACAGTGGCCTGGCGATCCTGTTGAAGACCGCGGAGGCCGACGCCGCCGCCGGCGCTGAAACAGCCGATCCGGCGGGCGTTGTCGCCAAGGCTGCGAAGATCGCGCGATTCTCCGGAAAATCCATGGCCGCGCTCGATATCGTCGCCCCGGAAGGCGCACCGGTCGAGCGCATCGTCGTTCTCGGTCTCGGCAAGGCGGCTGAATTGACCGCTCATGACTGGCTGAAGGCTGGCGGCGCTGCGGCATCGAAAATCAAGAATACCGACAGGGCGGCCGTCTTCCTCGACGTCCCCGGCCTGACGACGGACGCGCGCGCGGCCGCCGATTTTGCGCTCGGCATGCTGCTGCGCGCCTACAGCTTCGATTCCTATAAGACAAAGAAGAATGATGACGAGGAAAAGCCGCCGAAATCTGTCAAGGTGACGATCGTCACCGCCGATGCGAGCGGCGCCAAGAAGGCGTTTTCCGATTCCGAAGCGATCGCAGGCGGCGTCAATCTTGCTCGTGACCTTGTCAACGAACCGCCAAATGCGCTTGGCCCCGTTGAATTCGCCGCCAGGGCGAAGGAACTGGAAACGCTCGGTGTCGAGGTGGAGATCCTGACCGAGAAGGAAATGCGCCGTCTCGGCATGGGCGCTCTGCTCGGCGTCGCTCAAGGGTCCGTGCGCCCGCCGCGCCTGGCGGTCATGCAGTGGAAGGGCGGCAGAGCCAAAGATCGTCCGATCGCCTTCATCGGCAAGGGCGTCGTCTTCGATACCGGCGGCATTTCGATCAAGCCGGCCGCCGGCATGGAAGACATGAAGGGCGATATGGGCGGCGCCGCAGCCGTGACCGGGCTCATGCATGTGCTCGCCTCCCGCAAGGCGGCCGTCAACGCCGTTGGCATCATCGGCCTGGTCGAGAACATGCCTGACGGCAACGCCCAGCGTCCCGGCGATATCGTCACCTCCATGTCCGGCCAGACGATCGAAGTGATCAATACCGATGCCGAGGGTCGCCTCGTGCTCTGCGATGCGCTGTGGTATTGCAACGATCGCTTCAAGCCGCAATTCATGATCAATCTCGCCACCCTGACCGGCGCGATCGTCGTCGCCCTCGGCAACGTGCACGCCGGGCTGTTTTCCAACGACGACCAGCTTTCCGCCCGGCTGACGGCAGCCGGCCTTTCGACCAACGAGAAACTCTGGCGTATGCCGCTCGGCAAGGATTACGACAAGCTGATCGACAGCAAGTTCGCCGATATGAAAAACACCGGTGGCCGCCACGCCGGCTCGATCACCGCCGCGCACTTCCTCAAGCGTTTCGTGCAGGAGACGCCCTGGGCGCATCTCGATATTGCCGGCACGGCGATGGGCTCGCCGCAGGACGAGATCAACCAGTCGTGGGGTTCCGGTTTCGGTGTGCGCCTGCTCGACGAACTCGTCCGCGCCCATTATGAATCCTGATGACCGACATTCTCTTCTATCATCTGACCGAAACCAGGCTGGAAGACGCGCTTCCGCCGCTCATCGACAAAAGCGTCGAGCGCGGCTGGCGCGTCGCCGTCCAGACGCGTGAGCCGGCGCGGCGCGATGCTCTCGATGCGCATCTTTGGACGTACCGCGAAGACAGCTTCCTGCCGCACGGCACCGACGAGGCCGATTTCGCCGAGAGCCAGCCGGTGCTTTTGACGGTGACGTCGGACAACGCAAATGCGGCGACGGTGCGTTTCATCGTCGACGGCGCCGAGCCGCCGCCGGCAGACCCTTACGAGCGCATCGTTTTCATGTTCGACGGTCACGATCAGGCGCAACTGGAAGCAGCGCGCGCGCAATGGAAGAGGCTGAAAGGCGAGGGGCATAATCTCACCTATTGGCAGCAGACGCCGGAAGGACGGTGGGAGAAGAAGGCCTGAGCAGACCCCCAGGAAGGATGGCCCTTGCCGTCGGGCTGACAGCAAGGACCGCCAAGTGGCTCAATCGTGGAAGGCTTCGACGAATTTCCGCTTGCCGAGCATGAAGGCGTCGGCGACATGCCGCAGCGGCGCCAGATCGACATCCGATTTGCCGGCCTTGATGATTTCGGCAAAGCGACGGTAGAGTGAGGGATATTCCTGCTCCGGTTCGGCGAAAGTCAGCGTGCCGTTGATCGAAAGCTTGGCGCCGCCTTCGGCAAGCACCATCTGGCCGGCCGCCGTTTCGGCGACAATGTCCCAGCTCTGCTTGCCGGTCTGGCGCCAGTCGAATTCGGCGCGAACCGGCAGGCCGTCGGCATTGCGGAAATGAATGTCGGCGGCGATCGGCGCATCGCGGTTTTCAGGGAATTCGAGCACTGCCTCGGTGATGAAGATCGGACGCGGCAGGATGTGGGTGACGATCGAAAGCGCATTGATGCCGGGATCGAAAACGCCGAGACCGCCGGCTTGCCAGATCCATTCCTGGTTCGGATGCCAGTGGCGGACATCCTCTTTCCAGATCACATGCACGCTTTTAATCGTCGTCGAAGCGAGAAACGCCTTGGCGGCTTCGACCGCCGGCGCATAACGCGAATGCCAGCTGGCAAACAGCGACGCGCCCTGCTTTGCGGCAAGCGCCTCGAGGTCGGCCACTTCGCTCAGCGTCGCGCCGGGCGGCTTTTCCAGGAAGACGTGCTTGCCGGCGACGAGCGCTTTATAAGCGGCCTCGTAGCGGTATTGCGGCGGCATGCACAGCGAAACGGCGTCGATCGAAGGCTCGGCCTCGAGCATCGCCTCGATCGTCGTATAGCTGTTGATGCCTTCGACCGTGCCATGGCGGCTGGCCGTGGCGACGAGCTTGAAATCGGCGTTCTTGGCGATGGAGGGGAGGTGCTGGTCGCGGACGATCTTGCCGACGCCGACGATGGCGAGATTGATAGGGGACATGGTGTTTCGCTCGAACCTGTGAAAAGTATGATTTATTGGGCTTCTTGTAGCAGAAAGAGGAGCGCCGACAAGCTCTCCCTTCCATTCTATTGCATCATCCTAACCCATGATGGCCCGTCTACCTCATGATAGTTTGGCGAAGGAAGCTGTAACCCAGCGCCGCGCGGGCGGCGCGCTCTTGCGAATTGCCGTCGCCGCCATGCCCGCCCAGGCCGAACTCATGGAAGAGCGGCTCGTGTCCTTCCTCCTCCAGCCGCGCGGCAAAACGGCGTGCATGCGAGGGATGCACTCGGTCGTCATTGGTGGAGCTTTCGATATAAATCGGCGGATAGGCGATCTCGCTCGCCGGCCTGACATTGTGAAGCGGTGAATAACCGAGCATGAAGTCCCGATCCACCGGGACCTCCGGATCGCCATATTCGTCCATCCAGGCCTGTCCTGCGCTGAACAGGTGGAAGCGTGTCATGTCGAGCACCGGCACCTGGCACCAGATCGCACCGAAATCGTGCGGATAGCGCGTCAGCATCACGCCGGTCAGCAGGCCGCCATTGCTGCCGCCCTGGCAGGCGATCCGCGCGGGCACGGTGTAGCCGCGGGCGACAAGATCGCGCGCGATGGCGACGAAATCGGCAAAGGCCCGGTCTCGCCCCTGCCGCTTGGCGCTGCGATACCAGTCGGGCCCGAATTCACCGCCGCCACGGATATAGGCCTGTACATAGGCGCCGCCTTGCTCAAGCCAGCGACCGGTCACGCCGGAATAATTCGGCGACAGCGCGACGTCGAAGCCGCCATAGCCGTAGATCAGCACCGGCAGCGCGCCCTTGGTCCAGTGTCGCGGCAGGACCAGCCGGTAGGCAACTCTGGTTCCGTCTTCGGAAATCGCCTCCAGCAGTTCGGATGACATGCCGGTGGCATCAAAATAGCTCGGCGCCGCGGCTGTGAAGACCGGCTCGGGCTGTCTGCTGCGATCGGAGAGTTCGAGGCGATAGCAGGTGGGCGGCTGCAGGAAACCCTGACCGACAATGTAGAGCGTGTCGTCGCCAAGATGCAGATCCGCATAGAGCGGCCTGAAATAAGCCGTCTGCATGTCCGGCGGCAAGACGATTTCTCGCTGTTCGGCATCGGGCTTCGTCAGGTCGAGCACCATGAGACGCGGATGCAGCCGGTCGGAGACGATGAACACACACCATTCACGCATCAGCATCATCTGCGAGACGGACTGGCCCTCGCCAGGCTGAAACAGGATCCGCTGCGGCCCGAGCGGCATCGTTTCCGACCTGGGATCAAAGCGTTGCAGCACGAGGCTGCCGGTCGCGACGCGCTCGTCGGTCTTAGCCCGCCAAAGGCAATGATCGCGATTGAACTGAAAATCAGCCTCTTTGGGCAGGTCGATGCGCCGTTGCCTGCCGTCATCGGAAATCAGGTAAGCGCTGGCGACTCCGATCTCGTGCGCGGCGACGAAGATGTCGATCAAGCCGGTATCCGCTGAGCTGCCCGATAGGGCAGGGTCGATAACGAGATCGAAGCCATAGACGTCCTCGTCGGCGGCTTCGAACAGGATGGCGGCATCTTCCGGCCGCCGGCCGCGTTTCAATCGCCGCCCGACGCGCGGCCATCCCGAACGGGTCGCCGAAAACCGGTCGATCGAACCGAAATAGCAAATCTCGTCGCGGCTTAGCCAATTGGCATGCGATCGTGCGGCCGGCGTGTCGAAGCCGCCCGTCACGATCTGCTTGCTCTCGGCGTCGAATTCGAGCAGGCGGACGAGGTCCGAGCCGCCGTCCGAAAGCGTGAGCAGCACGCGCGTCGGTTCCCAGGGGCAGGTGACGACGCCACGCCAGCTCCAGCGCTTGCCTTCGCCGAGGCAGAAGGCATCGAGATCGAAGACCACCTCCCAATCGGCCTCCGGCAACGGCTGCTGCTCGGCCGGCAGGCGCAGCCAGACGCCGAGCGGATTGTCCTTGGACTGGCGGAAATCGAACAGCCACCCGCCGCGGCGCATCGGCACGATCAGCCGGTCCTGCCGCTCGATCAGCGCTTTGATCGCATCACGATCCCTGGCGAATTCCGGCGTTCTCAACGCCGCATTGGACAGCGCATTATGTTCGTCGATGAACTGGCGGGTGCGCGGATCCTCGTCCGCTTCGAGATGAAGGTTCATGTCCAACCTGCCGGCTCCTGTTGGCGTCTTTTAAGATGCTGTAGCATTTTGAATTATGCAGGAGCCAATATTTCGTAGAGTTAGGGCGAAATTGGCGCAGGCCGCGTCAGGCCGAGATGATCGCGAAGCGTCGGGCCGCCATATTCCCTGCGGAACAGACCGCGTTCCTGCAGGATCGGCACGACCAGCTGCGTGAAGTCTTCCAGGCCTCCGGGAAAAAACGGCGGCATGACGTTGAAGCCGTCGGCGGCGCGGCTGTCGAACCATTGCTGCATCCTGTCGGCGATTTCGACCGGCGTGCCGAGGACGATGTGATGGCCGCGGCCGGCGGCAACGCGCAGCGCCAGCTGCCGGATCGTCAGATCCTCGCGTCTTGCCAGCGCCGTCAGCAGTTCGGCGCGGCTGCGCAACTGATCGGAGATCGGCAGATCCGGCAGCGGGCCGTCGAGATCGTATTCGGCAAGGCTGTGGCCGATGCGTTCTTCCAGAAGCGGCATGGCGCTTTTGATATCCGTCCACCTGTCGAGTTCTGCGAGCTTGTCCGCGGCCTCCTTGGTCGTGCGGCCGATCACCGGCAGGAAGCCCGGCATGACGGCGACGTCGTCCGGCTGACGCCCGAAGCGAGCGACACGCTCCTTGAGGCTTCTGTAAAAAGCCTGCGCCTCTTCGAGGCTCTGCTGCGCGGTGAACACCACGTCGGCGGTGCGGGCGGCAAGATCCTGGCCCGGCCCGGACGAGCCGGCCTGGATCAGGATCGGGTGGCCCTGCGGTGCGCGCGGAATGTTCAGCGGTCCCTTGACCGAGAAATACTTGCCCTTGTGATCGAGGACACGGAGCTTGGCCGGGTCGGCATAGACGCCGCTCTGCTTGTCCTTGACGAAGGCATCGTCGTCCCAGCTGTCCCAGAGCCCGCGCACGACGTCGACAAATTCCTCGGCCACGGCGTAACGCTCGTCATGCTCGGGATGGGCCTTGGAGAAATTGTTCGCCGTGCGGGCATAGGAGGTCGTGACGATATTCCAGGCGGCGCGGCCGTGGCTCAGATGGTCGATCGAGGCGAAGGCGCGGGCCGTGTGATAGGGCTCTCCGTAGGTCGTCGACGCCGTTGCCGCCAGCCCAATCTTGTCGGTCACTACGGCCAGCGCTGAAAGCAGCGTCAGCGGTTCAAAACGAGCGATCGTCGAGGGATGCGCATCGACGCCGCTGGTCAATCCGTCGGCCAGGAAGACCATATCGAATTTCGCCGCCTCGGCGATCTCAGACACGCGCCTCAGCAGGTTGAAATTCTCGCTTCCCGCCTCGGCGTCAGGATGACGCCAGCCGGATACGTGGTGGCCGGCCCCTTGCAGGAACAGGCCCAGATGGATTTCTCTCTTGCGGGTCATGGCAAAATCTTTCGTCAAACGAGGTTTTGGGCGGCATCTTGATTGAGCAGCGCCAGCAGTTTTCGAAGGTCGGCGGCGCTGTGCATGGTCCGGACGAGTGAGGGGATGTCGGCGAAGGCCGGATGGTGACCGGTCGCGTCACGAAATTTTTCCGTCGGATCGGTCAGCCCCGGCAGACCGTCGAAACGGCGCTGTATCGTGCTGCCGTCGGCAAGCGCGATATCGACGATCACGAAGCGGGTCCGTGGATCGCTCGACATGCGCGGCGCGGCTTCGTCATGATGGCGCCCGGCGCGCTTGGCGAGCGCCATCAGCCGTGGCGCGACCGGCAGCCCGTCAAAATGATCGAGCCGTAGGGCGCCATCGATCAGGGCCGCCGCGAACACGTATTCCGGGCTGAAGCGCGCCTCGATCCCGTTGGTCGGCTCGCTCACCACCAAGGCTGCATCGGCACCGGGCGGATAGGTAAAGGTGATACGCTCGATTGCCTCTGCGCGCAGGCCTTGCCCGTGGAGATCGATGCCGAGAGAAGCGACCGGATGGCTGGCTGTGCAACAGGGATAGGCCTTCAGCGTCAGCCCTGGCGCGACGATCTGCCAGGGCGAGCCCCAGTTCTCGGTCAAGGCTGACAGGCGTTCCGCTCCGAAGGCAAAGACCGAATGGAAGCCGACGGGGTTGTCGAGGAAATCGGACGCGCCGCCAAAACTGGCCGCCGCCAAACGCGCCGACAGGAGCCCCGATCGCGCCGCCATGCCGGCATGAAAGGGTTTGGCGTCCTTGCCGAACTGCAGCCGCAGGCCGGACGATTGCGTTGCCGCAAGGCCGAGTGCGACAGCGGTCTCGTCCACCGAGGCGCGCGTCAAATGGGCGATTGCGGCTGCCGCGCCCACCGTGCCGAGCGTTGCCGTGGCATGGAAACCCTTCTCGTAATGCTTCGAGCCGAGCGACAAACCCAGCCGCGCCATGGCTTCGAGCCCGACGATATAGGAGGCGACCAGCGCCTCCGCGGAAAATTTGCGCTCGGCGGCCAACGCCAGCAGCGCCGGGATGATCACCGTTGTCGGATGGCCGCGCACGCTTGCATGCACGTCGTCATAGTCAAGCACATGGCCGGCATAGCCGTTGACGACCGCCGCCGCCAGCGGATCGGTTCGGCGCGCGCTGCCGATCAGGATCGCCGTACCCGGCAGATCGGCTCCGACGGCATCGGACAGAAGGCCGGTCGTCCTGTCTCGGGCGCCGGCAATCGCGCAGGCGAGAAAATCGATGATCGCCAGGCGGGCCGCGTCCATCGCCGCGACATCCTTCAACGGGTCCGAGGCGATGATCGCCTCGGCGAATGCCGACGTTAAAGGTGCGAATGTTCTCGTCATGACAATATCCTAAATACCTTCGCCCCGCTCCATTCCGCGCCCGCCGGCAAGGCCCCCGACGAATTGGCGGATGCGGGGATTGTCGAACGTATGGAATACTTCCTTAGGGGAGCCGTGGCCGACGATGCGTCCGTTCTCGGTGAAGACGACGGTGTCGCTGATCTCTTCGGCGAAGCGCATTTCATGGGTCACCAGGATGCTGGTCATGCCGTCGCGGATGAGGTCGCGGATCACCCACAGCACTTCGCCGACCGTCTCCGGATCGAGCGCCGAGGTGACTTCGTCGAACAGCACCAGTTCCGGCTTCATCGCCAGCGCGCGGGCAATCGCCACGCGCTGTTGCTGGCCGCCGGAAAGCTGGCCGGGATAGGCGCCTGCTTTTTCGGAGAGCCGCACCTTTTCGAGCAGCTCGCGCGCCAGTTTTTCCGCCTCGCCCCGCGCGACACCGAGGATGCGGGTCGGAGCCAGGACGATATTGTCCAGCACCGTCAGGTGAGGAAAAAGATTATATTGCTGAAAGACGATGCCGACACGCTTGCGCAGCGCAATGCGCTCGCTTTCCGTGGCCAACTGGTCGACGCGGGTGCCGCCGACCGTGATGCTGCCGCGCTGCGGCGTGACCAATGCGTTGATGCAGCGCAGGATCGTCGACTTTCCAGAGCCGGATGGGCCGATAATGGAAACTGCATTGCCCTTGTTGACCGTCAGGTCGATGCCCCTCAGCACCTCGGTCTGGCCGAAGGAAAGGTGCACATCTTCCAGTCGTACGATCGCGTCGTCGGTTTTCATGTTCATCGTCTCAAATCCTGGAGCCCGCGTTGAAGTGCTGCTCGAGGCGTCGGGTCAGGCGGGCGATCGGGTAGCAAAGCGTGAAAAAGGCGGCCATCACCACGATGTAGGCGATGATCGTGAAATCGAGCCGGCGCACGGCCGTGCTGGCATCGGTTGCCGCATGCAGGAGTTCGTGCACGCCGACCAGCGAGGCAAGCGACGTGCCCATGGTGATGGACGCCAATATGTTCATCCATGGCGGCAGTGAGCGCCGCAGGCATTGCGGCAGAATGATCCAGCGCAGCGCCTGGCTGCGGGAAAACCCCAGTCCCTTTGCCGCTTCCCATTGCGTGGTCGGGATCGAAAGGATGGCGCCGCGGGTGATCTCGGCCACATAGGCGCTGGCCGGTATGGCAAGGCCGATTACCGCTTTCAGCCAGTCCGGGAAGGGCAGATAGTTGCCGAACACGACGATCTCGAAGGGAAAGATGTAAGTCGTGGCGAAAATCAGCACGAGATGCGGGGCATTGCGGAAGGCCTGAACATAGGCGACGACCGGGTAGCGCACCGGCCTGTAGGGCACCAGTTGGAGAATGCCGAATATGGTTCCGACCACCGTTCCCAATGTCATCGCACTGAGGCTGATGACGACGTTCATCAGGAAGCCGGAGGCGAGATAGGGAAGCCACTCCACCAGTTCGCGCCCAAGGGTGAGATCGGCCAGCGACCAGAGGAGAATGAGGGCAGGGAGTGCTGCGAAGCCGATATTGCGCAGCAGGTGGCCGCTCTTGCGCGGCTCGGAAAGCGCCACCGTCGTCATAGGCCATACCCCGGAACGGCGAGCTTGCGCTCTACCCATAGGCCGACGCGGGCGACGACTAGATTGATGAGACTGAAGAACAGCAGGATGACGATCATCAATGACACCACATTGTCGCGCTGCGTCCACACCATGATAGAGGCATAGGTGATCTCGCTGACTGCAATCGCATTGCCCACCGTCGTCAGTTTCACGAGGTTGATGAGGTTGTTGACGATCGCCGGCAGCGACGCCCGGAATGCCAGGGGAATTTCGACGTAACGAAGGATCTGCAGCTTGCTGAAGCCGATACCGCGCGCCGCCTCCACGGTCGAGGCCGGAACCGCTTCGATACCCGCTCGGATCGCCTCGGCATGCAAGGCGGCAATGTGCAGCCCGACCACCGCCACCACCCAGAAGAACGGCGTCAGCGGATTGTTCTGCGCGCCGCCGACCAGGTTCGACACGAAGGTATTGAGGACGAGGAAACTGAACATCAGTTGCACCAGCGTCGGCGTGTTTCGGGTGATTTCCACGGAAGCGCGCACCGGCGCGGAGAGCCAGAGCCTGTCCGATGTCAGGCAGGTGGCAAACAGCAGTCCGGCAATCAGGCTGACCGGGATCAGCAGGGCGATCAGATAGAGCGTGGTAATGAAACCGTCACGCCATATCTGCGCTTCGTAGCCCGTTGCCAGAAACTCGTAGTTCAGGCCAAGCCTGTTCGTCAGGTCGACGAACAGGCCGGTTATGCCGCTATTCCACATGTCGATCTACGACCGGTCTTATTTGCTGGCTGTCAGGGTCTTGCGCTCCTGCTCGAGATATTCGGTGTTGCTGAGCCTGTTCGCCTTGGCAAACTCCAGCAGTTTTCCGGAGGTATGAAGCTGCCGGACCGTCTTATCGAGTGCCTCGGCCGTTTCCTTTTCGCCTTTGCGAACCCAGATGACGGAATCGGAAGGGATCAGTTCCGTCGGGAAGAGAATGGCGTAGTCCTTCCAATCCTCAGGGCGATCCTGCAGCAACAGGCCAAGGGTTGCGCCGACATGCACCGCGACCACGCAATTGCCCCCCTGCAGCGCCAGCAGCGATTCCGGCTGGCTCGGCAGGCCTTTTACCTCGGCGCCGTATTTTTCGATCAGCGGCTGGGTGTAGTTCGACCCCTGCGAAACGCAGACCGGCTTCCCCTTGAGATCCGCCCAGTCCTTCAGGCCGCTGTCCTTGCGTCCGACGGCAGCGCCGCCGCTGCGGTCGTATGGCGTCGGCACCCAGTCAAGGACTTTGGCGCGATCTTCGGTGTATTGCATGTTGGCAATCAGAATATCGACCTTGCCCTGCTGGAGAAATTGCACCCGGTTCGGCGGCGTGACGGTGATCGTTTCGAGTTTGACTCCGAGATCGTCGGCCAGCGCTTTGGCGATATCGAGATTGTATCCCTTCTGCGTTTGCGAGGTCGGATCGATATAGCCGAAGGGCGCACCGGACAGGATGACGCCGACGGTGAGGGCGCCGCGGGCTTTGATGCGATCAAGCGTGGCATCCGCGAATGCCTGGGTCGCGGCCAGCAGCGAAATCGACATGGCGAAAAGCGCCTTTGGCAGAATTTTATGTGACATGTTTGAGCTCCATTACGAAACGAAGGAAGGAAAGAAAGGGATGGAAAAGAGAAGTCCGGACGACATCGAAGTCGGCGATGCGGTGGGCGCTTCGGGTATGATCTCGCTCATGCCTCGTCTCCGGATGCGTCGAAATCGCCGGCCTGAAGAAGAGCCGCGACCGCCTTTCGGGCAATCTCCACCGGCCTCGCTTCCGGTCGCAGGACCGATGCGGCAAGCATGCCTTCGTAGACGACAAGCAATTGCTCGCTGATCTCGTCGTGAGCCGGGCCTTGCGGGACAAGCCGGCCGAAGAGGGCGCGAAGAAAGGCCTTATGCGTGCGCGCCACGTCCCGGATCGCTGCCGAGCCGGGGTTTTCGGTCACCGCAATGAGGAAGGCGCAGCCCCGGAAGCTTTCGCTGCGGGTCTTGTCGGCCAGGCTATCGAAGATCGCGAAAATGGCCGGCGCACTGCTTTTGCCGGCGACGAGCTTCTCCAGTTGATCGCTGACCAAGGTATGGCGGTGGCTGAGATAGGTGACGATGAGACCCTCTTTGCCGTCGAAATGACGGTAGAGAGTGGCGCGGGCAATCCTTAGCTCCCGGACGATTTCATCGATGCCGACCAGATAGGTGCCACGCCGGTAGAAAAGGTCGCTGAGTGCCTCGACTATTCTTCCGCGGGTCGACATTTGGGCAGTTTTGAAAGGCATCGGTGACCGGTGAGAGAGAAGGAACGTTCTTTCTCGAAAAGATCACTATCACGATCGTTTTTGTAGATTTTATTTTTTCAAATTCATGGGAGCTTTGAAAAATCCTCCGCGCGAGACGCCGTTGATTGGCCTCTCGTCTAACGCGTCGTCACGAAATCGGCCGAGGCGACGAGATTGTTCGGCGCCTGCGTCTTCTTGAATTTCAGCGTCACCACCTTGTAGCCTTCGGCCTCGAGTTCCGAAAGCAGGGTCGGCAGCATCTTCGCCGTGCGCTTGTGGATGTCATGCATGAGAATGATGCCGTGGCCACGCTTGTGCAACTGGTCCATCGTCCGCTGCGTGACGGAGACCGGCGTCGTGGCGAAATAGTCCTTGCTGTCGATGTCGACGTCCATGACCACCATGTCGCGCATGGCGATGGCGGCACGCAGCCTGTGGCTCTCGGAAAGATAGGGGAAGCGGAAGAAGGAGACATCGGTTCCCGTCGCCTTGGTCACTGCCAACTGGCCCTTTATCACCTCCGCCATCGCCGCGTCGAAACCCAGTGAACTGAGGTTTGCGTGGTCATAGGTGTGGCTGCCGATCGTATTGCCGCCCATCGCAACTTTGCGGGCAAGTGCCGGATGCATCTCGGCCATCTCGCCGACCATCATGAAGGCGCCCTTGACGCCGAACTGGTCGAGGATCGTCAGCACCTTGTCGGTCCTGCCCGGGATCGGACCGTCGTCGAAGCTTAGGATCACTTCCTTGTCCTGCAGCTTGAGATCGGCGAGCGAGGAGACCTCGAGCGTCCGCCCGGAAAGATGATGCGGCCCGGCAAAGTCGGGCGTCGCGTCGTCAACGGCCGGGGCGGGTTTCCGCCCCTCGGGCTCGATCACCGAAGACGTCTTGATCGATGTGTCTGGGGCTTGTTTGGTTGTGCTGCAGGCGGAGAGGGTGGCTGTGACCGCCATAAAGGAAAGCAGGAAAAATCGGTGCATTGAAAGGGCTCAACAAATCAGTAACGAATGTTGAGACAACCTTTCGAATTATGGTTAACGATCGGTTGAGAGCGGCCGGAATTGTGCCTAAACGCGGCAGGTTGCCGCGGTTTCCCGAGCCACTGTGGCTATCCTGCCATCGCTTCTTCATATTGTGACGACAGCATCAGCCAGTCTTCCTCGGCGGCTGCGAGTTTTGCCGCGGCTTCACCGCGCTGCTTTGCCTTTTCGGCGGCTTTGGCAGGCGTCTTCTCGTAGAGAGCAGGATCTGCAAGTTCCGCATCAAGCGCCTGAATCTGTTTCTCCAGCTTCGCCGTCAAGGATTCGATTTCGTTGATCTTTTTCTTCAGCGGCGTCAGCGAGGCGCGCTTTTCCGCATTGAGCTTGCGCTGATCAGCCTTGGAGGTCGCATCGTCGGCCGGCTGCGGCTTTTCTTCTTTTTTCTTGCCGGAAGCGACGATCAGGTCGCGATATTCGTCCATGTCGCCTTCGAAGGCGGTGACCGTGCCGCCGTTGACCAGCCAGAGCCGGTCGACGGTGGCCTCGATGAGGTGACGGTCGTGCGAGATCAGGATGACGGCGCCTTGGTAGTCGTTCAGCGCCTCGATCAGCGCGCGGCGGCTGTCGATGTCGAGATGGTTGGTCGGCTCGTCGAGGATGAGCAGGTTCGGCGCATGGAAGGCGGCAAGCCCCATCAGCAGGCGAGCTTTTTCACCGCCGGAAAGATCCTTGGCGGCGGTCGCCATCTTCTCGGTCGCCAGTCCCATCTGGGCGACGCGGGCACGCACTTTGGCCTCCGGGTCGCCAGGCATCAGCCGCCGCACATGCTCCACCGCCGACTGCTCGGGGATGAGGTCGTCGAGCTGGTGCTGCGCGAAAAAGCCGATCTTCAGGGAAGGCGCAAGCTTCACTTCGCCGCTCTCCGGGGCAAGCCTGCCGGAGATGAATTTCGCGAAGGTCGATTTGCCGTTGCCGTTCGAACCGAGAAGGGCGATGCGATCGTCATTATCGATGCGCAGATTGAGGTTCTTCAGGATCGGCTTGCCGGGCTGGTAGCCGACGGCGCCGCCCTGGACCGCGACGATCGGCGAGGCCGGCTGCTTTTCCGGCTCGGGAAAGGTGATCGGCTGCACATGGTCTTCGATCACGGCCGCGACCGTTCCCATGCGCTCGAGCGCCTTGACGCGTGATTGCGCCTGACGGGCCTTGGAGGCTTTGGCCTTGAAGCGGTCGATGAAGCTCTGCAGATGTTTGCGCGCCGCCTCGTTCTTCGCCTTGGCCTTCGTCTGCAGTTCGTCGGCTTCCGCCTTCTGCCGCTCGAACTGGTCGTAATTGCCGCGGTAGAAGGTGAGCTTCTTCTGGTCGAGATGGACGATGGAATTGACCGCGTTGTTCAGGAGATCGCGGTCGTGGCTGATAATGATGACCGTATGGGGATAGCGGCGGATATAATCCTCCAGCCACATCGTGCCTTCGAGGTCGAGATAGTTGGTCGGCTCGTCGAGCAGAAGCAGGTCCGGCTCGGCAAACAGCACGGCGGCAAGGGCAACGCGCATGCGCCAGCCGCCGGAGAAGGAGGAGGCGGGCCGGGCTTGCGCTTCCCTGTCGAAGCCGAGGCCGGCGAGAATGCTCGCCGCGCGCGCTTCGGCCGAATGCGCATCGATATCGACGAGGCGCATCTGGATTTCGGCGATGCGGTGCGGATCGCTTGCCGTTTCCGCTTCGGCAAGCAGGGCGGCGCGCTCCTTGTCGGCGGCAAGCACGATCTCGATCAGCGGCTGCTCGGTTCCCGGCGCCTCCTGGGCCACCTGGCCGATACGCGCCGCCTTCGGGATCGACACCGATCCGCTCTCCGAGCCGAGATCGCCGGTAATGACGCGAAACAGCGTGGACTTGCCGGCGCCGTTGCGCCCGACGAGGCCCGCCTTGGTGCCCGAAGGCAGCGACAGGCTGGCATTGTCAAGAAGCAGGCGCCCGGCGATGCGGGCGGAAATTTCGGTGAGCGTGATCATGGCCGGCGTTTTGGCCGAAAGCGCCCGCCAAGGCAAGAGCAAGACCACTTGTCCGCACGCCGCCCTCAGCGGCCGAAGGCCTGCACCGGCTGGCGCGGGTTCGATTGCGCGGCGAGAAGGGCAACGCGGGCATTGGCCTGCAGCTGTCCCGGTGTTGAGGCGTCGGCGCTGAGCGCCACGCCGACCGAGATGGTCAGCCTGCCGCTATCGCCCTTGTCTGAGGTCGCGAAGACCAGATTGTCTTCGACGGAGGCGCGCAGGCGCTCGGCAATCGCCATCGCATCCTGCATGCCGACATTGGAAAACAGCAAGGCGAATTCGTCCGCCTCGGTGCGGGCGACGAAGTCGTTCTTCTTGATCGATTTTTGGAAGAGGCCGGCGAGCTTCTTCAAGAGCTTGTTGCCTGCCGGCGTGCCATATCTCTCATTGAGATCGGTGAAATTGTCGACATCGACCATGAACAGCGCGCTGCCGGCGGCCCCCTCTTCGCGCTCATAGAGGTCAGCCATCACGCGGTTGAGCGCGATGCGATTGGGAAGTCCGGTGATCCTGTCGGCGACGGCGGCCAACTGCATCGCCGAAATGCCGCGCTCGAGCGTTTCCAGCCTCTTGATGTCATCCGCCAGCCTCGCGCCGATTTCCGTCTCCGCCGACAGCACGCTCGTCAGCGAGGCCGAGAGGTAGTCGAGCTCGCCGATGAAGGCGGCAAGGCTCTGGTCTTCATGACTGGAAACGGATTTCAGGATCGTGTCGCAGGCGCGCGCGAAGGCGTCCCGATGCCGCAGCCCTTCGGCAAGCTTCTCCGCCACCTCGCGCAGCAACCGGCTCGCCTCGTTCCGCGACGTCTCGCCCGCCAGCCCGCAATGGCCGACGAGGTGGTATTTCAGCCCGAGTTCGTCAAGCATCGCCTGTTGCGGCTGAGGCCCGAGCGCAGCGATATCCTGTGCGAGGCCGCCGTTGAGACCGACGATCGCCTCATGGAAGAGCTCGTAATTGCGCGGCAGCCCGGCGACATTGAGACGTGCCATGTGCTGGGCGATCTTCTGGATGTCCGCGATGGGCCCAGCACGAACCGCCTCGCGTGGCACCAGTGCGTTTGCGCTTGCATTCTGCATGATGATCCCTCGCGGCCGGCCTTTTCCCTTCATTCCGCTATGCCCGCAAGCTTTTAAAAGAGGCTGAATCTCAGGGTGGGAAGCGCTGGATTCCAGGCGCAACCGGTAAAGGCGGTTAATGCCCTGTTGATGCGAAGACGCTCACATCCACGCGCGACCCTCGCTGCGCAGGAAATAGATGAGGTCGAGGCCGAGGCTCGGCTTACCGAGCGCCGTCAGCGTCATGTGGCACTGGCCGCGATGGTGGGTCTGGTGGTTGAAGAGGTGCGAAAGTGCTGTCCACAGCGGCTGGGTCATCGCGATCTGCTGCGTCACCGGCATATAGGTGAAGTTGCCCGCAAGAGTCGCCTCATCAAGCGTGCCCGTCCAGGCAATGATGCGTTCGTCCTCAGTCCTGCGCGCAGCGGCAAGCGCATCGAATTCCTCGAAGAGCACGGCATCGAGGGTCGTCGGCGCTTCGCCGATGCCGGTGAAGCGCTTCATCCATATTCGGTCGGCGACCATCAGATGATTGAGCGTGCGGTGTAGCGAGCCGAAGAAGGCGCCGCGGTCGCTGCGGAATTCCGCGTCGCTGAGCGCAGCCGCTGCCGCATAGACCTGGGCATTGGCCCAGCGATTGTAGGCGGCAAACATCCTGTATTGCCTGAGCATGCGCTCCTCCTGTCTTGAGAAGGTAATCTAGCTTGCTTCCGCAGAAATCGCAGTGATGACGCCATGAAATTTCCTGATTTGATCGCAGGCGGTTTATGTCGTCGAATGCAGGGAGTTGCGATCTCGAAAGGACTGTCATGACCAGAGCCCTCTATTCCCTGTGCGGCGCCGATGAGCGGCGCTTCTTTTCGCCTCATTGCTGGAAGGCGGTAATGGCGCTGGCGCATAAGGGACTCGATTTCGAAGAGATTCCGACGACCTACGCCCGCATCCGCGAAATCGGCGGCGGTGTCTCTCCGACTCTGCCCGTTCTCGACGACAACGGCCGACTGATCCCCGACAGTTTCGCCATCGCCCTCTATCTCGAAGAAGCCTATCCCGAGCGGCCGTCGCTGTTTGGCGGCGAGGGCGGCAAGGCGTTGTCGCGCCTGGTGGAAGGCTATTCGCAGATGATCATCCATCCGGCGATCACCCGCATCGCTCTTCTCGACATCCATGCGATCCTCGACGAAGGAGACAAGGCCTATTTCCGTGAAAGCCGCGAGGCCCGTCTCGGCAAATCGTTCGAGGTCATTGCCGCCGACTGCGAAGCGGAGAAGGCTGCTTTCGGCGCCAAGCTGGAGCCGATCCGGCATATGCTGAAGTTCCAGCCCTTCATAGGCGGGCAGACGCCGCTTTTTGCCGACTACATCGTCTTCGGCGCGCTGCAATGGCTGCGTGTCTGCACCGGCTTCAGCATGCTCGCCGCCGACGATCCCGTCCTGGCCTGGTTCGAACGCTGCCTCGATCTCCATGAAAGCCGCGGCCGGACTGTGACAGCGGCGTGAAATTGCCGCCGACCTCTTGTTTTCGCGCGTTGGGGCGGGTAAAGACCGCCCACTTTTCCCGAGAAAACAGAGGATTTGACTATGGCGATTGAACGCACCTTCTCGATGATCAAGCCGGATGCAACCAAGCGCAATCTGACGGGCGCCATCACCAAGATGCTCGAAGATGCCGGCCTGCGCGTCGTCGCTTCCAAGCGCGTCTGGATGAGCCGCCGCGAAGCCGAAGGCTTCTACGCCGTTCACAAGGATCGTCCCTTCTTCGGCGAACTCGTCGAAGGCATGACCTCCGGCCCGACCGTCGTTCAGGTTCTGGAAGGCGAAGGCGCCATCCTCAAGAACCGCGAAATCATGGGCGCGACCAACCCGGCAAACGCTGACGAAGGCACGATCCGCAAGGTTCATGCGCTCTCGATCGGCGAAAACTCCGTTCACGGCTCGGATGCTCCGGAAACGGCTGCTCAGGAAATCAAGTACTGGTTCTCCGATACCGAAATCGTCGGCTGAGGCCACGCTTCGGCATTTGCTCGCAATGCCTTGAATTGACTCTCGAAAGCCGGGGCCTCGCTCCGGCTTTTCTATTCTGGTTCTATCCCGGGCATTTGTCGGTATTCGAGAAATCGACGCTGCCGTCCGGCTTGAAGGCCTCCGGGTTCTTGTCATAAAGCGCACCAACGACGAGCGGCTTGCTCGGCAGCACGGTCTGATCGAGGTCGGAGCGGAACTGCGTCTTCAATTCCTGCAGCACCTTGCCGTCCTTGTCGACCAGCCGGATGCTGACGGAATAGGGACGGTCCTTGCGCACGCAGTGCAGGTTTTGGCTCTGCAGTGCGATCTTGTCGTCGATCGGGTAGATTTTCTGGTTCAGCACCAGCGGCGCGCCGCCTTGAGGATTTTCGAATTCGGCGATGATGACGGAACCGTCGGGAATGGGGCCGGTCTTCTTCAGCGTCAGCAGATAGGTGGCGCTCGCCACCCGATAGTTGAAGACGAAGAGGTGGCCGGTCACTTCGACCAGATTTTCGGCCTGGCGCTGGCAGGCTGACAGCAGGAGGCCGATTGCCGCCGCCGTGACGATCAGATGTTTCCTCATGGGATTTCCTCCTTCTTGCGGCGATAATGCCGGTTCGCCTTGGCGCGGTTGCCGCAGACCGCCATGTCGCACCAGGCCCGGCTCCTGTTCTTGCTGCGGTCGATGAACAGCCAGCCGCAATTGCCGCAGATCTTCATGCGTTCCGGATCGGGCATGGCGATCAGCCGCAGCACCGAATGGGCGGTCGCCGTTGCCAGGCTTGCAGGGTTTGCTTCGTGCAGAACTGTCGCCAGCGCATCCAGCAGCCCGGCGAGCAACCTGTTGTCACCGCCATCGAGTATACGCTTGCGGAAATACCGGTCGATCGCTTCCCGCAGCGCGATGAAATCAGCCGTGTTTTCCGCTGGCACCGGCGCGATGTCGCCGAACAGGGCGCGTTCGGCGCAGAATTCGGCGGCGGCTCGTGGAAAGCTCCGCATCTGGTCACCGGCCGCAAAGCGGTCAATCCGCCGCGCGGCGTCATGGCGCAAAACGACGCTGTTGGCGACATCGAGCGCCAGCGCGCCGCCGGCAAAGCGGTGAGGGGTCCAAGAAAAGCTCATGAGGAAAATATAACTGGCTAAATGCTTTTTGCCAGTTATATTTTATGGGATCCGGAGGATCTGGAATGGCCTACCTTCTGCAGCAGCTGGCGAATGCGGTTCCGCTTGCCGCCCTCTATGCCGCGCTCGCCTTCGGTTATGCCATCGCCTTCGGCGTCACCAAACGGGCCGATATCACTTATGGGGCGATCTTCGCCTTCTCCGGCCAGATCCTTCTGCTTTTCACCGAGCTCGCCTTCAACCGCTTCTGGCTGGTGTTGCCGGCGGCACTTGCCGTCGGCGCTGGCGCCGCGATCGTCTATTCGCTGGCGGCGGGCATCTGGATCGGCCGCTCGATCATGCTGCCGCTGGTCAGCAAATCGCCGAATACGGTGATCGTCGCCGCTCTCGGCATCATGATCGTGCTGATGGAGACCGCCCGGCTTGCCGCCGATACCAGGGCGATCTGGCTGCCGCCGTTTCTCAACGACACGGTCGTCTTCTGGAGCGACGGCCCGTTCAAGGTGACCCTCACTTATATCCAGCTGATCGACACGGCGCTGATGTCGGCCATCGTCGTGATCGGGACGCTGATCCTCAGGCGCACGGCCTGGGGCCGCATCTGGCGCGCCGTCACCGACGATCCGCTGGCCGCCGAGCTTTGCGGCACCAGCGCCAGCCGCGTCTACCTCGTCGCCTATGCGGCGGCCGCCCTCGTCGCCACGATCTGCGGCATCCTCGCCACCTTCTACTACGGCTCGATGGATTTCGGCGCCGGCCTGATGTTCGGGCTGAAAGTGCTGCTGATCGCCGCTGTCGGCGGCTATTCCGATCCGCTGCGCTCGGCCGGCGGCGCTGCCGGGCTCGCCGTCGTCGAAACCCTCTGGAGCGCCTATGGCCCCTTCGTCTGGCGCGATCTCGTTATCTTCTCGCTGCTCGTCCTATTGCTGGTCATGAGCCGCAGGGAGCGCGTGGTGCTCTGAGCAATTCCAGCAAAAGTCTGCAGCGGTTTTGCATCTGGACTTGCGCTGATTTATTTCCACTTGTCGCGCGCCGCATCGTCGGCGTCTTTCGCCGCGACCCAGTCGCCGGAGGCGCCGTCCTTGCCGTGCTCCTTCTTCCAGAAGGGCGCTGCGGTCTTTAGGAAATCCATGACGAAGTTGGCGCCGTCGAACGCTGCCTGCCGGTGCGGCGCGGCCGCGACGACGAGCACGATATTCTCACCCACGGCGATCTTGCCATAACGATGGATAGTGGTCAGCCCGAGCAGCCCGAAACGGGCGATGGCGAGTTCGCCGATGCGGGTCATCTCCGCTTCGGCCATGCCGGGGTAATGTTCGAGTTCGAGCGCCGCAAGCGTGCCGCCGTCATCGCGGCAGAGGCCGGAGAAGGTGACGATGGCGCCGACGCCGGGTTTACCTTTGGAGAGCAGGTCGACCTCGGCCTGCAGATCGAAATCTTCGTGTTGGACGCGGATGGTGGGTGCGACGGTCAATGCAACCTCCCCCTTCTCCCCGGCGGGGAGAAGATGTCCGAAGGACAGATGAGGGGGGTGAGCGGCAAAAGCCGCGAACGCACTGAGCGCAAGCGAAGGGCAGTCTGCCACGCGGCCCCCTCATCCGCCCTTCGGGCACCTTCTCCCCGAGGGGAGAAGGGGGAACACGCCTCACGCGACTTCATCCCGCATCACCCCCCCGTCATCGGCGGAAATATTCCAATTTCTCGCGCCCCCGCGATCGGCTCGTCATGCTCGACATGCTCCATATCGAGCGCCACGCGGATCACGTCTGGATATTGAAGTGCGGCCTCATATTCTTCGCCCAGCGTCTTCAAATGATTCAGAAGATCGGCGACGGTGACGACGGAGGAGGGGAGGTCGATTTCCTCCTCACCCTTGCCGATGCGCTCGCGCACCCAGGCGAAATAGACAAGTCGCGTCATTCCTCGTCATCCACGATATGTTTCAGCCCGGCGCGGAAATAGTCGTAGCCGGTATAGATGGTCAGCAGCGCGGCGATCCACAGCAGCGCGATGCCGGTCTGTGTCGTATAAGGGAAAATCTCATCGCCGGCCGGGCCGGCGAGCAGAAAGGCGATGGCGACGAGCTGCAGCGTCGTCTTCCATTTGGCGATGCGCGTCACCGGCACGCTGACCTTCAGCGCCGCCAGATATTCGCGCAGGCCGGACACCAGGATTTCGCGGCAGAGAATGGTGATCGCCGCCCAGATCGACCAGCCGGCGATGGTCTGGTCAGCCGCGACCAAGAGAAGGATCGAGGCGACGAGCAGCTTGTCGGCGATCGGATCGAGCATGCGGCCGATGTTCGACGTCTGGTTCCAGATGCGGGCGAGATAGCCGTCGAGAAAATCGGTGATCGAGGCGATGATGAAGATCCACAGCGCCACCCAGCGCGCCGTATTGCTGATCGACAATCTGCCTTCGATAAAGAAGCAGAGAACAATCACCGGCACGGCGAGGATGCGGCCGTAGGTCAGAAGGTTGGGGATGCTGTACGCACGCGATGCCATGGATCGTTTCTCTGAACTAATGCGCTGCGATAGCGCCGCGCGTCTTTGCGAAAATCGATTCCGATTTTCGGGGCCGATGCCGTAGATGACGGCTTTGACCGCAGACCGTCAACATTGTTTCTGTCTTTTCACTGCCTTTGCGTGGAATTTGCGACGGCCGCCGGCTATTTCGCGGCGTCGTCGTGGAAATGGTTGTAAACTTGCCTGGCGACGGCTTCCGAGATGCCCTCTACGGCCATCAGGTCGGAAAGAGCGGCGCGCGAAACCGCTTTCGCCGTGCCGAAATGCTGCAGCAGCGCCCGCTTGCGCGACGGGCCGATGCCGCCGATCTCGTCGAGCGGGTTCTTGACCATTTCTTTCTTGCGCCGCGCCCGGTGCGAGCCGATCGCGAAGCGGTGCGCCTCGTCGCGCATGCGCTGGATGAAGTAGAGCACCGGATCGCGCGGCGGCAGCGTGAAGCTTTCGCGTCCCGGCGGAAAGAAGCGCTCGCGCCCGGCATCGCGGTCGACACCCTTGGCGATGCCGATCGCCGTCACGCTGTCGGTGATGCCGAGTTCGGCGAGGATGGCGCGCACGGCCGTCATCTGCCCCTGGCCGCCGTCGATCAGGATCACATCGGGCCAGGCCGGGAAGGGCAGGTCGGCGGCGTCGGTGGCGGTTGCCTGCGCCATCCGGTCGGGAATGCCTTCCTCTTTGATCAGCCGCGAGAACCGTCGCGTCATCACCTCCTTCATCATGCCGAAGTCGTCGCCGGGAGTGATGTCGGTCGATTTGATGTTGAACTTGCGGTACTGGTTCTTCACGAAGCCTTCCGGCCCCGCCACCACCATGCCGCCGACGGCATTGGTGCCCATGATATGCGAATTGTCGTAGATCTCGATGCGCTGCGGCGCATGGGCGAGCCCGAAGGTTTCCTTGAAGCCTTCGAGCAGCCGTGACTGCGACGCCGTCTCGGCGAGCTTTCGCCCATGCGCCTCGCGCGCGTTGCCGACGACATGATCGACGAGATCGCGCTTTTCGCCGCGCTGCGGCACCAGGATCGAAACCTTGTGGCCGGCCTTTTCGCTGAGTGCCGCGGCGAGCAGCTCCAGTTCCTCGACGGTTTCCGACAGCATGATCTGCTTCGGCACCGGCTTGTCGTCATAGAACTGCGCCAGAAAGGCATTGAGTACTTCGGCGCCGGAAAGCTGCGGGTCGGCTTTCGGGAAATAGGCGCGGTTGCCCCAGTTCTGGCCGGTGCGGAAGAAGAACACCTGGATGCAGGAGACGCCGCCTTCGTGATGGATGGCGAAAACGTCAGCCTCCTCGACGCCGGCAGGATTGATGCCCTGGTGGCTCTGCACATGCGACAGTGCCGCCAGGCGATCGCGATAGATCGCCGCCCGCTCGAAGTCGAGATCCTCGGCCGCCTGGTTCATGGCTTCGGCCATATGCGATTTCACCTTCTGGCTTTTGCCCGAAAGGAAGTCCTTGGCTTCCTGCACCAGTTCGGCGTACCCCTCGTCGCTGACCTCGTGCGTGCAGGGCCCGGAGCAGCGCTTGATCTGGTAGAGCAGGCAGGGTCGCGTGCGCGTTTCGAAGACACTGTCGGTGCAGGTGCGGATCAGGAAGGCGCGCTGCAGCGAATTGATCGTTCGCCCGACGGCGCCGGCCGACGCGAAAGGTCCGAAGTAATCGCCCTTTCTGGCCCTCGCACCGCGATGTTTGAAGATCGCCGGCGCCCGGTGATCTCCCGTGATGAGAATATAGGGAAACGACTTGTCGTCACGCAGCAGAACGTTAAAGCGCGGCCGCAAGCGCTTGATCAGATTCGCTTCCAAGAGCAGCGCTTCGGTTTCCGTGCGCGTCGTCACGAATTCCATGTTCGCCGTCTGCCGCACCATCTGGGCGATGCGGTTGGAATGCACGCGGCCGACCGCGTAATTGCCGACGCGCTTCTTAAGGCTGCGTGCCTTGCCGACATAAAGCACGTCGCCTTCGGCATTGAACATGCGGTAGACGCCGGGGCTGTTCGGCAGCCGCTTGACGAATTCGCCGATCAGGTCCGCGCCGATGAGCCCGGTCTCGTTGAGGCTGCCGGCATTCCAGTCGACTGCTGCCGCGAGGGGGGCGGCGGCAACCTCGCCTTCCACCTCAATATCGTCTTCGTTCTCATCCGTGTCGTCGTAGAGAACGCCGCCATCCGGCAGCTTTCGTCCGTTCATTCCGTAATCTCCGCCACGTCGGGCGTCTGCCAGGCGAGGTGCTGGCCGCCGTCGAGGGCAATCATCTGGCCGGTGATCGAGGGCGTGTCGAAGAGGAAGCGAATCGTTCGTCCGAACTCGCCGAATCCCGGCCCCGCCTTCATGATAAGCCCGTCGATCTGAGCCTGGAAGTCCTCTTCCGATTGCCGCGTGCTGCGCACCGTCGGGCCGGGGCCGATGGCGTTGACGCGCAGCTTCGGCGCAAAGGTCTGCGCCATCGTCTGCGTCGCCGTCCACAGCGCCGCCTTGGAGAGCGTATAGGAATAGAAGCCCGGATTGAGCGCCCAGACGCGCTGGTCGATGATGTTGACGATCAGTCCGGTCGTGTCATCAGGCAGCTGTTCGGCAAAGGCTGCGGCAAGAATCGACGGCGCCCGCACATGGATGTCGAAATGCTGCGCCCATGCTTCCGCGTCGAAACTGCGAGCCGAATCCTGGCGGAAGATAGAGGCATTGTTGACCAGCAGGTCGATCGGACCGAGTTCTTCCGACGCTCTTTTTATCAGTTCGCTCGTTTCACCGATATCGGTAAGGTCGGCCTTGAGCGCGACCGCCCGATATGCCTTCCGCCGCAATTCCGCCGCCAGCTCTTCGGCTTCGCCGAGGGAGCCGTTCGCATGGATGGCGACGGAAAAGCCATGTGCAGCAAGGTCTTCGGCGATTGCCCGGCCTATTCTCTTGGCAGCCCCCGTTATAAGGGCCGCGCGAAGTCTTTTGTGGTTCAAAATCTTGCTTTCTGATCCCGCGAGTCTGTTGGCAGACTATATAGGAGGCCGGCGAGATTATATAAATAGGCCGCCGCGGTTGCCTTCATTGCCCTGATATTCTATGTATTAGTTAAGAATACGATTTCATAAAATAAGTATTTTAAGTTTAACCCTTCGGTATGGTTAATGAAATGTATGTTGCGCTTAAGCAACATCGAATTTCGGCCATGCGGCAGCCACAATGATATCACAATTTGGCTCTTTCAAATCCGCATTTCAGTTTCAATTTCAGTCTCGATCCGGAAGGGACATCTGGCAATTTCCCCGCCAATGCTTCGCTGATAGACAGATGAAAAGCGGCGCGGGACTGAAAGGAGAAAAGTATGCGTGTACTCATTGCTGGCCTCATGGCCTCTGCTTTTGCAATCGCGGGCGTCTCGGTAGCTCAGGCGGCCGACGCAGTCGATCAGGTTCCGGAAGCACCGGTCGCCCAGGAAGCCCCGGTCAAGCCGGCCGGCAACTGGGAAGGCTTTTACCTCGGCGGCGCCGGCACCTACAACATGGGTGACTTCGGTTCCGACCGCCACACCTACGGTTTCGGCGGCCAGGTCTTCACTGGTTACAACTGGCAGCAGGGCCAGATCGTTTACGGCGTTGAATCCGATCTCGGCTACAGCGGCGACGACGTTTCCTCGGGCGGCGTCAAGAACAAGTATGGCTGGAACGGCTCCGTCCGTGGCCGCGTCGGCTACGACATGAACCCCTTCCTGCTCTACGGCACGGCCGGTCTTGCCCTCGGCAACATCAAGGTCTCCGACGGCACCTCGGACGAAAGCAAGACGGCCTACGGCTATACGGTCGGCGCCGGCGTCGAAGCCTTCGTGACCAACAACATCACGACGCGCCTCGAATATCGCTACACCGACTACCAGAGCAAGGATTATGACCTCGACTCCGGCAGCTTCTCGCGCGGTTACGACGAGAACAGTGTCAAGCTCGGTATCGGCGTCAAGTTCTAAGCCGAACGGAATTATTCAAACATGGAAAAGCCGGGCACGTCGCCCGGCTTTTTGCTGCTCGCCTGTTGTTGCCAGGCGCTCAGGCCTGGGTCTTGAGTTCCTGATAGGCGGGGAATTTCTTTTCGAACTGCCGCAACCAGTCGATTAGCGGCGCGTGATCGGCTTCCCACTGGCCCTTGAAGCGCAGGTCGAGATAGCCGAGCGTGGCGGCCAAGGCGAAATCTCCGCCATGGAGTTTCTTGCCTGTCTTCGGCAGATTGGCACTTAGATGCGCAAGCCCGCTCGTCACCTTCTTCCATTGCCGGTCGATCCAGGGCTGGTGAACCTTTTCCTCCTCGCGGAAGCGCCGCTCGTACATGATCGTCAGGAGGCAGTCGCAGATGCCGTCGGAAAGCGCCTCCAGGACTTCCGCATCGGTGCGTTTGCCCTTCTTGGCAGGATAGAGCCGGCCCTTCGCCAGCCGGTCGAAATAGTGCATGATCGCCACGCTGTCGAAGACCGAGGCGCCATCATCGGTCAGAAGCGTCGGGATCTTGCCGAGCGGATTGTTGTCCACCAGGATTGCCGGCCCGGTATTGGTGTCGACCCGGATATCGTTCATCTCCAGGCCCAGGAAATGCGCGGCCATTCGCACCTTGCTGGAATAGGGTGAGGGGGGCGACCAAAGAAGCTTCATGCGACACCTGATTTGTGGAACTGCTCGGACTATTTCCGAAGCGGATTGTCCGGTCAATCGTCCTTCACCGTCTTGTTCTCGCCGCGCAGCCAGAAGGCGCGGTGCGAGGCGAAACGGTCCTGCGCCAGATGGTCTTTCAGCGCCGGCAGCAGCTGATGCAATTCGTCCTTGAGCGTGAAGGGCGGGTTGACGATGACAAGGCCCGAGCCCGTCAGTCCTGTCATGCCGCGATCGCTGCGCACGGTCAGCTCGGCGCAGAGCATTTTCGGAATGTCGAGCGCCTGCAGCGTCTCGTGGAATTCCTTGATCGGCGCGCCCTTCTTCAGCGGATACCAAAGGCAGTAGGTGCCGCCGGGAAAGCGCCGATAGGCCCGATCCAGCCCCTTGGCCAGGCGCTGATATTCGTCCTCTTCCTCGAAGGGCGGATCGACGAGCACGATGCCGCGTTTTTCTTTCGGCGGCAGATGCGCACCGAGCGCCAGCCAGCCGTCGAGTTCGGTGATGCGGGCATGATGATCGCCCTCGAACAGCCGGTGCAAACGGGCAAAGTCCTCGGGATGCAGTTCCATCGCCGATAGTCGGTCCTGGGGCCGGAACAGCATGCGCGCCAGTTTCGGCGATCCGGGATAGAAGCGGAGGCCACCCTCAGGATTGAGTTCGCGGATCGCCGAGAGGTAGGGCTCCAGCAACTCGGCAACCTGCGCTCCGAGCTCGGCCTCCATCAGCTTGCCGATGCCCTCGAGCCATTCGCCGGTTTTCTGCGCCTCCTCGGAGGAAAGATCGTAGAGCCCGATGCCGGCATGCGTGTCGAGCACGCGAAAGCCGCCATCCTTCTTCTGCATGTAGCGGATCAGCCGCGCCAGCACGGCATGTTTCAGCACATCGGCAAAATTGCCCGCGTGGTAGATATGGCGGTAGTTCATTTTCGCTGATGTCCGTATGAATTCGCGTCATGGGGAGTTTTTCTGGCTTTTGGCCATTCAAGGCTTGGAATATACAAATGCCATGAACATTGCGACCCCCATCGACGCCAAATCCCCGAAGCCGGATACCAGGCTGGGCCACACGGCCTGTCCGCACGACTGTCCCTCCACCTGCGCGCTGGAGGTCGAACTATCTGAGGACGGCCGCATCGGCCGCGTGCGTGGCGCCAATGATCATTCCTACACCTCGGGCGTCATCTGCGCCAAGGTCGCTCGTTATGCCGAGCGGCTCTATCATCCCGACCGGCTGATGCATCCCTTGCGCCGCAGCGGCGCCAAGGGGGCAGGGCAGTGGCAGCAGATTTCGTGGGACGATGCGCTGGATGAGATCGCCGAAGCCTTCGTCAAGGCCGAGGCCAAAGATGGCAGCGAGGCGATCTGGCCTTATTTTTACGCCGGCACCATGGGCTGGGTGCAGCGCGATTCGATCGATCGTCTGCGCCACGCCAAACGCTACTCGGGCTTCTTCTCGTCGATCTGCACCAATCCGGCCTGGACCGGCTTCACCATGGCGACCGGCGCGCTGCGCGGCCCCGATCCGCGCGAAATGGGCCGCACCGATTGCGTCGTCATCTGGGGCACCAATGCGGTCTCGACCCAGGTCAACGTGATGACCCATGCAATCAAGTCGCGCAAGGAGCGCGGCGCCAAGATCGTCGTCATCGACATATACGAAAATCCGACGATGAAGCAGGCCGACATGGCCTTGATCGTCAGGCCCGGCACCGATGCGGCACTGGCCTGCGCCGTCATGCACATCGCCTTCCGCGACGGCCATGCCGACCGCGACTACATGGCGCGCTATGCCGATGATCCCGCCGGGCTCGAAGCGCATCTGAAAACCAGGACACCGCAATGGGCGGCCGAGATCACCGGCCTTTCGGTCGAGGAGATCGAAGCCTTCGCCCGCCTCGTCGGCACGACGAAGAAGACCTTTTTCCGCCTGGGCTACGGCTTCACCCGCCAGCGCAATGGCGCGGTCGCCATGCATGCCGCCGCCTCGGTCGCCACCGTGCTCGGCTCCTGGCAATATGAGGGCGGCGGCGCCTTCCATTCCAACAACGATATCTTCCGCATGAACAATGCGGAACTGACCGGCCGCTCGATGAAGGATGCCGATATCCGCATGCTCGATCAGTCGCAGATCGGCCGCGTGCTGACCGGCGATCCGGTGGCCCTGCGCCACCGCGGCCCGGTCACGGCCATGCTGATCCAGAACACCAATCCGGCCAATATTGCGCCCGAGCAGCGCCTCGTCAGACGCGGTTTTGCCCGCGAGGACCTGTTCGTCGCCGTGCACGAACAGTTCATGACCGAGACGGCCGAGATCGCCGATATCGTCATTCCCGCGACGATGTTCGTCGAGCATGACGATATCTACCGGGCCGGCGGCCAGAACCATATTCTGCTCGGGCCGAAGCTGGTCGAGCCGCCGCCGACCGTGCGCACCAATCTCTTCGTCATCGAGGAACTGGCAAAACGCCTCGGCGTCGCCGATCGTCCCGGCTTCGGCTTCACCGCCCGCGAAATGGTCGATCGCTTGCTGGAATCGAGCGGCCTGCCGGGTTACGACCATTTCCTCGAGCACAAATGGTTCGATCGCCAGCCGGCTTTCGAGGAGGCGCATTTCCTGAACGGTTTTGCCCATCCGGACGGCAAGTTCCATTTCCGGCCGGACTGGATCAACCAGCCGGCGCCGAACAAGCCGCCGGCGGCGATCGGCGCGCTCGGGCCGTATGGGGAGCTGCCTGTCTTCCCCGATCAGGTCGATGTCATTGAGGTCGCGGACCCCGAGCATCCCTTCCGTCTGGCCACGTCGCCCGCCCGCAACTTCCTCAATTCGAGCTTCTCCGAAACCAAGACGTCGCGTCAGAAGGAAGGCCGTCCCGAAGTGATGATCAATCCTGTTGATGCCGAGGCCAATGGCGTTGCGCATGGCGATCTTGTCCGCATCGGCAACGGCCGCGGCGATCTGCGCATCCACGCCCGCATTACCACCGAGGTCAAACCGGGCGTACTGATCGCCGAGGGCCTCTGGCCGAACAAGGCGCATGTCGACGGTGAGGGCATCAACGTTCTGACCGGCGCCGACCCCGTCGCGCCCCATGGCGGAGCGGCCGTACACGACAACAAGGTCTGGCTTCGCAAGGACACGGTATGATGCAGCCGAAATCGCGGGTGAAGATCGTCGGCGAGGAAATCCTGTCGAACGGCTGGACGCGGCTGAGCAGCTATCTGCTTGACTATATCGACCGAAAGGGCGCGACACAGCGGCTGAAGCGGGAGGTCTATCACCGCACGCCGGCCGCTTGCATCCTGCTCTATGATCCGAAACGCGATCTCGTCGTTCTCGTCCGCCAGTTCCGTCTCGCCGTTCACCTGAACGGCGATCCCGCATGGATGATCGAGGTGCCGGCCGGCCTTCTTGACGACGATCATCCCGAACAGGCGATCCGCCGTGAGGCGATTGAGGAAACCGGCTACCGCCTGCGTGAGGCTCGCTTCCTTTTCAAGTCCTATCCTTCGCCCGGCGCTATCGCCGAGGTCGTCCATTTCTTCGTTTCCCTCATCGATACCGCCGACCGCGTCGCCGAAGGAGGCGGTCTGGCCGAGGAGCATGAGGATATCGAGGTTCTCGAAATTCCGCTGGACGAGGCGACCCGGATGATCGAAACCGGCGAGATCTTCGACACCAAGACGATCGTGCTGCTGCAATGGGCAGCTTTGAACAGGCACAAGATTCGATAGCGGATGAGGCGGTTTCCGGCGGCTTGGCGGTTGAGCCCACAAAGCTTTCCGCATTGAGATAATAGCGCTTACGATTTCATACGAATGTCATGGAGCGGTTCTATCCGCTGCGGCTTATCAATCATCGGATCGGTCAGGAGAAGGCCCATGTGGCTCAGCAATTTCACCATCGTTCTGCCAAACGAGGTGGTGGGTGAAGGTTCCGTGCGTATCGAGGATGGCGCCATCGCCGAGATCCGGCCGGAACCGGTTGCCGGTGCAGCCATCGATGGCGGCGGGCGGCTGCTGATGCCGGGATTCGTCGATCTGCACGGCGACATGATCGAGCGCGAGATCGCGCCGCGGCCGAACGCGACGATGCCGATCGATTTCGGCGTCCACGAGCTCGACAAGAAACTTGCCGCCGCCGGTGTCACCACCGCCTTTGCTGCCGTCTCCTTCGCCACCGAAAGCGTCTATGGCCACGTCCGCTCGCTGGAGACGACGTCGGCGGTGATCGAGGGCATCAACCGCCTGCGCGACGATCTGCTGATCGACCACCGCGTCCACGCCCGCTATGAAATCACCAATATCGGCGCCGCTGCCGCGCTCGAGCGCCTGCTGAATGCCGATCAGATCGACATGGTGTCGCTCACCGACCACACGCCGGGGCAAGGCCAGTACAACAACCTGCAAAACTACATCCTCAGCATTTCCGAGCGCCGCGCCATCTCCGAGGACATGGCCGCCGAGATCGTCGCCAAGCGCATCGCCATGCGCAGCAATCCCGACATCGAGGCCAAGCTGAAGGAGATCGTCGCGCTGTCGCTGAAGCACAAGCTGTCGCTTGCCTCGCATGACGACGACAGCATCGAGAAGGTCGCCGAAATGCACGATCTCGGCGTCACCATCAGCGAGTTCCCGGTGACCGCGCCCGCCGCAGAAGAGGCACGCCGCCGCGGCCTCTGGACGCTGATGGGCGCGCCGAATGCGCTGCGCGGCCAGTCGATGTCGGGCAATCTTAGCGCCCTCGATGCCGCCAGGGCCGGCCTGCTCAGCGTCATCGCCGCCGATTATCACCCGGCCGCCTTCGTGCCCGGCATCTTCAAGCTTGCCGACATGGTGGAAGGCGGCCTGCCGGCCGCCGTCGCCATGGCGACCGGCAACGCCGCCCGCTCCGCCGGCCTCCTGGACCGCGGCGAAATCGCCATCGGCCAGCGCGCCGATCTGGTGGCGGTCGAGCCTGGCGACATCCACCGCATCCGCGCCACCTTCCGCGCCGGCCGCTTCGTCTACAGCGACGGCACGCTGCATCCGCTGCGGGCGCTGGCGGCTTAAGCGCGATCGCCGATCAGCGAAATCAGATGGGCTTTGGGTGCAGTGCCCGAAGCCTCGACTCCGACGGCTTTGCCGCCTTGCATTGTCACGCGGCCTTCAGCGAAGAGCCGCAGTGCCTGTGGATAGATCTGGTGTTCGACGGTGAGCACGCGCGCGGCAAGGCTTTCGGCTGTGTCGCCGGAAAGAACCGGAACGGCCGCCTGGCCGATCACCGGGCCTTCGTCCATGCCCTCGGTGACGAAATGTACGGTGCAGCCGGCAATGCGCATGCCGGCGTCGATGGCGCGCTGATGGGTGTGCAGGCCCGGAAACAGCGGCAGCAGGGAAGGGTGGATGTTGAGCATCCGGCCTTCATAGCGCTGGATGAAGGTCGGTGTCAGCAGCCGCATATAACCGGCCAGGCAGAGGATATCGGGGGAAAGCTCGTCGAGTGCGGAAAAGATCGCCGCCTCATGCGCATCCTTGCTGGCATAATCCTTGCGGGGAAAGGCGAAGGTGGCAATGCCCTCGGCCGCTGCCTTGGCCAGGCCGCCGGCCTCGGCCTTGTCGGAGATCACGCCGACGATTTCGGCCGGATAATCGGCCGCCTTCGCCGCCGCGACCAGCGCCATCATGTTGGAGCCGCCACCCGATATGAAGACGACGACGCGTTTGCGCGGCGTGCTCATATGGCAAGCGTACCCTTGTAGACCGTGCCGGCAGCGCCTTCGGCGCGGGCGATCATGCGGCCGAGCGTGACGACCTTCTCGCCTTCAGCCTCAAGCGCCTGCGATACCGCGGCGACATTCTCTTCGGCAACGACGACGATCATGCCGATGCCGCAGTTGAAGGTGCGCAGCATTTCCTTTGCTTCGACGCCGCCCGTCCGGGCGAGCCACGAGAAGACCGGCGGAACCTTGACGGCCGCAAGGTCGATCTCGGCCGCCAAATGCTTCGGCAGGACGCGCGGAATATTCTCCGGGAAGCCGCCCCCGGTAATATGGGCGAGCGCCTTCAGCGCACCGGTTTCGCGGATCGCCTTCAACAGTGGCTTCACATAGATGCGGGTCGGCTCCAGCAGCGCTTCGCCAAGCTTCCTGCCTTCGGCGAACGGCGCCGGCGCGTCCCAGCCGAGGCCGGACAGTTCCACGATCTTGCGGACCAGCGAGAAACCGTTGGAGTGGACGCCGGAGGAGGCGAGACCGAGAATGAAGTCGCCTTCGGCAATGTCGCCGGAGGGGAGCAGCTTGCCGCGCTCGGCGGCACCGACGGCAAAGCCGGCAAGATCATAGTCGCCAGAGGAATACATGCCGGGCATCTCGGCGGTCTCGCCGCCGATCAGCGCGCAGCCGGCCTGCCGGCAGCCGGCGGCAATGCCGCCGACGATCGCAGCACCCTGGTCGGGATCGAGCTTGCCGGTGGCGAAATAATCGAGGAAGAACAGCGGCTCGGCACCCTGAACGACGAGATCGTTGACGCACATGGCGACGAGGTCGATGCCGACCGTGTCATGATAGTCCGCGTCGATGGCGATCTTCAGCTTGGTGCCGACGCCGTCATTGGCGGCGACCAGAACCGGATCGGTGAAGCCTGCGGCCTTGAGGTCGAAGAGCCCGCCGAAGCCGCCGATCTCGCCGTCGGCGCCGGGGCGGCGGGTCGAGCGCACCGCCGGCTTGATCTTCTCGACGAGGAGGTTGCCGGCATCGATGTCGACGCCCGCATCGCTGTAGGTCAGGCCGTTTTTCCCAGACTGGCTCATGCTGGTCTCCGATGGCTGTTTTCAGGCGGCGGAGGCGCCGCGTCATCTGCCGGTCGCAATTGCATGACAGGGGCCTTTATGCAAGCGCTGCATGGCAAAAGCCCCCAATTTCCCGCGTCTTCAACCGGCCTTTCCGGGATTTGTCGCGACAGGGTTGACCATCTTTGCGCCTGCATCCTATGTGCTGAATGGCCGCGTCGGATCGCATGCGGCGTTCGGCGGCGAGCGAAGCGGGGAAGCGATGCCACAGCATGTCAGCGGCAACAGCCTGAAACGCCAGATTTTCTTCTGGCTGGCGGTGCTCGTCTTCTTCATCGCCTTTCTCTATGTCTTCAGCTCGATCCTGCTGCCCTTCATCGCCGGCATGGCGATCGCCTATTTCCTCGATCCGGTCGCCGACCGGCTGGAACGCCTCGGGCTCAGCCGCATGATGGCGACGGTCGGCATCCTCATCGCCTTCGTCATCGTCTTCGCACTGGCGCTGATGATCCTCATTCCCGTATTGATCAGCCAGTTCAACGATTTCGCCGAGCGGCTGCCGGGTTATATCAGCCAGTTGCAGCAGTTCATCACCCAGACGCAGAATTCGCTGTTGCCGGACTGGGTCAAGAGCCAGGCCGGCACGATCAAGGACAATCTCTCCGGCATCCTCTCCGAAGGCATGGGCTTCCTGACCGGGCTCTTCGCGCAGATCTGGAATTCCGGCAAGGCGATCGTCGATGTCATCTCGCTGCTCGTCGTCACCCCCGTCGTCGCCTTCTATATCCTGCTCGATTGGGACCGCATGGTCTCCAAGGTCGATCAGTGGATTCCGCGCGATTATGTCGGCGATGTCCGCCAGATCGCCAAGGAGATCGATCAGGCGATCGCCGGCTTCATTCGCGGCCAGGGCTCACTCTGCCTCATCCTCGGCATCTATTATGCCGCCGGCCTCTCGCTCGTCGGCTTGAATTTCGGCCTGCTGATCGGCCTCTTCGCCGGCATGATCAGTTTCATTCCCTATGTCGGCTCGCTGGTCGGCCTCATTCTCGCCGTCGGCGTGGCGATCGTGCAGTTCTGGCCGGATTATCCCTGGATCGGGCTGGTGCTCGCTGTCTTCTTCAGCGGCCAGTTCCTGGAAGGCAACATCTTGCAGCCGAAGCTCGTCGGCTCCAGCGTCGGCCTGCATCCGGTGTGGCTGATGTTTGCGCTGTTTGCCTTCGGCGCGCTCTTCGGTTTTGTCGGGCTTCTGGTCGCGGTGCCGGCTGCCGCCGCCGTCGGCGTCCTTGTTCGCTTCGCGCTTTCGCGCTACCTTCAGAGCGATCTTTATTTTGGCGGGTCGCCGAGTGGCCGCGCTCAGAAGACGAAATCAGTTCCCAATGAATGACGTGAAGAACGCTGATCCGAAGCGCAAGGCCGGAGAGCAGCTGCCGCTGGTCTTTTCGCACGATGCCGCCAGCGGCCGCGACGATCTCCTGATCTCGGAACGTCTGGCCGCCGCCGTGTCGATCGTCGATGCCTGGCCGGCATGGCCGTCGCCGGTCGTCGTGCTTGCCGGTCCGGTCGGCTCGGGAAAATCGCATCTCGCCCGCATCTGGCGGGAATTGAGCGGCGCCGTCAGCATTCACCCCGAGCTTGGCTCGAATGCCGCCGTCGCCGCCGCCGCCGGCCCGGTGCTGTTCGAGGATGCCGACCGCCTCGGCTTCGATGACAACGCGCTTTTCCACGTCATCAACAGCGTTCGCGAACATGGCACCAGCCTGTTGATGACCAGCCGCCTCTGGCCGATCTCCTGGCCGGTTTCGCTGCCCGATCTGCGCTCGCGATTGAAGGCTGCGACGGTCGTCGAGATCGGCGAACCCGACGAGGCATTGTTGTCGCAGGTGATCGTCAAGCTCTTCGCCGATCGGCAGCTTTATATAGATGATAAACTCGTGCTCTATATCGTCAACAGGATGGAGCGGTCGCTGAACGCGGCCCAGACAATCGTCGAACGGCTCGACCGGCTGGCCCTGTCGCGGGGCACGAAGATCACCCGGTCCCTTGCCGCCGAGGTATTGAATGAATTGGGAAATTCGGAGCCGGCCGATTGACTGTCACAGTTCCGTCGTGAAACTGATATAATTGCCGTCGGCGATTGAAACGGGGTAAGCGGACTATGGATAGCGCAGTCGCAGAACATCAGGCACTCACTCCGGACACCAACGACAACACGCCCCCTCTGGAAGAGTTGCTGAGCAGCCCCGAGCGCTTCATCAACCGCGAATTCTCCTGGCTGCAATTCAATCGCCGCGTTCTCGAAGAGACACTGAATACCGAGCATCCGCTGCTCGAGCGCGTCCGCTTCCTGTCGATCTCGGCCGCCAACCTCGACGAGTTCTTCATGGTGCGTGTCGCCGGTCTCGAGGGCCAGGTGCGCCAGAACATCGCCATCCGCAGCCCCGACGGCAAGACGCCGGCCGAGCAGCTCGACTCGATTCTGCAGGAGATCGATCATCTGCAGATGGAGCAGCAGGCCTCGCTTGCCGTGCTGCAGCAATATCTCGCCAAGGAAGACATTCTGATCGTGCGCCCCGGCGCGCTCAGCGATGCCGACCGCCAATGGCTGGCCGCCGAATTCGAACAGTCGATCTTCCCGGTGCTGACGCCGCTGTCGATCGACCCGGCCCACCCGTTCCCGTTCATTCCCAATCTCGGCTTCTCGATCGGCCTGCAGCTCGTCAGCAAGAGCGGCCGCGAGCCGATGACGGCGCTCTTGCGCCTGCCGCCGGCGCTCGACCGCTTCGTCCGCCTGCCGGACGATGCGAACACGATCCGCTACATCACGCTGGAAGATGTCGCCAACATCTTCATCCATCGGCTCTACCCGGGTTACGAGGTGCAGGGCTCCGGTACCTTCCGCGTCATCCGCGACAGCGATATCGAGGTCGAGGAAGAGGCCGAAGATCTCGTCCGCTTCTTCGAAACGGCGCTGAAGCGGCGCCGCCGCGGCAAGGTCATCCGCATCGAGACCGACTCGGAAATGCCGGCCTCGCTGCGCCAGTTCGTCGTCCAGGCGCTCAGCATCCCCGATAACCGCGTCGCCGTTCTGCCGGGTCTTCTGGCGCTGAACACCCTGTCGGAGATCACCAAGGCGCCGCGCGACGATCTCCGGTTTCCTCCCTACAATGCGCGATTTCCCGAGCGCGTCCGCGAACATGCCGGCGACTGCTTCGCCGCCATCCGCGAAAAGGACATGGTCGTCCATCACCCCTACGAATCTTTCGACGTGGTCGTCCAGTTTCTTCTCCAGGCTGCGCGCGATCCTGACGTTCTGGCGATAAAGCAGACGCTGTACCGCACCTCCAACGACAGCCCGATCGTGCGTGCGCTGATCGACGCCGCCGAAGCCGGCAAATCGGTGACGGCGCTGGTCGAGCTCAAGGCCCGCTTCGACGAAGAGGCGAATATCCGCTGGGCGCGCGATCTTGAGCGCGCCGGCGTGCAGGTCGTGTTCGGCTTCATCGAGCTCAAGACCCACGCCAAGATGTCGATGGTCGTCCGCCGTGAGGAGGGCAAGCTCAGGACCTATTGCCACTTGGGGACCGGCAACTACCACCCGATCACCGCCAAGATCTATACCGACCTGTCCTATTTCACCTGCAATCCCGTCATCGCCCACGACATGGCGAACATCTTCAACTTCATCACCGGCTACGGCGAGCCGGAGCAGGGCATGCAGCTCGCCGTCTCGCCCTATACGATGCGGCCGCGCATCCTGCGCCACATCGAGGAGGAGATCCAGCACGCCAGGAACGGCGCGCCGGCGGCGATCTGGATGAAGATGAATTCGCTCGTCGATCCCGACATCATCGACGCGCTCTACCGCGCCAGCCATGCCGGCGTGGAGATCGATCTCGTCGTGCGCGGCATCTGCTGCCTGCGTCCGCAGGTGCCTGGCCTCTCGGAGAAGATCCGCGTCAAGTCGATCGTCGGCCGCTTCCTCGAGCACAGCCGCATCTTCTGCTTCGGCAACGGCCACGGTCTGCCGTCGGACAAGGCACTGGTCTATATCGGTTCGGCCGACATGATGCCGAGAAACCTCGATCGCCGCGTCGAGACGATGGTGCCGCTGACAAATCCGACCGTTCACGAGCAGGTCTTGTCACAGATTATGCTCGGCAACGTGATTGACAATCAACAAAGCTACGAGATATTGCCCGACGGTACGTCGCGCCGCATGGAAGTGCGCAGAGGCGAGGAACCGTTCAATGCGCAGCAGTATTTTATGACAAATCCGAGCCTTTCGGGCCGTGGTGAAGCTCTGAAGTCCAGCGCGCCGAAGCTCATCGCCGGCCTGCTCGAAGGCCGCAACAACAAGTAATACTGGACCTAAATGGTTGAATCTGAAGCCCAGGGGCGCCTTCCGGGGATCGCTCCGGTCTCCGTTGTCGACATCGGATCGAATTCCATTCGTCTCGTCGTCTACGAAGGCATGTCCCGCTCTCCGACCATTCTTTTCAACGAAAAGGTCCTCTGCGGCCTCGGCAAAGGCATAGCCGTCACCGGCAAAATGGATGAAGAGAGCGTCGGCCGGGCTCTGGCGGCGCTGCACCGTTTCAAGGCCCTGTCCGACCAGGCGCGCGCCGCCACCATGTATGTTCTGGCGACGGCCGCCGCCCGCGAGGCGAGCAACGGTCCCGATTTCATCCATCAGGCGGAAACCATTCTCGGGCGCAAGGTTCGCGTGCTGTCGGGTGAGGAAGAGGCGAAATTCGCCTCGCTCGGCATCATCAGCGGCTTCTTCAATCCCGACGGCATTGCCGGCGATCTAGGCGGCGGTTCGCTGGAATTGATCGACATCAAAGGCAAAGAGGTCGGCAAGGGCATCACGCTGCCGCTCGGTGGCCTGCGCCTGTCGGAATATGCCGGCGGCTCGCTTTCCAAGGCCAGGACCTTCGCCCGCAAACAGGTGAAGACGGCAAAGCTCTTGTCGAAGGGCGAGGGCCGCACCTTCTACGCCGTCGGCGGCACCTGGCGAAACATCGCCAAGCTGCACATGGAAATCACCCATTATCCGCTGCACATGATGCAGGGTTATGAGGTATCGCTCGAAGCGATGATGCTGTTCCTCGAACAAGTGGTGACTGCGCGCGATTCGCGCGAGCCGGCGCTGCAGGCCGTGTCCAAGCACCGCCGCTCGCTGTTGCCCTTCGGCGCCGTCGCCATGAAGGAAGTGCTGAGCGCCATGAAGCCGTCGATGATTTCCTTCTCGGCGCAGGGGGTGCGCGAGGGGTATCTCTACTCGCTGCTGTCGGAATCCGAGCGCCGGCTCGATCCGCTGCTGGCCGCCGCCGGTGAACTGGCGATCCTGCGTGCCCGTTCGCCCGAGCATGCCCGCGAACTGGCGGAATGGACCGGCCGGATGATGCCCTTCTTCGACGTCCAGGAAACCGAAGAGGAAAGCCGCTATCGCCAGGCCGCCTGTCTGCTCGCCGATATCAGCTGGCGCGCCCACCCTGATTATCGCGGACTGCAGGCGCTGAACGTCATCGCCCACTCTTCCTTCGTCGGCATCAGCCATCCCGGCCGTGCCTTCATCGCGCTGACCAATTATTACCGTTTCGAGGGTCTGCACGATGACGGCGCCACCGGCCCGCTGGCGCAGATCGCCACGCCACCCTTCATCGAGCGCGCCAAGCTGCTCGGCGGCATGCTGCGCGTCGTCTACCTCTTCTCGGCTTCGATGCCCGGCATCGTCAAGAATCTGACCTTCCGCAGATCCTCGAACCCCGACTTCGATCTCGAATTCGTCGTGCCGCCGGAATACCGCGATTTCGCCGGCGAACGCCTGGACGGCCGCCTGCAGCAGCTGTCGAGGCTGACGAACAAGCGGCTGGCGTTTGTGTTCGAGTAGGGCTTCGCAACGGCCGTTGTACCGTGTGAGCCCCCCTCTGCCCTGCCGGGCATCTCCCCCACAGGTGGGGAGATCATAAGCGGCTTGAACTTCCCGCCCATCTACCGTTTCGCCGTGCTGGATGCTCATTGTTTGGGGAAGCCGATAGGCCCAGCCAATCTCCCCACCTGTGGGGGAGATGCCCGGCAGGGCAGAGGGGGGCGGACACGGCGCGTCAAAAAAGGCGGCACTCCCGCACCGCCCTCTCTATCTCACATCAAACCCGAACTTACTTCGCGTTCAAAAACTCGCCGACCTCAAGCAGGCTGAACTCGTTATTGTCGGCCTTGTCGACGGCGCGGCCGGCGGAGAAGGGCAGGTTGTTGTCGTTGCCGATGATGATGTGCGTGGCGTCGGCGCGGTCGACGTTTTCGATCGTCACGAACGGCATGTCGTAGACGCCGTCCTTGGCTCCGGCCTTCTTCTTGTTGTCGGGGTCCTGGATGTTCAGGAGGTCGATATAGCCGATCTTGCGGACGGCCTTGCCGGCATTGGCGTCGTTGAACTCGATCTTGTAGACGCGCTTCAGCACGGCCGGCGCTTCGAAGCAATCCGGCTTCGGCTGCTTCGGATCGGCACAGGCCTTGTCGGAAGTGCCGGCGCCGCTGTCGCGCTCGATGACGAGAGCGGTCGTATCGTCGAGCATGTTGAAATCACCGATCGACACGCCCTTGTCCTCGAACGGATAGAGCCAGCTGCGGCCGGTCCACTTCTTGGCGGCGACGTCGAATTCGATGACGCGGACGGCGGTGTGGCCGTCGACCGATTCCATCGTGCCGTCATCCTTGTAGATGGCGCCTTCGAGCAGGCCGTAGAGCTTCGTGCCGTCCTTCGACATGGCGAGGCCTTCGAAGCCGCCGGAGCGCTTCAGGTTGAAGACCGGCATCTTCGCGGCCGGGTTGCTTGGCAGCTGGATCAGCGGATTGTCGGGCGACAGCACCGGCTTGCCGTCGAGCGTCGTCGCGATGACGTCGGTCAGGTGGCCTTCGGTATCGATTTTCAGGATGTAGGGACCGAATTCGTCGCCCAGCCAAAAGCCGTCGGCAACCGGCTGGATCGATTCGATGTCGAAGTCGGCGCCGGTGAGGTAACGTGTATCGGTGCCTTCGAGCACGATCGGGAACGGAGCGATCTTGTTCGGATCGGAGAGGAACAGGTTCTTGACGACGTCAGCCTTGTTGGCGGCCCAGTCGAACTTCATCTGGTGCAGGAACAGCATGGAGTCGGAAGAATTGGCCTTCGAGCCGAAGCCGTTGTCCGTCAGCGTCCAGAAGGTGCCGTCAGCCATCGTCTTGATACCTGAGAAGCCCTGGATCGCCTGACCGTCGAAGGGGAGCTTCAGGTCGGTGACGCGGGCGCCGTCCTTGCCGGGAACAGTGCCGAGCGCTTCGGTGCGCTTGCGGTCCGGCGTCGTGAACTTGCCTGAATGCTTGAGGAATTCGGGGGCGTCGGCCGGCGCCGCGACCACGGTGTTGGCCGGCAGGATCGCTTGGCCGGCGAGCTTGGCCGGGAATTGCTGCTGGTCGGCCGAAACAGGGCCGGCAATCAGGATGAAAAGCGATACGGAAGCAAAAAGGACGTTCTTCATAATATCCCCATGGAACGGATGCGAATGGCTTCCGCTTAGCAGGGCTTCCGTGTCAGCGAATTGACGGTTGGGTGAAGCTTTGGTGACGGGTGGTAAGAGCTTTGCTCAGCCGTGCAGAACGACTGCGGGCGTGTTCAGCACGGTCACCGCGCGCGAGGAAAGCGCCATGACGCCGAGCGCCTGGCCGCGTCCCTTGACGGCATGGATGCCGAGATCGTCGCAGGAGATGTCGTCGGGAAAGGTCATGCGCCCGGCAAGCTCCGTGGAGATCAGCACCTGCCGGTTGAGGCTGCGGCAGAGCGTCTCCAGCCGGGCGGTCGTATTCACCGTATCGCCGAAATAGCTGATCTTGTGGTGGTCGACGCCGACTTCCGCGGTGATGATCTCGCCGCCGTGAAGCGCGGCGCGAAGTTTCGGCACCTGTCCGTAATTTTTCTGCCAGCCGGCGGCATTGGCTTCGATATCGGCAAGGATGTCGAAGATACAGCGCACGCAGCGCGCATCCTTGACGCCGCGGGCAAGCGGCCAGGTAATGATCGCCGCATCGCCGACATAGTCGTTGATCATGCCCTTGTGGCGCCTGACCGGCTCGGCGAAAGTCGCAAACAGCGAGCTCAGCAGCTGCTGCGCCCTGAGATCGCCGTGCTTTTCGGCAAAAGCCGTCGAATCGACGAGATCGATGAACAAGAAGACGCGCTCTTCCTTGAGCGGATTGCGATAGCGGCTGATGAGCATGCTGATGAAGACTTCGCGGCCGAGCAGCTCCCGCACGCGCAGGATGAAGATCAGCGCCGAGCAGACGGCAAGCGCATAGAGGAAGACATTGAAGGGCATGATCACGAGATCGAGGAGCGGCGACGGCTTCAGCACCCCGAGCGAGCGAAGCAGCAGGCCGGCGCAGGCGAAACCGATGCTCATCAGGATCTCGTAGATCACCAACTCAGTGATGATGAAGACGAAGGTCGGCAGCTTCTGGATGCGCCTGTAGAGCCCGCGGAACAGTACCTTGCGCTCGAAGGCAATGATCGGCATGCCGATGAACAGCGCGAAGATCGCTCCGATGACTGGCGTCTGCTCGGAGTAGAACATCGAATCGTAAACGACGCCGCTCGCCGCGAGGACGATGACGATCAGAATCCAGTTCTGCGTCGGAGATATTTCCCGCATGCCGCCCCTTCGCTTCGCAGTTTCTCCGGCCATTGTTTCAGCTGGGAAAACAGCGTCAAGCGAATTCGATTTGGTGTCAGAGTGCGACGGTTTCAACCTTCCGGCCGGCGAATCGCAGTCCAATCTGGCCCTGAATCAGCTGCAGCGCCGGCTCGCCGAAAAGATCGCGCCGCCAGCCGTGCAGGGCCGCGACGTCGGCCTTCTCGCCATCGGCGGCGATCTTGTCGAGATCCTCGCTGTTGGCGATCACCTTCGGCGCTACGCCATGTTTCTCCGAGATCAGCTTCAAGAGCACTTTCAACAGCTCGACAGCGGCAGCTGCGCCTTCCGGCGCCTGTGTCTGCCGCGGCACATGCGGCATATCCGCCTTCGGAAGAGCGAGCGCCGCGTTGACGGCTTCGACGACTGCAGCGCCGGAGGCGGAGCGTTCCCAGCCTTTGGGAATGGTGCGCAGGCGGCCGAGCGCTTCGGCATCTTTCGGCTGCTGTTGGGCGATCTCATAGATCGCATCGTCCTTCAATACGCGCGAACGCGGCACATTGCGCGCCCGCGCCTCGCGCTCACGCCAGGCGGCGACATATTTCAGGATCGCCAGCTCCTGCGGCTTGCGCAGACGCATCTTCAGCCGCTGCCACGCGTCGTCAGGATGCATGTCGTAGGTTTCGCGCGCCTCGAGAATGTCCATTTCCTCGGAGAGCCAGGACGTGCGGCCTTCGCGGTCGAGTTCGGCCTTCAGCGACAGATAGACGTCGCGCAGATGCGTGACGTCGGCCAGCGCATATTCCAGCTGCTTGTCGGAGAGCGGCCGGCGGCTCCAGTCGGTGAAGCGCGACGACTTGTCGATATGGACGTTCTTGATGCGGCTGACCAGCTGATCATAGGAGACGCTGTCGCCGAAACCGCAGACCATGGCGGCGACCTGCGTGTCGAAAATCGGATGCGGAATGAGATTGCCGCGATTGAAGATGATCTCGATGTCCTGGCGCGCCGCATGAAAGACCTTCAGCACCTTAGTATCGGCCATCAGCTCGAAGAAGGGGGCGAGGTCGATGCCCTTGGCCAGCGGATCGACGAGAACCTCCAATGTCGGGCTTGCCATCTGGATCAGGCAGAGCTCCGGCCAAAAGGTCGTCTCACGCAGGAATTCGGTGTCGATGGTGATGAAGTCAGACTTGGCCAGCTCTTTGCAGGCGGCCGCCAAATCGGCGGTGGTTTCGATCATATCAATTCATTCGCAAGGAAAAGGTCGGTTGAACCTTCCTTCTCCTTTCGCTTCGATATGTCAATACAACAGCATAAGCTTCCCGCATTGCTGGCGAAGAATCACGTCCAAACTGAGGCAAGCGAATGCTTCAGCTCACTCTGACATAGCTGGTCATGCCCGTCTTCTGATGTTCGATGATGTGGCAATGCAGCACCCAGTCGCCGGGATTGTCGGCGACGAGGGCAAGCTGCACCTTCTCGTCCGGCTGAACAAGGTAGGTGTCGGAGATGAGCGGCACCACCTCCCGTGTCGAGGAGGAGATCACCGTGAAGCTCATTCCGTGCAGATGGATCGGATGGGCGTGCGGCGTGGTGTTCTCGAGATTGAAGACATAGCTCTTGCCGAGTTTCAGTTCCGCCAGCGGCGCCGTCGGATCGGGGGTGTCGCCGGGCCAGGGCACCTTGTTGATCGCCCAGAAGCTGTAACCGAGCGTGCCGCAGATACTCTCGACGGCAGCATTTTCCGCGGTGGCGCTGAGGATCAGCGGGATCTGTTCGGCCGTGGAGAGATCGGCCTTGGGAACGGGGTTTTCGGCAAGCGGGCCGAGATCGCCGATATTGCGTTTCAACGACTGTTCGACGGCACGCAGGCTGGCGATCGTCTTCGGCGTCGTGCCGCGGATATCTTCGAGCGTGGCGACGGCGCCTTCGCCGTCCGGCATGCGCACGACAAGGTCGAGCCGCTGCCCGGGCCCGATCCGCAGGAGCTCGAGGGGAAAGCGTTTCGGCATCGGGTTGCCGTCGATGGCGATGACGGTCGCATCAGCGCCTGCCATCGTCAGCGAGAAAATGCGGGTCACATCGGTGTTGGCGATGCGCAACCGCACCAACCCTCCGGCCGGCGCGTCATATTGCGGCTCCTGATGCCAGTTGGCGGTCCGCACCGTGCCGTAGGTACCGCTCTTGGCGGCATCGCGCGGCCGGAAGGGGGCGATGAACTGCCCGTCGCCGCCAAGGCGCCAGTCGCGCAGGTTCAGCAGCACCTCGGCATCGAATTCGGGATCGGCCGGATCCTCGACCACAAGCATGCCGGTCATGCCGTGGCCGATCTGCGTCAGCGTGTTGCAGTGCGGGTGATACCAGAAGGTGCCGGCATCGGGCGGCGTGAAAGCATAGTCGAAGCTGTCGCCGGTATAGATATAGGGCTGAGTGACGAAGGGTACGCCGTCCATGCGGTTATCGATGCGCAGCCCGTGCCAGTGGATCGTCGTCGGCTCGTCCAGCTGATTGTTCAGCCGTGCCGCGTAGGGTCGCCCCTTCGTCATTCTCAGGACCGGCGGCATGCCGTCATGGCCCCAGCTCATGATGTCTCGGGTCGGTCCCGCCTCGGTCAGCATGGCCTCGGTCTTCACAGCCGTCAGCAGCTGAGGCTCCGGTGCGGCCGCAGCAAGTCCGAATTTGCCGGCAAGGCCCATGCCGACGCCGTAGGCGCCCGCGACGGCGGATGCCTTGAGAAGGTTGCGGCGGGTGAGCAAAGGCATGCGGGGCTCCATGGTGAGAATGCACCTCCTTTTAAAGTTGACCGACATCTTCATCAATACGGCAGGCGCAGCCAAACTGCCGCAGCATACGGGCCGCAGCTTCGCCATAAACGCGTGCCAATCGCGTGCCGGGCACGCGCCAAGCCTTGACAAATCGGAGCGTCCATGCGCTTTTCCGCCCGATTTTCTTGTCGGCGCTTGAGGGCCTTTGAACCCTTGCTGCCGTCTTAAGCCACATGCCAGGAATTGAGATCATGCATCGCTATCGCAGCCACACATGCGCCGCCCTCCGCAAGACGGATGTCGGCTCGACCGTCCGTATTTCCGGCTGGGTTCACCGCGTTCGCGACCATGGCGGCGTTCTGTTCATCGATCTTCGCGACCACTACGGCATCACCCAGGTCGTCGCCGATCCCGACAGCCCGGCCTTCAAGCTGGCCGAGACCGTGCGCGGCGAATGGGTCATCCGCATCGACGGCCTCGTCAAGGCCCGTACCGAAGACACCGTCAACAAGACCATGGCGACCGGCGAGATCGAGCTCTACGCGCAGGAGATCGAAGTCCTCTCCGCCGCCAAGGAATTGCCGCTGCCGGTTTTCGGCGAGCCTGATTACCCGGAAGACGTCCGCCTCAAATACCGCTTCCTCGATCTTCGCCGCGAAACGCTGCACCGGAACATCGTCAAGCGCACCCAGGTCATCTCGGCGATGCGCCGCGAAATGGGCGCTGTCGGCTTCACGGAATATACGACGCCGATCCTGACGGCCTCCTCGCCGGAAGGCGCGCGCGACTTCCTGGTCCCCTCGCGCATTCATCCCGGCACCTTCTATGCGTTGCCGCAGGCGCCGCAGCAGTACAAGCAGCTGCTGATGGTTGCCGGTTTCGACCGCTATTTCCAGATCGCGCCGTGCTTCCGCGACGAGGATCCGCGCGCAGACCGCCTGCCGGGCGAGTTCTACCAGCTCGACCTCGAAATGAGCTTCGTCACCCAGGAAGACGTCTGGAACACGATGGGCCCGCTGATGACAAGCGTGTTCGAGGAGTTTGCCGACGGCAAGCCGGTCACCAAGGAATGGCCGCGTATCCCTTATGACGAAGCGATCCGCAAATATGGTTCGGACAAGCCGGACCTGCGCAACCCGATCGTCATGGAAGCGGTAACCGAGCATTTCGCCGGCTCCGGTTTCAAGGTCTTCGCCGGCATGATCGCCTCCAACCCGAAGGTTCAGATCTGGGCGATCCCGGCCAAAACCGGCGGCTCGCGCGCCTTCTGCGACCGGATGAACGCCTGGGCGCAGAGCCAGGGCCAGCCCGGCCTCGGCTATATCTTCTGGCGTAGCGAGAACGACAAGCTCGAAGGTGCCGGACCGCTCGCCAAGAATATCGGCGAGGAACGCACCGAAGCGATCCGCACCCAGCTCGGTCTCGGTGATGGCGACGCCTGCTTCTTCGTCGCCGGCGAGCCGGAAAAATTCTACAAGTTTGCCGGCGAGGCGCGCACCAAGGCCGGCGAGGAGCTGAACCTCGTCGACCGCGACCGCTTCGAGCTGTGCTGGATCGTCGACTTCCCCTTCTTCGAGTGGAACGACGAGGAAAAGAAGGTCGATTTCGCCCACAACCCGTTCTCGATGCCGCAGGGTGGCCTTGCTGCGCTGCAGAACCAGGATCCGCTGACGATCAAGGCCTTCCAGTACGATGCCGTCTGCAATGGCTTCGAAATCGCCTCTGGCTCGATCCGCAACCAGTCGCCGGAAACCATGGTCGCCGCCTTCGAGAAGGTCGGTCTCAGCCAGCAGGACGTCGAAGACCGTTTCGGCGGCCTCTACCGCGCCTTCCAGTACGGCGCGCCGCCGCATGGCGGTGCTGCATTCGGCATCGACCGTATCGTCATGCTGCTCGTCGGCGCCAAGAACCTGCGTGAAATCTCGCTGTTCCCGATGAACCAGCAGGCGCAGGATCTGCTGATGGGCGCGCCGACCCCGGCAACCCCGACGCAGCTGCGCGAACTCTCGATCCGGCCGATCCCGCCGGTCAAGAAGGACTGATATAACAGGCTGCAAAGCGCCGGTCGGCCTCCTTACGGCACGGCACCTCGATCAGCCCTCATCCTGAGGTGCCCCGCAGGGGCCTCGAAGGACGGGGGCGGGTGGCCGGGCGCTGTGCCAACATCCACGCTGCAAGATGAACCTCGGTGGCTAGCCTCGTCCTTCGAGGCCCCTGCGGGGCACCTCAAGATGAGGCCGCAGAGAGGTCGCCTTCAGAAAGATAAAAGGCCCGGCGGTGCGAACGGCCGGGCCTTTTCGTCATCAGATCAAAGCGATCAGTCGTTGGCCGAAACCTTGACGCCGAGCACCTGCGGCAGCGTGTTCGGAGCGCCCATGGCGGCGCCGACGATGGTCGGGAACGGCACCGGCTTCTCAGGAGCAGCCTTGACCGTCAGGCTCTTCGGATCGTCGAGGAAGGTGTTGACGGCGGCCGAAACGGCGTTCTGCAGTTCCGGGATGTTGAGCTGCGCCAGCATGATCGGCGTCATCGCCTTAAGCGAATCCGCCATCTGCTTGCCCGACATGTTCTGTTGCGAACCGGCATAATCGAGCGCACGCTTGGTGATCGAGGCGTCTTCGAAGCGCACCTGCGCGCCTTCGAAAGAGAGCTGCTGCATCAGGCCGAGCATGGCAAGGCCCAGCGCCTGCTGCGACTGTTCCTTGTTCGGGTTGGTTTCAGATTCTTTTATCGCATCCTGCATCGATTTCATGAAGGCCATCGTATAGCCCGAGATCTTGAAGCCGAGGTTCAGCTTGCCGATGTTGGTGAAGTCGAAGGCGAACTCCGAAACGTCGATCGTGCCGGGGGCGAGTTCCCAGGCGCCCTTCATGGTGATGTCGCCCTGGACGTGCTGCAGGGCGAGTTTCTCGATCGCTTCCTTGCTCTTGGGATCCTCGGCCTTGGTGAGATCGGCTTTCATGCTCTTGAAGGCGCCGTCGAAATCGAAGCCGGATTCGTCCTCGCGCAGCGTCAAATTCATGTCGCTTTGAAGCACCGAGAACACTTCCGCGCCGTCCTTGACCACTTTCAGCGGGCCGGTATGAGCCGTCTCGTAAAGCATCATGGTGTCGAGCGTGTCGCCGCCTGGCGTTGCCGGGACGGAGATGCCGCCGAGCGTCAGCTCCTGGGCCGTCACCGTTACGCCATCTCCCGTCTTGTTGATGTCGGGGAAGGCCGCCTCTTCGATGTAATAGCCGCCATCCTCGTCTTCTTCGACGCCGGTCAGGGTGACTTCGCCGATGGGCAGGCTTTCGCCGCCGGTCGGCTTGAGAGTGACATTCTTCAACGTCACGGTCGTGCCGTCGATGTTGACCCCGTCAGCCGAGATCGTTCCGCCCTGCGCTTCATAGGCGGCATTGATCTTCTTCAAGAGATCGGCGCCATCGAGAGCGAAGGCCGAGCCGGCGAGCGAGAAAAAGGCTGCGCCCGACAGCATCAGCCGCGTTGTCCGGTAAATGTTCATGGGGTGATTCCTCTGGTGGCGTGGTGGCGGTTGGAAATCTGCAGTTACGCTACTACGGATTGGGCCCGCTTTATATTTGCGGACTTCTAAATTTCCGTTGAAAGGAACGGCAAACGAAGTCCAAATTGCGGCGGAGGGTTTGTCTCATCCTTTGATGTCACTCCTAAGACTTCATCCACAGCTGCAATACCCCGGATTCCTTGCCCGCCGGCCTCTTCTGGGCTAGTCAAGACCCATGGGACAAGAGATTTTGCCGCCTTCCGGCGGAGACGACGACAATATCCAACCGGTTGACCTCAAGGCGGCGCTCGAGCAGCGCTATCTTGCCTATGCGCTATCGACCATCATGCATCGCGCTCTGCCTGACGTGCGCGACGGGCTGAAGCCTGTCCATCGCCGCATCGTCTACGCGATGAACGAGATGGGGCTGAGACCGACATCGGCTTTCAGGAAATGCGCCAAGATCGTCGGCGAGGTGATGGGTAATTATCATCCGCACGGCGACCAGTCGATCTACGACGCGCTTGCCCGTCTCGCCCAGGATTTCTCGCAGCGCTATACGCTGGTCAATGGCCAGGGCAACTTCGGCAATATCGACGGCGATAGCCCCGCCGCCATGCGTTACACCGAATCGAAGATGACGGCGGTCTCCGAACTGCTGCTCGAAGGCATCGATCAGGATGCCGTCGATTTCCGCGACACCTACGACGAATCGAATTCCGAGCCGATCGTCCTGCCCGGCGCCTTCCCGAACCTGCTCGCCAACGGCTCCTCCGGCATTGCCGTCGGCATGGCGACCTCGATCCCGTCGCACAACGCCCACGAACTTTGCGACGCCGCCCTGCATCTGATCAAGCATCCCGATGCCACCGTCGAAAAGCTCGTCGAATTCATTCCCGGCCCGGATTTTCCGACCGGCGGTATCATCATCGACAGCCGTGACAGCATCATCGAGAGCTATCGCACCGGCCGCGGCGGGTTCCGCGTGCGGGCGAAATGGCAGACCGAGGATCTCGGCCGCGGGGGCTACCAGATCGTCGTCACCGAGATTCCCTTCCAGGTGCAGAAATCACGGCTGATCGAGAAGATTGCCGAGCTGCTGATCGCGCGCAAGCTGCCGCTGCTCGAAGATATCCGCGACGAGTCGGCCGAGGACATTCGCATCGTCCTGGTACCGAAATCCAGGACCGTCGATCCGACGATCCTGATGGAATCGATGTTCAAGCTGACGGAGCTCGAAAGCCGCTTTCCGCTCAACATGAACGTTCTGTCCATGGGCCGCATCCCCAAGGTCATGGCGCTGAACGAGGTGCTGAAAGAGTGGCTGGATCACCGCCGCGAAGTTCTGCAGCGCCGTTCGCGCTTCCGTCTGGCCGCGATCGACAAGCGTCTCGAAATCCTCGGCGGCCTTCTGGTCGCCTATCTGAATATCGACGAAGTCATCCGCATCATCCGCGAGGAAGACGAGCCGAAACCGGTGATGATGGCGCGATGGGATCTGACCGACAATCAGGTCGAGGCGATCCTCAACATGCGGCTGCGCGCCCTGCGCAAGCTGGAAGAATTCGAGATCCGCAAGGAGTTCGACGAACTCACCAAGGAGAAGGGCGAGATCGAGGCGCTGCTTGCCTCCGACGACAAGCAGTGGCAGACGGTCGCTTGGGAAATCGGCGAGGTGAAGAAGAAATTCGCCAAGGCCACCGAGGTCGGCCGCCGGCGCACCCAGTTTGCCGACGCGCCGGAAGCCGACGAGGAAGCGATCCAGCAGGCGATGATCGAGAAGGAACCGATCACCGTCGTCATTTCGGAAAAGGGCTGGATCCGCGCCCTCAAGGGCCATATCGCCGACACGGCGACGCTGACCTTCAAGGAGGGCGACGGCCTGAAGGTGGCCTTCCCCGCGCAGACGACCGATAAGATCCTGATCGTCACGACAGGCGGCAAGGCCTTCACCCTTGGCGGCGATAAGCTGCCGGGCGGTCGCGGCCACGGCGAGCCGTTGCGCATCATGGTCGACATGGACAACGACCAGGCGGTGCTGACCGCTTTCGTCCACGATCCCGCGCGCAAGCAGCTGATCGTCTCGACCGCCGGAAACGGCTTCGTCGTTGCCGAGGCCGAGCTGATCGCCAATACCCGCAAGGGCAAGCAGATCATGAATGTCGCGCTGCCCGAGGAGACGCAACTGCTCGTGCCGGTCAGCGGTGACCATGTCGCTGTCGTCGGCGAAAACCGCAAGCTGCTGGTCTTCCCGCTAGCGCAGGTGCCGGAAATGACGCGCGGCAAAGGCGTTCGCCTGCAGCGTTACAAGGACGGCGGCATTTCCGACGTCCGCTGCTTTGCGATGTCAGATGGCCTCGTCTGGGAAGACAGTGCCGGCCGCACCTTCACCAAGAACAAGGACGAGCTTGCCGAATGGCTGGGCGACCGCGCCAGCGCCGGCCGCACCGTCCCGAAGGGTTTTCCGCGTAGCGGCAAATTCGCCGGCTAAAGTGATTGCGGCAAAGCTGCACGGCGGTTTTTCCTTCGGAACTGCCTGAAAACAAAGAGACCGGCATTTCTGTGCTCGAATGCTCCGAGCTATAAAAATTCCGCGCCCGTCTCTTGGCGGGCAGCGGAACTTCTCTATCTCTTTGCTGTTACCCAAAAGAAGAGAAGGCCGGTTCTGTGGGCGGACGGAACGGCCGTGGGTCGTGCGTCTGGGAAAGGCGCGCGTGCCGTACCGGAGGAAAATCGATGCCCGCCAGCACCATCAAATTGCATGTCAGCCACACCTATAGAGTGCCGCCCGCTGTCGTCTACGACGCCTGGCTCAACCCCGAGATCGCCCGCCGCTTTCTGTTTGCCACCGATGACGGCCACGTTATCCGCGCCGATATCGATCCGCATGTCGGCGGCCGCTTTTTCATTGTCGACCGCCGCCCGACCGGCGACGCCTTTCACCAGGGTGTCTTCCTGGAACTGAAGCGCCCGCGACGGATGGTCTTCAGCTTTTCCGTCGAGGATCACGACCATAATTGCGACCGCGTCGAAATCGATATCGAGCCGCTCGGCGGCGGCAGCCGATTGACGCTGACCCACGAAATGTGCGCCGAATGGGCTGAACACGAGGAAAAGACCCGAAAAGGCTGGGCACATGTCGTGGAAGGGCTCGGCCGCGAGCTGGAACAGCAGCAGATGAAGGCTACGGGTTGAGCGGCACGCTGAAATCCCTGAGGAAGCGGGCGGCACCTTCTTCTTCGATCTCGCCGGCTGCGACGTCTAAGACGAGTGCAATGACCTGCGCGTTATCTGCCTCGATGATGTACCGGTTGAGGTAGAGAAACGCAAACGCCGCGAGGTAGCCCGTACGCTTGTTTCCATCCACGAATGGGTGGTTTCTAACGATGTCGTAGAGATAGGCTGCGGCGAGCACGAAGATATCGGTCTCGCCATATGCAGCCTTGTTGAGTGGACGTGCCAAGCTGGTTTCCAATGCATTGGCATCTCGCAGACCAGACAAACCGCCATGCTCGGCAATCTGCTCACCATGCATATTTTCGACTGCTTGGCGGCTGAGCCATTTAAGCCGTATCATTTTGCGAGTTCGCGCAACGCCACTCGATATTTTTCCATGCCGATGCGGGCTGCCCGCATTTGTTCGGCGAGGTCTGCTGATTCCGGCACGAGGTGGATGTTACCCTCGATCTCCCGCAGTTCGAGGCTGTCGCCGCTGCTGAGACCCAACCGCTGCAACACCTCTTTAGGAATGATAACCCCTTCGGAATTGCCGATCTTGCGGATCGTGACGTTCATCTGCTCATCCTCTGATGTGGTAACGCAGTTATAACATGAGGGACAAACAGGCGGCAACGTCTATTCCGCCAATGGCCTGACGCTCCTTCCCCGCACCATCCAGAAGCAATGCCCGGCAATCGCCGCCACCAAAATTCCCCCGCCAAGGAGCGTCATCGTCGCCGGCGTTTCCGCAAAGATCAGCCACACCCAGATCGGCGCGAGCACGGTTTCGAGCAGGTAGAACATGCCGACCTCAGGTGCGGAGAGATAACGCGGCCCCGTGGCCAGACACCAGAAGGCGACGGGCATTACGATGGCGCCGTTGAGGAGGATCCAGCCGGGATGGACGATGGAAAGCCCCGTAGGCAGAGCTTGCGCGAGCCCGAGCGCGGCCGGCAGGATGGCGGCAAGCAGCGGCACGAAGCCCATGTCCCGGCGGGAGGCACGACCGATGGTAATGGCTGCGGCAAGAATGAGCGCGCTGAGGAGCGCCATGGCGTCGCCAAAGAAATGGCCGCTGGAAAGGCCCTCGCTCACGATCAGTCCGACGCCGAAGATCATGAACAGCATGGCGATCAGCGTTGCGGCCTGCGGCTTCTCCTTGAGGAAAATCCAGGAAAGAAGCGCTCCGAACATCGGGTTGAACGCGACGATAAAGACGACATTGGCTGTCGTCGTATTGAAGACGGCGAGCACGAAGGTCAGCGACGAAAGGCCGTAGAGCAGACCCGTCATCAGGCCGGGTCGCCCGGGAATGAGGATCGGCCATTTGCCGGAGGCAAGGCGCATTGCCCCGAGGATCACGAGCGTAGCGAGAACGGTGGCTGCGCTTCGCACTCCGAGGATCGACCAGATGTCGCCATCGCCGAGCCGGACGAGCGGGATATCCATGGAAAGCGCCAGCCCGCCGATTGCCGTCAGCAGCAGACCTTTCCGGTGGTCGGAAAGAGTGGGGGACATTTCAGTCTTGATTGCTCTCGCGCATGGAGGAGGGATCGAAACGCTCCCAGCCGCGCGGGGTCAGGTGTTCCTGCGGCTGGAAGCGCGTCTTGTAGTCCATTTTCCGCGATCCTTGCACCCAGTAGCCGAGATAGACATGCGGCAGTCCCAGCGCTTTCGTGCGCCTGACATGGTCAAGAATCATGAAGGTGCCGAGCGAGCGCCGGTCGAGCCCCGGATTGAAATAGGAATAGACCATCGAGAGCCCATCGCTCATCGTATCGGTCAGCGCTGCGGCAAGCAGCTCGCCCTTCGGCCGCTCCTCCAGTCCCGAACCTTCCTCGCGCCGGCGATATTCGACGATTCGCGTATTCACATGCGTGTCTTCCACCATGATCGCGTAGTCGAGCACGGTCATGTCGGACATGCCGCCCTGCTGGTGGCGATAATCGAGATAGCGTCGGAAGAGCGAATATTGTTCGCTGGAAGGCTGTGCGGTGAATTCGGTGGCGATGATGTCGGAATTGGCGGCAAGCACCCGCTTCATCGATTTCGTCGGCTTGAATTCCTGGGCGAGAATTCGCACGGAAACGCAGGCGCGGCAGGATTCGCAGGCCGGGCGGTAGGCGATGTTCTGCGAGCGGCGGAAGCCGCCCTGGGTCAAGATGTCGTTCATCTCGGCGGCCCGCGGGCCGACCAGATGGGTGAACACCTTGCGCTCCATCTCATGCGGCAGATACGGACACGCAGCCGGAGCCGTCAGATAAAACTGCGGGGATGGCGTCGTCTGCGTATTCATTTGTCGCGGAAATTTCCTTGTCGAGACAGTGCCGTTTTCTGACAGCATGACCTAAGAATAGAAAACGTCAACAGCGCGGCGGTCTCCGCCCTTCATTTCGGTCTTCTAATTTTAGATATGGAGCGTCGTCATCCCGGGCACAGGGAAGGCGGAGACTTTTTTCGTCTCCGCCGCGAGGTCTCAGCCGTGGTCTCAGGCCGTGCGCACCGTCACCGTGCCGACCAGGAGGTCGTGGATGAGGCGGCTGCGCTCGATAAACAGGCCGGCAAGCAGGATGAGCGGCGTCAGCACCGAGTTGAGGATCCAGAACAGCGCCAGATGCACGATCGCCGTCAGGAAATCCATCGGCCGTCCATCGGCGCGCACGATCGCAATCCCCATTGCCCGCATGCCGAGCGAGGCCTGGCTCGGTCCGCCGACGGTCAGGCCGAAGTAAATCCCGGCGACGATGACGAAGAGGGCAGGGTAGAGAAGGAAGCCGAGCCCGAGCGTGACGATCGACACGAAGAACAGAACGATCGCCGCGGGTATCCACAGCAGCGCCACGATGAGATAGTCGAGGATGAAGGCAAGGACACGGCGGCTCAACACGCCGCTATAGGCGCGCCAGTCCTCCGGTGCGGCATAAAGCGGGTTGGGGTTGTAGCTCATCTCAATCTCCTCTCGCAAAAGCGATGCCGCTGATATGGTGTCAGCAAGACGAAATACAATCATCCGCATCCGATTCAGCGCTTGCTGAGGATTTTCGCCACCTCGACCGCGAAATAGGTGAGGATGCCGTCGCATCCCGCCCGCTTGAACGATAGAAGCGTTTCCAGCATCGCCCGCTCGCCGTCGATCCAGCCGTTCATCGCCGCCGCCTTGATCTGCGAATATTCGCCGGAGACCTGGTAGGCGAAGGTCGGCAGGCCGAAAGCCTCCTTCATCCGCCAGCAGATATCGAGATAGGGCAGGCCGGGCTTGACCATCAGCATGTCGGCGCCTTCCTCGACGTCGAGGGCGGCGTCGCGGATTGCTTCCGTGCCGTTCGCCGGGTCGATATAATAGGTCTTCTTGTCGCCCTTCAGCAGGCCGCCGGTCGAGATCGCTTCGCGATAGGGGCCGTAGAAGGCGGAGGCGAATTTCGTCGCATAGCTCATGATGCCGACGCTCTGATGGCCGGCCGCGTCGAGCGCCATGCGGATCGCACCGATCCGCCCGTCCATCATTTCCGACGGCGCGATTATGTCGGCGCCGGCATCCGCCTGCATGACGGCGGCGCGCGCCACCTGGTCGACGGTCTCGTCATTGACGATTTCGCCGTCTCTCAGGATTCCGTCATGGCCATGGCTGGTGAAGGGATCGAGCGCCACGTCGGTGATGACGCCGATATTGGGCACCGCTTTCTTGATCGCCGCTGTCGCCTGATTGATCAGGTTATTGGCTTCGAGGCTGTTCGAGCCGGTCTCGTCGCGCAGTTCCATTTCGATGTTCGGAAACGTGGCGAGCGCCGGAATGCCGAGACCGGCCGCTTCGCGTGCGGCCTCGACCGCCTTGTCGATGCTCATGCGGTTGACGCCGGGCATGGCCGCGATCGGATCGACGATGCCCGAACCCGGCACGATGAAGATCGGCCAGATCAGGTCATCGACGGTCAGCCGGTTCTCCTGCACTAGCCGGCGTGTCCAATCCGCCTTGCGGTTGCGCCGCATGCGGCGATGGCCGGTGATGTCGTCGACGAGATGCGTCCTGTCCTGCATGATATCTGTCCCTGGCCCATTCCATTTATCGGAGCGCTCATTATCATGGCGCCCGGAAAATCCAAACCGGACGATTGGCCGCGGCGGAAAACACCCTTATGACGATGCAACCGGAACCGATGTCTGCGCCATGGAAACCGATAGCCCGACGATCCCGAAACGCACGCTGGCGGATCTCCTCTTCATTCTCTTTCTGAGGCTGGTCGCCGTATCCTGCTTCTGGTTCGGCCTGCAATATTGGGCGATGCTCGTCGGCTATTCGCTGGTCGGAGCCGGCCGCTTCGATCTTTTGAGCCTGCCGTGGAAGGTGGCGAGCACCAGCCTTGCCGTGCTCTTCCCCGTCGCCTCCCTCGGTCTGTGGCTCACCGTCTCCTGGGGGCCGGTCATCTGGGTGCTGGCGGCCGGCGGCCAGATCCTGATGTATGGCCTGCTGCCGGATATTTTCGGCCCCAACAAGCTGATTATCCTGCTGCATCTCATGGTCGCCGCCGTCTACTGCATTTTCCGCCTGCTGCTGTGGCTGGAAAAGCGCCGGCACCGCCGCCAGGTAAGCGTTGATTTACCCTGAGACAACGTGGGGTTTCCAGTAAGGCTCCGTTAAGCCTGCGGTTTAAGTCGAATTTTATATGTATTCGATAGGGTCTCACTCAAGGCGGGAAGAAAACGACACCGCCAATCAAACAGTGAGGCAGTCAATATGAACACGAAAATCAAGCCGCAGGCGGTATCCAACTTCCGTGACCAGCAGGATCAGGGCATCCGTGATCTTTACATGGAATCCCTTCATCTTGTTGAACGTCTTCACCGTCGTCTTCTCGACGTCATCAAGGACGAGTTCGACCGTCAGGGCCGCAGCGATGTCAACGCCATCCAGGCGCTGCTCCTTTTCAATATCGGCAATTCCGAGCTGACCGCCGGCGAGCTGCGCTCCCGCGGCTACTATCTCGGCTCCAACGTTTCCTACAACGTCAAGAAGCTGGTCGATCTCGGCTTCATCAACCACCAGCGCTCGCGCATCGACCGCCGCTCGGTCCGCATCAGCCTGACCGAAACCGGCCAGGACATCGCCGAGACTGTCGCCAAGCTCTACGAACGCCACATCGCCTCGATCGACAAGGTCGGCGGCATCGGCACCGACGAGTTCACCCAGATGAACAAGCTGCTCCAGCGCCTCGACCGCTTCTGGAACGACTCGATCATGTATCGTCTCTAAAATCCCTGACCTCCTTTCAGGGTTGCAGAAAACCGGACGTGTCCCTGCGCGTCCGGTTTTCCCGTTTGCGCACGTGGCATCTTTGCAACGCAGGGCAGGCAAGCGTTATCGCCTGTATTCAAGCCGTTTTTTAGCCGTTATTAACCGGCACGGTTTAGCCCGTCATATGGTTCGTTGCGTCGTGTTCGCGCCAGCGGTCGTCAGTCGTCCGGCTCGACAACACGAATTGGCCATATTGGTGTGGCAGCGGAAGGTTTAACAACCGGCACTTGAACCGATCGGGAATGTTCGGGCTGTTGCATCGCGCTTCTGTGATGGGACAGGGGGAATTTCCCGATCCGCCGGCAGAACAATGGATAGGGATCTGCGCTACGGCGCAGTGATATCGCAAAGGGCCGCGGCTTTCCTTTATCGCGGCATTCAGTGGTTGGGACTATGTCGAAGAAAAACGGAATTGAAGCTCTTTCGCGCCGCGCTTTCCTGGCGTCGGCGGCAACGGTTGGCGCCGGCGCGCTTGCTGCCGGACCTGCATTCGCGCAATCGGCGCTCGACGGGCTCCTGAACGCGCCGCGCCGCGGCAACTGGGACGACCAGTTCGACGCCAAGGCGGCTTCGCGCACGGCAAGCGCCGTCGTTTCCAACACCCCGATCCTTGGCCCCCAGTCGGTCGCGAGCGCCCAGCAGGCGATCATGCAGTACCAGCAGATCGCCGCCGCCGGCGGCTGGCCTGAAGTCAATCCCGGCGACCAGCGCCTGCAACTCGGCGTCAGCCACCCCGCCGTCCAGGCGCTGCGCCAGCGTCTGGCGATCACCGGCGACCTGCCGCGCGAAGCCGGCATGTCGAGCGCCTTCGATTCCTATGTCGACGGCGCCGTCAAGCGCTTCCAGGCGCGTCACGGCCTGCCGTCCGATGGCGTCCTCGGCGAATTCACGCTGAAGGCGATGAACATTCCCGCCGACGTCCGTCTGCAGCAGCTGAACACCAACCTTGTCCGCCTCCAGACCTTCCCGGAAGATCTCGGTCGCCGCCACGTGATGGTCAATATTCCGGCCGCCTACGTCGAGGCTGTTGAAGACGGCAGCGTCGCGACCCGTCACACTGCGGTCGTCGGCCGCTTGAGCCGCCCGACGCATCTCGTCAATTCGAAGATCTACGAGGTCATCCTCAACCCTTATTGGACCGCGCCGCGCTCGATCGTCGAGAAGGACATCATGCCGCTGATGCGCAAGGATCCGACTTATCTCGAAAAGAACGCCATCCGCCTGATCGACGGCAAGGGCAACGAAGTCGCCCCCGAAACCGTCGACTGGAACGGCGAAGCGCCGAACCTGCAGTTCCGCCAGGACCCCGGCAAGATCAACGCCATGGCCTCGACCAAGATCAACTTCTACAACAAGAACGGCGAGTATATGCACGACACGCCGCAGCAAGGCCTGTTCAACAAGCTGATGCGCTTCGAATCCTCTGGCTGCGTCCGCGTCCAGAACGTGCGCGACCTGACGAACTGGCTGTTGCGCGAGACCCCCGGCTGGAGCCGCCAGCAGATGGAGCAGGTGATTGCAACCGGCGTCAACACGCCGATCAAGCTCGCCACCGAAGTCCCGGTCTATTTCGTCTACATCTCCGCCTGGGGCATGCCCGACGGCATCGTACAGTTCCGCGACGACATCTATCAGATGGACGGCAATGCCGAATTGGCGCTCGATACCACGGCTGGCATGGAACAGCCGGTGCAATAAGCGGCGGCCTCTGCATCGCACCCTCGAACCGCGCCCTCCCGGCGCGGTTTTTTTATGTCCGCGGGGGCGCTCCATCCCGTCGCCATCATTCATCGGCGCCGCGCTGTCGCAAAATGACTGGAGCGCGCGCTTTGCTCAGCAAATGTCGTTCTTCGTATTGCCCTTGCCACAGGGGAAGGATAATACCTTCGCGCATTCCAGTTGAGGAGCCCGCCCATGACCAATGCTTCCACCGAATCCTTCTTCAATCGCTCGCTTGCGGACGTCGATCCCGAGATTTTCGGCGCGATCGGAAAGGAACTCGGTCGCCAACGGCACGAGATCGAACTGATCGCTTCCGAGAACATCGTCTCCCGCGCCGTGCTGGAAGCCCAGGGCTCCATCATGACCAACAAATATGCCGAGGGCTACCCGGGCAAGCGCTATTACGGCGGCTGCCAGTTCGTCGATATCGCCGAGGAACTGGCGATCGAGCGCGCCAAGAAGCTGTTCGGCGTCAATTTCGCCAACGTGCAGCCGAATTCCGGCTCGCAGATGAACCAGGCCGTGTTCCTGGCGCTGCTGCAGCCGGGCGATACCTTCATGGGTCTCGACCTCAATTCGGGCGGTCACCTCACGCACGGTTCGCCGGTCAACATGTCCGGCAAGTGGTTCAACGTCGTCTCCTACGGCGTGCGCGAAGGCGACAACCTGCTCGACATGGATGACGTCGCCCGCAAGGCCGAACAGCACAGGCCGAAGCTGATCATTGCCGGCGGCACCGCCTATTCCCGTATCTGGGACTGGAAGCGTTTCCGCGAGATCGCCGACTCGGTCGGCGCCTATCTGATGGTCGACATGGCCCACATCGCCGGCCTCGTCGCCGGTGGCCAGCATCCGTCGCCGTTCCCGCATTGCCACGTCGCGACGACGACGACCCACAAGTCGCTGCGCGGCCCGCGCGGCGGTGTCATCCTCACCAATGAAGAGGATCTGGCCAAGAAGTTCAATTCGGCCGTCTTTCCCGGCCTGCAGGGTGGTCCGCTGATGCACATCATCGCCGCCAAGGCTGTCGCCTTCGGCGAAGCGCTGCAGCCGGAATTCAAGGAATACGCCGCCCAGATCGTCAAGAACGCCCGGGCGCTTGCCGAAACGCTGATCGCAGGCGGCCTCGATGTCGTTTCCGGCGGCACCGACAACCACCTGATGCTCGTCGACCTGCGCAAGAAGAACGCCACCGGCAAGCGCGCCGAGGCAGCGCTTGGCCGCGCCTACGTCACCTGCAACAAGAACGGCATTCCCTTCGATCCGGAAAAGCCCTTCGTCACCTCGGGCGTGCGCCTCGGCGCGCCGGCCGGTACGACGCGCGGCTTCAAGGAAGCCGAATTCCGCGAGATCGGCAACCTGATCGTCGAGGTTCTCGACGGCCTGAAGGTCGCCAACTCCGATGAAGGCAACGCCGCTGTCGAAGCCGCCGTGCGCGGCAAGGTGGTCAACCTCACGGACCGCTTCCCAATGTATGACTACATGGGGTAAGGAGTAGCGATGCGCTGCCCCTATTGCGGTTCGGAAGATACCCAGGTCAAGGATTCGCGTCCGGCGGAGGACAATACGTCCATCCGCCGGCGGCGTATCTGTCCGGATTGCGGCGGCCGCTTCACGACTTTCGAGCGTGTGCAACTGCGCGAGCTGATGGTCATCAAGAAGACTGGCCGCAAGGTGCCCTTCGATCGCGACAAGCTGGTGCGCTCCTTCGAAGTGGCGCTGCGCAAACGTCCCGTCGAGCGTGACCGCATCGAGCGTGCCGTTTCCGGCATCGTCCGCCGGCTGGAAAGCTCCGGCGAGACCGAAATCTCCTCCGAGCAGATCGGCCTGCAAGTGCTGGAAGCCATGAAGAGCCTCGACGATGTCGGCTTCGTGCGCTACGCCTCGGTTTATCGGGATTTCTCGCTTGCCGAGGATTTCGAGAAGGTCATTTCCGAAATCAACGCCAAGATCGCCCGCGACCCACTGGACAGATGAGCCATGAGCGTCACGCCGGATGACGAAGGTTTCATGGCGGCGGCGATCCGCCTGTCGCGCCGGCATCTCGGCCGCACCGCCACCAACCCTTCCGTCGGCTGCCTGATCGTCAGGGATGGTGTCATCGTCGGCCAAGCGGTCACCGCCGTCGGCGGCCGCCCGCATGCCGAGCCGCAGGCGCTTGCGGAAGCCGGCGCGCGTGCTCGCGGCGCCACCGCCTATGTCACACTCGAACCCTGCTCGCATCACGGCAAGACGCCGCCCTGCGCCGAGGCGCTGATCGCCTATGGTGTCGCCCGCGTCGTCATCAGCGTCACCGATCCCGATCCGCGGGTTTCGGGCCGCGGCATCACCATGTTGCGCGACGCCGGAATAGAGGTGGATGCAGGCGTGCTGGAGGCCGAGGGCCGGCGTTCGCTGGCTGGCTATCTCACCCGCCAGACGAAGAACCGGCCCTATGTGACTCTCAAGCTTGCCGTTTCCGCCGATGGCATGATCGGTCGCGCGGGGGAGGGCCAGGTGGCGATAACCGGCCCGGAGGCCCGCGCCGAGGTGCAGACGCTGCGCGCCGAAACCGATGCGATCCTGGTAGGCATCGGCACCGCGATATCGGACGATCCGCTGCTGACGGTGCGCACGCCAGGTCTCGAAGCGCAGTCGCCGATCCGTATCGTGCTCGATCCGTCTTTGGCGTTGCCGCTGACGAGCAAGCTGGTCGCGACGGCGCGCGACGTGCCGGTGATCTTGGTTGCGAGCGAGAACGTGTCGCCCCTAGCGGCGGATGCGGAGGGGATACCCCCCTCTGTCCTGCCGGACTACCGGGGTCGAGCCACGGGTCTCGACCCGTCCTTCGGACCCCCCACAAGGGGGGAGATCGACAAGGAGCACGATCAGAATTCCCAAGCTGACTCGTCATCACCGGCAACCGAGGATGTAGGGCAGGCAGCTATCCCCCAGCCAATCTCCCTCCTTGTGGGGGGTGAGGCGCGGGCCGGCGAAGCCGGACCGATCGATCCAGTGAATCGATTGGAGCTCCGAACGCCCGGCAGGGCAGAGGGGGGTACATCACCCACCGACGCCGCCGACCTGGACTCCCGCCGCGCCGTTCTCGAAGCCGCCGGTGTCGAGATCGTCTACTGCAATCCCTATCACCCGGAAGTCCTGCTGCCGGCCTTGGCAACACGCGGCATTTCCTCGCTTCTGGTCGAGGGCGGCGCCAAGACGGCGCGGCTTTTCCTCGAAGCCGGCCTTGTCGATCGCATCCAGCTTTACCACGCGCCTGTCGTCATCGGCGAAGGCGGTATTGAATCCCCGCTCGATGCAACCGACATACCATCCGGTTTTACCCATATGGGCACGCAGATGTTCGGCGTCGATCGCCTGGATGAATACGAAAGAGGACTTTGATGTTTACCGGAATAGTCACCGATGTCGGCACGGTCGAATCCGTTTCCCCCTTGAAGGAAGGCATCCGGCTGCGGGTCGCAACCGCCTATGATCCCTCGACTATCGACATGGGCGCCTCGATATCGCATTCCGGCATCTGCCTCACCGTGACCGGTCTGCCTGATGAAGGCAACAATGGCCGCTGGTTCGAGGTCGAGGCCTGGGAGGAAGCGCTGCGGCTGACGACGATCGGTACCTGGCAGCAGGGCAGCCGCATCAATCTCGAACGGTCGCTGAAGATCGGCGACGAACTCGGAGGCCACATCGTTTCCGGCCATGTCGACGGCAAGGCGGAAATCCTCTCGGTGACATCGGAGGGCGACGCCACCCGTTACCGTCTGCGCGCCCCCGAACATCTGGCGAAATTCGTCGCTCCCAAGGGATCAATCGCGCTCGACGGCACCTCGCTCACCGTCAACGCGGTCGACGGTACGGATTTCGACGTCCTGCTCATTCGCCACACGCTTGAGGTCACCACTTGGGGCGACCGCAAGGCCGGCGATTTCGTCAATTTCGAAGTCGACACCATGGCGCGGTACGCTGCCCGGCTGGCGGAGTTCCCGAGCGCCTGAATCGAAAACCTGTAGGGTTTCTGCTGTCCGGTTCGAGCCAATTGAACGACCGGGTTGATGGTCGACACTTTGGACCGGGATGATACCTGACAGTTTTCATTCTGTCGTGTGCGCTGCTTGGTGCCTCATCGGCCTGGGCGGGCGCGGCGGAGCGAAGCGACGGAAGCGG
>NZ_ML133584.1 GCF_003985125.1 Rhizobium phaseoli
CTATTTTGTATTGCTCGACGGATTGCCTCTGTCGTCGTGGCGCTCCCGTGTAAAACCTGGCCCATAGTGCTTCCCTCCATGCCAAGGAAAATATTGCACCATCAAATGCCGGGACTAAACACCTAGCCCCTAAATCTCCCCAGCCTTTAGACCGTCCAACTTTTGGGGGTCAGTTCAGATTTTGCGGGGCTTTTTATAGAACAATCACCGGATGCCGGCTTCGTCCATCTGAGTGGCGGTCTATGGCGACAACGTGGCGGGTAAAGAGTTAGTCCGCACCTTCCGGCCCTCCGGCCGTGCGCTAGCGGACAGAAACCAATTCCCTCCAGGCGGATTTCATCCTGACTGGAGGTAAGGTGGTATACGACGAGCACATCGCTGCGATCGCAACTGCGCTTGAAAGGCGGCAAGCCATCTTGTTCGTTGGCGCGGGGATATCGATGAATGTCGGGCTGCCTTCATGGACCTGCCTGATCGAACATATGTTGGCGGACCTTGACCTTGGGCAGTCGTCGCTCGGCAGCCGCGATGCGACATATCAGGAAATTGCCGAATATTACCGCTTGAAGCACGGTTCCTTGTCGCGTTTGGTCGAGTGGATGAAGCGCGAGTGGCAGATCTCTCCGCAACAACTGAAGAACTCGGAGTTGCATCGGCTTATCGTGGCGCTTGATTTTCCTCTGATTTATACGACCAACTACGATGCCAATCTTGAGCTCTCCTATCAGGCGTTCGGCCGGCCCTATGCTCGCATTACAAGCGCGAAAGATCTCGCAACCGCCACTGTGGGCGTGGCTCATATCGTCAAATACCATGGCGACTTCTCCGATCCCGATACGCTCGTCCTGACAGAGTCGGATTATTTCGATCGCCTCTCATTCGATGCGCCCCTTGATATCAAGTTCACGAGCGACGCCTTTGCCTCGACCATGCTCTTCGTCGGCTACAGTATGTCCGATTTGAATATCCGCTTCCTGCTTCACCGCCTTTGGTCGATCTGGCAGCGAACCGGACTAGACCAGCACCGGCCGCCGCTATTCCTATTCATGCACGAGCCGAGTGAGGTTCAGACGCACGTTCTGAAGAGATGGGGCGTAACCGTAATCTCTGGCGATGGCCAAAGCTCCGGGCACTCCCTTTCTCGCTTCCTCAAGCGCCTGGTGGAACAACGCTCGACCGTTGGCCTGGATCAGTGAAATTTTGGTGGCTCCGCTGCGACCGCCGGAGCCATCGAAACCTTGCGGAGACCGGGAGCACCGGTTGCAAAGGAGCCGTAGTGATGATGAGGCCAGCAACACTGGACGCCTTAGTAATAGGGGCCGGCCCCGGAGGCATGACAGCCGCTCTTTACCTCGCGCGGCTAAACCGACGAGTGCTTGCCGTCGATTCAGGTCAAAGCCGTGCACTGCTTATTCCGCTGTCGCGTAACCACCCGGCTTTCCCGGAAGGCATCAAGGGTAGTGAGCTATCGAGACGCATGAAAACGCAACTGCGGAAAGTGGGCGTCGAGGTCGGGGCAGTGGCGGTATCGCAGGTGTCGCGCGGCGCTGACGCCGGCTTCGTAGCCGAAATTGCCGGCCGGCCGATATTCGCACAAAACATCATCCTTGCAACCGGAGTCGAAGACACGCTCCCGCCAATCGACGACGCAAATGATCTCATACGGTCAGGCCATCTTCGCCTCTGCCCGATTTGCGACGGCTACGAGATCGCCGGAAGATCGGCGGTGGTGATCGGCGCGACAGAGCGCGCCGCTGCAGAAGCCCTCTTCCTGACATCGTTTACCAAAAGCATCACCATCGCAACTCTCGGCGAAAGGCTTGATGTGAACGAGAGTATGATGGCGCGGCTGATCGAGCACGGCGTCTCGGTCCACTTCGGCCAGTTGGTGCGTTGCGCTTGCTCCGTGGACGGAACGGTCGATCTCATCATGAGGAACTCGTGCGCGTTGGAACGTGTGGTTCTCTATTCGGCGTTGGGAATTCGCCCGCGGTCGCGCCTCGCCCAACAGCTGGGGGCGGAGTTGGAGCAGGATCGGCGCATAAAGGTTGATGCACATCAGGCGACGCTGGTCCCAGGCCTATTTGCAGTTGGCGACGTCGTGACCGGCCTCAATCAGCTCGGCGTGTCCATGGCGCAAGGAGAAATAGCAGCGGTCGCAGTGCATAACCGCCTCCGGCAAATGCAAGCGAACAATAAAACGCCTTTCGGCTGAATTGGTGATCGCGGACGGGAAATCCGTCGTCGCTTCGCATGAGGCATTCCAGCCAGTCCCGCACTGCGGGGCAACCTCGTCACCAATACCTAGATCCCGTTTGCACGTCAGCTCATGTCGTCAAGACAACGGCCGCCATGGCAATCGCGCATACGACCCCGAAGAGGTTGAGGCCCAGCGAAAGGAATTCGGTCATCTCTTGCCGATGATGAGAATGCTCGGCAGTGCCGAGCACCGCGACGGCTCCACCCACCATCCAGCAAATCAGGGTCATCGCACCTAGAAGCAAGGCTAAATTCATCACATTTCCCGTTTTGTTGGCTGTCCTTTCGATCATCGAACCGGCCCATCCTAGCTTTGTTCCCATCGTCGAAACTTCGTCCAATAAGACACGGGCTTGGGTCAATCCTCCGCAAGCCACATGTTTTCCGGGAATGTTTCGGCACGGGTAGCTCAATCGCAGCCTGCAGGAGCATTTCTGACCACAGCCGGAGCGTCCGGATCGTGGCGATGGAACTATCCGCCTCGCCCGTGGTTCGGCGAACTCCGAGTGTTTTAAGCAGAGGGGAGTCCTTTGAGCGAACTGCATCGTGAGTTCCTCCTGCAAAGAGATTTTCCGCCGGAACTCCAGGAGGATGATCGCCTTGAGCCAACGCATGCATCGCCGTCGGCTGTCTGTCCCGGAAACCTTGAAACACTACTGCAGCCTTGCCCGTTGGTGGTCGATCTGGACGGCACCCTGCTAAGATCGGATCTGCTGATCGAAACCGCCTTCGCCGAACTCGGCCGCCGCCCCTACTCGGCCGTGGATCTCGCCAAGGCCCTGTGCGGCGGAAAAGCCTCTCTAAAGCACCATCTTTCGCAACCAGTCGATTTCGATCCGGCCTTCCTTCCGTATGACGAGGAGGTTCTAACGGTGATCCGGGCAGCAAGGGAGCAGGGACGAGCCATATATCTCGCCTCGGCGAGCCATGAGCGTCTCGTTTCGGCAGTCTCCGAATATCTCGGCCTTTTCGACGGCTGGTTTGCAACCAACGAAACAACGAACTGCGCGGCCGATGTCAAAGCGGAAAAACTCATCGCCGCTTTTGGAAAAGGCGGGTTCGACTATATCGGCAACGATGTGGCCGACCTTCCTGTTTGGCGCCATGCCGCCAAGTCCTACGCCATACGGACATCGGCTGCGGTCGCAAAAAAACTCGCTAGGCAGTGCGCCAACGTTCAACATCTTCCATATGAAAAAGCGACCTGGCGCACTTGGGCGCGCTTGTTACGTCTGCATCAGTACGTCAAAAACGGGCTGGTCTTCGTCCCGCTTCTGATAAGCCAGGTCTTCGATACCCAGAGTATGGTCAACACCGGGCTGGCGTTCCTCGCATTCTCACTTTGTGCTTCCGGCGTCTATATCCTCAATGATCTGGTAGATCTTCAGGACGACCGCGGCCATCGTACGAAATGCCGGAGGCCTCTTGCTTGCGGTGACATCCCGCTTTCGGACGCCATAGCCGTCATCCCCATCCTGCTTCTCCTAGCGCTCGCGGTCGCCATCATGGTGACGCCAGGGTTCGTTCTGGTGTTGGCGGGATATTTTGCGTTGACCACTGCCTATTCGTTTTTCTTCAAGCGCAAGATGATCCTGGATGTCGTGGCCCTCGCGTCGCTCTATACCACACGGGTGATCGGAGGGGCCGCAGCCATCTCGGTTTGGCCATCGCCTTGGCTCCTGGCCTTCATGATGAGCTGGTTCCTCTCGCTCGCTTTGGTGAAGCGATACACCGAACTGATCGGACGTCGCACCGCGCGCCTGCCGGACTCCAAGGGCCGGGACTACAGGAAGGCCGACATCGGCATGGTGGGTGCCTTGGCAGCAGGGGCGGGGATGAATGCACTGACGCTGTTTGCCCTTTATGCGGCCAGCGACAACGCGCGGGACGTCTATGAGCGGCCCGGGATGCTATGGCTTGCAGGACCCGTCCTTGCCTGCTGGATCGCGCGCATCCTCATGCTCGCACACCGGGGGCAGATGCATGATGACCCGGTGGTCTTCGCCATCAGGGACAAGGTCAGTCTCGCCACGCTGGCGGTCGCCGGCCTGTTCGTGTTTTTTGCGATGTGAGGTGGTCGTGATGGGCTCGCAGTTCCAGACGCGAAGCACTCCTACCGGCGTCGCAGCTCGCTATGTCGCCTTCGCGGTGCTCTCCACCGCCGCCAATTTCCTGGTCCAGGCGATTTTTCTCCATATAGCGCCGTGGTCGGGCCTGATGCCGTCGATCCTTGCGGGCACCGCCGCCGGCTTCGCCGTCAAATATGTTCTCGACAAAAAATGGATCTTCTTCGACCGTTACACCTCCCATGGCGACGAGGTGGCGAAGGTTGCGCTCTACGGCCTGTTCAGCGTGCTGACAACGGTCATATTCTGGGGGTTTGAAATCTCCTTCTGGACGCTCTGGAAGACGGAGTTCGCCAAATATGCCGGCGGAGCGATCGGCCTGGCGATTGGCTATATCTCGAAATACGCTCTCGACCGCAGGTTCGTCTTCAAGCCGGGGGAGGCGTGACGGACGATGGAGGGCTGGGGACGTTATCCACGTCATGAGAGCGAGGTGTTGAACTGCCGGGTTCCGCAGGCGCTGAGCGGGATTGCGGCATCACTCCCAGGATTGATCGCTCGCGGCAACGGCCGCTCCTATGGCGATGCTGCGATCGGCGAGAATTCCACCTTGATGTGCGGTGGATTGAACCGGATGAAAAGGTTCGACGTCGCCGATCGAGTCCTCACCGTAGAGGGCGGCGTCATGCTTTCCGACGTCCTGCGCGCGGTGGTACCGCGGGGCTATTTTCCGCCGGTGGTTCCGGGCACGAAATTCGTCACGGTGGGCGGAATGATTGCATCCGACGTTCACGGAAAGAATCATCATTGCGACGGCGGATTCGGCGACCATGTCAGCGAACTGAAGCTGGTGACCGCCAGCGGCGAGGTCCTCAATTGTAGCCGCTCGCAGAACGCGGAGCTTTTCTCGGCGACCGTCGGCGGGATGGGCCTGACAGGGATTATCGCCGAGGCAACCTTTCGTTTGAGACCAATCGAGACCGGCTGGATCATGCAGAGGACGACCGTAGCCGAGAACCTCAGCGAAGCATTAAGGGCGCTACGACAATCGGAGGACGCGACCTATTCGGTGGGCTGGATCGATTGCCTCTCGAAAGGCGCCTCTCTCGGACGGTCTTTGATTTTTACGGGGGAGCACGCGACGCCGGATCAGGTCGGCGAGACACCGAAGACCGATCGCTTTCCTTCGCCGAACAACGCCGCCTTTTCCCTGCCGCTCGACATGCCGGGTTGGCTGCTGAACAAGGCGAGCGTGTCCGCCTTCAATGAGCTGTATTTCCGATCCGGCATCCGCCGGTCGGCCAAACCCTTGTTGGTCCATTGGGACAATTACTTTTTTCCTCTCGACCGCATCCTCCGATGGAATAGATTGTACGGCAAACGAGGCTTCATCCAGCATCAATGCGTGGTGCCGGATGCTGACGCGCTCCAGGTCCTCACCGGTATCCTCGACCGCTTTGCGCACGCGGGCAAAGGTTCATTTCTGGCCGTGCTCAAAAGGCTGCGAGGCGGTGCAGGTCTGCTCTCGTTTGCTGCGCCGGGCTATACGCTCGCGCTCGACCTGCCAGCCACGCAGGACGTCTTGCGGCTGCTCGACGAAATCGACGAGCTGGTTGTCAAGGCGGGGGGCCGCCTCTATCTGGCCAAGGACGCGCGCCAGTCCCGCCTTACATTCGAATCCGGTTACCCCAAGCTGGATGCGTTCAAAGAGTTGCGAAGAGCAACCGGAGCCGATGGTCGCTTCAGTTCCCGCTTGGCAAAAAGGCTTGGCATATGAAGGGGATCGGCAAGACACTGCTTATGATCGGCGCGACCTCGGATATCGGCCGGGCGACGGCAATTACCTATGCGGAGGCAGGCTGGGACATCCACCTGACCGGCCGGACGCATGCGGCCGTTCAGCGTGAAGCCGATGACATCGCTGCGCGGACGGGCGCAACTGTCACGGTTCATGAGCTCGATATTCTTCAAACAGCTCGCTTCCCGGCATTCCTCGGCGACGTGTCACCCTTGCCTGACACGGTGGTCTGCGTCGTTGGCGAACTCGGTCAGCAGTCCCGGGCTGAAAAAGAGCTCGAACACGCCACCATGGTCATGCGGACGAACTTCGAGGGACCGGCTTTGCTTCTTGGCCTTCTGGCTGAGCGTTTTGCGGCGCGCGGATCCGGCACGATCGTGGGAATAAGCTCTGTCGCCGGCGATCGTGGACGAGCGTCGAACTATGTCTATGGCGCCGCCAAAGCCGGCCTGACCGCTTTCTTGTCCGGCCTGAGGAACAGGCTGTCCCGGTCCGGGGTGCGCGTGGTGACCGTGAAACCTGGCTTTATTCGAACCCGCATGACGGATGGAATGAAGCTCCCTCCGCTTCTCACCGCCGAACCGCAGGAAGTCGCGCAAAAGATCTTTGCTGCGGCCGAGGGCGGGAGCCGCAGTGACGTCGTCTACGTCAGAGGTATATGGCGACCGCTCATGACGGTAATCCGCTCAATTCCCGAGTCCATCTTCAAGAGGTTGCGGCTGTGACTGAACCCACAAATCAGGCCGCCTACACAGCCGTCGGAGCGCAAACTGGTGCCCATAGGAGACCTGCAGCCCGGTTACGGCGACTGCTGTCGGCGGAGATCGCAATCATCATCGTCAGCTTGGTCTGCGCAGCCATGCTCGCATTGCCGGCGAGAACCATCAATGCCGCCTTCATCAATGACGTGTTGGTCTTCATCGACGGTGCGCATCGCATCGCCTTAGGTCAGGTGCCGAATCGCGATTTTCACACGGCGCTCGGGCCGCTCGTGTTTTACATTCCCGCTGCGGGATACTTTCTGTCAGGAAATTTCGGAGCTGCCATCCCACTGGGGATGGCGATCGTCCTTGTCGCCTTCATTCCCGCGATGATCCGTGTCCTTGTGTCGCGCCTCGGCCCTCCATTGGCAGCCGCGCTCGGCATATTCCTTATCCTCATTCTCGCAGCTCCGATCAACCTCGGCAGTTCCATCTGGTACCCTTCCTTTGCGATGTTCTATAACCGCATCGGTTGGGTCGCTCTCGGCCTGTTGCTGGTTATGTATCTGGCGCCGCAGTCGCAAAGCAGGCACAACGATATTGCCGATGCTCTGGCCGCCGCCTTTCTTCTGCTTGTCTCGTTCTACACCAAGGTGACCTACGGGCTTGCCGGGATCGGCCTGATCCTGATCATCCTATTCGATCGGCAACAACGCCGCTGGGGCGTGGCAACCCTGCTGCTGACGGGGCTGGCGATGGTCGTCATCGAATACTTCTGGCGCGGAACCGCCCAGCACATCGATGACCTTCGGGCCGCGGCCCGCGTCAGCGGCGGTCATGATGTCGGCAGTATTCTGAAGAATCTACGCGAAAACCTGTCCGATCTGACCGTATTCGCGGCCGTCGCCTGGCTTGCCATCAGGCGAAGCCGCAGCCTGCGGGATCTACTCTTCTGCGGGTTTTGCGCAGGCGCCGGCGTGGCGCTCATCAATCAGAATGCCCACAGCTGGGGCATCATCACACTTTATTGCGGAGCAACCGTGCTGGCGCAGAAAACGGCCTGGTTTCAACCTGGCAATCTTGGCACACCAGCAGGACGCGTAGCTCGTGCTGCCGGCGCTCTGCCGTTGGTCGTCATCTTGTTCCTGTTGCCGCCGATCGTGCACCACAGCGCGGCCGTCGCCCTCCATACAGCCCTCGCGGCCGAGAAGGCGGGACAGTCTCTCGGTCTGCCGCGATTTGGCGATCTACGGGAAGTCGATCCACCTGGTGGGGAGCCCGATTTCATAAGACGCTACCTCGACGACATCGTCAGCGGCGGTGCGCTTCTCCAGTCTCTGCCGGTTCCCGCCGAACGGGTTTTCGTCCTCGATTTCGCAAACCCCTTCTCGGCCGGACTGGGTATACGCCCGCCCGCCGGTGACACCGCCTGGCTTCACTGGAACCGCAACATCAATGAAAAGTCCTATATCCCGCCGGACGTGCTCTTTGCCGACGTCAAGATCGTCATGGTGCCCAAAACAGGGATCAACAGCCTGCCGCTGCAGGAACTGTATGGCCCGTTCCTTTCGGCGAATTTTCATGTGGTGCGCAAGACATCCGAATGGACAATTTATGAATGGCGCCCAGGCAAAGGCCCAAAGTGAGGCGAGGTGACGCGAGCATCCACGTCGATATCGCAGAAAGATCGATCGTTACCGGCCGTTCAGTTGAACCGGTGGCGTGCCATTGTCCCCGGCATCGGATTGCTTCTTGCCGGCCTCCTCGCTCTGCCTGGCGCAACGGTCACAACCAAATACGTCAACGACCTCCTGGTTTTCCTTGATGGCGCACATCGGATCGCGGCTGGACAGGTGCCGAGTGTCGATTTCCACACACCTCTCGGGCCGCTGACATTCTATATCCCGGCTGTCGGCTACGCTCTATCCGGCAGCATGGGCGCGGCAATGCCAGTGGGAATGTCCCTGCTGACCCTGCTGTTTTCGTTCGTCGCCGCCGAAATCGTCGGCAGCCGAATGCATTGGGCGCTCGGGCTGCCGCTGGCAACCTGTCTGCTTCTGGTGCTCGCGGCTCCTGCAAACCCGGGCGAACGGATCGGGGAACTCACCTTTGCCATGTTCTACAACCGGATCGGCTGGGCGTCACTCGGCTTGCTGTTGGTCATGTACCTATGCCGCTTGCCTGGCGCCACCAGCGGCAAAGGGACGGACGCAGCGTGTGCCAGTTTCCTCGTGCTGCTGATGCTTTACACCAAGATCACATACGGTGTGGTGGGCCTTGCTTTTCTGGTATTCATGCTTTTTGACCGTCGCCAGATCGGTTGGGTCACGCTCGCGTTTGGGATGATCATTGTGAGCGTCCTGGCGATTGAGGCAGTCTGGGGCGGAGGGGTCAACTACCTTCTCGACATCCGTCTTGCCGGGAAGAACAGCGGCGGTTTCCCAACGATGACAGCAATTGGTCACGTGGTACGGAGCAATTTCGTCGACCTTCTTGCTTACCTGGCTGTCGCCGTCATCCTTCTCATCCTAACGCCAACCTATCGGCATCTGCTCTTTGCCGGCTTCTGTATGACAACAGGAATCCTCCTGATCGAGCAGAACTTCCAGTTTTTTGGGATTCTGACGCTCGGAGCGGGCGCTGCCGTGCTCTCGGAATGTTTATTTCGCGCCGAGCATCGCTCCCGGTATGCAAGAACGCGGATCGCGCTGCCGCTGCTCGTGGCATTTCTGCTTCTGCCGGCTGCGGCCGGCAATGCTGCGTCGCTTGTCCTTCATGCCGCTTATTCGGCCGGAGGGCGAGGCGAAGCTATTCCGCTGCCTGCCTTTTCCCGGGTTCGGGTTGTAGAGATGTGGAGTCCCGGTCAACTCGATTATTTCCGAAGATACAACCGCACGCTTGCCGATGGCGCCGCAGCCCTTTCGCAATTGGATGGCGGCTCTGAGCGTGTCGCCGTTCTCGATTTCGTTAATCCGTTTTCCGCCGGCCTCCGTCTCCCGCCGCCGGTCGGAGACAGCGTCTGGTACCACTGGGGACGCACTCTCGGGCCTGAATATCATCCAGCCGCGGAAGAGATGTTCGCCGATGTCGACCTGATCCTCGACCCGAAGTGGCCCATTGAAATCTGGACAGGAAACGGCATGCGGGACGTCTATGCGCATTATAGAGCCCGCCACTATCACCTCGTACGGGAGACGGCCGATTGGCGCATCTACCGCAAGAACGCCTCGCCGGCGAGTGGTTAATCCTGCAATCTCGGCAATTCTGTTCCAAGCGCTCGATATGATGCGAAGGCACACGCAAATTGTCGGTCTGTCCGGTTACTCCCCAAGCGGATGGGAGATGTCCGTAGTGGAGGCCGAGATTGTCAGACCACGGCTTTCCGCCTGCCCCATCGCCGTCACCAGTGCGATGATCGATGCACGGATAGCGGGATCGGCGATCTTCAGAAAAGCCCGATTGAGGACCAGTCCCTCTTTGGTCTGCAGGAATTCAGCGACCGGATCGGTGCGGTCCCGTCCACCTAGCCCTGGCGCTGCCACCGGCTCGGAGTCGCCCTGCTCGAAAAAGAAGCTCGGTGAGGTGTGAAGCACTTCGGCGATCCGCTGCAAACGACTTGCGCCGATGCGGTTGATGCCCTTCTCGTATTTTTGAACTTGCTGAAAGGTCACGCCGATCTGCTCGGCAAGCCGCTCCTGGCTCATTCCGAGCAACTGCCGGCGCGTCCTGATGCGCGCTCCGACATAGCTGTCTATGGCATTTGGTGTCTTGACGTTCATTGGGTATTTTCAGCCTCGATCGCATTTCAATCGGCGCAGCTGTAGTGCCCCTCTGAACCGTTTTCCACGGTTCTTTTCGTATAGCCTACCGCATATACGATGATCCCGGCTGACTGTGATATGAAAACCCCCATCGGAAAGAGGCGCGCCTGCGCAAGAACCCGCCCGACGAAGGAAAAACGAACAAAAGCCGTACCGATTCCGGACAAACCGGGCTGGCGATTGCGGCCAGGCGTGGGTTAAATGCTTTTCAGCGACCGTCGCTCGACCGTCTCGCCAGCCCCGATCGCCGCAAATCCATCGAAAACGAATGCAGCACGGCACCGATCGTGCCGTTCAGGAGAGATATTGATGGCAACCGTTGCCGAAGGCGCGCCCCGTTTCGAAAAAACGACCATGTCTATTCTGATGGCAGTCAGCTTCTGTCATATGCTGAACGACATCATGCAGTCGCTGCTTGCCTCGCTCTACCCGCTGTTCAAGGCGAATTACGACTTGGACTTCGTGCAGATCGGCCTTCTTACCATGACGTTTCAGGTCACCGCTTCCTTGCTGCAGCCGGTGGTCGGGATCGTCACCGACCGCTGGCCGATGCCCTATTCTCTGCCGGTCGGCATGGGGAGCACCTTTTGCGGTCTTATTCTGCTCGGCAACGCCGGCAGTTTCGCACTGCTGCTGCTGGCGGCAAGCCTGATCGGCTTCGGTTCGGCGGTCTTCCATCCGGAATCCTCGCGTGTTGCCCGTCTTGCCTCCGGTGGTCGCCACGGTTTTGCGCAGTCCTTTTTTCAGGTCGGCGGCAATGCCGGCCAGGCGATCGGTCCGCTGCTCGCCGCCTTCATCGTGCTGCCGCTCGGGCAGCACAGCGTCTCGTGGTTTGCCGCCATCGCCATGGTCGGCATGATCGTGCTGAGCTGGGTGGGCAACTGGTACATGGGCCATAGGCGCCAGAACGCCAGCAGGGCTGCAGTCAGTCGAACCCTGCCGCTGCCGCAAAACAGGGTCGTCTGGGCGCTGCTGATCCTCGTGCTGCTGACGGCAACGAAGAACGTCTACATGGCGAGCGTATCCAGCTACTTCACCTTCTATGTCATCGACAAGTTCGAACTCAGCGTGCAACAGGCGCAGATGATGCTTTTCCTGTTCCTCGCCTCGGTCGCCGTCGGCACTTTCCTCGGTGGACCGATCGGCGATCGCTTCGGTGCCCGTTTCGTCATCTGGTTTTCGATCCTCGGCGTCATTCCCTTCGCATTGTTGCTTCCCTATGCAAATCTTCTCTGGACGGGCGTGCTCAGCGTCGTCATCGGCCTGATCTTCGCATCGGCATTTTCGGCAATCGTCGTCTTTGCCCAGGAGTTGGTACCGGGCCGCGTCGGCCTGATTGCCGGCGTCTTCTTCGGCTTCGCGTTCGGGGCAGGGGGGCTTGGTGCGGCGCTGCTCGGTGAGTTTGCCGATACACACGGCATCGACTTCGTCTATCGCATCTGCTCCTACCTGCCGCTGCTCGGCCTTCTGACGGTCTTCCTGCCGCGCATCCCGAAGCAGAAATCGGTCTGAGGCCATACGTCCAGCGATCGATGCGTAGATTTCCTCCGCACCTTGGATGGGGAGGATTGGCACGGCTTTACCTGATGTCGGGCACCTGCGACTAGTCAACTGCTGCGCCATCACGATCTCGGCAGACGCGCCCGCAAGCTCCGCTTTCATTCTTTAGAACATTCTTACGGGCCGCAATTAATCCATAAATTTGATGGAAATTTATCCTGCCGATATTCATAGCAGGGCAAGAGTTTTTCAGGCCCTTCCTTCACATCAGACTTTCGTGCTTCGCCCCCGATACGCGCATTTGCCATGCTCAGCCTGCTCGGGGCGTTCGGCCTCATTCAGTCAGACGGGATATAATAATGACCAACAACAAAAAACTTCACGGACTACAGCTTTCGCGCCGGGTGGCTCTTGCCGCCGTCGCCGTTTCCGCTGCCGCGCTTTTTACCTTTGCAGCACCCGCTCCCTCATTCGCCGAGGACAAGTCGATCAAGGTCGGGATCATGGCCGGCGAAGAGGAGGACATCTGGCGTGTGGTCACAAGTGAGGCGGCCAAGAAAGGTCTCAAGATCGAGACCGTCGTCTTCAACGACTATACGCAGCCGAACGAAGCGCTGGAGCGCGGCGAAATCGACGCCAATGCCTTCCAGCACCAGCCCTATCTCGACAACCAGATCAAGCAGCACGGCTACCACATCACTCGGGTCGGCTATACCGGTGTCTGGCCGATCGGCCTTTACACCAAGAAGTACAAATCCGTCGCGGAGATTCCGGAAGGCGCCGTCATAGGCGTGCCGAACGATCCCTCCAACGAAGGCCGGGCGCTGCGCGTTCTCCAGAACGAGGGCCTGATCAAATTGAAGGACGGCACCGGCATTCTCGCGACGGTCGCCGACGTCACCGACAATCCGAAGAAGATCGAAATCAAGGAGCTCGACGCAGGCATCGTCGGCCGTTCGATCGACGATCTGGATGCCGGTGTCGTCAACACCGACTGGGCGCTGAAGAGCGGTCTTTCTCCGGCCGAACGCATTGCCCAGGAGCCGACCGCCGACAATCCGTATCGCAACTTCATCGCGGTCAAGGACGACAACAAGGATGCGGATTGGGTCAAGACGCTTGTCTCTTCCTATCAGAACGACACCGTCAAGGCCGAGTTCGACAAGGTCTACAAGGGGACGGGTCTCAGCGCCTATTGATCCGCAATAGGGCCGGGGTTAAGGCCTGCTAAGAGGCGGTCCGGGCGTTGCTTGCCCGGGCCGCCTTCGGTATTTGTAAGGAAAAGCACATGAATTCCTTTGTTTCCAGCACGGCGATCGCGGCACAGCCGCAAGCGGCGGCTACCGAAGAGGTGGTGAAGCTGACCGATGTGAAGCGGCGGTTCGGAACTACACCCGCTCTCGACGGCATTTCGCTGAGCGTGAAGCGGGGCGAGATCCTCGGCATCATCGGCCGCAGCGGCGCCGGCAAATCGACGCTGATCCGCTGCCTGAACGGGCTGGAGCGCGTCGACAGCGGCGAGATCCTGATCGAAGGCCGCGATATAACGGCGCTTGCCGAACAGGACTTGCAGCCGCTGCGCCGCCGCATCGGCATGATCTTCCAGCATTTCAACCTGCTGTCTGCCAAGACAGTCGAGGAAAATGTCGCGCTGCCGCTGAAGATCGAGGGCGTCGCCAGGAACGAACGCTTGAAACGGGCGCATGAACTGCTCGATCTCGTCGGCCTGGCTGACAAGGCGAAAGCCTATCCCGCATCCCTCTCCGGCGGCCAGAAACAGCGCGTCGGCATCGCCCGGGCGCTTGCGGCGCGTCCGGCGCTGCTGCTGTCAGACGAGGCAACGTCGGCGCTCGATCCCGAGACGACCCGGTCGATCCTGTCCCTGCTCAAAGATATCAACAGCAAGCTCGGCCTGACCATTCTGCTGATCACGCATGAGATGGAAGTGGTGCGCGGTATTGCCGATCGCGTCGCGGTCATCGATGCCGGACGGATCGTCGAACAGGGACAGGTCTGGTCGGTCTTTGCCGATCCGCAGCAAACCATCACCAGGAGCCTGCTCGGCGGCATCCGCCCCCAGCTTCCCGATCATATCGCCGCCCGGCTGTCGGCGACGGCGGGCAACGAGGCGATCCTCAGCGTCGATCTCGCCGGGCCACAAGCGCAGGGTGCCCTGTTTGCCGAACTCTCGGCGGCGCTGCCGCATTCTTTCCGCCTCGTCCACGGCGGCATCGACCACATCCAGAACCAGCCGGTGGCACGGTTCTTCATCGCCGTTCCCGCACGCGACCCCGCGCTTGCGGAAAAGGTCGTACAATTTCTGACGGCCCGGTCCGCTCGGGTGGAGGTGCTTGGTTATGACACCGATCATGGTTGAACTGCTTCTTCGCTCGCTGTGGGAGACGGTGCTGATGACCGTCGCCTCGGGCGTGATCTCGCTGGTCGCCGGCCTGCCGCTGGGCCTCGCGCTTGTTGTCACCGCACGCGGCGGCATCGCCGAAAATCTCTGGATCAACCGCACGCTCGGCGCCGTCATCAACGGTTTTCGGTCGGTCCCCTTCATCATCCTGCTGGTGGCGCTGATCCCGCTGACGCGGCTGATTGTCGGCACGGCGCTTGGCACATGGGCAGCCATCGTGCCGCTCGCCATCGCTGCGACTCCTTATTACGCCCGTATCGCAGAAGTGTCGTTGCGCGAGGTCGACCGTGGGCTGATCGATGCCGTGCGCGCCATGGGCGGCAATCGCTGGACGATCGTGTGTGAAGTGCTGGTGCCCGAAGCGCTGCCCGGCATCGTCGCCGGTTTCACCGTCACGTTGGTGACCCTGATCGGCGCATCGGCGATGGCGGGCGCGATCGGCGCCGGCGGCCTCGGCGATCTCGCCATTCGCTACGGCTATCAGCGCTTCGAGACCAACGTGATGATCGCGGTCGTCGCCGTCCTCATCGTCCTCGTCTGCGGCATCCAGTGGCTCGGCGACCGGCTGGTCGCCAGGCTGGATCGCAGATAGGTCAGCGCCGGAAACTGGCGGCGGGATGCGCGTCGGGCAACCGGCCGTTCCCGCCGCCGAACAGCTTCTGGCGCAGCGGCCCTTCGCAGTAATCCGCCTTGAAGAAACCGCGCTCCTGCAGCACCGGCACGACGAGATCGATAAAATCGATCAGACTTTCCGGCGCCACCGTGCGCGCCAAATTGAAACCGTCGATATCGCCCTGCTCGATCCATTCCTGCAGACGGTCGGCGATCTGCTCCGGCGATCCCACCACCGGCTTCATCCGGCTGCCGAGCACCATCTGGTCGATAATCTCGCGCTTCGTCACAGGCTTTGCCGCCTGTTTGGTGATGGCGGCAAGCGCCGATTGATTGGCGTTGGTCGAACTCTGCTCGACGACATCATCCAACCGGAATTTTGCCAAGTCGATGCCGATGGAGGCGGAGTAGTGCGCAAGCGAGGCCTCGATGCTCGCATGGCGGCGGTAATCCTCCAGCCTGTCTTGTGCTTGCCTCTCCGTCCGCCCGACGACAACAGTAATCAGGTTCAGGATCTTCAATGCGGCTCCGCCGCGGCCGAATGCCTGCGCCTTCGCCCGCAGCGCATCGACGGTCGGCCGCGCCGCCCCGGGGCTCGGGCTGGCGACGAAGACACATTCGGCGTGGCGGGCGGCAAAGTCCTGCCCGCGGGCCGAAGCGCCGGCCTGGAAGAGCAGGGGCGTGCGCTGCGGCGAAGGCTCGGCAAGATGGATGCCCTCCATCCGGTAATATCTGCCGTCATGATGGACGGCGCGCACCTTTGACGGATCGGCATAAATTCCGCCCGTCCGGTCCCGGCGAACTGCATCGTCGTCCCAGCTGCCCTCCCAGAGCTTGTAGAGGATCTCAAGATATTCCTCGGCTGCGTCGTACCGCGCATTATGCTCCGGCAGCTTGTCGAAACCCATGCTGCGGGCGGCGCTGTCGAGATAACCGGTGACGATATTCCAGCCGATCCGCCCCTTGGTCAGGTGGTCGAGCGTCGACATGCGCCGTGCCAGCAAAAAGGGCGGCTCGTAGGTGGTGTTGACGGTGACACCGAAACCCAGATGTTTCGTCACATGGGCCATCGCCGAAATCGGGATCAACGGATCGTTGACGGGGATCTGCGCAGCCGTCTCGATCACCGGCGCGGGGCTATCCTTATAGACGTCATAGACGCCGACGATATCGGCTAAGAAGATTCCATCCAGCTTACCGCGCTCCGCGGTCCTGGCGAATTCCGTCCAGTAGTCGAGATCGGTATAGCGCACCGATTGGTCGCGCGGATGCGTCCACAGGCCGTGGTTGATGTGCCCGACGCAATTCATGTCGAAGGCATAGATCTGCATTGTCTTCATGAGAAGTGTCCTGAGCCGGGAATAAAAATCAAGGATTTGTATCGCACGGCGATCCTGTGAAATGGTAGGGTGCGGATGGAAAATGCGGAGGAAATGCATGACGAAGAAGACGCTGTCGGATTGGGCGGAGCTCGCGCAGAAGGAGCTGCGCGCCTCGGCCGAAACGCTGACCTGGCAGACGCCGGAAGGCATTGCCGTCAAGCCGCTCTATACGGCCGAGGATCTCGAGGGCGTCGCCCACCTCGGTTCGCTGCCGGGTTTTGCGCCCTTTACCCGCGGTCCGCGCGCGACGATGTATGCCGGCCGGCCGTGGACGATCCGCCAATATGCCGGCTTTTCCACGGCAGAGGAATCGAACGCCTTCTACCGTCGCAATCTGGCCGCCGGCCAGAAGGGCCTGTCGGTTGCCTTCGATCTGGCCACCCATCGCGGTTATGACAGCGACCATCCTCGCGTCGAAGGCGATGTCGGCAAGGCGGGTGTCGCCATCGATAGCGTCGAGGACATGAAGATCCTGTTCGACGGCATTCCGCTCGGCGACATGTCGGTGTCGATGACCATGAACGGCGCCGTCATCCCGATCCTCGCCTCATTCATCGTCGCCGGCGAAGAGCAGGGCGTGCCGAGGGCCGATCTGTCTGGCACCATCCAGAACGACATCCTCAAGGAGTTCATGGTCCGAAACACCTATATCTATCCGCCGGAGCCCTCGATGCGGATCGTTGCCGACATCATCGAATACACGGCAAGGGAGATGCCGAAATTCAACTCGATCTCGATCTCCGGCTATCACATGCAGGAGGCCGGCGCGACGCTCGTCCAGGAACTCGCCTTCACGCTGGCCGACGGCCGCGAATATGTCAGGGCGGCGATCGCCAAGGGCCTCAATGTCGACGATTTTGCCGGAAGGCTCTCCTTCTTCTTCGCGATCGGCATGAACTTCTTCATGGAGGCGGCAAAACTGCGCGCCGCCCGGCTGCTCTGGACGCGGATCATGGAAGAGTTTCAGCCGAAAAAGGCGTCGTCGCTGATGCTGCGCACCCATTGCCAGACCTCCGGCGTGTCGCTGCAGGAGCAGGACCCTTACAACAACATCATTCGCACCGCCTTCGAGGCGATGTCGGCCGTGCTTGGCGGCACGCAGTCGCTGCACACCAATTCCTTCGACGAGGCGATCGCGCTGCCGACGGAATTTTCCGCTCGCATCGCCCGCAACACCCAGCTGATCCTGAGCCACGAAACCGGCGTGACCAAGGTGGTCGATCCGCTCGCTGGCTCCTATTACGTCGAGAGCCTGACGCAGGAGCTTGCAGACAAGGCCTGGGCGCTGATCGAGGAGGTGGAAGCTCTCGGCGGCATGACCAAGGCCGTCAACGAGGGCCTGCCGAAGCGGTTGATCGAGGAAGCCGCCGCGCGCCGCCAGGCTGCCGTCGACAAGGGCGAAGAGGTCATCGTCGGCGTCAATCGCTACCGGCTCGACAACGAACAACCGATCGACATTCTGGAGATCGACAACAGCGCGGTGCGCATTGCCCAGATCAAACGAATCGAGGAAACCAAGCGAAGGCGCGACGGCAACGCCGTGCGCGAAACGCTGGCCGTCCTCGCCGAGACCGCGCGCAGCGGCCGCGGCAACCTGCTCGAAGCCGCGATCGAAGCGGCGCGAGCCCGGGCCACCGTCGGCGAAATATCCGACGCCATGCGCGCTGCCTTCGGCGATCATGCCGCAACGCCCGAGGTCATCACGGGCATTTACGGCGAGGCCTATGACAACGAGCCGGAACTTGCCGTCCTCAAGGAGCGCATGACGGAGGTCACGGAAACGATGGGGCGCCCGCCGAAAATCATGGTCGCCAAACTCGGCCAGGACGGGCATGACCGCGGCGCCAAGGTGATCGCCTCGGCTTTCGGCGATATCGGCTTCGATGTGCTCGCCGGTCCGCTGTTTCAGACGCCTGACGAGGCCGTCGAAATGGCGCTTGGCGAAAAGGTCAATGTCGTCGGCGTCTCGTCCTTAGCGGCAGGCCACAGGACGCTGCTGCCGCAGCTGGTCGACAGGCTGAGAGCGCAGGGCGGTGACGATATCATCGTCGTCTGCGGCGGCGTCATTCCGCGGCAGGACTATGAGTTCCTGCACGAACACGGCGTCGCCGCCGTGTTCGGCCCGGGAACCAACGTTCTGGAGGCGGCCAATTCCGTTCTCGACCTGCTGCAGGGCAGGCGGCGGAATCAGTAGTTACAGCAACCCGCGCTTCGCCAGATTGCCCATCAGCGCCGCAATGCCGAAGGTCCAGGGCGGGCATTCGGTGGAGAGGCGCACGGTGTTGACGAGAGCGCCGAGACCTGCCGAGGAAATCTCGACGACATCGCCGATCTTGTGGGTGAAACCCTGCTTCGGGGCGTCACGATCCTGAGTCGGGGCAAACAATGTGCCGAGAAAGAGCATGAAACCATCGGGATACTGGTGATGGGGCCCAAGTGTCTGTTTGACCAGATCGGTCGGATCGCGGCTGATCTGCGACATCGAGCTCTTGCCGTTTAGCACGAAGCCATCGCAGCCGGTGACCTTGAGATCGAGTTCGGCCTTGCGCACGTCATCCAGCCCGTAACTTGCATCGAACAGGCGGATGAAGGGGCCGATCGCGCAGGAGGCGTTGTTGTCCTTGGCCTTGCCGAGCAGCAGCGCCGAGCGGCCCTCGACGTCACGCAGGTTGACGTCGTTGCCGAGCGTCACACCCTTGATTTCACCGCGGCTGTTGACGGCGAGGACGATTTCCGGCTCGGGATTGTTCCAGGTCGAGATCGGATGCAGGCCGACATCCGCACCCCAGCCGACCGACGAGAGCACCGGCGCCTTGGTGAAGACCTCGGCGTCAGGTCCGATGCCGACTTCGAGATATTGCGACCACATGCCCTCGTCAATCAGCGCCTGCTTGACCTTGGCGGCCTCGGGCGAACCGGCCTTGAGATTGGTGAGGCTGCCCCCGATCAGCGCGCTGACGCGTTCGCGGATCGAGGCGGCGCGATCGGGATTACCGGCCGCCTTCTCCTCGATGACACGCTCGATCATTGATTGGGCAAAGGTGACGCCGCAGGCCTTGATCGCCTGCAGGTCGGCGGGCGCCAGCAGATAGGGCCGCGCGGTGTCCGGCGTCCCGGTACTATTGTCGGCGACCTCCTCCAAGGACCCGACCGCCGTGCCCGTTGCCGCGCGGACGAAGCCGGCGGCATCCTGTTTTTCGAGCAGGGCGCTCAGTGTCGGCGCATCGCACGAGGTAATATCGACCAGCATCCCCTCGCGAAGCGTCACGATGCTCGGGCCGGCGGCCTCGGGGCTCCAGACGCGGCCGACAAAAAGACCAGCCGAAGCAGCGGCATCGAGAAGGGAATGAGTCATGGTGATCCTCCGTCACATGCAAGCGGGGCGGGCGCTTTGAAATTTCCGAGATGGCGCCACCCTCCAAGCCGGCGGCGGCTGAAATCGATCACATTCACGCTGACGGGGCAAGACATGTTGGAGAAAAAGACTTTTGTCCAATCGGATCGAATAAGCGGCGTGTCGGCAAAACGTCGTCCGAAATCCGTAAATAACTATTTAGATACAAAATATCATTTTAATTTCAAATATTTACATGTATCAATGCGGACTTTCAGCCTCGATCTCGCCTTGACAGGAGGCAAGATTCGTTATCTGTTTTGCCCGATATGGAGGATGCCGGCGTCAGCCGGGCTTGAGAAAATCCCGGGAGGATATTGCAGCGATGTTGAGATTTGCCGTCGTCGGAATCGACCATGGGCATACGTTCGATCACGTGAAGGGATTGCTGGCCGCAGGCGGCGAGTTCGTCGGCTACTGCCCGCAGACCTCGGTGCCGGCACTGCGTGAGGCGTTCGAGAAGACCTATCCCGATGCGCCGCAGATCGATCGGGAAAAGCTGTTCGACGATCCGTCGATCGATGTCATCTGCATTGCCGCGATCCCGCGCGACCGCGCCGGGCTTGCCATCCGGGCGATGAAAGCCGGCAAGGACGTGATGACCGACAAGCCCGGTGTGACGACCTTCGCGCAGCTCGAAGAGGTCAAGCGCACCGTCGCCGAGACCGGCAGGATCTTTTCGATCTGCTTTTCCGAGCGCCATTGCGTGCGCTCCGCCGTCAAGGCTGGCAAGCTCGTCGCCGAAGGCGCGATCGGCAAGGTGATCCAAACGCTCGGCGTCGGCCCGCACCGCCTGCAGCTGCCGACCAGGCCCGACTGGTTCTTCGATCCGGAAGCCTTCGGCGGCATCATCGTCGATATCGCCTCGCATCAGGTGGATCAGTTCCTGTTCTATACCGGCTCGACGTCGGGCGAAGTCATCGCCAGCTCGATCGGCAATTTCGGCATGCCCGACAAACCCGCCTTCCAGGATTTCGGCGAAGTGCTGCTACGCTCCGACAGAGCGGCAGGCTACGTCCGCGTCGACTGGTTCACACCGGAGGCGCTGCCGACCTGGGGCGATGGACGCCTGACCATCCTCGGTACCGAGGGTTATATCGAGCTGCGCAAATACATCGACATTGCCGGCCGGCCGGGCAAGGATCACCTCTTCCTCGTCAACGGCAAGGAAATGACCCATATCGATTGCAGCGGCGAGAAACTCGATTATTTCGATGCTTTCACCGCCGACGTCGGCAACCGCACGCAGACGGCGATGACGCAGGATCACGTCTTCGAAGTCTGCCGCCTTTCTCTCGAAGCCCAGACGAAAGCCGCGCGCATCGGCGCTCGCTGAGGAGGATAGCATGACCAGGAAATTGCGCGTCGGCGTCATCGGCGCAGGGATTGCCGCGCGGCATCTGACAGGTTTCGGCTGGAACAAGGATCTCTTTGAGGTTCCCGTACTCTGCTCGCTCGATGAGGATCGCGGCAAAGCGCTGTGCGAAGAGTTCGGCATCGACGAATATACGCAGGATGCGGACTCGCTGTTTGCCCGCGACGATCTCGACATCATCGACATTTCCACGCCGCCGAGCTCGCATTTCGAGCTGTGCCGCAAGGGCATCGAATCCGGCAAGCACGTCATCTGCGAGAAGCCGCTCTTCGGCTCGATCGCCGAGGTCGACGAGATGGAGCGCATCCTCGCCCGCTTCCCCGGCAGGAAGCTGATGCCGATCTTCCAGTATCGCTACGGCTCCGGCCTGCAGAAACTGAAGCTGCTGATTGAGCAAGGCCTGGCGGGCAAGCCGTTCCTGACGACGATCGAGACCCATTGGTGGCGTGGACCGGATTATTACGCCGTGCCGTGGCGCGGCAAATGGGCGAGCGAGCTCGGCGGCGGCCTTCTCGGCCATGCGATCCACGCCCACGACATGCTGAATTATGTGCACGGCCCCTGCGCCGAGGTGTTTTCCTATGGCGCGACGCTGGTCAACCCGATCGAGGTGGAGGATACCGCCGCGCTATCGGTGAAGATGCAGAACGGCTCGCTGGCGACGCTGTCGATGACGCTCGGCTCACGCAAGGAGATCTCGCGGCTGCGCTTCTGCTTCAGCGATCTCGTCGCCGAAAGCATTCTCGAACCCTACACGATGGGCCGCGATCCCTGGGTCTTCACGGCAGGAACGGAGGAACACCAAGCGAAAATCGACGCGGCGCTGGCCGCTTATGTGCCGGGCGAGGACGGCTATACCCGCCAGTTCGAGCTGTTCCACAAGGCGATCATTGAGGGCAAGGACCCGCCGGTGACGCTGCAGGATGCTCGCAACTCACTGGAACTGGTGACAGCCGCCTATTTCTCGCAACGCACCGGCAAGCCGACGCCGATGCCGATTGCCGCCGATCATCCGCTCTACCGCTCCTGGCTTCCGCAAGAATAGCGCGTGGCTGCCGGGCTCCGCGAGTAGCGGGGGGTCTGATAAGGGGAGGCTTCGATCGGGTCATTCCGACGAGGTCTTCGGCATGATCAAAGAGAAGATGTCGGGCGGCGCCCGGCATCTACCTTGACCGCCGTTCCGTTCAGAAGCGGAACCTGGACAAGCCTATCATAGAGCTGGAAGCCCAACTTTGCGTAATAGGCAAGACCGCCGACATTGTCGGCACGAATCGTCGCATTGATGAATTCGAGCCCGAGCTCTTCGGCTGCTGCCCGCGTCGCTGGAAAAAGGGCGCTGCCGACGCCTGATATCTTCAGGCTCATGCGGGCAAATGTTGCAATATCGGCTTAACCTTTCGGCGGATCGCCGTACAAGCTCAGCGACTGAAAGCCGGCAAGCGACCGATCATAGACAGCCACATGGCAGACAAGGGGAAACTCGCCGTCGATGAACCAATCTGCGAATTCCGCAGCCGTCAGCGGCGTCTCGAGCGCGGTTGTTCCGCCGGTCAGGATAATTTCGTTTAGGAGACTACACAGCTCCTCCGCATCGGCAGATGCTGCTCTTCGAATATGCATCACTTTGGTGGCCCCGTCTTTCGACGAAAACCTGTTGGCGAAATTGAGAGAGCGCAAGCGACCACCCGTCTGCGGCCTCCAGCCGTCCCGCCCATCCGTAAAATTCCAAGGCGCCGCCGCAATCCGTCTCATCCGCAAACGAAAGAAGCACCTATGCTGAAATCCTTCGAACATATCGGCATGACGGTCAGCGACATGGATCGTGCCATCGATTTTTACTGCGGCCTGCTCGGCCTGCGCCTGCACCTGCGCAAGACGATGGCAGACGGCTCTGGGATCGCCTTTCTCGATGCCGGTGGCGGCATGCTCGAGATCTTCGCGCCGGCCGGTGGTGCGGCACGGGCGGTCGACGTTCCCGAGAGCACGGCAGGGCTACGCCATCTGACTTTCTTATTCGAAAATGTCGATGAAACATTCGCTCGACTGGAACAGGCTGGCGTCGAGATCAAGGAGCGGCCGCGCCTGGCTGTCAATGCCGAAGTTCTGCACAAGGTTGCCTTTCTGCGCGATCCCGATGGCATTCAGATCGAACTTGCCGAGAAACGGACGTCTGGCGTCGACTCGTTGCGATCGGCCGGGAACGATCGCAGCTAGTTCTGGAAGGCGCCGGCGGGCATCGTCGTCACCAGCCGGATATCCCGGCGGAAGTCCGATGGCGACATGCCGGCGATATGCCGGAAGGATTTGTTGAAGGCGCTGATCGAGCCGAAGCCGCTGTCCATCGCCACCTGCAGCACGTTGGCGCCCTCGCTCATCAGCATCGCCTGGGCGCGCGACAGCCTGAGCAGCGTCACATATTTGCTGATCGTCATGCCGGTCGATCGCTTGAACAGGTTCATCGCATATTTCGGGTGCAGATCGGCGGCGCGGGCGATGTCGACCGAATCGATGTCCTGCAGGAAATTGGCGGCGATGAAATCGCACATGCGCGCGACGCTGCGCGAGGAATTCGCATGCGGCTGATCGCCTTCCAGGCTGACGGTCGTCTTTGATGTCGTCATCGAATAGGGTTCGAGCGCAATGCGCTCGATGCGCAGCAGCAATTCATCAACGGCGTGCTGGGCCTTGGCGGAATCGCCGGATTTGGCATAGCGGAACCAGCGAGCGAAATTTTCGTTGTCGGCGGCATCGGTTGCCGAGGTCAGCAGCGTCTCGCCTTTCATCAGCCGGCTGGAAATGCTGATCGGCAGACGCAGCCGGAAGAAATAGATGAGCGGCAGATGGGCGCCGGCATAGAGCGAATCATCAGAGGATTCGTCCATCTGATGCGGCTGGCCGCCCCAGAAGAGGCACATTTCGCCGGCGTTCAGTCGGAATTCGTGATCGCTCATCCGATAATGAACAGTGCCGCGCATCACGTAGTTGACCTCGACCTGCGCATGCCAGTGCGGCATGGCCATGACGAGCGGATGGGCATGAAACATCTGCAGCGCCGTCGGCGAACCCTCGATACTGCTTGCGCCGGGTTGGTAGATTGCATGCGTGCCGATCTTACTTTCCGCCAAATCCATGTTCCCTTTTTAGGAGACAGCCGCTCCCTTGCGGATAGTTTAACCGGGTTCGTGAAAGATCGGCAATTGAAAAGGGAGGATTTTCAATGCGCTTCAAACTTCTCGCTGCCACGGCAGCTGTCGCACTGCTCGCTTCCGGCTCCGCCTTTGCGGAACCGGCCAATCTCACCATCTGGAGCTGGAACGTCGCCGCGTCGGCATTGAAGTCCACGCTTCCAGGCTTCAACAAGCAGTTTCCCGACATCAAGGTCACCGTGGAGGACCTCGGAAACAGCCAGGTCTTCGACAAGACGCTCGCAGCCTGCGCTGCCGGTGGCGAAGGCTTGCCCGACATCGTCAGCATCGAAAATTTCGAAGCTGAAATCTTCTGGAGCCGCTTCCCGGATTGCTTCGCCAATCTGAAGGAGCTCGGTTACACTGCCGATATTCAGGCAAAGTTCCCCGACTTCAAGCGCACCGAGCTCGAGGTCGGCGATGTTGCCTATGCCATGCCCTGGGATTCCGGTCCCGTCGCCGTCTTCTACCGCCGCGATCTCTATGAAAAGGCCGGCGTCGATCCGAGCACCATCAGCACCTGGGACGATTTCATCGCCGCCGGCAAAAAAATCTCGGCCGCCAATCCCGGCGTGGTCATGGCCCAGGCCGATTTCAACGGCGACAGCGAATGGTTCCGCATGATCGCCAACGAGCAGGGCTGCGGCTATTTCTCGACCGACGGCCAGAATATCACCATCAACCAGCCGGCCTGCGTCGCTTCGCTGCAAAAGGTGAAGGAGATGAAGGATGCCGGCACGCTGACATCAGCCAATTGGGACGAAAAGATCCAGGCCAATACCGCCGGCAAGGCAGCGAGCCAGCTCTATGGCGGCTGGTATGAGGGCACCGTGCGCTCGACCTCTCCCGACCTCAAGGGGAAGTGGGGCGTCTACCGGATGCCGAGCCTGACGGCCGATGGCCCGCACGCGGCTAATCTCGGCGGTTCGTCGCTTGCCATTTCGGCAACCTCCGCAAACAAGGAAGCCGCCTGGAAGTTCGTCAACTACGCTCTCGGCACCAACGAGGGGCAGGTGACCATGCTGAAGGAATTCGGCCTGGTGCCGTCGCTGCTTTCGGCCGAGAAGGATCCCTTCGTCAACGAGGCGCAGCCCTATTGGGGCGGGCAGAAGGTCTGGGCCGATATTTTGGCGACGCTGCCGAAGATCGTTCCGAGCCGCGGCACCGCCTTCCAGAGTGATGCCGAAGGTATCTTCAGGGCAACGCAGACGAAATTCCTCGCCGGCGGTTATCCCGACGCCAAGGCGGCTCTCGACGACGCCGCCAAACAGATCGCTTCGGCGACGGGTCTTCCGATCGCACAATGAATGACGATGCCGGGCGCTTCGGGCGCCCGGCATTCTCCCGGCCTGCAAAGCGGCCGGTCATTCGTTGATTTCGTGTGGAGGAAACTGGATGCCGTTCAGAACCCGGAGCGCCTATGCGTTCCTCGCTCCCTATCTGCTGATCTTTGCCACCTTCTGGGTCTGGCCGATCATCAATTCGTTCCTGATTTCCTTTCAAAACACCCGCATCAACCCGTGGAAATACAGTCTGCAGTCCAATTGGGGCCGGCTCTTCTACGACCCTGCCTTCTATAACGCTCTTTACAACACGCTGATCATCCTGGTGATCCAGGTGCCGGTCATGATCGCGCTTGCGACCGTCATGGCCGTGCTGCTCAATTCGCCGCTCCTGAAAGCGCGCCCGCTGTTCCGTTTCGCCTTCTTTGCGCCGGTCGTCGTCGGTGAGGTCGCCTACGCAGCCGTGTTCCGGCTGATGTTCAGCCTCGATTTCGGCGTCATCAACAAGATGATTTCGGCCGTCGGTTTCAGCCCCGTATCCTGGTTCGACAATGCCAATGCCGCGATGGCGGTGATCATCCTCGCCGTCACATGGCGCTGGGCCGGCTATAACGCCATCATCATCCTCGCCGGCCTGCAGGCCATTCCCGACGATGTCTACGAGGCAGCCACCCTCGACCGGGTGAGCAAGGTACAGCAATTCTTCCACATCACCCTTCCGCTGCTGAAGCCGATCATCCTCTTCTGTGTGGTGCTCTCGGTCATCGGCACTATGCAGCTCTTTACCGAGCCCTTCCTGATCACAAATCGCGGCGGTCCCGGCGGTGGTACGGAGACACTCGGCCTCTTTCTCTACCGCCAGGGCTTCACCTCGCTGAACTTCGGCTATGCCTCGGCGATCGCCTATACGATGGCGGCCCTCGCCGTGGTGATCTCGCTTCTCAATCTCTGGCTCGGGAGGGAACCGAAATGAGATCCAAGTCGCAATCCCTTCTCATCCGCCAGATCGCGCTGCACGCCGTGCTCGCGCCGCTGGCGCTGATCTGGCTGTTTCCGCTCTGGATGATGTTCGTCTTCTCGACCATGCCAGATAACGGCATCTTCAGCCCTGAGATCGTGCTCTGGCCGTCGACCAACTTCGTCGCAAATTTCCAGAACCTGCAGGCCGATACCGATTTCATCGGCGCGATGGTGATCTCCGTCGGCGTCGCGATCATCTACACCATCCTCTCGGTGCTGTTGACCTCGATGGCCGGCTGGGCGCTGGCGCGTTATCGTTTCGTCGGCCGCTCCGTCGTCATCGCCATCATCCTCGGCACGATCACGCTGCCTTTCTCGGTGGTCGTCATCCCGCAATTCATCATGGTGGCGCGCGAATTCAAGCTGGCGAACACATGGGTGGCGCTGATCGTTCCGCCGCTCTTCAATTCGCTCGGCGTCTTGTTCATGCGGCAATCCTTCTCGATGATGCCGGGCGAACTCTTCGATGCGGCCCGCGTCGAGGGCGTCAAGGAATGGCAGATCTTCCTGCGCATCGCCTTGCCGTTGGCGCGCCCGACGATGGCGGCATTGGCGATCATTCTCTTCCTGCACTCGTGGAACAATTACCTCTGGCCGCTGCTGATCAATTCCAGACCGGGGATGATGACCGCGCCGGTGGCATTGGGAACGCTGATCGGCCTCACCAAGGTCTCCTGGGGCGGCATCATGGCTGGCGCGGTGCTGCTAACGGCGCCGATCCTCGTTGTCTTCGTCGCTCTTCAACGCCATTTCATCGCCGGCATCGCGGCCGGCGCAATCAAATAATCGGGGAGGCTGCATGGCAGAGCTTTCACTCAGCAATATCGTCAAGCGCTTCGGCGGCTTCGAGATCATCCACGGCGCCAATCTGGAGGTGAAGGACGGCGAATTCGTTGTCTTCGTCGGCCCGTCCGGCTGCGGCAAATCCACGCTGCTCAGGATGATCGCGGGGCTCGAGGATATCACCTCGGGCGAGCTTCGCATCGGCGGCAGGGTCGTCAACGATGTCGAGCCGGCCGATCGCCGCATCGCCATGGTCTTCCAGTCCTATGCACTCTATCCGCACCTGACGGTGGAGGAAAATTTGAGCTTCGGCCTGCGCATGAACGGCAATCCGGCGGCCGACACCGAGCGGCGCGTGCGCCATGTCGCTGACATCCTGCAGATCACCGAGCTGATGAAGCGGCGGCCGAAGCAGCTTTCCGGCGGCCAGCGCCAGCGTGTCGCGATCGGCCGCGCCATCGTGCGTGAACCCGAGGTCTTCCTGTTCGACGAGCCATTGTCGAACCTCGACGCGGAATTGCGCGTGCAGATGCGTGTCGAGATCTCGAGGCTGCACAAGCAGCTTGGCACGACGATGATCTACGTCACCCACGACCAGACGGAAGCGATGACGCTGGCCGACAGGATCGTCGTGCTGCGCGCTGGCAATATCGAGCAGATCGGCGCGCCGCTCGATCTCTACGACGATCCCGCTAACCAGTTCGTCGCCGGCTTTGTCGGGTCGCCGAAGATGAATTTCCTGAAGGCCGTGGTGGTCGAGGCGCAACCGGGCAGGGCGGTGATCGCGCTGGAAAGCAATCCCGCGACGCGGCTGCCGCTCCCCATTGCCAGCCCCATCGAAACCGGCGCAAAGGTGACCATCGGCATCCGGCCCGAACATTTCGTCGATGCCGGCGCGGGCGACGCCGATCTCACCGTCTCGGTCGATGTCGCCGAACATCTCGGCAATACCAGCTACATCTATGCCGCCATCGGCAGCGAGCAGCTGATCATTGAACGGCCGGAATCACGCACAGCCGGCAATCGGGAGACGCTGACCGTCGGCCTTCCCGCCCGCCACACATTCCTTTTTGACGGCGCCGGAAGCCGGCTCCGCTAGAAAAGGATGATTTTAGGCCCGGGCCGGCCTGAGATCTGAATCCCGTTCTAAATTAAAGAGTTAGAGCATGATGTCGTCCCGAAAACCACTGACACTTTTCGGCATCATGCTCTGTCGCAATCCCAAGGCAGAAAGACGAAAGAGGATTTTCCATGACTTCCGATCGACCGATCCGCTGGGGCATTATCGGCCCCGGCACCATCGCCCGCACCTTTGCAGACGGCGTCGCCCATTCGCGCACCGGCAAACTGGTGGCGATCGCCACGCGCAATCCTTCCAAGCCGGGACTTGCCGAAAACTTCCCCGACGCCCGCATCGTCAATGGTTATGAGGCGCTGCTTTCCGATCCCGAGGTTGATGCGGTCTATATTTCCGTGCCCCATACCGGCCATGCCGAATGGGCGATCAAGGCGGCCCGCGCCGGCAAGCACATCCTGGTGGAAAAGCCGATCGCGCTTTCGGCCTATGATGCTGAAGCCGTCTACTACGAAGCCAAGAAGGCCGGCGTCTTTGCCGGCGAAGCCTTCATGTACCGCGTGCATCCGCAGACGGAGAAGTTGGTCGAACTCATCAAGAGCGGCGTCATCGGCACGCTGCGTATCATTCGCTCCAGCTTCGGCTTCAACATGGGCAGCTACCGGCCGGAGCACCGGCTGTTCGCCAATGACACGGCAGGCGGCGGCATTCTCGATGTCGGCGGCTATCCGGTCTCGATGGCGCGGCTGATCGCGGGCGCTGCGGAAGGCAAAGCCTTCCTCGAACCGGAGAAGGTTTCGGGCGTCGCCCATCTCGGAGAAAGCGGCGTCGATGAATGGGCGTCGGCCGTGCTCAAATTCCCGAACGAGATCATCGCCGAAGTCTCATGCTCGATCATGGCACAGCAGGACAACGTGCTGCGCATCATCGGCTCCGAGGGCCGGATCGAAGTCGCCGACTTCTGGTTCGCCTCGGGCCACAAGGGCGGCGCCGGCAAGATCGAGATCTTCAAGAGCGGCAAGCAGGAAACGGTCGAGGTCAAGGAGGATCGCTGGCTCTATTCCTTCGAAGCCGATGCGGCGGGCGATGCCATCCGCGCCGGCAGAACCGAATTCAGCGCCCCCGGCATGAGCTGGGCGGATTCGATCGGAAACCTGCGCGTGCTGGACCAGTGGCGCGCCTCGGTCGGCCTCGAATACGGCGTCGAAAAGGCAGCAAAGCGCACGGCCAACATCGCCGGCGGCACGGTCACGCGCGGCAGCAGCATCCCGCAGCGCCAGATCCCCGGCATTTCCAGGCCGGCCTCGGTCGTGACACTCGGCTTCGAATTCTTCCCGAATTTTGCCGCCGCCTCGCTGACGCTCGACGCCTTCTACGAGGCCGGCGGCAATGCCTTCGATACGGCCTTTGTCTATGGAGCCGGCAAGACGGAATCGATCTTCGGCGACTGGCACACGAGCCGCAAGGTGCCGCGTGAGGAGATCGTGCTGATTGGCAAGGGCGCGCATTCGCCGCTCTGCTATCCCGATATGATCGCCAAGCAGCTCGACCAGTCGCTCGCCCGGCTGAAGACCGACTATGTCGATGTCTATTTCATGCATCGCGACAATACCGACGTTCCCGTCGGCGAATTCGTCGACGCAATGGATGCCGAGGTCAAGCGCGGCCGCATCCGCGGCATCTTCGGCGGGTCGAACTGGACACGCGCTCGTTTCGACGAGGCGATCGCCTATGCTGAAAAGACTGGCAAGGCGGCACCGGCCGCACTCTCCAACAACTTCTCGCTTGCCGAGATGCTCGATCCGATCTGGGCCGGCTGCGTCGCCGCCTCCGACGACGATTGGAAGAAATGGCTGAACGAGAAGCAGATCCCGAACTTCGCCTGGTCGAGCCAGGGCCGCGGCTTCTTCACCGACCGCGCCGGCCGTGACAAGAAGGACGACGAGGAGATCGTGCGGGTCTGGTATTCCGAGCGCAATTTCGGCCGCCGCGACCGCGCCATCGAACTGGCCAACAAGCTCGGCCGCAACCCGATCCACATCGCGCTCGCCTATGTGATCGCCCAGCCCTTCCCGGTCATCCCGCTGATCGGGCCGCGCACCGTCGCCGAGCTGGAAGACAGCCTTTCGGCGCTGGACATCAAGCTGACGCCCGATCAGGTGAAGTGGCTGGAAGGCTGATGATAAGGGGGCGCGGGCTCGAACCGCGCCCCCTTGATTTACTTGCGCGCTTCGGACGCCTTCTTTCTGGCTGCGTCATCGACCAGCTCGTACCACATGGCGTTGAGGACGGCGAAGGCGGCCGCCAGCGGCAGGCCGAGGATCCATGCGAAATACCACATTGTTTCATCTCCCTCAGTAAGCGTGACTGTTTTTGTCGGTCACGGATTTCTCGTCGACCTTGCCCCACAGGACCTTGTAGACCCAGGCGGTGTAGGCGACGATGATCGGCAGGAAGATCGCCGACACCACCAGCATGATGAACAGGGTCTGATGGCTCGACGAGGCATCCCAGACCGTCAGGCTCGATCGTGGATCGAGCGAGGAGGGCAGGATGAATGGGAACATCGACAGACCGACCGTCGAGATGATGCCCAATATCGCGATCTTACTGAAGATGAGCGTTATCACCTCTCGTCTTGCGCGCATGGCGATGAAGGCCAGTGCGGCGCCGGCAAAGCCGAGGATGGGTGCCACAATCATCCACGAATGGGCGCTGTAATTGGCAAGCCATGCGCCGTTCTCGATCACCACCGTCTTCAGCAGCGGATTGGAAGGTCCAATCGGGCTGATATCGCTGGTGATGCGATAGCCGCTGACCCCGGTCCAGAGAAAGAGGCCGCCGAGCGCGAAAAGCAAAATAGCGGCAAGAGCGGCGATACTGCCGTAACTTCTGGCCCGCTCCGCGACCGGACCGCTCGCCTTCACCACCAGCCAGGCCGCGCCGTGCATTGTCAGCATGGCAACGGAGAGCAGGCCGCAGAGCAGCGCATAGGGGTTGAGCAGAGCGAAGAACGAGCCTTCGTAGAAAATCCGCATGTCGTCGGCAAAACGGAAGGGCACGCCTTGCAGCACATTGCCGACGGCAACACCAAAGATCAGCGACGGCACGAAACCGCCGACGAAGAGCGCCCAGTCCCAGCCGCTGCGCCAGCGGGCGCTGTCGCGCTTCGACCGGTATTTGAAGCCGACCGGGCGCAGGATGAGCGCGAAGAGGATCGCGAACATCGCGAGATAAAAGCCCGAGAAGGAGACAGCATAGAGCGGCGGCCAGGCGGCGAAGATGGCGCCGCCGCCGAGGATCAGCCAGACCTGGTTGCCTTCCCAGGTGGCGCCGATCGTGTTGATCGCCACCCGTCGTTCCGTATCGGTCCTGGCGACGAAAGGCAGGAGCGTGCCAACGCCAAGGTCGAAGCCGCCTGTGGCCGCAAAAGCGATCAGCACGACGCCGAGCAGCAGCCACCAGATGACGCGCAGGGTTTCATAATCGATGAATTCGTGAAGGATCATGGCAGGTCACTCCGCAGCCGGGATGAGGGTTTCGGAAATCAGCGCCGATTCCGGCTCGTCATCCGGTTCCGGCCCCTGTCTGATCGCCTTGATCATCAGGCTCATCTCGATGACGATCAGCACCGTGTAGAGGGCGCCAAAACCGATAATGGTCAGCAGCACCGTGCTGGCGCCGAGGCTGGAGACGGCGGCTGCCGTCGGCAACACGCCTTCGATCACCCAGGGCTGGCGGCCGAATTCGGCGACCACCCAGCCGAGCTCGATGGCGACCCAGGGGAGAGGGATCGCCAGCACGGCAATCCTCAGCAGCAGCGGGTACGTGTCGAGATGACGCCGCGCCGACAGCCAGAAGAAAGTGGCGGTCAGCAGGATAAAGAACATGCCGAGGCCGACCATGATGCGGAAGGACCAGAAGAGCGTCGGCACATGCGGGATCGTATCGCGCGCCGCCTGAGCGATCTGCGCGTCGGTTGCCTGGCGCGGATCGTCGACATAGCGCTTCAGAAGAAGGGCGTAACCGAGATCATGGCCGAGATCCTCGAAGGAGCTGCGCACTTCCTGCGCAACCTGGTCCTGCGCCGGCGCCGTGCGGATCTGCATCAGCGCGTCATAGGCCTTGATGCCGTCGCGGATGCGGGTTTCGGCCTGCTGTTCGAGTTTGTCGATTCCGGGAATTTCGGTCGTCAGCGAGCGTGTGCCGATCAGGCCCATGACCCAAGGAATGTGCACGGCAAAATGCGTTTCGCGCGCCTCCTGATCGGGGAAGCCGAAGGCGGTGAAGGCAGCCGGCGCCGGCTCGGTCTTCCACATGCCCTCGATTGCGGCGAGCTTCATCTTCTGATTTTCGGTCGCGAGATAACCGCTTTCGTCGCCGAGCACGACGACCGAGAGCGCCGAGGCGAGGCCGAAGGAGGCGGCAACCGTCATCGAGCGCTTGGCAAGCTCGATATGCCGGCCCTTCAGCACATACCAGGCGGAAACGCCGAGCACGAAGATCGAGGCGCAGACATAACCCGCCGAGACCGTATGAACGAATTTCGCTTGGGCGACCGGGTTGAAGACCACGTCGAAGAAGCTTGTGATCTCCATGCGCATCGTCTGCGGATTGAGCGCCGATCCCACTGGGTTCTGCATCCAGCCATTGGCGATGAGGATCCAGAGTGCGGAAAAATTCGAGCCGAGCGCCACCGCCCAGGTGGCAACGAGATGGCCGACCTTCGACAGCTTGTCCCAGCCGAAGAAGAACAGACCGACGAAGGTTGCCTCCAGGAAGAAGGCCATCAGACCTTCGATCGCCAGCGGCGCGCCGAAGATGTCGCCGACATAATAGCTGTAATAGCTCCAGTTCATGCCGAACTGGAATTCCATGACGATGCCGGTGGCGACGCCGATGACGAAATTGATGCCGAACAGCGTCCCCCAGAATTTCGTCATCTGCCGCCAGATCTGGCGGCCGGTCATCACATAGACGGTTTCCATGATCGCCAGCAGCACGGACAGGCCGAGCGTCAGCGGCACGAACAGGAAGTGGTAAAGCGCCGTCAGCGCGAATTGAAAGCGCGAAAGTGCTACGATATCTAGTTCCATTGTCTTTCTCCCACGGTCCCACGGGGTACAGAGCATTCTCAAGCGCCGGGTGGCGGTTGAGGGCATGCGGGTCTCGATTAGTCCGGCCGAAGCCGGTCGAGCGCCTTTTCGAACGCCGCCTCGCCGCGGCGCGAAATTTCTGAAATTCGGCCGCCTTCGATGACGACGATGTAGTCTGCGATGGCCGCTTCGCGGCGGATATGCGTGGCGATCACCAGCGAGCGGCCCGCCGCCATCGCCGAGAGACGGCCGAGCACGTCACGGGCGGTGGCGCCGTCGAGGCCTTCGGTCGGCTCGTCGAGCAGCCAGAGCGGCGTGTCGCGCAGGAAGAGCCGGGCAAGCGCCAGCCGGCGCGACTGGCCGCCGGAAAGGCCGAGCCCGCCTTCACCGAGCGGCGTATCGATCCCCCGCGGCATGGCCTCGACATCGCCAAGCAGACCGGCGGCTGCGAGCACGTCATGGAGACGGGCCTCGCTTGCATTCAGGTCGGCAAGGGTCAGGTTCCCCCGCAGGCTATCCTCAAAGAGTTCCGTCCGTTGTGTCAGCAGCGTCGCGGTCGTCGCGGCAATGCTTCCCGTCCTTGCCGGCAACTCGCCGGCAAGCAATGCAAGCAGGCTCGACTTGCCGGCGCCGCTGCTGCCGATGACGGCCAGGCGTTCGCCCTGCCGGAGCGCAAGATCGATATCCTTGAGCGCCGCCGCAGTGGAGCCTTCATGGAAGGCGCACACATCCCCCAGCGAGAAGGCGTATCCCGGCATAGGAGGGGCCACTGGTTCGGGCGGGACGACGACGGCAAGCCGCGGCGCGATGCGCCTTGCCGCAAGCAGCGTCCTGCCGAGGTCAAGGGCGCCGCGACGCAGCGCCGCAAAAGGTTCGACGGCCGCAAAGGCGACGAGCAGACCCAGGGCCGCAACGGGAGCGGTGATCAGCTTGGCTTCGGCAAGAGCCGCAACGGCAAGCAGCGATGCCGTCAGCAGCAGCGCCGAGACAAGGCCGAAACCGAAGGTCAGGCCAGTCTCGATGCGGTTCAGGCGGTCGTCGGCGCAGGCGGCGTACCGATCGGCAGCGGCGATCGCCTCTTTCTGCGAAGAAATCCGCCCGGCCATCAGCAGGTCGGTCTGGCCGGCGACGAGATCGATCGTCCGCGACCGCAGCGCCTCGATGCCATGGAAGCGCCGGCGGGCATGGTTTCGGGCTGCGCGGCCGGCAATCAGAGGCAGGCCGAGGCCGGCGCCGGCGAGAAGCAAGCCAAAACACAGTCCGAACAAGGGATGCATCAGCCCCAGTGCGAGGCTCGCGACCAGCGCTGCGCCGACGGCCACCGCGGCCGGCACGAGAATACGGAGATAAAGGGAGTCGAGCGCATCGACATCGGCCGTCAGCCGGAACAGCAGCCGTGCGGGACGATAGTGCAGGGCGCGCGCCGCACCCGGTTCGCCAAAACTGCGAAACAGTCTCTCGCGCAGGGCGGCAAGCACACCGAGCGTGGCATCATGGGTCGCAAGCCTTTCGCCGTAACGGGCTGCCGTGCGGATGATGGCCAGCAGGCGAATGCCGGCCGAGGGCGCGAAAACGTCGAAAGTGACGGCGGCCGCGGTCGAAAGACCGGCAAGCGAGGTGGCGGTGATGAACCAGCCGGACAGGCCGAGAAGGGCAATGCCCGCGGTCACCGTCGCGGCCGAGAGTGCCGCACCGAGCAGCAGTGCTCGCCGGCGCTCGGCAAGGAACAGGCGCAGGATCGGCTTGAGATCTGCAGCAAATCCGCTCATTCGGCCGCCTCCCGGAGAAAGCTGTCGGAATCGATGCGGACACTGCGATGCATGCGCGCAGCAAGCAGCGGATCGTGGGTCGCAACAACAAGAGTGCGTCCCCGGGCGAGTGAAAGCAGGCTCTCGGTAACCTCCGCCGCGGTGGCGGCATCGAGATGCGCGGTCGGCTCGTCGGCCAGGATCAGCCGCAGGTGCGGATTGCAGGCCGCCCGCGCGATCGCAAGCCGCAGCGCCTCGCCGCCGGAAAGCCCGATGCCACCCTCGCCGAGCGGCCGGTCACCATAGGCCTCTGTTACCTTTCCGAGTCTCGCGACACCAAGTGCATCCGTGATATCGACGCGTGCTATGCCGGACCTGCCGAGCGAAATATTGCCGGCGATGGTGCCGACAAAGATATGCGGCTTTTGACCGATCCACGCCATGGCGCCCCGCAGGTTGCCGGCAGCTGCATCCGCAAGCTCCACGCCGCCGATGATGATGCGGCCACCGCTGCAGGGCGCCAGCCCCGCGATCAAGGAAAGGAGCGTCGATTTGCCAGAGCCGCTTGCCCCGAGAAGCGCCAGATGTTCACCAGCGGTGATATCCAGGTTGAAACCGTCAACGATCAGCGGTTCGCCGGCACCGTAGCGAAAGGCGAGATTTTCGAAGCGGACGGCCGGAGCACCGACGCTGGTAGGCGCTGCTGCTTCGGTCGATCCCCGGATCGGCAAACCGCCTGCAGCCAGAGCCTCCAGCGCTTTCAGCGCCGCTTCACCAGCCGCTCGATCGTGCCAGACGGCGGAAAGCTCGCGGAGCGGCTCGAAGAAGGCCGGCGCCAGCAGCAGAATGAACAATCCCTCGGTCAGGTCGAGCCGGCCTGCCCAGATGCCGAAGCGGATTTCGCCGAGCAGGCTGAAGCCAACGTAGACGGCGATCATCGCCACGCCGAGTGCTGCGAAAAGCTCGAGCACGGCCGAGGAGAGGAAAGCGATCTTCAGCACCGCCATGGTCCGCAGGCGCAGCGATTCCGCCTCCCGGCGAAGCCGCAGCGCGGTGGCATCCACCGCGTCGAGCGCTCGGATCGTCGCCAGTCCGCGCAGCCGGTCGAGCAGGAAACCATTGAGGCCCCCGGTCGCAACGAGCTGTTTTTCGCTGGCCGCCTGGGCGCGCCAGCCGATCAGCGCCATGAAGATGGGGATCAGCGGCGCGGCAAACAGCAAAACCAGCGCAGCGATCCAGGAAACCGGCAGGATGAACGCAAGGATGACGAGCGGCACAAGGCTCGCCTTCATCCGCGCCGGCTGAAAACGGGCAAGATAGGGCACGATGAGTTCGGCCTGTTCGCCGACAACGCTGGCGGCTTTGCCGGAGGCCGGCCGACCACGATCGATCGGCGACGACAGGGAAAGCGCGGCGACCGCGGCCTGCCGCTTGCGGCTGAGCTCGGCGCGGGCGGCCTGAAAGGCCAGACGGCTGCCGGCTGCGTCAAGACAGCTTCTTGCCAGTCCGAGTGCGAGGGTACCGAAGGCCGGCCAGAGGACATCATGCAATCCACCGCCATCGGCGATGCGGCCAACCGAGATGGCGAGCAAGCCGGCCTGCGGGATCCAGATGGAGCCGGCCAGCGCCTGCAGCATTGCCGCCCTGCGCAGCCTTCCTTTCGCCGCAACGCTGCGAGGTGAAACGGCATCGCTGTCCGGCGGCTGCGTCTCTGGTTTGTCTGTCGCGTCGAAGAAAGCAGTGCCCATGGCGCTAACTCTTGTTCGCAGGATTCGGCCGGCGGCCGCGGCCGAGCGAAACGACCCGGTCCTTGGCCTCCAGAAGCTTTGTCACTTTCGCGCCGAGCGAGAGTAGCGTTGCAAGCCTTTCCGTTTCAAGTTGTTTTACGTCCTCGTACCAATGGGTCAGCTGTTCGATCAGCGTGTGCATTTCACTCATGCGCTGCTGCGCATGCCGTTCGGCTTCGCTGGCAGGGCGCTGCATCAGGATTTCGCGCAGAACCGACAGCGTCGGATCGACTTCACGCTTCTTTCGTTCCTCGGCAAGCGTTCGCAAGATGAGCCAGACATCATCCGGCGTCGTGAAGAAATCGCGGCGATCGTCCGGCTTGTGTTTGAGAAGGACGAGGTTCCAGGCCTGCAATTCGCGCAGGCTCATCGACACATTGGATCGCGAGATGCTGAGCGCTTCGGCGATCTCCTCGGCGCAGAGCGATCCGGGCGAGACGAAGAGCAGAGCATAGATCTGCCCGACCGTGCGGTTGATCCCCCAACGCGATCCCATTTCGCCGAAATGGAGAACGAAGGACTGGACGAGAGGCGGAAGATTCATGGCGGTTCCCGTTGCATCTGTGATTTCAGAAATTTCTGAAATTACTATACAGAGTTTTGCATTCCGCCGACAATGCGCAAGAGGCGCCTGCGTCAATTTGGATATCGTCAATTTACGCGCCGGATTCGACCGCGGCAGGAATTACGCGCGGCAAGTTCATTGCCGGACAGAGAACGACGCAAAAAAGCCCGGCAATAGGCGCCGGGCGTCCTCGTCTATCAAGGGTGCATCCAGACGCGCACCCGCTTTCATTTCAGCGATCAGCCAGCTCAGATCAAGCCGGCCAGGATGCCGAGGCCTGAAATCGCGGCAACGCCGCCCGCCATCCGCGTCACCACAACGCTTCGGTTTTCGCCGGCGCGACCGATGACGTAACCGAGGGCGAGGCCGGCGACATGCAGCAGCCCCGTCGCGATCATGAAGCCGGCAGCATAGGCAGCGCCGGCCGCATCTTCCGGCATTTCGGCGCCATGCGCATGGCCATGAAAGATGGCGAAGAAACCGACCATGCCGAGCGCTGCGGCGAGCGGCGCCTTGACGTTCAGCGCAACGACGGCCCCAAGAACGATGACGGAAAACGCGATGCCGGTTTCAACAAAGGGAACATTGACGCCGGCAACACCGAGAGCGCCGCCAAACGCCATCACCATGACGAAGGTTGCCGGCAGGAGCCAGAGAGCGCGGCCGCCAAGCTGGAAAGCCAAAACGCCGACCATCACCATGGCGAGGACATGATCGAGACCGGACAGCGGATGAGCAAAGCCATGAGTAAAGCCGGCAGCTTCGCCAACGGCGGGATGGGCGGAAGCGACAGCCGGAAGCGCCACGGCAGCCAAGGCAAGCAGGCCGCTCTTCAGTGCTGATTTCATTGTCGATTTCCTCGCGTTTTTTCCAAAAATCCTGCGGTCGCCGACGACCGCCGAGTTCCAAGTCGTGCGCAGCAAGCTAAGTCAAGAAATTCGCGGCGTCAACGATGGGATGATAAAATAATAAGCCAATTCAATTGCTTATCTGATAGGCAATTGCCGCTTTCCATGGCTTCGCCCGCGCCGGCGGCGCTGGATCGACTCCGGTTTTGCAGTTCGCCGCTCGGCATTCCTCCTCGGCGAACTGGAAACTGCCGCAAGCAGGGGCTATCAATCCTTCGGCCGAGGCGATGCAAGCCGCCCGCGACGGAGGAGATACCCATGACGAATGCCGAACGGCCGCTGGCAATCAGCGCGCCCGAGCCGCGCACCCTCGATCTGATCTTCAGCGATACGGCGCGCGCCGAATTGCACGCGAAATACGAGGTCATCGAAGCCGATCCGGAGAATATCGCCGGGCTTGGCGACGAGATTCTCGGCAGAGCGCGTTACATCATCGGCCAGCCGCCGCTCTCGGCGGAAACCTTGGCCAGAATGCCGGCCTTGCGCTCGATCCTCAATGTCGAAAGCAATCTCCTGAACAACATGCCCTATGACGTGCTCTTTCAACGCGGCATCCACGTCGTGACGACGGGCCAGGTCTTCGCCGAACCGGTGGCCGAAATCGGTCTCGGCTTCGCGCTAGCCTTGGCGCGCGGCATCGTCGACGCGGATGTCGACTTTCGCCACGGCAGCGAACGCTGGGGCGGGGAGGGCAATGCGAGCGCCCGGCTGATCGCCGGCTCGGAGATCGGCATCGTCGGCTTCGGCGATCTCGGCAAGGCGCTGCGACGGGTGCTGTCCGGCTTCAGGGCGCGCATCAGGGTGTTCGATCCCTGGCTGCCCGGCTCGATCCTCGAGGAAAACGGCGTCGAGCCCGCAAGCCTGGAGGATGTCCTGACGAAGAGCGATTTCATCTTCGTCGTCGCCGCCGTCACCAGCGAAAACAAGGGATTCCTCGGCGCCGCAGCCTTCGCCGGCATGCGCCAAGGCGCCGCCTTCATTCTCCTCAGCCGCGCCGACGTTGTCGATTTCGACGCGCTGATGGCGGCCGTCGCCTCCGGCCATATCGTCGCGGCGAGCGACGTCTATCCTGAAGAGCCGCTGCCGTCTGGCCATCCGGTGCGCAGCCTGAAGGGCTTCCTCCGCTCGGCGCACCGGGCCGGTGCCCTCGACAGCGCCTTCAAGAAGATGGGCGACATGGTGCTGGAAGATATGGACCTGATGGATCGCGGCCTGCCGCCGATGCGCTGCAAGCGGGCCGAACGCGAGACGGTCTCCCGCATGCGTTCCAAGCCGGTAGCCGTCAACTAAGGAGTGTCAGCCGGAACCGCCTGGCGATTTAGGCCGATATAAAGAGGCAGGACGACTTTCGGTTAAGCGGCGCGTTGCCCCGTGCCCTGGATTGCCGCGAGCTTCCAATCCCCGCCGTGCTTGCGCACGAATGTCCATATCTCGGTGCTCTCGCTCGGACGGCGGTCATCGCCGGAAACGACACGGCCGCTGTCGCGTTCGACCATGGCGTCGATCGAGGAATAGCGCATGGCGAGCGTCGCGTATTCCTGGCCGCCCTCGCGCCAGGCTTCGGCGATGTCGCCCTGCAGGAGCTTGACGTCGGAGACGCGGTTGCGAACGCCGTTGGTGGCGTTTTCGCCGAGCTCCTCGGCAAGATAGGACATTGCCTCGGGCGTCGTCAGCCGGCGCAGTGTGCCGTAATCCTCGGCGCCGTAAGCGGTCTGAACGTTGGTCAGCAATTCCTCGAACTGGTCGAGGTCGGCCTGGGCCAGCCCGATCTCATCGCTCGGCCGGTTGCCGCGCGACTGCCCGCCGAAACCGGCGCCCGAACCGATCGCCGGAATCTGAAAGGACGAATTGTTGGTGGGCGACATGCTATAGGACCGGCTCTGGCCGCCGGCGCCATAAGAAGGCTGGCGACGATTGGCGAAATAGCGCATCGCCAGCATGATGGCGCCGCCGATCAGGGCGATCTGCAGCAACATGCCGAGGAAGCCGAAGCTACCGCCGAAACCGTGACCGAGCAGCATGCCGAGAAGGCCGCCGGCAATCAGGCCGCCGATCATCGAACGGCCGAAGCCGTTGAAGAAGCCAGGGCGCTGCTGGGCATAGCCGGGCTGCTGCGTGTTGTAGGGTGCGGTCGTCTGCGGGCGTGGCGTCATCGAGCGTTCGATCGGCGCAGCCGGGGCAGGTGCGGTGCGAGTGACCGGTGGGGCGCTGAAGGTTCGCGTGCCGCGGCTTCCGAATCCACCGAATCCGCCGGCGCGGCGCGCATCGGCATCGCTGATCGTGGCAAAAACGGTAGCGCTCGTCAGTACGGCAATGGCGGCGATCCTGGCAAAACGCGAAACGGCACTCGGCATTTCTTGGTCTCCTGTCATGCACAATCACGGCATGTCGGGATAGAATATAGGTACTGTTTCCGCCGTTTGAAGTTCTCGGCCGCTTTACTGGCAGACATCGACCCAGCTGGCGCCTGTCAAGGCTGCGAGCCGCCCGGTCGAAATGCGCACCGCCGAATTCGTCGAACCGGCCGCCGGCAGGACTTCGTCGAAACGTTTCAGCGAAATATCGCAATAGACCGGCAGCGGTGCGGGCAGGCCGAAGGGGCAAACGCCGCCGACCGGGTGGCTGGTGAGCGCCACCACCTCGTCGGCGTCGAGCATGCGCCCTTTGGCTCCGAAAGTGTCCTTGAACTTGCGATTGTCGAGCCGGGCCGTGCCGCCGGCGACAACGAGCATCATCTGCTCGCCGACACGTAGGCAGATCGTTTTGGCGATCTGCGCAGGCTCGACGCCGTGGGCCTCGGCGGCAAGAGCCACCGTCGAGGAGCTCTCGGCGGTTTCGATGATATCGATATCGGGTGCATGCGCACGCAGGAAGGCGCGGACGGATTCAAGGCTCATGCCGTCATGCTAGACCAGCATAAACACAATTTGAAGTGCAAAAGAGCTGCACTGAAAAGCGGCGCTTGCAAGTCTTTCCGACGCTGTCATAATAATTTTGCACACGTGCTCAATTTTGTCATTCGGCCGTTACGTTCAGCCCATAGAGCGGGACATGTCACGTTTTCGTGGGGTTTCGGAACGGCCGTCAAGCGACAGTGCTGGCCCGTCAAGAGGCTTCACACTGCTCTTCAAGGGAGACGAAGAAAATGACCATTTTGCCGACGCTGAAATCCCTTACGATCGCGGCCGCCATCCTGGCCTCGACCTCCGCATTTGCACTCGCCAAGGACGTAACCATCGGCGTCTGGGCCGGCGGCACCGGCCCGAACGACACCTATCGTCTCGACGCCATCGAGATCGCAGCCCAGCAGCTGCAGCGCGAAGCCGCCCTCAAAGGCGAAGACCTGAAGATCACCGTCGAGAAGAAGGCCTATTCCGGCTGGGACGACTTCAAGCAGGCGCTGACCCTTGCCGCCGAAGCCAAGACCGCCCCGAACATCGTCGTCAGCGGCCATGAGGATATCGCGCCGTGGTCGCAGGCCGGCCTCATCGTTCCGATCGAGGATTATGTCGATCTCGACTCCTGGCCGCTCAACGGCATCTACGAGAACCTGCTGAAGATCGCCACCTACAACGGCACCGTCTACGGAATTCCGCAGGATGCCGAATCCCGCCCGATGTTCTTCTGGAAGCCGTATATGAAGGCGATCGGCTACAGCGACGCCGATCTGGATGCGCTGCCGCAGAGCGTTCAGGACGGCAAGTACACTATGAAGAACCTGCTCGAAGACGCCAAGAAGATGCAGGACAAGGGCCTCGTCCAGGCCGGCTACGGCTTCTATCCCCGCACCAGCAACGGCCCCGACTACTGGCAGTTCTATACCAGCTTCGGCGGCACGATGGAAGAAAACGGCAAGCTCGTCTTCGACAAGGCGGCGATGACCCGCACCTATCAGTTCTTTGCCGATGCCGTTAAGGCGGGCGTCACCAAGAAGAACCACATAGGCATGCCGGGCGACCAGTGGTGGAAGGAAGTCGCCACCGGCAAGGCCGGCATCTGGGACGCCGGCACCTGGCACTATGCCCGCCTGGTCAACCAGGAAGGCCTCAAGGACTTCTTCGGCAATGTCATCTTCACGCTGATCCCCGCCGGCGAAGGCGGCAAGGCGAACACGCTGACGCACCCGCTCGTCTACATGCTGACTGCCGGTCACGACAAGGAAGCCACCGAAATCGCCGCCCAGCTGATCAAGATCGCCTCCGAGCCGCGCATCAACGCGCTGCATGCGGTCAAATCAGCCCATCTCGGCATCTCCGAGGCGGAATCCGAAGTCGAATTCTACTCGGCCGACCGCTGGACCCGCGAAGCGACCGAGCGCCTGCTGCCGCATGCCAATGCGATGCCGAACAATTCCGATTTCGGCACCTACTGGAACATCATGTGGAAGGGCCTTCAGGCATCCTGGACCGGCGCCAAGACCGTCGACGCCGCCATCGGCGATGCCGAGAGCGAGCTGAAAAGCACGCTCGGCGACAAGATCGTCATCCGCTAAACCGGAGCATCCCTCCGGGCGGCGGCGACCCGCCGCCCGATCGGTCCCGCGAGGAGGCTTCCATGAAATCGTCCAGAACGCTTGGACTGCTGATGATCGCGCCCGCCGCGATCATGATCGTCCTGTTCTTCCTGCTGCCGGTCGTTCTGACGGCGATCTTCTCGATGACCAACATGACAACCGCCACCGGCATTTCCGGCGGCGTCTACCAGATCGCGCCCAATTCGCTGATCACCCTGAAATCGGCGATGCCCGACATAGCCGCCGAAATGTCCGAACCGCGCTATGCGATCGACGAGGCGGGCCTCAAGGCTGTCGAGGGTCTCGGGCTTGCGCCTGGAATCGCCAGCGAATTGCGAGCCAAGCATGCAGGCGAGGTCTTTCCGACGCGCCGCGACGCCGAGCGCATGATCAAGAATCTTGCCGAGCGGCCTTCGACGCGCGACGTCAAACAGATCTCCGAACAATTCAACCGCTCCGTCGTCAACACCCGCTTCGACAGCAAGCAACAGCTGTTTTCGGCTCTGGACACGCTCGGCCTCAAGCTGACGCCGGAACAGAAGGAAGCCGTCGCCACGGCCACCTATACCGGCTGGACCTGGACGACCGACAATTTTGCGCGCATCGCCACCTCGCCCGACATGGCGCGCGTGCTTTTCAACACCGCGCTCTATGTCGCATTGGTGCTGGCGCTCTTCAATGTCGGCTATGCGCTGCTGCTCGCCATCTGGACGCATTACATGCCGCCGACGCCGGCTTCGATCTTCCGCGGCATCTGGCTGCTGCCGCGCATCACGCCCGTCGTCATCTATGTGATGCTGTGGAAATGGCTTGCCTGGGATACCGGCTTCATCTCCGTGCTGATGGGCAAATTCGGCTATGCCCCGAAGAACTACCTGCTCGATACCGCCTATCATGCCTGGCTCTTCGTCGTGCTGATCAACGGCTTCATCGGCGCGTCGATGGGCATGCTGGTCTTTTCCTCGGCGATGAAGGCGATTCCGAAGAGCCAGTTCCATGCGAGCGAGGTCGACGGCGCCTCGCGCTGGCAGCAGATCCGCTACATCATCCTGCCGCAGATGCGCTGGCCGATCCTCTTCGTCACCTGCTATCAGACGCTGTCGCTGCTCGCCTCCTTCAATGAAATCCTGCTCGCCACCAATGGCGGACCGGGCAATGCGACCGAGGTCTGGGCGCTCGCTGCCTATCACACCGCGCTCCGGAACTATGCCGGCAATCTCGAATACGGGCTGGGTGCGGCCATGGCGCTGGTGCTCGTCGTCATCGGCGTGGCGCTGTCGCTCCTCTATCTGCGCGTCTTCAACTACGGCACGCTAGTCGCCAAGCCCCTGATCGAGGATTGACCATGGCCGAACGATCGCAGCCCTCGGCAAATTACAGCAGCTGGCCCGTCATAACGGCGCTCACCGTCGTCAGCCTGCCGCTGCTCCTGATGTATGTCTATCTCTTCCTCGACACCGTCACGGTGAAGCAGCCCGTTGCGCTGCTGCCCTCCGCCCTGACGCTCGATCATTGGCGTTTCCTGTGGCAGACGACGCCGGGCAAGGCGAATATCTGGCAGGTGACGGTGAATACGCTGCTGTTTTCAGCCTGCACCACCAGCCTGGTGCTCATCGTCTCGTCGATGGCCGGTTACGTGCTGTCGCGGCTGAACGTACCGGCGCGCGGCTTCTTCCTCGCCGGCGTCATGGTGCTGCACGCCTTCCCGTCGGTCACGCTGATCATCGCCATCTTCATCGTGCTGCAGATGATCGGCCTCTACAATTCGCTGATCGGCGTCATCCTGGTGAAGGCGGCGATCGACCTGCCGCTCGGCATCTGGCTGATGAAGGGTTTTTACGACACCGTGCCCTGGGAAATTGAAATGGCCGGCGTCGTCGACGGCGCCTCGCGTTTCCGGGTCTGGCGCAGCCTCGTGCTGCCGCAGGTCAAGCCCGGCATCATGGCGCTCGGCCTGTTTTCCTTCCTCGCCGGCTGGGGCGAGTTCATCCTGCCGCAGGTGCTGGCGCCGGGAAATGACGTGCAGGTTCTGTCGGTCTATCTCGCCGGCTTCCTCGCCGACGACAACAATTACGATTTCAATATGTTCAAGGCGGTTGGCCTCTTCTACCTCATTCCGGTTCTGATCGCTTACGCGCTCTTCAACAAATACCTCATGAACATCTACGGCGGCGGGAGCAAAGGCTGATGCGCATCCTCCTCGACAATTTCTCGAAGAGCTTCGGCTCCACCAAGGTCATCGAGAATATGCAGCTCGAAGTCGGCAACGGCGAGATGCTGGCGCTGCTCGGTCCTTCCGGCTGCGGCAAATCGACGACGCTTTTTGCGGTCTGCGGCATTCACCGGCCGACCAGCGGACGCATCCTCTTCGGCGACCGCGATGTCACCGACCTGCCGAGCCAGGCCCGCAATGTCGGCGTTGTCTTCCAGTCCTATGCGCTCTACCCGCACATGACGGTCGCCGAAAACATCGGCTTTCCGCTGAAGGTAAAGGGTGTGCCTGCCGCCGAGATCCGCAAGGAGGTCGACAAGATCGCCGCCCTCGTCCAGATCGGCAATCTGATGGGCCGGCGGCCGGCCGAGCTTTCCGGCGGCCAGCAACAACGCGTGGCGCTGGCGCGCGCCCTGATCCGCAAGCCCGACGTGCTGCTGCTCGATGAACCGCTCGCCAATCTCGACGCCAAGCTGCGCCTCGAAATGCGCTCGGAAATTCGCCGCCTGCAGCGCGAGACCGGCATCACCGCCATCCTCGTCACCCATGACCAGGTGGAAGCGATGAGCATGTGCGACCGCATCGCCATCATGAAGGAAGGCGAGATTGTCCAGATCGCCACGCCGGCCGAAATGTACAATGATCCGAAGACCGCCTTCGTCGCCGGCTTCCTCGGCAATCCGCCGATCACTTTCCTGCGCGGCGTCATGGACAAAGGTGCCTTCATAGTCCCCGAAAGCGAGATCCGCGTGCCGCTGCCAAGAGCCATCGGCGCCGCCGAGGGCAGCAAGCTGATGCTTGGCGTCAGACCGGAGCATTTCACACCGGCGGGTGATACCCCCGTCACCGGCAAGATCACCTTCGCCGAGACACAGGGCCGCGAAAACCTCTATGACGTTCACCTTGCCGGCGGGCCGCTGCTGCGTTCGATTCAGCCGGTGCGCAACGATATCCATGTCGGCGACCATGTCACCTGGGCGATCGACAGCCGTGGCGTGTTCGTCTTCGACGAAAATGGCAGGAGGATTTGATGACCCGCGATTTTTCCGCATTTTTCGCGCGTTACGGCTGGCCGTCGGACAAGGGCCAGCTGCCCTTCTGCATCGGCCATCGCGGCGCCAGCGGCCATGAACGCGAGAACACGATCGCCGCCTTCCGCCGCGCTGCCGAACTCGGCGCCGAGATGTGGGAGCTCGACACGCAGCTGACCCGCGACGGCGTGGTCGTCGTCTCGCATGACGATCATCTCGAGCGCGTCTTCGGCATCGACCGACGCATTTCCGAAATGACGGCGGCCGAGCTTGCCGCCCTCGACGGCGTCGATGTGCCGCGATTTTCGGAGGTCGCCGCGCTTGCCCGCGAGACCGGCACCGGCCTCTATGTCGAGCTCAAGGCGCCGGGGACCGGCCTGCTCTGCTGGCGCCTTCTTGCCGAGATGAACCAGCGTTTCGCCTGCCTCGGCTCCTTCGATACGGCGCAGGTGCGCGAACTCCGCGACGCGGGCTGCGATTTTCCGCTTTCCGTGCTGATCCGCGTCGGCCACGATCCGCATGCGCTGGCCGACGAGGCCGGCGCCGATATTCTGCATCTCTGCTGGGAGAGGGCAGGGGATCGGCCGCAGGATCTGGTAACCGCCGCGCTGATGCAGCGTGCCTTCGAGGCAGGCCGCGAGATCGTGCTCTGGCACGAAGAACGGCGAGCCATCCTCGAGGATATCATGAAGCTTCCGGTTCTCGGTATCTGCACGGATCTGCCCGATCTGATGCGGCCGTCGGCAGAGAGGGAAAAAGCAGTTGCCAGACAGGGATAAGGGACCGCGCAAGGTAACCTCCTTCGATGTCGCCCGGGTGGCCGGCGTCTCGCGCGCAGCTGTGTCGCGCGCCTTCACACCGGATGCCAGCGTCTCGCCGAAAACCCGGGAAAAGGTCTATCAGGCCGCCAAGGAGCTCGGCTACCGGGTGAACTATCTTGCCCGAAGCCTCACCAACAAACGCTCCGATCTCGTCGGCGTTGTCGCCGCCGGCCTCGACAATCCGTTCCGCACATTGCAGATCGAAAATCTGGCGAGAGTGCTGCTTGCCCGCAATTTCCGCCCGATCCTGCTGCCGACCTCGCAGCAGGCGGATACGTCGGCGGTGATCGGCCAGCTGCTGCATTACGCCGTGTCCGGCGTCATCGTCACATCGGACGCACCGCCGACCGCGATCTGCGAGCAATGTGCGGCCGAGGGCGTTCCGATCGTGCTGATCAACAAGGGCAACGATATTCCCTTTGTCGATCGCATCATCTCGGACGACCGCATGGCTGGCCATCTCGCAGCCACCCACTTGATCGAAAGCGGCGTGCGAAAACCCGCGGTGATGGCCGCACCCGCCATATCCTATACGGCCCGACAGCGCAGCGAGGCCTTCATTGCCCGCTGCAAGCAGCTCGGCGCCGAGCCGCAGTTTCTGCAGATCAGGATCAACGATTACCGGAGCGGATATGATGGGGCCGGCGAACTTGCCGCATCCGGCATCGACGGCTTGTTCTGCGCCAACGACTACATGGCCTGCGGCGTCCTCGACCGCATCATGCAGGGCCGCGGCCGCGACGACGCGCCGCCGCTGTCGATCATCGGCCATGACGATATTCCACAGGCGAGCTGGACCGCCTATGAGCTGACGACAGTCCGCCAGCCTTGCGATGTCCAGGCCGAACAGACTGTCGATCTGCTGATGAGCCGGATAGCCGAGCCGGACCTGACGGCGCGGGTCGAATTCACGCCGGTGACTTTGGTAAAAAGAAGGACTGCCTGATGAAATCCCCATTCGATAGCGCTGCCATCAGCGCCCGGGCGGAGGTCGCGGTCGCCGTTGCGCTCGAGGTCGGTCGGGAAGCGGCACGTTTTCGGAGAGACTCCAATCCCGGTACGCTCGCCGTCGAGAACAAGGGATTGCAGGATTTCGTCACCGTCGCCGACAGAAGGGCCGAGCAGGCAATCCGCGACGGACTCATCTCGCCCTTTCCGGATGACATGTTCATGGGGGAGGAAAGCGGCGGCCGATCGGGCGCGACCGGCACTTGGGTCGTCGATCCGATCGACGGCACGACCAACTACATCAGGGGCTTTCGTTACTGGGCAGTTTCGATCGCCTTCGTGGTCGGCGACAAGATCGAGATCGGCGTCGTCTACGACGCGGCCGAGGATAAAGTCTTTCATGCCGTGCGCGGCGGCGGCGCCTTCAAGGACGGGCTGCCGATTCACGCGGCGGCGACCATCGATCCAGCCAATGCGCTGGTCATTCTGGGCCATTCGCGCAGGACCAGCTTCGACGACCATCTCGCGCTCTCCAGGCGCCTGCATGAGCGCGGCATGGATTATCGCCGCACGGGCGCGGCCGCCATCGACCTCATCCGCATCGCCGAGGGTGCGGCCGATCTCTATTACGAACGCCACCTCAACGCGTGGGATATGCTCGCTGGTGCGCTCATCGCCGAAGAGGCCGGCGCGACCGTGGCGATGCCGCCGGTCGACAGGCTGCTTGCGGCTGGCGGACCTGTCATTGCCCATGCGCCGGGGCTGGCAAGCGAATTCGCCTTCATCCTTGAGAACGAGGGGCTGTCACTCGCCGGCTAAAGCCCGCTGCTGAAGGCATCCCGTCGTCTGGAACGGCTGCACATTTCCGGGCGAGTTAGCCGGCCACGCGTCGGCGCCAGGCGCGTTCGGTCGCCGGCGCCTCGTCGGTGGTGATCTGATCCGGCTTTAGCGCCATCAGCGCCGAAAAGCTCCGCCATTCGTCTTCACTGAACCCAGCCTCCGGATCCTTCAGCGTGAAGGTCCAAGCATCGACGCGTTTGCCTTCGTCACGGCAGAGGCCTATCATGTCGAGGCCATCCTTGGCGGCGGCAAGGATCAGCGGCCAGTGGAGATAGACCGTGTCCGGTTCGGACGGGCCGCTGAGGCCGGCGCGCAATTCCGTTTCGACCGCCTTCCAGCCGCCGGCCTGCCTGATATCGTAAAGCTTGTCGGTCGGGTCGATGCCGCGCAGCAGATGCGGAAGCTTTTCCTTGACGGCGATGATGAGGTCGAGACTGCCGGCGCTGACGATCACCGAGGCGGAGACATCGCGGAAATGTTCGGCAAGGTGCGCTATGCCGCCGACGCCGATCGCTTCGTAATCGTCCTTGATGTCGAATTGCAGCAGTGCCGTCGGGTGCGATGATTGTATCATGGCGGCGAGATCCTCGCTGAGGGTCAGCGGCCGGTCCCCGTCCTTCATCCTGATCTTGCGGAGGTCAGCGAGGCTCGTGCCGGCGATCGGTCCATGGCCTGTCGTTTCACCTTCGAGCTCGCTGTCGTGCAGCACGACGAAACCGCCGTCGGCGCGCACGCGCAGATCGAGCTCCATCGATGCGCCTGTCGCAAAACCCTCCGCCATCACCTCGGCAGAGAACAACGGATCGGTAAGGCGCTTACGCAGCCGGTGCCATTTCAGGCGAGTGCGATGTCCCTCGTGGAAAATTTCCAGGCCTTGCGTATCCAGCAATCTCGTCATCTGCATCCGGTCTCCGCGATGCCACTCTCCTGCCTTGCCAAGCCGCAATTATCAAGATCCGAATATAGGTTTCAGCGACTGTAGGCTGCAGCTATCACCTCTACAGCGGCGGCGATATTCGCGGCACGACCGGCATGCCTCAGGGCTGCGCCGCAGGCGACGACGTTCGACAGCACCGTCTGGAATGCGGCACGCGAACCTGTGTGGTTCAGCCGTAGGATGTGGGCGGCGGCCCCGGTGCCTGCGGCCAGTTCAACCCCCAGGCGCCCTGCGGATGCGATCAGCGTGGCCGGCGCCAGCCCCTCCGGCATCGGTACCGCCGTCACCAGGTTCGAAGCCTTTGCCGCCGGCACCCAGCTTCCGGCGCCGAGTGCGGCAAGCCCGGCCCGCGTCGCCGATGCCGCCAGCGCATGGCGGGCAATGACATTCTCCAGCCCCTCGGCCTCGACGCGGTCGAGCGCGGCCTCCAGCGCAAAGAATTCCAGCGGCGCCGGCGTTCCCGGCAGGACGCGCCGGCCGTCGTCGATCCATCGCTTCAGATCGGCCAGCGACAGGATCGAATCGCGCGGGGCGCCGTCCTTGAGAATGAGATCCCAGGCACGCTGACTGATGGAGAGCGCAGAGACCCCCGCCGGACCACCGAGCGCCTTCTGCGGACCGATCACCGCGATGTCGATGCCGAGATCGTCGACCTCGAGCTGATGTCCGCCGACCGAGGCGACCGCATCGACGACGGTGACGATGCCGCGGGCGCGCGCCAGCGTGAGGATCTCTGGCAGCGGGTTGAGAATGCCGCTCGCAGATTCCGCGTGAACCACGGCGAGCACATCGATGTGAGGGCCGGCATCGAGCGCTTTGGCGACGGCGTCAATCTCGACCGGCAGGCCCGGTTCGGCGACGAGATTGCGAACAATTGCGCCGCCTCGCCGCAGCCACTGCCCGAACCAGTCGCCATAGGGACTGGTGACGAGGTTGAGGGCTGAAAGGCCGGGACGGGCAAGGCTGACCGCCGCCGCTTCCAGCGCCACCACCGCCTCTGCCTGCACCAGCACGATGTCGCTGCGGCTGCGCAGGATGCCGCCGATCCTGTCGGCGAGAACCGCATAGCGCTCCGCAGGATAGGAGGGCACGCCGTGCAGGGGATTCCAACCAAGATCGGACATGGGCATCTCCTTCAAGAGGGATCGGTCATGAGGCGAGGGACGGCGGCAACAAGCGCGCGGGCGGCCTCCGATTGCGGCGCTGCGACGACTGTCGCCGCCGGACCAGTCTCGACGATCCGCCCGCCGTCAATGACGGCGATGCGGTGGGAGACGGCGCGGACCACGGCAAGATCGTGCGAAATGAACAGACAGGCAATGCCCTGTTGCCTCTGCAGATCGACCAGAAGTTCGAGGATCCGGCCGCGCACGGTGACGTCGAGCGCCGAGACCGCCTCGTCGAGCACCAGCAGCGATGGCCGTGTGGCGATCGCCCGGGCAATCGCCACACGCTGGCGCTGGCCGCCGGAGAGCGCGCGGACCGGCCGGCGGGCATAGTCGGCAGGCAGGCCGACACGTTCGAGAAGCTCGGCGATCTCGCCGGCGCGCCGGTCTTTCGACACGACGCCGTGGATGCGCAAGGGATCATCGAGCACCGAGCCGACATTCGCCAGCGGGTTGAAGGCGGCCAGAGGATCCTGGAACACCGTCTGCAGGCGCGCGCGCCTGCGGCGCAGGGCAGCACCTTTCAGCGTCAGCCAGTCCTCTCCCTCGAAACGGATCGCACCGGCATCACAGGAGAGAAGCCGCAGCAGGATGCGCGACAATGTCGATTTTCCGCTGCCGGAGGCGCCGACCAGACCGAGCGTTTCCCCGGCTGCGATCGCCAGTGACACCTTGTCGAGGGCGACAACCCGGCGGCCCGACGACGAAAAGCCTTTCGAGATGTTTTCGATGGAAAGCAGCGGGCTCACGGCGCTACCTCTGAAATCAGCGGTGGTGTCGCCAGATCGCGATGGCTGGCAATGAGGGCCGCGGTATAGCTGCTTTGGGGCGCCGAAACCACCGAACGGACGGGACCGGCCTCGACGAGGCGTGCATCGCGGAAAACGGCGGTCCGGTCGACGAAGCCGGATGCGAGCGCGATATCGTGGGTGATGAAGAGCAGCGTCATGCCGTCCTCGCGCACCAGCCCGTCGAGCAGGCGGACGATCTCGGCCTGGACGACGACATCGAGGGCGCTCGTCGCCTCGTCGGCGATCAGCAGCGCAGGCTTGGCAGCGATTGCTGCTGCGATCGCCACCCGCTGGCGCTGGCCGCCGGAAAGCTGATGCGGAAAGGCCCGCAGCGCCTTCCCGGGCTGCGGCATCCGTACCCGTTCCAGCAGTTCCTCGGCCCTGATGGCGGCCTGTTTCCAGCTAAGCCCGAGATGACGCCTGGCGCCTTCGGCGATCTGTTCTCCGATTGTCAGGACAGGATTGAGGCTCGTGCCCGGATCCTGGAAAACGAAGCCGAAATCACGGCCCGGGCGGGGCGGACGGCCGAGCGCGGGCCAGAGCATTTCGCCGGTGACTTTCGTTCCCTCGGGCAGCAGACCGGCGAGTGCCCGGGCGAGCGTGCTCTTGCCGGAGCCGCTTTCACCGATGATTGCCAGCCTTTCGCCGGCGGCGATATCGAGATCGATGCGGTCGAGAGCGGCGGCAGCATTGTTTTTGTCGCGCCGATAGGTGACCGAAAGCTGCCGGAGGCTGCAGAAGATATCGCTCATGCCCCCCTCCTGCCGTCATCGCCAAGCGCCCTGCCGAAACCTTCGCTGAAGAGATGAACGCCGAGCACGGTCACGGCAAGTGCGGCGCCCGGTATGACGGAGAGATAGGCGGCCGAGCGCAGCACACTGCGGCCCTCGGCGATCATCGCGCCCCAGGTGGCGATATTCGGATTGCCGAGGCCGAGAAAGGAAAGCGCCGCCTCGGTGAGGATCGCGCCGGCGACGATGGTGGCGGAGAGCGCCAGCACCGGCGGCAACGCGTTCGGCAGGATCTCGCGGAAGGCGATCTCCGCGGGATGCATGCCGATCACCCTTGCCGAGGCGACATAATCCTGCTCGCGGATTGCCAGCACCTGGGCTCGCATCAGCCGCGCCGGATCGGCCCAGGCGCCAAGCGCGATGGCAAGCACGACGATCGGGGTCGACACACCGATCGTGCTGACGAAGGCAAGCGCAAGCAGGAAGCCCGGCACGATCTGGAAGGCGTCGACCACGCGCATCAACGCCTCGTCGACGAAGCCGCCGGAAAATCCGGCCGCCATGCCGACGCAGACGCCGAGGACCATGGCCGAAAAGGCTGCCGCGAGGCCGACGGCAAGCGAGGTTCGCGCGCCATAGAGCAGGCCGGCGAGCACATCACGTCCGAGGCGATCCGTGCCAAGTGGAAAGGCCGGGTCGGTGAAGGGCGCAAGCAGCGCCCGCCCGGCGATCCTCAGCGGATCGCCGGGCGAAATGACGGGGGCAAGCAGCCCGGTCGATAGCAGGATGACCAGGATTGCAAATCCGGCCATGCCTTCCCACGTGCCGAGCAGACGCTGGAAACGGCTCATGTGCCGCCCTCCGAAGCGCCGATGCGCGGGTCGAGCGCGGCATAAATAAGATCGACGAAGAAATTGACCGATATGACGAGAACGGCGCTGGTGACGACGATGCCCATCAACAGCGGCGCGTCGCGGCCGTTGACCGCCTCCTGTGCCAAGCGCCCGAAACCGGGGATCGCAAAGACGCTCTCGATCACCACGCTGCCGCCGAGCATGGCCGCCGATTGCAGCCCGAGCATGGTGACGAGCGGCAGCAGCGCATTGCGCGCCACATGGCGCAGCACAATGCGGCTGCGCGACAGGCCCTTGGCGCGGGCAAAGAGGACGAAATCGAGCTTCCAGGCCTCGGCCATGCCGGCCCGCATCACCCGCAGGAACAAGGCGAGATAGATCAGGGCCAGTGCGCCGACCGGCAGGACCAGATGCTCTGATATGTCGAGGCCACGGGAAAACCCGCTCTTGCCCGAAGCGATCGTCTCGATGCCGGCGATCGGAAACCAGCGCAGCTTCACCGAAAAGGCGATGCTCAGGACCAGGCCGAGCCAGAAGCTCGGAATGGCATAGACGATCAGCGAGCCGATCGACAGCAACCGGTCGCGCAAGCTTCCCGGCCGCGCCCCGGCGAGGATGCCAAGCGCCGAACCGAGACCGAAGGAAAGTGCCGTCGCGCTGCCCATCAACAGCAGCGTATTGGGCAGCCGTTCGGCGATGAGCGCGCCGACCGGCCGGTCGAAGGCGACCGACCAGCCGAGATCGAGCCGCGCCAGCGAGGAAAGATAGAGCCAGAGCCGCGCCAGCACGGACCGGTCGAGGCCGTAGCTCTCGCGCAGCGCCTGCCTCAGTGCCGCATCGCCGCCGCCGATCGCGCCGAGATAGGCGTCGACGGCATCGCCCGAGGCGGATTCGAGCAGGAAAAAGGTGAAGATCACCACGATCAGCAGCACCGGAATGCTGCTGATCGCCCTGCGCCTCAGGAGAGTGATTGCACGTTTCACGCCGGACAGGGCCTCTGGAGGAGATTTGCCGCCGATCTATCTTTGTTTTTACGCAATTCCGAACGCAAAACCGCGGCACACTTTTGCTGGAATTGCTCTATCACGATTGCAGCGCGGTATCGCCCCAGTTCGAGACGGCCCAGCGCGGATTGTCCGAAACATTGAGGACGCTGTCACGCGCGACGGTGATGAAGCCCCATTCCGCGACGTTGATCAGCGGCAGATCGGCGCCGACGAGCTGCTGGAACTTGCGGTAGAGATCCGTGCGCGCCGCCGTGTCGACGGTCTCGGAGGCCTGCTTGATGATCTTGTCGAGCTCCAGATTGGCATAGCCCCCCTGATTGGAGAAGGGAACGCCATCAGGCGTGCCGGACTGGACGAGAATGGTGGTGGAGATCGCCGGATCGCCGCGGAAGACCGGCGGGGCGACGGCAAGGTCGAAATCATGGTCGGTATAAACAGCCTTCTGATGCGCGGCCGCATCGGCATTGACGATCTCGGCATCGATGCCGATGGCGGCAAGCGCCTGGCGAAGGTAATCGCCGAACTGGCGGGTCTCGTTGAAGTAGGGCGCAGGCCGGAGCTTCAGCGTGAAGCGGCTGCCGTCCGCCCCCTTGGCATACCCCGCCTTGTCGAGAATATCGTTGGCGGCCGCCGGATTGAAATCATAGGTCGCGACATCGGATGTATAGAATTCCGGCGCATTCTTCGGCACCGGTCCGGTGGCGGCGGCGGCATAACCGAGGAAGATCGTGTCGACCACGAATTTCTTGTCGATCGCGTGTGCGATCGCCTGGCGGACCCGGAGATCGGCGAGTTCCTTGCGGCGGTGATTGATCTCGACGACAAGCTGATAGGTCAGGGCCTCGTAGCCTTTCGAAATCACCTTGATGCCCTCGACCTTGGAGATGCGGTCGAGATCGGCCAGCGGCACCGCCGAGAAGGCAGCAAGCTGAATCTCGTCGGCTTCGAGCGCCGCACCCGCCGACGCGCGGTCGGGCAGCACGCGGAAGATGATCTCGTCAAGCTTCGGCTGGTCCTTGTCCCAATAATTCTCATTGCGCGTCAGCCGGTAGTATTCGCCGGGCTTGTGTTCGGCGAACTTGAATGGGCCGGTGCCGATGAGCGTATTGTTGGCCGGATTGGTAGCGATATCGCTGCCGTCGAAGATGTGTTTGGCGACGACGCTGGTGACGACGGGCAGGGCATTGCGGATGAGCTGGAACGGCGTCGGCTTGGAGAAGCGGAAGATGGCGGTGTAGTCGTCGGGCGTATCGACGGCTTCGAGATTGGCGAAGACCAGGCGGCCGAGATTCTGCAGCGGCTTCCATATTTTAAGGGCGGAGAAGGCAACGTCGACCGAGGTGAACGGCTTGCCGTCGTGCCAGGTGACGCCGTCGCGCAGCTTGAAGGTGACGGAACGGCCGTCGGCCGAGCCTTCCCAGGAGGTGGCGAGCCGCGGCGCAAGCCCGTCCTTGCCGTCGAACGAGGCTTCGGCCAGGGGTTCGATCACCTTGCTGGCGATGAAAAAGACGCCGTTTGAAGCGACGAGGGCAGGGTTGAGGTTCTTGGGCTCGGAATCGGCCGCAACGACCAGTCTCCCGCCGCCAGGTGCTGTCTGCGCCAGCGTCTGGCGGGCGAGCGCCGTCGAGGCAAGCAGCAGGGCGGTGCCCTTCATCAGCATACGCCGCGAGATTTCTGGAATGGTCATGAGCCCTCCTGATCGATCGAAACCAGCCACCATATTCGACCCGAAACACCGGTTCGGATAGAGATTAGATTCGAATGATCGGGCTCCGCGAGACATTTTTTGTCACCCAGCCATTATATCCCCTGCCGTGCTCGCAGGGCTGCCGAAGCCGGCAACCTTCAGACCTCCGTCAGCTGAAACGCGTCGCTTTCCCCTGCCACCAGTTCGAGCGGCCAGATGATGTTGCCACCGTCAGTGGAATAGTATTCTCGATAGGCCGGCATGTGGGCGAGCAGCATCTGGCCGAGCGCCACGCCAAGATCGTACAGCGACATGCGGAAACAGCTGAGCGGCGGCTGCAGAAACCGGGCGCGCGGAGCATCGCGGAAGCCGATCACCGCGAGATCACGGCCGGGCATGACGCCCGATTCCATCAGGCGGCGGTAAAGGCCGATCGCCATCAACTCGTAGATCAGGATCACGGCCGTCGGCCGTTGCGCCAACAGCAGCAGTTCATGGCCCGCTTGATAGCCGCCCTGTTCGCTCGAATTGACGCGGATGACGAGCGACGGATCAAAGGCGATACCGTGCCGCTCGAGCGTATGGCGATAGCTCTCGACAAAGACATAGCCGAGATTGACCTCGCTCGACGGCGCGGTAATTGCGATCCGGCGGTGGCCGCGCGCAACCAAGCGCTCGACGGCACGCTCGGCTACGCCCTCGAAATCGAGATCGATCCATGGGAAATTGTTCGCCGACAGACTGCGACCGACTGTAACGAACGGAATTTTTGCCCGCGACAGAAGATCGATGCGACGGTCGATGCGCTGCGTATTCGAGATGATCATCGCATCGACGATGCGCCGCGCTACCATGCGCTTCAAATATTCGTGCGGGTCCTCATCGCTCGGGCAGGGCAGCATGACGAGATCGAGCTTGTGGCGGGCGAAGACGCTCTGCAAGCCACTGGTGACGCCGAGGAAGAAGTTATCGGCATTTTCGACCGCCTCCGCGCTGGATTCGATCATCAGGCCGATGACCTTGGTCTCTCCCTGCCTCAAGCTCCGCCCCGACTGGTTGGCGACATAGCCGAATTCCTCGGCCGCCGCCAACACCCGAAGACGGGTTTCCTCGTTGACATCAGGCCTGCCGTTCAGAGCGCGGGAGACCGTTCCGATCGAGATATCCAGGGATTCGGCAAGCTGGCGAATCCCTTTCATCTGTTGTGTTTTTCCTCCCGCCCGTAATTTCACAATTGGCCTCTATTGACTCCGCAAAATGTTTTCGCATACAGTCGTAAACGTTTACGGAGTGCATGTCACGAGGAGAGTTGACAGTATTCCCTGGAGGAAATCGTGAAATTCAGTGCCATTCTGTGCGGGTGCGGAGCTATGTCCAAAGGTTGGTTGCGGGCCATCGCATCCAACCCTGATCTCGCCGAGTCCATCACCATCGTCGGCCTCGTCGACCTCAATCGCGAGACGGCCGAAAAGCTCGCTGCCGAGTTCGGCCTCGACAGCGCCGTCATCGGCTCGAATCTCTCCGAGGTCATCGCGGCCACCAAGGCCGATCTGGTCTTCGACATCGTCATTCCGGCCGCCCGCTACGATGTCGTTTCGACGGCGCTCAAGGCCGGCTGCCATGTGCTCAGCGAAAAGCCGATGGCTGCCTCGCTTGCCGAGGGGGCCGCGCTGATCGACCTTGCCGCCGAAACCGGCCGCATCCACGCCGTCATCCAGAACCGTCGCTTCATCTCCGGCATCCGGCGCCTGCGCCGTTTCGTCGACAGCGGCGCCATCGGTGAACTCACCGCTATTCATTGCGATTTCTTCCTCGCGCCGCATTTCGGCGGCTTCCGTGAAGAAATGGACAATGTCCTGCTGCTCGACATGGCGATCCACACCTTCGATGCCGCGCGTTACGTCGCCGACAGGAAACCGCTCACCGTCTATTGCGTCGAGCGCAATCCGAAGGGGTCGTGGTACCGGCACGGCGCCTCGGCGAACGCCATCTTCGAATTCTCCGACGACATCGTCTTCACCTATCGCGGCTCCTGGTGCGCCGAGGGCGAGCGCACCAGTTGGGAAAGCCAGTGGCGTCTCGTCGGCTCGAAGGGCATGCTCACCTGGGATGGCGAGGAGAGTTTCAAGGCGGCCGTCGCCGGCGAGGAGCCCGGCCTGTTGCGCGGCTCTGCTGTCGTAAACGTTCCCGGTCCGGAACACGATGCCGAAACCCACGGCCATGCCAGCGTCATCGCCGATTTCATCGCCGCGATCCGCACCGGCAAACATCCCGAGACGGTCAATTCCGACAATATCCGAAGCCTCGCCATGGTCTTCGGCGCCATCGAAAGCGCCAAAACCGGCCGGCGCATCGAAATTTCAGCATAGGAAGACGTGACGTGAGCAACCCTGCAAAATCCATTCGCATCGGCACCATGGTCAGCGGCAACAAGGGCAATGCCGCCGAGCGCATCGGCCAGATTGCCGACCTGGGCTTCGAGAGCTTCGAGCCCTTCTTCTGGCAGACGACCAAGGGTCAGGATCTCGCCGAGCTCGGCAAGCGCTGCCTCGATGCGATCGGCGACCGCGACATCACGATCTCCACGCTCGGCATGTTCGGCAATCCGCTGGAAGAGAGCGCGATCGATCTCGAGACGCTGCAGGGCTGGAAGGACTGCATCGACAATGCCCATCATTTCGGTGCGACCTGCGTCGCCGGCTTCACCGGCCGCATTCGCGGTAAGCCGCTGACCGACAGTCTTCCGCGCTACAAAGAGATCTGGAGTGAACTCGCCAGGCGCGCCGCCGACAAGGGCGTCAGGATCGCCTTCGAGAATTGCGCCATGGACGGCAACTGGGAAAGCGGCGACTGGAACATCGCCCATAATCCGGACGCCTGGGAGCTGATCTTCAACGAGACGCCGGACGATCATATCGGGCTGGAATGGGAGCCGTGCCATCAGATGGTCTATCTGATCGATCCCATGCCGCAGATCCGCAAATGGGCCCACAAGATCTTCCACGTCCACGGCAAGGACGCGACCATCCGCTGGGAAGTCATCAAGGAGCACGGCATCTTCGGCAAGGAGAAGTTCGTCTTCATGCGCACGCCGGGCTTCGGCGACAGCAACTGGACCGACATCATTTCCGAACTGCGGCTTGCCGGCTGGTCGGGTTCGATCGACATCGAAGGCTGGCACGACCCGGTCTATCGCGACGAACTCGAAATGACCGGCCAGGTTCACGGGCTCAACTATCTAAAGAAATGCCGGGGCGGAGATTTCATTGTTGATCCCTGATCAACCGCCTAAGGTGGAGCGCCGCCGGGCTGGGAGGCCGGGCGGGGCGCCATGACTGACTAACTGGTCTTTTCGCGGCGCAGCCGCTTTTTTGGGAGGAAGGCATGAAAAGAATTGCAACACTTGCGCTAGCACTCGGCACGGCGATGCTGATGACATCGATCGGCCATGCCGAACAGAAGACCTTCAAGATCTGGTGGTTCGAGGAGCCGACCACGGCTCAGGGCATTGTCTGGAAGAAGGCGCTTGAGGAGTTCAAGGCGAAACACCCTGACATCAACGTCAGCTTCGAGCAGAAGACCTTTCAGCAGTTGCAGGCCTCAGGAGGCATGATCCTCAATTCCGACCAGGCCCCCGACGTGCTTGAGTACAACAAGGGCAACGCGACCGCTGGCTTGGTGGCAAGCCAGGGATTGCTGACCAATCTGGATGCCTACGTGAAGAAGGAGGGCTGGGACAAGATCCTTAACGAAGGCGATTTTGTCCTAAGCCGTTACGACGAAAAGGGCATCTATGGCTCCGGTCCTGTTTGGGGCGTGTCTGTCTTCGGCGAATATGTTTCGTGCTTCTACAATATCGACATGTTCGAAAAGGCAGGCCTCAAGCCGCCGACGACGCTTGAAGAGTGGGTCGCTGACCTGGAAGCCTTCAAGCAGAAAGGTCTCACGCCTCTCGCGCTCGGCGCCATCGACACCAGTGGCCAGCACTTGCTTGCCTCTCTCGCCTACACCAAGGCCGATGACGCCTGGATCCAGAATTATCAGGGTTTGAAGGCCCCACTCGACGGCGCGCCTTACCTCTATGCGGCGCAGACATTGGTGGACTGGGTTGGCAAGGGCTACATCAGCAAGGACTCCACGGGCATGAAGGACCCGGACGCAGCTCTGCTCTTTACCTCCGGCAAGGCACCGATGTACGTCTCGGGCACGTGGAATCTCGGCACCTTTGCCTCGACGATCAAGGACTTCAAGTGGGGTCAGTTCGTAATTCCGACGCCGAAATATTCTGTCGGCTCGACAGGCAATCTCTGGGTCGTTCCCAAGAGCAGCAAGAATCCCGACCTCGCCGCCGAGTGGATCAGCCTGACCTTGTCGCCGAAGTACCAAGCTGAACTCGGCAATGCGGGCGGCGTCCCGATCGCTGCTGATCTTTCCGCCATCACCAACCCGATCGGTAAGAACGCTGCAGCGGTTTTCAAGCAGATCTCTGACAAAAACGGCCTCGGTTTCTATCCTGACTGGCCGGTCCCCGGTTACTACGACGTGCTCAATCAGAAAGACACCGGCCTCTTCCAGGGCAGTCTGACTGCGGAGCAGTTCGTCGAAGAGATCAAGCAGGTCTACGACGACGCGCAGGAGAATCAGTAACGCGACCTTGAACGCTGGGCTGCGCCTCCGGCGCAGCCCATTGTGGTAGGCTGAAGGAAGAATGATATGGCCATAACCAGCCAGCGATCGAGCGACGGGTCACGAAGCTATAGCCTCTACCTCATCCCGGGGATGATCGGCTTCATTCTGATCGTGCTCATACCGCAGCTTGCTAATATCGGGCTGAGTTTCACGGCATGGAAAGGCGTTGGCACGCCGCGACCGGTCGGCTTGCAGAACTATCATCGCCTGCTTGCGGATGATCAATTCTGGGGATCGATGTATCACACGCTGCTGTTCATCGTCTCGATGACCGTGATACCCGTGTGCATCGGCCTGGTACTGGCGGCTCTGCTGTTCGACTACGTCAGGGACCAATTCGGGGAATGGGTCTCAAGCTTCTTCAGGGCCGGTTTCTACCTACCGCAGATCCTGCCCGTAACGGTCGCGGGCGTGCTCTGGGGTTGGATTCTCAATCCCGTCGGTGTCATCAACATCACGCTAAAGGCTATCGGCCTTGACAATCTTGCCCAGAACTGGATCGGCGATGCAACATACGCGCTTGCGGCCGTCTCGCTCGTTATTGTCTGGATACAGGTCGGCTATTGTCTGGTGGTTTTCATGGCCGGTCTTTCGCGCATCGACCCTTCTCTCTACGAGGCTGCCGACCTCGACGGGGCGAACTGGTGGAGCCGGCTGGTGACACTCACCATTCCACTCCTGGCGCCGGAGATTTTCGTCGTTGTGCTGACGACGCTGATCGCAGCGCTTAAAGTGTTTGCGCCAATCTTCGTCATCACCGCCGGCGGCCCCGACAATTCCACCCTGGTACCATCCTATCTGACCTACTACCATTTCTTCACAACACAACGCGTCGGCTATGCCGCAGCTATCGCGGTCGTGCAAACGACTCTGACGATCGCTTTGGCTGTGATTTTCCTACGCTTCCAGAGCCGGCAGGAGTCGAAGGGGTAGATCATGGCTTACTCAGTTCTCAGCGATAATAAGACCGAGGCAAAGGCGACGACGGCAGCCGATGGCGCGAGACGCGATCCCATGCGGTGGGTGGTGCTGGCCATCCTAATCCTACTCCTCGCCTTTACACTCTTTCCTTTTTTCCTTGCTCTGCTCAACGCCTTCAAGGCGAGCGCCGAATACGCCGTGGGCGGACCGCTTTCGATTCCTCGGTCGATCGATCTCACGGCGATCAAGAAATTCTGGACGGTGTCGGATTTCAGCCGCAAGCTGCTCAACAGTGTGGTGATCAGTCTCGCTGTTTCGGTTTTGGGTGTACTGATAAGCCTATTCAACGCCTATGCGATTGGGGTGGGCAAGGTGCCGGGGTCGCGAGTGATTTTGGTGGTCTTTCTTCTCGGCATTATGGTGCCGCAGGAGTCCATTATCTACCCGCTTTACTACATGGCGAAAGCGAGCGGCCTCTACGATACACAGCTTTCCGTGATCATCATTTTCGCGGTCCTGCAAAGCGCTTTCGGGACCTACCTGCTCTCGACCGTGCTGAGTACCTTTCCCAAGGAAATCCTTGAAGCGGCGGAGATGGATGGCTCGACCCACTGGAAAACGCTGTGGTTCGTAGTCGTCCCGGTGCTGAGGCCGACGCTCATGGTCCTGGGAACCTTCTTTTTCATCTGGACTTGGAATGAATTCTTGATCCCGCTCGTCATGCTGGTTTCCAACAACAACCAGACGGTCTCGGTTGCCATGGGCCTCACCCGCGGACAGAACATGTCGGACCCGGTGCTGCAAGCCTCGGCCGCTTTCCTGGGTATAATACCGACCGTGATCTTCTTCTTGATCTTCCAGCGTACGCTAACGCGCGGCATCGCCGCTGGAGCGGTCAAGTGACGACGTTTTTCACCCTTGACCATCTTATCGGTCCCGGTTGGGGACCAGCAAGGTTTTCGGTATGAGCCAGGACATACAAATCGAACTCTCGGGCGTCGAGAAGCACTACGGCGCCTTTCACGCGCTCAAGAACGTCAACCTTTCAATTCCCAAGGGCACGTTCGTGGCGCTGGTCGGTCCGTCCGGATGCGGCAAGTCCACGTTGCTCCGTTCGCTTGCCGGGCTGGAAAGAATTACCGGCGGCACGCTGAAGATTGCCGGCAAGGTGATGAACGACGTGCCGCCGCGGGCACGCGATATCGCCATGGTTTTTCAGAGTTACGCCCTCTATCCGCATATGACGGTGGAACAGAACCTGACCTATTCGCTGAAAATGCATGGCGTTCCTAAGGCTGAGGCAAAGCAGAAGGCGGAGGAAGTCGCGCTCATCACCGGTCTTTCCCGGCTGCTCGACCGTTATCCGCGCCAGCTTTCCGGGGGCCAACGGCAGCGCGTCGCCATGGGCCGCGCGATTATCCGCAACCCTCAGGCCTTCCTGTTCGACGAGCCGCTTTCCAACCTCGATGCTGCGCTGCGTGTCTCGATGCGCAAGGAAATCCGCGCCCTGCACGACCGGCTGGGCGCTACCTTCGTTTACGTCACGCATGACCAGGTCGAAGCGATGACGATGGCCGACCACGTGGTGGTGATGCGCGACGGCGTGATCGAACAGCAGGGGGCGCCGCTCGAGCTTTACGATCGGCCGGCCAACCGCTTCGTTGCCGGTTTCATCGGTTCACCGGCGATGAATTTCATTCCGGCAATCGTCGCGGAAGACGGCAAGAGCCTGATCCTGGATTTCGGCGCGGTGAAGCAGACACTTGCCATCAACCGCGCCATCGAGCCTGGGCGCAAGCTCGTCGCGGGTGTCAGGCCTGAACATATCGAGGTTGTCGCTCCCGGGCAGGGCAGCTTCGACGTCCCGATTGCCTTCGTCGAATCGACCGGCTCTTCGACCTTCATCGTCGCGGCGACCGAGCCGGAACTGACGATCGTCGAGACTCGCCGCGACCGGGTTAAGGCGGGAGACATGATTGGCCTCTCGGTCGATCCGGCTCAGATCCATCTCTTCGATGCATCGACGGACCGATTGACATAACAACCGGTGGACAGGGGCGACGGTCAGCTTCATAAAGCCATCATCGCCCTGGCGAAGGGACTGTCTCCGCACAAGTCACTCCGTCCCATCTGCAGCATCCGGATTTTTCATGGCATCCTCCCTGATATCAGCGCGTCTTTCACCGACCGCGTCATCCCGCCTTGTCGTGCTTGCTGAAGCTGTAGTGAAGGCGGGCGAAACCGCCCGCGTCTCGCTGCGGCGGCGAACCTCTCGGGAGATGCTCGCCAAGGCGCCACGTGACTATCAGACCGAGATCGATGTCGCCGTCGAGCGGATCATCGTCGACGAAATGACCAAGGCCTTTCCTGATTATGCCATCCAGGGCGAGGAAGCCGTCGGCAACCGCACGGCCGGGCCCGACGCGCCGATCATCTACATCGACCCGATCGACGGCACCACCAATTATGCCTGGGGCGTCCCGCATTTTGGCATGACGATCGCAATCGCCGAAGGCCGCAGTCTGGTGGCCGGCGTCGTCTATGACGCCATGCAGGACGAGCTGTTCAGCGCCGAGCGCGGCGGCGGCGCCTATCTCGATGGCGAGCGTATCCGCTGCGCCGATGTCGGCGACATCGAGAACGTGCTCATCGGTGCCGGGCTGCCGGTCCCCGGTCAGGTCAAGGCGGTGGCGGAAGAGACTTATTTCGACGCGATTAAACGCCTGATGGCCAACACGGCTGGCGTCCGCCGCCTTGGCTCGGCGGCTTTGTCGATCGCCTATGTCGCCTGCGGCCGGCTGGACGGCTTCTTCGAGGATGGGCTTTCGATCCATGATTTCGGCGCATCGGCGCTGATGGTCGAAGAGGCGGGCGGCATCGTCACCCGTTTTTCCGGCGCCGAAGTCGACGGGAAGGGCGATATCCTCGCCGCCAGCAAGGCATTGCATCCCTGGCTCAAGCAAGGCTTTCAAGGCAAAGCCTGATCGTTTTGACCCGGCAGCGACATAGATCTCAGCGTCATCTTCAATGGGCGGTGATAGCGAGACTGCGTTCATGGCGCCTCTTATGGAAATTGGCGGCGGGAGACACTATCTTTGGGCAAACAAGGAGACACCCAATGACCGAAGAACGTGCAGTGCTCGCCGGTGGCTGCTTCTGGGGCATGCAGGACCTCATCCGCCGCTATAAAGGCGTGATCTCGACCCGCGTCGGCTATACCGGCGGCGACGTGCCGAACGCCACCTACCGCAACCACGGAACTCATGCCGAGGCGATCGAGATCATCTTCGATCCAGCCCGGATCAGCTATCGGGAAATCCTCGAATTCTTCTTCCAGATCCACGATCCGACCACGCGCAATCGCCAGGGCAACGACGTCGGCACGAGCTACCGCTCGGCGATCTTCTACACCAGCCCTGAGCAGGAGCGTGTCGCCAAAGAAACGATCGCCGATGTCGACGCATCGGGCCTCTGGCCCGGCAAGGTCGTCACCGAAGTCGTGCCTGTCAGCGATTTCTGGGAGGCAGAACCCGAGCATCAGGATTATCTCGAACGTATCCCGAACGGCTACACCTGCCATTTCGTCCGGCCCGGCTGGAAGCTGCCGGCCCGCCAGAAGATCGCCTGAGCAATTCATGCATGCATGCCGGACGCAACGCCGGCATGCATGGCGCGTTCAGCCGTTTAGCCGCCAGGCCCGGACGCAGTGTGATCGGCAATGACGCGCACCATCTCGTCAATATCGCGATCGTGAATTTCGTGGCCTCCACCGGCAATCCGGTGCAGTCGCGCGTTCGGCACGGCCTGAGTGAATGCCTCTGCGTGCTCGATCGGGAAGAGCGGATCGGCTGTGCCATGGATTGCGAGAACCGGCGCCTCGATATTGGACGCATGCAGCGTGGCGGCCTCGTCCCCACTCGACAGCATGAAATGGTTGGTCGCACTGATAAAGGAGGTGGCACGGCCCATGTCACGCGCGATCAGGATGCTCGACGCCTCGGCATCGTGCGGATGCCTGGTGCCGGCCAGCATGGCTGAATCGCGACGCATGAAATCGGCAATGGCTCCGAGGTCCGACCAGTCGATGCGCTCGGCAGCGGCGGAATGTTCCTTGTAAGCCTTGGTCGAAGAGGGCAGGCCGTCTATCCCGATCGGCGAGGTGCTGATCAGGATGAGGGTCAGTACACGCCGAGGGTGGCGCAATGCGGCCTCTTGCGCGACGAAACCGCCCATCGACATGCCCACAAGATGCGCGGCTCCAATCCCATAGCCATCGAGAACGGCGATGGCGTCTTCCGACAGGTCGCCAAACGAATAGCCGGGCTCGCCCGGCGCGTAATGGGTGGAGAGACCGGTGTCACGCTGGTCGTAGCGGATGACGTAGCGGCCCTGGGCGGCAAGTTCCTCACAGAACCGTTCCGGCCACCACAGCATCGACGACATCACTCCCATGATCAGCAGGACAGGTGCGCCGGCCGGGTCGCCGAAAGCCTGGGTCTGCAGTTTCGCACCTGTGAGTTCGACGATCTTATCAGTGACGAGTATTGATCCGGTCGTTTCGATGGCCTCAATCACCTGGTTGCAGACTGCCACTACTCTCCACCTTGCATAACTGATCCTAATATGCAATCTGTTTCGCATCACATGCCGCGTGTGATGGCCGCTTGGACTGCCCATCGAGCGAAGCAGGGGAAGCATAATGGCCTTGGATCGTGCCGACTTTTACGATGCGGAATTGGCGAGACACAATCAGCGCCTCAGGATTGCCGCCGGCGTCGGCCGGGGTGATCGCGTGCTCGATATCGGCTGCGGTGCAGGGCAAACGACGCGCGAGGCCGCCCGCGCCGCACCGCAAGGAGAAGCGGTCGGGGTCGACGTTTCGGCTGAGATGCTCGAGGTCGCAAGACAACGGAGTACCGCGGAAGGTTTGCGAAATGTGGTATTCGAGCAGGCGGACGCACAGTTCCACGCCTTCCTGCCGGCCAGTTTCGACCTCTGCATCAGCCGGTTCGGCGTGATGTTTTTTGCCGATCCGGCGGCGGCATTTGCCAATATCGGCCGGGCGATGCGTCCGGGCGGGCGCCTCGTGTGGATGGTGTGGCAGAGCCGGGAGCGCAACGCCTGGTCCGGCGCCATCCGGCAGGCCCTTGCGCCTGAAACTGCCGTTTCCCCGGGTGCTCCCAATCCGTTTTCTTTGGGCGATCCAACCGTCGCAACGAAACTTCTCGGCGCAGCAGGCTTTGTCTCGATCGACTTTGCCGAGGTCCGGGAGCCGGTCTTCTACGGATCGAACGTCCAAGCGGCGTTTGATGCGCTCATCAGCCTTTATCTTGTGAAGGACGCGCTCGCACAAACCGATGAACCGCCGGACCAGCCGCTGCAGCGACTGCGCGATCTACTGGAGGCGCATATGACTCCGGAGGGCGTGTTGTTCGACTCGCAGGCGTGGATCATCACCGCTCGCCGAGCGGCGGAATAGGCAGAGCCGGGCAGGGCCTTGCCCTTCAACGATGGTCAGCGCCGTCACTTCTCAATAGCGAGGTATGTAGTCCAGGCCGCCGTCGATCCGGGCCGGACGCCCGTCCAGGAAGAGCTCGCCGATGCGCGGCGCCGTGCGGGCGACGACTTTGCCGCGGCGGATCACCGCCAGCCGGTTCGGCTTCAGCCGCAACGCCTCGAGCGTGTCGCTCGCCTGGAGGATGACAAGGTCCGCATTGCATCCTTTCTCCAGGCCATAGCCCGTGAGCCCCATCGTCTTCGCCGAATTGACGGTCAGTGCGTCGAAGATCCTTTTCTTGTCGTCGACGCCGGCCATCTGGGCGACATGGATCGCCATGTGGCCGACCTCCAGCATGTCGCCGGACCCCATCGAATACCACGGATCCATCACGCAATCGTGCCCGAAGGAGACATTCAGCCCGGCATCCATCAGCTCCCGGACCCGGGTCATGCCGCGGCGTTTCGGATAGGTATCGTGCCGGCCCTGCAGCATGATGTTGATCAGCGGATTGGGGATCACGTTGATCTCCGCCTCTGCCATCAGCGGGATGAGCTTGGAAACATAATAATTGTCCATCGAATGCATCGAGGTCAGATGCGAGCCGGCGACACGTCCCTGCAGGCCGAAGCGGATGGTTTGGGCGGCCAGCGTCTCGATATGGCGCGAGAGCGGATCGTCGGTTTCGTCGCAATGCATGTCGACCGGCAGGCCGCGATCGGCGGCGATGCGGCAGAGCGCCTCTACCGATGCCGTGCCGTCGCCCATCGTCCGTTCGAAGTGAGGAATGCCGCCGACGATGTCAACACCCATATCGAGCGCCCGGCTGAGCGCGTCGATCGCCCCCGGCGAGCGGTAATAACCGTCCTGGGGAAAGGCGACCAGTTGCAGATCGATATAGGGCCCGACCCTTTCGCGGACTTCGATCATCGCCTCGACGGTCACCAGTCTGGGATCACTCGTATCGACATGGCTGCGGATGAAAAGCAGGCCTTGCGTGACCGCGAGATCGCAATAGCGCAGTGCGCGGTCGACCAATTCCTCCTTGGTCACGATCGGTCGCAGCTCCCCCCAGAGCGCAATGCCTTCGAGCAGCGTGCCGGAGGCGTTCATCCGCGGCAGCCCGAGCGACAGGGTGGCGTCCATGTGAAAATGCGGATCGACGAAGGGCGGGCTCACCAGCCTGCCGGTTGCGTCGATTTCCTCTGCCGCCTGCGCCTGCAGATTGCGCTCGACGGCAACGATCCTGCCGCCCTCGATACCGATATCGATGCCGGTTCGGCCATCGGGGAGATTTGCGTTTCTGACGATTAGATCGAACATCGGAACCTCTTTGGAAAAGGCGGCTTCACCGCTCGCCGCGACGATAGGGCTGCATCAGCGCCTGCGGGACGCGGGCGCGGCGCGCCATGATGGCAAGAGCGGCAATGGAAAGGATATAGGGCGTCATCAGGAAAAGCTGATAGGGCACGAGCCCGCTCAGCGCCGTTTGCAGCCGAAGCTGAAAGGCATCGAAGAAGGCGAAGAGCAGCGCCCCGAACAGCGCGCGACCCGGCCGCCAGGAGGCGAACACGACAAGCGCGATGCAGATCCAGCCGCGCCCCTGCACCATGGTCGGGAAAAAGCTGTTGAACGCCGACAATGTCAGGAAAGCGCCGCCCATTCCCATCAGCGCGCTGCCGATGATGACTGCGCCGTATCGCACCTTCATCGGATTGATGCCCTGGGCTTCGGCTGCATGTGGATTTTCACCGGTCATGCGGATTGCGAGCCCCACGGGCGTTCGGAAGATGATGTAGGCCATCAGCAGGGCGATAAGGATCGCAAGATAGGTCGGCGCCGTCTGCGTAAAGAAGGCCGGGCCGATGAACGGCAGCGTCGAGAGACCGGGGATGGCGATCGGCTGAAACGGCACGATGGTGGGCGGTGTATTGGCAAGCGGCACGATCAGCCGGAAGACATAATAGCTGAAACTGGAAGCAAAGAGCGTGACGCCAAGGCCGGAGACGTGCTGGGACAGGCCGAGCGTCACCGTCAGCGACGCATGCAGCAGGCCGAAGATACCGCCGGCGACCGCGGCGATCAGCAGGCCGGTCCACAGATCGGCGCCGTGGTAGACGGAAAGCCAGCCGATCATCGCGCCGAAAGTCATGATGCCTTCGATGCCGAGATTGAGCACGCCGGCCCGTTCGCAGAGCAAAGCGCCGAGCGTGCCGAAAATCAGCGGCGTGGCGATCCGCAGTACTGCCGCCCAGAGCCCGGCGGAGGCGATGATATCGAACAGCTGCGTCATCGCCTTATCCTGTATTGGGTGAAGAACAATGCGATCAGCATCGTCAGTAGCGACAGCGCCACCGTGACGTCGGCAATATAGGTCGGGATGCCGAGGCCCCGGCTCATGCCGTCGGCGCCGACGAACATCGTGGCCGTGAAAATGGCGGCGAAGACGACGCCGAGCGGATTGAGATTGGCAAGCATCGCCACCACGATGCCGGCGTAGCCGAAACCGGGCGACAGGTCGGTCGTGACGTAACCCTTGACGCCCATCACCTCGATCGCTCCCGCAAGCCCTGCAAGCCCACCGGAGAGACAGGCAATCTTCACCAGTGTTCTTCCGAGCGGCACACCAGCAAAAACCGCACCGGCAGGATTGAGGCCGGCGGCGCGCGACTGCATGCCAAACACGGTGCGGGACTGGACGAAGTGAACGACGATCGCCAGCACGATCGCGATCGCAAAACCGATATGCAGGCGCGAACGGGCGATCAGCTTCGGCAGCATGGCATGATCGCTGACGGATTGCGACTGCGGCCAGCCGAAGGCGAGCGGATCCTTGAGAACCCCGTCGATCAGCATCGAGACGAAAAGCACGGCGATGAAATTCATCAGCAGGCTGGTGACGACCTCATCGACGGAAAAGCGCAGTCTCAGCCACAGCGGGAGCAAGATCAGCACCATGCCGGCGATCGCACCGATCAGCAGCAGCAGCGGAATGAGAATGGGTGCCGGAAGAGTGCCGAGCAGTTTCGAGCTTGCCGCCGCAACGGCGATGGCGCCGAGATAGAACTGGCCCTCGGCGCCGATATTCCAGAGCCGCGCGCGAAAGGCGACGGCGGCGGCAAGTCCGGTCAGCATCAGCGGCGTTGCCCGCGTCAGTGTCTCGGTCGCCGAAAGCCGCGAGCCGAAGGCGCCGGTCAGGATGCGCCAATAGGCGTCGAGAACAGGCGCGCCGGCGATCGAGATCAGGATGCCGGCCAGCGCCAGTGCCGCGATGATGGCGATGACGGGTGTGGCGATCAGCAGGTAAAACGGGCGGTGCTCGCGGCGCTCAAATCGCATGATCGGCCTCGCGGGTTTCTTGCCATTCGCCGGCCATCATCAGCCCCAGCCTGCGGGCGTCGGCGCCGTCGGCGTTGACGGGCGGCGACAGGCGGCCGCCGACGATCGCCTGTATGCGGTCTGCGAGCGCGATCACCTCGTCGAGATCCTCCGAAATCAGCAGCACCGCAGTCCCCTGCCGGCGGGCTTCGAGCAGACGCGCATGCACGGCGGCAACCGCACCTTCGTCGAGGCCGCGCGCAGGCTGCGCCGCGATCAGGATGCGCGGCCGCCGATAGAGACTGCGCCCGAGAATGAGCTTCTGCATATTGCCGCCGGAAAGCAGCCGGGTGCGAATGGCCGGGCCGCCGCCGCGAACGTCGAAGCCGTCGATGATTTCCCTGGCGAAAGCGATGCCGGCCTTGCGGTTGACGAGACCGTGGCGCGAGAAGGCCGGCGAGGCGATGCGCTCCAGTACGGCGTTTTCCCAGATCGCCATTTCGCCGATCACGCCCTCATGGTTGCGGTCCTCGGGAATGCGGCCGATGCCGGCGTCGACAACATCGGCGACGCCAAGATTGCCGACCACTTCGCCGAACAGCCTGAGATCGCCGCTGCCGCGCGCCAGCGTGCCGGAAAGAAGATGCGCCAACGCCGCCTGGCCGTTGCCGGAAACGCCGATAATGCCGAGGATCTCTCCCTGGTGCAGCCGAAAGCTGATCGATTTCAGCCGATCGATGCCGCCGGTTCGCACGGTCACGCCTGAAGCCTCGAGTGCAACGGCGCCGGGTGTCGACGGTTCGCGAACGGGCCGCGTTACGCGGTGCCCGACCATCAGCTCGGCAAGCTCCGCCTTGCTGGTTTCCGATGCCCTGCGCTCGGCGACCATCCTGCCAGCGCGCAGCACGACGATGCGGTCTGCCGCCGCCATCACTTCGTCGAGTTTGTGCGAGATGAAGATCAGCGACAGGCCCTGGCGGGCCATCTCCTTCAGCGTCGTGAACAGCCGCTCGGCTTCGATATTGGTCAGCACCGCCGTCGGCTCATCGAGGATCAGGATGCGGGCATCGCTGTGAAGCGCCTTGAGGATCTCCACCCGCTGCTGCTCGCCGACGGAAAGGTCGCCGAGGCGGGCATCCGGATCGACCTGAAGGCCGAAGCGCTCTGAAATCGCCAGGAGCTTCTTCCGCGCCGCCGATGTCGCCGAGCGCCAGGACCACAGCGCCTCCGTGCCGGTCATGACATTTTCGAGGACGGTCAGATTGGGCGCCAGCGAGAAATGCTGATGCACCATGCCGACGCCGGCGCGGATCGCCGCGCGCGGCTTGCCCTGCGGCAACTCGGCGCCGTCGATCAGAATTCGCCCGGCATCCGGCACATAGTGGCCGAAAAGGATGCTCATCAGCGTGGTCTTGCCCGCGCCGTTCTCGCCGAGCAGGGCGACGACCTCGCCCCTGGCCAGCGTCATGGAAATATCGTCATTGGCGAGATTGGCGCCGAAGCGTTTGCTGACGCCGACAATTTCCAGAACAGGCCCGGTCATGACGGCAACCCCGCCACTGGAAAACGGTGCTGCCATCGCGCCTCGGCCTCCAGGCGTGCCGCAAGCGACAGAAGCCGGGGCTCGTGACCCATCGGCATCATGAGCTGCACCGGCAGCGGCATGGCGTGCTGATCCTGTCCAAAAGGCAGCGTTAAAGCAGGAAAACCCGAGACATTGGCAAGGCAGGCAAGCGGCGCAAACGCGGTCATTCGCTCCAGATGGAGATCGGTGTCGGCATGATCGGACGGAAAGGAGCCGATCGCAAGAGGCGCGGAGGCGAGCATCGGCATCAGGATGCAATCGACCGTATCGAATAGCCCCCAGACCGCATGGCTCACCAGCACCGCATCGTTCAGTGTTTTCCAGAGCGCGGTGGCCGAAAGCGTTCGTCCGCGTCTAGCGAAAGCCCGGGTGAGGGGCTCGGCCCTGCTTTCCTCAAGCGCTGCCGCCTCGACGAGGGCGGCGAGATTGACCGAAACGATATCCGCAAAGGCGCGGCCGCTGGCGGCGGCGCTCCATTCGAAGTCGGCCCAGGCCAATGGAACGATGGCGTGTCCGTCCTTCTCGAGCACACGCGCGGCGTCCGCGACGGCCGCAAGTCGATCACCCTCGGTCGGGTGGGCGGGTCCGGTATCCGTCAACAGGCCGATCCGCAAACGGCCGGTGTCGACATCGGCGGGAGAGGGATCGGGAACGGGTCCGCGTGCATTGCCGCTCAGCCGGTCGAAAATCAGCGCAGTATCCCGCACCGAGCGGCAGACCGCCAGTTCGCTCGCAATGCCGGCAAGGTGGTTGCCGAAAGACGGCCCGCCGGGGATGGCGCCGCGGGTCGGCTTCATTCCGACGAGACCGCAGCAGGCGGCGGGCACGCGGATCGAGCCGCCGGCATCGGTGGCATGGGCAATCGCGACGATCCCGGCAGCAACCGCTGCCGCCGCACCGCCGGACGAGCCGCCGGCGGTGCGCGTGGGATCGAGCGGGTTGCGACAGACAGGTCCGATCGCCGGTTCGCTGGCGAGCGAAAGGCCGAATTCCGGGCTCGTCGTCAGGCCGAACAGACAGAAGCCGGCCTCGCGGAACCGCGCAGCGAGATCGGAGTCGGCGTCGCCGCCCTTTCTCTCGAAGAGGCGGGAACCGGCCGTTACCGGCAGTCCGCGGAAGGGACCGCCAAGATCCTTCGCCAAGGTCGGCACGCCGGCAAAGGGCCGCGCCGAGAAATGCTCGGGCGCGCTCTGCCGCTCCCGGTCGCAGGCCTGCGCCGCGGCGAGACCCATGGCACCGTCGAGATAGGCGATCGCGCCGAGCGGCGCATGCCGCGCGGCAGCCTCGAGGGAGGTCTGCATCGCTTCTGCAGCGCTCAGACTGCCATGCCTGATCGCTGCCGCCAGTTCCGTCGCATCGCCCTGCATCAGCCGAACTACTTCGGCTCTTCCATCATCTTCGGAACTTCGAAGGTGCCGGCCTTGATCTCCGCCCGCTTGGCTTCCATCGCGGCCTCCGCCTCGGCAGGCGCAACACCCTTGACGAAGACGATATCGCTGCCGCCTTCCTTCATCAGGCCGTAAGACGTGTAGTTCCTGCCGACCGGTTTGCCGGCAGCGACATCGGCGATCGCGGCATTGAGGATCGGGCGGAAATACCACATGGCGTTGGCAAACACCGTATCGGGATAACGCGGCGTGTAATCGACCAGCGAGCCGACCGACTTGATGCCGCGTTCCTTGGCGGCATCGGCCGTGCCGATGCGCTCGCCGAACAGGATGTCGGCGCCGGCGTCGATCTGGGCAAGGCCGGCCTCGCGGGCCTTCGGGGGATCGAAGAAGGTGCCGATGAACGAGACCAGGTGCTTTGCGTCGGGATTGACAGCCTTGACGCCCGCGGCAAAGGCGTTGATCAGCATGTTGACCTCGGGGATCGGAATGGCGCCGACCGAACCGACGACATTCGACTTGGTCATCTTGCCCGCGAGCATGCCGGCCAGATAGGCGCCGTCATGATTCCACGTGCCGAAGACACCGAAATTGTCGCCGGCCTGCTCGCCGCTCGAACCCAGCACGAAAGCGGTCTCGGGATAGTCTGCCGCGACCTGCCGGGCCTCCTTCTCCACCGCATAGGCCTCGCCGATAATCAGCTTGTTGCCCTGTTCGGCATATTCGCGCATGGCGCGCGGATAATCGGTGCCGGAGACACCTTCGGAAAAGACATATTCGATGACGCCTTCCTTGGCAGCGTCCTGGAGGGCCTTGTGAAGACAGGAATTCCAAGCGTTTTCGACTGGCGACGCATGAATGCCGGCAACTTTCAGCGGGGCGGCGGCCCTTGCGAGCGGGGCGAGGCTGCTCACTCCGAGCGCAATGCCCGATGCGATCACTGCCCGGCGTGAAATCAGGATGTCTTTGGTCATCGATTGCTCCCCTTTTTTACCATCTGGTTCAAAAATCATAGTAGCGCCTAAAAATGTGTCAAGGAGAGAAGAGGCTTAAAAATCAGGCTGATGGGCCCCGGCGCTCTTTCACTGTACGCCGATTTTTCCGGCTTGCTGATGGCGTCGCGACTTGGCGCAAGTAACGCGGTGTGGCAGGCTGCAGCCCCGTTACCGCCGCGCTTTCCGGTTGAGATTCTTCACTTCAAGAAGCGCGACCTTCGCTTCGGGGCGACAAGGCTCGGACCGGATCTGCAGGGCTTGGCGCGGCGGCATGGGCAGGGTATGCAGAAGGCAATTGGGCTGGGGAAACAATAAATGGGTGAAGAAGAGGACGCCTCGCGGCGGCCGATCGCGAGCCGGTCGTCGTCCTGGGCGATCGGCATGAGCGCGTGGCTGGCACGCACCGGTGTGACGCCGAACAGCATTTCGCTCTTCTCGATCCTGTTTGCCGGCTTCGGCGCGGCGCTGATCCTGCTCACGACCCATCCAATCGCCATGATCGGCGCGGCTTTCTCGGTGCAGCTGCGGCTCGTCTGCAATCTGCTCGACGGGATGGTCGCGATCGAAGGCGGCAAGAAAACCAAAAGCGGGGCGATCTACAATGAATTCCCCGATCGGGTCGCCGACAGCCTGCTGCTCGTGGCGGCTGGTTATGCCTGCGGCTTTCCCTGGCTCGGCTGGCTGGCCGCGCTGCTTGCCGCACTCACCGCCTATATCAGGGTCTTCGGAGGATCGGTCGGCCTTGCCCAGGACTTCAGCGGCATCATGGCCAAGCAGCGCCGCATGGCGGTGCTGACGGCCGGCCTCGTTGCGCAGAGTGTGGAGACGCTGGTCTCCGCCAGCCATTGGTCGCTGATCCTGAGCTCAGCCATCATCGCGACCGGCAGCCTCGTCACCTGCATCACCCGTACGATAACGCTTTCCCATTCGCTGGAGAGACTATGACCGCGCTTGTCCGTCGGCTCCTTGTGTTGTTCGTCCGTATCATGGTTGGCGCCCGAAGCGAATGGCGGGGCTGCACGCCCGACACGCGCCGCCGCATCTATTTCGCCAATCACAACAGCCATGTTGATACGGTGGCCGTCATGGCCGCCCTGCCGTATCAGGTGCGGCGGCTGACCCATCCGGTTGCAGCGCGCGACTATTGGGGTACGAGCGCCTTTCGCCGTTTCATCGCGGAGAAGGGCCTTCGCGCCGTCCTGATCGACCGCAAGCCTCTGCCGGACAGCAACCCGCTGGAGCCGCTCGAGCGCCTGCTCGAGGAAGGGCGTTCGATCCTGATTTTTCCCGAGGGGACGAGAAGCTCTACCGATGAGATCGCCCCGTTTCGCAGCGGCATCTATCGCCTTGCCTGCCGCTTCCCGGATGTCGATCTTGTGCCGATCCATCTCGACAATCTGCAGCGCATCCTGCCCAAGGGAAGCTGGCTCATCGTGCCGATCACCTGCACGGCGCGCTTCGGCAAGCCGCTGCGCGTCGAACCAGGCGAAGGCAAGGACGCCTTCCTGGCCCGCGCCCGCGCCGCGATCGTCGAACTGGCAGACGGAGGGCGCACCGCATGACCAGTCTTTTCTCTATCGTCCTTGCCGCGATCCTCGGCCTGCTCGCCGTCGCCTCCGCCATCGGTTTCATCCTGCAGCGGCGCGCGACCGAACCCGGGTCTGTCGCCACCGTCCAGAACCTCAATGCCCGCATCCGCTCCTGGTGGATCATGGTCGCGGTCTTCGGCGGCGCGATCCTGCTCGGCGATACGGCGGTGGTCATCCTGTTCGCATTCCTGTCCTTCATGGCGCTGCGCGAATTCTGGACGCTGACGCCATCACGGCGCGGCGACCACCTGGCGCTGTTCCTGTCCTTCTTCGTCGTCCTGCCGCTGCACTATGTGCTGCTCGGAACGCTATGGTACGGCCTCTTTTCCATCTTCATCCCGGTCTATGCCTTCCTGACACTGCCGGCGGTGGCGACGCTGACCGGCGACGTCAACGAGTTCCTGGCGCGGACCGCCAGGGTGCAATGGGGACTGATGCTGACGGTTTATGCGATCAGTCATGCGCCCGCACTGCTGATGCTTGAGACCGGAACGCCGCCGGCGCTTCTTCTCGTCTATCTCGTCATCGTCGTGCAACTCAGCGACGTCTTCCAGTATGTGTGGGGCAAGCTTCTCGGAAAACATCGGTTCTCGCCGAATATCAGCCCATCGAAGACGCTCGAAGGCCTGATCGGCGGCGGCGCCTCGGCCATCCTCGTCGGAACGCTGCTCTATCGCCTGACGCCGTTCTCACCCCTGCAGGCGGCTGCCATCAGCACGGTCATCGTCGTCGCCGGCTTCTTCGGCGGCTTCGTGCTCTCGGCCATCAAGCGCGATCTCAACGCCAAGGACTGGGGTTATGTGATCGAGGGCCATGGCGGCGTGCTCGATCGTCTCGACTCCATCACCTTCGCCGCGCCGCTGTTCTTCCACATCGTCCGCTACTGGTTCACCGCCTGAGGATATCCGCCGCATGCGGCCGGTTGCTCAAAACCGGTCCATGTCCTCAAGGCTTTCGATGAGCCGTTGCTGAACCTCCCGCTCTTGCCGCTCGATTGCCGTCACCAGCTTGCTCATCGTTCCCCGCAAGGTGTGCAGTTGGTCGAGCAGATCCATGACGACATCGACCCCGGCTTCGTTGACGCCCATATTGCCCATGAGATCGAGGATGAGCCGGCCGCGGGCGACGTCGGCCTCGCGAAACTGCCGTCCTTCGCCTGACATCGCCGGGACAAGCCAGCCCCGTTCGACCCAGAAGTCGAGCTGGACGACATCGATTTTCAAGCAAAGACGGAACTCATGATCATCCATGATCAGGCCTCCATGTTCTTCCTCGGATCGTATGGATTTGCCGCCGCCCATTCCTTCACCAGGGAGGTCAGCCGTTCGTCCGGATTATCGGGCAGCACGATCTTCAAGGAGACATAGACATCGCCGTGTCCGCCACCGCGTTTTGGAACGCCCTTGCCCCTGAGACGCAGGACCTTGCCCGTATTCGAGTGCGGAGGCAGCGTCACGTTGACAGGTCCCGACGGTGTCGGGACGCGGACCTTGCCGCCGAGCACCGCCTCGCCCAGCGAGATCGGCAGTTCCAGGCGGATGTCGTCGCCGTCGCGGGTGAAGAAGCGGTGAGGGGCCACACGGATCTCGATCAGGGCGTCGCCCGGCGGGCCGCCGCCAATGCCCGGTTCGCCTTTGCCACGCAGGCGCAAGGTCTGGCCGTCGCGGGTTCCGGGCGGGATCTGCACGTCGAGCTGCGGCCCATCCGGCAGCTTGATCTCGGTCCTGGTGCCGTTGACGGCCTCGAGAAAATCGACCTCCATGGAGAAACGCCGATCCTGGCCTTGGCTGCGCATCCTGCCGCCGCCGGTGCGGCGGGAAAAGAAATTGGCAAAAGTGTTGTCGATATCGGCGAAATCGGCAAAGCCGGAATTGTTGCGGTAGGGATCATTGGGCCCGCTCGCCGAGGCATAGTCGCGGTAATAGCTGCGCTGCGCCCGCTCGGCGCCCGTCATATCGATCTCGCCGCGGTCGAATCGTCCCCGCTTCTGTTCGTCGCTCAAAATCTCGTAAGCGGTCGAAATATCCTTGAATCGGTCCTCGGCCTTTTTGTCGCCGGGGTTAAGGTCGGGGTGAAGCTTCTTGGCGAGCTTGCGGAACGCGCTCTGAATCTCCTTCTGCGTCGCATCCCGCTTCACGCCCAGAAGCTCGTAGGGATCCTGGCTCATACATATCTCCGGTCGGGCAGTCCATACTGCTGGTTGGCTTGTCACTGATATAGGTTGCCGGTCCGCGGCCGGGGAGGGGCAGCCCACGCGGCGCATCAAGCCGGTGGCCCTGTGATCGACGGAAACTTGCCAGAGGTCAAAGCAGGGCAGCGTCTTCGGCCTGCAGCGCGGAGCCCTCATGTACCTGGGCTAAACGCCGATCGACGAGAACCGAGCATCCCGCATGTCGCACCACCTTCTCGACGATCGAGGAGAAGACATAGTCGGTGATATCGGGCACGTGGGATGACAGCAGAATGAGATCGGCCGCTCTCTCCCTTGCCGCCGACACCAGCAGGGAGGCGGCGGCGCCGATGCGAACCTCGATCATCACAGGGATTCCCAACTCCTTGCAGAGCGACACAAGCTTCTTTTCGGCGTCGACAATGGCGGCCGTTTCCGATTCCTCGGGAATGCCGGTCAGACGGCGCTGCGGGACATTCTCGATGACATGCATAACGAGGATGGTTCCGCCTTCGTCCACAAGCGCCGCGGCCCGGCGCAGCAGACGGTTTGCCGTCTGCCTCGAACCCATGCCGATGCCGCAGATGATCATGCGATACATTGAATCAATATCCTCGGATGCGAGCCATTTCCGTGATCTTACCTCTATCGAGGCCGCCTGCTTTGACCAAAGTCAAGTCGGAATGCCGCTCGTGCATTCTGACGCCCTGTCGCAGTTGACGGCGGTCCGATCGGCGATAGCTCTCATGCCATGTCGTCGTCACTACAGAGGTTTCACATGCCGAATTTCGCAATCATCGGAGCGGGCGCTATGGGAAGCGCTGTCGCCAAACGGCTGATCGACCATGGCGCCACGGTGCTGACTTGCCTCGAAGGCCGGAGCGAGCAGACGATCGCGCGCGCCAAGACAGCCGGCATGGTGCCGGTTGGACGCCAGGCGCTGGCGGAAGCCGAGCTGATCCTGTCGATCGTTCCGCCGGCGGAAGCGATCGGTGTCGCCGAATTCGTCGCGCAGATATCGTCGGGAATGCCGGCGCCGCCGCCCTTTATCGACCTCAACGCGATCGCGCCGAAGACCATGCAGGCCCTGGCGGCGCGGTTCGATGGCAGCCGGATAGACGTTCTCGACGGCGCCATCATCGGCGGGCCGCCGGTTCCCGGCAAATCAGGGCCGGCCATCTATATCAGCGGCGATAGCGCGCAGCGAAGCAGGCTGCTCGAAGATTACGGCTTGCTGGTCCGCAGGCTCGATGGGCCACTCGGCGCGGCTTCGGCGCTGAAGATGTGTTATGCCGGCATCAACAAGGGCTTTATCGGCCTCGGCGCCGCAATGCTGCTGGCCGCATCCCGCTCGGGCGCTGCCGAAAGCCTGAAGGCCGAACTCGCCGAGAGCCTTCCCGACGTTGACCGCAAGCTGTCGAAATCCATTCCCGACATGTATCCGAAAGCCTATCGCTGGGTTGCCGAAATGCAGGAGATCGCCGACTTCCTTGGAGAGGACGATCCGGCGGCAGGAATCTTTCGCGGCATGGCGGAGGTCTTCTCCAGGCTGGCCGACGACGTCAAGGGCAGCCGCCGCGTGCTGGTCAGACAGCTGGACGAGATCCTTGGCTTCCCGGAAACCGCCGGTGCGATGGTCATGCCCTGACCGCTTTTGCTGCTGGCGCCCCACCTCGGAGGCGCCGGCAGCTGGCGTGGCCAAGCCGCGCCTAAATCTTTACGAAATCCTCGACCTGTGCCCGGATCGCGACTTCGGTCGGCAACCGCTCCATCGAACTTGCGCCGTAAAAGCCGTTGCATCCCTTGCAGCGGGCGAGCACGTAAGCGGCATCCGCAGGCATGGAGATCGGCCCGCCATGGCAGAGCACGATGACGTCGTCGCGCACGGATCTGGCGGCATCCGTCCATGCGTTGATCTTCTCCACGCATCCGTCGAGCGTCAGCGCCGTTTCGGCGCCGATCGCGCCCCCCGTGGTCAAGCCGAGATGGCAGACGACGATATCGGCGCCGGCCCGGGTCATGGCAATGGCGTCCTCGGCACTGAAGACATAGGGCGTCGTCAGCATGTCCTTGGCGTTGGCGCGGGCGATGATATCGATCTCGAGATCGAAGCCCATGCCGGTTTCTTCGAGATTGGCGCGGAAGGTGCCATCGATCAGCCCGACGGTGGGAAAGTTCTGGATGCCGGCAAAACCCATCGCCTTCAACTCGTCGAGGAAGAAATCGGGCAGCATGAAGGGATCGGTGCCGTTGACGCCGGCCAGCACCGGCGTGTGTCGCACGACCGGCAGAACCTCGCGGCCCATCTCTTTGACGATTTCATTGGCATTGCCATAGGCGAGCAGGCCTGCCAGCGAGCCGCGCCCGGCCATGCGGTAACGACCGGAATTGTAGATCACGATCAGATCGATGCCGCCGGCCTCCTCGCTCTTGGCCGAAAGGCCGGTGCCAGCGCCGCCGCCGATGATCGGCCGGCCCTCGGAGATCTTGCGGCGAAGCTTGTTCAAAATGTCGTTCCTACGGGTCAAAACTCTCTCCTCAGGCATGGATGTCATGGAAATTGGCAACGAGTGCGGCGGCGAATTCCGGGGTGTTGATATGGGCGTCGACCTCGACAAGACGTCTGTTTTCCGCCTCCCGCCAGCCGGCGCGGATGGCTGAAAACAGCGCCGCATCGGCGTCCGGGTCGTGGAAGGGCTGACCGGCCGCATCGATCGCCGAAACACCCTGCAGCGGCAACAGGAAGCGGACCGGCCCCTGCATCCGGTTCAGCCGTTCGACGATGAAAGCGCCAATCCGGCGATTTTCTTCCGGCGTGGTGCGCATCAGCGTCACCTGCGCATTGTGGACATGCAGCTTCCGATCTCGGAAAGGCGCGGGCACGGTTTCCCGCGCACCGAAATTCACCATGTCGACGGCGCCGACCGAGCCGACATAGGGCAGGCCGGTGCGGATGATGGCGCCGAAACGATCCTCGGTCGCTGGGAAGACGCCGCCGACAAGGAGATCCGGAACCTCTGTCGTCGTCACATCGATCACGCCTTGAAGCAGACCGGAATCGGCAAGTTTCTCCATCGACCGGCCGCCGACGCCGGTCGCATGGAAGACGTAGATCTCGTGCGTATCGCCGAGCATCTCGCGCACCTCAGTGACACAGGGGGTCGTGACGCCGAACATGGTCATGCCGATGCCCGGCCGATCATCGTTCGAGGCGGGGATGGGATTGCGGGCCATGCCGGCCACGGCGTTCGCCGCATTGCCGATCACCCGGCGCGAAATCGCGTTCAGGCCGGCGACATCGACGACCGAATACATCATGGTGAGATCGTTCGGCCCGACATAGGGCGCGACATTGCCGGAGGCGACCGTCGAGACCATCAGTTTCGGCAGGCCGATGGGAAGCGCGCGCATCGCTTCCGTGACGAGCGCAGTATTGCCGGTACCACCGAGGCCGAGAACGGCGCCGATGTCGCTGCGTGATGTCAGGAATGCCGTCAGCGCCTTGGCCATGGCCGAAACCGCCGCTCCCCGATCGGTCTGCCCCAGCACGGCCGCCGCGCCCTCGGGATGAAATTCGGCCACTTCCCGCGCCCGGATATCGGCGCAGGCATCCTCCCCGAGCGTGCCGACATCCACCAGCACGGCATCGGCGCCGGCCGACAGAACCACCTCCTTGGCGTAATTCAGTTCCGCGCTCTTGGTGTCGCAGGTGCCGACAATATAGACATATCCCATTGTTTTTCCTCCTCTTTTCAAACTTTCACTGCGAGCTTTCGATAAAATTCCTGTTTTTGTATTTTTCATATTGTATATTCTTTCGCATATTGCATACTTAAATTCTCAACGCCAGACGGAAATGGAAACCATGAACGCACCGCGCCACCTCACCCTTCGCGAGCGGATCTACGAGGAAATCGTTCGGCTGATCGTCTCGGGCGAGCTGCCGAGCGGTGTGTCGATCGACGAAAAGGAGCTGACGGACCGCCTGCAGGTCAGCCGCACGCCATTCCGGGAGGCGATCGGCACGCTCGCCAAGGAAGGGCTGATCGAGATCAAACCCTATCGCGGATTCTTCGTGCGCAGCTTCACGCCGAAAGAGATCGACGACCTCTATAATCTGCGCAAGACGCTCGAATGCTTCGCCGTCGAGCTCGCCGTTCCTGAGATGAGCGACCGGCATATCGCAAACTTCGAGCGTATCCTGGATGAGGCCGTGGCCGCATTGCGCCGCGGCGACATGGAAACCTACGGCATTCGCGACAAGGAATTCCACGAGACCATCGCCGAGCTTTCGGGAAGCGCGCCGCTGATCGAAACGCTGGCGCGGCTTGCACTGCAGATTCAGATCTGCCGCTCGATCGCCAATGAGAGCCGTGATCTGGCCGAAAGGGCGGCCGAGGAGCGCGATCAGATCCTGCAGGCTTTCAGGGCGCGCGACATCGGCCGCGCCAAGGCGCTGATGCACGCGCATATCAGCGATGTCCAGCAGGCCGTCATGGCGCGCTTTCAGAAGGGTTAGCCGAAGGACATGAGGGAGAGGGAGGTCTCCTTCAGCAACCGAAAAACATGGGCCGAGGAGCGGTCCGGAGGAGGGAACAATGCTGAAATTTCTTGCCCGCAGCACCGCACTGGCGGCGATGATCGCCGCAAGCGCGCTGGCGGCACATGCCGAAACCCTGAAAATGTGGGGGCCCGAGCAGATCACCGAGCCGCTGGTCGCGCAACTCTGGAACGGTATCAAGGCCGATTTCGAAAAGGCCAATCCCGGTGTGACCGTCGAATTCATGCCGCCGACTGGCACGATCAGCAACGGCGCGGTGCAGGCGGCGATCCAGTCGGATGCCGGACCGGACGTGATCCTCACCAATTCGGGCATCGGCCGCATCAGCGTCGTCAAGAATGCCAAGCAGGTTGTCCCGCTCACCGAGCAATATGAAAAACGCGGCTGGAAGGACAAGATCTATCCCTGGCTCTACACCGAGCTGAAGGGCCAGTTCGGCGGCGAGATCTATGAGGTTCCCGATGGGCTCGATGCGCTCGGCATCTGGTACCACAAGGACATTTTCGCGCAGGCCGGCTGGAAGATCCCCGCGACCTGGAGCGAATTCGAAACGCTGATGAAGTCGATCGAGGAGACCGGCCTGCAGCCGATCGCCATCGGCCCGCGCACCTCAGGCAGCGCCGGCCATCTCTTCGGCAACCTGCTGCAATCGGCGAGCGGCAAGGAGGTGATCGGCAAGGCGCTGCGCCGCGAGATTGCCTGGGACGATCCGTCCGTCGCCGCCGGCGCCATCCGGCTGCAGAAGCTGGTCGAGGCAGGCGACATCAAGAAGGAAATGGCCGGCCTTGATCTCGACGGCGCCTCACGCCTCTGGTTCAACAAGCGCGCCGCCATGTTCGTCGCCGGCCCCTGGTTCACCGCCAATGCCCGCAAGGCCGGCTATGACCTGACGAATGCCGGCTATGCGCCGATGCCCTCCGACATCAAGGGCGCCGCGATGCCGACCGGCGGTGTCGGATGGAGCTGGCTGATCCCCGTCAACTCCAGGCAGCCGGAACTCGCGATGAAGTGGATCGACTTCATGCTGTCGGATGCCGTGATGAAGAAACGCGCCCAGGACCCGGCAAGCACGATGATCTATCCGCGCGAAATCCCGGGCCTCGAACCGCCGACCCCTGTCCTGAAAGAGATCTTCGCGGCCGCTGCCGGTGGCGTCGGCTATAATCCGAGCGTCTATCTGCCCGGGCCGGTGCTCGACACATATTTCCAGGTCATCCAGGGCCTGATCTCCGGCCAGATCGGCGGCGAGGACGGCATGAAGCAGATCCAGACGAAGATGGCAGAGGCGAAATAGTGGCCATCCCCGAAACGTCAGGCAGCAAGGTCGCGGCTCCTCTCAGCACGACACCTGCCGCGGCAGGACATACGGGCGGTACATTCGCCCGTATGTCGAAACCCAGGGCGGCCAGGTCCGTCTCAGCCGATGGCGATACCGGCACCGCATACTGGCTCATGGCGCCGGCGCTCGCGCTCTACGCCGTCTTCACCCTGCTGCCGATCGCCGCGACTTTCTGGCTGAGTTTTAACAGCTCGGCCGGCTTCAACACCTCCGCGAGCTTCGTCGGCTTCGGCAATTACGCGAAGGCGGCGCATGACCCGATCGTCTGGAAGAGCCTCGTCCACACCTTCGTCTGGCTCGCCTACCATCTGGTGATGGCAGGCGGGCTCGGCCTTCTGCTGGCGCTCGCGGTCAGCAGGCTGCGTTTCACCCAGGTCTTCTTCCGCACCGCCTTCTTCCTGCCGCATCTGGTGTCGCTGGCAGTGGTCGGCGTCATCTGGGCCAATATCTACGATCCGTTTTTCGGCCTCCTGAACACGGCCCTGACGCTGATCGGGCTCGGCGCCTTCACGCAAGGCTGGCTTTCCGATCCGGCTCTGGTGCTGTTTTCCGTCAATGTCGCGAGCTCGTGGCAGGGGTTTGGCCTCTACATGCTGCTCTTCATCGCCGGGCTGCAGAATATCGACCGCTCGCTCTACGACGCGGCGGAGGTGGACGGCGCCAATGCCTTCCAGCAGCTGATTTATGTGACGCTGCCGGGGCTTCGCGAGGTAATGACCTTCGTTGTCTCGCTGGCGATGATCAACGGTCTGAAGGGCTTTGCGACGGTCTTCGTCATGACCAATGGCGGCCCCTTCTATCAGAGCGAACTGATCACGACCTATATCTACCGGCTCGCCTTCCAGTCCCAGGATCACGGGCTCGCGGCGGTGCTCTGCATCCTGCTCAGCCTGCTGGCAATCGTCATTACCATCGTCTTCAACCGCTGGCGCGCGAGGCTTTCGCAATGAGTATGCGTAATCGCGAATGGCCCGTGGCGCTGGCACTGACGCCTGTCTTGATCCTGATCCTCGCCCCCTTCGTCTGGCTGCTGATATCAAGTTTCAAGACCGAGGCCGAGATCGGCCAAGCCGATCCCTTCACCTGGCCCGCCGACCTGATGTGGCAGAATTATCTCGATGCCTGGCAGATCGGCGGCTTCGGCGATCTCGTCGGCAACAGCCTCATCAACCTCGTCGGCGTCGTCATCCTGTCGCTGCTCACCTGCGCGCCTGCCGGCTATGCGCTGGCCAAGATCCGCTTTCCCGGCCGCGAATGGCTGTTCTACACCTTCATCCTCGGCCTCACCGTGCCCGTCCAGGCGATCGTCATTCCGCTCTATCAGGTGCTCTTCGGGCTCGACCTCGTCAACACGCTGGCTGGTATCGTGCTGGTGCAGGTGAGCAACGGCATTCCCTTCGGCATCTTCCTGATGCGGAGTTTCTTCGTCGGCGTGCCCGATGATCTGATCGAGGCCGCCAAGATCGACGGCGCCTCGCCTATCCAGATCCTCACCAAGATCTTTCTGCCGATCTCCACGCCGGCGGTGCAGGCGCTCGTCATCATCAGCGCGCTCTCCACCTGGAACGATTTTTTCCTGCCGCTGATCGTGCTGATCAGTCCGGAAGTGCAGACGCTGCCACTCGGGCTGGTGCGTTTTGCCAGCACCTATGCCTCCGATTACCGCCTGGTCTTCTCAGGCACCGTCATTTCGTTCCTGCCGATCATTCTTCTCTACATCCTGATGCAGCGCCGTTTCACCGAAGGGCTGACGCAAGGGGCAATTAAGGGCTGACCATGTCGCATCACGTCCAGCGGGAAATCCGCTACAATTTCGAATTCGATCACCGCATCAAGGCCTGTTTTATCGGCGCCGGCGGCCATGCCTACCGCAATATCTACCCGGCGCTGCGGTATGCGCCGGTCGAGCTCACCGGCATCTGCGATCTCGACCTCGGCCGCGCCGACAAATTCGCCAAGCTCTTCGGCGCCGGCAAAGCCTACACCGATCACCGCGACATGCTGGAGCAGGAAAAGCCGGAACTGGTCTTTCTCGTCACCGCCTACCATCCCGACGGCCGGGTGCAGGCAACGGATCTGGCGCTCGATGCGCTCGCCGCGGGCGCGCATGTCTGGATGGAAAAACCGACCGCCGCGACCATGGAAGACATCGATAGGCTGCGGGCGGCCAGTGCCGCGGCCGGCCGCATGGTGATGACCGGTCTCAAGAAGACCTTCTTCCCGACGATCGAGAAGCTCAGGGATCTGATCGGTTCGCCCGGTTTCGGCCGGCTGACCTCGATCAATGTCCGCTATCCCCAGAGCCTGCCGAGCCCCGAGGACCGCGCCGATCTCGTCAGGATGCAGAGCTTCCTCGATCACATTTATCATCCGGGGGCGATCCTCAATTTCCTCGGCGGCGAGATCGAACGCGCGAGCTACGAATGGGAAGCGCTGTCGGGGGCGACTGTCACCAGCCTGCGCTTCCGCTGCGGCGCGATCGGCACGCTGCACCTGGCCGCCGGCCAATCCGGCGGCAGCATCTTCGAGCGGATCGAGATCATCGGCGAGGGCGCCAATGCGATTGTCGAAAACGGCAGCCGGCTGACCTATTTCCGCAAGGCGGACCTGCCGTCCTATGGCCGCGCCGCAAGCTTCATCCAGCCGGATGAGAACGCCGCACTTATCTACGAGCCGGAGCATTCGCTCGGCCAGCTCTACAATAACAACCTCTTCTATCTCGGCTATGTGCCCGAAATCCTGCATCTGACGGATGCGATCCTCGCCGGTACCTCAATCAGCCGGGGCACGCTGGAAATCGCCCGCGAGATCATGAAGCTCTTCGACTTTTATAGACGCGCGGATGCGGGCGTCACCACCCATTTCTGAACAGGGAAGACGGCCTTGACCGAGACAGATGTCATTTTCAGGAAAGCCGGCGGCGAATTCATGCCGACTAGCTGGGGCGAACTCAACTGGAAGATCACCGGCGACGGCACGCCCGGCGCCGAGATGACCTTCGGCACCTGCCGCATCAATCCCGGCGAGCGCAACCAGCTGCATTCCCATCCCGATTGCGAGGAGATTCTCTATGTTGTTTCCGGCCATTGCGAACACAAGCTCGGCGACGCGCTTTACCGGCTCGAAGCCGGCGATGCCATCCGCATTCCCCGCAATGTCCGTCACTGGGCCCGTGCCCTCGGTGCCGAACCGCTCTTTGCCCTGATCATGTTCTCCTCCGGCACCAGGACGGCTATCAATCATGAAGGCGAGAGGGCGGCCTGAGCTAACGGGGGAAATATATTGCGCCGATTGCGCTTCACCACATCTGACCATTGGCATGCCGGCAATGAACCTGCCCAAGGGCCATCTGCTTTCGGCCGTGATGGGCAGGCGTCTTGCCGAAGCGGAGCCCTGAGACGGCCATTCTCCTGCATTTGCTAATATTCTGACGATTGTGTGAAGCCGCCGCGACACCTCTGACAAACCGCGTCGCCTCTGCTATGTCAGGAAAAATGCGGTGGCCAGCCGATGGCTGCCGCTCTGTCCGATCAATGCCAGGAGTTTGAAAGATGAGCGGTTCTTCCGATTATATACCCCCGAAAGTCTGGACCTGGAACAAGGCGAATGGCGGCCAGTTCGCCAACATCAATCGTCCGATTGCAGGGCCGACGCATGAGAAGGAGCTTCCGATCGGCCGTCATCCGCTCCAGCTCTATTCGCTCGGCACGCCGAACGGCCAAAAGGTCACGATTATGCTCGAGGAACTGCTGGCGCTTGGCCATAGCGGTGCCGAATATGACGCCTGGCTGATCCGGATCGGCGATGGCGACCAGTTCGGAAGCGATTTCGTCAAGATCAATCCCAACTCCAAGATCCCGGCGTTGATGGACCGCAGCGGCGAAAAGCCCATCCGCGTCTTCGAATCCGGCGCCATCCTCACTTATCTCGCCGAGAAATTCGGCGCTTTCCTGCCGACTGAGCCAAGCGAGCGCGCCGAATGCCTGTCGTGGCTATTCTGGCAGATGGGAAGTGCCCCCTACCTCGGCGGCGGCTTCGGCCATTTCTACGCCTATGCGCCAACGAAGATCGAATATGCGATCGACCGCTTCGCCATGGAGGTGAAGCGCCAGCTCGACGTGCTCGATCGCCGCCTGGCCGAAAGCAAATATGTGGCGGGCAGCCAGTACACCATTGCCGACATTGCCATTTGGCCATGGTATGGCGGCTTGGTGAAAGGCTGGACCTATGGTGCAGCCGAGTTCCTGCAAGTCGAGGACTATAAGAACGTCGAGCGCTGGGCCGACCTCATCCACAGCCGTCCGGCCGTACAGCGCGGCCGGATGGTGAACCGTCTTTCCGGCGAACCTTCGAGCCAGTTGCACGAGCGTCACGAGGCCAGCGACTTCGACACGAGAACGCAGGACAAGCTCGCGGCCGCCGAGTAACCAAGCTGCCCCAGCCACTTGCCGCAGCAACAAATGAAGCTCCGCCGCCTTTACGGCGACGGAGCATTGATGCTGGCGGAACTCAATTCTTGACCGTATCCTCCAGGAAGAAGCGGCCGAGCGGGTTCTGGTAGAAGTTCTCGATATTCTTGCGCGAAACGTTGATATAGGGGCTGTAGTAAAGATCGATCCAGTTGACGTCGTCCTTAGCCATCTTCTGCAGATCAACATACATCGCTTCGCGCTTCTTCGGGTCGAGCTCGAGGCGAGCCTTGGCGACCAGCTCCTTCACCGCCTCGTTCTTGTAGTTCGTCAGGTAGTTGTTGTTGGAATCGTGGCCGAGAACGAAGGTGGTCTTCTGGTCCGGATCGAGAATGTCATTCGTCCAATAGTTGACCGAGATGTCGTAGTCGCCGGCAACCGTCATGTCCCATTCCTGGCTCGGATCGACCTTCTGTAGGTTGGCGGTAATGCCGGCTTTCTGCAGCTGCTGCTGAACCAGGACGGCCGTCTGCTCGTCGACTTCGTCGCCGGCGCGCACCAGATAGTTGAGCGTCAGGTCGGATGCGCCGGCGGCCGCCAGCATCTCCTTGGCCTTGGCGGGATCATAAGGCCGCTGCAGATTGTCGGCGTAATAATAGAGCGCACCCTTCGGAATGTAGGAATTGGCGACGGTGCCCTGGCCGAAGGTGACGGTATCGACGATCGCCTTTTTGTCGATCGCAAGATCCAGCGCCTGGCGGACTTCCTTCTTGCCGAGCGCGCCATGCGCATGGTTGATCAGCAAATGATCCTCACGCGTCGAGGCGTCGATAGCGACTTTGAGGTTAGGATCCTTCTTCAGTTCCTCGACCCGGGAGAAGGGCACGAAGATCGCTGCATCCAGCTCGCCGGCCTGGACGTTCAGCATGCGGGTATTGTCGTCGGGCACCGAGATCCATTCGACGCCGTCGAGCTTGACGCGGTCGGCCTGCCAGAAATTCGGGTTCTTCTTCAGGATGATCCGGTCGCCGCGCCGCCATTCCTCGATCACGAAGGCGCCGGATGCGATCGGCTTTTCACCGTAGGCATCCGCCCCCAGCGATTCCATGCCCTTCTTGGAGATGACGGAGGCGTTCGGCAGCGCCAGCGTCGACAGGAACGGCGCGGACGGGTTCTTGAGCTTGATCGTCAGCGTATGCGCGTCGGTGGCCACCGCCGTATCGATCACCTTGTAGGAATCGCTCCAGAGCGAAGCAGGGTCGTCGCGAATCCGCAGCAGGCTGTAAGCGGCGTCTTCCGCCGTCAGCGGCGAACCGTCCGAGAATTTAGTGTCGCGAATCTTGAACGTGTAGGTCAGGCCGTCATCCGCGGCCGTCCAGCTTTCGGCAAGACCGGGCTCCAGCTTCGTGCCTGTCTTGTCGACGCGGATCAGCACGTCGTAGACGTTTGAGAATACCCAGTTGTCGATGTTCTGGGCTGTTTTGATCGGATCGAACGTCGTCGAATCCTCGCGGCGGCCGATGGTGAGTACACCGGCGGCGTCGGCATAGCTTGCGCTGAGCGCCAGGCCGGCGAGCAAGGCTGCGAGCCCGATTGATTTCCACCTGTTTGTCATGAGTTCGTTCCCTTCGTTGTTATGGCATGCGTTTGATGGGCTGGATCGGTATCGATTGCAGATCCTCCTTGCCGCCGGCGCCCTGCAGCAGCGGCTTGTCGGGATCGATGTCGGGAATGGCGGCGATCAGCGCCGCCGTATAGGCATGCCTAGGCCGCGCGAACACCTCTTCGCAGCGGCCTTCCTCGACGATCTCGCCGCGATACAGGACGACCACGCGTTCGCAGAGATTGCGGACGATCGCGAGATCATGGGCAATGAAGATCAGGGTCAGGTTCATTTTCGCGGTGAGTTCGCGGAAGAGCTGGATGATCTGCGCCTGAATGGTCACGTCGAGAGCGGCGACGCATTCATCGGCAATGATCATTTTCGGGTCGACGGCGAGCGCCCGGGCGATGCCGGCACGCTGGCACTGGCCGCCGCTCATGCTGCGCGGTTTGCGGCCGGCAAATTCGCGTTCGAGGCCGACGAGATCGAGCAAAGCGTCGATCCGCGCCGGGATATCCGCCTTGGCCACCTTGCCCTGCACTTGGAGGACCTCGGCAAGCATCTGACCGATCGTCAATCGCGGATTGAGAGCGTTATAGGGGTCCTGGAAAACCATCGCCGTTTCGCGCCTGAGTTTTGCCAGGCCCGCGCCCTTCTGCAGCGCCAGATCGACGCCCTCGAAGGTGACATGACCGGAGGAAAGGGGTGTAAGGCCAAGCACGGCGCGGGCAAGCGTGCTCTTACCGCTGCCGGATTCACCGACGATGCCGACCGTCTCCCCGGCCATGATCTGCAGGCTGACGCCGGAAACCGCGCTGACCGTCTTGGCGCCGCCCTTCAGCAGGCCGCCGCCGGCTCTGAACTGCACATGGAGATCGTCGATTTCAAGCAGTGGTCGCGCCGTCTGGTTGGCGACCGCAACCTCGGGCGACGACGTGGGAGTCTCGGCTGACATCGAAGGATGGCTGTCGATTAGGCTGACTGTATAGGGATGCTGCGGCCGTGCCAGGATCGCCCGCTTCGGCCCCGCTTCAATCAGCTTGCCGCCGCGCATCACGGCAATGCGGTCGCAGGTCTGTGCGACGATGCCAAGATCATGGGTAATGAGAATGATCGACAGTCCGCGCCGGTCGCGAATGTCGATCAGCAGCCGCAGGATCTGTGCCTGGATGGTTACATCGAGCGCCGTCGTCGGCTCGTCGGCAATCAGGATCTTCGGGTTGCAGGACAAAGCCACGCCGATCATCGCCCGCTGCCGCATGCCGCCGGAAAATTCGTGCGGATAGCTGTCGTACTGACGCTTCGGATCGGGGAAGCCGACCTGCGCCAGGATATCCGTCGCAGCGGTGCGGGCCTCGCGGGCGCCGAGCCCCTCGTGATAGCGGATGCCCTCGGCGATCTGCTCGCCGACCCGCATCACCGGGTCGAGATGGCTGGTCGGGTTCTGGAAGATCATGCCGATCTCGCCGCCGCGCACCTTCAGCATTTCGCCGTCGTCGACCCGCATGAGGTCGCGTCCTTCGAGCAACACGGATCCGCTTTCGATCTTCAGGAGCGACGAGGGCAGCAACCGCACCAGGGAGCGGCAGAGCAGGCTCTTGCCCGAACCGCTCTCGCCGACGAGACCGAGGACCTCACCCTTGCCGAGATCGAGCGACACCGCGTCGAGCAGCGTGCGTGGACCGGGTTCGGCATGCGCCCTGACAGTCAGATCGCGGACGGAAAGCAGCGAGCCGCTCATTCGTGCACCCCCAGCAATTCGCCGAGAGCATCGCCCAGCATGCTGAAACCAAAGGCGAGGCAGACGATGGAGAGGCCGGGAAACAGGGTGATCCACCAGGCGGTGGTGATGAAACTCTGCCCTTCCGCAACCATCACGCCCCATTCGGCGATCGGCGGCTGTACGCCGAGACCGAGATAGCTGACGGCGGCGCCGCTGAGCAGCACCAGCGTCGCGTCCGACATTGAAAAGACGATCGACCCGGCGATCGCGTTCGGCAGCAGGTGGCGGAACATGATGCGTGGGCGGCTGAAGCCGAGGCTGACGGCGGCAACGGCGTAGTCGCTGCTTTTCAGCACCAGCATCTGCGCCCGGATCAGCCGCGCATAGGACACCCAGCCGACCAGCGCCATCGATATGTAGAAGCTGCCGAGGCCGGGACCAAGGATCGCGATGATCGACAGCATCAGCACGAGAAAGGGGAAGGCGAGGATGATATCGACTAAGCGCATGAACAGGGCGTCGATGATACCGCCGAAGAAGCCGGCGACCGTGCCGACTGTCGTGCCGATCAGAAAGGGGAAGATGACGCCGATCAGCGCCATCTGCAGGTCGATGCGCGCGCCCCAGATGACGCGGGACAGGATATCGCGGCCGAAATTGTCGGTGCCGAACGGGTGAAGCAATGACGGCGCCTGCAGCCGCACTTCGGCATTCTGTATGATCGGGTCATAGGGCGCGATGATGGGCGCGCCGACTGCCAGCAGGACGAAAAACAGCAGCAGGCCGGCACCGACGGCAAGCATCAGCCGCCGGCGGAAAAACCGGCGCCAGCCGGGCGATGCAGGCACGATCGACTCGACGCTCATAACTTCACCCTCGGATCGACGGCGACAGTGACGATGTCGGCGATGAAATTGATGAACACCGTGGCGCAGGCAAAGACCATGGCGACGCCCTGAACCACCATGTAGTCGCGCGAAAAGATCGCCCTGACAAGCAGTTGTCCCATGCCGGGCAGCGCAAAGACGCTCTCGACCACCACCGTGCCGCCGATCAGCCAGCCGATATTGACGGCAAGCAGGTTGATCGTCGGCACCAGCGAATTCGGCAGCACATGCCGCCAGAAGACGATGCCTTCCGGCATGCCGCGGGCGCGCGCCGCCGTTGCGACGTCCGACTTCAGCGCTTCGATCATCGCCGCCCGCAGGCTTCGCGTCAAAACGGTCGAGAGCGACAGCGCCACCGTCAGGCTCGGCAGCACAAGATGGGAAAGCTTGTCGCCGATGGTCGCGCCGTAGCCCGAAACCGGCAGCATGCCGAGCTCGACACTGAAGAGGATGATCAGCATCAGTCCCAGCCAGAAGGGAGGAAAACCGATGCCGAAGGTCGAGACGATGCGCACCGCATGGTCCGACGCGCGGCCGGCATTGCGTGCGGCGATTGCCGCCAGCGGCACCGCGATCAGCACCGACAGCACGACGCTGGAGGCGACGAGCGCCAGCGTCGGCTCGATGCGGGTGACGATCAGCTTCAGCACGTCGACTTTATAGAGGATCGACTTGCCCATCTCGCCATTGGCGAGGTTCTTGAGGAAGTAGAGATATTGCAGCCACATCGGCTGATCGAGGCCATATTGGGCGCGGATGCTGGCAAGGGCTGCCGGCGTCGCGCGCGTGCCGAGGATGTTGCGCGCGGGATCACCGGGGATCAGGCGGACCAGAATGAAAGTGATGACGCTGATGCCGAAAATGACGGGCAGGAACTGCAACGGTCGCGTCAGAACGAATTTATAGCGATGCATGATGGCGATCGCCCCTTTGACTTCGTCGGCTCCGGTCCGCTCCCTCTTGCATCAGCCTGCCTCGTGCCGGGCCAGAAAATCGAGAAGCGCCGGATAAAAATCCTGCGGGTTTTCATAGAAGGGCATATGGCTGGCATTGGCAAACACCCTGAGCTCGGCATTCGGCAGCGCCAGCTTCATCCTCAGCGCGCAGGCCGGTGTCAGCTCGTCATGCTCTCCCGCGGTGATCAGCACCGGCAGCGTCAGCCGCGGCAGATCGGCAATGCGGTTCCAGTCCTTGAGGTTGCCGATATAGAGAAACTCGTTCGGCCCCTGCATCGTCTCATAGGGCGCCATATTCCAGTCGTCGAGCGAGCGGCGGACCGGCGCCGGCCATTCCTGAAGACGGCAGACATGGCGGTAGTTGAGGATGGTGACGGCGGCGAGATATTCGGGATGATTATAGGTGCCTTGCGCCTCGTGCTTCTGCATCATCGAGACGGTTTCGGGACCGAGTGCCGCGCGCAGCCGCTCCAGTTCCGAGATCAGATGCGGCATGTCGGCGACGGTATCCTCGAGAATCAGGGTCTTGAGGTTCTGAGCGTAAGTCAGCGCATATTCGATCGCCAGCCACCCGCCCCAGGAATGGCCGAGCATGTGGACTTTGCCGAGCCCCAGCGCCTTGCGCACCGTTTCCGTCTCTTCGACATAACGGCCGATCGTCCAGAGCGAGGGATCGTCCGGCCGGTCGGAAGCGCCGGTGCCGAGCTGGTCGAAAGCGATAACACGATAACCTTTTTCGACGAGACAGGAATGCGCCTCGCGCAGATAATCGCAGGGCAGACCCGGCCCGCCGTTCAGGCAGAAAATCGTCTCGCTGCCGGTCCCGAAACTGTAGGCAACGACGCGATAGCCATCGACATCGATCTCGAATCGCTCGTCCGGCTGTATTTCACGCCACATTGACCGCTCCGGCAGAAGGTTTCACTTGCTCAATATTTGGGCGTGGTTAATTTTTTACCGGAAATCGCGTTCCGTGCCAGCTATAAGAAGTGATAGGGTAGGGCGCCACGTCGAAACCGGAGCAGCGCATGCTTGACGACATCGGAACGATCAGACGGCAGTTTACGGCGCATGAAACGCTGGACGGCCGGATCGACCAGGCCTTCGAGGCGATGAAGCAGATCGGCTTCGAGGCGCTTATCTACGACTATACGCCGGTGCCCTACGATCTCGACGGCGCGATCATGATACCGTCGCTGCTGAAGCTCAGGAACATTTCGGACGACATGCACGATTACTGGTTCGATCGCGGGTACTTCCGCATCGATCCGGTCCAACAGGTGGCGCTGCGCACCTCCGCACCCTTCTTCTGGAATTACGATCCCAATGCCGACACGCTGATCAAGGGCTTCATGAGCGAGGATACCGCCCCGGTGACGCGCTATCTGAGCGAACGCGACATGTCGACCGGCGTCACCGTCCCGGTTCACATGCCACGCGGCGACTATGCCACCGTCACCGGCATCCGCTTCGGCCGCAACAACGATTTCGAACGGCATGCGCTGCGCTATATTGCCGACTTCAACCTGCTTGCCCATGTCTTCCACGAGGCCGCCTATTCGCTTTTCGACCGGAAGGCGAGGAGCGTCGGCACGGTCCGGCTGACAGAGCGGGAACGCGAATGCCTGCGCCATTCGGCAGAAGGTTATTCGGCCAAGGAAATCTCCCGGATCATCGACCGTTCGGTGCCGACCGTGGTCATGCATCTCAATGCGGCGGCAAAGAAACTCGGCGCCCGCAACCGCACACAGGCCGTCGTGCGCGCCACCCATTACCGCCTGCTCGAAGAGCGGCCGACCCAGACCTGGCCACCCTATAACTTGTGATAGCTGCCGTCGCCGCTACCGCCGCGTTATGGTCTTCAACAGACCAGAGATGGAGACGCCGGTGACCGCAATCGCGACGAATGAAGCTTATCTGCCCTTTCGCGACTATCGCACCTGGTATCGCATCACCGGCTCGCTGGAGAGCGGCAAGCTGCCCCTCGTCGTCGCCCATGGCGGACCCGGCTGCACGCATGATTATGTCGATTCCTTCAAAGATATCGCTGCCCTCGACGGCCGCCCGGTCATCCATTACGACCAGCTCGGCAACGGCAATTCCACCCGGCTTCCTGAAAAGGGCCCGGATTTCTGGACGGTCGGCCTGTTTCTTGAAGAGCTGGACGCGCTGCTTACCCATATAGGCATCCGGCATCGTTATGCCTTCCTCGGCCAGTCCTGGGGCGGCATGCTCGGCGCCGAACATGCGGTGCGCCGGCCGCCAGGCCTGAAGGCCCTCGTGATCGCCAACTCGCCGGCCAATATGCACACCTGGGTTTCGGAAGCGAACCGGCTGAGGCAGGAACTGCCGAAAGAGGTGCAGCACAGGCTGCTCAAACACGAGCTGGCGGGAAGTCTCACCGATCCTGACTACATCGCCGCTTCACGGGTCTTCTATGACCGCCATGTCTGCCGGGTGGTTCCATGGCCGCCGGAAGTGGCGCGGACCTTTGCGATCATGGACGAGGACAATACCGTCTACCGCAACATGAACGGCCCAACCGAGTTTCACGTCATCGGCACGATGAAGGACTGGACGATCGAAGACCGGCTCGACCGCATCGGGGCGCCGACGCTGCTGATTTCGGGGAAATATGACGAGGCGACGCCCTTGGTGGTAAAGCCCTACCTCGAGCGCGTTCCCGGCTGCGAATGGGTGCTCTTCGAAAATTCCAGCCACATGCCGCATGTCGAGGAAAAGCAGCTTTGCCTGGCGACCGTTTCCGGCTTTCTGTCGCGATACGACTGAAGCAGATGCCGGCTCGTCACGATCGGCGGACCAGCCATTTCTTCGCGACACGACAGGCCATCGTATAGGCCGGATCGAAGACATTGCCGACATCATAACGCACCACCTGGCCCAGCAGATGGCTTGCCGCCGTTCTGTCGAGGCCGTAATCCGAGGCCAGCCAATTCAGCATTTCACTGGTGGCATGCTGAAGCGCCTGATCGAGGGGACGGGCATTGCCGATGGTGAAGATGTCTTCAGCAGTTTCTCCGCGTGGCCAGACCAGTCCGGCCTGTTTTTCCACCGTCAGCCGAACCGTGACTTCGAAAGTGGTCTCGACGCCGGTGCCGACGATCTCACCATCGCCCTGCACAGCATGGCAATCGCCGAGAAAGAACAGCGCGCCTGGAGCCGATACCGGAAAACGAACGGTCGTGCCGGGGCCGAACAGGCGATAATCCATGTTGCCGCCATATTCGCCGCTGGTCGCCGTCGAGATCGCCTGACCGAGGCTGGGCGCCACCCCGAAACAGCCGATCATCGGGGCGAGCGGCAGAATGAAATTTTCGAGGCCGGCAACCGGCTCGGACAGCCGCACGGTCAGTGCTTCCCGGTCGATGGACCAGATCGCCATGTCCCGCGGCGGCAGGTCGCGAACCGATTCGGGATCGATAACATTGGCCGCGACGATGCTCCGAGTAAAGCCGGTGCCCCTGGTCGGAACCATGCTGATGATCTCGACCTTCAGCGCATCTCCGGGTTCGGCGCCATCCACGAAGATCGGGCCGTTCATCGGGTTCGGACCGGATGTCCGCCGGATGCCGTCCTTGTCAAAGCCGATGGCGTCGAGCGTGTCAGTGACGACGGTATCGCCGTCGGCAATATGCAGCGCCGGCGCAAGTGAGCCGAGAACATTGTGAAAGCGCGTCGGAATGAAGCGGTGAGTGGTCATGAGAATACAGCTCTCGCTCGTTTCGAATGCTAGGGCCGCGGCTGGTCTGCCCGGCGGACGGTCCAGACTAGATCAGAGATTACCTGGGAAGCCAACACGCGCGAGGCATGCGATCTGACTTGCCTTGCATCCACTCTATACTATATGTAGGTAAGTACCTACATGGAGATGCGTTATGAACGTGACAAGTCTTTCCAGCCGCGAACTCAATCACGATGTGAGCAGGGCAAAAAGGGCGGCGCAAAATGGTCCGGTCATCATTACGGATCGTGGGAAGCCATCCCACGTGTTGATGACCTATGACGAATTCGAGCGTCTTACCGGCAAGCGCCGCAGCCTCATCGATGCTCTCTCCATGCCTGGTTTGTCAGATATTGACTTCGACCCGCTCCGTGTTGAGATCGCCCCGCGCGGGGTCGATCTCTCTTGAAATATTTGCTGGATACCAACGTTGTTTCCGAATTGCGCAAGGTCGGAGACGGCAAGGCCGATGCCAATGTGGTCGCCTGGGCCGGGGCGCAAGACATCACGGGCTTATGCATCTCCGCCATCACGATCCTGGAACTGGAGCGTGGAATACTCGGTGTGCAGCGTCGCGATGCGACGCAGGGTGCTCGCCTGCGGGCATGGCTGGAAAACCAGGTGCGGCCGGCATTCGCCGGCCGTATCCTGTCGATCGATGATGCGATCGCGACACGCTGCGCGCATCTGCATATTCCGGATCGGCGCAATGAAGCCGATGCCCTGATTGCCGCAACCGCCCTGGTTCTCAGCCTGACCGTGGTTACGCGCGATATCAGGGATTTCGAAGGCGCGAGCGTTGTCGTGCTGGATCCGTGGCAGGGTTGATGTCTTAGAACAGGATGATTTTAGACCCGGTCGGCCTAAAATCTGAATCCTGTTCTGAATTAAAGCGTTAGAGCATGATGTCGTCCGAAACCGCTCACACTTTTCGGCATCATGCTCTAGCGCCCGGTCATGGCAGCTGGTGTATGGTGACATCAGGGACGACACGCCGCGCGATCTCGCAGAGATGCCAGTGATGCGTGAGGTAGATGACCTGTCCGACCTTTGCCATTGCGCCGAGCAGGCGGAAAACCTCTTCGGAGCGGGGATTGTCGAAGCTCTCCATGATATCGTCGGCGACAAAGGGCACGGGCGGGCGAAGCGCTGCGAATTCCTCATAGCCAGCCAGGCGAAGCGCGAGATAGAGCTGGAACTGCGTGCCGGTCGACATCGCGTCCGCAAGCTTCGAGCCACCGTCGCGTGAGACGCCGATCAGTATTTCCTTGTCCCGGTCGGGCTGGGTCGTCAGGCCGGAATAGTTGCCGCCGGTGATCAGGCGAAAAGCTTGCGATGCGCGGTTCATCATCGAGCTGCGATGTTTTTCGCGATAGATGTGCAGCGCCTGTTCGGCCGCAAGCGTGCCGGCGCGCAGCGTCAGATGCCGCACGGCCAGTTCCTCGATCTCGAGGAAGATGGTTCGGCGTTTGGCCTCGATCCGGGCCACCGCGTCGTCTCCGCCGACGGCTTCGAGCTTCTGCCGCGCCAGCGACACGTCGGAATAGAGAAGCTTCGCCCGCTCGGTGAGATCCTCGATTCGGGCGCCGAGCTCGATCGCATCACGCTCGGCCGCGGCGGCGTCGATATCGGCAAGGCGACGTTGGGCCTCGGAAAAACTTGCCGCGCGCAAAGCATCGATGATCTGGCTGCGTAAGGTAGCGGCGCGTGCCTCCAGCCGGTCTCGCTCTCGCGACTGATTGAGGAATGCTTCGACTGAGGCAAGCGAGTCCGTGCCGAAATAGCCGGTCAGTTCGTTCTTGCGGGCATTGTGAACGGCCAGTTCTTCCTCCAGCGCCCGGCGTTTCTCCAAATGCTTTTCGATATCCGCCTGCCGGTCTGCTCGAAGCTGTGCGGCATGTCGCGCCGCCTCGTGGCGTTCCACCAGCGCATTGGCCGAGGCGAGCGTATCGGATGCCAATCGGCTGAGGCCGCAATCTGCGAGAAGAGCTGCTATATCCTCGCGGAATTGCTCCTGGTCGCGCTCCATCGCGGCAACGCGGCTTGCGAGGTCATCCCGTTCCTTCAGGATGGCGGGCAGTGTGCCGAGCGCATCCAGCACGGCGCGAACGGCCGCCAACGAGCCGGTCTTGTCGGCAAACCAGGTTCGCGACAGCGCCTCAGCCCATTCCCGGTCCCAGGCCGCGACCGCGGCTTCCGCCTCCTGCTGGTCGCGCTCGCGTTCCCTGACATCGCGGTCGAGATCGCCGATTGCCTTCTCGTGCGCCTGCCGCGCCGCCTGTTCGGCTTTGCCGGCGGCAAGCATATCGCTCGCCGCCTGGATCAGCGCGGCGACCGGCGGATCGTCGGCGTCACCATGGCCGGCATCCGCAAGGCTCGCCGCAAGCGCGGCGGCATGGCTGTCCAGTTCGCCGCGAAGCGCCTCTACCGCCTCTTCGGCCCGCTGCAGATCGTCCCAGGCGGCCAGCGCCGCGGCTCGCTTGGTGGTCCATGCCTCAAGTGTTGCAATGCGCGCCGCAGCTTCGGCGTCATATTCGATTGCCTCGGGCAGCAGGCCACGGATGCGCTCGGCAAGTCCATCATGTTCGGTGCGCGCCTCGGCAAGCAATTCCCTTTGCCGTTCGATCGCTGCCGCCGTTGCCGCTTCGGTCAGGCGGAGCTGGCGCAGCTCGGCCAGTTCCTGCGCCCGAAACAGCCGGCCGGCGGATACCACATCGTCTTGGCGCATCCGCTCCTCGAATGTCCGGGCGGTGGCGGCATCCAGGCTGGCAAGATGCGCCTGCCAGGCGGCATCGCGTTCGTCGCGCAGCCTCGCGGCCTCGGCATCGTCGATCGAACCACCGGCGACGAAGGCCGCGATCCGGGCTTTGGTCAGCGCCTGCTCGGTGCAGAGATCGCGCAGCCGTGCCTCGTGATCGGTAATCCGCTTGTCGATCGAAATCGCCTGGCCACGCCAGACCTCGGCCTGCCGAGGCTCCGCCGCGCCTGTCCGTTGCAGGGCGACGGCATTACCTGTCCAGGGCGCAAGCTGTGCGAACTGCTTCTCCTGTGTTCGCTTCGCCTGCGCGAGCGCGCGTTCCTCCATGGTGAGCCGCATTGCGAGATCAGACCCGGTCAGCCGGCTCAGCGCGGCCTCGATGCGACCGAGATGCGCGGGATCGAGGACCGCGGCTCCATCTTGCGAGCCACCTTCCTTGTTCAGCCGTTCGCGATTCTCGCGCGCCCGCACCAGTTCGCGCCTGGCGGCAGCCAGGTTCACCTCGACGCCGGAACGTCGCTCGATGAGATCGCGAATGATGCCGATCAGCGAGGCGGGCAGCAGCAGCGCCTCGGGCGCCGCATGGCCCGGCTGCTCGAGATCGACCAGCAGCCGCACCAGCACGCCTTCCTGTTCAGCCAGCGCCAGCCGGCGTTTCGGCAGGTCGCTCTCAGCCGCGAGATAGCGCGCCCGGCCCTGATCCAGCAGGTCCATATGGGCGGCGACCGCCAGCGCCTTGTCGTCGATCATGATCGCTTCGATCTCGTCGGCAAGCTGGCGCAGCGTGCGGTCGGCGGTATCGACAAGCGCCTGCAGCCGCGTCTCGTCGTGGAAAAGCTTCGGCAGCAGTGTGAACCATTCGGACGGCGGCCGCGGCAGATCGCCCATGCCGGCTGCATCGGCGTCCAGCCGCCGGAGTTCCAGCGCCGCGGGCAGGGCGCCGAGAAGGCGCGTCAGCTCCTGGTGCCGGGCCTTGGCCGCGGCCAGTTCCCGCGTCGTAGCGGCATAGGCGGCGTCGGCCTGCTCGTGGGTCGATTTCAGGCCCGAATAGGTGGAGGCAAGCGTGTCGATGGCATTGCGCTCGGCCTTCAGCGCTTCGAGCGCGCGTTTGAGTTCCGCAAGCTTCGTGCTTGACGACCGCTTCCTGTAGATCCCATTGGCTTCGTCGACCGCCATCACCAGCGAACGGCTGAGGCCCGCAAGGCCCGAGCTTGCCGAGAACAGCAACTCGCCGAGCTCGCCCTTGCTTTGGATGATGGCGTTGCCGCCTTCCTTGAGCGACTGGTCGTCGAGCGAGAACATGGTGCGATAGGCCTCGCGGCCGACGCCGCCGAGCGCGCCGGCAAGCAGCGCCTCGTTCACAGCCTGTCCCCGATCATCGACGAGGCTGCCGGTCCGCAATTTGAGCCGCGCCAGCTCGTGCTCCGCGCCACCGAATTCCAGCCGCGCACCGACCTTCATCGTATTGTAGGGATGCAGGAAATTGTAGGTGCTGCGCTCGCCTATGCCGTAGAGCAGATCGAGATAGGCGGCGAAGGTGGTCGACTTGCCGGCTTCGTTGAGGCCGTAAACGATGTGCAGATCCGGCGAACCCGTGCGGGCCGCACCGAAATCGATCGAGTGGTCGGTGAACTTGCCATAACGGACGAGGTCGAGACGGCGCAGGCGCATCAGCTGTCTCCCCGCTCCGCGGCCTTCATCCGGGCGGCGATATCCTCGGCGCCATCGGCGAGAAGGCTGTCGATGAAGCGTTCGAAACCCGCCTCGTCATGCCCGGCAAATGCCCGGCTCTCGGGCGGCAGGTCGGCGAGCAGGTCGCGGACCATCTCCCTGACATCGTCGCGAAACCCGCTGCGGGCGATGACATCGTCCCGCATCAGCGCGCCGAGCTCGATGACGGGATCGGCAACTGCTTCGTCGGCGAGGGGCACCGGCGCTTCTAAGGCGAGCTCCAGCTTCTCGATCCAGGTCCGGCCGATGCGGTCACCGCGCTGCTCGGCTTCCGCCTGCATGAGGTCGATATCGCGGCGAAGCTGCCAGGAGAGCGGCGTGCGACCGGAAAGCCTGAGGCGCGCGACGAGATGCGGCGAGGCGGTATGGTCGCGCTGCCCCATGAGTGCCGCTTCGATCGCCATGGCCGCATCACGCCAATCGTCGACACCCGTGAGGTCGACATCGACGCGCTCGAACTGCGCGATGCTGGTGCGCCGCTCCTCGACCGTCACCGTCCTGTTGTCCGCCACGGTCACCAGCGACACCGTCTTGACGCCCGCCTCGTTAATGTCGCGGCCCTGCGGCATGCCGGGCATGATGACCGTCGCCGTGCCGGGATACTGGCTGCGCTGATGAAGATGCCCGAGCGCCCAGTAGTCGAATCCCGAGGCGTGAAGGTCGAGCACGTTGCAGGGCGCATAGACATCATGGCCGGCGGATCCGGCAAGGCTCGTATGCATGATGCCGATATTGACGGCACCTGCGACCGGCGGCTTGAACTTCGGCAGAAGCGGGTCCGGCGCCTGCGGCTTGGCAAAGCTCAGACCGTGCATCGCAACCGACAGGCTGCCTTTCGTCGCCTCCACGGTCTCGGCATGGCCGCCGAAGACCTTCACCGTGTCGGGCATCACCAGCTCTCTGGCGATCTTCGACATCGCATCGTGATTGCCGCGGATCTTGAAGACGCAAATCCCCGCCCGGTGCAGCCGTTCCAGCTGGCTTGCCAGGAAGCGCGCCGTCTTCATCGACGTCTGCTCGCCGTCATAGAGATCGCCGGCGATGACCAGCGCATCGACCTGTTCCTCGAGGCAAAGGTCGACGATCGCGATCAGCACCTGCCGGCTGGCGTCGCTCACGAGATCGGCCAGCTCGGCGTTGCGAAGCGCCAGCGACCGTAGCGGAGAGTCGAGATGGAGATCGGCAGTGTGGACGAAACGATAAGCCATGAATGCAGAAATCGCGTTGCGACAGAATGATGAGCGGGTGCCCTCGGACCGATGAACGCGCGATCGCTGTCACCTGACCGGGAGGAAGAGAATATGGAGCACGCGTCCAGGGCGCGCGAGCGAAATGGGCCGGCAAACCGGCCCATCCACAATCAATGTTGCTCAATCGGGGCCGGCACCGCAGCCGGCGCACCCTGCGGTCCCAGCCGATCGGCGACCAGCATCGACAGCATCATTTCCACAAGACCATTGGTGGCGCCCTTTTCGCCGCCGCCGACCTGGATCTGCGGCACGAGCGGCAGCCTGCCGTTTTCGATTGCTTCGGCGAAGCGCATCAGGACCTGTGAGTTGAGCTGATAGTCCGGTCCGCCGAAGGCCGCGACCTTCTTCTCCGTCGCCTCGGCTTCCGCCAGGCCGATGGCGCGCACCTTCTGGGCATCTGCCAGACCCGTCGCCTTGATGCGTTCGGCATCAGCAAGCGCGACGGCCTTGATCCGGTCGGCCTCGCCGAGGCCGGCAAGGCGCACCTTCTCAGCCTCTGCCTTGGCGGTCACCTGAATGGTTTCCGCCTGCTGGCGGGTGCGGGCGAGCTGCGCCTTGCCCTCGTTTTCGCTGATCTCGATGGTGAGCGCCGATGTCGTGATCTTGGCCTGCTGCTCAGCAAGCGCCTCCTTCTCGCGCAAGGTGCGCTCCTGGATCGCCGCCGCCTCCTGCAATTTGTAAGTCTCGACCTTTTCAACAGCGATCTGACGCTCGCGCAGCTGGATGAGGATCTGCTCTATGCTGTTCTGACCATTATTGGCCCGCGGCGTACCGATCAGCACTTCCTGCAGCTCGAGGCTGTAGGAGCCAAACTTCTCGCGCATTTCATCACCGGATTTGCGCTGGATTTCGCTGCGTTCCTGCAACAGTTCGATCAGCGTCTTGGTTTGAGCGATATTCTTGAAATAAGCCGAGACCATCGGATCGAGCGTTTGTTCGACCAGCCGTTTGATATCCCCGAAACGCTGCACGACGAGGGGCGCCTTCATATAATCGATATGGACGACCACCGAGAGCGGCAGCACCGGCTCGAACGCATCCTTGGTGATCAGCGACACTTCGGAAAGATTCTCGTCGAGCCTGTGCTCGCCGAACTGTTCCTTCGTCCATTTGAGCACGAAGTTGGTGGTCGGCACGATGATGATATTGCCGGCATAGGTGTTGAACGCATATTTGCCCGGCAGCAACGGCGTCGACCAGACACCGCGTGCGCCCGTTTCGACCAGTTCACCGTGGCGATAGGACTGGCCCGAAATATCCGCGCTTCGCCGGCCGGTATAGGAAACGACGACACCCACCGTGCCGACGTCGATGATCGTCTTCTCGACGAGTTCGACGGTCGCAAAGATACGGTTGAGGAAGTAACTGCCGTCGGCAAGCACCTGCAATTGCCGGCCGCGATAACCGCCGGCATTGAGAAACTTCTCCGGATCCTGGAAATTATTGTGGAAGTTCGGGTCCTTCGGATTGTTGGCAACCGTCGGGGCGATGATCTCGCCATCGGGCAGCGCCGGGCCGTCATGGATGGTGACGATGCCGATCAGGTCCTCGGCGTCATGAATGACAACGGGCGCGAAGCCATTCCGCTCGGTGATCAATGTCGACATGTCGGCGAACAGTTTTTGTTCCGACGCGTTCAGGTTGACGGCATAGGTCGATTGCGCCGTCAGCACGATGAACTGCGCTAGATTGATGGCATAGGTGCCCTCGCGCAGGATCTTGCGCTGCGGACCCTTCTGGCCGCCCTTTGTCAGAAAGCCGCGCACATCTTGAAAGTCATCGGCGTCGATGTTCGAAGCAAGCGTCTGGGTCGGCGGCAACGGCTCGCCGTCGCGGGCGAAGACATAGCCGATCTGGCCCTGCGGAATGGTCACGAGATTGGCGCGATGCATCGCATATTGGAACGGCATGAAGAAATGCAGGCCGCCGCGCACGACGTCCGGCTGGAAGCCGGCCTCGCCGTAGAGCGCAATGAAGCCATTGTCGACGGAGCCGCGAAAACTCCACAGCTTTTCGAGAATGCCGAGCCTGTCGTTGGGGATATAGCGGATCACGCCGCTCAACCGGAACAGGGTTGCCAGCACGATGAGCGTAATGGCGATTCCGATCGCCTTCCATCCCATCGGGCTTAGATATTGCACGGTTTCCATCTTTTTTCTCGCATGGGCGCACGGGTTCGTCCACCCGATGGCCGCCCGGTTGGTGTTGGTTGATAAGACGGGGAGATTGCGCGCCTATGCGCTCGACGCAGCACGCCGTCGCCCGTCAGACGGGCAAAGGAGGCTGTCGCACGTGCATTGCTGCCTGACTTTCCTCAATCGATTGCGATTATAGGAACCATGCGGCAAGGACGTCGAACGTCTGGGCTGCTCATTGTCTGGAAAGATGACCGCGCGTCCCGAGTCCCCACCGGAGGACGGCGTGTCGTGAGTGGTCTCACATTGGAGTTGCCTTGAAAGACATAACGCTGGTGAACTTAGCGACAAGACCGATCGATTTAAAGACGCGTAAAGCGAAAATCGGATAGGTGATTCCAGTGATTTTACTATTTCGACTATTCAATCTTGCTGAAATAACCTCAGCGCATCTGCTGTTTTTGTACGCAATCTGGGCCGCAGGTTGCTCAGAGATCGGTTGACACCGCCCCTCTAGCGACAGCTGCAGCTCCCTTGGAACGCGAAAGAGCTTCTTGACACAAGGGCCGCGGCGGTCTTTGATGACGACCATTCACCAGGGGTGTCCCGGCAAGGGGCTGAGATTCTGCTGAACAATACGGCTTTGCCTGTTGTGGCGCGGTGACCCGTTGAACCTGATCCAGTTCATACTGGCGTAGGGACGGTGCGGACGCTGCGGCTGTTGGGCGGATTTTCGCTTAGTCGCGCATGGCGTCTTTCCATCATTCCAACACTGGAACTGGGTCTCCAAACGTCAAACCTTGGAGCCTCATCCATGAATATTGTTGCACCCCAGCTTACTCCTGTCGTCACCACCGGCTCGCTTCCGGCCTCGACCAAGGTCGTCAAACCCGGAACGCTCTATCCGGATCTGCGCGTGCCGATGCGCGAAATCAGCCTTCACCCGACCTCCGGCGAGCCGCCGGTCACGGTCTATGATTCCTCCGGCCCCTATACCGATCCGGCCCATGTGGTTTCCATCGACGCCGGGCTGCCGCGTTTGCGCGAGTCCTGGGTCAGGGCGCGTGGCGACGTTGAAACCTATGAAGGCCGGCTGGTGAAGCCTGAAGACAATGGTTTTGCCACGGGCGAACGGCTGACGCCGGAATTTCCCATTCGCAACACGCCGCTAAAGGCAAAGGCCGGCCGCGCTGTCACCCAGCTCGCCTATGCGCGTGCCGGCATTATAACCCCGGAAATGGAATTTATCGCGGTCCGCGAAAACCTCGGCCGGCAGGCCGCGAAGGAGGCGCTCGCCCGCGACGGCGAGAGCTTCGGCGCTCATGTTCCGGATTTCGTGACGCCCGAATTCGTGCGCCGGGAAGTCGCCGAGGGCAGGGCGATCATCCCGGCCAATATCAACCACCCCGAATCCGAACCGATGATCATCGGCCGGAATTTCCTGGTGAAGATCAACGCCAATATCGGCAATTCGGCCGTCACCTCGTCGATGGCGGAAGAGGTGGAAAAGATGGTCTGGGCGATCCGCTGGGGCGCCGACACCGTCATGGACCTTTCCACCGGTCGCAACATTCACAACATCCGCGAATGGATCATTCGCAACTCGCCGGTTCCGATTGGAACCGTGCCGCTTTACCAGGCGCTCGAGAAGGTCAACGGCATTGCCGAAGATCTGACCTGGGAAGTCTATCGGGATACGCTGATCGAGCAGGCCGAGCAGGGCGTCGATTATTTCACCATCCATGCCGGCGTGCGGCTGGCCTATATTCCGCTCACTGTCAATCGCGTCACCGGCATCGTCTCACGCGGCGGCTCGATCATGGCCAAGTGGTGTTTGCATCATCACAAGGAGAGTTTCCTCTACGAGCATTTCGAGGAAATCTGCGACATCTGCCGTGCCTATGACGTCTCCTTCTCGCTCGGCGACGGTTTGCGGCCGGGGTCGATCGCGGATGCCAATGACGCAGCGCAATTTGCCGAGCTCGAAACCCTCGGCGAACTGACGAAGATCGCCTGGGCGAAGGACTGCCAGGTGATGATCGAAGGCCCCGGCCATGTGCCGATGCACAAGATCAAAGAGAATATGGATAAGCAGCTCAAGGTCTGCGGCGAAGCCCCCTTCTATACGCTCGGACCGCTGACGACCGACATCGCGCCGGGCTATGATCACATCACCTCCGGCATCGGCGCCGCCATGATCGGCTGGTTCGGCACGGCGATGCTTTGCTACGTCACGCCGAAGGAGCATCTGGGGCTACCCGACCGCAGCGATGTCAAGACCGGCGTGATTACCTACAAGATCGCCGCCCATGCCGCCGATCTTGCCAAGGGACATCCGGCCGCCCGCGTTCGCGACGATGCGCTGTCGCGGGCGCGCTTCGAATTCCGTTGGGAGGATCAGTTCAACCTCTCCCTCGACCCGGATACGGCGCGTTCCTTCCACGACGAGACCCTCCCGAAGGAGGCGCACAAGGTGGCGCATTTCTGTTCGATGTGCGGCCCGAAATTCTGCTCCATGCGAATTTCCCACGACATTCGCGCCGAAGCCCAGAAAGAGGGATTGGAAGCCATGGCGGCCAAGTACCGCGATGGCGGCGATCTCTACATGCCGGTCGCAGAGGTCGCGAAAACGCCCGCCGGAGAATGACCATGCGCGTTCTCGTCAAAGGGGCCGGCGTTGCCGGCCTCACCGTGGCCTGGCAGCTCTATCGCCACGGCTTCCGCGTCACACTTGCGGAGCAGGCCGACAAGGTCGGCGCTGGTGCCTCCGGCTTTGCCGGCGGCATGCTGGCGCCGTGGTGCGAACGGGAGAGCGCGGAGGAGCCGGTGCTGACGCTCGGTCGCCTTGCCGCCGATTGGTGGGAGGCGGCATTGCCCGGTCATGTCAAACGCCGGGGAACGCTTGTCGTGGCGGGCGGCCGTGATGCCGGCGAACTGGAGCGCTTTTCCCGTCGAACAAGTGGATGGGAATGGCTGGACGAGCAGGCGATCGCGGCGCTGGAGCCTGACCTTGCCGGCCGTTTCCGCCGCGCGTTGTTCTTCCGGCAGGAGGCGCATCTGGATCCGCGACAAGCACTCTCGGGACTGGCTGCAGCCCTTGAGGAAGCACGCATGCATCTCCTCTTTGGCTCCCCGGGCAAAGCAGACATTGATCATGACCGGGTGATCGACTGCACCGGTGCGGCCCAGATCGGCCGGCTGCCGGGATTGCGCGGTGTTCGAGGCGAGATGCTCTGCATCGAAACAGGCGAGGTCTGTCTCTCCCGCCCCATCCGCCTGCTGCATCCACGCCACCCGATCTACATCGTGCCGCGCGACAAAAACCGCTTCATGCTCGGGGCGACGATGATCGAAAGCGACGATGCCGGCCCGATTACCGCGCGTTCGCTGATGGAGTTGTTGAACGCCGCCTATGCGATGCATCCCGCCTTCGGCGAGGCCCGAGTTACGGAAACCGGCGCAGGCGTGCGCCCTGCTTATCCCGACAATCTGCCGCGTGTGACACAGGAAGGATCCACCCTCCATGTCAACGGCCTCTACCGCCACGGCTTTCTGCTGGCGCCGGCGATGGCCGGAGAGGTGGCGCGGCGTCTTCTCACAGAACAAGGACCACAGGAAAGGAGGGCGTCATGACCTTCATCATCAATGGCGAGGAACAGGAGGTCACGGCCGCGACGCTCGCAGACCTGCTTCTGGCTCTCGATTACGAGGGCGGGTGGCTCGCAACCGCGGTTAACGGCGAACTGGTGCACCGCGAGGACCGCGCCGATTTCAGGCTCGGCCAAGGCGACCGCATCGAAATTCTCTCACCGATGCAAGGAGGCTGAGATGCTGAAACTTTATGATGTTGAAGTCCACTCCCGGCTGCTGCTCGGCACCGCGCGCTATCCGTCCCCCGCCGTCCTTGCGGAAGCGGTGAGACGCTCGAAGACGGAAGTTGTTACCGTCTCGCTGCGGCGAGAGGCCGCCGGCGGCAAGGCGGGCGGCGCCTTCTTCGAGCTGATCCGCGAGCTCGGCGTGCGCGTGCTGCCAAATACGGCCGGCTGCCACAGCGTGCAGGAGGCTGTGCTGACAGCGAAGATGGCGCGCGACGTTTTCCGCACCGACTGGATCAAGCTCGAAGTGATCGGCCATCACGATACGCTGCAGCCCGATGTCTTCGGCCTTGTCGAAGCGGCACGCATCCTGACCGGGGAGGGCTTCCAGGTCTTCCCCTATACGACCGACGATCTCGTCGTCGCCGAAAGGCTGCTGGACGCCGGCTGCTGCGTTCTGATGCCCTGGTGCGCGCCGATCGGCTCCGCCATGGGACCGGTAAACCCGTTGGCGCTGCGGTCATTCCGGGCGCATTTCCCGGATGTGCCGCTGATCGTCGATGCCGGCATCGGCCGCCCGTCTCATGCCGCCGCGGTGATGGAATACGGTTACGACGCCGTTCTTCTCAATACCGCCGTTGCCGGCGCAAGCGACCCTGCCGCCATGGCCGAGGCCTTTGCACTTGCCATCGATGCCGGCCGCCTCGCGCATAGCGCCGTGCCGCTGGAGCCGCGTGACATGGCCGTTCCCTCCACTCCCGTCATCGGAAAGGCCGTCTTCTCATGAAGCTCGACCCCTTCTATCTCATTGTCGACAGCGCCGAATGGATCGAGCGTCTCGTGCCGCTCGGCGTCAAGCTCGTCCAGCTACGCATCAAAGACCGGCCGGAACCGGTGCTTCGTGAGGAGATCCGGCGTTCGAAGGCCGCCTGCGCGGCAGCGGCCTGCCAATTGATCATCAACGATTACTGGAAGCTGGCGATCGATGAGGGATGCGATTTCATCCATCTCGGGCAGGAGGATCTGGCCGCCGCCGATCTGAATGCGATCCGCCGTGCCGGCCTGAAGCTCGGCCTTTCCACCCACGATCCATCAGAACTGGAAACCGCGCTGGCCGCCGCGCCGGACTACGTTGCCCTTGGGCCGGTGTGGCCCACGATCCTCAAAGAAATGAAATGGGCGCCGCAAGGCGTCGAACGCCTTGCGGATTGGCGGCGACGTGTCGGGCCGATGCCGCTTGTTGCCATTGGCGGGATCAGCGCCGAACGCGCGCCGCTGGTATTGGAAAACGGCGCCGATAGCGCTGCCGTTGTCACCGATATCACCCGCAACCCGGATCCCGAGGCCCGCACGCGACAGTGGCTGGCCGCGACCGCGCCTTGGCGATCGGTGAAATGATAACCATCCGTGGTTTGAGTGCTGAAACCTGAAAACGTGTGGCAGAGACAATGTTCTGCCGCTCATGGACGCAAGGTATTGGAATCGCTGTGGAAAGTTCTTGTTCCATAATGTTGATTATGCCAGATTCGCGTTGTAGCCGCAAAGTTAGAATGTCCTGTTTCTGCAAAGTTGGAATGTCACACTCCCCGCATTTGCTGACGTGGGAGATTGCGGATGGGATTGATAGCGATGAGCGAGCGCGATCTGCAGCGGATCGA
>NZ_ML133585.1 GCF_003985125.1 Rhizobium phaseoli
CTATTTTGTATTGCTCGACGGATTGCCTCTGTCGTCGTGGCGCTCCCGTGTAAAACCTGGCCCATAGTGCTTCCCTCCATGCCAAGGAAAATATTGCACCATCAAATGCCGGGACTAAACACCTAGCGCCGGGGAACGGCGCTGTGAGCGAGCACGAAGGGCGTATCGTCGGGCGGCACCTGGTTGATGCGCAGGGCGCAGCCGAAGACCGAGAACATGATGCCGTCGGTCAACACGTCGCGGATGCTTCCGACGGCAGCGAGGCGCCCTGACTTCATCAGCACGACGCGGTCGGCAAAGAGGGCCGTCAGGTTGAGGTCGTGCATGACGGCGATGACGCCGCCGCCGCGTTCGCAGAAATTGCGGGCGAGCGTCATGATGGTCAGCTGGTGGCTGATGTCGAGGCTTGAGACCGGCTCGTCGAGCAGCAGCCAGCAGGGTTTGCCGTCGACGACGGGCTCGGCGATCTGGCAGAGCACGCGGGCAAGCTGCACGCGCTGCTGCTCGCCGCCCGAGAGGTCCTGATAGAAGCGGCCTTCGAAGCCGGTAAGGTCGACGGAGGCAAGTGCCGCCGCCGCCGTCTGATCGGCCTTGTCGGGATTGAGATTGAGGCCCGAGGTCAGGCCCATGCGGACGATCTCACGTACGGTGAAGGGAAAGGAGATGGTGCTGGCCTGCGGCAGCACGCCGCGAATGGCGGCAAGCTGCCAGGGTTTCAGCCCCTTCACCTCGTCGCCGCCGATGCGCACCGAGCCGCCATAGGCAAGCTCGCCTGATATCGCTTTCATCGTCGTCGTCTTGCCGGAGCCGTTCGGCCCGGCGATCGCCGTCAACTCGCCGGCCTTTGCGGTGAAGGCGACATCGCTGATGATTGATTTGCCGGAAAGGCGCACGGAGAGGCCGGACACTTCGATCATCTGCACGTCACTCACAATGGTGCTCAAAGGGCAAGGCGCGAACGCTGCCTCAGCAGGATCCACAGGAAGAACGGCCCACCGACCGCCGCGGTGATGATGCCGATCGGCAGTTCGGCCGGGGCGACCAGGGTGCGCGCTAGCACGTCTGCGAAGATCAGCAGCGATCCGCCGAGAAGGGCTGCGGCCGGCAGCAGGAAACGATGGTCCGGCCCGATCGCCATGCGCAGGATATGCGGCACGACGATGCCGACGAAGCCGATGCCGCCGCTGACGGCGACGGAGGCGCCGCTCGCCGCCGCGACGCCGACGATCGCGATATTTTTCAGCCGCTGCACTGGGGTGCCCATATGAAAGGCGGCGGCCTCACCGAGCGTGATCGCATTGAGGCCGCGGGCCATGAAGGGCAGGGCGGTGAAGGACAGAAGGATGATCGGGCCGGCGGCGGCGATCTTCGTCCATGTGGCGCCGGCCAGCGAACCCATGCTCCAGAAGGTCAGGTCGCGCAGCTGCTGGTCGTTGGCCATGTAGATCAGCAGGCCAGTCAGGGCGAGCGTGAGCGCGCCCAGCGCGATGCCGGCAAGCAGCATCGTCGCCACCGAGGTCTGGCCGTGACGGGTGGCGATCCTGTAGAGCAGCAGCGTCGTGACCAGCCCGCCGATAAAGGCGGCCGCCGGCAGGGCATAGATGCCGAGAAGCGCCTGGAGCGGTGCCGCGAGGCCGCTGCCGAGCACGATCATGGCGACGGCGCCGAGACTCGCGCCGGAGGAGACGCCGACGAGACCGGGATCGGCCAGCGGATTGCGGAACAGACCCTGCATCACAGTGCCGGAGACGGCCAGCGAGGCGCCGATCAGGAAGCCGAGGATCGTGCGGGGAAGGCGGATATCGACGATGATGATCCGGTCACGGACGCTGAGCGCCGGCTCGAAGCCGGCGATGTTGCCGATGACGTCGAGGATCGCAGCATCCGAGGCGCCTGTCGTTACCGAAAGCAGCATCGAGAAGGCTGAGCCGGCGACAAGCAGCGCGATCGCCAGCACGGCAAGCCGCGTCCGGTCGCCCGCCCGTCTGGTTTCGCCGATCTCTGCCATCGCAAAGCGTCGCTCTCGTTGCGTCATGGCTTGCGGCAGGGCCATGATCAGCCCCCGTAGATCGCCGCGTTGAGCTCACGTGCGGCGGCTGCCGTGCGCGGGCCGAAGCCGAGCAGGTAGATGCCGTCCATCCGGACGATCGCCTTCTTCTCGCCGGCCGGCGTCAGCGCGATCGCCGGCTGGGTCAGCAGGTCCTCATTCCCAGTGCCGGCGCCATCGCCGCGGTCCATCATCAGGATGATGTCGGGCTTGGCTTCGATGATCGCCTCGTCCGCCAGCGGCTTATAGCCGGGGAATGCGCCGACGGCATTGACGGCGCCGGCAAGCTGGATGATGCCGTCGGCCGCCGTGCCGGTGCCCGAGGCCATGATCCGGCCGTTCTGGGCGCTCAGGATGAAAAGAACGCGCTTGCGGTCGGCTTCCGGGCGTTTTTCGGCATCGGCGATCGCCGCGTCGAGATCGGCCGCGACCTTTCCTTTAAGCGCCTTCGCCTTGTCGGGCACGCCAAGCAGCGCGCCGACGCGATCGATCTTGGCGATAATGCCGTCGCGGGTGAACGCGCTCGGCACGGTCTCGAAGGGCACGCTGGCATTCTTCAGCACGGCTAGCGCCTCCTTTGGGCCCGAACCCTCGACGGCGATGATCGCCGTCGGGTTCATGGCGAGGATGCCTTCCGGCGAAAGCGCGCGCATATAGCCGACATTGGGCAGTTTCAGCGCGGCTGCTGGATAGGTGCTCGTCGTGTCGCGGGCGATCAGCCGGCTTTCCTCGCCGAGTGCATAGACAATCTCGGTGATATCACCGCCGACCGAAACCAGGCGCGACGTGTCGAGCTTCTTGTCCTCGGCGTGGGCGGCGCGGACAAAGGCGATGCCTTTGACCGCCGGCGCCGAAGGGATCAGCGGCAGCGCCATGACGGCCGCCGTCAGGGCCAGTTGCCAGGGTCGAATCCCTCGCAGATTGTTACGCATCGTCATCGGCGCGATCCTTATGCGGCCACACTTGCCGCCCGCGGCAAGCTTTCGATGATCTCGCGCCACTCCACGCGTTCGTCCGAGCCTTCCTGCCGCTTGCCGAAGAACTGGATGATCATCTCGCCGTCGGCATTGTAGGCCTCGAGCGAAGTGACGTGGCCGTCGCTGGTTGGCTTGCGCACGGCCCAGGTCTCGGCGATGTGATCCTGGCGCAGATGCAGATGGAAGGTCGGGTCCATGATATTGATCCATGGACCCATCGCCTGGACGTTGAAGATCGGGCCGGAATGGATCTGGACGATGCCGTCATTGGCGACGAAACACATGATCGGCACGCCCGATTTCACCGAGGCATGCATCATCTCGGCCGTCGCGCTGTGGTCGAGCTTCCAGGCGTAGTCGTCGCCGACCGTGCGGATCGCCGCTTGGCGGCCGATCTTCAGGCGCTTGAGCATGCCGAAGAATTCGTGGGTATCGGTGAGCCTGCTCCAGTTGTCGCGCAGCTCGTCGCGGCTGACTTCGGCGGTTTCATCGACGATATTTGAGGTCCCGGCCTCGACGAAATCCTGCGACTGGTCTTCCAGCCTCAACACGGCGACCATCGCATGATAGGCCTCGACATTGGAATTCGGGCGCAAGTGCACCTTGTGCACGGCGTTGCCCGCCCGGTCGAAATATTGCAGGCTGAGGCGCTCCTGATCGCCATCCGTCTTGGAGACGGCGAAGCCATGTTCCCAGCGGCTCGGGAAGATGCGCAGGTCGATATTCTCACCGAGAACGATGGCGGCCTGCACGCCGCTTTTGATGTTTTCGAAGATGCCGATCTTTTCGTGCACGGCACTTTCGTTGCGCGACAGCGCCATCACTTCGCCGAGGCTCGCCACGCGTTCGAGAAATTTCAGCGCGCTGCCATCGATGCGGGTGACGCTGATGCCGGTTTCGGCGGCGACGAGGGCTGCCTCGGAAATCTTCAGCCGGGCGGCGATATCGCGCTCGCGCATCTTCGGGTTGTCGGCGCGAAACGCACGGATTTCAGCTGGCGCCGGTCTTTTCTGCTCAGTCATGTCTTACCTTACTTATTGGCCCTATTTATTGAGGATGAGCTTGCCCTGGCGGGTGATCTTCAGGCGGTAGGTGAGCCCGTCATGTCTGATCATGATCTCGTTCGTGCCGCGGAAGAGATCCGCGCTTTCGACGACCCGCTGTTGCGCCGCCGGCTCGCTAGGCACCGGCGCATGCTTAAAGCTATCTGGCTTTTCAACCATCATTTCGGCTGGCAATTCCGTGAGGCCGGGGATCGGTGGGCTCCCAGCTGTGGTGACAATTAACTTGACTTTCTTACTCATAGTTTTTTAAAGACGCAATAGGATACTAATGCAGTCAAGTTTTTGAGATTGCTGAAATGAAGCTGCCTGACGGCGGCCTGTGATAGTGGCGGAGAAGCATATGACGATCAGGTTTGCGGCTGCTGCAGCCGGCTTATTGATGGTGGTTGCGGGCGTATGCCAGGCACAGGAGACGGCGCCGGCAGCCTCTCTCGATGTCGAGCTCAACGCGCTGGTGCCCTCGCAGAAGGGCTGCATGATGACCTTCGTCGCGCTCAACCAGCTGCCCGCCGCCATCAACAAGGTCTCGTTCGAACTCGCCTTCTTCAACGACAGGAACGCTGTCGCCCGCATCACCATTCTCGATTTCCGGGATCTGCCGCAGGGCAAGAAGCGCGTGCGCCAGTTCGACATGCCGCATGTCAAATGCGAGAGCGTAACCCGCATCCTGATCAACGACACGCCTGTCTGCGACGGGCCGGCTGCCGGCGAATGCATGAAGGGTCTCGTCACCCGTTCGCAGATTTCCGTTCCCTTCGAGGGCTAAGATAACGCCGGGGATGAACCCCGGCGGACATTTTTCAAGCTGTCCGAGGCGTAGACAATGGCGATTTCAGCGAAAACCAGATCGAGACAGGTGCTCATCGGGGAGGCGGAGGCCGGCGGCAGCCTGAACGACAATATGCCCGGCATGCATCCCGGCCATGAGCTTTCCGAACTGCGCAACGCGCCGCGGCAGCCGGCCGGTGAAACGGTAATCCACTACGCGCGTTTCGCGCAGATATCCTCCTTTCCCGACCATCCGGAAACCGTGCCGGCCGCCCCCGCTTCCGCTCCGCCGATGGATGCGGCGGTGGAAAAACAGGAAGACGAGAAGAAACCGGTGCGGCGACGGGTGGCGCTGAGTTGCTTTTGCTCGCTAATTTTCCATGCGACGTTGGCCGCAGTGCTGATCGTTGCCTTTCCCCACATCCCGGAAGAAGCAATTGAGGAAGCCGGGGAAGCCGTCAGCGTCGTCATGTATGGCAATTCCGACGTCGACCAGACCGCTGCAGGCGAGACCGATGTGACCGTACAGGAAGAAATCATTCCGGAGGCGGTAGAGCCGGAGACAATCCAGCCGACCGAAGTCTCGCCTGTAGAAGCTCAGGATACGATTCAGCAAGCCCCTTCTCCAGAGGTAACGCGCGTTTCGCCGGAGACTGCAGCGGCGGTCGAGCCGGAAATCCTCGTCTCTGAAGTTCCAGCGGAAACTGCCGTCGCACAGCCGATGTCGACGGTCGTTCCCGAGGAGCAGAAGCCTTTTGACGAGATACCCCCGGCAGTTCAACCATCCGAGACGCCTCCTGTCGCCGTCGAGCCCGAGGAGGTCAAGCCCGTCGAAACGGCCGAGGTGCAGCCCGAGCCAGACGTGCCGGAGGAGGTCGTGACGCCGAAGCCGAAACCGAAAGCGGTGACTGAGGAAAAGCCGAAACCGGTCGAGAAAAAGCGGCCGCCTAAAAAGACTGCTGGGTCGAAGGGCGAAGCGCAGCAGGATTCTACGCGTGGTGTCGCGGAAGGTAATCCTTCACCACTGTCAGATCAAAACTCGCGCACCGCCGGGAACAACAGTGGAATCGGAACTGCAGCCTTTGCCAATTATGACGGAAAGGTCCGTAGCCGTATTCGTCGTGCGATGAGGACACCTCGCAGTGTCGAAGGGACTGTCGTCGTCTCGTTTTCCGTGAATGGCAGCGGCGGCTTGACGTCCGTGCGCGTGGTCAACGGATCCGGCGTTCCGGAAATCGATCGGCTTGCTGTCGATGCCGTCAGGCGCGCAGCACCATTCGGTCCAACGCCGGGTGGAAACGGAAGGAACTTTATGGCGGTGCCGATCGAGGTCGAATAAATATGATAATAATAATCAACTTTATACTTTACTCCAAAAATCAAGTTTAATAAGGTCCACCCGCACACGCAGGAATCGTGTGACGATCAACGAGCGAACGGGTGGTATATGGCTCGCAAGGGCAAGAAGGGATCGAACCGGGAGATCCGCGACAGCGCGGGCGAGGAGGCTGGTGAGGCATCCCCCGGACGGTCCAAACTGGATGGCCGCAGTTTTCTCTATGTCGGCGGCCGCGACTGCCAGGTGGCGCATCTTCGCCAAATCTGCAGCAATTTCGGCGCCGAGCTCATTCATCACGACGGCGGCTTGCGTGAAGCGGTTTCCCGCATTGATACCGTGCTGCCTTCGGTCGACTGCGTCTTCTGCCCGATCGACTGTATCAGCCACGATGCCTGTTTGCGGGTGAAGACCGGCTGCAAGAAATTCGGCAAGGCATTCATCCCGCTGCGCAACGGCAGCAAGTCCAGCCTGGAGCGTGCGCTGCAGACGATGAACGAACGAGACAATTCCCGATGAACGACCACCGCCTCGACGGCTTCACCATGATCGGTCTGCACAAGCTCGCCGCACAGAGCGGCGACGGCCTCGTGCCCGAGCTTTACGCACTTTTTCAGCAGCATGCCGAACGCCGGCAGATCTATCACAACGTGATGCTGTTCCCGACCTGGGAGGTGCGCATGCCGGGAGAAGCGACGACGAGACCGCTTGGCCCGGCAGCGGCAAACGGCAATAATATCCTTGCCTTTCCCTCGCATGCCGCGAGGATGGGCAAGAGGAAGGCGTAAGGAGATTTCATGTATATCGCAATGAACCGCTTCAAGGTCGTAACCGGGACCGAGGGCGATTTCGAGACCGTCTGGCGCAATCGCGATTCCAGCCTGGCCGAGGTGCCCGGTTTCGTCGAATTCCGTCTTCTGCGCGGCAAGTTCAACGAAGAGGAGGGCTATACGCTCTATTCCTCGCACACAGTCTGGACGAGCGAAGAGGATTTTCAGAACTGGACGAAGTCCGAGAATTTCCGCGCCGCGCATCGCAATGCCGGCGACGGCAAGGCGATGTATAAGGGGCCGCCGGTCTTCGAAGGCTTCAACGTGGTTGAGGGCGTTTAAAGCGTAGCGATTGTGGGCGCCATTCCTGCTTGCTTCCCCTTCTCCCCGGCGGGGAGAAGGCGACGTCTACGAGCGAACCCGCAAGACGCAGCCCGCCGCAACGGCCAGCCATCCAAGCATCATCGACCAGCCACCGGTCGGGGCGGCATAAGGGAAGAGGCCGGCGCCGGTAAAGCGCAGCGTGACGAGGTCACCCGCAAAGAGCAGCGTTCCCAAGATCATAAGAAAACCGGCCAGCCAGGCGGTTTTGAGCCTTGCCGTGCCGAGAGCCAATGCCAGCAGGGCAGGGGCATGCGCGAGACACATGGCGGATGCGGAAGCCGCGAGATTGGCTTCCCCGCCGCCATGGGCGGCAAGGGCGGCGAGCGCCACGCCGGCCACGCCGAACAGGCCGGCAAAGAGATAGAGCACCGGTTCCAGACGCGCATTCAGGCTCATGGTTGTTCCTCGATCGGGGCCTTGTTCTGCATGTGATAGGCAAGGCATTCGACCGGCGCCCAGATCAGATCGCGCAACGCCTGGCTGGCGATCGTCTCATCGAGCGCGCGGCGGAAGCAGAGCAGCCATTCGTCGCGCTCGACCGGGCCGATCTCGGCGACGAAATGGCGGCTGCGCAGGCGCGGATGGCCGCGCTTGTCGGTATAGAGCAGCGGGCCGCCGAGATAGCCGGTCATGTATTCGTAGAATTTCTCTTCGCTGCCTTGAAGGCTCGGCGGGTGCACGGCGCGCACATAGCTTGCCTCCGGCAGCGTATCCATCAGTGCATAGAAGCGGTGCGTCAGTGCCCGTACGGCGGGATCGCCGCCGATCGCTTCATATAGAGTGGTGACCTTTTCCGTCACGGAACCATCCCAGCTGTCATTCACCGTCCGCCGATCTTCATGCACCGGGTGGAATAGGATCGCAACTGTCATCAAGTTGCCGCGGCATTTCGCGCATAATGCCTGCGTCGCAGGGGTTCTCGCCGATTCTTCTTGACAAAACCGTCCGGACGGTATCTTTGTGTTTCATGTCGAACGCTCATCATCGCAAGAAACAACCGGCTCGCGTGCGCCAGCAATTGCTGGATGTCGCCGCGCGTCTTGCGGCGAGCGAAGGCATGGCCGCGGTCACACTCGACGCGGTGTCGACCGCCTCCAGCGTCAGCAAGGGCGGGCTGTTGCATCATTTCCCGACGAAGAATGCGCTGCTCGATGCGCTGTTCGAGAGCCTGCTCGAAAAATTCGACGCCGAAATAGGGGAGCTGATGCGCGGCGATCCGCTGCCGCAGGGCCGTTTCACCCGCGCCTATGTCAGGGCGGTATCCGGCCTCAAGGATCGCCCCGACGATTCCAGGAGTTGGACGCAGGTGACGATCGCGCTCCTTGCCGAACCCCGGCTGCGCCTACGCTGGCGCCAATGGGTGCAGGCGCGGGCAGAGGAATATGTCGGTACCGACTCCTCGCTCGACGCACAGATCGTGCGTTTTGCCGCCGACGGGCTTTGGTTCGCGGACACGCTGGAAAGCCACGATATCGACAGTGCCCTGAGGCGCGATCTCATCGGCCGCCTTGTGGAACTGACGGGCAAGTAATCCGAAAGGGAATTCTTGATGAACCAGGCCGTCGTTTACGGGCTGCTTTTTGCAGCCATCGTCCTCGAAGTTATCGGCACGACCGCGCTGCAATTGTCGCAGCAGTTCACCCGCATCGGGCCGACGGCACTTGTCGTTGCCTGTTATGCGGCGGCCTTCTACTGCCTGTCGCTGACCCTGAAGAGCATTCCTGTCGGTATTGCCTATGCGATTTGGAGCGCTTTGGGAATCGTCCTGATTTCTTCGGTGGGTCTCGTCTTCTTCAAGCAGCGCCTCGACCTGCCGGCGGTCATCGGCCTGGGTCTGATCATATCCGGCGTCGTCGTCGTCAACCTGTTCTCGAAATCCGTTTCGCATTGATTTTGCTGCGATAATTTGGAAGCCTCCTTCGAGACGTGCGAGACAAATTTTCCCCTTTGTCAAATTCCTGACAAAGGGCTATGTGTTGCTTGGACGTGGAGGAGATTGAGGCGCACCCAGCGCCTTTTTCCAAAGCGCTTTGAATTCTGCTTTTCCCGCCTGCTCGATACTTCCAGCTTCCAGAGGAGCACATCATGACCATTCGCACCATTGTGTGGGGTGAAAACATTCATGAAACTACCAATGCAATCGTCCGCGGCATCTATCCCGAGGGCATGCACACGACGATCGCCAATGCGTTGAATGCCGATCCCGCGATCTCAGCGACGACGGCGACACTGCAGGAGCCGGAACATGGGCTGAGCGAGGCCCGCCTGGCCGAAACCGACGTGCTGACCTGGTGGGGCCATAAGGATCATGGCGCGGTCTCCGACGTCATCGTCGAGCGCGTTGCCAAACGCGTCTGGGAGGGCATGGGCCTGCTGGTGCTGCATTCCGGCCATTTCTCCAAGATTTTCAAGCGGCTGATGGGCACGCCCTGCGCGCTGAAATGGCGTGAGGCGGGCGAACGCGAGCGGCTGTGGACGATCAACCCGCGCCATCCGATCGCCGCCGGCATCGGTGAGCATTTCGAGCTGGAAAACGAGGAAATGTACGGCGAGCAGTTCTCGGTGCCGGAGCCGCTGGAAACAGTGTTCATCTCCTGGTTCCAGGGCGGCGAAGTGTTCCGCTCGGGCCTGACCTGGCGGCGCGGCGCCGGCAACATCTTCTATTTCCGCCCCGGCCACGAGACCTATCCGACCTATCACGACGCCACCGTCCAGAAGGTGCTGATCAATGGCGTCAAGTGGGCCTATAACCCCGAGGGCGCGTTGACTGCCATTATCGACGCTCCAAATGTGCCGGTAGAGAAGGCGCTGGAGCCGATCGTCGAACGCGGCCCGAAACTGCACCAGGCCGGCGAAGCCGGTTACCGCTGAGGAGCATTCATGCGACTACTCGTTCTTGGCACTGGCGTGATGGCCAAAAACCAGCTCACCCACTTCAGCAAAATCGACGGTGTGACTGTTGTGGGCGCCGTCGACACCGATCCCGACCGGCTCTCCGCCTTCGCCGACAAGTTCGGCATCGAAAAGCGGTTTCTGACGCTGGATGAGGCCATCGCCTGGGGCGAATTCGATGCGGCGACGAATATCACCCCCGATCGCATCCATCACCCGACCACGCTGGCGCTGATCGCCGCCGGCAAACATGTGCTCTGCGAGAAGCCGCTGGCCGAAAACTATCCGAAGGCGCTGGAGATGACGGAAGCGGCCGAAAAGGCCGGTGTCATCAACATGGTCAATCTCACCTACCGCAACGTGGCGCCGCTGCAGCGCGCCCGCGAGATGGTGCTATCGGGCGAGCTCGGCACGATCAAGCATGTGGAGGCTTCCTATCTCCAGAGCTGGCTGGTCTCGCGCGCCTGGGGCGACTGGCGCACCGAATCGACCTGGCTGTGGCGGCTTTCCACCGGCCACGGCTCGAACGGCGTGCTCGGCGATGTCGGCATCCACATCCTCGATTTCGCCGCCTATGGTGCGGCGACCGACATCGACCATGTCTTTGCGCGGCTGAAGACCTTCAACAAGGCGCCGGGCGGCCAGATCGGCGAGTATATGCTCGACGCCAATGACAGCTTCACCATGGCGGTCGATTTCGCCAACGGCGCGCTCGGCGTCATCCATGCCAGCCGCTGGGCGACGGGCCATCTGAACGAGCTGAAGCTGCGCATCTACGGCGAAAAGGGCAGCCTCGAGGTCATCCATCGTCCGGCCGGATCCGAACTGCGCGGCTGCCTCGGCGACGCTGTCGAGACGGCGACGTGGAAGGAGATCGAGGTCCCCTCAGTGCCGACCAACTATCAGCGTTTTGCCGAGGCGGTGGCAAGCGGCATCCAGCCCGACCCGAATTTCCGCCACGCCGCCAACCTGCAGAAGGTGCTCGACCTTGCCATGGAGACCGAGCGCGAGCGGCGCGAGCTGAAGGTCTGATCGAGATATGGAACCGCTTGCGATGCGAGCGTCGTCAGCGGTTCCCTGCCTGAGATCTTCGTAAGCTATTCTGTATTCTGGTTTTTCCTGTCTATGGTAGGTTTGATGCCGATGGGCATTACAAGGCGAGGGCAAGCCGCATGAAAAGCCTTCTCACGACCTGGCCGCTTTGGGCGCTTCTTTCCGCCGGCTTCGCAGCACTCACGGCGATTTTCGCCAAGGTCGGCGTCGAGAACGTGAATTCCGATTTCGCGACCTTCATTCGCACCATCGTCATCCTGCTGGCGGCGGGAATGATGATCTATGTGACCGGCAATTGGCAGGAGCCATCTTCGGTGTCGGGCAGGACTTGGCTCTTCCTTGTGCTCTCCGGCCTTGCCACCGGCGCCTCCTGGATCTGCTATTTCCGGGCTTTGAAGCTCGGTGATGCCGCGCGTGTGGCACCGATCGACAAACTATCGGTCGTCTTCGTGGCGGTTTTTGCGGTGCTCTTCCTGGGCGAGCGCCTGACGCTTCCGAACTGGCTTGGCATCATCATGATTGCCGGAGGCGCCGTGCTCGTCGCCTACAGGGCCTGAACCCGGGAGAAGGCATAAAGCTGTAAGGCTGGTTCCGACGACGGCTTTTCCCTGCGGGGCGTCGAGCCGCTTTGGATCTGCTATATTTTCGCGTTATGCTTCCATATGGGCAGCTCGACGCTTTCCTTCGGTCCGTTCCTTTACGATCCCGCGACAGGAAGCCTGCGGCGGGAGGGCAAACCTGTTGCGACGGGGCAGCGGCCGGCGGCCCTGCTTGGCCGGCTGCTGGAAGCCGAGGGGCGGGTCGTTACCAAGGCGGATTTGATGGAGCGGGCCTGGCCGGGGCTTGCCGTCGAGGAAGGCAACCTCACGGTGCAGATCGCCGCTCTCCGGAAGCTTCTCGGGGCAAGACCCGATGGGATGGACTGGATCGTCACCGTTCCAAGGGTCGGCTATCGCCTGCCGCGTCAGGACGATGCCGCGTCGGCGCCCGCAGGCCCGCAGCCGCCGACCGTGGCGGTTCTTCCCTTCGTCAATCTCGGCGGCGATGCCGATCAGGATTACTTCGCCGACGGCGTGGTGACTGACATCATCACGGCGCTGGCGCGCTTCCGTTCCTTTTCGGTCGTCTCGCGCAACTCCGCCTTCGTCTACAAGGGGCGCAGCATCGATGTCAGGGAGGTGGCGGCCCAGCTTGGGGTGCGCTACGTGCTCGAAGGCAGCATCCGGCGTGAAGGTTCGCAGGTGCGCATCAACGTGCAGCTGGTTGACGGCGTGACGGCGGCCAATCTCTGGGCCGATCATTTCGAAGACGGCATCGGCGGCATGTTCGCCTTTCAGGATCATATCACAGAGCGGGTCGCCTCGACCGTCGAGCCGACGATCGAAATCGCCGAAATCCAGAGATCACGGCGCGACCGGCCAAACAGCCCGGCGGTTTACGATCTCTATCTGCGTGCGCTTGCCGCAATCATCGACGAGTCGATCGAAAACAATGCCATCGCCTATGGCCTGCTGCAGCAGGCGCTCGCCATCGAGCCGGAAAATCCGATGATCCTGTCGCACGCCGCCTGGGCGCTCGAACATCGCATCGCCATGGGCTGGCCGCGGCTTGGAGAGGACGACGTGGCGGAATGCGTCAGTCTCGCGCGGCGCGGTCTCCAGTACTCCGGCGGCGATCCCCGCGTGATGGCGCATTGCGGCATGGCATTGGTGCAGGCCGGCAAGGATTATGAAGGCGGCATGGCCGTGCTGGAGGCGGCCGCGGCCGCCAATCCCAACGATCTTTTCGTCGCGGCCTGCTCCGGCACCGCCGCCTTGCACTGCGGCGATATCGATCGCGCGCTCGAGCGCCTGCATCGCGCTTTGAGGCTGGGGCCGCGCGATCCGGATGCGCGGTTTTCGCTGACCGCCATCGCCATGGCCGAGCTTATCCGCGGCAATTACGAGGCGGCGATTTCCTATGCGTCGCGCTCGCTGGCCCTCAATGCCCATTTCGATCCGACCTACTGGATGCTGATCGCCGCCCATGCGCATCTCGGCCATATCGAGGAGGCGCGGCGGTTCCTGCATGCGCTTGAGGCGATCGCGCCCGATGTAACGCTGGAGAGGATCGTGGCGGGGCAGCCGGCCAAAGATCCGCGACGTTTCGCGCCGGTTCTGGACGGTCTGGCGCGTGCCGGGATGCGGGCGCGCGCGTAGGTTTTTGGAAGTTTTTGCAGCTTTTCGCCGAACCTTTAAGGACGCAGCCGCATTGCCTGCGCCACTCTCATCCCATCGACCGGGATGGAGGATCGGCTCATGCTTTCCAGCCTTACGATTCTATCGCTCAAACAGGGCAAGCTTTACGGCGAGCATATGCCGGTCGAGGCGCTGCCGTCCGGCTTCAGGCTGCCACGGCTCCTCGCCGTCCCATTGTCGCCAATCGGCCGTTGGCGCAAGCGCCCGAAAAGCAGCCCCGCCGAAGCGGGGCCGAAGGTTGCCGAGCCGCAACAGGCGGCACCGGCTGCTTGATTATTCGATGACCTGTACGACGCGGTGGGTGCGAGGTTCGACGATCACATGCTGATTGTTGATGACCGTGTAGGCGTATTTCGGGTTATCTGGCACCGGGGTAACGACGACATCGGCCGGGAGCGGCTTGCCGACGACGATAGGCTCCTGAACCACCACCCGGGCGGTCGGGGCAGGCTGCTGCTGGACATAGGTGACGACCTCGCGCGGCGGCGGATCGACGACGGCGCCGGCGACACCGCCGGCTATGCCGCCAACGGCAGCACCCACGGGGCCGCCGACGATGGCGCCGGTGATGGCGCCGCCAGCGGCACCGGTGACAGCGCCATCAGCAAGCGCGTTGGTGGCGAAAGACGAAAGCGCAAGGGCGCCGGAGACAAGTAGAATCTTGTACATTTTGCTTCTCCTTTGCTGGGGTTGCGTCTGGGTAACGACGTCGCCCGGCCGATGTTCCGGCAGGAGATTCACGCTTTGGAAGCCCGGTTCACATTCTGTGAGGCGGCCGAAACGCCTCATTCCAGGCGACGGCGGAAGAGCCAGGCAGCGGCGCTGAGGGTGACGACGGCGATCAGTGCGAGCGGGATCGTCTGGTTTATCACCTCGCTCAAGGGAATGTCCTTGAGGAAGACGCCTTTGACGATCACCAGGAAATAACGCAGCGGATTGATGAAGGTTATCGGCTGCAGCCAGCCCGGCATGTTCTCGATCGGCGTCGCGAAGCCCGAAAGCAGCATGGCCGGCACCATGAACAGGAAGGCGCCGAGGATCGCCTGCTGTTGCGTCATCGACAGCGCCGAGATGAAGAGGCCGAGGCCGGCGACCGAGCCGAGATAGAAGACCGCACTCCCGTAAAGCAGGAAGAGCGAGCCGCGCAGCGGCACTTCGAAGAGGAAGACGGCGGCCAGGATATAGACGGTGATATGGAAGAGGCCGATCATCATCGGCGGGATCAGCTTGCCGATCAGGATCTCGTGCATGCGCAGCGGCGAGACCATCAGCTGGTCGAAAGTGCCGAGCTCGCGTTCGCGGGCAATGGAGAGAGCTGTCACGATCAGGCCGATCAGAAGCGCGATGCTGGCGATCAGGTTCGGCACCATGAACCATTGATAGGTCAGGTTCGGGTTGAACCAGTTGCGCGGCACCGATGACACCATGCCGGCGCCGGCGCGCTTGCCTGCCGGCGTTTCGGCGGCAAGGGTGCCGCTGATCTGCGAGAGGTAACCTGCAACGATCTGCGAGGCGTTGGAGCGGCGGCCGTCGAGCACCATCTGCAGGTCGGCCGGGGCTCCCGCCTCGATATTGCGCGAGAAATCCGGGCCGATCTCGACGGCCGCGATCACCGTCTGGTTATCGATCGCCACGCGGACTTCGCCCTGGTTGGCGGCGATCTCGATATGGCGGAAGGTCGGCGCGCCATCGATGCGCTCGATCAGTTCTTGGCCCCAATGGCCGCTGTCGCGGTTGAGGATCATGACGTCGACGTTACGCACCTCGAGTGTGGCGGCATAGGAAAAGACCAGAAGCTGGACGATCGGCGGGCCGATCAGGATGGCGCGGCCCTTGGGGTCGCGCAGCACGGCGAGCAGTTCCTTGACGATGAGCGCGTAGAGCCTCGTCCATCCCATCTCAGCCGATCCTCTTTCTGGTGCTGCGGGCCGCCAGCACGAACATGATGGCGCCGATCGCCAACATGACGGCGATCGCCTTTGCGAACATCGGCCAGATGTCGCCGGCGAGGAACACCGTCTGCAGGCTGGGGATCAGATAACGCGCCGGCACGATGAAGGTGATCCACTGGATCACTTGGGGCATGGAGTTGATCTCGAACAGGAAGCCCGAGAGCAGGAAGGCCGGCAGGAAGGCGGAGATCAGCGCCAGCTGCGAGGCGAGGAACTGGTTCTTGGTCGCCGTCGAGATTAAAAGCCCCTGGCCGAGAGCCGGGATCAGGAAAGCGGCCGAAAGCGCGTATAGCGCGGCGACGGAGCCGCGGAACGGCACGCCGAAGAGAAAGACCGCAAGCAGCACGCAGAGTGTCATCGAGGTGAGGCCGAGCAGGAAATAGGGCAGGATCTTGCCGGCGAGCAGTTCGACCGCCGTCACCGGCGTCGCCATCAACGCCTCCATCGTGCCGCGCTCCCATTCGCGGGCGACGACGAGCGAGGTCAGAAGCGTGCCGACCAGCGTCATGACGATGGCGATCGAACCGGGCACGAGAAAATTGCGGCTGGTGAGCTCCGGATTGAACCAGAAGCGCTGCTCGACCGAGATGGCGGGACTATGGGAGGCGACGTCCGCCTGCCGCTGCTGCTCCCAGTTGGCGACGGCGCCCTGCGCATAATTCTGGACGAAGTTTGCCGTGTTCGGGTCGGAGCCGTCGACGGTCACCTGGATGGCGGGATGGTTGCCGGCGGTGTAATCCGTCGTGAAATTGGCCGGGATCACGACGATGCCGCGCACCTTGCCGAGCACGAGATCTTCTTCGAAGAGGCGCCGGTCGCGGCCGACAGCCACATCGAAATAGCGTGACGCCTGGAAGCTCGCCGCGAGATCCTGCGTCAGCGGCGTCATCTCCTCGATCACGAGGCCGATGCGGGTGCGGGTGGTATCGAGCGAGACGCCGTAGCCGAAGAGGAAGAGCAGGATCAGCGGCAGCACGAAGGCGATAAGGATGCTGCTCGGATCACGGATCGCCTGAAAGCTCTCCTTGCGAACCAGGGCAAAAAGACGCCGAAGCCGGCCGGAGGAGGCGCTCATGCCGCATCCTCCGCTTCCGATTGCTGGACGAGCGCAATGAAGGCGTCTTCCATCGTCGGGTCCGGCTGCTCCTTGGTCGCGACGCGGGCCTTCAATTCATCGGGGGAGCCGAGTGCGATCGAGCGGCCGCGGTAGATCAGCGAAATGCGGTCGCAATATTCCGCCTCGTCCATGAAATGGGTGGTGACGAGCACGGTAACGCCCTTTTCCACCAATCCGTTGATGTGCGTCCAGAACTCGCGCCGGGTGATCGGATCGACGCCGGAGGTCGGTTCGTCCAGGAAGAGGGCGCGCGGCTCGTGCATGACGGCGCAGGCGAGCGCCAGGCGCTGCTTGAGGCCGAGCGGCAGGTCCTTGGCGGGCTCGCGAGCGTGGCGGTCGAAATCGAAGATATCGGCCATCAGTTGGATGCGTTCGCGCTTGCGCGACCCGCGAAGGCCATAGACGCCGGCGAAGAATTCGAGGTTCTGCGTGACCGTCAGATCGCTATAGAGCGAGAATTTCTGCGCCATGTAGCCGAGCTGGTTGCGGGCTTTTCCGGCATCGCGACGAAGATCGAAACCGGCGACGCGGCCTTCGCCGCCAGTCGGCTTCAACAGGCCGCAGAGCATTTTGAAGGTGGTGGATTTGCCGGCACCGTTCGGGCCGAGCAGGCCGAAGATCTCGCCGCGGCGGATATCGAAGCTGATATCGTCGGCGGCGGTGAAATCGCCGAAGCGCTTGGTCAGACCCCTGGCCTCGATCACCGGCCGGTCGCCCTCGGCCGTGAGCGGCGCTTGCGCCTCGGCGAGCCGGGAGCGACCGCCGGGGCCGCCGCCCAGCATATCGACGAAAGCATCTTCGAAGCGGGGCGGGGCAGGGGCAAGCGATGCGCCGTCGCCGGCCTTGTCGATATCGGGCTTCTTGTCCTTGGCCGCCACCAGGCGGATCGCCTCGCCCTGGATCACGCCGTCGACGACGCCATCGGCCTGCAGCAATTCGGCAAGCACCTGCCGCCGGCGTCCCGTGACGCCCGAGACCCTGAAGACCCGGTTGTCGACGCGTTCGGTCATCTCCATCGGTTTTCCCGAGAAGAGCAGCTTTCCCTGGTTCAAGAGCAGCACATGGTCGCAGGCTTCCGCTTCGTCCAGATAAGCGGTCGACCAGAGAACGCCGATGCCTTCTTTCGTCAGGTTCTCGACCATTTTCCAGAGGTCGCGGCGCGAGATCGGGTCGACGCCGACGCCCGGCTCGTCGAGCAGCAGCAGGCGCGGCTTTTTCAGAAGCGCGCAGGCAAGGCCGAGCTTCTGCTTCATGCCGCCGGAGAGTTTGCCGGCCAGCCGGCCGGTGAAGCGTTTGAGGTCGGTGAAGGTTAGCAACTCGTCGAAGGCGCCCGCCCGCTCGCTCTTCGGCAGGCCGCGCAAATCGGCATAGAGATCGAGATTCTCCTGCACCGAGAGGTCTTCATAGAGGCCGAAGCGCTGCGGCATGTAGCCGATCGCCGCCTGGATGCCGGCGGCATTCTTCCTGGTATCGAAGCCGAGAACCTCCACCGTGCCCGCATCCGACAGCATCAGGCCTGTCATCAGGCGGATTAGCGTCGTCTTGCCGGCGCCGTCAGGGCCGACCAGGCCAGTGATCGCGCCGCCGGCGATTGTGCCGGAAACAGCATCGAGCGCAGGGGGAGCGTCGCCGAAGCATTTGGTGACGGCGTCGATCCGGACGAGCGGCTTGTCGTCCCAACCTGTCTGGGGGGCGGTCATCGCCCGCCTGCCGCAGGCGTGGAAAGGCGGACGGTGACCGGCATGCCCTGGCGCAGATCCGGGCCGGGCTTGTCGATGACGATCCTCAGGCGGTAGACGAGATCGGTCCTGAGTTCCGGCGTCTCCACCGATTTCGGGGTGAACTCGGCGACCGGCGAGATGAAGCCGATCGTGCCCTCATAAGGTTTGTCGGGCGCCGTATCGGAGGCAACGGAAACCTTCATGCCGGGATGGAGGCGGCCGAGATCGGGCTCGGCGACGTAGCTGCGCACCCAGACCGGCTCGGTCAGGGAGAGGACGAAGACGGTATCGGCCGGTGAGACGATCGCGCCATTTTCCCGCACACGCGAGAGGATGACGCCGTCGTTCGGGGCGTGAAGCTCGGTATCGGCAAGCGAGGTGTGGGCCGAGGCCAGTGTCGCCTCGGCTGCCTTCAGCTGCGCGTCGGCGGCGGCGATATCCTCGTTGCGCGAGCCTTCCTGCAACAGCTTCAGCGCTTCCCTGGCCGACTGTGAGCGGGCGGCGGCCATCGCCTTTGCGGCGGTCGCCTGATCGAGGCTCGCCTCGGAAATGGTGCCCTGCGGGCGAAGCTGGCGGGCGCGGTCATAGGCGAGGTTGGCATTCTGCAGATCGGCGAGGCTTTCATCATAGGCGGCGCGCGCCTGGGCAATCTCGGTCGGCCGCGGGCCTGCCTTCAGCTTGTCGAGCGTGGCCCGAAGTGCGGCCGCATTGGCGTCGGCCGACCGGACGGCAAGTTCATTGGGGGTGGCGTCGAGCTTCGCCAGGACCGCCCCGCTTTTGACGACGTCGCCCTCGTCGACGCGGAGTTCGGAGAGACGTCCGCTGACACGGAAGCCGAGCGATACCTGGCGGATGTCGACATTGCCGTAGAGCACGAATTCACGGCGGGTCTCGGGGAGCCAGCCGAACTTTTCCGGCAGGCCGTACCACCAGGCGGCGGCGCCTGCTGCGATGAGGAAAATGATGGCCAGCGGAAGAATGCGCTTCATGCCGCACCTCCTTTCGACTGGCCGATGACGTCGACCAGCTCGGCGGCAAGCCCGCGCAAGATTTGCACCTGCTCCGGGCCGACCACCTCCCATTCCATCTGGGCAAGCACGGCAGCATGAGTGACGCGAAAGACGAGGATGCTGCCGAGAAGGCTGAAGGTGCGCAGGCGCACATGTTCCGAACCGGGGTCCTCTCCAAGGATGGCGGCGATCAGCCGCCGGCCGATCTCGATCATCGGCCGCATGATGCCTTGGTAGACCCTCGTGAAGGCTTCTGTCGGCTCCATCTGCTCGCGGATCAGAAAGCGTGCCCAGGATTCGGATTCCTTGCCGACGAAAAGCGTCACCATGGTCTGGAGAACGTCCGTCAGAAAGCGCCGGGCCTCGGCTTCGCCAAGCGCCTTGCCTGCGGCATCCAGGGCCAGCAGATGCGCGCCGATGCGCGCCCTCATGTCGCCGACATGGGTGTCGATGCGGGCCATCAGATATTCGGCGGTGGCGATGTAGAGGCCTTCCTTGCTGCCGAAATAATAGGGGATAGCTTGCAGGTTGACGCCGGCCGCCTCGGTCAGCTGACGGGTCGATGCGCCGTCGAAGCCATAGCGGCCAAAGACGTCGAGGGCGGCGGAAAGCATCTTCTGGCGCGCGACATCGGCGCGTGCCGAGGCTGGTGGTAGATTGGCCTTTTCCTTGCTCATGAAGATCGTGTAACATGGAACAGAAAATAAGTCAATCGATTGATTATTTTTGGCATGCAGGCCGTAACGTCGCGGTCCTGTGACGGGCCGATCTCGATCGATTTCCATATTCGGGGATAAGCAAAGGCAAAGAGGCGCGGGGACGGACCTCTCAGGGTTCTCGGGGTGAGAAGGGAAACCAAGCCTGTCTGGCTGCCAACAGGGAAGCGTACTATCGCTAATTTTCACGATGCTGATATGTCTGGCGTCGGCCGGTTGCAAAACAGGCGGCCACGGCTTTCCGTTGCTTGACCGGCCATGTTTTGACACAAAACCGCCTTGCTCTGTCCGTATCGCCGGTTCGATGCGTATTCAGATCTATATTATCGCGCTCCTGCTGAGCGCCATTATGTGGTCGATCTCGTTCGATGCGGCGCGAGAATCCTATCATGCTGCCCAGAGTGCGGGATTGATGCCCAATTTGCACATCAACAAGAAGCTGGATCGCATTCTCTAGACTGCGGGCCAGTGTCCACATCAATTGGCATTGCGCGCTCGGTCGAGGCGTAGCGGCCGGCGGAGGCATTTGCCATGTGCCCCGGGCGCTTCTCGGTCCTCAAATCCGAGAAAGCCGGAGAAAGTCAAATTTCGTAAAATTTGACTAGTCCGCTTAAAAACCCTGCAAATCCTGGCGTGTAGAGTGGTCTCATGAAAGCGACCGAGGCGTGGACAGAGGCGTCGATCGTTTGGAGCCGAGCGGAGAAAGCCCGCCGATCCGCCAATGGGGACCAGACATGCACAGAACACTTGCCGCCATCGCCTTGACTTTGACCGTCACTGCCGCCGCCGGGCCAGCCTTTGCCATCGGCCCCGCCAGCCTTGCACGCGACCTGATGTACACCTCTGCCATCGGCCATTCGCCCGAGGTTCCGCTGACGACACGCGCCGGGTTCGTACGGCCGGGTGTTCCCTTCGTTCTGCGCAGTCCGGCAGCGGTCGAAGCCGAAGGCTACCAGCTTAGGACCTATGCACAGAACCTGACCGACGTCGTCGACTATATGTTCTCGACGACCGTCGAGGCGGTGCAGGCGGCTGCGCTTCTCCGTTGAAGCCTATCGCGACTTCAGATCGACCTGCGGTCAGCGGTCCAGTTCGCCGCGCGCGTCGAGATACCAGTCGACGAACGCTTTGACACCGACGTCCAAGGTCGTATCCGGCTTGTATCCGGTTAGCGCGACGAGCAGGTCGGGGGCTGCGAACGTGCGCGGCACGTCGCCCTTCTGCATCGCCAGCATCAGCCGAATTGCAGGCCGCCCGAGTGTCTTTTCCACCGTCTCGACGAAATCCATCAGGCTGACCGGCTGGCCGCCGCCGATATTGACGACACGGAAGGGCGCCTGACGCGAAAGCGTTTCGACCGCTGCGTCGTCGAGGCGATTTTCCTCGCCGGGCGCAATTGCCGACAATCTGACGATCGCTTCGACGAGATCATCGATATAGGTGAAATCGCGGCTCATATTGCCTTCGCCGTAGATCTCGATCGGCTGGCCCTCCAGCATGTTCTTGGCGAATTTGAACAGCGCCATATCGGGCCGGCCCCATGGACCATAGACGGTGAAGAAGCGGAAGGCCGTGGTCGGAATCTTGTGAAGATGGGCATAGCTGTGCGCCATCAGTTCCATCGATTTCTTCGTCGCGGCGTAAATGGTCAGCGGCTCGTCGGCGCGATCGGTCTCGCGGAAGGGGACGGTGGCGTTGGCGCCATAGATCGATGATGTCGAGGCCAGCATCAGATGGCGGACTTCGACCCGCCGGGCGATTTCCATGATGTTCCACGAGCCTTCGACGTTCGAATGGATGTAGGCTTCGGGATTTTCCAGGCTGTAGCGGACGCCGGCCTGGGCGGCGAGGTGGATCAGGATGTCGGGCTTGGCCGCGAGGACAGCCGCCTCCAGCGCCGGCCGGTCCTCGAGCATTGATATGACCGGTTTGAAGGCCGGAAACTGGGAGAGGGCCGCATGGCGCATCTCCTTGAGCTTGACGTTGTAATAGGGCGTGAGGCCGTCGAAGCCCGTTACCTCATGCCCCTCCTGCAGCAGGCGCCTGGCCAGATGAAAACCGATGAAACCGGCCGTCCCTGTAATGAAGTAGCGCATTCCCACCTTTTCTTGGCCCCTGCCGACGGCGTAGAGCCGATTCCGTATCACGTGCGCCCCCCTTACAAGATAAGAAGAGGCTGAGTCGATAGGCGTTTGAGGGAGAAGACTGCAGCCTACCTGCGGGTTTTACGGGCGTCGGCGCGTTCTGCTTGGCGGATGCCATCGATACTGCTCATCTGCCAAGACGAGGGCCGATCGCCATGCTGCATTGCAACATAGCGGACGGCATGTTATGCCCGCCCAGACTTCGGCAAGCGGAATCAGGATCGATGCGAGATATAATCTATTGGATTCTCTGCGCATTTCTGACCCTTGCCGTTGCGATTGTGTCGCTGCGCTATGTCACGAACTTTTGGCTGTTGTCCTTTGTCTACAGCTTTCAGATTCATGTCGGGATCATTTTTGTTGCCGCCAGTCTCGTCATTCTGGCAGTCAAAAGGCAGATCTACGGCCTGGTTCTTCTGCTCGCCTCGCTTTTTCTCACTGCTCACGGTTTCGTCATGCTGCGCGAATTTGCACAGGATGAGCAGCGGACGGGTGCCGCGCCGCTTTTCCGTCTGATGTCGTTTAACATCGCCATCGACAACTGGAAAAACTCGACGGCCCTTGCCGACATGGTGATCGCTTCGAACGCCGATGTCGTCAATTTGCTTGAAGCCAAGCCGCTGACATTTCATCTGCAGCGATTGTTCAAGGCCTATCCCTACCATATCGGCTGCGACAACGGCAAAGATAGCTGTGATACGCTGGTCCTGTCCAAACGGCCGTTCGTGATGCGGCAGGTGGCAAGCATCGGCAGTCTCAGGAAAGACAGGCTGGTCGTATCAAGTGTCGACTTCGGCGGCCAGGCCATCAATATCGCGTCGGCGCATCTGTCGAAACCCTATTACGACGACTACCAGATGGGCGAACTCGATGACCTCGGCAAGGCCCTCGGTACGATTTCCGGCCCTCTGGTGCTGTCCGGCGACTTCAATTCGTCGGCGATCGCGCCCAGCATCCAGGGTCTTCTGCGCGGCCAGAAACTCCAGACGCTTGCACCGGAACCGGCGACATGGCCGATCGCTGCCGGCGCCTTCGGGATCGCCATCGACCACATATTCGCGCGCGCGCCGCTTCGCCTGATCTCACTCAAACGTCTCGATGACAATCTCGGCTCGAACCATTCCGGACTGATCGCCGAATTCGTTCTCGACCAGGAAACCTCACCGGCGAGGTGACGCCGGCGGCAGTCAGAATCTCGTCCGGCCGCCTTTCCGGTCGATCATCTGGAAGGTCTTGCCGTCGGTCTTCACGCTGACGCAGTCCTTCGACTTGTTGGGAAACAGAACGCAGACCTGGCCGTTGTCTATCTTGTAGCCATTCTTGTTGCCCTCGCGATATTCGTAGCCGTTGCTGCTTTCTTTCAGCTCCGACGTGCCAGGCAGGTGCTGACGAATTTCCGTCTCGCTTGCAGCGCGCATATTCGCCGTCTGGGAGAACGCCATGGCCGGCAGCATCAGTGAAAGAAATCCGACGAGGGCGGGCAGGATACGCATCAGGGGATAACTCCGGTCATGTCTGTCGGCGCCCTCATTCTACGAGAACCCCGAGAGGAAATTCAACAGCAATGCTGATCGGGACGGAATTGGCGGCGCGTTGCCTTGGGCCGCCAGCTGTTCCAGGCCAGCCTTATGTTCTTCCGAACTCGTCGACAATGCGGATGATGTCGTCCTCGCCAAGATAGGAGCCCGTCTGTACCTCGATCAGTTCGAGGACGATCTTGCCGGGGTTGGCGAGACGATGGACTTCGCCGAGCGGGATGTAGACACTTTCGTTCTCGCGCAGCATGCGCACATTCTCACCAACCGTCACTTCGGCCGTTCCCTTGACGACGACCCAGTGTTCGGAGCGGTGGTGGTGTTTTTGCAGCGAAAGCTTCTTGCCCGGCGTGACGAAGATGCGCTTCACCTGGAAGCGATCGCCGTTGAAGATCGAGGTATAGCCGCCCCAGGGGCGGTAGGACGTCGGATGCGTTTCGGTGAACTTCGCCGTCGCCGACGAGGAGGCCAGCATCTTGACCAATTGTCCGACGTTCTGGCTGTCCTTGAGCGGGCCGACGTAGACCGCGTCCTCGCTGGCGATAACGGCGACATCCTCCATGCCCTGGACGGCAAGATGCACGCCATGGGTCATGACCAGCGAATTGCGGGTGTTGACTACGGTCGTGTTCGCGGCAGCGACATTGCCGTTGTCGTCGCGTTTTCCTGATTTCCAGACGGCATCCCAGCTGCCCATGTCAGACCAGCGGAACGGCGAGGGGACGACGGCGGCCTTCGCGGTCTTTTCCATGATCGCATAGTCGATCGAGATATCCGGGCTCTTGGCGAAATGATCGGCATCGAGGCGGGTGAAATCGAGGTCGCGGCTTGCCTTGGAAACGGCCTTGCTCGCGGCTTTGAGCACCTCCGGCGCATATTCCTGCAGTTCGGCAAGAAGTTCCGTTACCGGGAACATGAAGATGCCCGAATTCCAGTAGAAGCCGCCGTCGGCGAGCATCCGCTGGGCTTCTTCCAGCGCCGGTTTCTCGACGAAGCGGCTCACCTTGTGGGCGCCGTTCTCCAGCGCGTCGCCGATCTCGATATAGCCGTAGCCCGTCGCCGGTTCGGTCGGGTTGATCCCGAAGGTGACAAGCCTGCCGTCGACAGCCGCCTCGCGGGCAATGCGGATACAGTCGAAATAGCTCTTATCGGCGAGAATCTCGTGATCCGAAGCGAGCATCTGGATGATGGCATTCTTGCCGAAAAGGTCGGCAGCCAGCGTCGCTGCGGCAGCGACCGCCGCGGCAGTATTACGGGCGACCGGTTCGAGCAGAACGGCGGCAAGCGGACGGGCGAGCTCGCGCGCCTGCTCGGCAACCAGAAAGCGGAACTCTTCATTTGTGACGATGATCGGGGCTTCATAGAGCTCGGGATCGGAAACGCGTTCGAGCGTGTCCTGAAACAGCGTCTTGTCGCCCACGAACTGGATGAATTGTTTCGGCGCGGTGGCACGGGAAAGCGGCCAGAGCCGCGTGCCTTTGCCGCCGGCCATGATCACGGGAACGATTTTCTGCGTCATAGGCGGGTTCCTTGAAATAAACGGCTTATTCGTTGCATGTTAGCGGCCGGCTGCCCAGCCTCTTATTCTGTCGAGCCCGCTGTGCAGCAGGTCGCGGGCTGCGGATTCGCTCGCTGCTTCCACGTAGCAGCGCATTTCCGGAGCATTGCCGGATGGGCGGAAATGGATGATCCGGCCATCGGTCAGTGTCACCCGCAGCCCATCGATATCGGATTTTGTCGCTACCGTGCCGATCGGCTGCAGGAAGGAGGCAAGATTTTCATCCGCGGCGCGCAGATGTTCCATCAATGCCGCGCTCGTCTCGACCGGGAAATTCTCCAGACGATCGGCGGCGGCAAAGGGCAGCTTATAAGAGGCGGCAACCGCAGAAAGCGGTTGCCTGCGAGCGGCCGCGACCGACAGGACTGCCAGCATCGGAATACAACAATCACGCGTCGGCAGGGCGCGCAGGTTCCGGCCATTGACATCGAAGGTGGTTGCCGTCAGCAAGCCGCCATTGGCTTCAAAGCCCATAACGTTATCCTCGCCGGCTGCCACTGCCTCATCCATGCCCGAAATGACGAAGGGCGAACCGACACGCGTGCGCCTGACGGCGAAAGTGCCGGCTGCCTCGATGCCGGAATTGGAGGTCACCGGCGTCACCACCGTGCGGGCCTGCAGGAAGTTGGCGGCGACAAGGCCGAGAAGGTCGCCGCGCAAGGGTGTGCCGGTTTCATCCGCGACCAGAGGGCGGTCGCCGTCGCCGTCGGTCGAAACGATTGCATCGAGGTTGTGCTCGACGACCCAGCGCCTCATCAGCGCGATCGTCTCATCGGAAACGGCTTCGGTGTCGACCGGGATGAAACTTTCCGAACGGCCGAGGGCGATGAGCTCGGCACCGTAGTGGGCGAGGACGTCGATCAGGAAATCGCGAGCGACCGTGCTGTGCTGGTAGACGCCGATCTTCAGCCCGGACAGCGCGCCTTGCGGAAGCAGGGCCGTATTGCGTTCGAAAAACAGCTGCCGGCAGATTGCCTCATGGTCTTCGATCTTGGCCGGCGGCGCCTCGATCAGCGCTTGGCCGTTTCGTTCGATCTCGGCTGCCTGTGCGGTGATCGCCGCCTCGTCCGATTTGTCGATCTCGCCATCCGGGCGATAGAATTTGATGCCGTTGCGGTCTGCCGGGATATGCGAGCCCGTGACCATCAGGCAGGCGGCCTTGCTTTCGAGGCCATAAAGGGCCAGCGCCGGCGTCGGCACATTGCCGCAGTCGAAGACACGGAAGCCGAGTGCCGTCAGCGCACCGGCACAGTTCGCCGAGATTTCAGGGCTTGAATCGCGAAAGTCGCGTCCGATCAGAATGACGTCGCCGGCCCGTGCTTTGCCGGTCTCCAGCAGATATTTGCCGAACGCGGTGGCGTAGAGGGCGGAGGCGCGTCCCTTGAGGTCGACGGAAAGTCCACGAAGGCCGCTCGTGCCAAATTTCATGTGAAGACAAGCTCCGATTGTCATGACCAAAGTTCTACTCAGCCCGCCAGCCGGCGTAAATACCGAAGCAGGCTTATAGTTAAACACGGAAGGTGAAGCCACCAACAAGGTTGCGCCCACTCGCCAGGTTTCGAGGGGCCGCCGCGAGACCGACAGCCATTGCGGCATCAGGCCATTTTGTTAGAACCGTATATATCCATTGTTTTGTCCTATATCGAGGGTTTGCCGATGAGCGATACATCCGTCAGTCTCGAGGAGAGCTGGAAGTCCGCCCTCGAGGGGGAGTTCTCAAGTCCCTACATGCAGCAGCTCAAATCCTTCCTGGTCGCGCAGAAGCAGGTGGGAAAACGGATATTTCCCAAAGGCAGCGAATATTTCCGTGCTCTTGACCTGACACCGATTGCCAACGTCAAGGCCGTGATCCTCGGCCAGGATCCCTATCATGGGCTAGGGCAGGCGCATGGATTATGTTTCAGCGTCCGGCCCGGCGTGCGCATACCGCCCTCGCTCGTCAATATCTACAAGGAGATGGAGGCCGATCTTGGTATAGTGCCGGCGCGTCACGGTTTTCTCGAGCATTGGGCGCGGCAGGGCGTGCTGCTGCTGAACAGCGTGCTGACAGTCGAGGAAGGGCAGGCGGCGGCCCATCAGGGCAAGGGTTGGGAACGCTTCACCGATGCCGTCATTCGCAAGGTCAACGACGAATGCGAATCCGCCGTCTTCATGCTCTGGGGTTCTTATGCCCAACGCAAGGCCGCTTTTGTCGATACGGCGCGGCATATGGTGCTCAAAGCGCCGCATCCGTCGCCGCTTTCAGCCCATAATGGTTTTTTTGGCTGCAAGCATTTTTCCAAGGCGAATGCCTTCCTGCAGTCCCGCGGGCGGACGCCGATCGACTGGCAGTTGCCGGTCGATCCTCACGGCTCTTAAATTGAACGCAAGTGGATCAGCGTTCACAAAAAGGAGACAATGCGTTTTGGTCTCAACGTCTATTCCGAAGGCCTAACCGAGCGCATTTATGATCCATCGAAAGCCCGCAAGCGGCGGGCGAGAAAGGGGTCTCACATGCTCGATCAGATCAAGGGTCTGCACCACGTCACGTCGATGGCGGAGGACGCCCGCACCAACAATCGGTTCTTTACCCATGCGCTTGGCCTTCGCCGGGTCAAGAAGACTGTGAATTTCGACGCCCCGGATGTCTATCATCTCTATTATGGTGACGAGACGGGTGCGCCAGGCACGATCATGACCTATTTCCCGTTTCCGAAGATGGCGCAGGGCCGGCCTGGCACCGGCGAGGTCGGTACGACGGTGTTTTCCGTTCCGCAAGGCTCGCTCGGCTTCTGGAACGATCGCTTTGCCGCACTCGGCGTCGGCGGCTTGAAGAGCGATGAAAGCTTCGGCGAAAAGCGCCTGAACTTCGCCGGTCCCGACGGTGACGGCTTCGCGCTCGTCGAAGTCAAGGACGATGGCCGCCAGCCGTGGACGCATGGCGGCATCAGCGAGGATCATGCCATTCGCGGCTTCCACTCCGTCGCGATGCGGCTGAGGGATGAGGGCGCTACGGCCGAACTGCTGAAGTTCATGGGCTATGAAGTCGCCGAGGAAAAGGATGGGGTCAAACGGCTGATCAAGCCTGACGGCAACGGCGCGCATCTCATCGACCTTGAGACCATGCCGAGCATTGCCCGCGCGCTTCCCGGCGCCGGCTCTGTCCACCATGTCGCGTTTGCGGTTGAAAACCGTGAAAAGCAGCTCGAAGTGCGCAAGGCGCTGATGGACACCGGCTATCAGGTGACACCGGTGATCGACCGAGATTATTTCTGGGCGATCTATTTCCGTACGCCAGGTGGCGTTCTGTTCGAGGTCGCGACCAATGAACCCGGCTTCAACCGCGACGAGGATACGGCCCATCTCGGTGAGGCCTTGAAGCTGCCGCAGCAGCACGCCCATCTTCGGGCGCTGCTCGAGCAGCATCTGCAGCCGCTCGAGGCGTAAGGAGAGGGGCATGACCGAAACTGGATATGTGCACCGGCTGCATGCCGGCGCACCTGGCAAACCAATTCTGATCGTGTTGCACGGCACCGGCGGCGACGAAAACCAGCTCTTTGATTTCGGCCGCCAGCTGCTGCCGGAAGCAACGGTTCTTGCTCCGCGCGGCGATGTTTCCGAACATGGCGCTGCGCGGTTCTTCCGGCGCAGCGGTGAGGGGGTCTACGACATGGCCGACCTTTCACGGGCGACGGAGAAGATGGCGGCCTATGTCAAGGCAGCCGCTGACGAGCATCAGTCTTCCCGAATTCTCGGCCTGGGCTTTTCGAATGGTGCCAATATTCTTGCCAATGTGCTGATCGAGAAGGGTATCTTCGACCTGGCGGTTCTGATGCACCCACTCATTCCGTTTCAACCGGAAGCCAGCTCGACATTGGCGGGAAGGAAGGTGCTGGTGACGGCCGGGCGGCGGGATCCGATCGCTCCGGTGGCCTTAACCGAAGCATTGTCGCAACACCTCAAAGGCCGCGGCGCCGAGATCGGCACGGTCTGGCATCCCGGTGGCCATGAGATCGCGCCGCTCGAGATCGATGCAGTTCGCGATCTCTTCAGCGGTTATTGATCGATTGCGCCGTTAATCGGAGACAGCCGAATTGCGGGGCCGGCGAAAACCGGTCCCGCATCGCTCAAACGACGATTTGGCATCGCCAATCGAGATGCCACCAAAAGTGCTCTATCTCTTTGGGATTCGCGGAAAGGACGCTGCAGCACTTTCAATGCCCGCAGCGTGCCCTCCGAAATGCGCTTCCGATTTTCGGGGCGATGCTGGAGCATAATGCCAAAAAGTGTGAGCGGTTTTCCCACGACATCATGCTCTTACTCTTCAATTTAGAACAGGATTCAGATTTAGGCCGACTGGGCCTAAATCGTCCATGTTCTAGGGACGAGGAGGATATTTGCCCCTGATTGCCTTCATATAAAAATTCCCCGGTGACTCCGCCATCGTCAAGCCGACGACGACACCTTTGGGAACGCCTTCATATTCTCGCCTCTGACCGTTGGTCAGATAGACCCGTAGATGCCGGCTGTCTTCGTCGTAGGTAATCGCCTCGATAAGTTTCGAATCAACCGCAGTTTCCACTTTGCACCCCGCAGTTTTGGACCTGAGATTCTTGATCAAGAATGTTATTCGCGCTCGCAACGCGCCATCTTTATGCTGTGTCGCAAGGTCGTCAAGCATGATCTGCTTTAACGTTCATTTTTTCCGGGAGGCTCTCGTTTTGGTTGATTTATACAGCTTTTTCGAAGACCTTGCCTGTGGAAAATTGACAGTCCCCCAGTTCTTCCAAGCGCAGAAATATTGAGCGATGCAGCTAAATTTTGCAGGATAGGATAGATAAGGACAAGATTAACCAAGCGTTAACTGACATATATTAAATCACTGAGAAATATTAATCGAAACATCTTCTTGATTATGGATCAATACGAAGCGCTGTTGTTCGCGGCAGCCATTCTGCCATGCCCGGCAAGCGGCCTGGGGACGCCTAACCACGTGCCGCCGGCAGCCGATCGGCAGATGCGATTCCTTACATTCTCGTCGGTCCATCGCGGCGCGAAAATCGTTCGAGCGCTTGGCGCCCAGATGGTGAACATCCAGGAGACGCTTGCGCTTTCGAGCGGGTGCGACAAGGATGAACGGTTTCCGGCCGCGCCCAGCCGTGCGAAGCTGGCGTGGGCGGTTCAGCACGATGGCGATAGGTTCGTCGTTTTGAATGTGGCAATAGGTTCAGGCTACAATGTCGACGCGGTCGTGATCAGGCCAACTTCTTATGAACACTAAGCTTCGTGCCGTTGCGCGATGGGTGAGAACTGGATCAGTTCCGACAGCCCGTCACGCGGCCGGGTCTCACAAATGGGTTACATGTTCAACTATCTCGTCCCGTGGCGACAACAGATACCGATATTGACTGGCAGCCATCAGAAGCGCGCTCGGCTGACATTTGCCGAGGGCGATTTCGCCGCGGTCTATGCGATGAGCGACGTCCACGGATGTTATAGCGAGCTCGTCGATGCGCATCGCCGCATCGAAGCGGATGCCGAGCGCATTCAGGGACCGAAACTCATTCTCCTGCTCGGCGATTATGTCGATCGCGGACCGGATTCGAGCGCAGTGCTGGAGTTCCTGAGCAAGCCGCCGCCGCCGGGATTTCAGCGTCTCGCTCTGTGTGGCAATCACGATGCCGAGCTGGTGAAGCTCTATCGCAAACCGACGCGCATTCTTGAATGGCTTGGTTTTGCCGGGACGGAGACGCTGAATTCATACGGCATCGACATCGAGCATCTGCTGCAATCGGCGGCTGGAAGCGATATGATCGCCCGCGTCATCCACAACATGATACCGGAGCGGCATATCCAATTCCTGGAATCGCTGCCGATCATGCTGCGGATGGGAAGGGTCGTCTTTGTCCATGCGGGCATCAGACCCGGCATCGATCTCAAGAAACAGAAGGACAGCGACCTTATGTGGATCCGCCAGCCCTTTCTGGACGAAGGACCGCAGCTTCCTGTCCTTGTGATTCATGGGCACACCCCGGCGCGAATCCCGACCTTCGGTCCGCAACGTATCGGTATCGATACCGCGGTTTCGGCAACGGGCCGCCTGACCGTGCTAACGATCAAAGGGACGCGCGTCGGAATCCTGTAGACATGAGAGCATGGTGTCGTGCGATACGTGCTTGCGGTGTTTGACGACGCGCTGTTGCTGCTTTTTCACCCATGTCGTTCGGAGCTACGGCAAGCCTCCGCACGGCATGCATTAAAAAACGCCGCGGGATTTAAATTCCGCGGCGTCAGGATGTTGCACCTCAGTAGACTTTATCAGGAGTTGGTCGTTTCCTGGAAGAGATTGGTGCCGATACCGGTATAGGTAAAGCCGTGTTTGCGGATTTCGTCGCTGCGGTAGATATTGCGCAGGTCGACCAGGACCGGAGCCCGCATCGACTGCTTCAGGCGATTGAAATCGAGTGCACGGAACTGGTTCCATTCGGTGACGATGACCAGCGCGTCCGCGCCAGCGGCTGCTTCATAGGGACCGCTCGCATATTCGATATTCTCGATGACCTTGCGGGCGTTCTCCATGCCTTCGGGATCGTAGCCGACCACCTGGGCTCCATTGTCCTGCAGGGTCTGGATGATGGCTATGGCCGGGCTGTCGCGCATGTCGTCGGTGTTCGGCTTGAAGGTCAGGCCGAGAATCGCGATCTTCTTGCCGCGAATGTCGCCGCCGACCGCCGAAATCACCTTGCGTCCCATCGCCCGCTTGCGGTTGTCGTTGATCGAGATCGTCGTTTCGATAAGACGGACCGGTGCGTCGAAATCCTGGGCGGTCTTGGCGAGGGCCAGCGTATCCTTGGGGAAGCACGAGCCGCCGTAACCGGGGCCGGCGTGCAGGAACTTGCCGCCGATACGGCCGTCGAGACCGATGCCGCGCGAAACGTCCTGGACATTCGCATCAACCCGCTCGCAGAGATCGGCGATCTCGTTGATGAAGGTGATCTTCATCGCCAGGAAGGCGTTGGCAGCATACTTGATCAGTTCGGAGGTGCGGCGGGACGTGAAGACCAGCGGCGCCTGGTTGAGATAAAGCGGCCGATAGACTTCGGTCATGGCTTCGCGCGCCCGGTCGTCGTTCAGGCCGACGACGATGCGGTCGGGACGCTTGAAATCTTCGATCGCCGCGCCCTCGCGGAGAAACTCGGGATTGGAAACGACAGCGACATCGGCTGTGGGATTGGTTTCGCGGATGATGCGCTCAACCTCATCCCCGGTGCCAACCGGCACCGTCGACTTGGTGACGACGACGGTGAAGCCTTCCACGTAGGTTGCGATCTCGCGTGCAGCCGCATAAACATAGGAGAGATCGGCATGGCCGTCGCCGCGCCGGGAGGGCGTACCGACCGCGATGAACACGACGTCGGCGCCGCGAACGCTTTCGCCGACATCCGTCGAAAAGGACAGGCGGCCGGTGCTGGTGTTTTCGGCGACCAATTGATCGAGACCTGGCTCGTAAATCGGAATGCGGCCTTCGCGAAGGGCCTCGATCTTACTCAGATCCTTGTCGACGCAGATGACGTCGTGGCCGAAATCCGCAAAGCAAACGCCTGAAACGAGGCCGACATAGCCTGATCCAATCATTGTGATGCGCATATTTCCCTCAAATCATTAGAGTAGAACGTCATGCTGCGTCGCAGCATGGGCCCCGTCATACTTAATCTGGCCGAAAAGACAACATCGAAGATCGCCTTTGTGGCCCATATCGGAATTCCAACTCGGGGCACAGCGACCCGCGTCAGCTGCCCTGTCGACAGCAAAAACATAGGTTTGTGTGGGGGATATGACAAGTCGAGCCGGCATCGGAGCTGGCTCGACCTCAACCCCGGGACGGGTGAAATTAATTATTTAGATGGGGGCGTTGCGGCGGCTCAGGCTCGTCACGGCCTTGCCGGAATTGCCCCAGCCGCGCCGGTTTTCACAGGCGATACCAGACATAAGGGTCGGTATCCGATTGAATTTTGTCCCAGCGCAGATCGGTATCGCGCCAGTTCTTGATGCTGCTTTTCCTGTTGTCGAGCACCAGGTCGCCCTTGTCGGTTCTGACCACGAGGACCGCATGTCCTTCGCCGGAGGGCGTATAAGCCGTTGCAATCCGCAAAGCGCGCGACGACCAGCCCATTGCCATCAGCCGACTGCGCTTGGTCAGCGCAAAATCCTCACAGTCGCCGCTGCGGACATTCACCTTCCAGACATCGCCGTTCAGTTCGTTGCGGGAGTCGTTTCTGCCGATCATCGTACGATTGACGGTGTTGTTGACATCCTTCAACTGCAGCATTTCCCTGTCCGTCAGCGTGATGACCGACAAACCATTGTTGTCGCGGCATTCGGCGGGGTTCTGGGCGCAGAACAGCACCTGAGCGAAAGGCGGAATGATCGTTCCTTTTTCAGAGATATAGCTCACTGCCGAACCGCTGGTCAGGCCGCGGGCAAAGCCTGCGGGGCCGGCGGCGAACGCAGAGCAGGCATTCGTTGCTGTAAAAGCCAGTGTCAGAAGTGTAACGAACGTCTTCTTCATCTCTTAATCCCCGTTCAGGGCAACCGATTGAGATCAGGCTTGCCTTTTTTCTCAGTCAATGGCATGGCGGATCAGTGATCTGCCAAGTATTGGGCGCAGAACGTCTGTCCCGTTTCTGCTGCTTGAAGGGAGCATAATCGGGGCCGGTCTCGATTGGCTTAAGCCTTTCGCGACAATTTTAAACGATGTGGAATTCTGTCGCACTTTAACACGCAAGTGTTTGATATGCAACTTATGTTAGTACGAGTATATTAACCGTATTGGTTGTATCTCTCTCGAATGCCGCGGCTGGTGAGCGAATCGAAATGTTATCCAACCTCATCAACGGGCAGGTCCTGCGGGAGACAATCCTCTTTGCCTTCATTGGTCTTGTAGTATTAACGCTCATTCCGTTCGGAAGCGTCACGCCGTTTCCTTTCGCCTTTGCTGCGATCGGGATGTTTGCTCTGGCCATAATTGCGGGGCTGCTGTTTGGAGAGCCGAGGCAGGCCGGATGGGTGTTCAGCGTGGCTCTGTTTCTGCTGGTCGTGCTGACGGGGTGGACGTTCGTCCAGACAGTCGAATTGCCAGCCAATTGGCTGGCAAACCCCGCCTGGAGCGCTGCGCGTGAACTGGCGGGCGTTCAATACGCGGCGATCTCCGTCGAGCCGGCCGACACGCTTGCCTCGATTCTCTGGGTGGCTCTGCCTTTCGTGACTTTCCTGACCGGACTGGTGTTATGCGATACCGATCAACGGGCGCGGAAAGTGCTGGCCAGCCTAGGGCTCACGGCGGGCGTGATTGCGGTTTTCAGTCTGATACAATTTTCGATGTTTCCCAACGTCCTGATCGTCATCGAAAAACACGCCTACCTCGACAGCCTGACGGCCGTGTTCGTCAACCGCAATACCGCCGCGACGTTCCTCGGGGTAGGCACGCTGCTCATGATGACCGTGGTCAGAGACATTGCCCGTTCCTATTCCAATCATCCGCCCGGCGAGCCGGGCCGAAACGTTCTTCTCTTGAGAGTGTGGATCTACATTCTGCTGTTGTGCGCGTGTTTCACCGCGCTGATGCTGAGCCGATCACGCGCTGGGATATTCGCGACCTTTGTTGCCGCTCTCATCTATTTTCCATGGCTCGTCATCTCCTGGAACAGCTCCAGGCGCCATATGAGGCGAACGCCAAGATGGCGGTCGATAGTGAAGCTTCTTTCGGCGATGACTTTCGTCGTCCTGTTGCTGAGCATGTTTGCCGGCCAGGCGATTTTGCGCGCGCAACAGCGGCGTCTTGAGGATGACGATCGTTTCTGCATCCTGCCCGGTATTTGGCGTGCCATTTCGGATCATTGGGTGACGGGGACGGGTCTTGGCACCTTCCGCACCGTATTTTCCGCCTATCGCGATCCGGCCTGTGGCATTTTCGGGATCTTCGATCGCGCTCATAATTTCTATCTCGAAGGATTTCTGGGCCTCGGAATCATATTTCCGATCGCGGCGATCATTGCCTTCTCGGTGCTTGTCAGAGTGTTTTGGCGGGGGCTCGCTCAAAGGCGCCGCCTGAGACATTATGTTCTTCTTGGTCTGGCGGCGACGGTATTGGTCGCCCTTCATGCCGCGGTTGATTTTTCGCTGCAAATACCAGGCTTTGCAGTATTTTTCGCCGCTTTCCTCAGCGCCGTTGTCGCCATCAGCCTTGGACGCAATGGCAGCGAAGCGGAACGGCAATATGTGCGGCCGGTCGATGGTCGATGATTGAACAGATGGTTTCATGAAGGTTTTTCGAAAATACCGATTGGGGGGTAACGCGCTGTTGACTCTGAAACGCAAGAGATTTTATAGCGGGGGCAGCCTTCAGGCCGTTGCCGGCAACAGAGAAGCCGGATTGCAGCGTATTCGCTTGGTGAAGGGCTTGGCGTTGCCAGCCCGCCACAGTTAGAGGATTGTTAATCCGCCTACAGTGATTATTGGTCAGGGATTGTCTTGTATTTTGTAAGATTGCGAGGCAGTAGCTTCAGGGGCGTCAACACAGGTTATTCTATGGGTTGTTTTCCTATCGGTAGTACACGCGTCGCCATTGTTGTAGCGCTAACGAGTATATTGGCAAGCTGCACGTCCTTGCCAAGATCCGGTCCCGATCACAAAGACGTTGATCGAGATGCGGCAGTGAAAGTCACAACGAAGGAGCGTCGCGTCGGTATCGACTACGCCCTGGTTGATCTCAGCAAGAACGTCCTGCCATATTTTACCACTCCGCAGCCGACCTCCTTCAAAGGGTTTGGCGGTGGTCGCGGCGGGGCACCTGAAATTCCGCTTGGTTATGGCGACGTCGTCCAGGTTGCCATCTTCGAAGCTCAGTCCGGGGGGTTGTTCATTCCGTCGGATGCCGGCAGCCGACCCGGCAATTATATCAATCTGCCGGAGCAGACCATCGATCGAAACGGAACGATCACGATCCCCTATGCCGGTCGCGTTCCGGCCGCCGGTCGCCTGAAGGAGACTGTGGAGCAGGACGTCGAAGATCGGCTGGCCAGCCGGGCGATCGAGCCGCAGGTGGTTATTACGACAACGACCAGCCGCTCCAGCCAGGTGGCCGTGCTCGGTGACGTCAACAATCCTCAGCGCATCACGATCAGCCCGGCCGGTGAGCGCGTTCTCGATGTCATTTCCGCCGCAGGCGGCTTGACGACCAACAATATCGAAACGAATGTGACGCTGCAGCGCCGCGGCAAGACGGCAACGGTCGCCTACAATACGCTGCTGAAGAATCCGGCGGAGAATATCTATGTGGCGCCGAATGATACGGTCTCGGTCGATCATGAGCGCCGCACTTATCTTGCACTCGGCGCCGCCGGCGTCAGCGGCCGTTTCGATTTCGAAGAATCCGACCTGACCCTCGGAGAGGCGATCGCCAAGGCCGGCGGCCTGCGCGACGACCGTGCGGATCCGGCTCAGGTTCTGCTCTATCGCCTTGTGGCTAAGAAGACGCTTGCGGCGATGCATGTGGATACGACAAGATTTGCGGGTGAGACGGTTCCGGTGATCGTCCGCGCCAACATGCGTGACCCGGCAACCTTGTTTGCCGCTCAGCAATTCAAGATGGAAGACAAGGATATTATCTATATTTCCAATTCGGACTCTGTTGAATTGGTCAAGTTCCTTGACATCGTAAACTCGGTATCGTCCTCTGTTGCCGGAGTGACGGACGATGCCCGAGATACCCGTAACGCGGTACAAGATCTTGGCAATTGATTGAAATAGGCGGCGTCGGTCGAAGCGATCGACGCCGCACTCTGTTTCTGTTAGCGGATTTGATGAAGGAAACCGTTGATATGGCAAGGTCTGGTGTTTATCGTAAGCTTGCATATGGCGGGATTGCCCTTGCAATGTTTGCCGGCATGAATTCAAGCGCGTTCGCGGCGGCCTGCCTGGGTCCGGCAAGTCTCACTCCCGTCGACGTCAGCGGCTTTACGGCCAATCCGGCCATTCTGCTCGAGATGTCCGATCCTCTGGTCCTGTCGTCACGTGTTCGCGCGCTGGTCGGCAGCAGCAACGACGCCCTGTCGCCGGTGATCGAGCAGGCCAAGAAGGCCAGCGCGCTGCAGATGGCGGCGATCGGCTCTGGTCTCGGGCGGGCTGCAAACAGCTGCCAGGTGACCGACCCGCAATTCAAGCTGGCGATCGAAAAGGCTGTGGCCGAAGCGGCTAGTGCCGATCCCAACCTGGCGCCGTTGCTGGCCGCCTTTGCCAAGGTTCTCGCCGAAGGCGGCACTGCGGCGCTCGGCCCGGCCGGTGCAAGCGCGGCTGCCGCACCCGGTATCGGCAATGACGGGTCAATTGGGCGGACGGGTCCGGGTTCGGATGACGGCACGCCTTTCGACGGCGCCGCGACGACCGCCGGTACGCTGCGGGCTTCGAATGCCGGCGCCAGCGATGACTCGTCTTCGACCACGACAACAATAGTCAGCACAAACGGGGCGGGGCAGTCGTCAACCGACCCGACGCAATCGACGAGTCAGAGCGTGCCCGTCACACAATAGCTGGATTTGCCTGTAGATCTTAGCGCTTGACGCCTTTGTTGGAGATCGAAATTGCTGTCGCCAGATAAACTTACGCCGCGTATCGACCCCTCCCGCGATACGGGAAACGAAGCTGATTTCATCGATTTCGACAAGCTGATTGCCATTGCTCGCCGGCAATGGCGGATCGTTGCGGCTTGTGCTTTCGCCTTTGCCATTCTCGGCATCGTTTATGTCCTGACAGCTGTGCCGGTTTATACCTCCGACACGAGCGTGTTGATCGACCGCAGCGACAATCAGGTCATCAATCAGCTCGCCGCTTTCGGCCAACTGGACGATGACGAAGGCACGGTTCTCAGCCAGGTCGAGCTGTTGAAGTCCGATACGATCGCCTATGCGGTTGTCGACAAGCTGAAGCTGGTCGACAACCCGGTATTCAACGCACCGAAAAACTCGCTCTTTTCTGTCGCGACGCTGAAGTCTCTGGTGAATTTTCGTTCCTGGTTTGCCGATGATGCGGCTGTCGCACCGGACCCGCAAGCGCAACGGAGAGCGGCCGCAGAAACGGTCGCGGGCAATATCGACGTCGAACGCGTGGGCAAATCCTACGTTCTCGATGTCAGCTACACCTCGCAGTCGCCGGACTTGGCGCGAGACATCGCCGCCGCCATTGCCGACGTTTACATGGTCGATAAGCTCAATTCCAAATACGAGGCGACACGCCGAGCCGGCGAGTGGCTGCAGGAGCGTATAGAAGAGCTGCGGCAACAGGCACTGGACACCGACCTCGCGGTGCAGAAATTCCGCAGCGAGCATGGGCTTGTCGAGTCAGGATCCGGCACGCTGCTCAGCGAACAGCAGCTCTCCGAGCTCAACAGCCAGTTGATCACTGCCCAGGCCGCGACGGCGCAGGCCGAGGCGAAATATGCCCGCATCAAGTCGATCATCCAGGCCAAGCAGACCGATGCGATCGTGACCGACGTGCTCGACAGCTCGATTTCGAACGATCTTCGCAAGAAATATCTGGAAGCGTCGAAGCTTGAGGCCGAAATCGAGGCACGGCTTGGACCGGACCACGTCCAGGCGGTGCGGCTGCGTGCCGAAATGGCCGAATATGAACGGCTGATGTTCGACGAACTCAATCGTATCGCCGAAAGCTATCAGAGCGAGCTGCAGGTTGCGCAATCCCGCGAGAAATCGCTGCGCGACAGCGTTGACCAGGCAACGGGCGTAGCCGCAACGGCAGGCGAGACCCAGGTTCAGCTTCGTGAGCTTGAGCGGACGCGCGATACCTACAAGAACCTCTATCAGAACTTCCTGACGCGTTATCAGGAGGCGATCCAGCAGCAGAGCTTCCCGATTACCGCCGCGCGTATCATCACGATCGCGGAGACGCCGACGAAGCCGAGCGCGCCGAAGAGAAGCCTCGTTGTTGCTTTTGCCATGTTCCTGGGATGTGCGTTCGGCAGCGGCATCGGCGCTTTCCGCGAATTCCGCGATCGCTTCTTCCGCACCGGTGACGATGTCAAGGATATGCTCGACGTCGAGTCTCTCGGTGTCATGCCGCTGATTGAGAACAACGTCGAGGATCCGACCCTTGTCGATCCGGGCAATCCACGCAGCATCGCCAGGGGCGGCAAGACGACGACCTATGTCGAGGAGCATCCGCTATCGGCATTCGCCGAGACGCTTCGAAGCGCGAAGATCGCCATCGATATCAGCGCGGCGGATCAGCGGTGCAAGGTCATCGGCGTCGTGTCGAGCCTGCCGGGCGAGGGCAAGTCGACGACAGCCATCAACTTTGCCAAGCTTTTGGCAATGCAGGGCGCACGTTGCCTGCTGATCGACGGCGATATGCGAAATCCCGGAGCGACCCGGGCGATCGGCCGCCATGCCGAAGCCGGCTTGCTTGAAGCAATCGTCGATAACCGCCCGCTCAAGGATCTCATCCTGCTCGATCCCAAAACGAAGCTTGCATTCCTGCCGACGGTGGCGCGATACCGCGTTCCGCACTCTTCGGAGCTGCTGGCCTCGCGCGGCATGGATCAGCTGCTTGAAATGGCGCGCCAGAGCTTCGATTACATTATCGTCGACTTGCCGCCGCTCGCCCCTGTGGTCGACGCGCGCGCCATTAACCCGAAGCTCGATGCCGTCGTATTCGTGATCGAGTGGGGCAAGACCTCGCGCAAGGTGGTTCAGTCGACCCTGTTGTCCGAGCCGGATCTCTATACCAAATGCGTCGGCGCGATATTGACCAAGGTCGATCCGTCACAGATGAAGCTTTACCGGACATTCGGCTCCAGCGAATACTACTATAAGCGCTATTCGCGATACTACACCGAGTGATGCGCGGCGGTCTGCTGGTTTCGCCTGCAAGGATCGTTTTCCTTATCGTCACCGCGGTCTTCGCGGTGCTGGCCAGCCGAGAACTCTATGCGTCGATAAGAACGGCCAGCATCTCGATCGTTGCGGAAAGGATCGAGCGCGGCGACACTGTCACGAATGACATCGCGGCTAGATATGCGGCGCGCGCCATCGACGTGGTTGACGGACATTATTGCCGATCGGACATTGTCGCTGCCGGCGTCACGCTGGTTCTGGCGCAGCTCGATCGGCAGAACGTCAATATCAACTACGACGCCTGGGTCGCCGCGGCCTCGAATGCCCGCCGCTATCTGCAATATGCGCTCTCCTGCATGCCGACCAACAGCAATTTTTGGCTTCGTCTCGCCGCTGTTCAGTCGACAATTTCCGAAGAGCCGCTTGCGATTGCAGAAATGATGAAACGTTCGGTCGTCCTCGCGCCCTATGACGAGTCCATTGTGTTGACCCGGTTTTATTTCTGGAACGATTTCACCGGTGCAACACTTTCGGCGGCCAGCAGCGCCGTTGACGGCGATCTGACAACGATGTTGAAACTCGGCGACCGCTGCAGGGTGAATGCCACCATGAAAGCCATCAGCCCGCAGCTCCGTCCGGCCTTCGATCGGATCTGGGCAAGTGTCGGGGAAGGGGCAACGGCACGGTTTCGACAGCGCTGCAGCCGGTGATCACGGTTGCAAAGTTTCGATGATGGAAGCTGGCGCCCTGAATCGGTTGTGCCTATGACCGAAGGAGCTGGGTGACGCAGCTTCGGTCGCCATCGAAGCGGCGAATGGTTCGGAACATTTTACCTTCATACGACGACAACGCCCGCTGCTTGTGCGGCGGGCGTTGTTTCTTGATGGTTGTCGATGATCAGACGCTCGCGCCGGAAACGACGTCGGTGCCTGTGATGTTGAGCGTCAGCACGCCGACGTCCGTGTGGCCTTGGCCATCAGAGATCTTGTAGTACTGGACGGTTTCGGTGACGTGATCGCCGGGCGCGATATCCTGCGTCAGCTCATAGGTGAAGTCGCCATTCGCCTTGACGTGGAACGTGCCATAGGTACCGGCAATATCGGTGATGGCGCCGCTATTGCCGTTGACACTCGTGCCGTCGAACTGGCGAAGGAAGAGGTGACCATTGTCGCCCGGAATGTCGTTGGCCAGCGCGTTGCCGCTGATCAGATCGCCTTCGTTGAAGCTGTAATGGTCGTCGACCGCGACCGGCTTGACTTGGGTTACGCCCTGAATGTTGAGGGTGAACAGGCCCATATCGGTATGGCCGGCGCCGTCGGAGATCTTGTAGGAAACCTTCTCCTGAATCAGTTCGCCGTTGGTGAAGCCGATCTTGGCGGCATCGCTCAGTACATAGGTGTAGCTGCCGTCGGCCTTGACGTAGAAGGTGCCGTAATCGCCCTGGATCGTGGTGACTTGGCCGGGTTGTTTGGCGCCGACGCTCTGCTGGTCGAAGGCGCGCAGGAAAAGGTTGCCGCTAGATGTATCGTTGCTGAGCAGGTTTCCGGAAATAACGTCGGTTTCCAGAAAAGTTGCAGTATCGTCGGTTGCGTGAATAGCCATATGCCTCTCTCCTTGAAATTGATCTTCGCCGGTCATTTTTGACTTCAGCGAGCCGGCCGATTAATGATGTCTTAATAATGAGAGTCAAGCGCATGGTTAACAACAGATTGATGTCCGAGAGTGTATTTTATCAATAATGACACGCGTACAATTTGCATAAGGCGATGAAATGCTTGAATAATATCGCTTTAATAATAAGTGATTGTCTCATGTTGTCATATTGCCGCGGATCTTTCTTCTCGCTGAAAGAATTTTTATTCGCAAGCAAACGTAATGAATTTGGATTATCATGTATTGGCTTGCTAAAGCGCCGTTTAATCAGTTTGGATTATGGGCTGTTTCTGCAAGTTCTGGCGGAGAAGAGGAGGGCAGTGCCAGTTGTATTACTATCAAATGGGGCTGGTTTTCAGGAAGTGATGCCCTAACGCGGCAATGGGCAACCCAAATCCTGCTCGCTCGGGGTCGGAGCTTGGTAACTGCGTCCGGCGGAGTAAACCGGCATGCAGCCGCGCCGCTGCAACCTTGTCGTGACGAAGTATACTGAGTACACCCGGATATTTATATTGAGGATGCAAGAATTATTGCGAGATATCACGCATTTTAGTGTTTCATTTTAGCAGCCGGAGAGAGGTCGGCGGTTAGAAGGTTTTCCATTACCTTGGGAGATCGCAGCATGACCGTCTATTACGTGAATTCAGTGACAGGGTCCGACAATAACAAGGGAACCAGTGAGAGTTCAGCCTTCGCGACATTGTCTGCTGTTGAAGCCTTGAAGCTCAATCCGGGCGATAGCGTGCTGCTTGCCGCCGGAAGCGTGTTTAACGAACAGTTCGACCTGAAATATTCCGGCAGCGTCAGCGCTCCGATCACCATCGGCAGCTATGGCATTGGTGACGTGCCGGTCATTCACAGCAGCAATGACGGGATCCACGGTTCCAAGGCGTCGAATATCATCATCGAGAACATCAAGATCGCCGATACCGGCGCCAACGCGATTTATGCGGGCAGTGTCTCGAACTGGACTGTGCGCAATGTCGAAGTGTCGAATACCGGCCTCTCGGGAAAGCCGGGATCGGTCAGCTTCCAGAGCAGCCAGAACATCACGATCGAGAACAGCACATTGACCGGCGTGCATTCCGACGGCATCTGGATGGACAAGGTCAAGGGCATCACTCTCGTCAACAATACGGTCACCAACAGCCAGGGCAGTGCTGCCGACGCCATCCAGCTCAACGACAGCAGCAATATCCTCGTCAAGGACAATCATCTCGAGCAGACCGAAACCAACAGCGCCAAGGGTGTGCTGGTGCTGATCCGGGCGCAGGACGCGGTGGTCGAGGGCAATACGCTGGTGGGCGGCGGCTTTGGGCTGAGCGCGCAGGCGGGCACGAATATCACCATTCACGACAACGACATCTCGGGATATGGCGGCTACAGCTGGTCCTACGGCATCGGCCTCGGCGATCAGGGCAACGCGACAAACTACGATATCAGCGGCAACTATCTGCACGGGGGCGTATACGGCGTGCTGATCAGTGCCATCGGCAATCCCGCTTATGTCCGCGAGAATATCATTATTCATGACAATGTTTTCGATGATCTGTCGTCGTCGGCGCTGAAGGTCGACAAGCCCGCCTCGGGTTCCTTCTATGACAATATCGTCGACAGTGCGGTGTCGACGCTGACGATGCCCGCCACAATCGCTGCCCTGAACACGTTCTCCATCGGCGAAAGTAAGACGCTCGAGCAAGCGCAGGCCGAAATCGACAGCGCCGCCAGCAGCAGCACGACCGGCGATACGCAGGTCAGCTCTCCTGCGCCTGTGGCGGAACCGCTGATCGCCCCCGCGCCTGCCGCCACCGCAAAGATTGTCGCCGTGCATGACAGCCTGAAGATTGCGGAAGATGCCGGCGGCGCCTATCACGGCAACCTGCTTGAGAACGACAATGCGAGCAACGGCACGATCCTCCTTCGCAGGTTCGGCGACAGCGCGGTCGACAAGCACGGCCTGACGCTGACCGGGAAATACGGCGTCATTCACGTGGAAAGCGATGGCGACTACAGTTACACGGTCGATGCCGCCAAACTCGCCGGCCTCAGCGGCAAGGTCAGCGAATCCTTCCAATACAAGATCTCCGATGGCGCCTCCCATATCGACGCCGACAGCTTGACCGTCTCCATCAATGTCGACACATTCCACAGCAGCCACGTCTCACACTTGCTTTCCTGACGTTGACGCGGCTCCGGCATGTTCGCCGCCGGAAGCGCTCGATTCCGTTCCTTGCCCCGGCGAGTCCGGTGTGACGGACCGAGATGCGGCGGACAAACGGCGGCAAATGTTTCGCCATCGCCAGATAAATCTAACTATAGATTGCATTTATAGTTAATGCGCCAGTAGATAACGAAAGCTGAACCTGCCACGCTTTCGCCGCTTTGGATCATTATTGGGCGACTTACGCTTTTCACTTGCTTGCGTCGGTATGATTATCGTACCGTTAAGTTAGAGCCTCTGAAATTGTTCGTGATAAATTTGTATTTTTGGTCACGTTTCGGTGGGATTCATGTAATAGTGTAGGAGCGTGCCAACGGAGTCGGCGAGGGTGCCGGGTCCGAGGGTAGCCATGTCAATGATTGGGCCTGAGGGGCCTGCAACTGCAGTGCGGACGGGCGTATTCGCTGCGTCTGCGTGCGGCAGGAGAGGATTGCTTCGTGTTTCAGAGTTCAACAGCTGACGTCAATGAACCGTCTAAGGCCTTGCGGAAATGCAAAAGCGGATTGATCTTCATTGGCATAGCCAGCGCGCTTATCAATATCCTCTATCTCACAAGTTCATTCTTTATGCTTGAGGTGTATGACAGGGTTATTCCCAGCAAAAGCATACCGACGCTGGCCGCTCTGGCAATTCTTGCGCTAACTCTTTACGCCTTCCAGGGAGCCTTCGAAGTTCTCAGGAGCAGAATGCTCGTTCGCGTCGCCGGTGCGCTCGACGAGATGATGAACGGGCGGGTGTTTCGGGCGCTCATCAGGGCGCCGCTGAAGGTCAAGATCGGCGGCGACGGGCTGCAGCCCTTGCGGGATTTCGATCAGATCAGGACCTTTCTGTCCGGCATGGGGCCGACGGCGATGTTCGATCTGCCGTGGCTTCCCTTCTATATCGTCATCTGTTTCCTGTTTCATCCGGCGATCGGATATATCGCTATCGGTGGGTCGCTGGTCCTCGCCATCCTGACGTTCCTGACCAACCAAGGCACGCGTACGCTCTCCAAACGGCAGTCGGAGGCCGGCAATATGCGCAACGCTTTTGCGCAGAGCTCGATCCGTAACTCCGAGGTCATTCACGCCATGGGCATGGCGGGCACCATGGGCGAGATCTGGGATCGCAAGAACGGCGAATACCGGCAAATCACCCGGCAGGCATCGGATGTCGGCAACGGATATGCGACGCTTTCGAAGATTTTCCGTATCGCTCTGCAATCGGGAACGTTGGCGACCGGCGCCATCCTCGTCATTCAGGGACAGGCCTCTTCGGGCATCATCATCGCCGGCTCCATCCTGACATCCCGCGCTCTGGCACCGGTGGAAGCGGCAATCGGAAATTGGCGCGGTTTCGTGTCCGCCCAGCAGAGCTGGGGTCGGCTGTCGAACCTGCTGAAGACAATTCCGGAGATCCCGGCTCCGCTGACGCTTGCGGCGCCCAGCAAGCAGGTGACGGTCGAGGGTGTGGCCAGCGGACCGCCGGCCGGCCAGCGGCTGGTCATTTCCGATGTCAGCTTCGGTCTGCGCGCAGGCAGCGCGCTCGGCGTCATCGGCTACAGCGCCTCGGGCAAGTCGTCGCTGGCGCGAGCGATGATGGGAATCTGGCCGACGGTCAGGGGATCCATTCGCCTGGACGGCGCGGCACTCGATCAGTGGGACGGCGACGCACTTGGCCGCCATATCGGTTACCTCCCGCAGGACGTGGAGCTTTTCTCGGGCACCGTCGCGCAGAATATCTGCCGCTTCGCCAAGGACATGTCGCCGGAGGCCGTGGTTGCGGCAGCGCGAGCGGCCCGTGTTCACGATCTCATTCTGCGTCTGCCGAACGGTTACGAGACCGAAATCGGCGAGGGTGGTGCGTCGCTTTCGGCCGGTCAGAGACAGCGTATCGCCCTTGCGAGAGCGCTTTACGGTGAACCGTTTCTGGTCGTGCTCGACGAGCCGAATTCCAACCTCGATGAGGAAGGCGAGCGGGCGCTGAGCGCTGCGATCATGAGCGTGCGGGCACGCGGCGGCATTGTCGTCGTCATCGCGCATCGCTCCGGCGTTCTGGCCGTGTGCGACGTCGTGCTGATGATGCAGGAGGGCAGAATGATCGCATTCGGCCCCAAGGAAGAAGTTCTGGCGCGGGTCAGCCGGCCGGAAGCGGCGCGCACTTCGATTGCCGAGCGCGTGGCTCAGCTCAAAGTCGTGGTCGATGGAAATGCGGCCGAATAGGCCGGAAGGACGACATGAACAAAATTACCAATGAATCGAAACGGTCCCTCAACCGTCACGTCGCCGTAGTCGGCGCACTGTCCATCGCGCTGGTGTGCGGCATCGGCGGTTGGGCGGCGACGACCGAGCTTTCCAGTGCCGTCATCGGCGAAGGCGTGGTCGTCGTCGACGGCGACGTCAAGAAGATCCAGCACCCGACCGGTGGCATCGTGTCGAAACTCCTGGTCGCCGAAAATGACCATGTGTCGGCTGGACAGGTGTTGATACGGCTCGATGGAACGTCGACGAGAGCGCAGCTCTCGATCGTCGAAAGCACGCTGGCGCAGCTTTATGCGCGTCGTGCCCGTCTCAAGGCTGAACGGATCGGCGCCGATTCGTTCGAGGTCGAAGAAAACATCAGCGATTTGATGACATCAAGCGCTGCCGCATCCAACACGACGGCGTCCAGAAATGCCGCACAGGATCTTCTCGACGGCGAACAGAAATTGTTTGACAGCCGCAAGTCGGCGCTCGTCGGAATGAAGAGCCAGCTGGCGTCGCGCAAGGATCAACTGGGCGAACAGATCAAGGGTCTGGTCGTTCAGATCAACGCCACCAATGATTCCCTCGGCCTGATCGAACAGGAACTGGAGGGCGTCGATGCGCTCTACAAGAAGGGACTGGTGACACTTCAGCGCTTGAACGCTCTCAAGCGTGCACGCGCCGAGCTTCAGGGCAATAGCGGCCAGGAAATCGCCGCAAAGGCGGAGGCCGAGGGCAAGGCGATCGAAATCGATCGCCAGTCGATCCAGCTGGATGAAGATCGTCGTTCGGAGATTGCGAAAGAACTGACCGATGTCGAGGCGAAGATAGCCGAAAATGAAGAGCGCCGTGAAACCGCGCTCGATCAGCTCCGCCGTCTCGATATCACCGCTCCGTTGAGCGGCAGGGTGCACGAACTTGCCGTTCATACGGTGAACGGCGTCATTGAGCCGGGCCAGACGCTGATGCTCGTCGTTCCCGAAAACGACGATCTGACCGTCCAGGCGAAGGTTTCTACCCGGGATATCGACCAGCTCCATGTCGGCCAATCCGTCGATGTGCGGTTCAGCGCCTTTGATCAGCGCACGACGCCCGACGTGCGGGCCGAAATCACCTCGATTGCGCCTGATATCGTCAAGGATGAGCGAACCGGGATCAGCTACTATCCACTGCGCGTCAAGCCGGAGTCCGAAAGCCTCGCGAAGCTGAAGTCGATCAAGCTCTATCCCGGTATGCCGGCCGAAGTCTTCATCAAGATTGGCGACCGGACCGTCATCTCCTATCTGACGAAACCGCTGACGGACCAGATGCAGCACGTCTTTCGTGAGGAGTGATCGGCGGCTTCGGCGCGCCGCCGCTGCATATTGTCGCCACCTCAGGCAAGCTTTACCTTCTGGCTGAAGGCAAAGCTTGCCTTGCGCCATACTGGCGGGTGACGGACAGCTCCCGCCGCGATATGGTCTCTTCATGATATGTTTGCGGCTTTGGCGAGCGGTGCCGATGGAGAGGCGACCGGCATGGACGCTGGTTCTGTTTTTGGCCTGCCTCGTCGTGGTTTCAACGACGGGCAAGAGTGATGCCGAGAACCTTCCGCCAGTGAAAATAGTGGCTTTCGGAACATCGCTGACAGCGCGCGGGGGATGGCAGGCCGGACTTGAGGCAAAGCTTGCCGCCTGCCTGCAGAGACCCGTCAGGGTCGACAGCGTCGCAAAGAGCGGCGAGACGTCGGCCTGGGCTTTGACCCAGCTGGACCGCGTCGTTGCCGAAGAGCCGGATATCATTCTGATCGAGCTCTACGCCAATGACGCAACCGTGCACCGGTTCGTGTCGCTAGCGCAAAGCCGAAGGAATATCGGCGAGATCCTCGATCAGTTGCATCGGCGCCTGCCGCGGGCGCGGATCATTCTCATGGCGATGAATCCGTTTTCGGGACTGCGGGGGCTGATCCGTCCCTTCGTCGGCAGTTATATCTCGGCTCATCAGGCGGAGGCACAGAAGCGCGGTCTGGAGTTCGTCGATCACCGGCCCGGCTGGGAGCGCCTGAACCCGGATGAACTGGCCGCCGCGATCCCCGACGGAGCGCATCCGCGGCCAGACGTTGCTGCCAGGATCATCGTGCCCGAACTTGTCGGACACATCGCCGGCCGCGACTGCGGAGAATAGTCTGCGGCCGGTCGCGGGCTCAGCCTGCCGCGAGATAACCCTTCAGATAGTTGACCAGCGACGTCCGACCGACATCGGACGGATCTTCATGGGAGGGGCTGCTGAGGTCCTGAAGGAGATAGTCTTTGAGTTCGTCATCGTCATGCGCGACATAGATGCCTGGCCGGTCGATGAGCTGGCTGACGGTCGCAAGCTGATGATCGTTTCTGTGTTCGCCAAGGGCTGCCTTGCGGGGGACGAGAATGATCGGTTTGCCGAAACGTTTCGCCGTGAGCACGGTGCCGATGCCCGCGTGAGAGACGATCACGCTCGCCTCGCGAAAGATCCGGTCGAAGTCGGCAGGGTCGATATTCTTGATCCATTTCATGTTCTCGGGCGTGTACGTGCCCTTGCCGATCTGCGCCAGAACCGGCTTGGTCAATTCTTTGGCGAAGGCGTCGACCGATTTGACGAGGCGATCGAACGGCAGCTGCGTTCCGACGGTGACCAGGATCAAAGGACGGCTCCTGCATAATGCGGGCCGTCCGGCCGCGACAGATGTTGCCATTGCGTGAGCCAGAGCGTCGCGATATGGCCGGCCAGTTTTCCCGAAAGGGACAGCTTTTCGACATTGGCGACGCTATCGATCCAGATCGTGCGCTTGCCCGTCAATTTGCCGGCGAGCAGGCAAAAAAGCCCGGGCGCGGCACCGGTGGAGATGATGACGTCGGGCCTGTGCTTGATGACGATGGCGAAAGCGCTGAAAAAACACCGGATCGACATGGTGATCGAGTCGCGGCTGCAATCGGGAAGGACCAGTCCGTCCCGAATGTCGTATTTGGAAAGCAGCCCCGGGATCGTGGTTGCAAAGATGATGTCGCAGCCCTCGAAGGCGCTGCGCATGGTCATCAGCTGTTCCCAATGGCCGCCCCCTGACGACGCAGCGAGAACCTTCAATTTTTTCTCAGCCATAGACAGGACCTCATATTCTGAATTGCGTTAAATGTGATCCGGATTGAAACGGACGTCAATTTGCTGTTCGGATAGCGTACATATCTGGTCGCTTGCCAGGACGCGAATGTTAACTCTGTACCGCCGCTCTTCGACCAGAATTCGGCAAGGCGGCTTTCCGTGGCCTCATTCTGAAGGAACTGGGCAAGGGATCTTTCGGCAGACATACCACCATCAGCGGCCAGAGCACGACAGGCGCCAACATCAGTCCAGCCTCCATCATCGCGCCGATCATGATCATCAGGATAATTGCGACTTCTTTGGCCTGAACTTCGTTCAAGGCGGCCCCTGCCGAGACCATCGTAATACGTTGACCGAGGCGTTTGAACAAGAACAAGACCCAAGCGATCGTTCCGGGCACTCCGATGTTGAGCGCAAGTTCCAGGTAGGTGTTGTGCGTCGATCTCGCGTCGAATGTCACGTGAACAAATTGCGCCATGATGTCAGGTTGCCGAAACAGAGCGAAACCGTAGCCGAAAATAGGGTTGTCATAGACAAGCGGTATCAACTGCTCCCAGATGTTCGTTCGTCCTGAGAAGGTCAGGTCCTTGCCGAACGCATCTGCAATCATCTGCGCAGCGCCCAGATAGGCAGTGGCGCCAATGAAACCGAGGATAAGGCAGAGAAAAAACAGGAAAAAGGATCGTACGCCGGAATTGCCGATCTTGAACATTCCTTTCAGGCCGGCGAGCGTCGCGAGGCCCATGGCCAGCATGACGACGGCCGTCGACGAGCGCGAGACGCCAATCAACAACAGCATCAGCAGCAAAGCCGCCCAACGAAGCAGCATCCGATATCGAAGCCTGGAGGATGGTAAGCCGATTGAAACCACCACAATGAACGCGACGGCAAAGAACTGGCCCATCGTGTTCTTGTGATAAAACAGTCCTTTGACCATCCCGGCATAGGAACCGCCCATAATGGCGTAGCGCGGAAAGACCACCGTATACAGCACATTGGCAAAGACGGCGAAGATGGCGAAGTTTTGAAGCAGCCTGAACGTTTCGACACTGCCGTAGCGACGTCTGTAAAGCAGTGGCGCGATCGTCAGGGTCAGCACGGCGGCGATACCGCGCGCGGACGCGCCAAAGCTGATCGACAAAGCAAGGGAAGCGAGCGAAAAGGCGGCGACAACGATGACGAGGATCGGGATCCTGCGAAAATAGGAGAGAAAACGGTTGGGCTCCAAAATAAAATAGAGGCCGATCATTGGAATCAGCGAATAGAGCATCAGCTTCTGCGGAAGCGGATCCACAGCAGCATCTTCATCGAAACTCGAGGGGTAGCCGTACCACATGGCGGTTGCACGCAAGAGCGTGAGATAGAGCATGACTGTGAGGAGCCCGCGGACCAGTGTCTCCTTCTTGATGCCGTGGCGTGGCCGCGACCATACGGCGTGGCGCGTCGGGCCGATCTCCTCGGCCGGAACATAAGAAGGGCTGTAACTCATCCGAGGTCGCTCCCGCAAACGATACTAGAGGGCGGCATTTGGTTTGTATTCCTGGTATGCATGTCCGAGGATCCCGTTGACCATGCCAGCGCCGCGCAGCACGTGGGTCAGCGCCCGCATGCCCCAATAGGGTGAAATAGCGATCGCCGGCAGCATGGCCAGCCCGAGTATTACTCTCGAGGCGCCGTAGGCCGCGCGATAGAGCCGGCGTTTGAGATTGCCGTGCAGGACCTCGCTGACTGCGAAAGTGTTGCCGAGTCGGTATTGCCGTTGCAACACCCACTTCCAGGTCATGCGGCTGGCGGGAACGATATCATAAACGAGCGCTTTGTCAGCCCAGAAAACCTGCATCCCACGGCGAATGGCCTGATTGAAGAAGAGATAATCGGTGCCCCCAGTGAAGCGCATCTTCTCTTCGAAGCGCAGATTCCATGAGCGGATCAGCGGATAATCGAACATGACATTGTTCGAGGCCGCATAGGAAATGCGTTGACCGTCCTTGTTCTTCTTGCGCTCGAAAACCTTCGCTTTGATGAAATATTCCGGCGGGTTGTCGGGATAGACCGGCTGGACGGGACCGTAGACGCAATCGGCGCGGTTTTTCTCCCGGGTCTCCAGCATGGCATCAAGCCAGCCATCGACCGGCCATTCGTCATCGTCGAGAAAACAGAAGAGGTCGGTGCCGGCAGGGGCTGAATCCATGGCGCGGTTACGCGCAAAAGGTATGCCCTGGTTCGGCTCGACGACATAGATCAGATCATAGGCGCCCGTCCGGCCAAAGCCCTCGACGGTGGTTCTGGCGCTGCCGGCCGCATCATTGTCGACGATTACCATGGTCAGATGATAGGGGCGAGCCGGATGCCTGGTCTGGCGCGTCATCACGTCAAGCAGCTTGGCGATCCCGTCCAGCCGCCGATAGGTCAGCACACCGACGGCGATGTTCAACGGCGACAAGCCTGGCTGACCGGCTTCGGCCGACGAATGCGGGAAGGGGTCTTGCCGGTTCATGACTGTCCTCCGCGCAAGATATTTCCCAGACGCTTGCGCGCGGCCATCAAGGCCACTTCGATTGCGGCATCCTGGCCGAACGGACCGCCGGCGACGGTATTACGGGCCTCGCTGCGAAGTTTGAGCAGCGATGTCGTTTGCGCGATACCACCGGCTACCAGGCTCTTGCCGAGTGCCTGCAGCCCATCATAGCGGCGCGCCAGTTCCAGCCCGGTGGCGATCATGATCCGCGGGCGAAGCGTCTTTGCGCGGCTCGTGCCGGTGTAGCGGTTCGACGCATGAATGCGTTGGAATGTCAGCGGCGTCTCGATGATGGCGCCGCGGCCGAGATAGGCCGCCGCGAACTTGATATAATTGTCGCTGAGAACGACATCCGTCGCCACGGACATCGGCAATATCTGGGACAGCAGGGCGCGGCGGAAACTCAAGCCGGATGTCGGCACCGGAAGCGAGGGGAAACCGCCTTTGCGCAACGTGTCCCGCTTGTCGAACAGCGTCACCTGCAACTCCCCGGGAGGCTGGTCGTCTTCTTTGGTCGTCACGCGGTCGAAGCACCAGTCGATCTCGTTGCGGTCATAGATTTCGGCGATCCGCGCCAGTTTGCCGGGCAGGAACGCATCGTCGGCGTCGAGGAGAAAGAGGATATCCCCGCTCGCCGCGTCAAAACCGGCATTGAAGCTCGAGGCTTGGCCGCCGTTTTCCTTCAGCACGGACCGAATGCGCGTCCCGTACGAAGCGAGGATCACCCTCGAATCATCCGTGGAGCCGTCGTCGACCACGACGACCTCGAAGTCCGGATAGTTCTGCGACAGAACGCTGTCGATGCATGGGCGCAGGAACTGCCCATAATTGAAATTGTTGATCAGCACCGAGAGTTTCAAATTACCGTCTCCTAGCCCAATCCATCACCGTGCGAGTGTCTGAGGCGCATACCGGCGAATCCCGGCCCGATAGCCACGCATGTAGTAATATTTCCAGATCGCCCAGAAACGTTTTTTCGACTGCGGGAGAAGGTAAAGCATGGCCGCCCGAAGAGCCCATTGGGCACTTTCTATCCAGGTTTTCACTGGCACCCCTGCGATTCGTGGCCCGGTCGGAACATCCTGGGGAAAAAGTGCGGGCACGCCGTATCCAAGTCGCTCGCCGCGTTGCTGAACCCACTGATCGTTGACGCTGGACGCGGGAATCCAGTGATGCACGGCGGCTTCGGCGCAACGGTAGGCTTTCACTCCCCGCGCCGAAAGACGCATGATTATCTCTTGGTCTTCGCCCATTGCGAACAGACCTCCCGGCAGCGGTCCGATATCTTCCCTATACCGAATGTCGGCACCGAGAACGCTCCGCCGAATGGTGGTATTTGGTCCCCACACCTTCGTTGGGTCGCACGGTCCGCTAACCGGCTCGTCCACGATGGCAAATGTCGATCCCATAGGAATCCATTCAAGCAGCGGATTTCCCCTTGGGGACACCTCCCAATCGGGAATAATTCTTCCGCCGAAAATGCCATACTGCGGATTGGCATCTGCGCAGGTGGCGATAGCGCGAAGCCATTGGGGTTCAGCGCGTATATCATCGTCGGTAAATACGATAAGAGTTCCACGTATTTTCTCAAGCGCGGCGTTAAGCGCGCTCGATTTACCCGGTTGCGAATGTTTCAAGATTAGCAGCGGAAGGTGTTCGCGGTACGTTTCCAGCATCTCGACCGTGTCGTCTGAGCTGTTATTGTCGACAGCGATCAGTTCCCACTGGTCGTGCGGCAGATCCTGTCGGAGAAAAGACTCCAAGGTGTGCTTCAGCCGACGGCTTGCGCCGTTGTAAGATGAAAAGACGACGCTGATTTTGGGATTTGTCATGCGTCTTGGACTCCCTTTTGAAACCCCACGGCGCTGCGTCTCATACGGATCTATGGTGCGGCTTTTTGAAACGTCCCAATGCGCTAGAGCCTGCTTTCAGTATTTCCGGCTCGATACCAATTTGCGATCGACCGCTCATCACCCAAAGTAAGGCATGGGAACAGCAATAGACACTGCCTCCTAGCACTACAGTTTCGATTAGCATCTTCGCTGCGATGAAGTTGGTTGTTATCGGGTCCGAAAAATTTCGCAACGCCAGCAGCGCGATTACCATAGCGCCACCGCTGACCCACGAGCGCCAGGTTACGAACAATTGCCGCCATGGACTGAGCCCGGTCAGAGATCTGACAAGGTAGAAATTGACAACCGACACAATCACGCCGCCGGATATCACTCGAGCAACGAGCAGGCCGGTAAGACCGAAGAAATAAAGGCCGGCCAGCACGATTGGGACTCGAAATGTGAGAAGTACGATGCCCCTGTTGAACAGATTTCGTGTGGCGCCCAATGCATAGGCAAGAGCGTTTGATGGGCCAAACACGATCTGCATTCCAAGTACCGGCGCGATGAATTGAATGACCGTGACAGCAATCCCCCATTTGGGGCCGAGCGTCAGATAGACGAACGGTTCGGCTACCAGTGCAAGGCCAACGCCCATCGGAAATCCGACTGCAAATAGCGATGCCTGACTTTTCTGAAAGGCTTCATTCAACCTTGTTTTATTTCCTGCTAATTTGGCAAAGCTGGGAAATAAAACTCGTTCCAACGGCTGAAATGCGGACTGAGTGATCATTGCGGCAATGTTGTTGCCGACATTATACGCACCGAAGCTTGCAATCCCGAGCATGCCACCGGCCAGAAAATTATCGAAACGGTTTCCTATGATTGTGACGAATTGATTCAGTGTAACCCATACCGAAAAATTGGTGAGCTTTCGCCACGAGACCAACGTAAAATGGGGAATATACGGTGCCCGTATGTAAGTGGCGGAGATGGCAGTGATCGATGCGGCCAATGCTCCGGCCACAATTGCCCAATAACTCTTTGTCAGCCAAGCTATGCCGACCGCCACCACCAGTTGTGCCGTATAGTTCAGCGCCTCGTTCTTTGCGACCGTGCCGAACTCAAGTTCCTTCGAGAAGGTCACGTAATATGGGCTTCCCAGACCACTTAAAAGCGGGCGTACGGACAGGCCGGCGCAAACGCCGATAAGCCTCGGATCGTTGTAAAGGTGAGCCATGACAAAGCCGCTGATTATCATGGCAATCGCCAGCAAAACGCCGCGAATTGCTCCAAGCGTAAATGCCGTATGGAAATCTTCTTCCTTAACATCTTGATGGTGAATGAGCGCATTTGCCAAGGACAAATCCGTCACTGACGTCAGGATGACCAGCAACGTTGTCCCCAATGCTACGAGCCCGAAATCCGCCGGCACGAGGATCCGCGCAAGGATGATCGTCATGGCAAGATTTGCAAGTCGACCATAGAAAACACCTGACATCAGCCAGAACGACGCTTGAAGTGTCTTTGCGCCTATTTGTTTGGGTGCGGTTGTCATCATGAGGCCTGCTTTAATGATCGTACGCCAGTTCCAGTCTGGGACGCTTGTGACGCTAGGGATGCCTGAATGAGTGGTCCTGCCGACCAAGCTGATAGAGACTGCTCGCGAATTTTGGGGGCGGCGGCTCGAAAAAACTCGTCCAAATGGTCGGTGAATTCAAGCGCTCGTTCGGTAAAGCTTGTGGGGTCAATGTGCGATATGTCTGTTACCCATCGGCTCTGAGATAGGCCGTTATACAGTTCCGTCGTTTTGAATTCATATGAGATTGGAAGCACCGGCACTCCGGCACACAGCGACAAAATGGCCATATGCATTCTCGTCGAGATCACAAAATCAAAATCGGCAACCTTTTCGAGCAGAGCATCGGGGCCATAGAACTTCGAATCCACGAAAACCGATCTTCGGACTCCGACGTCTAGTTCATTGGCAATCTCTTGGGCGACGATGGAGTCGTCATAGTGGTATTCGGGGATACCCTGACATGTCGACAAAAACGTGACTTCTGCGTTCTTCGTTTTTACGAGAGCTGAAATCGCTTGAGAAACTGCACTTTTATACCGAGTCATGCCTTCTTTCGGCGAAAGCCCGTCAAAGTGAGCCCAATCACGAACTGAAACAGCGACCCTTAGTTTATCCGGTTGTTTCGATCCCCGCCGCTTTGACAGACGCTCCATATCTGCAAAAGCAAAAACGCTGTCGGAGATCACCTTCAGACGGTCGTGCTCGACGCCGATAGCACGCAAGTTGCCCTCGGATTTTACGTCTCTCAAAAGGGTCAACTTGGCTTGGTCTATAATGGATTTAATTCGGTTCCGGTTGTCCGGCTTATTGAACGGGCCAAGCGACTGCGTGAACAGGACCAACGGCTTTCTGAGCATTAAATCCTTTTCAAACTCTTCAAGACGGGTCGAAAGATCGTAATGCTCAACGAGATAGGTACCTCCCGTGGATACAATGAGATCGGCCTTGGCATAGAGTCCGATATTTGCACGTAGCTGCTCGCTCAGAAGCGGACTCCAGCCAACGTCTCCGCTCTTTCGCGCCAAATTCAGCAACCTGCGGAATTCAAATTTCTTCAACCGGTCGATATTCCGGCGTAGCCGTATCGCCAACCGCTTCCCAACGAAGGGAAGTGAAATCGATCGTGTTGCCGCCAGAGTAGTTGTCAACGGTCGGAATTTAGTGTCCGTATAGTATTTCGCGGAGATCTCCGGATTACTGTCAAATACAACAAATTCGACTTGCTCACCAAACGTGCGACGCAAAATTCGCATGATTGCCAGCATAATCGCCGCGTCACCGGCATTCAAACAAACGGTGTTTTCTATCAAAATCAACATAGCGACCTGTCAGATCCTTTGGTTTGAAGCCGTTGAAAGATTCGCTTCAACTTCATCATCTTATGCCGCTAAGTGCAGCGAAGAGTTTCTTAGCCTGTTTTTCTTCGTTATAACTTTCTTCGATAATCTCGCGTCCTTCGCGTCCCATCGATGCAATCCTTTCGGAGCTTGTCGCAAGCGCTTGCATGGCTGTGCTTAAAGCTTCCACATCCCGTTCAGGTACCAGCAAGCCAGATTTTCCGTCTGCGACCAATTCGGGAATACCGCTATGATGTGTGCTAATAACGGCGAGCCCCATAGCCATGGCTTCCATGATTGCAACCGGTATGCCTTCCATATCGCCGTCGGTAGCAGTCACACTCGGCAGCACGAATACGTGTGCTTCATCCAGAAGTGCGCGCACCTCGTCGTGTCGAAGACTGCCATGCAAAACGAGTCGATCGCCCAGCTGACAACGATCTGCCAGCGCGGAAATGTCATCGAAGAGCGGTCCAGATCCTATCAAGTCGAGCCGAATATCGAGATCGGGGCGACTTGTGACCAGACGCGCAAACGCCTCGAGGACATAACGGTGTCCCTTTTTTTCGGTCATGCGACCTACCGAGATGAACCGTAAGGTCTCCTCCGGCCGTTTCGCTCTTTCCTTGAAGCGAAACGCACTGCAATCGATCCCAAGGCGTTGGGTACGGATCTTCTCTGGCGCTGCGCCGAGTTCGATGAGGCGGCGATGCCAAAGATCGCTGATCGGCAGTAGAAGATCGGCTTGCTCGAACAGATCGCGGTATATGTCGGCGGGCTTGTCCTGCATGTACTGGGTAATGTCATAGCCGTGAAAAACCACGGAAAGACGAGCTGTACCGAGTCCAAGCCTCTTCAGATCCGCCACGAGGCGACCGGCTGTACCAAAATGGCAGTGGATCACAGGCTTCTGGCCCTTGGGCTGCAATTTGGCGGCCATTTTGAGCTTCAACGAAAATGGTATGTCCCGCAGCCCGTCAATCCGATTTCTGCTCCCGGCACGCAACGTAGCGCCAAAGCTTGCATCGCATTCCATCATTGCCCGAGCCGCCTGCAAGACCCTCCTAGATCGCGGCGGGCGCACACCCGGCGACAGAACAAAATCCACGGCGTTGGAGAATCCATATTTTTCCGGCAGGTCGGATGTCCCGATTTCCGCGTGTCGTAGCGCGACAACCCGAACTCTCGCCCCTTGGTCGCGGAGGCTGCGCATTTCATTGAACACGAAGGTTTGGCTGAGCTCCGGATAGTTCAAGCTGAAATAGACAACATTCAATTCAGGCGTCATCGTATTCATTGGCGGATACCGGCTCCCCGTATGGTTTCCGAATAAATTCTCTCGTAATTCGAAAGCATCGAATCCATCGAAAATTGGCGCGCTCTGTCACGGCAATCACGGCGTGACAATTGGCTTGCTCGAACAAAAACCTGCTGGAAATCCGTATTCGCATTTCGGTCGACGAGAACGCCGCTGTTTTCGTCCACGATTTCAGGCGCCGCACCGCTTCGATAGGCTACTATCGGCGTGCCGCATGCCAAAGCTTCCACAAACGTAAGGCCGAACGGCTCGTCCCAGTCTGGCAAAAATACCGCGACGGATGCCCTGCCAATCGCCACTGAGAGCTCGGAATGATCCGCCAAGCCGTGATAGACAGCGCGTTCGGGATCGAGCAGCGGTTTCACCACGCCTTCGAAATACGACAGGTCTTCAACCAGTCCGTACAGCGAGATGGAAAACCCGGCGTCTAGGGCAGCTCGGATCGCTACGTGGGGGGCTTTTTGTCGGTTAAGTCGGCCGTACCATATGGCGGTTTTTTTCGGATCGGGCGTTTCGTTGAACTCCCAGTTGCTTATTTCGACCCCATTATACGCCACCTTGCTATCGATATAAGCCTGCCAAGACTGTTGCAGAAATCGCGAAACACAGACGAAATCCGATCCTTTTCTGGATTTCGCGATTTTAGCGCCTTCAACCACTTCCTTGAACACGGGAGTATGGATCGTCGTTACCACCGGGGCGCCTAAACGATTTGCGTTCGCCAAAGGGTACTTCGAGAGCGAATTGTTGTGCACTATATCGAATTGAAGGGCTCGAACCGAATCCACCATGCGGGAATAAGCACGATCCGCAATTCGGTTTCTTTGAAAACGCCTATATTTCTCGATCCATCTTTCTTCCCGTTTCTGCAAATGCTCGGCGCTGAGCACTGAGCTTTCCACGATTGGATGGAGAGGCAACGAGTCGTCGCTATCGGCGGCGGCGAAAAGACTTACGTCATGACCACGGCTGACAAGACCGCGAGTGAGAAACCAAAGCTGTGATTCAATGCCCCCTCGAAATGGCTTTGCGATTGGGTGTTGAATGGGTGCGACAATGGCTATCTTCATGCTGGATCGCCCGTCAAGGCGTCCCCGCCGTGCGACCCCAGAGACTTGATCTTGCGAAAATTCCCGAGCCGTCTTCGATATTCCCACGCGGACTTGAACCGGGTTTCCGTGTTGCCTATCCGCTGCAGCAAAATATATCTAAGAAAGGCATATGCTAATAGTGCGGTGGATTTCGCTGGAATTCCGAGTATGAAGATGCGCTCCTTGAACCAAGCAGGCATGGTCACTGGCTGCCCCAGCCCATAACGCTCCGCCCGCCCCAGTATCCATTTCTCGGAAAGATAGTCGGCAGGCACGATATGCCCGACGACGGCGGTGTCGGTATGATATGCTTTTTTATCGACACTGATGGCAAACATTGTGTCCTGGCCCATCGCGTATTGAGCAACACTAGCATTGGGACCCAATTCCGCATTGCCACGATAGCTGTCGCCTAAGCTCGTCCGACGATAGGCGCAGTTCGGACCATGAACCCAGGCGCTGGGTATTTCACCCACCGGTACCTTCGAATTGTCGGCATACAGAATGTTAAGCGGCGCCCATTTAACAATCCATTCGGGAGGCGTTACGGCCCAGGCAGGTTTGATGAGCCCACTGAACACATTGAAATCGGACATTTCTTCCGAAATCCGTACAAACGCCTCGATCCAATCGGGTTCGGGGATAATGTCATCATCGGTAAAGATAACAAGCTCGCCCTCCAGATGCTTAAAGCCGGTTGCGAGCGCGTTTTCTTTTCCCTGCCTGGGCTCGAAGTAAATCTCAAGCGGCAGCCGGTCTTTGAACGCATTCAAGATTGCCCGCGTATTGTCCTTACTATTATTGTCCACTGCGACAATCTTCCATTGATCATGCGGAAGAGTGGCCTTCGTCAGTGCTTCCAACATCAACGGCAATGTCCTTTCGCCATTGTAGGTCGCAAAGAGAATCGTTGCCTTCAGCGTGCTCATCTTGCGCCTCCCGCCACATCGGAAGGCCAGTCAGCTACTTTGGATTCCACGTCGGTTCGATAACCGCTTCCTTCCTTCATGCGTCCGTAACGGGATATGATTTCAATGTCGCTGCGGATTATCTTTGCCGGGTTGCCGGCGACGAGCGAGCGCGGCGGCACGCTCTTGGTCACCACCGAGCCGGAGCCGATGACGCATTCGTCGCCGATTTCGACGCCGGGCAGAATGATGCTGCGGGCGCCGATGAAGCAGCGCTTGCCGATCCTGGTGTGCAGATAGAGGCCGCGCGTGAGGTCGTGGGTCAGGATCGCGGCTTCGAAGGCGACATAGGTCTCCGCGCCGATATGCAATCCTTTCGGATTGGTCTTATCGAACCGCACGCTCAACGAAAAGCTGGCGGTCGGATCGATGTCCATTCCCCAGAATTTCGTATAGTAGAGCCACTTGGCCCTGACGATTCCGTTCCGGAGCGGCCGAAATACGTTCAGTCCCCACTTCGGCTTCTTTCCTGTCTGCACCATCAAGTCCGACCCCGGCTGGAAAATTCGTCTAGCACGGAACTGTAATAGTCCTCGAGCATCCCCGTTTGGCGACGTATGTCGAAACGCTCGGCCACCAGAAGCGGTGCCCGCGCGCTGAAGCTTGTCCACAGGGCGTGGTCGTTGAGCAGCCTTCCGACCGCTTCCGCCATTCCCGCGACGTCCCGCTCCTCCACGAGATAGCCAGTTTTCCCCTCCTCGATCGCTTCGCCTACGCCTCCCGAGCGAAATGCGACGACCGGAGTGCCGACGGCCTCGGCCTCGAGATTGGCGAGGCCGAACGCTTCTGCGTGACCATTGTCGAGGGTCACGCTGCCGTGGAGATAAAGCTCTGCACTGGCCAGCAGGTCCCTTATCTCAGTCTGCGACAGATTTTCATGGATCGTGACGCTTGGCAAGGAACGACGCGCCAGCGCCTCGATTTCCTCTTTCAGCGGTCCCTGACCCACCATGACGAATTCGACCGGCGTGCCGGTCGCCGCCACACGCGACAGCGCGTCGATCATGAAGCGGTGGCCCTTATAGTCGACGAAACGGGCGATGGAAACCACCAGTCCCTTTTTTCGGGGACGAGGCTCCATTTTGAAGAGATCGAGATCGATGCCGATGTGGTGGCGATAGACGCGGTCGGCACGGAAGCCGAGCGCCAGCAGCCGGTCGCGGATGAAGTCGGAAACGGCGATGTTCCAGCTATTCCAGCCGGCCATCTCGCTCCGGCCCTTGGCGAAAAAGCGCACCTGATTGAAGCCGCCCGGCTTTTTCGGATCGCCGCGATAGGTGGCGTCGAAGCCGTGAAACGTGGTGACGAGCGGCTTGCCGGCGGCTCGCGCTAAGGGTCCGATGACATAGCCGTTCTTGCCGAAATGCGCGTGAACGAGATCGGCTTGATCGATCGCGGGAAAGAGGAAAGGCAGGCCGATCTGTGGAATTTTCAACAGCAGTTCACCGGCACGTGCGATCGGCGACCGGCGGATGTCGTGAACCGGAACGGTGGATTTTTTCGTGTGGGCCGAGGAAATGCGCGTGCCGGCAAGAATTTCAGCCTCGAACGAACGAAAAGCTACCGCTTGATTGAGAACAAATGCCTGGCTGGCAGGCAGAAATTTCTCCACATAAATAACTGCCTTTTTCATGAATCTGTCGACGTCTCCGTTGTGTTGCGCATCACATCGCCTCTATTGCCTGCCTGACGCCATCAGTTGAACTGCGCGGCGCGTTGTTGTCATCGTAGAGATTAATGCGCTTCGTGCAGGCTCCATCGGCATCGGTCTCCGTTTCATCGGGCTCGCCGTATTTCTCCGACATGCCCCATACGGTGACGCCTTTCAAGTCGCCGTGTTCGGCCGCCACGGTGATCACGTCGCGGAAAATATCGGCGTAGGCGGCCGGCGTGAAGCCTTGGTCATGCTTCAGGAAGTGGCAGGATGCATCGAGTTCGGTGATATAGACACCAATGCCCATGTCCTTCAGAGCCGCGCAGAATCGCCTCATTCCTTCCGGATCTATCCGGTCGAGACCCGGGCGGAAATGCGCCTGCAGCCCGACCGCGTTGATCGGGGTCTGCCTGGCGACGAGATCCTCGACGATCTTGAGAATGTGCCCGCGCTTTTGTTCGAAGGTGGCGGATTTTTTCTCAAGATGCGTTTCGTTGAGAACCAGCGTCGCAGCCGGATTGGTCTCGTGCGCCATATCGAAACTCATGCGAATATAATCGTCGCCAAGAAGGCGTCGGAAAACACAATTCCGCAGGTCGGGCGCATCATACTCCAACGGCTCGTTCACCACATCCCAGGCATCGATCGACCCCTTATAGCGAGCGACAACCTGTTTTATATGACGGTTCATGACTGCCCGAAGGGCTCGCGCGTCGGTGATCTCTGACACCCAATCCGGGACGCGATACCAGATCAGTGTATGCCCATAAACCCTCATGTTGTTTTTTCGCGCGAATGCAACCATCCTGTCGGCGCCCCCGAAGGAAAAAACGCCGGGACTCTTTTCCGTCGCTTTCCACTTCAATTCATTGCGCGGCGTTATCGAATTGACGTTGTCGACATAGAGCTCGCAGGCGGCCGGGTCGCTGATATTCTGCAGGTCGATTGCCGATCCGAACCGGAACGATTTGCTGTCGGCAAGGGCGCGCAGCCCTGGTTGCGCCGGAACCCTGGCCAGCACCGCGCCCGCGTGGAGACACGACAGCGCGAGCGGAACCGAAGCGAGGAAACGTCTTCTGTTCATTCTATCCCTCACCGCGGGCTTTTTTCATGTCCGCGATGGAACTTGCGGCAGCCGGGACGGTTGGCCGCGGTTCCGTCCTGATCCGCGTTTGCTTTGTCGGAGTAATGCAACCTCAAATATACTTTCCTAGGAACGAATACTGGCGGATCCGCTAGACTTTTCAGCCTGCGCCAAGATATAGATCTTCCCGGAGGACGCTCGTGATGGAAGACTGGTTCAGCTACGTGATGAGCTTTTTTCATATTGCATTGCAAAATGCCGCTTTTTTTATGGCGACCCTTCCAAACGCTCTCTCGTCTCGATGACCTGCAGTTCGCAGCCGTTGTTTTCAGCGACTTCGGCGGCGAGGACGGCAGCGAACGACCAAGCGGCGACAGTTTGAAAGAGCTTTACAATATTCTGGCCCGGCACGACGACGATGCAAGTCGCATGGCCTGATAGACTGATTCATCGCGTGCGGCCTCGGCCAGCGCCCGCCGCTCTTCATTTCCGATTTTATTGCGCTGATGCCGGCGCTGGTTGCGCGGGGTCGGTCTCGACCGTCGGCTCCGGCGATGGAAGCCAGGTTCTGTCGGAAAAATAATTTCTCGTTCTCGTTTGAGGTCCCGAGGCTGCATCCAGCGAGAGCGTGAAATTGTAGCGGTCAGGATTGAGCACCTCGCGGCTGAAGGTGATGCTGGCGCCGAAGCCGTCTTCCTTGATGTCCTTCAGATTCTTGATTGCGTTCAGCGCCTCATGAAAATCGAGCCATTGCGGTTGATTCAGCATGACCTCGAAAATCCGCAGGATGTTGGGGTCGAGCTGGCCATTCTGGTCGGTCTGCGGATTGACGATCTTCACGCGCATATTGCTGATCGTGCCTGCGGCGTCGCCGCGAACGATGACGAAGATGGAACTGGGAAGCTGATCCTTTTCACGTTTGCCGCTGTGTTCGAAATAGCATTCGAAGGTATTGGCGTTGAAGCTCGCTGCCGCCCATTCGCTGGTTTGGATACCGGCGTCGCGCAGGGCCGCGCACATGGCCGCTCCTGATACGCGCCACGTCCGCAGAAAGGCTGATGCGGTCTGCGCCGTGGGCGGTTCGGTGGCATGTAAGGGAAGCCTGACGGAGGCCGAGGGCGCCGGGCGGGGAAGCGCCTTCGGCGGCGGCGGCTTGACCTCATAGGAAAAGAGACCGAAGCCGAAATAGCGATCGATCGTCCTCAGGTGCTTCATATCGTTGGAAAGAAGCACGGTTCCGATGACAAGCGAGACGGAAATCGTCAGCAGCAACCAGAAGACCACGGGAATCCGCGGTTTTCCCACTGGCTGTTTCGCATATGCGGGCGACGAGTTCTCGGGCAAGCTTATCTTCTCCGGATACCCGAGAAGGTTTCGATCGGGCTGTCTAGATCCAGCAGTATACATCCATCCGTTAAATATCTTTGGCTTGCTGTTCGTCATTCTGCCGCGTCGGGAGGGGCATCGGCAAGAAGCGCGTTCTTCATATTGCGGAGCGCCTTGAGGTCCCCGCCTCTCCAATGCACCGACGCCTGTGGCACAGCGAAGATCGCGGATGATCCGCGGCCGTGACTTGCGGGCAGGTCACTGCAGTCATTTGTCGATACTGCCGAATTTACCTTGCATTCGCGCAAAGGTTAAAATTTTTATTGCAAAACCACAGGTTATATTCTTAGCCGGCATTCGGTTTTGCCGGATTTTACCCAATTTTCGACGTATTTTTCTATAGGGTCTGCCGTGCCATTGCAGAAGGGGACGGATATGTCCGTCGAGCTGGACGCCACCACCTATATCCATGCCAAACCGGCAACTGCGCATTCTTACATCCTGCCAGCTGTGCTTGGGGTGTTGGAGCGCCATTTCGCCGGCTCTGCGAAGGGCGCTGTCTTCGATCTCGGATGTGGCGCGGGCGGGGCGGCCGCAACGCTTGCGGAAAAGGGATATTGTGTCGTCGGCGTCGATCCTTCGAGCGATGGCATCGCCAAGGCCAATGTCAATTACCCCGGGCTGCGGCTGAATGTTGGTTCGGGCTATGATCAGCTTTCCGGAGAATACGGCACCTTCGATGCTGTGATCAGCCTGGAAGTGGTCGAGCATGTCTATGATCCCAAGGCTTTCACCTCGACAATGTATGATCTGGTCAAGCCTGGCGGCATCGCCGTGGTATCGACGCCCTATCACGGCTATCTGAAGAACCTCGCTTTGGCGGCGCTTGGGAAAATGGATGATCACTTCATGCCGCTAAAGGATCATGGACATATCAAGTTCTGGTCGAGAAACACCCTGGGCACGCTGCTGCTTGATGCCGGTTTCGGCAGTATTCGTTTTGAATATGTCGGAAGGATACCTGCTTTGGCCAAGTCGATGATCGCCGTGGCCGAAAAGCCTCTTTAGGGAGGCGGGGCTGCGGAGCCTGGTCTGGCTTGCTCAATTAGATACACCTTATATTTAGGTCATGGCACGCGCCTGTGGTAATCCACAGGTTGTTTCTATTGTGCGCTGCGCTAAAAAAAATCCTTACAAAATATTTACTTTTAGTTGCATTCTTGCTCAAATTCTCCATTATACAGCGGGCGTGCAGATAAAGCGGGAGACCTATTCACATGAAGGCCAAATCGCCGAATTCGATCGACGTCTATGTTGGCAACCGCGTGAGAGTTCGGCGGAAGACGCTCGGGATGACCCAGCATGGTTTGGCTGAACTTCTGGGCATTACCTTTCAGCAGATTCAAAAATACGAAAAAGGAACGAATCGCATCGGCGCCAGCCGTCTTCAGCGCATTTCCGAGATCCTTCGCGTGCCCGTCGGCTTTTTCTTCGAGAACGGCGGCTCCGGACCGATCGAAGGTGAGACGAGCGAGTTGAACAAATTCCTGTCGTCGAAGGAAGGACTGGCGCTCAACAAGGCGTTTATCGCCATCGAGGATCCGAATATCAGGCAAAAACTGGTGGCGCTGGCCAAAAGCCTGGCGGTTACGGGCTTGCCCGACATCGACAGCGAGCTGCAGGATCCGGTGGTGCACAACTGAGGATGGATCGTGTTTCATCTGCAGACATTCGGCGATCTGCGGTTGACCGAGACGAATGGCGAACCAGTTCGCTATCCGATCAAAGGTCTGTTGATGATGGCCCATATCTATGCCGGGGCGAGCCATGAGCTCAGCCGCTATGAACTGGCACAGTTTCTATGGAGCGACGTCGAGCCGGAATTGGCGCGGCTCAATCTGCGCAAAATGTTGTCTCGTATCCGCGAGATGGACGGCGGACGCGCCGAACTAGCCTTCGATTTCACCGCCACGACGGTTCGTCTTAACACGCAGGTGGTTTCCAGCGACCTGGATGTCTTTCGAGCCGGTGGTGCGCCGCTGGACCGGCTGCACGCGATCGCCGAACTGACCCAGCGCGGTTTCATCGGAAATATCAAGCCGGCGACAAAGCCGATCGACGCGTGGATCAGGGCGCAGCGGGACGTCCAGGCGCTGCAAATGCGTCAAGCCTTGCTGGAGGCCTTGCCCGAGGTGCAGAAACCCGGCGCGGCGCGCATCATTTCTCGCGCCGCCCTGCAACTCCTCGAGCGGGATCCGAATGACGAGCAGGTGAGGGCGCTGCTGCACCAGCTCTCCGGCGGCTCGTCGTTCGGCGAGAGACTGGCAAATGGCGACGTCCACCCAAAGGTGGAGGTGAAGCGTTCCGAGCTTGCCAGTCAGTCGACCGAGATCGAAAGCATATCGGCGGGGCCGCTGATCCTGCCGCGTCTGGTGTTGCTTCCCCCGACAGCCAAGCATGCCGATGCCGGACTTGCCCTTGCCAACGCCCTGATCGAAGACGTCACCATAGAATTGTGCGCGCTTCGAAACATTTCCATTGTCGCGCCGCATACGGCCGGCCAGATCCGCCGTGACTCCGAGAAGGCGGCCGTGGTCGCCAGGCACTCGATCGCCTATCTTCTGGACACCCGATTTTCCGAAGAGGGGTTGTTCGCGCAGCTGATCTATTTTCCGACGGACGAGATTATCTGGGCCAACCGCTTTGCGATGGACCCCGATATATTGCCGCGGCAGAGGCGGTTGATCGCCCAGCAGTTGACCGTGTCGGTGGCCCGCGAGCTGGCTGAGAACGAGGAAGAACGGTTACGCTTCGAAGCCAATCCTGGGGCCTACCACGCCTATCTCGTCGGCTCGAGCCTGATGAGCAAGCTGACATTGCCGCATATCCGCCGGGCAAGGAAGGCGTTCAAACAGTCGCTGTCGTATAAGGCGGATTTCTCCGCCTCGTTTACCGGACTGGCAAGAACCTTCACCAGCGAATGGCTCGTCCGGGCGCAGGGAAATGCCGAGCTGCTGCAGCTGGCGGAGCAGCATGCGCTTCGCGCAATCGAGCGGGATCCGCAATCGGCGGCAGGCCATCGTGAGCTTGGGGTCACCAAGCTTTACCTCGGCGATGTCGATGCGAGCGTCGCGGCCCTTCATCTGGCTGAGGAGCTCAGCCCGCATTTTGCCGATGTCATCTATAGCCATGCTGACACGCTCGTGCACGCGTCCCGCCCCGGCGACGCGCTCGCCAAGATCAGAAAAGCAATTTCGCTCAATCCGATCGCGCCTGACGCCTATCTCTGGTGTGCCGCGGGGGCCAGTTTCTTTCTGGAACAGTATGAGGAGGCCATCGCCTATGTCGAGGCGATGAAAGACAAAGCGCCGGCCCATCGCATCGCCGCGGCCAGTTGCGCAATGATCGGCGATCGGAAACGGGCACTCTTCCATCGGCAACGCGCCGAAAGCATCAACCCGGTGTTCGACGTCGAGAAGTGGCTCGCCATCGTTCCATTCAAGGAGCATTGGCAAAAAGAGCTATATCGGGAGGGCCTGTTGAAGGCCGGGTTTTAACAATAGCTGAGGGGCATTACATGGCGAAAGCCGTTATCATAGGAATACCGGGTGAGGCGGGTCTCTGGCTCGCCGATCTCAATGCGGGCACGGTTACGCAGCTCAGCCCGACGGGGGATCTGGCGACTGCGAGCAGCCTGCGCAAAGCTGGTGGTACGTTCGTGAAGAGCGTCGATTTTGCTGTCGCCGTCTCGTCGGCACAGGTCGCTCTTTCCGGCCACGTCGACGGCTGATCCGGCATTCTGACGGACCAGTCCATATATTCCGACAGGATCATATCGCCGCGGGAAACCCTTTCCCGCGTCGAGCCCTTGTTGGCCAGGTTCGGCATAACCCGGGTTGCGCGTCACACCGGGCTGGACGACGTCGGAATCCCCGTCTGGTGCGCCTATACCCCGAATTCGCGATCGATCGTGATTGCCCAGGGGAAAGGCCTGACCGATATCGATGCCAAAGTGTCCACGGTCATGGAAGCCCTGGAGCGGGCCGTTGCGGGCGAACCTTTCGTCGATCGGTTCCGCGGCAGCGCGTCCGGCCTGCGGGCGATGGGATACGAGATCGATAGGCTGGACTGCCTGATCGCCATCCATAAACCCGAGCTCGGCCCAGACGAGGAGACGGATTGGGTGGCCGGCATCGATTTGCTCACCGGCGAGCAGATTTATATCCCTTTTGAAGCGGTGGTTCTCGACCGTACGCGCGATGCCCGATACTGGATGTCATCGGACGGCCTGGCCTCGGGAAACAACCTCGAGGAAGCGATTTTTCACGGTGTGCTCGAGCGGATCGAGCGGGACGCCCATGTGCTGTGGCAAGTCGGCGCGGAAGCGGATCGTTATGCCGGTTGCGTCGATCCCTGCGGCTTCCAGGATCGCGCCCTGAACGAGTTGGTCGGCAAGATCGAAGCGTCGGGATTGGCGCTCAGGCTCTTCGATATCACCAGCGACATTGCCATTCCCTGCTTCACCGCCATGCTGGGCCCCGGAGATTGTGTTCTAGACCCGCGGCATCGCCACGGCGGCAGGGACATCCGCCTCGTCGAGGTGACCGGCGGCACCGGGGCCCATCCCTCTCCCGTGCGCGCGGCCATTCGGGCGGTAACGGAAGCCGCGCAATCGCGGCTCACCTATATCAGCGGAGCCAGGGACGATATTTCACCGACCACCTTTACACGATCCTTGCCGCCGCTGCTGCGGCGAGCCTTCGAGGCAGTCCCCGGATCGCCGCGCCCAGCGCCAGAACATCGGCCAGGGGATCTGGCGCAGATGCTGCAGCATGTGCTGGAGGCCTTGCGAACGAAAGGGATCGGTTCGGTCATCGCCGTACGCCTCAGCGAGGACACGCTTCCCTTCAGCGTCGTCAAGATGGTTATTCCCGCGCTTGAAAATCCGGAAGGGGAGCGTGCCCGGCAGTTAGGAACAAGGGCGCTGGCGAGGGCGATCGGCTTTTGAAGATCATCTTCGCAGGACCAAGTCTTCCCGACGCAGCCGCGCTTGCCGGCGAGGCGATATGCGTCCTGCCGCCTGCGACGCAGGGGGATGTTCTGGCTGCGGCGGAGCAGGGTGCCAATGTCATCGGTCTGATCGACGGCGGCTTCGAATATGCCGCGCCGGTCTGGCATAAGGAAATTCTCCGCGCCCTCTCGCTTGGCGTGACGGTTCTGGGGGCGGCAAGCATGGGTGCGCTGCGGGCTGCAGAATGCCATTCGTTCGGCATGATCGGGATCGGCCGCATCTTCGAAGATTACCGCTCGGGCCGGCTGATCGATGATGCCGCCGTCGCGCTCGTGCATGCGCCGCGCGGACTCGGCAGCAAACCGTTGACGATACCGCTCGTCAATGTCAGCGCCACGCTCGATGTCATGGAAAGGAATGAACTGTTCCCGGAAGGGGTGCGCCGGGAGCTGGAAAATGCCGCGAGCGCCGTCTTCTTCAAGAGGCGGACGTGGCGGGCGATCGTCGAGCAATGCGCCGGCATAGCGCCGCCGGATCGCGCCAAACTATTGACGGCCCTTGTCGCGCATTCCGTCGATCAAAAACGCATCGATGCGCTGGAGTTATTAAAAGCGGTGCAGGCCGCCGCCGATCTCCGCGTGAATGCTGATTTGTCCTGGAAATTGCACGAGACCGCATTTCCTACACGGCCCGCTTTGTGAATCAAAAGCGGCAGTCGTCACCGAGAGTTGTGTCACGCTTTTTTCACGGGCTCGGCGACGCCAGCCCGCGTAATATTCCTTCAGTTCGTTGGAGAAATGGGCATGGGCGTGACATCGGTTGCTAACTTAAATGCAGACCTGGGGGCGGAAGAGGGTCTGGACGAACTGCTCGCACTGGCGCGAATGATCGCCTATGCGCGACAGGTCGCTCAGGATGTCAAACTGCAATTCGCGACGAATTGCCTCGATCTTGCTCTCGAGGCGGTGAAGCAGGAAGTCGGCGAGGGGCTGACCAGGGATCTGGCGGAATTGAGCTCCCCGGTCCCGCAAGTGAGCGTAAAGAGACATTAGTCTGGCTTTCGGAGCTCTCGAAGGACGAGGTCGGCCACCAACGACCGCGGCCGAAGTCGCGCAAATCGCAGGGGATTGACTCACCTCGGAGACTACGGTCTTCTCTTCCGGGTTGAGGGGTGGTGCATGAAATTCAGCTGCTTTGTGCGAGGCGGGAAAAACATGTCACGCTCTCTTCCTGCGGTCGCTGCTCTTCTCGCCCTGATCCCGGCCGCCGGCCATGCCAGCGAAGCGCGGGGAAAATTGGCGCCTCCGGCTGCGAATGGCTGTGTGGAAGTCAGCGGAACGGCCTTGACCGGAATGGCCGGAGGACCGGCATATTCGGCAGCCGAGCTCAAATGCGGCGCAAAGCTCTTGCTGGTGCTGCAGCGCCAGACCGGCAGGAATGGAAACCTTCCCGTCTGGAGCACGATCGATCAAGTGACGATTGCCAAGCCCAGTCCCCGCCACGAACTTCTGCAACCGGGCTATTGCTCGTCGAGCCGGTTTCCTGAGGACTCTGTCTTTGCGCTCGGCAGGATGGTGGAACAGCCGGATGGCTCCTATCGATCGGAGAACGTGGTCAAAGCCTGGAGGGTCGATATCAAGCGCGAAAGACTGGCCGCGATACCCGTCGATGGTCTGCTTTGCGCGCTGGACCCGGCCGATTGACTGGGGGCGGCAACACACTTCGCGAAAAAGGCCGCGCCCCGTTCTTCGACCTCAATCTGAGGCATCCCGCCGGGGCAAGGGCGGTCACTGGTGGCGGGATGAATGCAAGAAGCAAGGCTGCGCGTCCTTCGAGGCTCCGGCCCTTGGCCTACGCACCTCAGGATGAGGGAGGTTGGAGGATGCCGCGCTGACAATTACGCCTGGCGGAGAAATGCCGCGGGCCTCTCCGCCCTCATCCTGAGGTGCCCCGCAGGGACCTCGAAGGGCGAGGGCGGCCACTGGCCGTGCGGCAATGGATGGGCGCTGCCCGGATGGAGGCGGCCCGCAATCGACCAGGTTATAGCTTGGAGAAATCCGGGGTGGGTCCTGGGCCGCTGCCGCATATTCGGGCGGTATTCGATACCCGGCGCAAATAGACCTTTAAAACGAATGGTAAGCGGTTTCGTTGACGTTGTCTCCGGGCGGGGAGACGGCGGCGAGTTTTGTTCAGCGCTCGTCTGATGATCGGCCGAGCCGGCCGATCGCTGCTCTCAATGGGTCAAATTGCGCTTCTGGGCCAGCAGTAAAATGTAATCGTCGGCAATGTCCGCGATGGCCATTGCGACTTCCGCCGGATCGCACCCCTCGACCTTCGTGTTTGCAATGAACTGATAAACCGCCTTCTCGATCTGTTTGCGGCAGATCATCACGCGTTCATCGTAGCCAAATTCCGGAATCTGCGATGCCATATCACTCATCAGGTCAGCTCCTCACTACTTGCAGTGAACATGACACAAATTATAAGTTGAGCAAGCAAATGCTTTATCAAAGGTTAATTCGGCGACGAGGTGCGACCATTTCGACACAGATTGGTCAGTCAACAGCCATTTCGATGTGTCGAATTGAGTGAAGTCATTCGCGCAGGCGGATTGACTGTTCATGCCGGGAGCCGCTCGATGAGAGGGGGTGTCTCTGAGCCTGCGGCTCTTTGGTGTCGGGCCGCCTGGCGGATTTGAAGTGACCGGTCGAAGGCTTGCCAATGCCGGTCTGTCCGCTGCGGGGTGACTTGCCATTATCCTTTGATATGTCAAGAGGTTAAACCTCCGTTCGCCTTCATGATCGTCATTCTTCGAAGTTGAATTCTGTTGCCCACTTCCGAGGCCAGCTCATGCCGGGATCGTCGAATTTAGTCCTGGCTGTTCCTTCCCTAGTGTTGCCTTGCCGCGTCGTTGCGACGAAGGAAGGGAGGGAAAAAATGTGAGGATCTCTTATGTTTTTCGACCAGAATGTAAGGCGGTTGCCGTTGGGCGGCATGTGCAATAACTTTAGATATAAATTAAGATAAAATTAAAATTTTATCAAAAGGTAAATATATATATTTCAGATGCCGGTTGTACTTAAGTTTCTGTTTTGTGATGACTGGCTATCTTATGGTTAATAACGGCAAGATGTGCCTATTTCAATAATAAAGATGATCTAGTCTATCACTTTATAATAATGACATTATCTCTATGGGGGCGCATTGCTGTCGCGTAATGTCAGCGCCAAGCGGAAGCACTTGGCGTTGGGCGCGTGCCCGATCATTGCTTGCGGATATACAGGTTTTGCGCAAGGCCATCGCAACAGGGGATATCGCTGTCGGCGCAGCACTTCTTTTCCGATGCAGCGATCATAACGGTCGCCCTGCGACAACCCATCCCTCAAAAAGCTGAGGACCCGCCGGGGTGGATGACGGGTCCTCTGGTAGGATTGCTTGCACAGTGCGTAGCTATGATTGCGCTTAATCTTGATATTGTCACAGCTTATTAGCGGAGGATTATAGTTTCCCACAGTTTTGTCATTTTCGCGACGGAAAATATTTTATGTGGCGTTCGATTTGTACTGGATATTTAAGGAATAGTTGACAATGGAGCGGAGGTGCCGGCCTTCAGAGCCGGAAATACTCTATCTCCTCGAGATCGCAGCGCAATCTCCGCCGCAACGGTCGATCTCCGACAAGCGCCGGAACAAGGCTTTCGTTCGAAAACGCGACCATCCGCCCACCAGCGGTATAACAGGATCCATTTCCTCGAATTTCCTGAAATTTGTCTGCTTTTGCCGCCGGAACGGCGGGGCTTTCGACAACACCCTGTTTGCGGCCCTGGCGGCTTTTGAAAAGATCAGTTTGGTTATGACACTGGCAGCAAGCAATGGACTATGATGATAGACGTACTTGAGCGAGATTGCGGCGCTGTGCCAATCTTTCAAAGCCGCAAATTTTGAGAATGCATAGAGGTGGGCCGAGGCGCGGGCGCAGCTGACGACGAAAGCAGGAAGCTGCGGATTGCGCGCGACGCATCGCTCATAGACGGCCAGAAGCGATTGCGCCATTCGGGATCTGTCGGCAGACATGGCCGCAGCATGAACGCGATAGCCCACCAGCCCGAGTGGCACTGCCTCGATCTTGAAATGCTCGGCGGTGCGAAGTTCGAAATCGAAGTCTTCGCATCCTCCGATTCCCTGATTGGCATAGCTCGGATCGTAGCCGCCGATCTTGTCGATGACGGCACGGCGCACCATGAAGCCGCTGCCATTGCCGACGAAGCGGAAGACGAGATGGCGGATCAGAATGGACTCGCGAGCGCTGAGCGACGAGCCGGACCGCGTGCAATATCCCTCGGAATCGACGAAACGGTGAAGGGCATAAACGGCACCCCAGGCCTCGGGCAGCGGATGGAGCGCCGACAGCATTCTTTCGACATACGTCGGATGCCAGAGGTCGTCTGCATCAAGGAAGGCGAGATAGCCGGCCTTCGATGCTGCGATCCCGGTATTGCGCGCCGCGGCGACGCCGCGGTTTTCCGTCGAAAGAAGCTTGATCCTCGGATCGGCAGCGGCGAAGCGGCGGCAGATGGAGGTTGTCTCATCGGTCGAGCCGTCGTCGACGACAATGATCTCCAGCGCCTTGTGGGTCTGATCGATGACGGACCGAAGCGTCTGGTCAATATAGTCGCTGGCATTGTAGGCGGGGATCACCACCGCGACCAAAATTTCTGACGTGCTCGACATCTCCATCGCCGTCACCCGAGTTTGGTTGCGAGTGTTGGCGGGCGAAGATCGATCTGGTTCCTCATCATCCTGGCGACCGCAGGGCGGTGGCTGACGACGATCAGCGTTCGGCCGGGATCTTCCTTGATTGCCGAAAACACCCGCATCTCGGTATTTTCATCGAGCGCACTCGTGGCTTCGTCCAGGAGCAGGATCTGCGGCCGGCCGGCCAGCGCACGCGCCAGGCCGATGCGCTGGCGCTGTCCGCCTGAAAGCCGCACCGCCTCGTCGCCCAGCCATTCGTCGAAGCCTTCCGGCAGGTTTTCGATGAATTCCGTGGCGCAGGCGACATCGGCGGCCCACCTGACGTCCTCATCGGAGATATCGCGACGGAAGCGGATGTTGTCGAAGACCGTGCCCTCCATCAGTTCGACATCCTGGCCCGAGACCGAGAGCAGGTGCAGCCAGCTCGCGCGGTCGACATCGGCGAGGTCCCTGCCGTCGATGGTGATCCGGCCTCGCGTCGGCCGGGTGAGATCGAGGATCATGTTCAGGATTGTCGTTTTGCCGGAGCCGCTTGGCCCGGTCAGAGCCGTCGTTTCGCCTGCCTTGATCGAGAAGTTGAGGTTTTGAACGGCCGGCGCGTTCGCCTGCTCATAGGTGAAGGAGACGTCGTGGAAGACGATGGCTTCCGCCAGGCGGGGGACCGGAACACCTTGCGCGGCCTGCTTGGCGTCGTCCTTTTCGGAAAGCAGCGCCAGCACGTTCTGCAGCGACGCTTCCATCTCGTAAAGACGCAGGATCTGGGAGTCGAATCCCTTGATATGCGGCTGAAGCCTGTAAAGAAGGATGGTGGCCGAAAGCGCTGCCTTGAAATCCACCGGCAGGAATTCCGAGGACAGGATGATCGTCAGGATGATCCCGAAGGTGAGGATTTCGCTCAACAGCGAGGTCGCCGCCCCCATCCAGTCCGAGTGGCGCCAGGTCCGGCCGACCTCGCTGGAAAGTGCTGCGAAGAGCTGCTGGTGGCGCTGCTCGAGACCGAAGCTTTTGACCGCCTTCAAGGTCTGCAGCGTCGTCCAGCTCAGCTGCGTCAAGGCTTCGACGGCGGCCAGTGCCGAAACGCCGAGGCGCCGATAGGCGCCGGCAAACAAGCCCAAGGCGAAGTTATGGACGAAGCCGAAGACAAGCCCGAGCAAGGCGATCGGCCAGGCCAAGACGAGCATGCCGATGCCGAAGATGACGATCGTGCCGAAATTGACACCCAGACGCACCAGGCTCGCATGTGCCGAGGATACCGCATAGGCTTCCGTGGCGATCACATTCATCAGATCGCTGCGTTCATAGTGCTGAAAGCGCTGGAACGGGATAGTCAGGATTTTGGCGTAGAGGCGGTCGCGCATGCGATCGCTGATCTTGTGGTTGATCGCGCTTGTGATCAGCGAATTGACGAATCCCAGAAGAATGCGCAGCAGGATGGAGCCGATGAGGATGCCAATCAGCACCGGTTTGGAAAGGCTGAGATCAAGGCCGCCGAAAAACGCCGGAAGCCCGGCAACGGCGGAGCCGGAACCTGGTCTCTGCTGGCCAAGAACAAAGACGAGGCTCACCAGAAAGGTGATGCCGACCATCTCCGAAAAACCGGTGAGGATGCCGAGGATGATCATCACCGTCATTTTCAGCCGCAGCGCCGGCACGAGCTGAAGAAGCTCGCGGTAGCGGGCCGCGATGACCATGTTGTAGGCGCCGGCCGGGCGGGAGGTGGATTTCCGAAACCTATTCATTGTCGGCCATCCGCGACAATGTCGGGCTGTGCACCCCGCCGAGCGGCGTGAAACGATTGCTGAACGGGGTGCCGGCCTCAGGAACGGCGGCACCCGCCAAGCGAGTCTTCGATCGGGAAGGCTTTCGCAGGATCTGTCTTGCGATGCGCACGCCATGGCGTTTTGCCAGACGAAAGCTCTGCTGCAGGCCATGAACAATCAGCTGCGGGCCATATTGCATCGCCATCATCGGCGCCAGCTTCTTGATCTGGGCATAATCGCGGTTTGCAAGGGCCTTGTTGAAATACCAGTGCGTCGTGTGAAATTTGGCGGTCTGGATATCGCGCCTCAGATCCGGGTAGCGCTCGATGATCGGCGCCATCACCAGGGCGTGGGATTGCAGCATCCGATAGGCGTTGCTCGACATGTTTCCCCGGGTGAAGCGATAGCCGGTTAGGAAATCCGGAACCAGCGCAAAGGGCAGGCTCTCGGCCAAGGCGAGATAGAGCTTCAGATCCTCGCAGCCCTCGGCGCCGCTGTCGCGCAGGCCGGCGTCGTAGCCGCCGCAGCGCAGAACCTCGGCGCGCGGCATCAGCGGCGTGCTGCCATTGCCGATGAAGTTCTCCCGCAGCAGCGGTTCGAAGATGTTGCCTTCATGCAGGACCGGGCGTGAATGGCCGAAAATGACGCCGTTTTCGTCGATTGCCGCATACCAGTTGTAGGCGACGCCATGGGCGCCGGGATATTTTCGCAGCGACTGCAGTTGGCGCTCGATCTTCTCGGGATGCCATATGTCGTCGGCGTCGACAGGGGCGACATAGACGCCCCGCGCCTCGGTGATGCCGTGATTGCGGGCCCGGGCAACGCCGCCATTGACCTGCCGGAGGACTCGGACACGGCGGTCGGTGAGGCTGTAGTCGCTCGCAAGCGCGAAGGTGCCGTCCCGCGATCCGTCATCGACCACAAGGATTTGGAGCTTGTCGTAGGTTTGGTTCGAGACGCTTTGCAACGTTTCGAGAAGCGTCTTTTCGGCGTTGTAGGCCGGGATGACGACGGTGATCAGGGGGGGCGCTGCGGTGCTGATGATTGTCATCCGATAAAGGCTCCGGGCAGGCCCATCAGTGCGGGGAAGGCTTCAAGCGGCCGGTCGCCACGAACTTCGAGGCGCGGCAGGCCGAAGACATTGTCGGAAAAGGCGGCCGTCGCGGCGCGTGTGGTGAAGCCGATCGTGTAGCCGGCAAGGGAAAGAATGCCCGGTGCCCTGAAGTCGGTGGCACCGTAGGGCAGCGCGATCGAAACCACGGGGCTGCCCAGGCGGCTTTCCAGCGCATGGCGCGACCGCAGCGCTTCGGTGAGCAAGGCATCGTTTTCCATCGCGCTCGCCGGCGTGTGGGAGGCGAGATGGGAGCCGAAGCTGATGCCTTTCTGCTGCAGTTCCTGCATATCCGGCCACGCCATCAGCGCCGCCGGCTCGCCATAGGCGCAATCCCAGTCCGAGCGGCCGCCGACCTTGTCGGTGACGACGAAGACGTCGGCGCTGAAATCATTCTCGGCCAGGATCGGGAAGGCGTTGGTGCGGAAATCCAGATAGGCATCGTCGAAGGTCAGCATGACGGGCCTGCCCCGGATCGGCTTGCCGCTGCGCAAGAGATTGGCGAGCGTCGGCGCGGTCACGGCGTAATAGCCGTGCCGGCGCAGGAATTGCAACTGCTTGCGGAACATCTCCGGCGGCGTGCGGAAGCGCCGCAGCGCGGCGGGGCCGTCCTCGGCGATCCGGTGATACATCAGGATAGGGATGGAGGTCGTCACCTCGGTTGCCCATGCCGTCTCGCGCGCGATGCCCGCCGGTCCTGAGATGATGTGCTTTGCCACATCGACGTCCAGCGGCGTCCCATGCGTCTCGACCCGCAGGACGGAATCGGCCACGGTGGCTTTGCGGAAGCGGTGGATGGCATAAAGCGCGGTGTCGATCGTCTCTTCGAGGGCAAGCCCCGCCTGTTCGGTCAGAACCCGTCTGATCGTCGCGACCCCGAAGGGATGGTCCCAATCGAAACCGGATCGCCCGGGCTCGTCCTGGCGCAGATGCGGATGTGCGGTGATCAGACATCCCCCCGGCTTCAGCGCCGCCGCCATCTTGCGGCAGACATCCGCAAGCATCTCCTCATCCTTCATGTAATAGAGCACTTCCGAACAGATGATGAGATCCTGATCGGGGGGGAGCTGTTGTCTGACGAAGTCGAGAACCCGGAGCTCGACATTGGAGAGATCGCGGCAGCGCTTGGATGCCCTGTCGATCGCCCGCTGCGAAATATCGGTGGCCGTCACCCGGCCGACCGCGCGCGCCAGTTTCTCGGTGAAGATCCCCTCGGCGCAGGCAAGTTCCAGAGCCGTTTCGGTTCCCTGAGGGATCAGGCTCATTGTCTGGGCATATTTGACCTGCTCGTAGACCGAGAGGTAATTCCATGGATCCGGCCGTTCGAAAATCTGCTCCCAATAGTCTTCCGCCGACTGCGCCTGCGGAGCCGGCTTTTCTTTCCGCGGCGCCGCGCCGGCTGCATGTCGCACCGGCGGCAAGCCGCGTTCGAGGCCGCGCAGGATGTCGGAGAGCCGGGCATCATTATCCTGACTGTCGCCCGGCGCTTGGGCCAGGACGGCATTGCGGCCAGTCCGCACCAGCAGCTTTTCGAGGCGAGCCCGCCGCTGGCCACTGCGGAGAATGAGGCCGCCGAAGGTTCGGTAGCCGCGCAATGCCTCCTTCGTCCACGCAGCGGCATAGGTGAGCGTGCGCTGTTGCTCGAGATCTTCTCCCGCCTGCATTTCCTGTATGATCAGCCGGATCTGCGCCCGGATCGACAGATCGCCCCAGAGCGGCCCGACGAAGGTGCCAACATGCTGTTCTCCCGAGAAGGCGTGCATTATAAGCGTGTCGGCCTGCTCAGCCTTGCCGATCCTGGAAAGCCTGTTGAGGTCGACGCTAACCACCTGGATACTGCCGAGGGTGAAGGAGCGCGAAAGGTTCGCAGCCGTTAGCCGCCAGGTGGCCTGTTCCAGGATCTTCCGCCCGGTGCCGGGGAAGGAATGTCGCTGGATCAGGTCGACAAGCGAAAGAAAAGTCGGCTGCCAGGTGTCGAGTGAATCGATGAGGTCATCGGGCTGATTGGCCAATAGCCCGGTCCGCAACCCGTGCATGATGACGTTGACAAAAAAGCTCTCATAGCCCGCCGCATCCGTCATGTCGGGCAGGAGCGCGGCCAGGGCCCCAATATCCAAGGTCGGATCGTGCTTGGCCGCCAGGACCCAGGCGAGCATGCGCAGTCTGCTGATGGCGGGCGTGACCCATCCGGTCTCCGTACCCTCGGCCTGCAAACCGTGCTGCATGAGCAGCGCCTCGGCCTTCGTCGTCACGCAAATGGCGTCACGCACCAGTTTCGCCGGATCGCCGGAAAGCGAGCCCGGCTTCATGCGATAGAAAGCCAGGCAGGCGTCGACGCGGCGAAATTCTGCCCCTGCAAAGGCCATGCGCAGCCAGAGATCCCACTCCTCGCAGGTCTGCAGGCTCTCATCCATGCCGCCAACCCGTTCGAAAAGGCTTTTGGGGAAGACCACCGTATGAATGGCGAGCGCGCAGAAGGACGAGAATTCGCGCTTGGCGGCATCGCCGGCAAGCAGCGGCGCCTGTTCCACCGGCATCAGCCGGCCGTCCGGGGCGACGCGGCGGTAGGAGCAATAGGCGATGGCGGGCGGCGATCCATCCGCCGCCATCGGCAGCATGGTTTCGATGAAGGCCGGATCCAGCCAGTCGTCGGCATCGAGCATGCAGAGCAGGGGGGCGGCGGCCAGGCGGGCGGCATGGTTTCTGGCCGCCGCAGCACCTGTATTGGCCTGGCGGGCGGCGACAATGCGGCTGTCGGCTGCGGCAAGCGCCTCAACCAGCTCCCAGGTGCGGTCGCTCGAACCGTCGTCGACCACCACCGCCTGCCAGTTCGCTTTCGTCTGCCGCTGCAGGCTGGCGAGCGCTTCGGCAAGCGTGTCCTGTGCATTGTATGCAGGAATGAGGAAGGAAATTTCCGGCGCCATAGCTGTCACCATGCGCGCATCTTCCAGCGGCGCAGGACGTAGAGCGCGCCGTTGACGCTGCCGAGCATCTCCTGCTTCAGGAAGAAATCGTGCGAAGTGGCGCCCCTGCGCAGACGTTTGCGCAGCCTGCCGGCGAAATATTTCGGGAACGAGATGAGGATGCGCCGGAGATTGCCGCCGTTGCCGGTGTTCTGATACTGCACCAGCAGCGCGGCGATATGGCCGCTCATATATTGCTCGATCTGCCTGGCGAGCCCCTTCATATCCTTGCGATGAAAGTGCCAGGAGACGGCGGTCGGCTCGTAACGGCAGACATGGCCGTGATGCAGCAGGCGGTTCCAATATTCGGAGTCGCCCGAGCAGCCGGCCGCCCCCATATCGAGGCGGACGTCGAACAGGCCGATCTCGTCGAATACCTTCCGGCGGAAGGCCTGGCTTGCGCCGGCGCCGATCGTCCAGACCGGCGCGCCGTAGCGCCTGTGGCTGTCGTAGAAATCCCGGCCGAAATCCTGCCTGATGTAACCGCGGCCGAAACCCCAGTGCTTTTCGAAGATGAACTGCGCCGGCGTTGCCAGTTCTCCGGGCAGGATCAGGCCGGTGACGCAGCCGATCTCCGGCCGGTCGAACGCCTTCATCAGGTTCTCCAGCCATCGCTGGTGGAGAACGACGTCGTCGTCGGAAAAAGCGACGAATTCGGTTTTCGCCGCACGGATGGCAGCATTGCGGGCAAAATCCAGCCCGACCCGGTCTTCGCGGACATAGGTGGCGCCTGCTTCCTCGACCACGCGGCGGGTCGCTTCGCCTGAAGAGGCATTGTCGACCACGATGATTTCGGCCGGCTTCAGCGATTGTTCGGGGATCGAGGCGAGGCACCGGCGCAGCTCTTCCGGCCGGTCCTTGGTGCAGATCAGAATGCTGACATTGCGATTTTGAAGAGGCTGCTGGGCGACCTCACGCGCATGCGCAAGCGTATCCGGCCGCACGGCACGTCCGGCAAGCTCGGCCGCGGCTTCAGGCCGGTCGACATAGGCCTGTCCGACGGGGAGGCCGTCGGCGAGAAAGACCGCCAACCCGGCCGATATCGGCGCGGTGACGGCATCCGACTGATGCGATGCGAGATCGAGATAGTGAATCGGCACGGGGAAATTGACAGTCGCCAGATCGGACGGAATGATTTCCTGCATCGTTACTCTCTCAACGCGCCACGAGCACAGGCTGGCACAAGGCCCTGCCCGGAATGCGGGAAGGGCCTTAAAACCGCGGCGGTTATCAGGCCGCCCCCACCTTTATCTTTTCTCTGAACCAGTCGAGCGTCATCGCCACGCCCTGTTCGTAGCTGACCTTGCACGACCACTCGGGCATGACGGCGTAGGCGCGCGTCAGGTCCGGCCGCCTGTTGGTCGGATCCTGCGGCGGCGACGGCTCAAAGACGATCGGCACGCCGCCGACCAGCTTGGAAACATATTTTGCGACTTCGAGAACGGTGATCTCGCGGTCGTTGCCGATATTTAGGGGGCCCTTGTAGTCGGTCTCGTTGATCCAGAAATAGCGGGCGAAACCATCGACGATGTCGTCGACATAACCCCAGCTGCGCGACTGCTTGCCGTCGCCGAATACGGTGATCGGGCGGCCCGAAAGCGCCTGAGTGACGAAATTGGAGACGGCGCGGCCGTCGTCGGGCCGGGTGCGCGGACCGTAAATATTGAAGGGGCGGATAACCTTGACGTTCAGCCCCTTGGTGCGCTGCATCTCGAACAGCAGCGCTTCGGTGCATCTCTTGCTCTCGTCGTAGGACGAGCGCGGGCCGGTACAGTCGACCTGCCCCTTGTAGGATTCCGGCTGCGGCGACACCAGAGGATCGCCGTAGATTTCCGAGGAGGAGGTGTAACCGAAGCGCCCGCCCTTCTTCAACAGATCGAGAAGCCGGAAGGCGCCGAGCAGGTTCGCCGAAATCGTCCGCTTCGGTTCCTTCATGTACCAGGGCGGCGATGCGGGGGAGGCGAGATGGTAGATCTCGTCGAATTTTTCCGAGGTCTGCAAGGTCTCGACGTCCGATCTCACGAAGTGAAAGCGCGGATCTCTGATGTGCGAAATATTCTCGAAAAGTCCTGTCCAGAGATTGTCAACAACGACGAGCTTCTGAACGTCGTTCCTAAGCAAAAGCCGATCGCATAGATGCGAACCGATGAACCCTGCTCCGCCAGATATCAATACACTTTTCACTGGATTGTGCCTCTTGACTTGAAGAAAGGTGATTATCCATTAGCATCACCTGTAAGAACTGGCAATTACCTCGAAGAATGCGAGAAAATACTCGCTCATTAATCTTAATTATTAATGCGTGTTACCCCAGGTAGTATTGTCCCTGTTGAAGGGCGGGGCAGCGAACAGGGCAATGCAGCTGCTGCCGTCCCGCTCGATTTGTGTATTTCGCAAGATTGTGGCCCTGTTGCGTCGCAGCATATTCCTCTTCTCTATCACACGGGCGAAGGCGCACATCGGGCTAAAGTCCGACTCTCGAGTAGGGCGCGTCGGTTCGGATGGTGGCAGGACGCGGCAGGCAGCCTGCTCCCGCCTCCGTGGCGCTGTTTTCGATCAATCGATCGCAAGCGCCGTCAATACACGATAGGCCGCGGCAACCCGATCCTCATTGGGGTAGTTTTTGTTGGCCAGGATGACGAGGCCGACGCGCTTGCTGGGAATGAAGGCGACATAGGCGCCGAAGCCATTGGTCGAGCCGGTTTTGTTGATCCAGACATCGCCGCGAGGCGCCATCGGGGGTTGCAGAGCGGCGACCGAGGTGGTCTTCAGCATTGCCGGCGAATTGCCCTCAAGCAGGCTCTGCAGGGGGACAGGATAGGCATATTGCTCCCAGATCAGATCCTGGACCATCGCCCCGACGCTGTAATAACCGGTGTGGGTCTTGTCGATCGCCTGCTGCAGTTTTCCGTCGAGCTTCGCCATGCCCATATTGGCGCAGACGAAGCGGATCATGTCGCCGGCGGTGGACCTTACCCCATAGGCCTCGGCAGACAGCAGGGCCGGCGTCAGCCTTGCCGGCTCGCCGCTGCGCTTATAACCCTGGGCGTAATCGCCCTGCCTCGCCTTCGGCACGCTGAGATAGGTGCTGCTCAAGCCGAGCGCGGAAAACAGCCTGCCTTCCATCAGATCCGCGAAATCGCCGCGCATGGCTTTCGCCGTGATGAAGCCGAGCATGCCGATGCTCGGATTGGCATAGCTGCGCCGGGTTCCGGCCGCGTAGGAGGGGCGCCAGGCCGCGAGATATGCCATCAGCTGGCCTTCGCTTTTGAGATCGTCGGGCACCTGCAGCGGAAAACCGCCGGCCGTATGGGTGCCGAGGTCGATCAGCGCGACATCACCGAACGGTCTTCCCTTCATCGCAGGAAGATGTTTGGCCACCGGGTCGGACAAAGAGAGCTCTCCCGTCGCCTCGGCGTAGGAGGCGAGCGTCGCGGTGAAGGTCTTGCTGATCGAGCCAAGTTCGAAGAGCGTGGTCGGCGCCACCGGTCTGCCCGTCTCCTTTGATTCGACGCCGTAGGTGAAGATATGATCGCGGCCGCCGACGGTGATGCCGACGGCCACCCCGGGAATGGCGTATTTTTCCATGATCGGCTTGATCGCCGCATCCGCGATCGCTCGCACCTCCGCCTCATCGGCGGCAAAGCCGCTTGCTGCAGCGCATGCCGAGATCAAAGCTGCCGACAAAAATTTTATGCCAAGGTTTCTCACAATCATCCTCCACATCGCCAGGGCGGTCGCCACAAGCGCAAAATGCGCCCTGGAAGGCGATTAGCGGCCCTGTTTTCCAGGGGCAAACGATGATATCTCGCAGCAGCTGCAAGAAATTCTCGGGCTTCGATGGTTCGCCAATTCCTCCCCTTGAACGGCCTCAGAGCCTTCGAAGCCTCGGCACGGCATCTGAGCTTTACCCGCGCCGCAATCGAGCTCTGCGTCACTCAGGCGGCCGTCAGTCAGCAGGTCAAGGGGCTGGAAAAGCGGCTCGGCGTCGCGCTGTTCCAGCGTCTGCCGCGCGGCCTGAAAATCACCGCGGAAGGCGAGGCGCTGCTGCCGACAGTGACCGCCTCCTTCGACCAAATGGCGACGACGCTCGACCGGATCGAGGCCGGACAGGTCCGTGAATTGCTGTTCCTCGGCGTCGTCGGCACCTTCGCGGTCGGCTGGCTCCTGCCGAGGCTTGCCGATTTCCAGCGCCAGCATCCCTTCATCGACATACGGGTTTCCACCAACAATAACCGCGTCGATCCCGCCGCCGAGGGGCTCGACTTTGCCATTCGCTTCGGCAGCGGTTCATGGCACGGCACCGAGGCGCAGCACCTGTTCGAGGCGCCGCTCTCGGCCCTCTGCATCCCCGAACTGGCCGACGATCTGCGGACGCCGGCAGATCTTGCCGGGGCAACGCTGCTGCGCAGCTACCGCGCGGATGAATGGAGCACCTGGTTTGCCGCCGCCGGGGTGCCGCCGGCGGCACAGGTCAATGCCGGCATCGTCTTCGATTCCTCCGTCGCCATGATGGAGGCCGCCCTGCAGGGGCTCGGCGTCGCGCTGGCGCCGCCCTCGATGTTCTCCAGGCACCTCTCGTCAGGTGCGATCGTTCAGCCCTTTACCCCCACCATATCGCTCGGAAGCTACTGGCTGACACGTCTGCAGTCACGGCCGGTCACCCCGGCCATGCGCGCCTTTTCCGATTGGCTCTTTGCGCAAGCGTGATGTCCAGAGCGCCCGCTCGCGCGGACGCTCCCAGCCGCATCACTTCTGAATGCAGGTATCCACTGTATCCTTGGTGCACTCATCAAGCCCGGTGAAGACAGGATCGTCGACCTTCTTGCCGGCGATCAGGTCCATCATCACGGTCGGCGCCTTGTAGCCCATTTCGAACGGCCGCTGGCCGACCAGCGCGGTCACCAGACCCTCCTTGGCGATCGCCACTTCGTCGCCGATCGTGTCGGCGGCGCCGATGACGAAGTCGTTCTTGGCGATCTTGTCTGCCATCGGCTTGAACAGGTCGCGATAGGGCTGCGGGGCGCCGAACAGCGGCCAGCCGCCCATGATGCCGAAGGCGTCGAGATCGGGATTGGCGGCGAGGATGTCGGTCATCGCCTGCACGCCCTTGGCGCCGTCGTCATTGGTAAAGACCGGGCAGCCGGCCACCTCGGTCCAGCCGCCTTCGCCCTTCAGGGCATCGAGCCCTTTCTTGCCGCTCAGCGTATCGCGCATGCCCTGGGCACGGCGCAGAATATTGTCGGCGCCGGGATTGCCTTCGATGGTGCAGATCTTGCCGCCCTTCGGCTTGGCCTTCTTGATATATTCGCCGATCTTGGCGCCCATCAGATAGTTGTCGGTGCCGAGATAGGTCTTGCGCAAAGCGGAATCCTCGGCCGCCAGATCGGCGTCGAGCGTCATGACGGGAACGCTCGGATTGGCGGTCTTCAACGTCTGGGCGATCAGCTTGGCGTTCGACGGCGAGATGGCGATCGCCGCCGTATCCGCCTTGCCAAGCATATCCTGGACGATCTGCGCCTCGCCGGCTTCATCGGAGGTCGATGCCGGGCCGGTGTAGAAGCATTCATATTCGGCGGATGCGTTTTCCTTGTTCCACTTCTGGCAACCCTGGTTGATCGCCTCGAAGAACGGGTTGTCGAGGCCCTTGACGACGATGACGAGCTGCTTCTTGGCGGCCATGGCCTCGCCGGCCGTGAACGCCAGGACTGCGGCAGCTGTCAGCAATAATGCCTTCCTCATAGCTTCCTCCCTTTGAAAGCGGGCACGATTGCCCGCCGCGTAATCAACCGGGATACCAGACGATACGAGGCTCCTCCCCTGAACGCCGGTATTCCCAGGCTGAATCGATGAGCTTTTCCAGATCGTAGACGGGGCGCCAGTCCAGCAGGTATTTCGCCTTGCTGTTGTCCATCCAGTTGGAGTGGAACTGGCTTGCAATGTCGACCGAGCCGAGCCCGCGCGTGCGGGCGAGATAGGCGGCGACTTCCCCATAATCGACGGGACGATCCATCGCGATATTGAAGAGCTCTCCCTTGGCGCGCGGATTGTCGATCGCCGCCAATATCGCCGAAACCAGATCGTCGACATGCACGAAGTTGCGCTTCAGCGGCCGCCCGTCGGCATCGTGCAGCAGCGGCACCGTACCCGCGCGGGCGTATCGTTCGGCCTCGGCCGGGGAGACGAACGTCTTCCAGTCCGGCCCGCCGAACAGATCGTCGCCGAAGGAGAGGGTGAATTTGAAATCATCCTTCTCCATGATCCAGGGCGCGCGCAGGCAGCAGGTATTGATGCCGTACTGGATGGCAAACTGCTCCAGCATCACCTCTTCCAGCACCTTGGAAAGCGCGTAGCAGCCGGGATAGGCGCGATGCGGCGTGGCCTCGGTCACCGGCCCGTCGTGGCGATAGAAGAAATGGCCGAGGCCTGCGTCGCCGCCGATTAGGATGAATTGCTCGGCCGTCGGGCTGGTGCGGAAGGCTTCGAGCAGCCAGAACAGCCCTTTGACCGTCACATCCATGACGGTGTCGGGCGTCTCTTTGCAGGTGGCGAGATGCAGCACATGGGTGACGCCCTCCATCGCCGAGGCCACGACAGCGCTGTCGGCGATCGAACCCTTGACCACATCGATGCGGTCGGTCTCTTCAAGCGCGCGATTATGGCAAAGCGCGCGAATGCGTGCATTGGAAAATCTCGGCTCGTCAAGCAGCCCAGTTATGAAGCGCCGCCCGACCTTGCCCGTAGCCCCGGTGACAAGGATCAGCATACCTCTCTCCCAGTAACAGCTAATATCCGCGCGTTTCCGGCGTCAATCCGTATTTATCGTACAAAATAGATTTTTGTGATGTGGGGCCGTTTTAGCGGACATTTGATTGACGATTCCTGGTGCTTTTGCATTAATGAAGATAATCGCTTTTCCGGGAGGAGATCGGCCGAGCGAGATCGCAGGCGTCCAACCGGCAGCCGGGTATCGGCAGCCGGCGGCGAAGGCAGGCCTGCAGGTTCGTGGGAGGGTGGTCGGCTGGCAGCGGTTCTCGAACTCACCAATATCTCGAAACATTTCGGCGCCATCCAGGCGGTCAACGACGTGTCGTTCACGCTCGAAGCCGGCCAGGTCGTCGGCCTGATGGGCGATAACGGCGCGGGAAAGAGCACGCTGGTCAAGATGATCGCCGGCAATTTCCGCCCGAGCGAAGGCACGATGCGCCTCGAGGGCAAGGAGATCGTCATGCATCGCCCGGTCGAGGCGCGCCAGCACGGCATCGAGATCGTCCATCAGGATCTGGCGCTCTGCAATAATCTGACGGCGGCCGCCAATGTCTTCCTCGGGCGCGAACTGCGCCGCGGCATCGGCCCGTTCCGCATCCTCGATTACAAGACGATGTACCGGCGGGCCGGCGAGATCTTCAAGGAGCTGAAATCGGAAACCCGCCCGCGTGATCTCGTCAAGCAAATGTCGGGCGGCCAGCGGCAGGCGGTGGCGATCGGGCGCACCATGCTGTCGGAGGCGAAGATCGTGCTGATGGACGAGCCGACCGCGGCCATTTCGGTCCGCCAGGTGGCCGAAGTCCTCAACCTGATCCGCGAGCTGCGCGACCGCGGCATCGCGGTCGTCCTGATCAGCCACCGTATGCCCGACGTTTTCACCGTCGCCGATCGGGTGATCGTCATGCGCCGCGGCCGGAAAGTCGCCGACAAAGCGATCGCGGCAAGTTCGCCGGAGGAAGTGACGGGTCTTATCACGGGCGCCATCGAACAGGTCTGATCGGCGCAGCTTGGTTCACGGGCAGAAAAGAAGGTCAATAATGGCAGTCACCCTCGACCAGACGATTGCACAGAGAGAGCGAAGCCGGCTGTCGGAGTTCGTCGGCAGCCAGACCTTCTGGGTGCTGATCGCCGTCATTCTCGCGTGCCTCTTCCTCTCCGTCGCCACAGATTCCTTCGCGACGGCGAAGAACCTCTACAATATCACCCGCAACGTCACCTTCGTCGCCATCATCGCGCTCGGCATGACGCTCGTCATCATCACCGGCGGCATCGATCTGTCGGTCGGCTCGGTGCTCTGCCTCTGCAGCATGGTGCTCGCGGTCACCATGCATGCCGGTTACGGCATCGAGATCGGCATAGCGGCGGCGATCGGCACGGCGCTCGTGGTCGGCGCCTTCAACGGCGTGATGATCGCCTATCTCGATTTTCCGCCTTTCGTGGTCACGCTCGGCATGCTGTCTGTGGCGCGCAGCCTCGCGATGGTCGCCTCCAACAACACCGTCGTCTTCCAGTTCGGCCCCGATCACGACAAGCTGCTGGCACTCGGCGGCGGCGCCTGGTTTCTCGGCATCGCCAACCCCGTCCTCTACATGGTCATCCTGGCGCTCTTGACCGGCTTCGTGCTGCGTTGGACGCGCTTCGGCCGCTATATCTTCGCGATCGGCGGCAATGAGCATGCCGCCACGCTCACCGGCGTTCCCGTGCGCAGCATCAAGGTCGCCGTCTATATGATCTCGGCGCTCTCGGCCGGCATTGCCGGCATCGTCCAGACCGGCTGGCTCGGCGCCGTCACCACCAATATCGGCGCCGGCATGGAGCTGCAGGTCATTGCCGCCGCTGTCATCGGCGGCGCCAACTTGGCCGGCGGCGTCGGCACCGCCTTCGGCGCCCTGGTCGGCGCGGCGCTGATCGAGGTGATCCGCAACAGCCTCGGCCTGCTTGGCATCAACGCCTTCTGGCAGGGGACGTTTATCGGCGGGGCGATCGTGCTGGCGGTGCTGTTCGACCGGATTCGCAATCTCAGGCAGAGCGAGTAGGGGCGACGACGCCATTGCTGACATCCGGACCGACATTGCTCTCTGCTGGGCATGTCACGGAGATATCGGCGCAAGCTGGCCTACCATGGCCGGGTGGCCTGCAGCATTTCCAGTCGCAACGTTCGGCGATCAAACCCCGACCGTGCCCTCAGGGGCGCGGATCCTCATAGCCCTCCAACTCGGGGCATCCCCTGATGTTGGCGAAGCCGATCACTCGCCGGTCGCCCGATTGATCCAGACCTCTGAGCACGATGACATTCTCATCCTGCTGTATGATCTCGCTGCGATAGATGCCGGCCCGAAGCGCCAGATTTCTTGCCTGGCTTATATTGCATTGCCCGGGCCCTGGCGTGACGTGCCAGTATCTCGTGCCCTGGCCATCCGTCTGCCATCCGCCAGAGGCGGCGAATGCCGGCGCGCCGAACAGCAGTATGGCAGAGGACAATATCAAGCCGCCTGGAACCAGTTTCATGTAACCTCCGTCTGTCGACGTTTCAGGGCTCGTCGCCACTCCGCTTGCCCCGGTTGCAATAGATGACCGAGTTTCCCTTGGCGTCGTCACAGTAGATGGATCGCGCTAACACGATGCTAACGCGGGTCAGCGGCAACGAGATGGTGTCGCCCCGTATGCTGCCATGCTTACTCCGGGAGTGTTGCGCCTGATGAATGGCCAATGGATTGCGCCGTTTCCACCAATATCGTCAGCCGCCAACTCGCCGACGATATCGGTACCGTCTTCGGCACACTGGTCGGAGCGGCGCTGATCGAAGTGATCCGCGACAGCCTCGGCGAGTAGGCGACGACGCCTTTAGTCGTCAGCTCGCATAGCAGCAGCGAAACCGGCTTTCGGAAAGGGCGGTCGGCCTACGCCGCCGGTGGACGATAGCGGATCGTCTTCGCCTTTTCCAAGGCCTGGATCGTATCCTCGACGTCGAGAAGGACAGTGGTCTCGATAGAGCGGAGAGCCCCTCCAGCGCCGATCGCAAGCGTGACAGCCGCCATCGAGACGTTGTCGGGCGCTTCCCACAAATTCCAGCCGTCATGCTCGCCGAAGGCGTACCAGAACCCATGGAGCTTTCCGCCCACGGATTCGATGTAGCTGCGGGCTGCATCCCGGCGATCCTCGGGGTTTTCGATCATGCGCCCCCAGGTCTCGGGCGTGTAGCTGAAACGCGTGAGATACATGGCCATGGTTTGCCTCCTCCGCCAGAGTACAGTAAACGCTCAAGCCGAAGGGAACGCCAGTCATTCGATGTGGGTACGAGGCTTTCCCGCGCTTCGACCGCAGAGAGGCAAAGATGTTCCAGCATCGGAACGCTAGCAGCGGCGGCGCCGGTGCATCAAGCCGATATTGAAGATCAACCGGAGATAGCTATGTTGCGTCGTATAGTCACAACGATTTAAGGCCCCATCGAATGTTGCGCAGTGTCATTTCACTCCTCTCAATGCTTGTGCTCTCCATGTCGGTCATTCCCGCCGAACGCGCGCGCGCCCAAGACAATCCCAATGTCCAGAAGATCGCGCCCGGCGATCCGGCCATGGCCAAGGCCCATGAGAAATCGATAAGGGAGCTGGACGGCTTCTTCGAGAAACTGCAAAACCCACCGGCGGGAACCGATAATTACAGCCTCAAGCTCGGTTTCAAGGACAAGGATAAGGGCGTGGCGCTGACCACCGACCAGATGGCGCCGGAGGTAGAATTCATGTGGGTCTACCAGATCGAGGCGTCGGGTGATCATTTCACCGCACTTCTTGGCGATAGGCCGGAATACATCCACAACATCAAGCAAGGGGATCGCGTCGAGTTCGCGAAGTCGGATATCTTCGACTGGCTCTATGTCGAGAATGGGAAAATCAAGGGCAACTATACCGCCTGCCCGCTGCTCTTGGCCGGACCGAAAGAACAGTTGGATCAATATCGCGAAATCTACGGCATCGTCTGCGACTGACCGCAAGCCGGCTGGACGCGGCAAAAGAAAGCCCCGCCGAAACGGGGCAATGAGGGGAAAGGACGGGATCGCCAGGAAGGAAGAGCGGACGTACCCAAAATGGGGCCACCTGTGCGATCCCGCGGTTATAACGGGGAGCTATCCCCTGGGTTCCCGTACCCTTTCGAACCAAGCGAGACGCCTCAAAACTGGCCGCCCGCCGCCATCCCTCGAAGCCTTCTGCCTGCGGCTGGCGTGAGAAAGACATCCGAACGTTGTTGCCACGGGCGCAGCGCATCAGCCTGACGACTGAGGTCAACCCTCCGGAGGCGATGTAAACCGGCTGGCATCGAACGGGCCTCCGGCGGCGATCGTGGTCACCTGTTTCGCTGACGTCGCGACTGCCTCTCGATGGACCGTGCGGGGCGAGACACGCGGCGCGCTCAATCCTGTCGCTTCGCCTGGAGAATGCAGCGCCCATTTCATCAGCGCCGCCTCGGACGTCGAACTCAGGAAATTGGCTTCCTCCCAGGAAGCGGTCATCGGCAGCGAGGCGATGATACGAGCGGCCGGCCTGGCGGCCTCCGGGGCAGCAAGGCGGGGATGGAAGCGGGCGTGAACAGGCAATGCCGAGGTCTGGTTTTCCGCAAGTGCGGCAATCGAGCCGATCGAGGCCGTCTTGAGTTCTGTATCGGGGCTCGTCTCATGCGCAAGGGAAGGCGGGCGCATCGCCGGTATTGGAATCGGCAAGGGTGAAACATCCGATGCGGCGCCATTGTCATCCCGCTCGCCCGCGCCGGTCTGCAGCGCGAGCGCGTTCAACGCCCGGCTTTTCGGCGTCGGCAGAAGCGCCGTCACGAGCTTGCCGTCGGTGGTGTCTCCGCCCCGCATGGTCGGGCCTGCCGCGTCATCGTCTTCTCCGGCGGTGCTGGCGATCTCGATCGCGGTGGGGCCGACGCGCTTTCGGTAGTCCGCAACCGCCTGATTATATCCCGGCAGCGGCCGGCCATCGGCCGGAAGATGCATCGTCTGTCCGTTCGGGAAGATCCGGGCAAGTTCCTGCCGCGACATGCGCGGCCAGGCCCTGACATTGCCGACATCGAGATGGACGAAGGGCGATCCTGAGGTCGGATAATATCCGACACCGCCAACCTGCATCTGCATGGCAATCGCCCGCAGCGTCGAAAGCTTCACACCGGGAACGTAGAAATCCATCGCCTTGCCCAGCATGTGCTGGCTCTTCTTGGCGACCCCGGTGATGCGCGAGCGGTTGCGCAGCATGTTGTTGGTGGCAGGCGAGCGATAGGCCGAAACGACATGGATGTAATCCTTGCCGCCGCTGCGCTTGTACACCTCCCAGACCAGGTCGAGCAGCCGCGGATCCATCCGGGTCGGCTCGTTCCTCCGCCAGTCGCGCAGGAACCGATTGATCTGTGCGAGCCCTTTGGGATCGAATTTTCCATCCCGCTTATAGGTAATCGTCGCCTTCTCGCCCGTGTGGGTAAAGAACAGCTTCAGGGCGCGGTCTTCGGCTGAGGCGAAGGATGCGGTGCCGACGAGCGCGGGAAACGCAAGCAGAGCCGGCAGAATGGTCTGTGTTGCAACGCGTTTTACACGCGACAGAAGCGCGGCAATTCCGCCCGACAATCCTTGTCTTGAATTCGTCAACACCACCAACCGTCCTACCCCAAACACGCGATGACGGGCGGGAAACGCCGCATCCATCAGGCTCAATAAAGCCAGCTTATGGTCAACAAATTACTAACGAATGGGTGTGGAAGTTCGGTCAACGTCAATGTTGGATTTTGGAGATCGGCCGCCCAGCAAGGAAATTGACGCAGCCGATAGGACGAAACTGACGACTCCTGTGTTATCGTCACAGTCTCAGCGTTGGAAGATCGTGCCGGTGGCTGAAGCATCGAGCCTGCGTTCTCCCTGCGCGGCCTAAGCGCCAGACGCGAAGAGGCTTACGTGGAGGCGACCATCCGTCCCCTCGCGGCCAATCGCGAAAGATTATGGGGTTATCCGATGCCGCCTGTCTACAGGCCTGCCCGGCCGGAAGATTTGGCCGCCAGCGATGCGCTGGTGGTCGCCAGCATCAACGAGCTGACTGTCCGCCATGGCTTCGGACCGATGGCGATGCCAAGCTCTCCAAACTTTCAGCTGTTTTCGCTCAAGGATGATCCGGACGGCCTGTGGCTCGCCGAAGAAGCCGGCGAAATTGTCGGCTTTGCCTGGAGCTGGGTTTGCGGCGATGTCTGGTTCCTCGCCCAGCTGTTCGTCAATCCCGCCCGACAAGGGCAGGGTATCGGCAATGCGCTGTTGGAACGAACCCTCGCGCACGCCCGAAAATCGGGCGCAACGCATAAGGCTCTGATCACCTTCACCTTCAATCGCGTCTCGCAGGGGCTTTATATCAGGCATGGCCTCTTTCCGAAGATGCCGGTCTACTTCTTTACTGCCGAGCGCGAGCGGCTGAGACGGACATTGCCGCAAGTGCCGTTGCGCGCCGTCGCGATCGATAACAGTGCTGCCACCATGGCGAACCTTGGCGCGATCGATTGCCGTGCCATCGGCGTCTCGCGCGAGAAACATCACCGCTATTTGTTCGATGATCCGGCGATCAAGGGGCTCTTGCTCCATGCCGGTAATGATCTGGTCGGCTACTGCTATGTCGGCGTCAACGGACATATTGGTCCGCTCGCCGTGAAGCGAGCCGACGTTCTTCACGATGCCTTTGCGGCGGCCTTGGCGCTGGCGGCAGATGGCTCTGCCGAGAAGATTTCGGCGTTCCTGCCGGGCACATGCGACAGCGCCTTGAGCCTTGCCGTCGATCAAGGCATGCGGATCAGCTTTCCGATGCTGTTGATGGCATCGCCCGGCTATGGCGACTGGACGCAGTATCTGCCGCGAAATCCGGGTTTCATGTGATCAAAAGGGCTCTTGTCTCACCGTCGTTCCGGGCGTCAGGCCGCCTACTCTGATGGAGACGCGGAAGACGCGGGGCCGGCGTGCGGCTGAGAACTTGCAGTTCGTTCGGCTTGCCGATCGTGCGGCTGTACCAGGAAATCGAGAAGGCCGGTGCCCCTGAGGTCGGCGGCTCTCTTTTCCAGAATGTCGCCAAGCAAGGTCGTCAGAAATTCCGCTGTCAGATGGCCCCAGTCCGTCATGAACGGAACACCCCCGCTGCTGGTGAGGCACTTCTGCTTGTCGTAATCGCAGTGAAGCTTGATGATATCGATGTAATTGAATGCAAGATCCGACGGGTAAAAGGGCAGCTTCGTTATCGTCTGGTTGGCCGGCGGATAGGTTGCCAACCGCAGGCACGTGGAGGCATCGGATTTGGTCTGAAACATCAGCCCCAGGCACGAGTGCAATCGATCCAGCTGGAAATAATTTCCGAAAACGAAAATTTTCGCGTTGTCCGAATGGCTTTTCATCCAGGAAATAAGCTCAAACCGGAACGGGTTCACGGTGTACTCAAAAGGCTGATTACTCGCGAGGAAAATCGCTTTCGTTCGGCTGAGCAATGACTTGTCGTTGATGTATTTTTCAAAGGGAATGCAGTACTTGTCGTAGATGCTGGCGCGAGACGGGGCCTGAACCTTGTCGTTCTTGATTTCCACCATGCAGTTCAAGTAGCTGATCGCCACGACCTGGTATCGGTCGGCGTCGATGTAATTTTTGAGCGCGACTGACCAGTTTCTGGCGAACGAATCTCCGATGATGAAGATGATCGGCTTTTCTGGCTGAATGTTGTCGTTCAAGCTCAGAAAAGTGCTCTCGAGTCGTGCTTCATTCGCCTGCGCGGCAGGGGAATAGACCTGATCCAGCCGGTGCGGAAAACCGGCCATGGTGATTACCGACACGACAGCAGTCGTGATGGTTGCAACTGATGAGCCCAGGGAGATCCAGAAGGCGCGGTTTCTCCTGGTGTAGCGGAAGGGCCTTTCGATGACGACGAAGCCGACGACCGCGACCAGGGCGGTCGCTGCAACGGCAAGAAACTTGTCGCCGTTGGTAAAATCCACGCTTGTCAGCCGCGCGAAGGCGAAGACCGGATAATGCCACAGGTAAAGGGAGTAGGAGACGATCCCGGTGAGCGCTGCGGGCCGAGACGCCAACAGGCGCCCGACCGTGTTCTTCTGACTGGCGAACGCCAGCACCAGGCAGGTCCCGATGACGGGGATGACAGTGAGCCGGCCAGGATGAACCGTGTCCTTCCCGAAAAAGATCAGGGAACCAAGCACGAGCGCAAGCCCGGCCGCCGCAAGCAACGGCTGGGGGCGCGCGCGTCCGCGCTTCACCTCGTAATAGGCAAGTAGTGTTCCGGCCAGAAGTTCCCAGGCCCGGGTGAGCGGCGAGTAAAAGGCCTGTTGCTGATCATACCGCACCGTGAGGACACAGAACGCAAAGCTTAAGGCTGCCATGAGCAACGCGCACGCCAAAAACCTTGATTTCAAATATCGGCGCGTGATCAGCAATAAGAGCGGAAAGGCGATATAAAATTGCTCTTCGACGCTCAACGACCAGGTGTGCAGAAAGGGCTTGAGAAGGGTATCCGGCTCCCCGTACTGGGCCGCGGTGAAATAGAAATAGATGTTCGATCCAAACAGGAGCGACGAACCGATGGAATTGGCGAAATCCAGCAGTTCCGATGGCAATAAGAGGTAATAGGCGAAGGGCATTGTCGCGAAGATGACCGCGAACAAGGCCGGCAGAATTCTCCGCGCACGCCGCGTATAGAATCTAAGGAAATCGATACGCCCCGTTGCTTCGATTTCCGTCAGCAGAATCTGGGAAATCAGGAAGCCGCTGATCACGAAGAACACATCGACGCCGATGTACCCGCCCCGCAGCAAGGTGTGGCCGGCAACCGTGAACTCGGCGTGATAAAGAATAACCGCGATCACCGATATGGCCCTTAAGCCATCGATCTCTGGTCGATAAACCTTCAATGCCAGCGCCTGCCTTCGATATCGAGAGCGTAAGGTTGTCGCGCCCAAGAGTGGCGCTTTTGGGCTGCCTAACACAGAGAGGTTGGCGGAGAAACAGCATCGCCTGATAAAAAATTCGCGGGTGGGGCCAATTTCAGTGTTTATTTCTGGTGCCGATGTAAATCGGCGTTGCGCGGTGTCCAGCAAAATCCAGGCGGTTCTGACCTGAGCTACCTCCGCGAGAGTGGCCCCCGGGAGCGCCTGTCGCTGCTATCTCAGACCTCGACTAAGCTTAGCGCGGCCTGTTCCAAGTCGAACAAAAATAGCCCCGCTGAAGGCGGGGCAAATTGGAAAAGGTCGGGATCGCAAAGCAAGGAAAGGGATGCGGACCGGCCCTGGGTACAGGGCCTCTTTGCGATCCCACTGCACTAACCAAAGCCGACTGGCCTGGTTCCCGTACGGTATTGGACCGAAGGTCCCGCAGTATCGGAGCCCAATCAACGAAACGCCCCGCCAGGACGGGGCATTTCGTATTACCCAATGCCGCCTTAGTCAGAGATGTTAACGGAGGAGTGCGGCAGGTTGAAAGGATGACATAGTTTGAAAGATCGTCAATTTACCTAAAATTGTTAATCAGAATGCCGAGTTAATCTTTAATTTATATCAACTCTACTTAGGATTTCGGGGCCGGCCCTCCTGGCATTACCTACGCGGCGCGCGACCGGCCACATCGTCATCGCTTTGGCGTCGAATGGCTTCATCAGGTCATGTGGATCTGGATCTGCAGATAGCCAACGCTCATAATCCTCGGGACGAAGCACGACCGGCATGCGATTGTGGATCGTCGCAATCGTGTCGTTTGGTGCACAGGTTGCGACGGCAAATGTGCGGATGTCGATGCCGACCGGATGGCGCCAAACTTCCCAAATGCCCGCCAGGGCGAAAGTCGATCGATCCTTCAAGGCGACAGCGTACGGTTGATTGCTCTCGCTCCATTCGATGAAGCCACTGATCGGAACCAGGCAGCGGCGCGACCGGTAAGCATCCCGGAACATGTGATGAGTGGCCATCGTGTCGCCGCGCACGATTGCCGGTGCCTGGCGGCGTGGGTCCATCCCCGTCGGCATGAAGCCCCAGCGGGCGATAGCAAAGGCAGGCCTCGACCTCTCTCCCTGCCGCGCATTGTCCTGGATGATGATGTGGTAAACTTCGGCCGGAGCGCCATTGTAACGAGGGAGCCGATCACCGAGGTCATCCACCTTACCCTGCTCAGCAAAGCTGAAGCTTTCTGCCAGCTCTTGAAAAGACTGACTAACATAGATGCGGCGGCACATGCGTTAATCCGTATGCATTATCACGTACTCCAAAATGGGCCATCGCTGAAAGACGTCAATACAAAAGTAGATCTACTGGATTCTTGATCGGCGGCGCAAAGTTGTTAGGCAACCTTGCGGTTGTACTGGACCGGTCCGGATCTAATTCGAAGTGAAGCACGACTTTCCAGCTATTGGGCAGCGTACCTTCCTCGTCGACGCTCGACGCATCCTGCATCCCGACGACAACAGCCCCAAGTTTACATAGAGATTGCCGGTCGAGATATTCCTTGCAATCACGACGACAATCGAACGAGGCAACAACTTGCGGGAATTGCTATTCATGGCTGACTTCACCCTCTTCTTCGAGGACAGCGGGCATTACACGCCATCGTTCCTACAATGATCTAGATGTAATCGAACCTTGTCCGCGTTGCGCCGTTATCCGGTCATGAAGTGTACAATGTCCTGTAACGAAACTCTGGAAGCATGAGGCTACACAGTAACGACGTCGATGTCTTCACGCCGCAACATCGAATTGCTCTGTCAATCTCTTCAAAGCTTGCCGCCCCGCTCGGTTTCAGCAGCTTGCCTGCTGGCGTGTCGGTCTGCGGTCATGGTTCGTTGCTCTTTTGAGGAGAATTGCCATGAAGATCGCTCAAATTGCGCCGCTTGCAGAAAGCGTTCCGCCTAGGCTTTATGGCGGAACTGAACGTATTGTTTCCTTTCTCTGTGAAGAACTCGTCGCGAAGGGCCACGACGTGACCCTCTTTGCCAGCGGCGATTCCGTCACCGGCGCGAAGCTGATACCATGTTCGGATGCCGCACTGAGGCTCAATCCGGCGGTCAAGGATCACCTGCCGTATCACATCCTCATGCTTGAGCAGGTTCGCCGCCGGGCCAGTGAGTTCGATGTCCTGCATTTTCACATTGATATGCTGCACTTCCCGTTGATTCACGATTTCGCCGATCGAGCGGTTACTACCCTGCACGGGCGCCTGGATCTGCCCGACCTGCGTTCTTTCTACCAAGTTTTCGCAGAGGTTCCGCTGGTGTCAGTCTCGAACGATCAGCGCCGACCGATGCCACCAGTTAATTGGTCCGGAACGGTCTATCATGGTTTGCCGCCAAACCTGTTGCCGTTCACCGAAATGCCGAATGGCAATTACCTCGCCTTTCTCGGCCGCATCGCGCCCGAGAAACGCCCCGACCGCGCAATCGAGATCGCCAACCGAACCGGAATGCCCTTGAAGATTGCGGCAAAAATCGACGCGGCTGACAAAACCTACTGGGAGACGGTGATCGAACCGATGGTCAAAGGTCATCAGAATGTCGAATTCATCGGCGAGATCAACGACGACCAGAAGGCAGATTTTCTCGGCAACGCCCGTGCGCTGCTCTTTCCGATAGACTGGCCGGAACCCTTCGGGTTGGTCATGATCGAGGCGATGGCCTGCGGCACCCCCGTCATCGCCTTCCGACGAGGTTCGGCGCCCGAGTTAGTTGACAACGATGTCTCCGGCATTCTTGTGGATAATGTCGCCGAAGCCGTTGAGAATATCGAATGGGCGCTGAAGCTTGATCGCAGCGGAGTGCGGAGAGCTTTCGAGAAACGCTTCACCGCTGAACGAATGGCTACGGATTACCTGGACATATATCGGCAGTTGCCTGGTGTTCAGCCAAAGATCCCTCGACTGCGCCATTCCAAGAGCTATGCCGTTGGTACGGAGCTCATCAATTGATCAGAGGATGGGAAAAATGCCGATCGATTCCTCCGACAGTCTCCCAGCGCCGGCGGCCTCAGGTACGCCGATCGCTCAGTTTATGATACCGGCAACCGCTTCCCTCCAGGAGCGACAGCCACTGATCCTGAAACACGGCGATACATTCGGCGTTTTCGATCACAATGGTGACATCTTTTCTGGACCGGACAGTCCGGAGGGGATTTTCCATCGCGACACGCGCTATCTCTCTCACCTCACCTTGGCGATAAATGGCCAGAGGCCGATGCTGCTGTCCTCGACATTGCGCGACGACAATGCCACGCTCACATGCGACCTGACCAATCCCGATCTTTTCGACACAGCCGGAAAACTCATTATCGGCCACGATCAGGTGCATCTTCGACGCACCCGTTTCCTGTGGAACTCGCGTTGTCACGAACGGCTGACGGTGCGCAACTACCACGAAGCTCCGCAGTACGTTCGCATCGAGATTGCATTTGCAGCAGACTTCGCCGACCTCTTCGAGGTACGTGGAACTGCGAGGGCCAAGCGGGGCCAACATCTGAAGCCGATCGTCAAGGGCGAGGCAATCCTTCTTTCCTATGAAGGTCTCGACCATCGTCGGCGGTCGACGAGAGTCTCTTTCGATCCTCCCCCAGACGGATCCGACGATGGGCTCGTCCGATACGACCTGCGGCTTGCGCCGCACGAAACCCGCTCATTGTTCATCGAAATCGCATGCGATCCGGGAGAAGACGAAAAATCGCGCCACTGGTCCTTCTTCTTCGCCTTGCGTGACGCCCGGCGTGCCCTTCGAACCTTGTCCTCGAAAACGGCTTCGATCCTTACTTCCAACGAGATCTTCAACGAGGCAGCACGACGATGCGCGGCGGATCTGCATATGTTGGTGACCGACATGCCGGAGGGACCCTATCCCTACGCAGGCATTCCGTGGTTCAGCACCGTCTTCGGGCGGGACGCACTCATAACGGCCATGCAGACACTTTGGCTCGAACCGGAGATCGCCGGTGGCGTTCTAGGTTATCTGGCGGCAAACCAGGCGAAGGAATTAGATCCGGCCCGCGACGCGGAGCCTGGGAAAATTCTGCACGAGGTCCGTTGCGGAGAAATGGCCGAGTTGGGCGAGGTTCCGTTTCGTCGCTACTACGGCAGTATCGATTCCACACCGCTGTTCGTCATGCTGGCCGGCGACTATGTCAAACGGACCGGCGACCTTGAGACCATCAAACGTATTCTGCCTCAGATCGAGGCGGCATTATCATGGATCGAGGATTACGGCGACCGTGACGGCGATGGCTTCGTCGAGTATGGCCGACTGACTGAGGAAGGCTTGATCAATCAGGCCTGGAAAGACAGTCATGATTCCGTTTTCCATGCCGACGGACGTCTGGCCAAGGGGCCGATCGCAATTGCCGAAGTCCAAGCCTATGTTTACGGTGCCTGGAAGGCTGCGGCAGAAATATTCCAGCGCTGCGGGAAATCAGGCCGCGCATCGGCTCTGCTTGCGAGGGCAGACCAACTACGCCTCGCCTTCGACGAACACTTTTTCGACGAGGAGCTTGGTACCTATGTCCTGGCACTCGACGGCGATAAGCGACCTTGCAGAGTTCGATCGTCAAATGCGGGCCATGCGCTATTTACCGGTATCGCCTATCAGGAGCGAGCCGAACAGGTTGCGCGCACCTTGATGAGCGCGTCATCGTTCTGTGGTTGGGGCATTCGAACCGTCGCCTCAACCGAGGCGCGCTATAACCCGATGAGTTATCACAACGGCTCGATTTGGCCGCACGACAACGCCTTGATCGCCAAGGGTCTCGCGGTCTATGGCTATCGAACCGCAGCGGCGAGAATATTCGATGGCCTCTTTGCGGCGTCTACTTATATCGATCTGCGGCGGCTTCCCGAACTTTTCTGCGGGTTGTCGCGTCAGCGAGCGCAGGGCCCGACTTTTTATCCAGTGGCCTGCTCCCCTCAAGCCTGGGCGGCGGCAGCACCGCTCTTCCTCTTACAATCATGCCTTGGCCTCGATTTCGATCCGAAGACGTTACAGATCAGCTTTCATGAGCCGCAGCTTCCCGCGTTTCTTGACGAAGTCGTGTTGCGGCGCCTGCGGATCGGCGCCGGCTCCGCGGATATCGCATTGCGCCGCTCCGGCCGCCAGGTCGTGGTCGATGTCTTTGATCGCAAAGGCGATATCCGGATCGTCACGACTGTATAACATCATGACTGCGCCCATCTTTACTGAAAAACGGCGATAATGCTGCTCTCAACAGCATGTCCGTGAACTTCTGCACTGTCACCCAGCACATCGGATTAGCCGATGCCGATCTCCTAGTCGAATACCGATGCTTTTCGTTTCAGATGAAGGACGTTCGTCCGTATTTGGCGCGTCATGCCCACAACGCGGAAGCGGCTCCGCGGAAAAAATCTATTTGTTACTACTCCCTCGCGTGACTGCTCCCACGGTAGCGCCCTGAAAACGGGTGAAAGGCGACAGCGTGATGACGACGGCGCCACGGTTCAGAACACGAACATGCCGCGACCGCGGGGTGCGAGCCGGCGCATCGCCGGCTCAGCAAATTCAAAGCCTTCGACTTGGAATTGTCGGAGAGCGCACAGAGCCTGCGATCTACTGTATCGATTTCTTCCCTTGTGCGTTTATTGAGAAAGTTGGAAGCTGTTTGCGCGAAGGAATGATGAAGCAAGCCGTGAGCATCGGGGAGGCGAGGCTGTGGCAGGAATCATCAAAGATAGAACAACCAATAGGTTGATACGCGGCCTTCCTGTAAGCCCACGGTGAAGGCCGTCTTGCGATAGAGGGCTTCTGACTGCCAGTCCTAGTGGTAACACTAGGAGTAGTCATATGACGAAGCATCCAATTGAGGTGATCACGTCTGTAGAGCGCCGTCGGC
>NZ_ML133586.1 GCF_003985125.1 Rhizobium phaseoli
CTCTTTCCAGCATGCGCGAGCACGTTCCTCATGAAGTGAACCCGGCACCTTTGCCAAGTGGCATTGAGAACCTTGGAAACGGCAGCCTTGATGCCCTCATGTGCATCAGAGACAACCAACTTCACCCCGCGTAGACCGCGGCGCGTTAGCCTGCGGAGGAATTCCGTCCAGATCGGTTCGGCCTCCGAGGTGCCAACTTCCATACCCAGGACCTCGCGCCGACCGTCGCTGTTGACGCCCACCGCGATAATGACGGCGACTGAGACGATGCGGCCGCCACGCCGGACCTTGAGATAGGTCGCGTCCACCACAGGTCGTCGACAGAACGGGTCGAGATTCCCTGGATATACGCTTCCTGGATAACGGCCGTCAGAGCTTTCTCTGCCATGCGGCGCGGTTCAAGGAAGCTCGGAAAGTAGCTGCCTTTGCGCAGCTTCGGAATGCGAAGCTCCACGGTGCCAGCCCGCGTCTCCCGATGTCACGGTAGCCATTGCGTTGAGTGAGCCGCATCGAGTTCTTCACACCGAAGTCTGCACCCGTAGCCGAGCCTACTTCCAGCTCCATCAGCCGCTCGGCAGCAAGACCGATCATCTCACGCAACAAATCTGCATCGGCACTCTTCTCAACAAGGGAGCGCACGTTCATCATGTCATTGGTCATCGGTGATCTTTCCGTCAGGTTGGTCTTGAACAACCCGACCCTAGCGGAAAACACTGATGGCCGCCCGCAAAGCCGATCACCCGCTACAGCGCAGCGAGAAGCGCGCGGGCACTCGGCTTTACTCCCTCCCGTCAGCTACACCAGGTGCTGGGACACGATCCGCGTGCCGGTTGCTCACACCGCGCCACTTGGCGTATTCAAAACCGCCGAGGCTTTAATCGCCGCTGGATGAAAGTTCAGTGGCAGGTCACGCAGGCTCAAGACCCTCAAGGGCCTCACACTACGAGTTCGTCTGCAAGACATAGACTTCGCAGCCTGAACGTTTCACCCTCGATCCGCTCCATGAAAATGCCGGGACTGAACAACGACGGCTGAGTGCAGGCATCAAGACTTAAGTCTGTCGTAAAGCAGACAAAGCGAATACAAACGTGGTGCGAACTGTCGGCTATTGGCTGACACGAAGATGCAGAACCCTCGACGTGCTGGAGGTGCCCCAGGCACCTGCTATCATCGCAGGTTGGGGCCAAGGCTGGCCTGCTCTGATCCCCGGTAGTGGGCGGGGTACACCCTGCCGATTTCAATGAAGCTACGCCTTTTTTCCCGGCTGATCTCGTCCACCGTTCAAAGGCCCCACCGCCACGTCAGCAGCGTTTAGGCGAATATACGCTCCAGCATCTCTCTTAACTGCAGCGCTTCGCCGCCATCTGAGGTTTCGCGACCGCACGCGCTTGCCATGGCAGGTCCCGCAATCCGTCGCCCAAAGCCGTTATGGATGCAATACGAAATTTCCCGGCAATCTGGACATCTGCCGCGTGAGACCTGGAATGCAATATTCGAGTTCTGGTGCCTATTCAGCTCGCATTCGTGCTGCATGTCCGAGTGGCACGTCCCTTGCTTCACTTCATGCTACTGATTCACCGCAGAGAGCGAGGATGAACTGACGTAAACTCTATTTCTATCGCCCCAGTCGCTTTGTCGGAGATGGGTCACGAGCCGCATCGACGGGGCAGGAAGGCCTCAGATCGGGATTTAGCCCCAACGAAGCTGAAACCAGGGAGGCGCTCGCGCCGTGCTGGCCTTCGCGCCAAGGGCCGGCGAATTCTCCTGCGATATCGTGGCGCGGATGCACTCTGAGCCTCGAGAGGTAAGTGCTACCCTGCTCGTCAACGAGACGCCAATGAGCGTGCGGCGTCACAGAAACATATGGGACGGATTTTTTCCACGGTAAACGTCCGTACTTTCGAAAGCTGGCAATGGTGAATCCTTCAACATACTCTGCGCAACTCGCCGACGGCACTATCTCGGTTCACGTGGATCGAAGCCTTGTACCCCCCATCGAGATGTTCGGCTTCGGGCAGCGAATCAACCCGAACCGCTCGTTTCTGTTTGTTTCCAAGGTTCTTGGTCGATTCCTGCCGATCCGCCCTTCGGTCATGGGAAATGCATTCGACCTCCTTGCACGTCAGATTCCTGCCGATATTCCTGGTCCGGTTTTGTTCATCGGAATAGCCGAAGCGGGCATTGGCCTTGGTGCGGGTGTCCATCGGCGGTTCCGCGAACTCACTGGTCGCGGCGATGCAATATATATCTGCTCCACTCGCCATGATCTTAAACTGCCGCTGCTGTGCGAATTTGAGGAAGAGCATAGCCATGCCCCGCGGCACCTCCTGCACGAACCATGCGAGGCAAGGCTCCGCGACTTGGTTCATGGTGCGACCGGCTTGGTACTCGTTGACGATGAGGCTTCGACAGGTAAGACATTTGCCAACATCTTCGCTGCCCTTCCCGCAAAAATTCGTTTGAAGCTGAAGCACACAGTCCTACTTACGCTTACCGACTGGTCAGAAGGCGCTGCCCGCGCGGAGATCACGGGAACAGTCAGTGAGGCTACTATCGTTTCCGGACGGTACAGTTGGACTCCGCGTGGGGATTTCACGGCAGCTACTCCGCAGGTCCCTTCCTGTGACCGTCCTAAGCGGCCCGAGGTCTGTCCCGACGTCGCTCGAGACTGGGCGCGTCTCGGCGTCGTCGATCACTTGCAGGGTCTCAATGCAAACGCTGCCGATGACGGGATTACCCTCGTACTCGGAACGGGCGAACACGTGTGGCAGCCCTTCCTGCTTGCGGAGCGCTTGGAAAAGGAGGGCGCTGAGGTTTTCTATTCATCCGTGACGCGTTCCCCCCTGTCGAAAGGCCACGCGATCGGTTCAGTACTTTCGTTCTCCGACAACTACGGCGGAACGGTTCCACATTACCTCTACAACGTCGATCCAGCGCTGTACTCGAAAATTATACTCTGCTCGGAGACAGGCCCGGAAAATGTCTGTGCCAGCCTGATGTCCGCACTGGGCGATCCCATTGTCCTTTCAGACGTAGAAGGTGAATGAAGCCGCCTTAGGCCATGCGGTCTGCCGCTTCGAAATCGGCTCACTCGATCGGACATTTCCGCCAGTCCACGGCGACACAACACTGCTGTCGCGTTATCTAAGGACATCACTCCCATGGGGGATACCTATGACAGCATCGCCTCCCCTGCCACACTGGGCTCCTACGCCGAATACGACGTGACGCTCCTTCTCAAGAAAGTGGATATTCAGCCTACTGACACGGCCACGAGGGAAGAGGCCATCCAATCCGGGCGGCGGCATTACTCGGAAATGATTTCCGCCGAGATGGCCCCGACCCGCGAATACATGGAGCTGTTTGCTAAGGCCATGGCCACTGGTGGCCCGCGCATGGGCGCCGAGACGGCACGCCTCGCCCTCGCGATCGTGCAGTCGGTCGAGGGTCCTATTACCCTTGTCAGTTTGGTCCGCGCCGGCGTGCCCTTCGGCATCCTACTCAAGAGGGCCATCGCCTTACTCGGCCGGGACGTCGGACACTACGGGTTGTCGATCATTCGCGACAAGGGCGTTGACGACGAGGCTATGCGCCACATTCTTGCCAGGCGTCCTGTCGAGAGCATCGTCTTCGTAGATAGCTGGACGGGCAAAGGAGCAATTGCGAACCAACTCGAAAAGAGCTTCAAGGACTACTCAGACCGACCTGCGCGGCTAGTTGTATTGGCCGACCCCTGCGGCTGCGCATGGCTCGCCGCATCGGGCGACGACTGGCTTATTCCCTCCGGAATGCTAGGATGCACCGTATCCGGGCTTATCAGCCGCTCGATCCTCAACGCTGCCCTCGTCGGTCCCGGTGACTTCCACGCCTGCGTCCAGTGGGATAATCTCGCGGAACACGATATTTCCCGATCATTCGTGGATGGTATGTGGAATGATGTCTCCACTGTGATTGCAACCGAAATCCCGAGCGTCTGGAGTATCGAGACCCGCCGGGCGCATCGCGATGCCGCCGCCGCTGCCGTCGCCTGGGTGATGGGGGAGGACGCCGTAACGAACATCAACCGAGTAAAGCCGGGCATTGCGGAGGCGACCAGGGCCATCCTGCGACGTGTGCCGGAAAAGGTGTACGTCTCGTCGCCAACCGATCCAGAACTCGCGGCCCTCATGTACCTGATCGACAACAAAGGCGTCCCGTATGTCGTCTCCCCTAGAAAGATCGCCCCCTACCGCGCCGTCACGCTGATCCGGCACGTCTCCTAATCTCCACGTATGTCTACTTACGAGCTCGGCGCGCAGGTCAAGGAAACTGAGATGTGACAAATTCCGTATCGTAAAATTCATTGCCAATGGAGAATCCGCGAAAGCTCACATCTGGCAATCGATCAGATATTTAACCAGTCGCATTTTGGAGTACGCATATGAAGCCCATTGCTCTGGTGGACCTCGACGACACCTTGTTTCAAACCAAGAAAAAGATACCGGAGATTGCGGAAGCCGATCTGGTATTGGCGTCCAAATCCATTAATGGAAGCAACTCCTATATGACGAAGATTCAAGCTGCCTTTGTCGAGTGGCTGCTCGTCTCCACGGAGGCCATCCCGGTTACGGCGCGCGGCTCTGAGGCTCTTTCGCGCGTTACGATCGCGTTTGAAAGCTACTCAATCGTATCGAACGGTGCCGTCATCCTCAAAAAGGACGGCAAGCCTGACGCCGAATGGCATGAGGTCGTCGCAAGGGAGCTCCGGCCGCTTGCCGGCTTTTTCGATAAGCTCCTCGATGAGGGCAGGACCAAGGCGAGGGAACTTGGCGTCCACATCCGGTGCTGGTCGGTGATGGAAGCTGATCTCGCGACATATGTTGTCTTCAAAGAGATTGACGGAGACGGCTCACGCCTTGAAGAGATTGTGCCGATCATTCGAGAAAAACGGGGTTGGGTTCGACACCACAACGGCAATAACCTTGCGCTAGTTCCGCCTGCGATCTCAAAACGGGTGGCCTCACAATTTCTGCTCAAAAAGCTTCGGACGGAGCATCCAGGTCGCCCAGTGATCGGCTACGGTGACAGTGTGAGCGACTTCTCCTACCTGTCCCTCTGCGACTGGTGGGGCGCTCCGGGTAACTCTCAAATGACAGACCTTGTCGTTTCCGCTGTTGCGCGTGAGAGATAGGTGACACGCGTACTGCGAACGTGGTGATATGTGAGGAGGGTGCAGGAATGATCCTGCACCTCCAGTCTTTCAGTAGAAACTTCCTATGGGTAAAACGCCGCGCCATATCGCGGTAAGAACCATGGCAAGCGCGGCGAGGATCGCGAGATTCCCGTCGGCTTTTACCACGAGTACGTAGAGCTTGTATTTCAGCATGATATGACCTTTCGATGAGCTCATTAGGAACTGCCGTCTCGACGGTTCGTGCCTTACTTGCGCAGAGCGAAATTTCGCGCCCATGATCCTCTCGGCGTCGATCCGCCGGAAATGGTCGACGATGGGTTGATCGTCATAGACCATGGCCGCGCTCTTGACGCAGCCGAACATCATGGCCTTCAAAGACGCGACCGGGCCCTCGCCCGCAGCCGGCGCTGGAGATAGGAAAACTTGGTTGCTTGCCACACGCGTCCTGTCGATCTTATAAAAACGCAACGTTAGCCGAAGCGGGATCCATTTGGGATCCACGGCAACCAGCCGCCGGTCTCCCGCTCGAAACAGCAGCACATCGGCGCGCATGTCCGGCGTGAACCGTTTGCCGAACCAGCCAAGATCTTCGAGCACACCATCGAACGATGCCCCGTCGATTGGCGACTGTCTATCCATTCAAGCGGCCAGTGCGGCTGCTCGGCGTCACGCTTTCAACGCTGACGACCTCCGATCGGCAATGCACGACCCCAGTCCCAACTTGATCTCGGGCTCTGACGGCCCATCGCCCCGAAATAGAAAAGCCTGCCGCGGGAGGAGGTGCGGCAGGCTTTCCTAAAAGAACCGAACGGCGACCTGGGAGGAGGAGTGCCGCTGTTCCCACAGACGTCCCTTTGGGAGGAGGAGTGGGCCGTCTAAACTTCGAAGCGTTGCGGGAGGAAGCATCGCTTCGATGAAAATAGCAATACTCGGGCCAGCGCCATGAAGCCAGCGTCTATGTTGCACTGCAGCTATGCACCCGCCGCAACAATCGGCAGGACATCGAGCATTCCTACCCCTGATTTTGTCGGCGGCTCTGCCGCTGTTACAGAGTGGAACCGCTACAACGTCAATTTCGATATCGAAAGCCCCAAGAAGGCCGTGACAGTTCGCGGCGGCCCTGCCGTCATGGAAAGTAGCGCCGCTGGAGACGGTGGCCGGCAGCTAAGCTGGATCGGTGCGGTTCGCGACAGTCATTAGGGGACACCCGGTGACAGACAGTATGAAGTGGCAGTCGCTCCCAGAAGCGCAAGATGTTCTGCGGGTATGTTTTCACCGTTAAGACCCGGCTGTACAATCCCGATCCGGTACTCGATGAACTTGCGTCGGGCAGCCTTTCGAAGCGTGGCCAAGTCATTCAGGCTGCCTCGAATGAAACGGGCCCGGCCCTTAAGATGTGATGTTTCTCTCACGGTCAGGTGGTTGATGAGGTTCTTCAAGCTCCATGTCCCCTTCACCCCCTTCTGTGCTTGACCGCAAACGAGGTAAAGATCGTCCGCCCGGCGCCCCATTACTGCCTGCGAGTATTTCAGATGCCAGAGAAGTACGGTGACGGTATCGTCCGTCTCCTCGATCGCCACGACGTCCGCGCTCTCCCAGGTGTCATCGTCATCTCTTCCGGGAGAGTGGGCAGACAATCCTCGCAATGGGCGTTCCGCTGATCGCACCTCCTTTGGTTTTCTGACCACTTTACCGCCCGAAGCGTGACCTCTCGCTTTTGAGGCAAGTGTCCGAGCGTAAAGCGAAGCTATTGAATCTTGTAAAGAATTCGGTTGCGCAGCGGGCGGATTCCCGCTATCTTTTTCGATAGGGCAGTACGCGCTGCCCTGGGGTGTGGAAACCCCTACACGTGGTTGATGCCGGCCGTAACGGCATCACACTCCTTGACCTTCGGTCGAGGAGCCTGTGGCGTATGTCCAGGTTCCTCGGAACTAAAGGCCACAGGACCGTCGTGTACGGTTTCCAACTCCCCGATCAGTGGGTTTAGCGAGTTTTCAGCGGGGGCGCACCGCGTGAAACTCTCCATCGGGGTGTCCACCATGAAGCGCTATGCAGCAGCACAGGTCCGGACTTCGAGGCCTGCGCAAGCCGAACAGTCGAATGTAGCGCGCGAGTTGGTGCATCCAGTTGATCGGCATGTCGGACAGCAAATCCGTATCCGCCGAATGCAGTCGAATGTGTCCCTGGGGGATCTCGGCGCTGGCATCGGGGTCAGTTTGCAGCAGGTGCAAAAATATGAAAGCGGTAAGAACCGCGTCAGCGCCTCGATGCTCTACGAGCTTGCCAATTGCCTCAAGATCCCTGTTTCGAGGTTTTTCGAAGGCCTTCCAGATCCCGAAACCCTTCAGGGCCAGCAATTCATAACAGAGATCGATGAGAAGATTGCCTACATTTCCACGGCGGAGGGACGGCGTCTGATAGACGACGTTTTGCTCCTTTCCCCGCGTGTGCGCAGCCGCGTCGTTGCCCTCGTCAGCTCGATTGTCGATGAAGAGATGGAAGAACAGAAGCCGGTTGGTTCATCTGCTGGTTCTTAGCTCCCTACCGGTCGATTTTCTCCGCTGCTTCAAGCGAAAATTCGACGCGCAATACCGCCTTCTGTGCTCGCGAAAAATCGGCGGCGACGTGTTCTGCCCGCTCTTGCGCGGCGCGCCGGGCGGCTTTGTGTTGCGCAAGCGATAGGCCGGCATCGGCTTCATGGCTGCGCAATACGGATTGTCGCATCAGCGCGTCCTGAAGCTCGGCGGCGGCGATGACACCACTCTTGCGCAATACGTCGACGACAGGATTGCCGGCGGCCCGGCTTGCCGCGATGTCGAGCGCTTCGGAGGCTTTCGTTTCCCGCTCCCGCGCGCTTTCGGCATCCGCCCGCGCCTCGGAGAGGCTGCGGGAAAGATTGTCCGCCCGCAGGCTGCGGATCTGCAGCAACTGCCTGAGAGATTTCAACGCCTTCATATCAGCCGCTCAGGCACCGTTGTTCGTCGTCAGGATTTCCAGCTGGCCGCCCTTGATGACCTTGATGCTGTCGGCTTGCTGCCGGCTCAGCACGTCTTCGACGGCCTTGGTGAAGACGGCGGGCCCGCGCACCAGCACCAAGCCGCTGGCGGGATCTTCACGCAGCGCATCGTCCGGCAGCAGCGGGAACAGCGCGCGAATGGCGTTTTGCTCGGTCTTCCAGCTGCGGCCGCCGCGATCGAGGACAACGGTGGAGACCTCCTGCTTCGGCGCGATGATGATGCGGCTGCCGTCATAGGCGACGAAGAGATTGCTGGCATCGCCAAGCTTGACAAAGGCCTTGGCTCCGCTTTCCCGGACGGACCAGTGCTCGACCTTGCCGCTCAGCGTCCCGACTGTCGTGACCGGGATGCCGGACATGAAGGACAGCGTCTGGACGACATCGCCAAGCGGCAGGGAGACGACATCCAGGCGCACCTCCCGCTCGCTGGCGCCGGCCGGTGGAGGAAAGGAGGCCAGCAGTCCGATAGCGGCCATGTAAACAAAACGCGCAAACATCTGAGTTTACCTCACGATCCGGATATCGCCCGACAACTAATGAACGAATGAAGGCAGGGGCTGCGAAATCCAATCTATTAATAATTATCTGATCTACTGTTGCAGATCATCGGTCCCCTGGGAACAGGACGGATATCCATTTCGCGCATTTGTTGTACATATCGCGAATTAATAACTTTTTAACATAAGCTATTGAATTCGATCTTGAATTCTGCAAGGCTCTGGCCGCCAAAACCATGCAAGGAGTTCAAGACATGGCTAGTACTTCGACACTTGATGCGGGCATCGGCTCGGCGATTTCCGCCTTCAAGTCGGCCCAGAACGAAGCGACCGAGCAGAGCCTGAAGGTTGCAACCGAAATCACCAAGATCAACGGCGTCGCAAACGCCATCAAGAAGATCGGCCCAGGCTGATTGAAACAATGGCGAGACGGGTTCGCCCGTCTCGCTTCCCCGCTCTCGAAGACAATAAAAGCCGCTCGACGGACGGTTCGGGAACAAGATGGTTATGGATCTAGATTCCTCTTCGCCGACATTCAGAGGTAACGCCGGCAACGCTGCGTCAGGCAGCGGCGGACCGGTCTTGCGCATCACGCGTGCCGGGCGCAGCTCCAATCTGCCGCTGACGGCGGAGCGGCAGGTGGTCGGCGGCAGCGCCGATTGCGACCTGATCATCCTCGGCGCCAAACCAGAACCCGCCTTTGCCATCAGTTTGCAGCGCTCCCGCGGCTCCGACACGGTGTCGTTGACCGCGCTGCGGGATGACGTCGTGATCAACGGTCGTTCCATCCCACGCGATCGGACGATGACCCTTACGAAGAGGCAGACCATCTCCTTCGACGGCACGGCCTGCGAACTCGAAGGTCTCGGCGCCGGGCGCGTGCGGTTCGCGCCACGCCGGATTGCGGCTGCCGGCCTTCTCGGGCTGGCGGCGTTGCTTTTGCTGGCCGGGCTTTACAACAGCGATGCGCCGGCTCACGAAGCCCCGCTCGTCAGGGTTTCCGCCGCGCCGGAACCGGCGCCGTCATCGGCGGCAATTGCTGCCGAAATCCGCCAGGTCATTCGTATGGCTCAGCTTCCCCAAGATCTGAGCATCGTCGCCACCGCCGACGAAATTCGCATCGGCGAAGGATCGCGCCCTCTCTGCCTGCCCGACAAGGCCAAGCTGCGCAGCATCATCGCCTCGATGAGCCGGCGCGGTTCCGTTTCCATCGTCGATCTCACCGCCCTCTCTTCCGGTCTCGACGGCTTCGTCGCCGCCGCCGGCTATACGCCCGTCAGATTCATCATCGGCTCCGACGGCCGCCGCTACGAGGAAGGCGATGTCGTTTCGAGCGGCTGGCGGATCAAGGAGATCGGCAAAGACCAGATGACCGTTTCCCGCGACAGTGAGGACGATACGGTCAATTTCGCCCCCGCCGGCAGTGCCGAGCCGAAGCTCGCCGAAATTTCCAGCAGCGAACAAGAATAGGCGATGGCGTCGGAAGCCGGATCATGAAGGTAAGGTCATCCGCCATCGCCATGCTTGCGCAACGCACCGATATGCTGCTTGCGGTGTTTTTCGCCTCCGTCGTGACGATGCTGGTGCTGCCGCTTCCGACAATCGTTCTGGACGTGCTGATCGCTTTCAATCTCTCCTTCGCTTTCGTGGTGCTGATCACCACGACCTATCTGAAGAGCGTGCTTGAAATCTCGACCTTTCCCGCGGTCATTCTGATCGGCACGCTGTTCCGCCTGGCCTTGACGATTTCCTCGACCCGGCTCGTGCTGGCGGACGCCGATGCCGGCGAGATCATCATGGCCTTCGGCGATTTCGTCGTTGCGGGAAATGTCGTCGTCGGGCTGATCATTTTCCTGATCGTGGCGCTGGTGCAGTTCATCGTGGTGACGAAGGGCGCCGAGCGCATCGCCGAGGTCGGCGCGCGTTTCACGCTCGACGCCATGCCCGGCAAGCAGCTCGCCATCGACAGCGACCTGCGTAACGGCCATATCACCACGGAAGCCGCGCAGAAGCGCCGGTCGCGCCTCGAACAGGAGAGCCAGTTCTTCGGGGCGATGGACGGCGCGATGCGCTTCGTCAAGGGCGATGCGGTCGCAGGATTGGTGATCGTCGCCGTCAATCTCATCGGCGGCCTGGCGATCGGTATCTTCCAGAAGGGCCTGAGCTTCGCCGAGGCCGCCCATCTCTATACGCTGCTGTCGATCGGCGACGGTCTGGTGTCGCAGATCCCGTCCATTCTGATGGCAGTCTCGGCCGGTATCGTCGTGACCCGCGTGTCCGATGACGGCAACGGCAGTCTCGGCAGCGATATCGGCCGCGAACTCTTCCGGGAGCCCCGTGCATTGGCGATTGCGGCGGCGCTGACGATCTGCGCGGGCTTCGTGCCGGGATTTCCCACAGGCGTGCTCGGCGCGATCGGCCTGTGTCTGGCGGGCCTTGCCTTCATGGTGCATCGCCGGCGCGCCGGCCCAGCCGCGGCCGGATCGGCAAATGCCGTGGAAAGCGCCAATTCCTATCCGCTCGACAGGACGAAATATGGCGATCCCGTCATCGCCACCGTCGCGGTGGAAACGCTGGCGCGGCTTGAGGCGATGCGACTCGGCGAAATGCTGGACGGGCGGATCCGCATGGCGGCGCGCGCCGTCGGCGTCTCCGTGACGGTGCCGACGTTCAACGCCGATCCCCGCATGGCCGAGGATCTGATCCACCTTCAGGTCGAAAACGTGCCCGCCGGTCTCGTCAGCTGCGGTCCCGAACGGACGGCCGAACAGATTGCCGACGACATCGTGCGCATCGTCCGCCGCCATATCGGCGCCCTGTTCAGCGTCGACGACGCGGCACAATGGCTGGGCAGCCTCGAACCGCGTCTCGGCAAACTGGCGATCGACGTCGCCACCCAGGTGCCGCTGATGCTGACGGTCGCGGTCGTCAGACGCCTGCTGGATTCCGGCGTGACGCTTTCCCAGCCGCGCGGACTGCTGGAAGTGATGCTGCACGCCGGCACCGATCACGCGCCGGATGCCCTGGCCGAAATGGCGCGCGCCGCGCTGGTCAAGCAGATCGCCTTCGGGCTTCTCGACCGGCGCGGATTGCTGCCGGCGCTGGTGCTTCCCGCCGAATGGGACCACTTCATCCGCTCCTATGACGCCGCTGGAGCGACCGAGAAGATCGAGATAGCCGAAAGGCTGCGCCTGCTGGCCGAGAAAGCCAGGCAGGCTCTCGAGGACGCCAACGAGCGGGGATACGATCCCATCATCATCGTGCCGGGCGAGTGGCGCCTGCTCACCCAGACGCTGATGATCCACCACAACTGCCGCATTCCGGTGCTGGCGGCGGAGGAGATCGACAGGGATATAACGATCGAAACCATCGGAGAGATCGGGCAAATCCGGAACGCTGCCGGCTCCAAACAAAGGCCGGGCTGATAGAGCAAGTGAAGTAGACGAGACCAACTGGGGATGAATGCAATGTGTGGCGTAGATGGACAAAGGCCCATAGACTTCGACAGAACCTCCCGTTTCGACCTTGAGTCCGATTGCCTTGGCGGCAGCAATAGGGCCGACACGGATTTCACCGCCATCCGAACCCGCAAGGTCTCGCCCTTCGAAGATTTCTCCGGCAACCCGCCGACGCTGACCTCCTATGTGCCGAAGTCGCGGGAAACGTCGGAAAACGGCATGGATTCCGACCCCAAGGATCTGCTGCGCAAGCACATCAACTGGCAATCCCACTCCAAGAAGGTGGATCCATCCGACGAGAAACAGGCCACGACTTTGCAGACCACGACGGAAAAACCCGACCTCTCGAAAGAGGGCAGCGTCATCGTCGTCAACGAGCCGATCGTCGTGGATGGCGGCGTGTTCGACGGCAAGGGCGCGACCTATACGGCCTCGTCCAAGCTCGGCGATGGCGGCCAGTCCGAAACCCAATCGCCGCTGTTCATTCTCAAGAACGGCGCCACGCTCAAGAATGTCGATCTCGGCGAGAATGGCGCCGACGGCATTCACGTCTATGGCGGCGCGACGCTCGAAAACGTCAATTGGCAGAATGTCGGCGAGGATGCGCTGACGGTAAAAAGCGCCGGCGACGTCACTATTATCGGTGGCTCCGCCAAGGGCGCGACCGACAAGATCTTCCAGATCAATGCCGACACGAGGTTCTATCTGAAGGATTTCGTCGCTGACGGCTTTACCACGCTCGTGCGCACCAACGGCGGCAAGCAGATCGACGCCGACGTCACCATCGATGGCGGGGCGTTCTCCCACGGCAGCAACGTCTTCCGCACCGACAGCTCACTTGCCAGCGTGACGTTCCTCTCCGATATCACGCTGGACGATGTGAAGAACTGGACGCGTGTAGGTGACAACCAATCGGGCGTCTGAGACGCCCGACCACCGGAACCGCAAAGCGAAGATCAAGCGGGCGGCTTAGGCTCCCGCTTTTCATTGCCGGCCTGGTCCTTGCCTGCGCGGCGGGCTGCTGCGCATTTCCGCGCCGATTTGCCGGCGCGCCGATTTCAGCTTCGGGTCGCCCTGGGTATCCTTGTATTCGCGCCGCGCCTCGGTCTTGGTCATGCGGTGTTCGTGCCTGAACAGCGCGCGCGAAATGCGGATATCGAAAAAGGCCGCCGCCACCATGATGCCGGCGGCAATGACGAGGATCGAGCCGAGGAGATGGGCTGTCGTGGAGAGCGTGCATGCTTCTCCGCAAAGAGGCGACCAGAAGATGCTGTTGAGGAAATAGAGGATCGCACCGCCGCCGGCGGCGGCGAGCAGGACAAACTTGACGAGCCCCTTGACGAACTCGGCGATGCTCGCGAGCGAAAAAAGCCTCTTGATGCCCTCGAACGGATTGAGCCGGGTGAAATCGAAGCTCATATGTTTGAACGATACGGGAAACCCCTGCCCGTCGAGGATCGACACCAGGATGGTCGCGGCAAGACCCATGGCAAGCGGCAGCCACATGAGATCGAGCAGCGCCACGCCGGTTTCGCTCAAGCCGACAGTGACGGCGTCGGAGAGGTCGGCCCGCGCGGCGGACTGCAGGCCGCTATCGAAACTGCGGGTGAAATCCTCGAGGATATCAGGCAAGCCCCAGGTGACGTAGACGGCGATGGCAAGAACGGAGATCGCAACCGGGATTTCCTTCGAGCGGGGAACCTGGCCCTCGCGGCGGAGCCGATCGAGCTTCACCCGGCTCGGCGGCAGGGTTTTTTCTTCGGTATCGTCATTTTTGGCCATGGGTCACCTCCAGCATGGCTTTCACCTCGTTGAATCCGTCGATCCAGAGATCGTGGAAATAGCTGGAGATAAAGGCCGTGTAGATGACGAGAATGACCACGACCGCGAAGTTCTTGATGGCCGGCAGGCTATCGTTCAGCGGGAATTGTTTCGACGAGCGGCCAACGAAGGCCAGCGACAATTCGAGCGCGCAGGTGACGATCATGAACGGGGCGGCAAGCAATCCGGCCGCTTTGAACAGCCGGCCGAATACACCGAGGATCATGTCGAGCGGATCGTCGGGCATGGCGGGCATGAGCTTGAAGAGCGGCCAGAACTCGAACGACTTGTAGAAAATCGCGACCAGATCGATGATGCCGCCGGCGCTGACGAAAATCACCAGGGCGATCGACATCATCAGCGAACCGAGCGGCGCGGTTTCCAGCGCGTTGATCTGGTCGAAGAGATTGGCGGCATTGGCACCGCGATAGACATCAGTCATATCACCCGCCGCCTGGGCCGCCCAGAAGGGAATGCCGAGCCCCATGCCGACAAGCGCCCCGAAGCAAAGTTCCTTCATCGAAAGGGCGGCCAGATCGAACCAGGACGTATCCCCCAGCGCCAGCGTCGAATAAGCGAAGGCGACGGAGGGCGCCGACAGGCCGATTGCGAGGCCGAAACGCAGGATGCCGACGATGCTGAACAGCGAGAAGATCGGGAAGATCAGCAGTATCCCGAGCGCGCGGGCGGCGCCGAGCATGGCTGCGGCCGGTGCCGCGACCTCGATGCCGACGAGCGGAAGATGATCCGGCCCCATCCGCCTCGCCTCACTGAACCATGGTCGGGAAGTCGTTGAGGATGTGAACGGAATGTTCGATCAGCGGCGTTGCCAACACCCGGCCGAACAGCAGCAGGGTGATGGAGATCACGAAAATCTTGACGATCTGCGCGATGGTCTGTTCCTGGATCTGCGTCGCCGCCTGGAAGATGGCGATGACGAGGCCGAGAAGTGCGGCAAGGCCCAGAATAGGGCCGGCCAAGGCGAAGGTCGCCATCACGGACATGCCGATTTCGGCTGCGACCTGATCCTCACCCATGACGGCAAGCCTTTCCGGTCTGCGCGGCAGGCACCCGAACCGGTGCGTTCGTCATGGCAGGCTGCTCACTGCGCATAGGATAGCACCAGACCTTCCAGCAGTCGCCGCCAGCCGTCGATCGAGACGAAGAGCAGCAGCTTCAGCGGCGTTGAAACCACCGTCGGCGACATCATCTGCATGCCGAGCGCCACGAGAATGGCGGAGACGGCGAAGTCGATCATCAGGAAGGGCAGATAGATCAGAAATCCGATTTCGAATGCCCGCGTCAGTTCCGAAACGAGGAAGCTCGGCGTCAGAACGGTGATGTCGTCGGAGGCGATCGGGCTAACCGGTGCGTTTGCCCAGATTTTCTGCGATGCCTGGACGAAAAAGTCGCGGACCTCGGCATCGGAAAATTTCAGCATGAAATCCTTCAGCGGTGCCGCCACCTTGACCATGCCGTCCGCCATACCACTGACCGTGGCGAAATCGCCGCTATGGGCGAGCAGCAATTGCCAGCTGTTCTGCAGCACCGGGTTCATCACGAAGGCCGAGAGCACGATGGCGATCGCAAAGACCAGGAGATTCGGCGGTGTCTGCTGGATGCCGATCGCATTGCGCACGATCAGGAGAACGACCGAAATCTTGGTAAAGGAGGTTGCTATCACGGCAATGACCGGCAGCATCGAGATCGCCGCCATCGCCACGAGGCTCTGGGCAAGAGGAAAGGTCTGTTCCATCAGTCGTGCAGCATTGTCACGCGAACGGCGCTCAATCCATCCACGGAGATAATTTCCCCCCGCCCGATGACACGGCCCTGGGCGATGATATCGACGGCATCCGTCAGCGGCCTGTCGAGATTGAAGACATAACCTTCGCCGATCGTCTCGAGTGTGCGAAGCGGAAGCTCCAGCCGTCCTGCATCGAAGACCAGCTTGATCGGGATGCTGTCGACAGGCGACGGACGCGGCTCGCCCTGCAATTCCTGATCGACGGTTTCATTCGTCATGAAATGCCTCATTGGTCCGGTTGGCGTCGACAGAAGCGGCTCGGTGAGGACCGCGCCTTTGTCCGATCGCATGCAGGTTGCAAGGTAACGTTCACCCGTGATCGCGATCACGGTCTCCGGCGCCGCCCCATCGATGACGATGCCGTCCCCCAATCGCAGGGATTTGATCTCACCGACCGACAGCACGGCATAACCGCGCCGGATGCCGACGGTCGTCGTCAGGGCATCGAGCGTGCGGCGCGGCAGGCGGCTCGCCCAGCCGACCAGCCCGTTCAGAAAAGCCTCGTCGAAGCGGCCGCTCAAGGGCAGGCTCATGCCGTTCCAGCCGATTTCGAAGCCGAAATTGCCGCTGGCATCCGGCTGCGGCTCCACGCCGATCTGCAGCAGCGACAGGCTGATGCCGATCTTGTTCTCGATTGCCTCGAAGGCCTCGACGAACTGATGTTCGACCACCGCCGCCTGTTCATGCGGCGACAGTTTTTCCCAGAGGAGCAGCGGTTCAAGCCTTTCGGCCAGCAACCGCAATGCGCCGGCCGACGCAATCAGCATCTGCTCCCGTTCGCCGATGCGGCAGAGAAGACCGACCGGATCGACGATCCGCGCGGCTGCGATATCGGGGGACAGTGGGCGAACGGAAAGCGTCTGCTCCCGGACCGGAATTTGCCAGGCGGCGCGCATCATCGTGTCGGAACGGGAAAAGAAGCTCTCGGCCATCGATGACCGGGGCCATGCGGTCGCTGCGATATTCATCGGACAAGCTCCTCGATCGCTTCGACGATCACGCCGAACGGCTGCGGCTTGCCCTGGCCGTCAAACAGGAAGCGCTGGATGAGCCCGTGTTTGGCGACGGCCTCATCGACGGCGGCATCGCGCCCCTGGCGATATTCGCCGACGCGAATCAGCAGTTCCACCTCGTCATAGAGGGCCAGCAGGGCGCGCAGCCTGTCGGCGGCCTGGCGATGGCTCTCGCTCACCACCGCGCTCATCGTCCGGCTTCGGCTGGCCAGCACATCGATCGCCGGAAAATTGCCCGCCCTGGCAATCTTGTCGGAGAGCACGATATGGCCGTCCAGCAGCGATCTGGTTTCTTCGGCAATCGGATCGTCCTGCTCTTCGCCTTCGACGAGGACCGTATAGAAAGCTGTCATCGTGCCGTTTGCGCTGTTGCCGGCGCGCTCGAAGATCTGTGGCAAGACGGCGAATACGGAAGGCGGAAAGCCGCGTCGCACCGGCGGTTCGCCGGCAGCAAGCCCCACTTCGCGCAAGGCGCGGGCCATGCGGGTGACGCTATCGATGACGAGCAGCACATGTTTTCCCTGCTCGCGAAAATATTCGGCGATCGCCGTTGCCGTCATCACCGCCTTGAACCGCTCCAGCGCCGGGCGATCGGATGTGGCGACAACCAACGCCACATTCGAGGGGACGCCTTCCGGCATGTTGCCGGCAACGAATTCGCCGACCTCGCGTCCGCGTTCGCCGACCAGGGCGCAGACGATCACATCGGCCTTGTTGTTGGCGACGATCTGGGACACCAGCGTCGACTTGCCGGCGCCAGGCGCGCCGAAAATACCGATGCGCTGGCCCTGGCCGCAGGTCAGCAATCCGTCCAGGGCGGCAATCCCCGAGGTAAACGGCTGGCGGATGGGGCGCCGCGACAGAGGATCGACCGGCTGGCCGTAGAGCGGCTGCAGGAAACGCGCGTCCTCGCCGGCGGGGTTGGCGGAGGGACGCAGGATATTGCCGTGTGCGTCGACGATCGCGCCGAGCAGGAAATTGCCGACGGAGACGGCCGGTTCCCGGCCGGTCGGGACGATTTCCGTGCGCAGGGAGATGCCGCGGGTTTCGCCGTGAAGCGAGAGAAGCGCCGTCTCGCCGTCGATGCCGACGACATCGGCAAGGCCGATGCGACCTCGGCCCGGCTCATGCAGTTCACAAAGCTCGCCGATCCTGACCGAGGGGATGAGCGCCCGCACCAGCAGGCCCGAAACACTCTTTACGCGCCCGCTCTGCCGCCGCACGTCCGTTTGTTCGAGTCTCCGCTCCATCCGAAGCAACGCGTCAACCATGGACGAGGGCCTCGATCACGGTGGCGAGCTGGTCTTTCAAGCCGATCTGGCTGCGTCCCGCCGACGTCTCCAGAATAATCTCGCCGGCAGACATCAGCGGATCCGTCTCGATAGTGATGCGGTGATCGATATCCGCAATTGCCCGGGCGATCATGGCGGCATCGTCGGGGGCGACATGCAGGGCGATCTCCTGGGCCTCAGCGGTCTGGGATATGGCGTGGCGGACCAATCGCCTCGTGCGCTCGTCGGCCTCCATCGATCCGAGGATCAATCCGACCGATTTCAGAACCACCGCCTCGACCCAGCTGTCGAGATTGGCAATTTCCTGTTCGGCTTTTCCGAGCGAGGCGGCAAGCCGTGCGGCGGCATCGCGAACGCCCTGTTCGAACCCGTCGCGATAGCCGTTTTGGGCGGCCTGCTCGCTGGCGGCGGCAAGTGTCGCCTGCGATTGGGCGGCGTCGTGGCGGGCAGCCTCCAGAATTTGCGCCGCCTCTCTGATCTGGCCGAAACTCTCCGCCGGAATGATGCGGTCGTGGCGCGCAAATCCCGAGCTCATCGTCCGGCGCCTTCCTGTATGGAGGCGACCTCGTCGACAGCGGCCGTCGCCAGAACGAGCGCCGGGCTCTTCAAGAGGGAAGCCGAGCCGTTTTCGGCCATGTCGCGCCAGCCCGCCCACCGCCATGCCGCAGAGATCCGGTATTCGTCTGCCAGAAGCGCCAGCATCGACCAGCCATCGGCCTCGACGACATGCCTTGCCTGCTCGCTCAACAGATCAAGCGGCGGCGTTGCCGTGGAAAGATTGATGTGGCCGAGGGCGAATGCGACCGCTTCCTCGCCGTAGACGGCCTTGAGCCTCGCAAGGGTCGGGCGATCGACCGCGGGGCAGAAGGCTGCGAGATGATAGGCGAGGCCCGCCCGGAGCGCGGCCGTTGCGCGTCCGCCCGCGTCCATGGAAATCAGGCGGCGGGCGCCGTCGGCAAATGTGGCGGGGTCGCCATGGGCTTCCGCGATCTCAGTGAAAAGCCGCCGATACAGCCGCGGTGACAGGGTAGACCCATCGGCAAGGAGCGGCGCGGTCCCATCCCATCGGGCGGCCGGCAGCATATCCGCGGAAAGCAGCGCTGCCCTGCGGATCCTCGCGGCATCCGAGATCGCCTCGCCGTCCGAACGCGGCGTGCGCATGCTCAGCGCTCCTTCCGCTGCGGCAACAGCAGCAGCAGGCATGCCCCGATGGCGAGGATGATGGCGCCGATCACGGCCAGATTGGGGCCTTTGAAAGCCGAGAGAGCGCTTTGCACCATCGAGAATGGCGCCGCAGCGGGTGCCGGCGTCACTGGTGCTGCTGGGGCGGGCGCTGCGGCTGTGGCAGGAGCCGCCGGCGCGCCGACCTCCGACCAGGGGCTGACCACCACCGAGACATCTTCGTAAGAGAGATCACGGATGCTGTTGACCAGAACGGATCGGCTTTTCATGTCGATCTCGTTGAGATTGGCGCCGGGGCGATATTGCAGCACGGCCGCCGCCCTCGCCTTCTCCTTGATGAGCCCGCGGCCGTTCTCCTCCGGCAGCACCACATGGACGCGCGCCGTCGCCACGCCGTCAAGCCCGGAAAGCGTTTCGGCAAGCTGCTGCTCGATGGCGTAGCTCATCCGGGCTTTCTGTTCGTAAGGCGTCACAAGGAAGCCGTTGCCGGGAAAGAGTTCGGCGACATTTCCGAACGACTGACGCGGCAGACCGGCGCCCGCCAGCAACTCGATCGCCCGGGCATGATCGACTGATTCAGCGATGATCGCATAGGTCCCGCCCTTTTCGCTCTTCATGGTGACGGAGATGCCGGCGCGTTCCAGCAGGACCTGAGCATCCAGCGCATCGCGCTGATCGAGTCCCGTCAGCACGTCCTGGCTGCAGGCGGCGAGGAACAGGCAGAGGGCGAGCATGGCGGCCTTCGGAAGGACTTTGCGCGCGGGCGAAGAGATCGATGATCTCGCAAGGGCCGATGAGATCATGATATTCACTGGCCCTGCGTCAGCCGTTTGGACGACGACATCACCGACTGGGTGAGTGACGACAGCAGCGTCGTGCCGGTTGCGAATTGCTGTGATTTCTCCAGCCGGTCGATCGATGTCGTGATGTCTTCGATCTTCGGGCCGCTGTGATCCTTGTCCGCGGCAAATCGCACCAGCGGCGTCTCCGGCTGGCCGCTCCCGGCCACGGGCATGAAGAATGCCGACAGCCGTTCGAGAATGCTGGAGGTCCTGGTATTGCCTTCCGGTGAATAGGAGGGCGGGACGGCGTCGGACTCAGGCGCGATCTTGCGGCCCTGGGTGTTGGGAATAGAGGTGAGTTCGGTTGGCCGAAGGCCGGCGAAATCCGCCGGTTGCAGTCCGATCCGCTCCGCCACGATCTCCGAGGTCTTCAGCACATTGCCTGTCGATACGCCGTCGACGGGCGGCGTGAAGGCGCGGCCGGAAAGTTCTTCTCCACTCATTGCAATTCCTCAACTCGGTACACGTCAACTGCAAACGATGAACGGGAACGCTACTCGTCGCTGCCTTCGTCGATCGCCTCCTTGGCGAAATTGAAAAGCGAATTGTTCAGCATCAGGGTGTTGGAAATCATGCCTGGCAGAAACGCGTCCACGGCAGCGGAGAGTATCTCGCTCTCGCTGTTCGGATCGACCTTTTTCGTCGTGCTGCCGGTGGTGTCCTTGGAACCCGTCTTATCGGTCGTCAGCTCCACCGAGACAGGGTTTGCGAGCGCCAGGTTGAGGTCGGAGTTCACTGAATCTACGGCCATATGAGCACTTCCATCAAGGAGTTATCAAAATGAATGCATGATTTGATATGGATAAAAAAACGGCCGGTCAATTGTTTAAACTTAACCGATGGTTAATTTTCGGAACTTGCAATCGGCATTGACAACTTTATCGACCTTTATATTAAAATTGAACGTTTTTTATCCGTAAAGCGCAGCAGATATCCAGATTGCGCATGAAATTCATACTTAAATTTATTGCTATCAAATGTTCACAGGCCAGACTGCCTCTACGCCAACCGGGCCTGTGAGTACCCAGATATTTGGTGTTGCGAAAGCGTCCCGGATCAGCCCACCGCCGTACCGCGGCGCTTCTCGATATCGGCGATGATCGCGTCCCAGTTCTCAGGGGTCAGCTCGCGCTGTTCCGGGTCGCGGGGCGCGGGGGCGACGCCGCCCTTGGCGCCGACGATCGGGCCGGTCTTGGCGTAGATGCCGACCGTGTCGTTGACAGTGCGCTTAAGCATGTCGTTCATCATGTCGGTCTGCTTGTGGAAGGCTTTTTCCTGCTTGATGCTCTGGTAGATGGCAAAGCCCGCCCAGGCCGCCCAGGACACCGCGCAGGCGACTGCGAAGGCGAGCGAGAAGCCGCCGGAGACGAGCGCTACCGTTGCGCCCGTGCGCCCGAGGAAGGTGGAATTCACCAGCATATTGGCAACGCCTGCGATGCCCTCGATCGCGCCGACCGTGTCCGCCGCGGTTCCGATACCCATGAAGATGAGATCGACCGGATCGCCCTTGCCACTGGTGAGCCCCTGCAGGAACTGGTAATATTCCACCGGCAGCCAAGCGACGCCGGCAACGGCGCCAACCGTCGTCCCGGTATTCTTGAAAAAGGCGGAGAGCACGCTGCGCTGCGCCCGCGCCAGCTCGTCGGAAACGCCGACGAGTGAACTGATCCCATCCAGCAGCGAAAAATTCGAGGCTTTGATCGCCGAGCCGAGCGCACTGCCCATGTGCGCGAGAGCGCCAAGGGCGTGCAGAACCACGATGCCGATGCTGTCCCAGGTCGGGCTGGTCATGTTGAGGCCGGCATAGATGGAGCGGGATGCGGTGAGCACCGACATCACGCCGGAAGAGAGCGCCGCCTTGTATTTGACAGGATCGACCCCTGCCGGCGCCGCCGTCGCGGTCTTGTCGATCAGCTTGGCAAGGTCGGCCTTGATCGTTTCGACGCTGCCGCCCGGTCGCATCGTCGCCCAAAGCGCGGTGAAGATCGTCGTGAAATTGGTCTTGTATTGCGCCATGGCATCGGCATTGCCCTTGAACAGGGTTTCCGCCAGCGCGTCGAGGCTCGGGGCGATGATCTTCTTGATCGCCTCTTCGGCGGTCTTGCCGTCGACGATGATTGGATCGATCACATCCGTGCCGGGCATCAGCGTCTTCATCAGGCCTGACATGGAAAGTCCCATGTCCTTGAGGCTCGATGTCAGATATTCGCTGTCGATATAGGGCAGATCGAGACTTTGGATGGTCTTGCTCCAGCCATTGTCCTTGGTGGCGAACATGCGCTCGGCGATCCAGGCGTCGCCCCCGCTGCCGGCGAAGAAGCGCCCGCCGTCTGAGCCGTTGGCGGCAATGCCCTTGCCGGCCAGCCCGGTGCCGATCATGATCGCCGCCATGACGTCGTTGAACGAATAGCTGGCGAGATTGCTGGAGGGCAGCGGCGAGACGCTCTTGTCCCACTCGGCATTGGCCGGCAACTTCGAGACCAGGCTGGCGCCCATGACGAGCCCTTCCAGCGCGGTCTGCACCGCATGGCGGTAGCCCAAGACCTCCTTGCCGCCGGGTGCGCTCAGGCGCGACGTCAGGCGCTCCAGATTGCCGGCGAGATCGCCGATGCCGATTTCTCCGGCGCCTACCTTGTCGAGCAGCGGACCGAGAAGCGCCTTGACGTCGGCCTTGAACTGATCGCGCACCTCGGGGCTGTCTGACCCGTAAAACTGGTTGGCCATCGCCTGGATGGTCGGGTTGAACAGGTGGGTGATATTGTTGGGCACGGTGCTGCCGAATTCGGAAGCGGCAACCTTTTTCAAACCGTCGAGGTCGATCTTGAGATCGGGGAACAGGCTGCCGCCGAGCCCGAGCGACTGGTCGAAATCCATAACCGGCAGGATGGAGCCGAGCCCCTTCAGTTCCCGCTCGGTCTTGTTGCCGGCCAGTCCCATGCGGATCAGGCCATCGAGCGCCGTCGTCGGATCGGAGATCGTCGGCAGCACGTTCTTGTCGAAGAATTCGGCATAGGTCTTGTCGGCAATCGCCGAGCGCTGCTTTACGAAATCGTCGGGAAGCACCATGGAATAGAAGCCGAGGGCGGCATTATATTCCTTGAGAATGGTGGTGACGTCCTTGCCGGATTTGAGACCGTCATTCAGCAGGCCGCCATTGACGATGTCGCGCTCAAAGGCATCCTCGACCTTCGTACGCAGGTCCTTCATCTTCTCGTCACGCGTTATCGTGTCGTTGATGATCTCGGAAGCGTCCTTGTTCGTATCGGGCGGCGCCACGCGATAACCGGAGAAGATCAGCTTGAAGGCCTTCAGCGCCTTCTCCGTCATCAGCGAGTTGACGTCGGGGTCCGAGCCCAGGATGGCGATCGACTTGTCGAGATCCTTCAGGATCTCCTGGTCGTTGTAGATGCCGCGCTGGTTGTCGCCGAGGCTGTCCTTGTATTGGCCGAAGGTCGCCTTGGTCTGAAGCAGATCGAGATACATGATCAGTTTCTGCTCGGCAGTGTAATTGTGAGGGTTTTTGACGACGTCGATGCTCTCGAAGGATTTGTCCTTGTCCTTCAGCCCTTCCATGAAGCCCTGATTGATCTCGCTCATGAAATCGGAATTGAACAGGAGATCGATGACCGGCTGGATCGGCGCGGTAGGGCGGGACGTGCCATTCGACGTGGCGGCCAGCGAAACGAACTTCGGACTGCTCGTCTGCGCCGATATAGAGGAGAAAATCGTCAGGGCTGCCGTCGTGGTCCCGTCAGAGGCAAAAGGCGATGCCTTCTTGACCGTGGTGCTCGTGGTTTTGCCCTGGCTCGTGGAATTTTCGGACTTTGGATCGGAATTGGCGTTTAGCCGGAGAAATGAAACCGTATCGATATCCGAAGATGCTGCTGCGATCGATGACATGCGTTCCCTTTGATTTTCTTTTTCCGCTTTTCGCGGATGACGTCGTTTACCTTACGTTAGGCATAAGATCGACCTTTGCGTGATAATTCAAGCCCGATCGCGACATCGCGGTTGCATAAAATGCAGCGGCCTCGCGCCTGGAGATCAAAAATCACATTTTTACCGAGGGGTCGCAGGGTATTTCCCAGGCTGTGGCGGTCATCGTTGCCGCCCCTCTGCCTCTACCAGATGAATGACGGGTCTGGCCCAAATTCGAGATGCACGGACTCGCCGGTGTAGCGTTCAAGCTTCTCGTTCAGCTGCTTTTCCATTTTGTCGAGCTTCTTCACGCCATTGGCCATATCCCACAGGCCAAGCGCTAGCCCGACGGCCGAGGCAACGAGGCCGGTGACCAGTCCGGCCGCGGCAAGGCCGGTTTTGGCGGCGCTGCTGAAGATGGTCACGACTTCCGGCGCCACCGTTCCGAGTCCGGAAAAGGCACGGGACATGGCATTGGTCAGATAAAGCATCGCCTCGGAGAAACCGATGAGCGCGTTGCCGGTACCGGCAATGCCGCCGATTATTTCGAGCGCGCCCTTGGCGCGGTCGCCGGCCTTCATCGACCGCGACGCCGAATAGAAGCCGAGGCCGGCCATGGCGAGGCCGCCGGCCGCGCCGAGGATCTTGCCTGCCGCTTCCATCGTCTTCGGCGAGAAGTTCATCGAGATCCCCTTGCCCCAGCTGCCAGGCTGATTGCCGAAGGCGCTGAACGGTTTGCCGGCAACGTCGAGGTTCTTGCCGAGACCTTCCATCGTCATGCCGACGATCTGTGTCGCCGAGCCGACCGCAGCGGCGATATCGGCCGGCGTCCACTTGCCGCCGACACCGAGGCCGCGCGCCACCAGCACGCTCGACATCGTCAGCATCTGCACGGCGTGCATCAGACCGGCCTTGTACACTTCGGCATCGATGCCGGCAGGTGTCCGGGTCTGGCGCGGCAGATCGAGCGAATCCTTGAAGGAGGCAAGCGCATCGTCGAGCTTCATACCGCCGCGCATCATCCGCAGAACGCCGTCGACGTCGCGTGCTATGTCCTGTGCCAGGTTCTGTTTCAGCGTCTCGCCGCCATCGGCCGGGCCGTTTTTGCTGATGAAATCCTCGGCGAAGGTGTTTGCCAACTGGCTGATGGCGTCATTCGTTGCGCCGGGCACGAAGGTGTCATCCGGACCCGACAGCAGCGGCTCGAGATCGACACCCTGGCCGTCGCCGATATAATGTTCCTTGATGACGTTCGAGAAGGTGACGTTCGCGGCGTCGAGATGCGCGTCGATATAATCCTGGGGCAGGAGATCGACGAGCGTGTTGAGTTCGGAATAATAATCCTTCAGGGCATCTTCGAAGCTCTTGCCGGCGCTCAGCGCCCGGTCGATCGCCTTGCCGCCGCCGATATCGATCAGATAGGCGTCTTCGATGTTGGTGAGCAGATCGGAATTCGCCGGGCGTTGCAGATATTCCTTCATGCCGCTCGCGAAGATATCCGAGAGATGCTGCTGCGTCGCCGGATCGGCCGTCAGCTTTTCGATCCGCGCATCGAGGTCCTTGCCGACGCGCTCGCCATCGGGCACGCTGTCGCCATACTGGTTCATATAGCCATTGAACTGCTGTTTGATCTCGATGAGATCGTAGAGCAGCGTCGCCTTCTGTTCCGGCGTCAGCTGGTCGAGGTGGTCCATGTTGTCGGGCGCGACGAAATCCCGGCTCACGTCCTTCACGGCGTCGCCGAGAATGCCGTATTTGAGTTCGTCGAGCTTCTTCAGCGTCGGCTCATAGGCGGTCGACGGAGCGTAGCCGCGCAGCAGCTTGCTTTCCAGGATGTCGTTCTCGTCGATCGGGCGCTCCACGACCGGCTCGATGGCATCCGAGCCCGACATGACAAGGTCCATCTTCTTGAGGCTCGATGTCAGATAGTCGCTGTCGATATAGGGCAGATCGAGATTTTGGATGGTCTTGCTCCAGCCATTGTCCTTGGTGCCGAACATACGCTCGGCGATCCAGGCGTCGCCGCCGCTGCCGGCGAAGAAGCGTCCGTCACCTGAGCCGTTGGCGGCGATCTCCTTGCCGGCCAGCCCAGTGCCGACCATGATCATAGCCATGACGTCGTTGAAGGAATAGCTGGCGAGATTGCTGGAAGGCAGCGGCGAGAAATTCTTGTCCCAGTCCGGATTGGCCGGCATCTTCGAGACGAGGCTGGCGCTCATGACGAGCCCTTCCAGCGCGGTCTGCACCGCGTGACGGTAACCCCAGACTTCCTTGCCGCCGGGAGCGATCAGACGCGAGGTCAGGCGCTCCAGATTGCCGGCGAGATCGCCAATGCCGATTTCTCCCGCGCCAACCTTGTCGAGCAGCGGACCGAGAAGCGCCTTGACGTCGGCCTTGAACCTGTCGCGGACCTCGACGCTGTCTCCCCCGTAAAACTGGTTGGCCATCGCCTCGATGGTCGGGTTGAACAGGTGAGTGATATTATTGGGCACGGTGCTGCCGAATTCGGAAGCGGCAACCTTTTTCAAGCCGTCCAGGTCGATCTTGAGATCGTTGCCCGGGTCGGTTTCGGGCGTGCTCACCTTTGCATCGACCAGGATCGCGGTGGCGCCGCTTTTGCTCTGGGTAAATCCGACGAAGCCCCGCGCAGCGGAGATGTCGAGTGCCTGCCCGTTGCCGCTCGGCGCGATCTTGCGTATTTCGCCGGCGTCGATGGTTTTTGTCGATGCAGAACGGCCAGTCACGTCTTTCTGGCCGAGGTCCACGACCAGGGTTTCGACCTCTTTCGATCCGCTGCCAACACGTTCCAACATGATTTCGTCACTCCTGATCGACGGCCGCACCCTGAACGGAGGCCCGGAAAGCCTCGTTAGGTCAGAAGTTTTTCAGTGATATGACAAATGGGTGCTATCGGAGCGGCAAAATTGAACCATTGACCCCCACATAGCGCTTCCAAATTATACCGCAGTACAAATGCTGGTGACACCGCAGTCGCCAAGGTGCGGCGCAATAGAGCACGCTCCCGTAGGGAATGCGCTCACGAGACAGATCGAAGTCGGTCCTCGGGCTCGGTTTTCAGACTGCATTGTCCGGCAAATCGGTATAAGCCGTCCTCTCGAACAAATCAGGGGACAACATGGAAACCGTGGAAATCAGCAGCCGCAGCGACTTCGGCCTTTGGGCAATTGAGCGGGCGCGGGAAATCGTAACGTCCGAGGGAACTGCTTTTGCGATGGCCGCTCGCGATATGGACGACGAGGCGCTTGCAAACGCTGCAGCCGCGCTAGGCAAGGCCATCAGCGATGCGATGGTGGAAGTGTTTGACGGCCTGATAGATGAATCGTGATTGTGAAGAGACAGCGGGTCACTGACCGATAAAAATTGGTCAGCACCGTCCGGGCTCGCCGTCTTCCCCTCTCATTGCAAACTGTCAGAAACTTGCATATATTTCTGACAAGAGAAATGCCATGCAAAAGCTGACATAGCAAATCATGGGACATGCTGAACGACTGCCGGAAGGATCCGCGCTTTCGGCAAAGAGTTTTTTGCATCTCGGAAATCGAGCCGCCCTGGATCAGGCTCTGTCGCGCCTGGCCGAGCGTGGCGAGCTCGTCCGGGCGGGCCGTGGTATCTATATGCGGCCCGTCAAAAGTCGCTTTGGCAGTCGGCCGCCGACGGTCGAACAGGCCGTAGAGGCGGTGGCGCAGCAGCGCGGTGAGGTCATCGTCTCGAATGGCGCCGCCGCGGCAAATGCCCTGGGCCTGACCTCCCAGGTCCCGGTCCGCTCCGTCTACCTGACATCCGGCCGTAGCCGGACGATGACCCTTGGACAGCAGACGGTCGAGCTCAAGCACGTGCCGCGCTGGCAATTGGCCTTGGCCGATCGACCTGCTGGCGTGGCGGTCCGCGCACTTGCATGGCTTGGGCCGGAGAGGGCCGATGAAGCACTGTCGCGGATCAAGCGAAAGCTGCCGCCGGAGGCGTTCGGCGAGCTGGTGGCGGCGGCTCCGCAGTTTCCGACCTGGCTTGCAAGAAGCGTAGGAAGGGCTGCGCATCGCTGATCTATTCCTGAGCTTGTCAAAGATGACCGGCGCGAAGCCTTGGCTGTGGCAGCCGACCACAGCGGACGGCCCATTCATCTCCTCGAAAAGGATGTCTGGGTCGTCTGGACGCTGCAGACGCTCTTTTCGTCCAAGCTCGGTGAGCATCTCGTCTTCAAGGGCGGCACCTCGCTTTCGAAAGCCTACGGTGTCATCAAAAGGTTCTCCGAGGATGTCGACCTGACCTACGATATCCGCGCCCTGGCGCCGGACTGTTGGCGACAATGACGAAGCACTGCCGAAAACCCGCAGCGAGGAGAAACACTGGACCAGCGAGGTGCGAAAGCGGCTTCCGGTCTGGGTGGCGGGCTCGGTGGAGCCGGTTATGGCGCGTTGCGCGTTCAATCTCTTCCGGCGGCAATCCGCCTCGAGGACGATACGCTCTACCTCGACTATGAAGCGGTGAGCAGCGGATCCGGCTATGTCGCCCCGAGCGTCATGCTCGAATTCGGAGCGCGTCGACCGGCGAGCCGGCCAGTATCCGCGATATCGACTGTGACGCGTCGGGCCAGGTTGATGGTGTCGAATTTCCGAAAGCGAGTCCCCGCGTCATGCACGCGGAGCGGACGTTCTGGGAGAAAGCGACCGCCATCCATGTCTTCTGCCTGCAGGAGCGCCTTCGCGGCGATCGTTTTGCCCGCCACTGGCATGATGTCGTCCGGCTGGACGATGCTGGTTTCGCCGACAAAGCATCCGCGGATCGGCAACTCGCCAATGCCGTGGCGAAACACAAATCCATGTTTTTTGCGGAAAAGGCGGCCGACCGCTCGCCCATCGACTACGCCGCAGCCGTCAACGGCAATCTGGTTCTGACGCCATCCGGAGAAGGTCTGCGTGCGCTCGGCGAGGATTACGTGCGCATGGTCGACGACGGCCTGCTGCTCGGCGATTCCGAGCCGTTCGAGCACCTGATCGAGCGATGCACGCAAATTCAGGCGCATGCCAACAAAAGCGACGCGTCAAAATAAGCAATTGCCGGCCCACAGCCGCACCTGCCCATTACTGTGAGTGCCCTGTCACCGACGCGGTTTGGCTTCGCGCCAATTATTAGGCGTTTGCTCGTGGCAGGCACCCTTGATGTGATGAGAGTGACCCGGTTATTCCGGCTCCGGCCTCGGCGAGGATGTGGCCAAATACCGCACGGGCGCGGGTTCGTTTGAGGAAAGTTGCGCCACGTAAAACGAAGATCCGGTGTGTTTGCAGTGAAGGCATTCTAATTCCCAATTTCAATCTCGCCGGAAGCCCGAGCAAGCTCAAAATCGCTGACGCGAGAATCGACACGGATGTTCCACTTGCCGCAACGGCACGTTCTCGCGCCAAGTGCCATCCTCCCACTGGCGCGCCGCACGCTTGATTGGCTCTATTCCCGCAGGGGGGGTCGACAAGACGACGGTCACTTCTTGGCGTCCAGCGGATCGATGTCGCCTTTCATCAGGAAGGCCGCAATCTCGACAGGGCCAGCGCGCCCGGGCGTGACGATGATTTTTGCCATCGCCTTGTCTGAATGAAGATGCGTCGAAGCCGGCTGTGCTGCCGCAGCGATAGGCGCGCGGTGGCGGCGTGAATCGCCAAGTTGCCGCAACGGCCAGCACGAGGAACTCGACCAACGTCTCGGCGGCGAAATAGCGGAAGGTGCATTCCGGTAAACCACGGCGATCGAAACTTAAATCCGTCGCAATCTTCTCGACACTCACGTAGCATGAGCCTCGCGAACAAACGCCGCCACGCCACTATGGCAATTTCACTTCTCCTCCTCGGGATGCCGACTAACACGTTCGCCCATCCCCATATCTTCGTTGATGCGAAATTCGAGGCGGTCGCGGCGCCCGATGGAAGCCTCCAGGAGCTGCGCGACACATGGCAGTTCGATGAGGTGTTTTCGTCGTCAGTGCTGCTCGACTACGACAAGAACCGCAACAATGCCCTCGACCCTGCGGAAGTTGCTGCCGTCGCCAAAACAGTCCGGGAGTCGCTTGCGCAGTACAACTATTATATGAACATCACGATCAATGGGAAAACACTCGCGCTTGCGAAGCCGGACATCCTGCATGGGACCTATGAGAACGGCTCCCTCACCCTGTCTTTCGCACAGAAGCCAATGGCCAAGACGCCGCTCAAAGGATTGATTGTTTTCGGCGTTTATGATCCGACACTCTATACTGCTCTCGATTTTGCCAGCGATGCCGATCTGAAAATCTCGGGCGAAGGCTTTAGCGGTTGCACTCACAAAGTCGTCAGGCCTGGCTCGAAAGAAATCCTTTCCGAAAATCAGGCGATGCTGACGACGATGTTCTTCAACGATCCAGTGGGCACAGACTACTCGCAGATTGTTGCGACCCGATTGGAAGTGCGCTGTTAAGGAGTGTCGAGGCATAATTGCGAACTATCGAACCTCGTTGTCGCCTCTGTCATGATGATCGATGTCATTCAGGTCTTTGTTTACATCACGGAGAGCACCAGATGCGTTCCAGGCTCAACCTTTTGCTAGCAACGGGGTTGGTCATCCTGGCACCAATGCTGTCCGGATCAACTCCCGCACGTGCCGCGGGCAAGAGTTCGCCTTTCCCGGCTTGGATAGCAGACTACGTCGGCGACGGGAAAGGCCAGATCACGCGCGTGGTTCTGGAGCGGGCGCGGAGGTTATATCTGGAGAAGGTCGCGGAGGGAACGGTCAAGAACGCCTGTTACTTCGCAATGGATGCGACACGACCCAACGATCTGACAGTTGGCTGGTTCTACGTGATCTGCGAGGCGAAGCAGTCGTTTCGGGTGATCTCGGCAGGGCATGGTGGCGGCCTCAACCTCCCTGGCGTGGTCAACTTCTCCAACGGCCGGGATGCGCTAAGAATTTTGGCAACGCGCTGGACTCAAACTTGACCGCCGGCGCGTATCTGACAAGCGAGATCAAGACCTCGTTCAAAGGCTATTATCTGGCGCCTTCTAACAGAGAGGCGGTTTTGACCCGCTCGTTTGTTCAATTCGATGGGATCGGCGATACCGCCAACGCCAGACAACGCGCCATCGGCGGGCATGCTGCGGCGCTCGTCTCTGGGATCTGCATGCAGAAAAAGCCGGAGAGCCCATATGCCGATCGGAAAGGCTATGTCCCTGTCGAGAAGTTGGTCACCTATGCGGGCGGGCGAAGCGACGGATGCACCAGCTGGTCGCCGGAAGAGACCCCGGAAGTCTTGTCGATGGTCAAGGATAATCCGACGACGCTCTATATCTACCCGGAGGCGCGCGACATCGCCGCGGTCGGCCGGGCAACGACATCGGGCAAGTCGCCAGTAAGCGCTGGATCATACTGGAACGCTACCTGCCTTGGCGAGATCGGCTCTCCGCAGTTCTGGCCGAAAGAGCGGCTGGAGCCGATCATCGCAAGATATAAGCAGGATCATCCAGCACCACCGCCGCGTCCAATTCCCCTCTGCCAAGCATCCAATTGAAAAGCGGGTGGCATCTGAGAAAACGATCGTCGTTTTGAATGTCACCTTTAGCTTTGACGACCAAAGTCCTCTGCGTATAACATTGCTGCAGCAGCCTCCTCGTCGCCGCCAATGCTTGGAGCACACTGAGATGGAACTCGCTCGTTCTATCCTGAATGCCGCGACACTCGCAACCTCGGGAACCACAGGCACAAACACGCACGAATTTTGCTTTTCCTCGCAGGGCAAAATTATTCTGGCAGGGTGCTGCTGGCGAGCGCCCGGCAGGAGAAGCTGGAAAGTGGCAAGGTCGTGCGCGTCGACAGCACGTCACCGCCGCACTGATCCATGAGCCGAGCGACCGTAGCCTATTATGGGACGCTGTCCGGGTGACGGTGCGGCTGTTGCAGCAGGCCGTGGCACTGGGTAGAGCCATCCCATGGCACGACCACCGCCGCGCGGCAAAGAAGCGGGCTCGAGCGATCGAATACCCGCGGCCGCCCCAAACGGATCAAGCACTACCGCGAACTGCTCAAGATCACGCGCACGACCTTGAGTTATCTGCAGCAGGCGAGTGAACAGTTGCCCCTGACGGCTGGCCCGGCCGGCGAACTGTGGCAGACCCAGCTCCGCCACTATAAGCTGCTGATCGACCGGATCATCGGCCAGACCGAACGGCGGGTCCTGGCCGGCGAGCCGGTGCCGGCTGGCGAGAAGCTGGTGAGCCTCTTCGAGCCGCATGCCGACATCATCGTCGAAGGCAGCCGCGACGTCGACTACGGCCACAAACTCAATCTGACCACCGGCAGAAGCGGACTGGTCCTCGACCTCGTCGTCGAAACCGGCAACCGGCAGACAGCAAGCGTTTGCTGCCGATGCTGGAACGCCACATCGCCTTTTATGGCCAGGCGCCGCATCAGGGCCGGCTATGCCAGCCGCGATAATTTGAGCCGAGCCAAAGCCTGCGGCATCCGCGACATGGCCTTCCACAAGAAGTGCGGCCTCAAGATCGAAGATATGGTCGGTAGCCGGGGTCTATCGCAAGCTCAGAAACTTCCGCGCCGGCATCGAGGCCGGCATCTCATGTTTGAAACGCGCTTGTGGCTTGGGGCGCTGCACCTGGCGTGGGCTCGACCACTTCAAGGCTTATGTCTGGTCATCGGTGGTCGCTTACAATCTCGCCCTCTTTGCCCGCCTCCGGCCGGATCGTCGGCGTTGGTGAGGCGAACAATGCTGTCCGCGATGGCGAGGACGTTCTTCGACCGGTGGCCGATCCGTCAGCAGCCGATGCTCGGACGCTTCCAGCGCCTCTATCCGCCGGTACTCCGTCATGTCGATTTACGATCCGAAAAATAAAGCATCCTTCCGTCGTCCCCATGGATGGGACTTAAATGCAAGCGGTTCCAGAACTGCTCCCCGTTCTTCTTATAATTCAAGATCTCGACGCTCACCTCCCGCTCGTCGGCGATGCAGCGCGAAGTTCGGCGACGGCGATCGGAGACGTCGCCGGGCCCTAAAGGAAACGACAATTCCGGCCCAGCACCTCTCCGGCGGCGCAACCGGTCAGCTCGAGGAATGATCTGTAGGCCAGCCCGATCGGCAGATCCGGCTTGCGCGCGTCATTGACGACCATCGGCATCCTATTCGTTCGAACGCGACCGCCGCAAGTTCTTTCCGGTCGGCCAAGGCTGCTTCTGACGATACCGAAGGTAAGTCTTTGTCAAATTGGGTCGTCATCCTTCCACGCTCAATAAGAGGTCCGATAACGTCGCACGCCGTCTTTTTCCTAAAAGACGATCGACCGACTTGGCCTATGCGGCAGGCTTCCCGACCAGCCCGTCCGGGAGTCACGGTTCGATGGCGTTGTCATTGCGCCTGTATGGGATGAGGTAAGGCAATTCCGCTTGCGCGACCGGAAGGATCAGGCGCAGAATAAAATCATGAACCCCATTTCCACCTCCAGTCGCGCTCGGGAGCGCTTTCTCGAAGCAATCCTTCAGAGTGCCATCGAATATGCGATCATCGCCCTGGATCTCGACTCCCGAGTGATCACCTGGAATGAGGGTGCCCGCCGAATTCTCGGATGGGATGAGACCGAAATCGTCGGCCATCCCGTGGCCGTTATTTTCACTGAGGAAGACCGCGCGGCGGGCATTCCTCAACGGGAAATGACCGCCGCACTGACCCAGGGCCATGGAGATGATGAGCGCTGGCACCTTCGAAAGGACGGCTCGTTATTCTGGGCGTCGGGCCAGATGATGGCGTTGAGATCGGATGATGGCGAACTCGAAGGCTTCGTGAAGATCCTCAGGGATCGAACCGAGCAGCGGGAAAATGAGGAGCGACAGCGCGTCCTGATGCACGAACTTTCTCACCGCATCAAGAACACGCTGGCAGTCGTTCAGGCGATCACCAACCAGTCATTCCGGAACGCCGCCAGCATCGAAGCCGCGGAGCAGTCGATCTCGTCGCGCATCAAGGCATATGCAAACGCGCACGATATTTTGCTGCAGAAGAACTGGTTATCCGCAGCCGTCGATACGATCATCGAAGCGACCGCGGTGAATCTCGGCGTTGAACCGAGCCGCATCAAAGCAAGCGGTCCGGCAGTCAGCCTGAACCCGCAAGCGGCTCTTGGCTTCGCCCTCGTGCTGCATGAGCTTGTCACCAATGCGACAAAGTACGGGGCTCTATCAGGGGATACAGGAACTGTCGAGATCGAGTGGTCCGTGCGCAAAAATGTCGGCGACGATCGCTTCAATCTCCATTGGCAAGAGAGCGGTGGCCCAGCCGTGGAAGCCCCAAAGAAGAAGGGCTTCGGCTCCCGCTTGGTCAATACGAGCCTGTCCGCTTTCGGAGACGTCTCGTTTGACTACGCCGCAACCGGCTTCAAGCTCGACCTCGAGGCATCGCTTCAGAAACTGCAATATCAAAATTGTCCGGATCTTGAAGTATGAAGAGATGTCAAATGCTGCCCCGAGGCTCCGTGTCGTCGCCGATGCCAAGATCAGCGAAACAACTGGCCTTCATGCGCCTACTCGGCCTCAGCCTCTTCGATCTCCTGAGGAGACAGGTGGTAGATGACGAGTTTTTCGACGACGTATTCCAGGTCCTGGTCCATCCTGAGAAGGTCGGTTGATTTGCCCAGGTGGCCGCATTCACCGAGATAGTCGAAGCACATACCCCACACCGCATTGCGAAGCTTAAGAACCTTCCTCGTCGTCTCCGGCGAGAAATATGGTTCTTCACTGAAATCGAGGGCATCAGACACGTCCCGCGCTCGCCGCGACATAGCGTCCGACGAGACCTCGAACCATCTTCCGCGAACACTTCATAGCACTGCCTGCAACGTTCTACTGCAATCTTCAGTACATCATTAAGCGAGATGTCTTGGTCGTGTCTGAACAACACCGTAGGCATGCCGGATCCTCCGTATTCGAGATGGAATAGAGCGCCTCAGGAATGTTCCCATTTCGTTCCTTTCAAAAAAGGAGTCAGGGGCGCGCTTTTTTCGATGGTCGTCATAAGGCGCTCACTATCCAACGGGTCCACCGGATTTCGTCGGCTATGCCTTGCACCATGGTCTCGGCCTCGGAGGACAGCTCTTGCGGCCGCAGACGAATGGTACTGCAAGGCCTTCGCTGATCAGAATGCTGCCGACATCCTTCCCGTCAACCAACAGCATCCCGAAAGGGCGCCATGGTTGCATTTCTTCGTACCTTCGGTGTCCGGCGGACAAAAGCACGCGACTTTTCTCAGTTCGGTGCTGCCGCCGGCAACCAGCTCTCGAAGCCGCGCCAACGCCCGCTCGCCCTGTTGGCGCTCATATTAGCATTGGGGCGAGAACTTCTCCGGCGTGTTGAAGCCCACCAAACGTGTTCCGGCGGCATCGCCAACGACGTGTACGGTGTCTCCGTCGGTCACCGTGAATTCCTGGGCCACAGATGTCCTCGCTGTGCCGGAGTTGACTGAAATTGCCCTCCCAAATCGGATACCTGCTGTGCGACGGCCACAGCAGCAACGATCAGGAGCCCAATGGCCAGCCGTCTGCCTGCTCTACCAAAACTGGGGACGAACATTTTCTTGGGCTGGTGGCGAGATCGGGGAAAGGGAACGACCGCGGATTGCGATGGGGCGGGCCGAGCGCGCTGCCTTAGAATCTCGAAAGTCTTTCGCCACTGTTGAGAGGCGAGCATTTCCGCCAGAACGCTCAAGGCGAGCGTGGATGTCGGCAAGAAACGTTCGCTGCCAACCCGTCAAGTTTTGACGTTGCAGTGCCGCTTCGATGTCGTGTCGCAGGTTTCCAGCCGGTTCCATGGCTCTATCGCTTCGTGCGGATAATCACACCTAAGCAGGAGGACCGGAAGAAATTGTAAACTGCAACCTCATTCAGCGACCAGGGACGGATTTCAGCCCATCGCGGGCGTGAATTGGCCGCTACGGGTCGTAGCGGCGCCGGCGAATTATTGCACCTCATAAACGCCTGCGTTATCAGCAGCGTCGCGCAGCCCCTTAAATGACGCGTGCCGCAGCTTCCCGTCGTGCGTCCACGCTCGATATTTGATCTCGGCAACAAGCTTCGGATCGACGAAGACCGCATTTCACTTCCGTCCGTATCGACAGGGGGCTTGCCGATGGTCAGTTTGTCTATCTGTTTCCGGAACTCACCCGCAGAATATTCGCTGAAGCCGGTTCCCACTCCCCCCACATACCAGCTCTTTTCCTCTGCGCGGCGAGCAGCAGCCGCCCAATGCCCGCAATGACGCCGTCGACTTCTCATGCCCAATGATTAAAAAGCCATCGCTCTGGACACATTTGATCTTCACCCAGCCGACCGGGTCGATAGGTGGCGTCCCTTCGCTTGGCGATGATCCCCTCAAGCCCGTGGTCGCAGGCGATGCGCAGGAGAACCTCTCCGTCCGTCTCGATCTCCTCGGACAGTCGAAGGGCGTCTTCGCCGCCTGCCGGCACCAGCCCTTCCAGAAGATGGCGTCGCGAGGCGAGTTCGGTTCCAGTGAGGTCGTGGCCGTCGGCTGGAAGCTGTCGATCGATTAAGAATGCTCAGGGCGAAGCCTGGTTATGCAGTCAATCGGGCAGGTCAGTGAACGGCAGCCGACGTCGGCGCGTTTACACGTGTTGCCCACCTGCCGACATAGGTGCCGATGAGCAGCGTCGTGACATCCTCTAACGATCTCGCGCCTTCGTTGAAGAACTCGATGGCGGCCGAGCACAAGGTTTGCGACGCCTGGTCGTCGGGTTCGACCTCGTAATAGCGGTACCAAGCCTGTACCGCTTCCGAAAGCATGCGGAAGTGTTTGTCGTGCGTTGGCATGTGACATCCTCCAGCTATCGACATAGCGGAGGAGCGATCTACAACAAGACCTCAGTCTCCAACTCTTCGGGATCCTGACGGCGGTCGTTCCCCACTCAAAGGACGCCACAGTCGAGAACGGTCACTGTCAATCGGCGTCCAAAGTTCACCCCTTATCGGCGTCCAATTTTGACCCCCCATATGCTGTAGATCAGCGCTTGGCCTGCCCGGCGCTGGCCGGGGTTGCAGAGGGTAGGCCAAGTGCGCGTGATGATCGTCTTCGGCTTTAGCTTTGAGAGCGGTTCTTGAAGCGCCAGGATTCGTTTCCGGTTTCGACGATCTCGCAGTGGTGGGTGAGACGGTCCAGAAGCGCGGTCGTCATCTTGGCGTCACCGAACACCGTCGGCCATTCTCCAAAGGCCAGGTTCGTGGTGACGATGATCGAAGTCCGCTCGTAGAGCCTGCTGATCAGATGGAACAGGAGTTGGCCGCCGGCCTGGGCGAACGGCAGGTAGCCGAGTTCGTCAAGGATGATGAAGTCGAGACGGTTGAGGTAGTCGGCCGTCCGCCCCTGCTTGCCGCTGCGCGTTTCCGTTTCCAAGCGATTGACCAGATCGACGACATTGAAGAAGCGCCCGCGTGTTCCGTTGCGGATCAGTGCGCGGGCAATCGCGATGGCCAGATGGCTCTTCCCGGTTCCCGTGCCGCCGACGAGGACAACATTGCGCTGATCGGCGACGAAGGTGCCGGTCGACAGCTCCCGCACCAGGGGTTCATTGACGGGCGTATCGGCGAAGTCGAAGTCGTCGATGTCCTTGGCGAGCGGCAGCTTGGCAATGCTGAGCTGGTAGCGAATGGAGCGGGCCTGCTTCTCGGCGATCTCCGACTGCAAGAGATCGCCGACGATGCGCGGCGGTTCGTGCTGCCGCTTGATGCCGTTGCCCATGACCTCGTCGTAAGCGCCGCGCATTCCATAGAGCTTCAGCGTGCTCATCAGTTCGAGAACCTGTGTGCGTTCCATCAGCTTGCCCTCCTGAGGCTGTCATACCGTGCGCAGTCGGCGACCGGTTCATGGGTAAGCCGCAGCGCATCCGGGGTTTGCAGGGTTGCGGCCGGGGCCGGATCACGGCTCCGGGCCAGAATGTTGATGATCACCGAGGCCGAGCAGACGCCGTGATCCAAAGCCTCCTGGCAGGCAGCATCGACGGCCGCCAGACCGTCGGCGGGAACGCATCCGAGAATGGTGACCATTTGCCGATCACCATCATGGACACTCTTCAGCCGCCGGCGCACTTTCTCCATCGCTGTGGGTAGGACCCATTCACGGAACGGCGCACCATTGCGCAAAGCACCGGGTTTGCGTGCCAGAACAGGGACATAATGCCAGGGATCGTAGATCGTCTCGCCACGGCCAAAGCAACGAGGATGCTCACCGACGTTCACACCGTCCTGCCTGATGACGATCTTCTCGGCATAGGCGTGAACCTCGACCGGCCGGCCGACCGCAGTTGAGAGGACGGAGTATTTGTTGTTGTCGAAGCGGACCGTGCAGGTCTTCGACACCGAGGTCGGGACGCAGTGGAATCCGTCGAACGGCCCGACGTAATGGACGAGGCTGCCGCGCTCCTCCTCGAACATTTGCCGTTGCACGTGGGCAACTTATCGGCGAGCTTCCTTGTTGTGCATCGCCGGAGTCTTAAAAGATTTTAACTGCCGAACCCTCAATCGAAGAAGCAATGCGCCTGTCAACCTTGTCTTTCTTTGCTCGCCTGCCGGGCCAGTTCCCTTCGATCCATTATGCGATCTTCCTGGCCCAAAACGTGAACTCCATAGCAACAAGCCGGCCGCTGGCCTCGAAAGCTCTCCCAGTACCAGCGACGTAGGAATGTCCTGGGCCGAGCGGATTGCGACTGACCGCTAGAGCCAATATCGGTGCGCCGGCGGAAGCTTCATGCGTGCGAGCCCTCATTCTTTTGGATGACTTTCCGCGCATCGTAAAAGCGTCATACTATCTTGGCGGGAAATTCGGAGAGGGGCATGCATTATCGCCAAAGGTCGGTGCTGTCTGCGGCACCTTGGCTGATCATCGGAGCTGCCGTAGTAGGCGCTTCGAGCGGTGTAACTGTTGCAGACTTCGAAAAGCCGGAACTGCTAATCGCCGCCCTGCTTGTCGGCCTTATCATCGGCATGTCCGTTGAGCAGTTCCTAACCAGGACGAGCAGACAGGCGTGGCGCGAGAGAAACAGGTCACGATCGGAGGAAAGGCGCTGGAACGAGCGCATCATACAGGAACCCAGGCTTCAGACGCCAGCTGCTGAGCCATTGCGTCCAGTCGACGCCACGGATCAACTGCGTATTGTGATGCGCTCCAATTTCACCATTCAGCCATTGTTGAACAAGAGCGAAGCCCGGGTGTTTCGGGAACTCGACAGCGTCGTGATCGGCTGCAATTCCACCTGGCAGGTGATGGCTCAGGTTTCGTTGGGCGAGATCCTTCGAAGTGCCGACCCAGACGCCTACAGTTGCATCAACTCCAAACGTGTCGACTTGCTCCTCGTCGACGGCAATTGCCAACCGAGGCACGTCATCGAATACCAGGGCGGAGCACACCACCAAGGCACCGCGGCCGCGCGTGATGCGGTAAAGAAGGAGGCGCTGCGACGCGCCGGGATCGGCTATTATGAGGTGGTGGCTGGCCAAACGACGCCGTCGGAACTCAGGCGATTGGTCGAGAAGCTGGTGGACAACCCGCGTGTCACTTAAAGCGATATCATCACAAACCTATGCACGGCCGAGCCTCTTCGACAGGAAGAAACGATTGTCTTGCCGCGATGTAATTGAGGCACACCCGGAATGATCTCCGATCTCCAGGCGGTTCGCGAAAATCTGTTTCCGGCCAGTCGCGCAGCGATCGAGGACTTGCAGGCGTTCCCTTGGCATCGTGATCGAACCAATCGAATCCAAGCCTACAAGGCGCATTCGTCGCAAGCCATCGTAATCGATGTACTGCCAGAACTTTGTCGCCATCCCGCAACGTTCCGGGCGATGAGCCTGATGGCCCTTGAAGGCACCCGGAATTGCCAGCGAGGCGCACAGGCCGGCTCCAGTCGCTCCGCCCAGATGTAGACGGCGACAATTGCCATGAGTGGCAGATGATGCGACGGCGCAAGCAAGGGCAACAGCATCAAGCCCCAACAGCTTGCAATGCACCAGAGACCGTGTGTCATCCCCCATGCCAGCACATTTTCATAGGCCGCCGGCGGAAAGGCGGCCAGGCTGGGGCGGCGATGACACCGGTTCAGGGCGACCTGCTTCCAGGGTGAAATCTGCCAGATAAACGCGATGATCAGGCACGCGACCAGAGGCAGGGCGGAACTGGTTGAAGCTAGGCGCAGCGTGATCGCGACGCCGAGGAGAGCAATACCCGCCACCATCCATGTACCGAGATAACTGACGACAAACAACAGCTCGGCCCACGGCCGCACGCGCCAGAAGCTGCGCTCGCGCACATGCCTCAGTGGAACAGAGAGCGTCGGCAGCATCATTGCCATCACCATCATCGCCCAGCTGACGATCAGCTGCAAAGGTGAGACGTAACTGAAGAAAAAGGCATAAGTCTTCGGTGAGGGAGTGGACCAGACGAAAGCAGCGGAACAGATCGTCGGCATGGAGGTGCTGTCGCCGCCGACAGCCAGGGGAATCCATGCCGAGCCGGCAGCCAGTGCGAGTGGCGCAAAACCGCGGCGCCACTCGCGCACCGCAGGAGAGGTGCTGCGCAAGACGCTCACTCGAATTGCCGATAGATGCTGATCCGGCCGATTTTGATATTCGCCGCATCCGGGATGTTTTCGAGCGGGACGAAACTTACCGGCAGGCGGGCGACATCAAATTCGCCGTCGAGGTGCATTTTATCGACAATGTCTGTGATTTCCAGCTTGTATGTGATGCCGTTTCCGGAATGTTTGCCTGCCGGATCGCTCGCCTGCGTCACGCCAAAGAGCGCGACACTGCCCGCCAGATATTTCTTGTTCCCGGCGGGATCGGCCCCCTCGGGCAGCCCGACATAGACCTGGAATATCACGGCGTCATGCACGCCGGTGACATTCTCGAGATTGAGAAACACGCGGTCGGGCGCCGTCGGGGCGATCCTGTTGGCGCTCAGGCTTTGGCTCACCCTGGCCCTCGCATCCGGCTCGACCTTGACAGAGCTGCGCATAGTGCCGCTGCCGGCGAGCGACATGCCGCTGTCGCTGGCCGCGACCAGTTCCACCTTGTTCTGTGTCGGCATGTCTAAACCTCTTGTGGCAGCAACGGAACTCCGCGCAATGCCCAGTCTCTCCATGCGTGCGGCGACGGTGACGATCGGTCCGGCCTCCGCGCCGGGTGTCAGGTCGTCGTATTCATAGCCCAGACTGGCCAAGTCCTGCATTTTCGTCGGAGTATAAACCCATTTGGTCTTATCTGGGTTCGGCATTGTAAATTCGCGCTCACCGATGCTCGCCGGCCCATCCAACCATTTGGAGTCTGTCGGATTTTGCCAATCCGTCGGCGAAGTAAAGGGTTTGCCTGTGGGAAATTTGTTCCAGCTCTCCCACAACCGATCGATATTGCAGTGATGTAGGTAAAAGATAGGGTCGAGCGCTGCCGCGGTCGGAGTCGACATCAGGCCCGGCAATGGGCGCCCGGCCTGAGGCGAACCTGGCGGAAACACCAGGGTTGGGTGACCACCACCAACCAGCACATGGATGATGTTGTGCGGATCCGATTCGATTCCGCCGCTTTCTTCGCCGCTCCAGCTGAAGCCCGTTTCAACGCCACCGAATCCGGCACTGCCCCCGCCGCCGGGTCCGGCAAATTCTGGATCCTGCATCGCATTCAGGTTGGTTTGCGAGCTGACGTCGAATGGTGTGCTGCTGCTGAGCACCCCCCACCGCTGTTCGACAAACAGCGGATTGTCTCCGGTGCCATCCGGCCAATTGGCCGTGCGGAATGCCGGCGGCAGGACGTCCTGATCGGTTCCGAAATAGTTCCAATAGGGCAAGGCCCAGCTGGCGCTTGGTCCGTTGAGCAGTTCGATCTCGTGCCGGAGCATATTTTCCAGAGCCAGGAGATACCCGCGATGCCAGGGCAGGAAATACCAGCTCTGGTGCTGACATTGGTCGAGATAGGTCGACGTGTCGGATGCATTGGGGTCCGCATCGGCACTGTCGGTGATCTGATAGAAATCCCAGAGCCCGCGCCACATCCCATGAATCGCCGCATAGAAGTTCCAGCTTGTCGGATCTTCCAGCTTGCGGGCCTTCATCGCCTTGACGCCCCTTGCATACCAGAGGATCGGGTCGGCCCAGTCACTTCCCAACTCAAAGATATTCTCCCGTTTGCGCATCGCACTGTCCTCTCAGGAAACGATCGAGAATTGCTGGCCGCAGACTGCACGCGACCACTCAGGCCGGCCGCATCAAACGCGCACCGCATAGAACGTGGCCGTATAACCCGCGGGTGACTGACCATTGGAGTGGGTCACTGTCCGAATAACCGTACCGACGATGGTGTCGATCTGGTCCACGCCGTTCGGCCAGCGGGGAACGGGATAGCCGAGATAGTCGTAGACCCATTCCTCGTTGTCGATCATGCCGCGCCCCTGCCATTTCAGCGTCGCCGGCGCGCCGTCCGTGGCAGCCCCGTCGAGGGAAAGAGACCAGCCGGTTCCGCCAAGAGAACCGCCGATCTTGCCGGGCGCAGGCTCGGACAAAATCAGCGTTCCCGCGCCAAAGCGCAAACTGTCGAAAGATGCGGAAAGGTCGGGGTTGTTCACCAGGCTTCGATAACTCCAGATGCCGGAAAAGCTTATCGCCATGATAGTCCTCCTTCGGTGAAGCATGCTCAAATCATGTGGCGAGCGGCAGAGGGTCCCCCCGCGTCAGGCGATGCCGACACCGTCGAATGACGCGTCGATCGCCGAAATCCGTCGCGCAAGCTGAGCGGATGGAGCGGTCCTGAACAAGGTGCGTGCCGCACTGACGACAGCCCGACGACTGTCACGGAATTGCGAGGTGCGCGAGAGCAGCTGCGTCACCGCGACATAGAAGACCGCGGCGACTTCGTCTGGCGTGAAGACCAGACTGCCGCCTTCCTCCGCCACCAGCATGAGATAAGCCGCCTTGTTATGGATACCGCTGTTGACATGCACCCCTCCCCAGTCGCCATTCTGAGTGACCGGCATGATCCGATACTGGTTCATATGTGCAGGCTGGCCCCGCGACGCGGGATCGGACATGTCGCGGATGGGACCGCCGCCTCGCGCGAACCCCTGCCCGAGCCTCCAGTCCCATTGGCGGGGATCGGGATTGCCTCTATTGGCGATCAGCATGCCGAAAATATCGGAATAGGATTCGTTGAGCGCTCCGGATTGCGCTGCATATTCGAGGCGTGAGGTATTGTCGGTCACGCCATGGAACATCTCGTGCCCGACGATATCGAGCGCGGCGGCCAGGGTGAGAAGCTGGTTGCCGTTGAGCACCTGGCCATAGACCATTTGGACGCCATTCCAATAGGCGTTGAACCACTGGTTTCCACCGGGGCTTTCGCGCATGACGACGCAATTGATGCTGGCGTTCATCGGGCCGCCGCGATTGTCGATATTATTCCTCAACACGACTTCACGGAGGAAATGCGCGACGGCCGCCGCATTTGCATGCGCGCTGACTGCGGCAGGCGGCCAGGCAGGTCCTATTTCGTCCCCCGGCAGCAGGGCATCGTTGACGTTCGGATCCCGAAAACGAAAGTCGAAGGTCTGGATATTGTTCACCGTGTCCTTCAGAACGGCGCGGGCACCAATTTTTTCGACATTTATGGTCCGTTGAACATTGCGGGCGTCGAAGGCGAGCTGCTCCTCGGCGGCCATTGTCGGGGTACGCGGTAATTCCGCAATCACCCTCCCGGTATTCGCATCCACCACGTAGTCGAAATAACGCGGCCTCAACGGACCGGATCCGGCACTCTCCGGCATCGTCACCTCGACGTCCTCGAAAATATATGCCAGATGCCATTTGTCCTTCTTGGCCTCGTAATAGAAACTGAGACGGGGCGCGACACCGGCGATCTTCTTCTTGAACTGGCCTTTCTTGTCGACCGCCGACGCCGCTCTGGTGGCCGAAATCTTCGCCACAGGCGGAACATTGGTCGGCTCCCCCAGCGCCGAATTCAGGCTCACGAGTTTGTTGTCGTCGTCCAGCTCCACGGTCACCAGCGACCCGTAGACAGGGATGTCGTGGAACGCCTGGCGAAATTTGACGGTACGGGTATGGGTCAGTGGAACCGTTTCTGTGCCGATAACCTTGAATTGAGAGTCAGCGTTTTCTGCAGACGGCGCAGTAAAGTCGGGGACGCTATTGCTTGTGAGCGCATGGCCGAGATATCGACGGGCCGCAGTCTCAGGGTCCACCACCTGTGTGGCAGCAGGCTCAAACGCGAAGGTCGGGAGGTCAGACTGTTCTTTAGCGAGAGCGGCGAACATAGGAGCCGATCCGGCGTCCGATACGTGCATCGAAAAAGATTTCATCCCGTTTCCGGGCCTGTGTGACTCTGCCATGGCAAATCCCCATCCCCATAGAGGCAGCCGCGTCGCAGGCGGCACGCCGGCTATGCAGTGTTGCTTCGGTCAAATCCGATATCGCTCACACCCTTCTAAATCGTTCGCGGAGGTATCCATGCTCGTCGGCTCGCCATCTGTAGCGCACGTCCTGTTCGTTCTGCCCGCGTCTACGGTTCAACGCCAAAGTCACAAAAGCACAGCATGCTCCGCGAGTAGGGTCACGACATAGTCGCGTCCCCCTCCGAGAGAGGATCCGGAAGAACTGAAATGGTGTGGATGCCCTTATAACGATAGGTTTTATTAAAACACGAACGCAAGCAACCATCAAGAGCTTTATCGTTCATAGTACAATTATTTCATGCACTCATTATTACTTGTAGGGACGATGGATCCATAGGTGTGCAGGTGGCCGCATTAGGCCTTGCAGGGAGAAAACGCGCACCAGCCGCCTGGATGAGAATCTGCATTGGTCGGCAAGGCGGATTTAGGCTCAGAGGCGGGTCTGGGAGAGCAGGCAACTTGCGAGCACGAGCAGCTTGAGCATGATGGCGACGAGGAGATCTTGGCTATTTTTCCTGCGGCTTTGAATGTGTTTGCTAAGCGAGCAAGAGCGGGGGGACTGAACCGCGCCGGGTTTGCCGGAGACCGTTTGGTTTAAGTTATGCGGCCATAGCTGGTGCGTCCAGCATGGCGTAGTATCGTTCTTCTGCCTCTGCTGGCGGAATATTCCCAATGGGTTCCAGAAGACGGCGGTGGTTGAACCAGTCGATCCATTCGAGCGTGGCGAACTCCACGGCTTCGAAGTTGCGCCATGGGTCCTCGCCGATGGATGACCTCGGCCTTGTAAAGACCGTTGATCGTTTCGGCGAGAGCATTGTCGTAACTGTCGCCAACGCTTCCGACAGACGGCTCGTGCCCGCCTCCGCCAGCCGTTCGGAATAGCGAATGGACACATATTGCGAGCCGCGGTCGGAATGATGAACCAGCGCGCCACGTTTAACGGGCCGCCGATCATGAAGCGCCTGGTCGAGGGCATCGAGCACAAAGCCCGCATGGGCCGTTCGGCTTGCCCGCCAACCGACGATACGGCGGGCGAAGGCATCAATGACGAAGGCCACGTAAACGAAGCCCTGCCAGGTCGCGACATAGGTGAAATCGGATAACCACAGCATGTTCGGCGCTGGAGCGAAGAACTGTCGGTTCACCCGGTCGAGCGGACATGGAGCGGACTTGTCCGACACGGTGGTTTTGACTGGCTTGCCGCGAATGACGCCTTGAAGCCCCATCATTCTCATAAGCCGAGCGACGGTGCAGCGGGCGATGTCGTAACCTTCTCGCTGCAACTGCCGCCAGACTTTGCGCACGCCATAGACCTGGAAGTTCTCGTTGAACACCCGACGTATCTCGACTTTCATGGCAATATCATTCCGTTCGCGGGCCGATAGGCGGTCCACGTCCATGCGCTTGGCGATAACCTCATAATAGGTGGACGGGGCAATCGGCAGCAGTCTGCAGATCGGCTCGACCCCGAGCACCGAGCGGTGTTCGTCGATGAAGGAGATCATCGCTTCAGTGGGCGGTCGAGCTCCGCCTGGGCAAAATACGCCGAGGCTTTGCGTAGAATCTCATTCGCCTGACGAAGCTCGCGGTTCTCTCGCTCCAGAGCCTTCATCTTCTCCGCCACGTCACTCGGCAAACCTGCACGCTTGCCGCTGTCGACCTCGGCCTTCTTCACCCATTCATGGAGGGTATGCGCCGAGCAACCGATCTTGGCCGCTATCGATGATACCGCCGCCCAGCGGGGGGGGGATGTTCGGCTTCATGCTCCGTCACCATCCGAACGGCGCGGGCACGAACTTCAGGAGAGAATTTGTTCGTCGTCTTGCTTGTCATAGACCCTACTTCTCACGAGTTGGGGGCTCCGGCAAACTCGGCGCGGTTCATTCTGACAAGACCTCCATACCTACGACCCGGCCCGTGAAGGGCTTGAGCCGCTAATCGAAAAGGTGTGGAGTTATTGCGAGGCCAACGGGATCGCCGCGAAGACTGTGACGCTCAAGTTGAAATATTCTGATTTCGCCCAGATCACCCGCAGCAAAACGGTTCCCACACCGCTGCCGGTAATCGCCGACCTGAAGGAGATCGTCAACCTTCTGCTGGTGCCGATCTTTCCGCCCCGAAAGGGCATTCGCTGTGTTCCGGCGTGCAAATTTGGCCTAAAGCTCGTCAATGCCAATGATTGTCGTGGTCGTGGTGCGCGCCGGTCAATGCGTTTTTGAAATAACGGTTATAGTATTCGAGGTCGACGTGATGCACCTGTATCCACACGCCGGGAACATGAATTGCATCGACATGCGCGGGGAAGCGACCATGGGTATCATATATGTACTCGCAAATGTCCGTCACGCACTCAATCACGTCGCTACTGTACTCGGCGGCCTCGGTTAGGTAACGATCGCCAAAGTCATCCTTGTAAATTCCCTTGAAAAGGGCCGCATCCTTGTAAATCCCCTGTGAACCAAACTTGGCCGAAACCACTTCGTCCACGGCTTCTCTCATGTTTTGATAGTTCGGGGGGGACTTCGCCTTGATAAGGTCGCGGTCTCCCAGTCGCAGACCAACCGGATGTGCCCTGAGGCTGCTGTATTTCGGCAGCGGCACCTGCCAGCGTAAAATGTCGAGCAGTCGCCATTTCGGCACAGCGAAATCGAAACCTAGCATCGGACCGTAGCTGTCCCGGAATTTTGGATCGCCGAGCAGTACCGGCGGGCTGATGGAGGCGTGAATATAGGCTCCTAGGCCCATGGCATCAGCGACCAACATGAGATTCTGGAGCAATAAATCTGCTTCGATCTGGGTCCGTAGGCTACCGATGACGCCGAGCGGCACCTTGATCTCTTCGTTGAGAAATCGATTCTTGACCCATTTTCCTACGCCGGCCCTAAGATAGAAATTACGATCGTCAACGATTGTTGGTCGGTGTCCTTCGGGCTGTGTCAAGAGATACATCAGGCCGTTAATATATTGATGTGACAGGTCTACGACGGGAAAAAGCACCGTCGTGCCGGGCAGGTTCGACAGCAAGCGATTGGAATCGAGATAGGCGGGGAATTCGCGGTTTGCCGTATCCAGTCTGCCATTGCTAATTTTCACTTTCGCTCGTTTGGCATGTGCGATTAGTGCCTCCGGTTCGAACGATAATGGTGGGGTGAACGGAACCCTGTCGATGAAGTATGTGCCGGTATCGTTGATGAGGAAGAAATATGTCCCTTGGGCATTGTCGGGGCTGCCGGCCGTTCGCCCTTCCATATGGACATTCGGCTTTGCCATTACGAACTCGCCGGTGACAGGATCCTCAAACGGCCTGTCCGGCATTGTAAGGCCGGTAAGGCCAGTCATGGCGATTAAAATTGCCTCTTCGAGGTCGGTAAGTGGCACCGGTTTTTGGGTGGATTGATAGGTCATGGTGCCTGCTTTGATCAGGGGAACACCTCGGCCGATCCGGTGCGTACGCCGTTGAAGAATCGTCTGGATTAATGGGCGCTCGAGCAATCGCTCAAAACCGGTTTTGTTTGTCTCCTCGCTGCTCATGTTTCCTCCCCAGCCTCCGAATGTGGCGTCGACGACCCAGCTTGGCCGTCTCAGTATTGGACGGCGCGCTCACGTACCCACAGCCGAATGGCCAGGGATAGCGAGATCACGGCCGCAAAAATGATCCCAAGAATATGAACCGGACCACTTCGCAAAAACAGGAAGGTGGTCGCGAATATTAGAAAAGTAAGCGTGCGTACAGCGATCTGGAAGCGCGCCGCGGGCGGGGTCCGGCTCGGCGCAAACCATAGAAGCAAAACATCCAAGCCCCACAGGATAACGAGCAGGAAATTTATGCTGGCAATGGGAATGCCCATCTGCACGAAGGTGTCCTTAAGCCCGTTGAATATTACGAATATGGCCCAATAAGCGTGAACAAGAAAAAGCAGATAAGCGAAGGTCCAGAACAAGTGTACGACGTTGGCCATGCGTTGGGAGAGCGTGCGGTAGGGATAGAGCGCCAAGCTCGGGAGAAGCATGAGACTTGTCACCCAGATAGTGGCTTTCGTGCGACCGAGATCGACGTCGTCCAGCGTCGTCTCCGGCCAGAGGAGCGCAAGAACCAGCAGTACGCCAAACGTCACGAACGCCAGCGAGAACTGCGGCAGAGTTATACTGTTCGGAGGCATGGCCTTCATGGGCTCGTTCCTGACGTTAGAGCATTTTCAAATAGTCAAGCAGCGCGGCAAGATCGTCCGGATTTCGTTTCGGGTCGTCATAGGCCCATGGATAGTCATGTCCCCTGTTCGAGTTGCCGATCTGAGTCGTATCGAACGTGAAGTAATTTCGATCGTCAGCGCTTTCCGGAGAGCGAAAGCCGACGTCGGCCGGATCGTAGGTGTTATCGCCCCGATAAAAGACATCTCTACGCTTCCTGAGATTAATCAGTTCAGCCAACGTCATGACACTGCCGTTATGGAGGTAGGGGGCACGCAGGAACATCCCGTCCAGCGGCGCGTTTACGTAGCCCCTAATGGATGTCTCCTCCTCTTGTCCACGCTGGGGCCAAATATCCTCTCGCTTAAAATGGAACGGGTGCTTGTCGGGGAAGAGCGCAAACATTTTTTCGGCGAGAGGTCCATAATGACGAAACCGCACGCGTTCCGGATCGGTGTTGAGCTCACCGGCCGGCACGACTTGGCCGGTCTTCTCGCCGTTGACCCAAGCCCCGGTCGAATCCCGATCGCCGTGGCAGGCGGCGCAATATTGCCCGTAGACTTTGCGCCCCTGCAGGATACGTGCAGGATCGATCGAGGCCGCATCTTCCGGGAACATGTCGGAATAGCGCAACGGACGCAACGTCTTCGTGAAATCGCTCGCTTTGCGGATATTGTCGGCAATTTCCGGCTTAGCCATATTAGTGACCGTGGCCCCGGCTGCGAGCGCCGCCAGCGAACTGCGGGCATATATGTCGCCGATCGACCCATCGAACTGGGCGCGCGCGCGATGATCCTCCGAAAAAACCGTGGCAATCTTCGTGTAGACGGGCATATCGTTGCCAGGCCGGTCGAGCACAGTGCGAACGAGAGTGCGAAACGGTTGGGTACGTGTTGGACCCGTCGGTGTTACGTCTGCATCGCGGGATCGGTAATTTCCGATCGGTTCGTCGAAGCGCGGCAATCCTGCCTCGATCCGAGCGCGAACCTGGCGAAGCCATAGCCCAATCAACAGGCGTTGTATCGAGCCCAGCGTTTCACCCGTCTTGGCTCTATACGAATCGCAAATGCTGTCGACGGTCAGACGATAGGGCCGTTCCATGTCCGTTTCGCCATCTCTTTGCGGCTTCACCCTGGTCAAGACCGCCGCCTGAAATGCATCGATCCAGGCGAAGAGATTGATCGATACGCTGCCTGGTCCGTAGACGACGACGCCCTTGCTCTCCTCACTTTTGCGAATTCGCGTGGTGTGGCAAAGAGCACAACTGAAGCCGACGAACGGGACAGGCGACGGCGCCGCGGAACCGGGGCGGTAGTTGCTGGTCGCAAAGCCGAGTGGCAAACCGTTATTGGCCTCCGGGTTGTCATACGGCAAGAACCCGAATTGCTTCACCCAATCGCCGGCATCCGCACCGGCCGGCTGAAAATGCTCGGGAAACAGGTCGGGCAGTACCAAAGCGACCGGTAGCGGCATGAGTTCCGTGCCGATGGTGCCATTTTCGAACGCATCCTTTGGATCCCGGATAGTTGGATGCACCCAGTCGCCTTCGAGCCTGATGAATATCCCCGTTGCAACAAGAGTGATGAGTACAAGCAGGTTGACGCTCACCAAGAGGAAGCGAAAGAGCCGGTATAATCTGTCGCGGGAAATTGGCATGGTGTGCCCCTCAAGACAGGATAGGCCGGAAAGGGGCGAATGCACTGGCAGTGCGCGGCAATACCGGGGCGAGTTGCGGACAGTGACGCAGGATGATGCTGGTCATACCGTTGTTCTCGATCCAATCGAGCCCCAGGGGCGAGTAGATTTCCGGCCGAAAGTCGACGGTGAGAAAACGGTCGCTCTGCAACCGTCGGGAGGCCATCAGAATAAACACGCGAAAAGCCGTATCGCTGAAGCCGAAACCGTCCGGCGGAGGCTCAGAATGCAGGCCGACCATGGTGTCCACCATGTCGATATTGCCATAGAGAACCTGCATTGCCCGCACCGTTTCTGGATCCGACGACAATTCCTCCCAGTTGCTTAAACGCGGCTTGTGCAACGCCTCGCGAAAGTCATTGAAGCGAGGAATTCCGCGGTGCCTATCCCTGACGATGTCGACGACGGAAAGATCGATAATCTCCTCCACGTCGCCTGACATCCGTTTAAACTGGCGTAACGCATTGGGGTAATTATGCAACGTGATTGCACCGGGATGTGCGATTCCGAGTGAATAGATGACATTGTGGAGCCGAAGGTGCCGCATTTTGGCATCGGTTCCCGCACCTTGAATGTCGGCGAAGCCCAATGTTTCTGTTCGCGCACCGGTCTCATAGTTGAAAAACTGATAATCGTCGGGAATGAGCGGATGGAGACGGTAGACCGAAACGAATTCCTCCGTCAGCGAGTACGGGATGCCGTGATGGTCGGGCACAGTCTGCGGAATGCCTTTGAGTTCGTGCGTGTCGAGCATCCAGATGCCGAGCTGCGTGAGCCAGTCCTTAGGCGCGCCGTACCAGTTCGCCGGCAGGCCGACTTTGATCGCCCGCGTCGCCAGAATAGCTGGCGTCCACTCAATGGTGTGAATCTTTGCGATCAGAGCCGATACAATCAATCGAGCGGTGTTGTAGATCCGGTCCGGCTCCCAGTCCGGATATTCGCGCATCAATGCTTCGGCGAGCACGTTGTGTTCACGAGCAAACAGCGTGTGCATCATACTGAGGCCCAGCCACCAGCTTTCGTTGAAGCCAGTGACGTTCATGCCGTTCAATTCGGTCGGCAGATAGAGATCCTCGGTGAGCTTAAGACGACCTCCGTCTCGCAGATCCAGCGCTTTTTCCGCTGTATTGCCGTAAACCTCTGAACCGTCCCACCACGGTGTCGTCATATTTTTGAAAATGGGGTAGCCGCCGGCAGCCATGCGGAAAACCTCATTGCCAGCAATGCGCATAAAAGCCTCCGGCTGACCGCCTGTGGTGCTCTTCCAGAGCTCTCCGTTCGGCATTCGCAATGCAATGTCGGTCTCCGCATTCCCGAGACTATGGCGCTTGTGGTTGACCCAGTCATGCACCTGGAACTGAATCCAGGCCGCGGCAAGCACATTTAGCGAGCGTGCCGGAATGAAAGCCTTTCGCGTCATCAGTTGGCGACTGACTTCGATTGGGTTCGGCTGCCCGAATAGCTCTGGCTTGTAGACCGCTCGCATCGTACGGCCGAACGTCGCTCCCTCCGCACCCATCCGCGGGTTTGAGAGATCGTTGTAGGTACCGTCGAATGTCCGCTGAGTGCGGACCGCCTCGGGAATTACTGGCGGCTGCGGGGTCGCCTGCGGTGGTGCATCCGGCAATTCGGTGTCAAACAAGTTCTTTGTGCGTAGCTCTTCCCGGAGAATGGAGATGTTAAGCAGGCTCATGCGCCAACCGAACCTATACCAGGGCACGTGTGCATTAATCGCCTTAAACAGGGCCGCGACAGCCCGGGCAATCACGATGTTGCGTAGCGGCTTCCGTTCCCGGAACCGTTGGTTCAAGCGATGCGCGGAGCTGGCCGTATAGGCTGCCTTGCGGACACGGTTGAGATTGCCCAGCGGGCGAAATGTCTCGGTCGTATTCCAAGGATTGAAGCCAAGCTGGTCGACAAGCCGCTCCATCGCCCTGCCAGGCGCCGCATCGATGTCCTGCGACGGAATGGTCAGCGTTGCGACCCCGATCGGCCTCGATGCGTCTTCCGTCCACTCGACCGCACCATCCTCGATTGGAGTAAGTTTCTCATCGACATAGCGCTGCAGCAGGAAATCGAACTCGACAGGGCCTTCGCGAAGCCGCTCGGCAATCTCACGATGTAGAAAGTCAGGGTCAGTTGCCGAGGCGGGCTTTGCCGCGGTCGTCTTGGCGCTTGGACGCAGCAGGAACCGAACTGGACCTGCTTCATTGCCCCAGAGAAGAGCGCCTCGGCTCCAATAGCCCTCTGTGGCTAGGCTGTCGACGACGCGCGCTCCCCTCAGGACGTTTCTGAGCATCCTGAGGGTTTCGGAAAAGCCGACTGCGAGGACGAGGCGCGGCAAAAGCAGCAGCTTCGAGCCGGACATCGCCTTGGCGAACGCCACGAATTGATAAGCGTTGCGGGCATGAGAAACCGGAAAATTCGTTGCGAGGAAATCGTGATATTCGTTCTCGGATACTTTAACGCGTAGCGCTATCCCACGCATATCCTTCTTGAAGTCGGCCTGACGGACACCGTTGGCGTTGGAAAGCCGCACGGTCACGTCGTATTGCTTGCCACGCTCAAAAAAACCGACTTCGAGATCTTCTGGAATATTAGGCAGAATCTGAAGTTTCGCATTGTCGACACCAAGTATACATTTCGCGTGAAACGCGCGACTTATGTCGCTTGCTCGGGCGTTCGCCCTATTGGCAAGTTGCACATCCATGATATCGCGTGCCAGCTCTGCAAAAAGCAATGCTTCCGCCTCAGGGTTTCCTCCCTCGTAATTTTCACGCCAGATATGGCCCGAAGACATGCACATCCCCCTGCACAAAAAGCATTGCTAAGAAAAACAAGAATGCGCGACTGGCCATTTTCAAACGCAGGCGTAGCTCCCCACACAATACGCAGGGCTGCGCAAGCTTATCGCCAGTCAGGATACTCGAATAAATTGCGAATTTGATGATAGCACCAATAATGGGAAAATAAAGTGCCATTAGCAAAGACCTTTTTCTCCCCATGACGGCATCGCAAGGGGCACTGGTTGGCCTAATGACTTCAACCAAAGGCGATCAGAGCGTCGGCGGCTTGAATACAGCCAATCGGAAATGCCAAGCGATCATCTTGCGCAGGGTTAGAGGCGGTTGCGGCAACTTCCCGACATAGTCAGCCGAGGTTTTGCGGCACAGCTCTGCCGCCTTTGCGCTCCAATCCGGAAATCTCTCTGCTTTTTCATTTGTCCGTCGGGAAGGTGCACCGATTTCGTGATAGCTGAATGACCGCAATTGACCCGTAGTTGCCGCATCCATCATGGATGCGACCGTTGCCTTCGAATATCCGATTCGGTCAGGGGCGAGTGGCACGCCGCTTACGATGAAACCTGTGAAGCAGAGACTTCGCTGCTCGTAGCGGGAGGCAACGCGCCGGAAGTGTTGCGGCCATTGGAGCACCTCTCGATGCAATAGCCGAAACAGTTCAGAGGCCGTCAGTTGCCGGAGCCATTCCCCCGGGGCGGGGCGGTCTTAGAGCTGACCGATGCCCGCATCAGTGCGAGAAAAAATGAAGAACGAAACGCCAAGCCTCGTTGCCAATCCCGTCCCGCGCTTCTTGCTGCTCGCCAATCGTCGCGATCGGCATTATGGTGCTAGCGCAGTTGCAACACTCTTCCACAAGCTTGGCGCAATTCCATGTTTCTATCCTTGTCGAGGTTGCCTTGCAAAGGAAAACCGCTTTTATGGACGCCTAAATAAAAAGGACGCCTGCAATGAACGAACCGCTCAGAAACCTCCTCGAAGCCGCCAGAAAAGTGCAGTTGTCGAAGAGTGACATTGAAGTCCAGCGTCGCAGCTTTGCATACGGCAACACTCATTTCGAAAATGAGATGATAACCCGCGAGTTGGTCGATCGCGTCGCCGACGAGATGGCAGATCAAAAGAAACATGACTGACGCTACGCGCCGCCACAGCGTGGCAACCGAAGCTTATTTGATCATGGATGAGAAGGCGCGCGCCGAAGCCGAAGCCCGCAACGGCCTTCTCCAGTTCGACCTAGCGCGCGACATGATTGTCGATGCAATCGACAAAGGGGAAAAATGGAAGCTTCGTCCCTCGATGCTACTGTCGCTTCACCGTGAGGCATTGCAAGGCATTAGCATCTATGCCGGCAACTTCCGGCCCGCTGAAGTTTCAATTGAGGGCAGTAAGCACAAGCCTGTCGGGGCATTTCAGGTCCCTGGACTCATTGAGGATTTGTGCGATTATGTCAACGACAACTGGACCGAAAAGACAGCCGTGCATCTTGCGTCGTTCGTGATGTGGCGGCTCAACTGGATCCACCCCTTCAGTGATGGGAATGGGCGGACATCGCGCATGGTGTCCTATTTGGTTCTTTGCGTAAAGCTTCAATTGCCCCTACCCGGGGTCAAGACCATCCCGGACCAGATTGTCGATAACCGGCGCCCGTACTTCGACGCTTTGGAAGCGGCCGATGCGGCTTCAGAAGACGGTGCCTTCGATCTGACAAAGATGGAAGAACTCATTGAGGGCATGCTCGCTACCCAGTTGGCAAGCGTCCTGGAGACCGCGACGGGAAAGCATTTTCTTTCCTGATCGAGGAGGCGTGGCCGGGACGACAGACCAAGTCTTCCGAAAGGCGGCCTGACCGTGGTTGTTGTAGTGCGGCGGCGCGCAGCAGCCGCGGCCAGTGCGGGGGATCGCCCAGCTACACTTGGGACGCCGCGCACCCACGTTCTCTGTTCTTCCAGAGGCCGACCGGCTTGCGTCCTGCCAGCCGAAAGTGAAATGGGCGCGGTCGTGCTGCCTGCGGCGCCTCGGCACCCCACGTCCTCACTATTTGCCCGTCGAGGTCCGGATTTCGCCATGGAGGGAGTCGATGATTGAGCATTCGTACGCATCACCGTTCACCATAGTCCGTTTTAGACGCTTGACGAGGAGTCACCGCGGATTCATAGTTTCGCTGGTCCGTCCCGGTTCGATTTCTGTACCAAACCGTTTCGATGATATCACAGGCGGAACAGTTCGCGACCAATGCAAAGCCGAGGAAATCAATTCATGGACTTCCCATCGCTCGCCCTTGACGCCGCCATCGAGCTCGACAAGTTGGAAAAGCGGCAGCCGGCTGATCTGGCGACTATCCAGCGCTTCGGTCACTATCTTGAGGCGCCGCCGAGTGGCGGACGGCCTGTCAGTCTTTTCGCCCTGAGTGAAAACCCGGTCAACGTCGAGATCCTCAACTCAGCGATCTTTCACACCGAAGGCGCCTCACTCAGCAACTTCAACGATCTTGAACAGTGGGTCAGGGATCTCGTCGCGCAGGCAAAAGCCATCGCCGCCGGTGAAAGCACCGGCAGCGAGGAGATTGGCTCCCTCAAGCGCTTCTGCCTGTCATTGCATCAGGTTCTTCTCGAGGAACTGACACCCGCGCCCGACGACGAGTGGATGCCGGCATATGACGAACGGGTCGCTTGACATCGATTTCGTGCGGCAGAAGCTGCTGTCGGTCATTGACCAGATCAAGCATCTGCAGACATCGGAGTTTCCCTATCAGGAATCGAGAGAAGCTCTTAAATTGCTGGCCGATCTTTACGGTCGGGAACTGAACCGGCTTTCCGGGATCGGGCCAACGACTGACCATACAATACGCCAGCAGGTAACCGCGCAGGTCAATGCCTACATAGCGCGCTATTATACCGTTCTCGGCTTTATCCTGCGCTCGACTAACGTGCGCAATGCGTTCGAGATCTACGATCCGCTTCTGCGCATGAGCCAGACTATCTACGGGCCGGAAGCCAAGTTGATCGTCAGCTCGGAATGGAGCTTTTCGCCGTTTACTTATCCCGCGATTACTGACGAATTCCCCAATCTCATGTTCATAGGGCTGCCAGCGACCGAATCCGGCAACCCGTTGATCGTTCCTCTTGCCGGTCATGAACTCGGCCATTCCATCTGGCGCAAGAAGCCGCACCGCAGCCCCCACCTTTCTGCCCTTGACGCAACATTGCAGAGCCGCCTGGTTGGCGAATATCAAAACAGCTGGAGTGAATTCCAGCAGTTGTTCGACGTCCAAACCAAGCCGGCCGACCTGTTGAGCGACCTTTTCCTGCGCAGCATCTGGGCGCGCTCCTACCGGCTGGCCACGCGCCAGATTGAAGAGCTTTTCTGCGATATCATCGGGCTGCGACTGTTCGGTGAAAGCTACCTTTATTCGTTCATCTACCTGATCGCGCCGCACACAGGCGAGCGCGCCGCCTACTATCCGTCCTTGGGCTCGCGGGTCACGGCACTCGAAAGCGCAGCGAGAGCGTTCGGGATCACCGAGCCGCCGGCCTTCTCGGGCTATTTCATCGATTTGCCGAAGCGGCTACAGGCCAACGAGGCGTTTTGCCTGCGTATGGCAGATCAGGCGTCCACCGCGATGATCGAGGATCTGATCGCCGCCGTAAGTGGTCACGTCGCCCGCACCGGCCTGGCTTTGCCTTCCGACGCCGAGCGCGATCGAATTGTGAAACAATTCTGCGCCCTGTCACCGGCAGCATCGACGACTTCGATCGGCGATACGATCAACGCAGGTTGGGCGATCCGGCTCAACTGGGCGCATTGGAAGAATTTCAACTTCCGCGAGGACACTAGACTGGAAATCCTCAACGATCTGGTGTTCAAAACCATGGAAGTCATGGAATTTGAGTCCCGCACGAGGTAATCTCTATGTTGAGCAGCACTGGATTGATCGGCCGGCTCAATCTCGCTCCTGGCGCCGACGGAGGCATGCTGGCAATCGTGCCGCGCCCTGATCTTGGACGGCTGGCCGCCGTGGGCGCCGCGTCGCTCGATCTGCGTCTCGGCCGATGGTTTCGGACACTGCGGCACTCGCGCACCTCGCTGTTGCGCGTCAGTGAACCGGATGAGGATCCGGTTCCGACCAAGGAACATTTCGTTCGATTCGGCGAGGAGTTCATCCTGCACCCGCACAATTTCGTACTCGGGACGACCTTGGAGTGGATGCGCCTGCCGGCGGATCTCGCCGGCTATGTCACAGGGAAATCGTCACTCGGACGGCGCGGTCTGATTATCGAGACGGCAGCCGGAATCCAGCCGGGGTTTGCTGGCTGTCTTGCCCTCGAATTGAGTAACGTCGGAGAGGTGCCGATCGCCCTGCAGCCGGGAATGGAGATCTGCCAGATCTTCCTCCACGACGTCGGCCCGGACGCAAAGTTCGCAAAGAGCCAATTTACCGGCCGCCGGAAGCCGGTTCTCGGCAATGTCCGGTCCGACGACGTACTCAGGCGGCTCAGCAGCAAATGATACGGCACCAGGGTTAACGGGAGAAAGCGAGCCCGCCTCTATAATCTTGCTGGTCATGTGACAAGACCCGGAAGACGTGTTGAAACCGGCATGCAATCGTTGCTGTAAAGAATGTCAGCAGTATTGTTTATATTGCTGATTCATACAACCATGGCAGCGTATCCTCATTGCAAAATCGAAAAATAAGAGACATAAAGTAGTATCCTTGGGGGGCGATACGGTGATTGAACTTGATATCCTGCGTTCCGTCTGTGAAGCCTGCGACGCCGAAGATCCCGTTCTCCGGCCAGGAATTATACGCTTCGAACTGGAGTTGAAGCGGCCAGATGACGCTGGCGGGTTGGAGGCCCACATCGCCGGTTTGCTGAAAGACGGCCGCTTCGTCCTTCAGCCGCTCGATCCCTTGCTCCCGACGTTCTATGTCCTGCAATTTCCTGGCGTTGCGCGCACCATCGCACCGGACCGCCTATTCGCGATTGCCGACTACCTTGCAGGTGAACTCGAACTCGTGTCCTGCACGCCCGACATCGGCTCGACACTTTACGCCGAGCCCGATGCCCATAGGCTTGACCGGACCAATCCGGAATCAGCGGCTGTCGATGCCCTTTGCTGGTCGAAGGCGTCGGCCCCCACTGATTTCCACTGGTCGGCAAAGGCGGTGCGCGCGCCCGAAGCCTGGGCGATTTCGCCCAAAAAGGGTGCGGGCATTATCGTCGCTCAGCCCGATACCGGTGTCGCCAGTCATCCCGAACTGGATACCGAGGCGCTTCGCTTCGATCTCGCCATCGACATCGTTGGTGGAGATAAGGACCCCGCTGATCCCCTTGATCCGTCTTTTGCCAATCCCGGACATGGAACGGCCACGGCGAGTGTGGTCGTAAGCCGTGAACGTGGCCAGATGGTCGGAACGGCACCAGCAGCGAGCCTTGTGCCGATCCGTTGCACGACCGACGTCAAGATATTCGACGGGACCCCGGTGGCGGCCGCCATCCTTCACGCCGTGAAAATCAAGGCCGACATCATCACCATGAGCCTCGGGGGGATCTTCTCAAGATCGATTTCGGCTGCCATCGGCGTCGCCGTCGATCGGGGACTGATCGTGCTTGCCGCGGCAGGAAATTGTGTCAACTTCGTCGTCTATCCGGCCTCAGACGACCGTGTCATTGCTGTGGCCGGTGTCGATTCGAACGACAAACCGTGGAAGGGAACCAGCGCCGGGCCCAGTGTGACGATCGCCGCTCCAGCGGAGAATGTCTACGTGGCACGCAGGACACCGAATGATCTCGGCATCGGCACGGTTAGCGGTGGGCAGGGGACCTCCTTCGCGGTAACGACCACCGCCGGCGTGGCGGCGCTATGGCTTGCGCGGTTCGGACGCGACAAGGTTCGGGCGGAGGCCAAGCGCCGCGGCGTCAGCGTCCAGGCGCTCTTTCGCGCGGCACTGACGGCGACTGCACGGCGTCCCGCCCGCTGGAACAGCTGGCTTTACGGTGCCGGTGTTGTCGATGCCGCTGCCTTGCTGCGCTTGGCGCTGGCGAAGATCCCGGCAGCAACCGGGAATGAAATAGCACCTGAAGCCGTTCCGGATGCGCCGGAGAGCGCCGCCGTTGCGCAAGTCTTTGCCGATGCCCAGAGCACGGATGTGGTTTGGGCGCGTTACGGCGCAGAGGCAAGCTACCTTGCCGCCGACGCCTGGAGGCGCGGCGACGCCGGGCGCTCCGCGCTGCTCGAAACCCCTGCCCGGCCGCTCCCGTCACCAGGGCTTCAAGCCAAGGCGCCCACCGTCTTGAAACGAAGCCTGCGATTTGCGAATGCAGTTCCACATCTCCAAGCTCCGATTCTTGCGCCCACACCGCCTGCGCGCCACCCTCTGACAATAATTGCGCCGTTGAAGCCTGGCCAGGAAAGCACTGCAGAAAACGCGCGCGCAAGTCTTGCCGGGACGGGTCTGAGGGACTTGCAAGATCTCATCGAAGGCACGCTGACGCAGATCGAATCCCAGACGGAAAGTACCCCTGAGGCAACCGCCGCACGCCGCGATCTGTTGAACAGCACCGAAGCGGTCGTCCGCCAGCTTGCCAGCGATGGCGAGGCGGCGCTTTCCATCGAAGGCAGAATCGTGACCGAGGCGCTTGTCCGGCTGAAGGGCCGCCCAGCCTTCAAGGTGGAGGATGGCGCGATCTCCTCGAAGCATGCCGAATTCACCGATTGGAGTGCGCTTCTGACGGCGGCCAAGCAATATCTGCCCGCCCTTTGTGCGAGCGTCGGCCGCATCGACGTTGCGGGCGCACATGTCGGTACGGGATGGGTCGCCGGTCCCGGGCTCGTCGTGACCAACCGCCATGTGGCAGAGGCCATCGCGGACGTCGTCGTCAAGAGAGGTAGCGGATCGAAATGGTTCATGCGTGACGGTGTCACGATCAATTTCAGCGACAACGGAAGGGGCAACGAATTGCGTTTCAAGGTCAAAGGGGTTGCCGCTGCTGGTGATGCCCAAATTGGCAGAAGCGTCGATTTCGCTCATCTTGACATGGTGGTGCTCGACGTCGAAACGGAGAACACTACCGCGAAGCTCCCCGCGACCGTGGGGCTGACGGGCGATCCCGGCGAAGCCGCAACTTTGCAGGATATCGCGGTGGTCGGTTATCCTGCCCGTCCTGATCGGTCCGCTCTGGAGGATCCTTCCGGCAAGGAAGCTACTGAGACGATCGGAGGCCGTCTGGCGATGATCTTCGGTCTCGACTATGGCCGGAAATATTTCAGCCCGGGCACCATCGTCCAAGCGGCCGGGGGCGTGAAGGCGGACGGCAATCACTGGATATTCAGCCATGACGCGACAACGCTGGGTGGCTCGTCAGGCTCCGCAATCATTACCTTTTCAAACGATCTTCCGATCCTTGGCCTGCATTTCGCAGGCCAGGTGATGACCGCCAATTACGCTCACTCTCTGGCCGCAGTGAAACAATCGCCATTTATCGGGGCGGATGTTACCGAACGGATGGTATGGAGATAGGGCGCGCCGTGTCAGAAGGTCCTGATGAGCTCGATCCCGGCAGGCTCTCACGTCAGGTCAAGGTAACCCGCGAGACGTTCGAAAAGGCCTTCGACGCCTTTGCCGAGGTGAGCCCTGACGAACGCATCCCGTTCAAGGCCGTCGCCTTGAAACGTCAGCGGGCAGCGCCCCTTGGCCCGGGCCGCGAGCGAGATTTCGCCGATTTCGAAGCTGCGCTGCGCTATGCGAGCGATAAAGGGTTCCTGCAGGGTTTCTGTTCCGCAGGCGGTGCAACGCTGTTCAAGGCAAGCAGCGAGGATGATGGTACTGGCGGGGTGGTCATGGCGGCCGCGCTGGTTGCGGATGCGCGCGATCGCGCGAGCGTGCTCGTCACCTTCGAGGCAATCGTTAATGACCAGGAGCGCTTTCGCGATCCCGACGACGTCAATGCCGCGGTGATGCGCGCACAACGCTGCACCTGTCGCATCGTTGTGCGCGATGGTGCCCGGCGTACACGGGGAACGGGTTTCCTGATCGGGCCGCGCCTCGTGCTGACGAACTGGCACGTCGTTCGTTCGCTGTTGGAACCTATGAGCGACGAAGAGGCTGCGGCCGCAGGGCTCGCCCCGGCAGAATCATGGAAGGCTGCCGCCGGCAGCGCGGCAAGGCTCGGCGTGGAATTCGATTTCACGGCACGCGCCGCACAGGCGGGCGGTGTTATCCGCATCGGTGTAATCGAGAACTGGCTGGTCGCGGCAAGCAGTGCCGAAGGATCCGAGCGAACCGGCAGTGAAGGTGCCGGCGACTGGCCGGCAGACGGCGCGGATTTCGAGCCGTACGACGATTTCGCCGTGATTGAGATCGCCGAGCCGGCAGGACTGGAGCGGCGCTTTTATGATATCGTCTCCGAAGACCCGCCTATGCCAAGAGGCAATATGGTCCTCCTGCATCACCCGGGCGAATTTTCGATGCGCCTGTCCTACGGAAGTTTCGATCTCGGTCTACCAGCTGCAAACCTTCTCGGCGGCGTTCCCGCGAAGACATCTGCGAGGATCCTTCATAGCGCAAATTCCATCGGCGGCTCATCCGGCGCACCTTGCTTCAATTTCGACATGATGCCGGTGGCGCTGCACCAAGCGGGCGTCACCTATGGCGGCAATTCTGATATCAGCGACGATAACGGCGATCCCGTGCCAAGCGCGAACGTCAATATCGCCATACCGTTGCGCCGTATCCGTGCCAAGGCCGGACCGGCCATCATCGCCCGGATGGGTGCTCTCCAAGCACTCAAACCAGCGCTGTCAAATGGCGATCCATTGATTGGGCGCGGAGAGTTGCAGGAGGCGATTGCGGAGGCAAGCCGGGGCAAGGTCAAGATACTCATCGTTCGCGCCGATCTCGGTGTGGACGGAAAGCCGCTCCAGCGCGTCGGCAAAAGTTTCTCAAGGCGCATCCTGCGGGAATTTCTTGATCTCGCCGAACACGAAATCGTCGAGATCAGCGCCGCAAACCTAATGCAGAACGCGTACCGCACTGCAGCCGCCCTCCTTGAGGCTGTCAGCGCCGGCCGGTCATCCGCCCTGACCCCCGTTGATGACAGCAGCCTACCTGCCGATCGTCAATCGACCGAGATCAACGACGTTGTCATGCGCGTTGCTGGCGAACTAAAGGCTGAGCTCGTCAGGATCGCTGGCCAGCGAACATTGTGGCTCGTCATCGACGAACTTGAAAAACACGCGCTGCCGGACACAACTACGCGAACGCTCCTCGACCGGCTTTATGCAGACGTCTCCGTCGAACCGTCGCTTCGCCTCGTCATGCTCGGCCTGGTTGACGTCGATCTGCCGTCACTGCAAGGCATCAAGGCCAAACGCCTCGAAAAGCCGCTGACGCATCTCGACAGCAGCCGGGTAGCCTCCTGGGTAGGCAATCGAGTTGACGGGCGGTTCGGCTTGCCGGACGTGGCGTGCGAATGCCTTGCCGCCGTCGTCTCGTCGGTCGCAAGCAGCCGGGTCAGCGAGACCTTCAGCATGACGCAGGCCGTCGCCGCGGTTGTCCGCAACGACCTCGACCCCCATCTCAAGAAACGGATGGGTGTATGAACGCAACCAAACATGACACACCCGAAAACGCCGCTCTCGTCCTTCGCCGGCGGGCCGCCGTCGTCGGCACGTTCGATCCGGTGGCTTTCCTGCAGCTGCCGGTCCGCGCGGAGGACAAGGAGGCCTTCGAGGACCGTGTCCTGGCATTCTTATCGCCGATGATGGAAGAGGTCATCGAAGACAAGCGCGTGCTCTGGCGCCTGCGGCCGCAGCCACGGCGCGACACTTTGAGGGAGATGGCCGCCGAGGGGGTACTGGAACAGACCGTCAGGCAAACCAAACCGCAAGTTTCTGATCGCTTCGGCCAAGTCCTCCAGGCAATGTTGAAAAAGGGGGCGGCAGCCGGCGATCCGCGCAAAATGTCGACGGACGACCTGATGTTACAGGCCTTGGCGCTCGATTTCGTCCGTTCCTTGCCGACGGATTGGCCGGTCAGGGAACCGCCGGTAGACCCGCGCGTGATGTTGGCGCGCAAGGCCGAGCGACGCCGGCAGGACTTTGTGGCCCCCCGTAAGCTGTTTGGCCGTGCGCTCGAGGCACATGCCCTCGACCAGTATATTGAAAGCGGCCTTTTGCAGCAGCCACTGGTCGCGCTCCCCAAACCGCCAAGCGACTTCGCACGCCTTCGTCCTCTGCTCGTCACCGGCATAGGCGGCTCGGGCAAGTCGGCTCTTGTCGCCGATTTAATGCGCCGCACCCAGAAAGACGACTGGTCAGGTCCGATCTGCGTCTGGATTGATTTTGACCAGCGCAACGTTGCTCTCGGGGGCGAGCGCGAATGGCTGAACGAGGTTACTCGGCAGATCGGCTTTGCCAGGCCAGCAGCGGCCGAGCGTCTATCGGCGATCCGGAACGCGGCTCGAAACGATCTGCACAGGCTCACTCAAGAGAGCGGCGACGTGGAGCGGCTCTCCGGTACCGAGAGCTTGAACGTTGTTTCATCCATGCGCGAGGAAATGCAACGGGCCTTGGGTGACGGGATGTTTGCCGAACAAACCCTCGTTGTCCTCGTCGATACCTTCGAGGAAGTCCTGGTACGCTCCAATATGAAGGCCCCTTTTCTGGACCAGGAGCCGTTCGGCCTTGTGCTCGAATTCTTGAACTCACTCGAAGTGCTCCGGTGCCACGACGGACGTCCGCTGTTCAAGGATGTAAGGGCGGTAGTCGCTGGCCGAGCGCATCCCTTCCAGGGCGATGATGGTGATGCTGCTCGTTGGTTCGAAGCACGCCTGGAGATCGGCGAGCTCGGTCCCGAGGCCGCGGTCGAGTTCCTGAGGAGCCGTGCAGATCGCCAAATCTTCACACAGGCGCGAAGCCGGCGCCTCGTTGGCGCCATTCCGCGGTTTCCAATCGTGCTCCTGTTGCTCGCTGCGTTTTCGCGCGGGCGCACGGCTGCGGAGATCGAGGAGGCTGCCACGCTTGCCGAAGGCTCAGGGGTTCTTGGTGCCGCATCCAGTACGCGCGTGCTCTATTCCCGCTTTCTGCACCGGTTGAAAGACCATATCGTCACCGATGCTGCCGGGGAGCGGCTGATTTCCAGGGACGACCTTTCCAAACTGGCACATCCGGGACTTGCGCTCACGGTGGTCACGCCCACACTTATCCGGGAGGTCCTTGCCGGTCCGACAGCACTTGGCGCAATCGATGTGCAGAAATCTATAGACCTCTTTGAGGCCCTCTCCCGTGAAGTCTGGCTGGTCGAGCGCTCCGGCGATGACGCAATACGCCACGTTCCTGTCCTCAGGCGCATCATGCTGCCGATGCTCGACAGCGACCTGTCACCGGCGGGAAATTCCGAGATCCCCATGCGCGAGACGGTTCGCGCGGTCCATCGCGCTGCCGCCAACTGGTACCGGGCTGGCGGTGGGGCTGGCGAGCCGGACGCTGCAACTCTCGCAGCCTATCATGACGCCTTCTTGGGCGAGGTCGGTTTACTGCTCACCGATCCCAGCCTGGTGCGCCGCCTGATTGACCTTGCCGGGGAAGACGTCTTCGCGATGCCGCTTGCGGCGCGTGCAATCCTCCGCCGCGAGGACAAATCGGACATCGGGCTGTCCAACCAGGAGACCGCAGCCTTGCCTGTCGACGCGCGCAGAAAGGCTGTTGCGACTCGCCGTGCCGAACGGGCGCGCCTCGGGGTCACATCGAGGCAGGCAGAACGATATGAGCCCATAGGCGATCTGGAGATGGAGCAGCTGGCGCTTATCGATGCGGGTTCCGATGAGCATTCTTACCAAGGCTCCGGCCACGGACGGCAGCTCGACATAGTGGAAGACATTGATACGGCTCGCCGGATCGCAGCCCTGTTTTCCGAGGCCGACTTCGAAGGCGTCGTTCGCTCCGGCCGGAGCGGCGTATTGCGGATGGCGGAGGCTCCCGAGCATGAGCCGCCCCTTGACAAATTGGGCGACTTGACCAGCCACTGGCTTTGGAAATGGGCATTGTCTTGTCTGGCGACTGGCGCCGTCCAGGAAAGCGACCTTCTGTGGGCAACCGAGAGCGCATCCTTCCCTTTTCAGCCATCGTCGCGAAACCCCTTCGCGCTGGGGACCCTCTTGGCGCTTGCCGTTGCGACGGTGGCGCTCGGACGTACCCCGGCTTTCGTCGACCATGCTCCTTATCGCGACGCTATTACCGCCTATCCGGTTCTTGCCTCTGCACCAATCGCGTCCATCCTATCGCTGCGCCTCCATGCGCTGTCGAAGTATTGGAACCCGGCCTTGATGGCCTATCCGCGGAACTATTTTGACGTCCGAGCGGATATCACCCAGGTCGTGGCCATTTGGGGGATGTTGAAGCCAGACGAGCGCGAGGGGTCGACGTTGCTGCAGATCCCTGGCACCCTCTTCAGGCAAATCGACGAATTCCAGAGTGGGCCACCGGCATCGACGGACCTTAAAATCCTGGATGCCCCAGAGGCGTTCTTCCGGGTCTCCAACGAGGGCGTTCCAGCCTATCGTTCCGCACACGGCGGCATGGCCCGGGCGATGGAAACCGTGTTGCGTGGCCGGACCCCGGAGCTTTACGACCCCATCCGGGCGGCGTTGGGAGACGTTGCTGCCGACGACCCCAGCGGGTTTGGCGAAGCCCTCGATGTGATCGCCGCCGGAACGCCTTTCTGGCCATCGGACTGTCACCCGGGCCAACTGTTTTCGACGCGTCACAACCTCAGAGAAATCGACTTTTTTCTCGCGCGACTCGTTGTGTTCCTCGATCTTGCGGGACTGACGCAAGACCTGTTCGCTGCACTCTCGGCAAGCGCCCAGCGCGGACGACGGTTCGTCGCCGTTGCCGGGCTCTTGCATCGCTATGACAGCCTGCTGCGGCTGCCCCGCTTTGACGAGATGGTGGCCGCTGGTGGAGCCTAAAATGCCGACCAGAGCAGGAAGCCGTTTTCCCAATAAGCTCGGCAGCATCAAAGATTGCGCTGCGGCAGGTACCTATGTAGGGCCGCGAAGAAGCCTGCCGATTTCCATGCGGCTCGATTTCCGATGACGAAGAGCGATGTCTTCGCGCGGGTTACGCCGACATTGGCGAGATTCGGTCTTCCACCAGCCCACGCGCGTGCGCCCTGTTGAGAGGGAGACTGCGCGCTCAGAACAAAGAAAACAATATCCGCTTCTCGGCCTTGAACTGTTTGAACGGTCCCAACCCGGTCCCTGACCCACGTCCGAGGCTCGTCTACCCAGCCGTCGAGAACGCGACTGTCGACCAGTTTGTCGCGGAGATTGTCCTGAACGACGACAAATGGCGTGATGACACGTCAATCAGCACCGAACATTCACCCCTTTTGCTTATCCAATTTTGACCCCCCTGTGCTGTAGATCAGCGCTTGGCCTGCCCGGCGCTGGCCGGGGTTGCAGAGGGTAGGCCAAGTGCGGGTGATGATCTTCTTCGACTTTAGCTTTGAGAGCGGTTCTTGAAGCGCCAGGACTCATTGCCGGTCTCGACAATCTCGCAGTGATGGGTCAGGCGGTCGAGAAGTGCCGTCGTCATCTTGGCATCGCCGAACACCGTCGGCCATTCACCGAACGCCAGGTTCGTGGTGACAATGATCGACGTGCGCTCGTAGAGCCTGCTGATCAGATGGAATAGGAGTTGGCCGCCGGCCAGGGCGAAAGGCAGGTAGTCGCGCCCATTGCGCGCGAGGCGCGGCGCGTCGAAGCAAAGAACAGTACCGACTTTGCCGACGGACAATGCAGCCACCAGCTTCTCAGGAGCTGGACGGGCAACCATTCCGCTGGCTGAACGTCTGAGATCATCATCGATGACCTCAACGGTGCGGAAGCCGCGATGCCGCCCGAAGTCAACCAGTTCATATATTGCCGGCGACAGCTCGCAGGATTGTTCTCAACGTGGCCTTTGCTCGACTGCCTTACGTAAACAATGGCTTTCGCTTGTCGCTTTCAATTTGCGATTTCAAACGGCGGAATACCTTAAGTCAGTTGGACTTAACGGGCAGAATCAGCCCAATTTTCAGCTAAGGATTTCATGGTTTACAATTGCAAATGCGGTTAAGGTCTTGGATCAGCGCCACTTCCCAAGGGAGGTGTTGTTCGTCGCGATGCATCGTATGCAAGCAAAATTGTGTCCACCGATAAGCCTTAGTCACTCGCAGCCAGTCTTGACCTGCGGAGATGGCGTCCGATTTTCAGCTGGCGCTTGAATGAAATCCCTAGCTGAAATTCACAACGCCGGATCCCGGGTGCCTGGCAAATCGGCGACGGCGTCGAATTTACGGTTCGTTAACCATTTGAATTAACCACGTTCTTTTGGAATAAGGAATTGAACTTGGCCCTTACTTCCGTCGCACCGAGGGCGTTTTTTTGAGGCAATCACCTCCGATAAGTAATGCTTATCGGAAGTAATTGCTATCACGCCGCAAATCAGTGAAAACGGGACGAAGGACGGGGCGCCGACGACGTTGCGGCTGCCGGATTTTCGCCGTTCAGGAGCTCCTGTGGACATCATCGCCCCGAAATCAGTGCCCGATGGCATTGCAAAGCGCGCCGAAACCCTCGACACCATTGCCGCGGTACTGCCGATCGACCGGCGCGACAAGCTCGCCGAGATCCTTACCGACCAGGACGTTGAGACGCTCAAACACCTGGTCAACGAAGGCATGGGTGACAACACCCTGCGGGCGCTGGCCTCCGACCTCGGCTACCTCGAAGCCTGGTGCCTGGCGGCGACCGGCAGCGCCCTGCCCTGGCCGGCGCCGGAAGCGCTGCTGCTGAAATTCGTCGCCAATCATCTGTGGGACCCGGCGCGGCGCGAAACCGATCCCGAGCACGGCATGCCGGCCGCAGTCGGCCAGGCCTTGAGGGACGGCGGTCTTCTTCGATCGACCGGGCCGCACGCGCCGGCGACCGTCGGACGACGGCTCGCCAACTGGTCGACGCTGACCAAATGGCGCGGTCTCGACGGCGCCTTCGCCTCCCCTGCCCTCAAATCAGCCATTCGTCTGGCGATCCGAGCCGCGCCAAGACAACGTCTTCGCAAGAGCGCCAAGGCGGTGACATCAGATGTTTTGGCCAAACTGCTGGCCACCTGCGGCGGCAACAATCTGCGCGATCTCCGCGATCGGGCGATCCTGATGGTCGCCTTCGCGTCCGGCGGCCGCCGGCGCAGCGAAGTCGCTGGCCTGCGCAAGGAGCAGCTGACCATCGAGCCGCCCGTTGCCGGCGAGGACGGCAGCCCCCTGCCCTCGCTGTCCATCCATCTCGGCCGAACCAAGAATTCCGGCGCCGGTCAGGACGAGGTCGTCTACCTCACCGGGCGGCCGGTGGAGGCGCTGAATGCGTGGCTGGCGGCCGCGAAGATTAGCAGCGGTAGCGTGTTTCGGGGGATCGATCGCTGGGGCCATGTTTCGCGCCGGGCGCTCGATCCGAAGGCGGTCAATGATATCGTCAAGCGGCGGGTGAAAATGGCCGGGCTCGAGCCCGGGGAGTTTTCGGTGCACGGGTTGAGGTCCGGCTATCTGACTGAGGCCGCCAATCGCGGCATTCCCCTGCCCGAAGCCATGGAGCAGTCACGTCATCGTTCGGTTCAGCAGGCATCAAGCTATTACAATAGTGCAACCCGTCGAAGCGGCCGGGCCTCTCGGATGCTATAATTAGATGCCGCTAAACGTCCACCACCGTTCTGGCCGGCATCCGCAACACCCATGTAGCCCCTCTTCGCCAAAAAGAAGCCGTGCTCCCCGAGCACATGATCGCCATACTCGAAACGCTCGATAGGGGAACTCCGCGCGGCATGCGGGATCGGGCGATACTGCTGATCGGCTTTGCCGGCGGCCTGCGCCGCTCCGAGATCGTCGGGCTGGATTGCGGCCGCGACCAGACCGAAGGCGGCTGCGGCTGGGTCGAGACGCTTGCCAAGGGCCTGCTCGTCACCCTGCTCGGCTGAGGTCGACTTGCGGTATGTCCAAAAACAGCTCGGTCATACCAGCGCGGAAATGACCCGCAAGTATCACCTGCGCCGTGACCGTTTCCGGATCAAACTCACCAAGGCATCGGGCCTTTAATGGCAACAATCAGAGCTGTGCCAAGGGGCAGCGGCCGCTGATCTGCCTTTTGGCGATCGCAGCAAGTTGACCCCTACCCAACTGCGACGTCGTTGCCTTTCGGCAGCGTATCTTCAAACCGTTCGTGCTGCGGGCCTTCCAAGATGACCGCCTCGATATTGTCGCAAGACATGACTTGAAGACGCAAAGGGATGTTGTTGCCGGCCCGATCTGGTTCATGAGCCAGCCGACACAGTGGGCTTCCTCCCCTGGCGCATGCTCATGGCAAGCCATCACCTGGCCGGTGCCTTTCAGCGATTCCGGCTCGGCGATGGTGCGGACAAGAGCCTGATGCAGTTCTTGACTATAGCCATTCGGAATATCATGAGGGTTCGTGGACACCTTCCAAGGGCACTTGGCACACTGCTTAACTCGCCTCAGTTTCCAGCTCATCCGAAATTCCTATCGTTATCGTTAGCCGGTTTTTACAACCGTGAGCGCGTTCTTCCAACACCCTTCCACCAACTCGAATGATTTCGAACATCGCTCTCCCCTCCCCTGCTCCGTGTGAAGCCATTAGGTCAAAGTTCGGCGCCAGTTTTTCAGCTTAGCGCTTCAACTGAAAACGGGAAGTAAAAGCCACCTCGGCAGCGATTGATTTCAGCGCGCAAATCAGTGGTCGGCCGTCCTGGATGACCGGACTCCCCGAGACAGAATTCGGCCGCCCCAGTTGGCCCGCATGATCCCGACCCCTTCTTGCCGCATGATGCGCCGGCGTCCTCCTGCGGCCCCCTGCTCTCGCGACATCTCCAAAACCGTTGTTTTCCGGCCTTTCCGCCACAGGAGCCCGCTGGCGCGGGTTTGTCAGTGCGGACGCTCCGTTGCTTATCTCGGGTGGCGATTTGAGTCTGGTGGGCCGCTATTTGACACTTAAAACACGCTTGCAACTGTTCGATTTCTAACGCATGCCTTATCTGTACAAACTACTTCGAGACAGGGCCGTTACAAGCGCGATGGCAAAGCCACAAACATTTGACAACCAACAATCTCCCAAGCGGCTGATCGGTTATGCCCGGGTGTCGACGGATGAACAGGTCCACGATGCCCAGTTGGACGAGCTGCGTGCAGCCGGCTGCGATCGGATCCATCAGGAGCATGGTTCCGGAGCATCGCGGGCTCGACCGGTGCTGACGCGATTACTCGCTGAACTTAGCGCCGGCGACGTCCTCATTGTCGTGCGCCTCGATCGACTGGCCCGATCCGTCAGTCATCTCTTGTCGGTGATCGAGGACCTCGAGGCCCGCGGCGTGCATTTCCGGTCGATCCGCGATCCAATCGATACGTCGACCCCGCAGGGCATGTTTTCCCTTCAGGTCCTCGGCGCCGTCGCGCAGCTCGAGCGGGCGCTAATCGCTGAGCGTACCAAAGCCGGCATTAAGGCGGCGAAGGCACGCGGCAAGCTTCCTGGAAATCCCGGTCTGCGAGAACGACGGCCGGAGGCGATCAAGGCAATCTCGCAGGCACGGGAGAAGCTCTATCTCGATGAACTCATTGCATCGGCGCAGACGTGGCTGCCGATGGTGCGTCAACTCCGGCCGCAGCACAGTTGGGACAATGTCGTGCGGGTTCTCAATCGCCGTGGCCACGACTGGACCGTCGAACGCCTTCGTCGCGCTGTTCATCGCATGGTACGCGAAAAGCTCGCGGAGAAGGAACTCCTTGCTCGATCCCCTCGCCGGGCTCCCGAAGACTATCTGATGAAGCTGGTGGCGGCAATTGCCATTGCCGATCCCAACCTGTCGCTGCGCGACATTGCCGCGCAACTGGACCAGATGGGAGAACGGCCTGTGCGCAGCGGCAAGAACTGGCAACCGTCCTCGGTGCGGGTCCTGCTGGACGAAGCCCACCGATTTGGCCTCATTCGCCGTTGAGGGCATGGTTCATCCGACGCCCGATGGCAGAGAGTCTTTTCTTGTCGCTATTCGACTGCATAGCCGTCAGGTCCGGCCTTTGGGGATCTGTAGCGCCAGGACCGCTAGTCGCTATCGCTCCGCGGTTTCAGCTCAGCGCCTACATCCTCGCCGCGGAGCCGGCTTCCTCCGCCTGCTCGCCCCCTCCCCCGGAACGTGCTGAAGGCTTCAGCCGCGGTGATTATGATCCGCAGAGGCGCGCGGGCCATGACCCTCGGCGGCGCGGGTAAAAGCAGAGGACAGCCGCTCCCCTCGCTACCAAAAAGCCGTCTCGGCTGCACGACGAATTCGGGCGCGAGCCGGAACTCAGTCAGACAGTATTTGTTTCTTTTACAATCCGTCCGCGTTTCGGCGTTCTTTCAAGGATGCTCGACAATTTGATTGAGCCATTTGTCCGCGCCGCCAGCTATATTTCCTACAAGAATGATTACGGCCGAAGATCTGCAAACATTCGTTTTACGACCAGCAAATTTCGACTGTCCTCGAAGCCTGGGAGGTCTTCGTCCTGAAGCATCCTGCGGAGACCGCCGTTAAGATTACAAAGCAATGTCTCCTTTCAGTCGTGACAAACACCGCGATTGTTCGTTCGAACACGAAGCCGCTCAATCGGCTCCGTGCATCAACTGACCTTACTACACCAGCCGCATAGAAGGGCTGTCGGCCATTCTACCCGGGCAACCATGACCAATGCCCTTAGAACGTCATGTACGATCAAAAATGACCGCCAAGACCCCGCGACCCATGGCGGCGACAGGACGGTACCTATCTCTACACAACCGATCTTGTGAGAGGTGGCGCGAGGAGCGGGTCATGCGCCGTCCATAGTAGCGCCCGAAAATGTCGTTTCTTTTCAGAGTGTTGTAGCTGTGGTCAGCTGACCACCGGAAAAGCAGCTGTTGGCAGTGCGTCCCACCCCAAAAGACTTGCTGGCCCACGACAGCAGAGTCTGGCGAAAAACCTCGATCAGTGGACCCGCTGACCTAGCACTCAATCCTCTCCGGCAGCGACTAGATGTGGAGCCTCAACAGGTTGTCCTGGGTAAGAGCGAGCCTAGTGATTGGTGGTTTTGAGTTTAGACTTCCGTGAGGCCTGTGCCAATTGTAGCGATGAAGCCATCGTGGCAGTTCGGCGGCGCGCATGTCCGAGTTGGGATAGGCGACGGCGTAGGCCCACTCTCTGAGGGCGGTCTGGATGAAGCGTTCGGCCTTTCCGTTGGTTTTAGGCGTATATGGTCTGGTGCGGACGTGCTTGAGGCCGTTGTCGCGACAAGCTTGGCCGAATGGCTTTGATGTGTAGCAGGGACCATTGTCGGTCATGACGCGCTCGACCGCGATCCCGAGGCTGGCATAATAGGCCAATGCCGCCTTCAAGAAGGCCACGGCGCTTTCTTTCGTCTCGTCCGGCAATATCTGTGAGAAAGCGATGCGAGAGGCATCGTCGATGGCCACATGAACGCATTCCCAACCGGCGCCCCAACTCTTGCCTCTGCGCGAACTCTGGCGAGTGCGATCGCCGGTGATGCGGTGGCCGACCTCATGAAACCGGCCGAGCTTCTTGATGTCGATATGAATCATCTCGCCGGGAGCCTGGCGTTCATAACGACGCACAGGCTCGGCCGGCTCGATATCCTTGAGGCGGGAGAGGCCTGCGCGCTTGAGAACCCGGCTCACCGTCGCTGCAGATACACCGGTTTCGATCGCGATGTGCAGACCAGTCAGGCGCTGGCGGCGAAGCGTGATGATGCGCTCCGCCAGCGCCTGACTGGTCTGCCGGGGCATGGCATGAGGTCGGGAGGAACGATCGAGCATCGCCTCTCGACCACCGGCCTTGAAACGCTCGACCCAACGGGCGACGATCTTGGCCGCGACGCCATAGGCCTGTGCTGCCTGAGCCTGGGTCAGATGCCCTTCGATAACAGCAAGCGCCATTTGTTCCCGGCGCAACGGCGTCAGTCGGGCATTCTTATGAATGTTCATTCGCGGCGATCCTTCCGACTCGAGGTGTGATAGCTCCAGTCTCCTAAATCCGCTTTGAATGGACAACCTCCCGAAAGCTCACAACTAGAGCCTGCGCGCTCCGAGTACGCCAAGTGGCGGAAACGCGAAGCTTTCATCTCGCGCAGCGTTGGAGCCGGTTGCGGCAATGGTATCTGCATCACGTGCCCGGGTCTGGTCCGAGCGATGAGTGCGGCCGGAAGTGGTTGTAATCGTCGGCCCAGCAATGGCGCTTCGGGCATAATCGCAGCCGAGGAACAGGCTTTGGTTGACCATCTCGTCCCGCATCCGGCCGTTGAAGCTCTCGACATTAGCGTTTTGCATCGGCTTCCCGGCGTGATGCCGTGCGACTCGACACTATGATCCTTCGACCTGGCAAGGATGGCATTCGAGGTGAATTCCGTGCCGTTGTCGGAGACGATCATCCCCGGTTTGCCGCGCCGTTCGATGAGGACCGACAGTTCGCGAGCGACGCGACGACGCAAGATCGAGGTGCACGGGATCGCCGCCAGGCATTCGCGGGTCACGTCTTCGACGAAGTTGAGCACGCGAAACCGCCTTCCGCAAGCGAACTGGTCGTGAACGAGATTCAGCGAGCTTCGGGCATTGGCCTTCGCTTCGACCAGGATCGGGCCACGCGTGCCGACAGTGCCGCCCCGGCTTTTCTGCTTGCGAACGGAAAGTCCTTCTTCGCGATAGAGCCCGTAGATGCGGTCGACCCCAACGGCGCTCCCCCCCCGCCGAAGCCGCCGGTCGCCGGTCGCCGGTCGCCGGTCGCGAGGTCGCGCAATAGGGCGACTTCTTTATGATGTGGGCGCGCCTGCCCGACCAACGCTTCGATCTTTTGTCGCGCGTCATGCATGACCATGCACTCATCGGCGGCTCTAAACTGCGTGATGTCGTAGAGACAGTTCGGTTCTGCGACACCCAAACGATCGAGCTGCGCGAGCGCGCCGACCGTCCGGCGCGGCAGGCAACGTTGTGCCTCCGCTTCGGCCAGGCGACGATCAGGCGACCGCAAAACCTGCGCGAAGAAGGGCTGCCCGACGGGGTTAGGCTCAGTTGGGTCGAGGTCGTCGAACCGGACGCACCCGACGGTGTCGAGCCCTTGCATTGGCTGCTCTTGACCACCCATGCGCTCTCCAGTGCGACTGACGCCTGGCAGATCGTCGCTTGGTACAAGCAGCGCTGGATGATCGAGCAGTTCTTCCGGGTGATGAAGACGCAGGGCTTCAAGATCGAAGACAGCCAATTGCAGTTAGCGCCGCGGCTGGAAAAGCTCGTCGCCATCGCCGCCAAGGCCGCGGCAATCGTCCTCCAACTCGTGCAGGACCGCAGTGGCGGCGATCCTCACCCGGCAAGCCTGGCAGTCAGTCCCCACGAGATCAACACGCTCGCCGCCCTCGAAAGCCGCTTCAAGGGCAAGACCAAGCTGCAATCCAATCCCCATCCCAAAGCTTCGCTCGCCTGGGCCGCTTGGATCATCGCCAAACTCGGCGGCTGGAACGGCTATGCCTCCTCCAAGCCGCCTGGACCCATCACCTTCTTCAACGGACTCAAATACTGTGCCGATGGCTGGGCCTTGCGAGATAGCGCCATCGCCCACTCGCGATTAGCCGGCACAGCCGGCCGCCTTGCGATTTGCCGCGCCGGTGCCAATGAATTGATGAAAGGCGGCTGCCATTTCGTACGAAGACTTCGCTCCTGGTCTTGTTCGTGCGCGACCTTGGGCGCGTTCGTATTGAGATCACGGTCTACTGTTCCCCTAAGAGGCGTCATTTGGCTCGGGAGCCAGACGGTAACCGGCACAATGCCTGCGACAAGCCGCCTTTGAAAGTTGGTGTTTTCCAAGAGGTTAGCTTGGTGGTCAGCTGACCACAACCGAAATCCTCAACGGCAGGAATAACGATCAGCCGCACTTACCCAGCCCTCAAACCGCCTTGCCCGTTGGCCTTCAACAACGCCATTATCATCGGGCCAAGCGAGAATTCACCGCGCTCACTTCGGCGCGTTAGATCCCGCAGATAGCCTCCAGGAGAGTTGATGAAGTTAGCCCTTTCCAGGATGCACGCAATTGCCACCGCAGCATTCTCCGGTCCTAGCGCCTCGCAGGCATCCTGGTAGGCGGAAGGGCTTACCCCCAGCATAGATCGAACCACCACAGCGGCAGACATCAGATCTCGCCAGCTTCCCACGCCGCGCGGTGCATAGTCGCTGATCATCGGGCACGCCTTGAGCACCAATCCCAAGGGGAACGCCCTTTGCGATTCATTCTTCGGCTGAAGGCTCAAGCTCGCCTTTGCCCCCTGCTCCTTTTCGGAGCGTGGTTCAGATTCATTTACGGATTCGGGTTTTGAATTCTGTATGTGCTGCTCGATATGAGCAGCATTGGTGCTAATTTTTTCAGCATTCTCGAGGTTTTCCAAACGATTAAGCACTTCCTCACGGAGCATCTCCATTTCATTGAGAACGCTAGTGACCCCTTCAAGGGTCGGAACGCGCGGAATTCTGCTCGCGAGCGCAATGTAGATGTCCTCGGTCGTCTTCCAATCGCCGTCGGCGCCCTCGACCATTGCAGCAGTAATAAGTTTGCGAACATCCCGCCGGCAAATTGTAAGGCTCTCTTTGGCTTTCCTGAGCGAGGCTCTCTCGGCCGCCACTCTTTGCGCCAACATCGCCAACTCTTCCGATCGCGCCAGGAGGGGCGACAGGTCGAAGCCAAAAGCATTCTCGATCTGGCCATCGTCGCCCTTGCGGGCGAAGCGCTTGCCATTGGCGCTATCCTTACGGACGATCAACCCCGACTCCACCAGAATGGCAATATGCCGCCGCAACGTTGCGCCCGCCATTGCATGCGCCCGAAGCGCCAGTTGGGCATTCGAGGGGAAGACAATCAATTGTGCATCCTGACGCAACTCATTGTCAGGATAAAAACTCAAAAGTGCGTCAAGAACAGCCAGACTGTTCGACTGGATCTTGAGCAGTTCCATCGCGGCGGAAGCGTCTCTCAACACTTTCCACTTATCGGCAGCTTTTCCATGCTTGATTTCCATTGCCGCCTGGCGCCGCACGAGCGCAAGCGTCATTGGCCGCCGCCCGAACGGCGTCGCTACATTCCCCGACTGCATTGTCTCTCACCTTTCAGCAGGCAAAGGAAATTCGCTCACCAAAACGGCGCCAAAGACTCTTGACGAGGATTCGAGGAAATGCGATTCTGTTCTTGCTACAGAGACAGAAGGGCTTCCACGACGGCGACGTTGAGGGAGCTCTTTTCTTTTGCGGGTTACACTCCCTGTTTCCGTTGATGCTTTGCGCGATGCTCCTGGTAAAGCGCCGGCAAATGCTCGAGTACGAAAGCCGCGAAATCCGGCGTGGCTTTCCTGTCAATGGTAATTTCTAGCTTGCTCTTGCTCTGCGTGACCTGCGCAAGCCTGTCGCCATCGGGGGTCGACAGGACGTCTGGCAACCCGCGCGCAGTCCGACGCGGTTTCAGATGGTCGATCACTGCCTTGAACCGTTCCGACGACGGCAGCGCCTGCACCTCCTCCGAGGCAGCATATTTCGCAGCGCCTGCCGGAGGCGATGCTTTCTCAACCAGCTCTGCCAATTGCTGCCAACTTGGGCGTCCAACGCCTGGAGCGGCGCCGATGGCATCGATCAATTCAGAGGGGAGGGCGTCAACAAGCAGGAGCATCTTCGACAAGTTGCTTTTATCGATTGACATAGCCGCGATGACGATTTCTCGTGGAAACTGCTTGTTTAGCTTGTGTGCGAAACGTGCCTTTTCGATGAAGGTGAGGTCTTCGCGCTCATTGTTTTCCTGACCCTGTGCGACAACCAACTGCTCGTCCGTCAAGTCTCGAACAACCGCCTTGACCGGCAGTCCTAGCTCCGAAACGGCGCGCAGCCGGCGGTGTCCAAAGGCAACTTGGTAGTGCGCGGGTTTAACGGGATGAGGTCTCACAAGGATTGGGACCTGCTGTCCTTGCTCGCGGATGGATGCAAGAAGTCCTTCGATATCACCTTGCATGCGATCCTGAACGAAGGACGGCTCGATTGACGACGCGTTCAGTTCAACCACGGCCTGACCTTCGGCGAGACGCCGCTCGATCTCCTCGGCACGACCAAGACGATCATTTTGCTCGCGCAACGCGTTACCGATGTTTGCAGTCAGCTTCGTCGCTGGATCTCGTTCTTTTCTGGTCACGCCGAGAAGCGGCATGGAGCGAGTCTTTGCCGCTCTGTGTTCAGCAGCTGATGAGCTGTCGGGCGCGTCCGTGGTGACGTCAAGGAGGTGCTTCCGACTCATGTGGTTCTACCCCATGCTTTTTTGATTAGAGTTTCGATCTCGTCGTTGACGGCGTTCATCGCCTCTAAGGCCCGATCATAGGTCGAGCGCGTGAACTGTCCGCGCTCAACCTCAAAGAGGGTTTGATTCGTCAGGCCAGCGTCCGAAACGGCGGTCGTCTTGAGCATCGGAAAATTGAGGACATTTTCGCCGAAGATCGAACGCAGATAGCCCACCATCTGGTTCTGCGGGCCATCGCTCGGTTCAAAACGAGTGACGAGGTAGCGCATCCAATTGAACTTGAACTGGGCGCCTGCGTTCTCGATTTCCCGAAGGAGATTCGAGGTCATCGCCAGAAACTGGTTCATCGACATTACATCCAACATCTGGGGATGGACGGTGACGAGGATCGAGGTTGCGGCGGTCAGAGCTGAAAGCGTGAGATAGCCAAGTTGGGGAGGGCAATCGATAACGACGACATCGTAGTTGTCCGCGATGTCTTCGATGACCTGACTGATCCGACCGTAAAAAAGCGTGTCACCTTCCTTCCGGTTCATAAGCGCGCGCGGGGTATCGTGCTCAAACTCCATCAGTTCAAGATTGCCAGGAATTAGATGAAGATCCGGGATGTACGTTCCTCGGACAACCTGCTCGATTGGGACCTGCTCGTCATCATACCGGATGGCGCCATAGAGTGTTTCGTTCGGACCAACGTCAGTTTCTGGCTGACTGCCGAAGAGTGCGGAAAGGCTTGCTTGGGGATCAAGATCAATCGCGAGAATCCGGTAGCCACGCATTGCCAGGTACTGTGCCAGATGCGCGGCTGTCGTCGTCTTGCCCGAGCCGCCTTTGAAATTCATCACCGAGACGACTTGAAGCTGCTCCCCCGTGCGACGATGGGGCAGGTAGCGCCGGTTCCCGCGGCCAATCAGGTCCAGGTGCTTACGGATTGAATGAATATCTTCGATCGTGAACGTGCGTCGACCGCCAGGGCTCATACTAACGTGCAGTTCAGGCATTTCCGAAGCAGTTTGTCTAAGATAAGACTCACCGATGCCAAGCAATTTTGAGGCTTCTGACGGTGCAAAGGATCGAATGCCCTTTTCGGACGTCGGCGGGAAGACCTTGAGATGATGTGCTTGAAGTTGGCTGGAGAGAGCGTCAGCATGACGCTCCATCAATGCGGTCAACCCTTCGACGACCGGCGCTGTGTTTGCTGCGGTTTTCGCCATCTCAAAATCCATTTCCTGCAAGTGGCGGAACTTTTCGCGAAACCGCTAAAGTTCCGCCACTAGCTATTAGAGCCGATTCTGCATTTTGAGCAAGGGGTTTTAGGTTAACGAAAGGCTAACGTGGATAAACCCGGAACGTAGAGTAAATGGATTTTTCCGTTTATATCCTGCAGCTTAGCAAGACCGCGGTACCGATTGGTCATGGTGTGTTTTATTGTGAATCCTACAAATGTGCCCCGGCGATTTAGACGAAAAGCAGAAGACCTCGGCAAAGTCGGTGATCCCCTTGCCGCGACTCACTCGCACAAAACCGTAAGCATTCGACAACGGACGCCCGATTCCAATTCGTGCAGAGTTCCCGGCGCCTAACGGCGGCGGAGAAATTCATGCAGGTATTCGCGATCTCGACACCAAAAATTTACTACGAAGCGTAGCTGCTTCAGGACGATCATAGGCTACGTGCGAGGATCTTTTCCACTCGCACTTGGGATGTAGAAGTAGTCGACGAGTGCGAGGCAGATGGGGTTGACGCTCTCGCCCCGACTGCCATCCTGGATGTCACCGCGGCTGGACCACTTGCAGGATGTGCACGCGATTTGTCTGCGATGGGACCGACCATGCTGGTAGACGTATTTCCGTCTCTGCTCCCGAAGGGCCGCCTGAACGCCAATCCCCTGATGGTCTAGAGTTCTCGCTTTTGCGTCGACACCTCGAAGAGTGGAGGGGAGGGGAGGGGAGATGGTTCCGTTCACGAGGCAACGCTGACCTTGTTCGCCGGCATCGTAGAATGGTGCCTGGGAGGTGGTCTCAGCGAAGTCGTTGCGGTAACGGATATCAGGTTCGAGCGAACTCTTGCTAGCGTCGAATGGCCTCTCCCGCGCTTGGGGCAGCCAGAGAAGATCGTTGCCACCACCGCCATCGCAGGCACGCGTCCAGCAAACGCTGAGACCTTTCTGATGTTGCGGCCGCCCAACTACCGATCTAGTTGCCGTCATCCTTCTCGGTGCGACTCGGATTGTTGGTCTGTTCGGTTCGAACCGGTGCGCCACGAAGGATGAAGCTTTGGACGATGTGGCGATAGGCTCTTAGGAGGGTTCGCGCGGGCAGATGAGGGAAGGCGACATGGCATCTTCGCAGAGATGAGGATGCATCGAAGAACGGGCTGGTAAACCGCGGCTCGTGTTTGAGGCTGGTGGCATTGACGCGGCCCAAGCGCTCCACTCTACCTTCAATAGTTTCGTCGCTCCTTGCGCAAGGGAACACTTCTGCCGCTTGAAACGTCCTTTGCCGTTTGCGCCGACGATATCTCCGAGAAGCTTGTCAAGACCCAGGACATAAGTAAGCCCGCCAGCAAGGCACGTGATTTCATCAGCTTTCTGACTGCCGCCTGTGGTTGTTGGCTAGATTCTGGATGCAAGTAAGTGTACATATTAGGATAGTCGGTGTGTCGGGGAGCGAGAGGTCTCGTATGGAGGTTCGTGGACTCGTAATTACTTGCCCCCGCAAGGTTGAAGAATGGACATTGTCGGTTCCACTCGCCGTATCGTCCGAAGTCGGTGTGCGGATAGAGTTGTGTGGACTCTGCACACCGGAGCAACGCGTTTATCGGGGCGCCAAGCCGACTTACCCCTATTGGGGCGGGCACGAGTTGTCAGGCACGATCGTGTCTCTGCCGGACGATGTACCGGATGGCCTGCGCGTAGGAGACCGCGTTGCGGTGCTTTTAATGCGCAGATGCGGCCAATGTCGTGCCTGCCGCCTCGGACTGGACAACCACTGTGCATATTTAAATCCTAAAGCGAGAGGAGGGGTGCCGCAGGGGCCGGGGGGATTGGCCAATTTTGTGGGCGTACCCGCCTATCAGGTTTTTTCCGTACCTTCCTTTTTGGCTCCCGAGCGTGCCGCGTTAGTTGAACCTGTCGCCTGCGTGGCACGCGGCATAAATAGGGCGCGTGCAAAGGCTGGAGACACTGTGGCCGTCATCGGCGGAGGCACGATGGGCCTTCTCCATTCGATACTTCTGACAACCAAAGGATGCGACGTTTACCTTTTCGATGACGACGTGGCAACGCATGGGCCTGTGATGTCGACCGGCGCCCATGCAACGGGGTCAGTTCATTCTCTGTTTGATCCGAAACTCGTCGAGAAATTAACGGATGGCTGGGGCTTCGACTGCATCTTTTGCACGCGCTTCGGTGTCAGAGGCATTCAGGGGGCCATAGCTGCGGCGTCACGCGGTGCCAGGATTGTACTCTACCAATCGATTCCGACGTCCGATTTGTTATCGGTAGGCGCTAACTTTCTGCATTACCGGGAAATTGAACTGATCGGCACCATAGCCCAAAGCGCGGACGACGTGAGAAATGCCATTCGAACCATCGTTGAACACGCCGCACGCTTCGACGTGCTGCAGGTCAATCTTTGGCCCTCGTCAAACGCCCAAGAGGCATTCGAGCAGGCGCTCGATCCACGTGTTAATCGCGTGATGCTAGATTTCAGGTAATGCTTCTCAGCGTGCCTGCAGCGCGCCTGCAATTTCGTTGCCGATCGAGACTACTTCGACACTGTCGGGGAAATTGTCGGTACGTCCGACGCTGTCGGTCACAACGATGCGGTCGATCTGAGACCGTCCCCAGTTTTCGTTCAGCGACGGCGTGAATATGGCATGGGCTGCGGCAAGGGTTATCTTGCGAGCGCCTGCCGCTTTGAGATGTGCGGCGGCTGAAAAAGCCGTCTGACCACTGTTGATTTCGTCGTCAATCAGGATGATCGTCCGGCCAGCAACGTCCCCCAGAATCTCGACGCTCTCCCGAAAGTCATCATCGTCTCTGCGGTGCTTGCGCATGACAGCGAATGGGCAGCCGAGCAGGGCCGCCAAGTGCTCAGCTCGCTTCGCTCCGCCGAAGTCCGGTGAAACGACCATGTCGCCATCGACGGCCGCAGAACCGAGATGGCGAACTAGGGCGGGAGCGAACTGAAGATTGACGACAGGACAGGCAAATGCGGCGCACAGCTGAGGAACATGGAGTTCGAAAGTTATCAGCCGATCTATACCGAGCGTTTCGATAATCCCCGCAAGGATTCGCACCGGTACAGGTCCGCCGTCGAAGGCAGGGCGATCCGAACGCGAATATGGGAGGTAGGGAAGAACAGCGGTAATCGTGCGGGGACCCCGCGCCCGCACGGCACCAAGCGCTAGGAACAACTCGAAAAGACGATCATGAACGCTGTCAGGAAATGTTTGCACGACCACCACATTTCCGCCAAGCCCGCCGTCGCGCGGAGTGACAGCCATCTGGCCATTGCTGAACACCTGCGTGTTTAGGATCGTTATTCCTGACCGCGTGAGGGCCCGATGGACTGTTGACGCAAACTTTGCAGAGGTTTCGGTTGCTGCGATACGAAGGTCGTTCGCCGCAGGATCTGTACGATATGGTGACTCGGGCGCCATATTTACGCCAGCTCAAGATCGTTAACAGTGGGAATAGACAGCAGTTTGGGCAACACGTCGCCCCAATCATGTTGAAGTGGTACCTCGGTTTGATCAGGTCGAATGAGCTCTAGGAACTCGGACGGTATGTCTATCCCACAGATGCGCTTCATCTGCGTCAGGACGAAATATAACGCCGGCCTCATCTCGTATTTGTAACCTATCGCAGCGACCTCCGCCCAGCTAATATTCGCCATTTCTTTGTGTAGAACCGCATGAAGATCGCCGAACATCAATAGTCGAAGCGAATTATAAAGGAAGGCCTCGTGATAAAGCCTGGCCGAAAGGAACCAGACGGCGCCAGTCGCGGATTGGACCTGCAATATGCGGCCTAGACCGTTTGCAAGACGCACGCCTGACCATATGTCTTCGACATCGATGCCGACGGAGAGATTTACATGCATATCAATGAAGATGGGCATGTGCAGCTTCTTCGCGGAATCGATGTATCCCTTTACGTGGCGGTAGCGCAGCTGGCGTGGCACCGCGGGACCAGGGAACGGAGATTCAACGGATTCTATCCTTACAAACACCGGCAAGGAATAGCTTTCGCGGAAGGTTTCGTCATCGAGTTCCTTTCGTTCCGGATGCCAGTTGCCATTTGAAGGGTCGAAAATACCGTGCCGGTAGCCGAGATCGAACATGAGCCGCTGCACGCGCTGCGCGTCAGCGGGCTTGACCATGATGTCGAGATCGGTCATCGGCCGTAGGAGTGGATCGGGATAGTGGAGAAGCGCGAGATCTGGTCCCTTCACCAGGAACCAGGCGATGCCGGCCCGATCCAGCGCATCCATGATTTCTGGCAGATTGCGAAATTCGAGTGCGGACCTGACCTTTGACATGACAGTCCAGCACTGAACGTAATGCGCCGCCTCAGTAGGCAATAGTGTCAACAAATCGAGGCGGCGCAAGTGATTCTCAAGCAGCGGCACCGTCCGATTATGCTCGGCGCGCCATACCACATAGGGCCAGTTGACAGGCTCCTTGCAGAGACGGACCAAACGCTCTTCATCCTCGGGTCGTAGGTAGGCCCGGCAGGTGATCAGCAAAATAGAGTCTTCTGGTGACAACCGAAGCATCGCGGAGACTCCTGATACGGCTGCGTGATTTATTTCGAACTTTCCGGGCTGCCGAATTCGGCTAGTGTCTGCCTCAGGTCGGCGAACTGTTGTTCGAAGGAAGCGAAACTCTGGTCGACGTTTTGTCCAAGCAACTGTTCAAGGCTGAGCGTTTCTTCAGCGCGTTCCTCTTGTCCAGACATAAGCTTGTAAACCGAACTTACCGGCAGCAATCGCGACAAGAGTTCACCACCGCGGCCCGTCTGGGCGCTGTCCCGAATTTGCCGGATGCAACTTTCGGCAAGCAATCCGTCAATCACGATTACCAGCTTGCCATCCTCTTCGTCAACGGCGTAGCCAAACAGTCGGGAACTAGCCATTGCCGCTACCTCTGAACCTTCTTGAGGTCTTCCACTTCACTGCGTATCTGCAGCAATTGTGCCTGAGCCGAGAGAAGTTTGGCGAATGCGGCGGTAACCGCCTTTGCCGATTGTGTGTCGGAACCAGTCATCCTAACCGGTCCTCGCCCAATGCGGCGTCCTACAAGACCTGAATCGGCGGCGCGCGGCCAATTGGCTTTGCCAAATTTCTTCGAGGCGGTTATATCAACGTAGTAGTCTTGTAGTTCGCCGTTAGCAGCGAGTGAGCCGGATTTCGACCGTTGCGATCTGCGTGACACCTTTAGCGATTGCTCTAATTTTACAAGGCCAGCCGTCAATTGCTGAGCTTGGTCATCCAAACCCGCCTGCAGCCGGGCGAGTCCTTCCGCGAGACGAGAAATCACCTGGGCTTGCTGGGCGGCTGCTTTGTTGCCGGATCGTATCGCGTTGTTCGCAAGTGTGTGCGCCACACCCGCCGCACCTCGGAAAGCTCTGCTCATCCTCAATCCTCCACGTTATTTTTGTTGACCTGGTTAAATTACGTCGTCGACACAGCAATTATTACGTCGCGCCTCCTGCGTTAGTGAGTGTGTTGCGCAGCAGCCGCGATTTCCTCCGAGAAGTTATAGACAGGAGCTTCGGCGGCGGGCCGACGCTCTTTCGCTATAACTCCGCGGCGGTAGGTGGAATCTTTCGTCGGGTCCACCAGGGCGTACTCCGGAAAACCTCCGTTATTGTAAAGTTCCTGGCACAGCGGATAGGGCGCGTCCTTTTCACCATAGTGCGACCAGCTACTCATCTTGCAGACGCCGCGACAGACTGGATAAAACACGCAGTTGCCGCAGACGCCCTTAACCTCGCCACTCACCACCTCGCGTAGCTCATGGAAGAACGGGCTGTTGCGCCAGATTTCCATCAAGGGCATTTCGAAGGCATTGCCGGCGATCATTTCCGGATCATCGTAGGAGGCACTGCACATCGAAACTTGTCCGTTCGACAGTATGCCCAGTACGTTGTCGCCCCAACCGCAAGTATGCACGCCGTTCAGATACTTGAGAGGCATCAGAGCCGGCGGCAGAGTCATGTATGCAGCGCCACTCTCAAAATGGGGAGATTTCAAAAGATCGCCTATCAGTAGCTTGCATTCCTCCAAGCTTATCGCATTGTCCTCATGGCTGCGCGCGTTGCCCATCGGATGTATGTTGAGCAGCGTCCGATGCTTCTTGATGCCCCAGCCGAGCACCAAATCTATAATCGAAATCACCTTGTCATAGTTGTTGCGATAGGCAGTCGTCGTTACCACCGTAGAGATGTCAGTTTTTCCAAGCCGCTGCAGGACAATCGCAGTCTTGGCGAACGCACCCGATTTTGCTCTGAAAGCGTCGTGCGCCTCTGGGTCGAAATGGTCGAGGCTGATGAAGACCGTCAAATTGGGGAGCCTACTTAGCTGCTCGATCGTGAACTCGTCAAAGAGGGTTCCATTCGTCTCGAAAACCAGCTCCTTCAGCCCACAGGATGCGAGATATTCCATGACTGCCATGAATTCCTTGTGAACCATCGGTTCACCCCCGGAAACCTTAACCTTGCGCAGCCCATTGGGTAGTGCTTGCTCGATCAGTCCTTGGATCGCCTCCAGGTTGAAATCAATGCCCTTGGCCTTGGGCCCGACGCCTGCGATATAACAGTGGTGGCATCCCAAATTGCACTTGCGGGTTAGAAACAGATAGATCGTTTTAATTTCGTTTTCCGAGACGACTCGTTTCGAAAGTTCACTTGTGACGAGGGCCTGTAGCGTCTGACTGGCTACATGCACGTCCTGCGGTGTCGAAAGCCAATCAGGGGTATTCATGCGCTTGCCTCCTTACGTCTATGTTGCTGCGCTAGCACGTCATCGCACTGATCACTGGTGCGTCGTCCAATTGACGCCTGCCTTTCAAAACTTCGATTTCGAGTATGAATGCGTATCCGGCGATCTCTCCGCCTTGGGACTTGACAAAATTCCCAGTCGCCCGAGCAGTGCCACCCGTCGCTAGAAGGTCATCAGCAATCAGGCATCGCAGGCCGTCACCGATGAGGCCGGCAGTTACCTCCAGGGTTCCGGAGCAGTATTCACAGCTGTATTCAAATGAGAGGACGTCCCCCGGCAGTTTACCGGGTTTCCTTACCATGATGAAACCGCAACCGAGCCTATCAGCCAATGAGGCGCCCAAGATGAAACCACGCGCATCAACCGCCAAAATGGCATCGATTTCTGTTCCCGACACTTGGCTTGCGACGGTAGAAACGACTTCGCCCAATGCACCTCTACCAGCCAGCATAGGCGCTATATCCTTGAACAAGATCCCGCCTATCGGAAAGTTAGGAAATTCTCGTAATGCTTCTACACCGGATTGGTTAATCCGTGACGCCCCGCTATTTGGAACAGCTACAATCATTTTACTATCCCCCACATGTAACCATCTAAGAGCCTCGTAAGGTGCGATGGCCTCGCGCACTTTGTGGCCAGCCACCAGATGAGGCCCTGGCAAGCTTATCAGCGGCGGCCGCCGCCGCGCCTACCACGTTCCTCCGGGCCGGCACGGGTCCGCTCTCTGACCAGATCACGCCGGAATTCGCCAGCGCCGCGAACAGATGAAACATCAGTCGGCCGCATAATGTTGTCTCCTCGAAAGCGGCTCCGATCATGATTCGTCCAGCCCTGATCTTAGTGCCGAGTCAACTTTACGTCGCTTTGGGGTTCGTCAGGACCTTGTCAAAAGCATCCTTGACCGGCTTTGAGATTTCCTCCACCGCCCTGCTTGAGAGCTCCCGGACTTCCTTGGCGTGCTGCAAACTTGTCTCAACCCGCTTGCGGAAAAAGGCCGACTGCTGTTCGAGGATCTGCGACGGCGAATTCGCGCCCAGCAAAGCTTGCAAATGTGAGAAGCCGGCCTCGGCGTCGGCTTGCAGTGCAGCGATCGTCTTCCACCACAATTCGTTGCCGAATAGACTTGTCGTTTCGAGGATCGGAGGCAGCATTTTCTGTGTCGCTTCAGCGCCGGACGCAAATTTCAAAAGAGCCTCTGTCACCTGCTTGTTCCCCTTTTCAACGGATGCGCCGAACTGATCTGGCACCTTGAGCGGCGATGACCCCGGGTTTTCGATCGTTTCAAATGATCTTTCGGAAATCTTGGTCATTGCATTTTCCTTCTCTTTGAGTTGGTTGCAAGCTGTGACATCGGGATTGACCCCTTCCGCCGGCGGACTATGCATGGCCGCTTTGGTAGAACGCGGATCCGATGACGAACGGTCAGGTGGCCTCCGTTCCGTTCGTTTCATGAACCGGCATCATGCAGACTGCTTTCTGCCGCTTGTAACCAGGGATCAGCAAACACCATGCCAACTGCTCCGACGCGCCAAGAAGATGATTTTCGTTTATCGATGGGCGGGTTGAGGGCAGGTTGATGTGTATTTGGCGGAGAGACCGGCGAACAAAACGTTCCAGTCACGACAAATCTGACAAAAGTGGCGAATGCCCGACATTTGCGAAAAATGTCGACGGTTGCGCTGGGGACAAGGGAATTCACGCGGACTTCAAATCGCGCCAAGGATCATGTGCCTGTTCGTGGCTAAGGGGCGTTACTCGACTTCTCGTGAACGTCCCTGGCGGTCTTATCAACCCTTGTCCTGGTTCCTGCTTTGCACCACCTTCCGCTTGGAGCCATGAAGAGGGTCGTTGTTTCGATAATTTGAGGATGGGCTGCTTGGCGATTTGTTCGTAGCCCAGCTCGGGTCCATACGTCTCGGTACGGTTCGCCTGCCTATCCTGTTCACGGCACTTTCGAACATAAGACCGAACGTCATCAGAGCGATCGCTGTGATGCGCAACATATTTCATTTGGTACGACGTTTGCTGGTGATCGGTGACGCTGGTTGACCATAGGCTCTGATGCCGATCTCGTCGGACAAGGACGCAATTGAAGTCAACTACGGAGGTTTTCGGGACCTGACACGATGATTGGTTCGGTGCATGCGGAACGCTTGGCGGCACGAGGATGACACCGAAAAGTACGTGGGGTCTAATCAATGGAGTGAAAAATGAAAAAGTATGTTTGCGAATTCTTCGGGACCTTCACACTTGTCTTCCTCGGCTGCGGCACATTGCTTTATATGCGTCAAGAGGTGGGCCTGTTGGGTGTCGCTTTAGCCTTCGGGACGACCGTGGTTGCAATGGCCTACACGATTGGCCCAGTCTCGGGCGCGCATCTCAATCCGGCGGTCAGCCTGGGTTTCCTCGTGTCGCGCCGATTGAGAGTGTGGGACTTTCTCGCGTATGTCTCCGCCCAATGTGCAGGAGCTATCGCGGCGGCAGGCACGCTCTACCTTATCGCTATGAACAAGGTCGGCGGTTACGATATCACCCTAGAAGGTTTCGCCCAAACCGGCTGGGTAGTCTACGGATGGAGAGCTGCGTTCCTATTCGAGTTTATCGCCACGTTCCTGTTCGTAACTGTATTCCTCAAATGCACGGCTGGACGCGGCGCTGTTGCACGATTGGCGATTGGACTTGCCTTAGTTGCGATCCACCTTGGCGGTATCACCGTTTCGGGTTCTTCTGTGAATCCAGCACGATCGATCGGCCCAGCACTTTTCGCAGGAGGGGCGGCACTCTCTCAACTCTGGCTTTATATATGTGCGCCAATGCTCGGCGCTATTGCGGCCGGCCTTCTTCAGCTCAGGGGGATCGTCGCGTCAAGCGAGCCGCAAAGTCTGCGCCAATTTGAATCGCGCGAAATGACCAGCGACATATCCAGCCCGGTTTCATTCTTTCGCCACCGAAGGAGAGGTATCCCAAAAAGGGAAAGCCACTGATCGAGGAGGGGGTCTCGACCTTGACAGGGGAGCGCATCCCCAGACACTGGCCGTTGCATCCCGCATATCTTGACGCTTACTGCGATCTTCCTACGGATTGGGACCACGGTCGTCTCTGACGTATCGACAAACGTCGCATACGGATCGACAATGGCAGCCCAACGTCCAGCTATCATTGGCGGCGATCCAAAACGGCGGCGATCGCGGCCAAAGCCTCGTGTATCGCGATACTCACCGACCTTCCGCTCAAGGTTGTCAAGGGTCCGCGATACTCATCCATACCGCAGATGCGTGTCATTAGGAGCATGAATTTTACAATGGTGAGGCTGCCATATAGGACACGTTGGGCGGCGGATCTAATGGAGCAAATCTCCAGCGTCTGGGGGGTTGCGCTGGGGTGCCGATCCACACCCAAGCGCCGGTAGGTGATAGACGATACCCACAGCGGCTAGGAGCCATTGAATCGGCAATATGTTCTTTTGATACGGTGTCGCGCAAGTTTGGCATGGAGAATCATATGCAATCGCAACAATAGCCGAGTGCAGAGTCAAGCAGCGCTACTTGCATACGCGCAAATGTCCGTTAGAAGATTTCGACGACGTGGCAGCCCAAGCAGTTGCGCGGCAGCGAGTTTAGGCGGGGCGTACGTTGCGGCGAAAAACAGCCAATGGACACGCCGAAAACGGCTACTGGGCCTAAGTCGCCACGGTCGCCCTGTGAACTTGGAACCCAGGCAAATTGTATGACCGTTGGCCGTCGTTCAGCATGCCGAAGTCGGAGCGCTGATCGGAAGCTGGATTAGCCTGCATGATGAACGAGAGGTTGGAAAATGCCGCTTTCAAAGGCTCCCGTAGGCATCGTGAGATGTTGAGAATGCGAGCAAGAATTGTAGGTGGAAAGACAGTGCCTGAGGCGCCAGAGGCCGACGATCGCGATCTAGCTTTAGACTTCGCCAAAGGAATACTCATTGTCTTGGTGATTTTCGGTCACCTGATACAATATATCTTTTACGAGGGTGATGGCTTCTGGGATTCGGCATGCTTCAAATCGATCTACATGTTTCACATGCCTCTCTTTATGGCGATAAGCGGATATCTCTCTAGATCAGGGCTACTAGGCAAATCGTTCAGGCAAGCCATCGGTGATCGCGCGCTGCAGCTCCTGGTGCCGACGCTGTTCTGGTTCACCCTTTTGGAGGCAGTCAAATTGCTCATGTTTCCCCGGCCGCCGGACGCACCTGGCAACCTGTTGCAATTCATGCACGATTTCGTCGGCACATACTGGTTCATCTGGGCTGCGTTTGCTTCTTTTCTTTTGGTCAAACTTATTTCGATCTTCAACTCCGGGTCGGCACGCTCTTTGCTTGTCTCATCCATACTGGTCGCAGTTGCCCCCGTGACGTTTTCTATATTCCCTCTCATAAAGTACACCTATCCCTTTTTCTGCATGGGATTTTCATTTGCGCAGTCGAGAGATTGGTGGACGAGCATAATGCGGTATCATAAGCCACTCCTGATGATGTCCGCCTCTATCGCGGCTAGCTTGTGCTTCATGGCGTGGCGCGAGGACACCTATGTCTACAACAATCTCGCCTTAATCCAGGATCTGCAGTCGGCAAAAGATATCCTTCTGATGTTTTTTGGCTCGACAGTGGCCTCTGCAGTGATGATCGAGATTCTGCTTCAATCCTGGAAAATTGGACGCTCGAACCGGGTGGTTCGCTTTATCGCCGTGGAAGTGGGGCAGAGCACGCTCGTGTTGTACCTGGTGCAGGCTACGGTATTCCGTCTCATGGATTTGATACATTACGGAGAACAATGGGCTCCCACAATGAGGTCTGGCGCGGCGGGAATTCTCGGGACGATGATCATTGCCGTAGCACTAGCAGTTCGCTGGAGCGTGCGCGACATTCCCTATCTGTCCCAGCTCATGCTTGGAACGCCACCCCGCCTCGTTCGTTTGCCGAGCAATCCTGCGAATAACTAGCGGTGTTCAATTCTCAACCTAAACTTCGTCAGCAAGCAAGCATGCCAAGGCACGCGTTAAGGGGCCCATTTTTAAAGGATCCTTTTGCACGAAGATCAGCTGAGGTCCGACTGATGTGCCAATCACGTATCGAGAATCCGCAAACCCCTCCGCGCCCAATGCTCCGCGACGACGCGGGCGCTTGACCCCCAGGGTATCGACTCCACCCTCTTTGAGGTTGCCAAAGATTCGGTTTGCTTCGCACTTGTTTGGGGTCCGCTTGCCGCCAGGTCCCGTTGTCCCTGCTAAAATCGCGAGCGTTCGCTAAGTTACCAGAAACGCTTTTCCGGCCTGTGCTAAGCAATGACCGGAAACAGCGAGTATCGCCTCAGCGGTCACACCGAGGCAGCACTGCTCCATGACGGCCGCTGCCACAGTCATCCTCTTGCCGGCGCCGACGGTACCGGCCAGCTAGGTCGTGCCGGCAGCATGATCCCCCGGGTGCCGTGTTCTGGTGCGGATAGAGAGTGAACGCGGCCGACGCACGCCGGCAACTTAAGATACACGCCGCCGAGGCGCCCAGGGGCTGGTTGTTGAAACGGTCCTAAAACCTTGCGGCCGGTCGATCCGGTGGGCATCGGACCAGGACCCGGCCCTGAAGGGCCATCTGATCTTCGTGAGCTTCCCCTTTGCCGGCTACGTCTAACAGCCGTTCACTGTGGAAATTCAGAGCGTTGTTGAGCTGTCGCCGGCGTCGCGGGGGCCTATGCCGCATTCCATTTGCCCGCGGCATTCCCCCAAATGACGGCGCTAACTGTCGAGGAAGGGAGCTCCAGCCAGTGATGCATGCGGGTCTCGGAGTCCATCACTGGGAGGCGCTGTGATCGCCAAGCAAAGAAGATCGACCGGCTGCACCTCGGCAAGCGGCCGGACATTGCGCCCAATCCGCGAATTGAGAGCGGAGCGGCTTCGGCGGGTGTCATTTGTTGCTGACGTGGCCGGAGAATAGGTTCCGCCGCTGCACCGGGATGCCATTTCTTCGATCCCCACCGCGTCTTGTCCGGTTCACGACAACGTTGTCCTCGATCAATTCTTCATGGGCTAGCTAAGAAGCTGGAAACAATACAGATGCCGTGTTCCGAACCTCAGCGGAGGAGACTGGCATGAGTCTTGAACTCCCAGAACTACGCGGCGGGCAATCGCCTGGTGGAACGTGTGGCGTCCGGTCGAAGTCGATTTGAACCTTGAAGGGAAAATACATGGCAGGTCTGCATCAGTTCGCACGGAAAAGGGGGTATCGGCAAGTACACGGCCTCTCAAGATACTCTCACTGTCCTTGTCGACCTCGAAAAGCTGATTCCACCCCCCGCCTGATCCTCAATTCGAAAGCCCGAGACACGGTTTTACACCTGGCGGCGAATAGGTTGGTTGAGGGTGGAGTTCGCGGCGAAACCTACCGCCACTGGACTATCGCGACGGGAATCTCGCTTGTGAAGCGCTTTTCGTCAAGCCCGCCAGCGTTGCCCGCCGCTTGCCGTTGTTGTTGCGGCCGCCCCGTTTCGAGGGGCCATGTCATTCGTCCGGGCCAAGTTGCGTCGCCACAGGTCCCATCTGCCGCACCATTTTAAGGGATGGTGTTACCGGAAGCGGGTGTGGCCCTTAGTCAAACCGCATCCAACACTCAGGAGGATTTTAACTGATGTCAAACGTCACCCCTGTCCCCAACAATGCTCGATTAGATGAGAAAGATGCTCTCGCCACGCCTTTCATTAAGTGCCTCTTGCGTCTGATGCGTGCTCAAGACACCTTTGAATTGTGGCAAGAGAAATCGGACACCGATTTGCTCTGTGATTTCATCGTGACGAGGCAGCAGCGTAGGGCGATTCCTCTCATCGGGGGACCTGACCTAGAGGTGCAGTGGCGGCTTGAGATCTTCTATGCCGCCGTAGCACTTGCTATAGAGGAGCAGTCCGGACTGATGGCGTCACCGGTGTTGACTGTGAACCATGAGGGATTCGGTCGGATATTACTCACGGCGGGGCGGCTCGTAGTACTCTCGAAGACGCTCCGCGACGTACATCGATTTGGCTTCGACAACCTCCAAAAGCTCGCCGAGGCGGGAACTGGCCTGGTCGATAATGGCTTAACAACAATTAAGACCTATTCAGATGTAGCGCGCGTTTAAGTGCGGTTGAAACGGCTCATATAGGGCGGAATTCTTCGCTAATCTGCCCAGCAATCAAGCAATCCGGGGGTGTGCCCTAGCGTTCTTGGCGCGGGGGGGGCGACATGGAGGAACCTGCATGACAGTGCGTTCACTACTCACTACGGCTCCTCTTTGGCTCCGGCGTATCTCACAAGCACTGATCAAGCGACGTGTATTGGCTGCGCCCCTTGTTTTCTGGTCTGCCAGTGTTCGGCAGGAAGGTAGGTGGTTGGCCTTCAAATGACCTGCCACTGAATTTTCATCCGGCGGCGATTAGAGCCTCGGCGGTCTTGAACCGCTCCCAAACGTTGGACCACCGGATGCTAGAGTTTTCCGGCTTCATTCAGGGAGGCGGGCTGGTTGCGCCTCCCGAATTCACCAACGAGATCGGCACCTTGTTGCCGATCGCACCATGAGG
>NZ_ML133587.1 GCF_003985125.1 Rhizobium phaseoli
TGCTCACCTCTTGATAGCTACGCTCGCCATTCCCGTAAAACTCAACAACAGACTGCTTGAAAGCCAGGCTGTATTTGGACATGCAAAACCCCCGAAGGTGGATGTCCAACTTTCGGGGGTCAGTTCAATCGCGGGGCAGGTCTTAAGTGGAAAGGCGGATGGGAACTAAGGAACCCGCATCCTCGCGTCGAACTCACCGCGTGGAAATAAGTTCGACCTTCACATGAGCAGCCGCATCAGAGCATCCTCGTCCTTCACGCCGTGCTGGAATGACTGAAGAATTCGATTGGCTAGTTCCTCGCGCTTCGCCTCCGAATGAATTCGCTTGGCAGCAACGAGGTGGTGGAACACCCTCTGGCACAAAGCCAGATCAGCGCTGTCGAGGGCATTTGCAGCTCGGGAATTATGCCACGGGAACATGATTAGCCTCATTATCCCTTCATCAAGGATAGACCTGCATGGCATCATCTTCAATCGGCTGGGTAAAAGGTCGCCTCCGGGTTGGCTTCATGGTGGTGATCGCTATTGCTTGGTTGATCTCGCGTTCAGGCCTGCTATGTTCTCTTTTTGTTTCGGACTCAATCTTGAGATGCCGATTCCATTGAGATCGCCGAAGCCGTCATGAATGAGATGAGTGCATCTTCCGTCCGAAAAATCGTCCACATCGACATGGATGCGTTTTATGCGTCGGTTGAGCAGCGAGACAATCCGGAATTGCGGGGCAAGCCGATTGCCGTCGGTGGATCAGCCGCCCGCGGCGTGGTGGCGGCGGCGAGCTATGAGGCGCGCAAATTCGGCGTGCACTCGGCGATGCCGTCGGTCACCGCCAAGCGGAAATGCCCGGAGCTGATATTCGTGGCACCGCGGTTCGACGTCTACAAGGCGGTGTCGCAGCAGATCCGTGAGATCTTCGCCGAATACACGGCCGTCATCGAGCCGCTTTCTCTCGATGAAGCCTATCTCGACGTTACCCATAATCTCAAGGGCATGGAAATCGCCACGGAGATCGCACTGGAGATCCGTGCCAAAATCAAGCAGGCCACTGGCCTCAATGCATCGGCGGGGATTTCCTACAACAAGTTCCTCGCCAAGATGGCGAGCGACCTCAACAAGCCGAATGGCCAGGCGGTCATCACCCCGAAGAACGGTCCGGCCTTCGTCGAGGCCCTCCCCGTCAAGAAATTTCATGGCGTCGGCCCGGCAACGGCCGACAAGATGCACCGGCTCGGAATCGATACCGGCGCCGACCTCAAGGGGAAGACACTGGAATTCCTGGTGGAGCATTTCGGGAAGTCAGGACCCTATTTCCATGGTATCGCGCGCGGCATCGATGAACGCCAGGTAAAGCCGAACCGAGTGCGTAAATCGGTCGGCGCCGAAGATACCTTCTCCCACGACCTCCATGCTTATGAACCGGCTCGCCAAGGTCTTCAGCCGCTGATCGAAAAGGTGTGGGCCTATTGCGAGGCCAATGGCATCGGCGCCAAGACGGTGACGCTCAAGGTCAAATATGCAGACTTCCATCAGATCACCCGCAGCAAGACAGTTCCGACCCTCTTGCGGGGGATCACGGAGCTTGAAGAGATAATCAGCCTGATGCTGGCGCCGATCTTTCCGCCCCGAAAGGGCATTCGGCTGCTCGGCATTACCCTGTCCTCGCTGGAACGGCGGGCCTCTGGGACGGAGCCACAGCTGCGGTTGGCCCTCTAGACGCCAGCATCGGCTGGAGGAGAAGCTTCGGACCCGATGTGACCCACCGCGCTCGTGTGTCACAACCGCTTCATTGGAAGGCTGGGAGCTCCGCGTCGACTGGGAAGCAAGCCGAGGAACTTCTTACTCTGCTGGAACAAAGCCCGAAGATCGCGGTTCGGCGCCCACGAACATTCCAAGTCAGGGAGGCCTCGATGGCTGACGAATTTTCCGCGCCGGAAGGAGAACGCAGCCGGTCTGCGAGCGCCTCTCCGACCACTGAGCTGAGAGATAAGATCCGCGACGATATCAGTTCGACCAGGAAGCTGGTGAAGGAGACATCCGCAGCCGGCCTGGAAGAGGCAAAGGAAGCGGTTTCCGAGCAGGCGCACTTTGCCGCTCGCCAGATGAGCGGTGTTGCAACGGCACTCGAAAAGGTCGGGGCGGAACTGGAGCGCTCAGACCAACGGCAGGTCGGCCGCTACGCTCGGCAGCTCGGCCGCAGCGTTGCCAGTGCGGCAAGGCGGGTAGAGGGCAAGAACCTCGACGAGATGGCTGTGCTGGCTGAGGATTTCGGCCGCAGGCAACCGATCGCATTTCTGGGGATTGCGGCCCTCGCTGGGCTGACCGCGAGCAGGTTTCTGACTGCCTCCGCGAAACGCGCCGAGAAAGCTCGGACGCCTGCTCCACCGGCACAGGCATTCGCTTCGGCAAGCAAGGATAACCAAAATGGCTAGGCCATCAGAAAACACACCATTGGCCGAACTGATCGGCGGCCTTTTGAATGACGTTGCTGGTCTTCTGCGCAAGGAGATCGACCTCGCCAAAACCGAAGCATCGGAGAAGCTGTCGGCTGCTTTGAGCGGCATCGAAATCCTCCTCATCGGAACGATCCTGGCGATCGGAGCCATCGGCGTGCTGTTGAGCGCCGTCGTCAGTGGTGTCGCCGCATTGTTTGTGGCGCAAGGATTCAGTGAACCTACGGCCAATGCGCTCGCTTCAATCATCGTCAGCGTGGTGATCGGTCTCATTGCATGGATCATGGTCAGGCGAGGCCTGGCCAGCTTCCGTCGCAGCAATCTGACGCTTGCACGCACAACGACGTCGCTTCGTCGAGACGTGCAAATTGTGAAGGACAAACTCTGATGAAAACGTCTTCTGACAAAACGTCGCTGGAGCTTCAGCGAGAAATTGATCAAGATCGCCAGCGTCTTGGGGAACGGATCAACGCGATCCAGGAGCGAATGTCGCCTGGCCAACTGGTGGATGAGGTTATTGCTTACGCCAAGAACAGCGGGGGCAGCGAGTTCGTCGGGAACCTCGGCCGAGCACTGAAGGAAAATCCGCTTCCGGTGGCGCTGATGGGCGTCAGTCTCGCTTGGCTGATGGCCAAAGGCAATCCTGCAGCAGCGATTGGACCAACGACGTCAACCGAGCCGGAATATGACCTCTATCCCGTTCAGGGGCCTGTGCGGCGTCTTGGGCCGCCGACTTCTGTCGAGGGCGTCCGCTACAGCCATTTTTCCGATAGCACCGGCAGGACACTGAAGGCCGTGACCGACGAAACCGGACGCCGGGCAGGTCATTTTGTCGATGAGACTGGCAAGACCTATCGCGGTTTCGTCGATGCCAGCGGCAAGCGGGTCGACCAGATTGTCGATGAGACGGGAGCTATGCTGGACGCTGCATCCGGTTGGGCCGCCGAAAAGTGGGAGCAAGCAAAGACTGCTGTGCAAGGCGCTTCCGATCGCGCGACTGGGACGGCGAATGCACTCGCCGACCAGGCCTCTTCTGCTGTGACGAACCTGCATGAACAGACAAACCGGCTCAATTCAATGATCCTCCACCAGTTTCGCGATCAGCCGCTGGTCGGCGGCGCATTGGCTTTTGCGGTCGGAGCCGCGATCGGCGCAGCGCTTCCGAGCACCGAAATTGAAGATGAACTGGCCGGCGAAGTTTCGGATGCTACCAAGGAAGCGATAAGCGCAGAGACTTCTGAACTTGTCGACCAAGGCGCCGCTATCGCTTCAAACGCCTACCAACGCGTGGTCACGGTCGCATCGGACGCTCACGACGACATCAAGGATCGCCTTTCTGAAGAGGTCGAGTCCCTACGCAAGCCAGGAGCAGCCCGAGATCCCATGGTATCCGGCTGACCCGCAAACCGGGACCCCTGGCCGGAGTTCGGCAGCCGGATCGAGCGGTCCGCCAACGGCGAGACGATTGCCCGTCATCATCTGTCCAGCCCAAGGCCTGCCGAAACTCTCGATAAGCGCGGCAGGCGGTCGGCGGATAAACAGACCGCTGCGGCGACGATCATCAGTACCATCCCGATGAACCTCTGCGGGTCAGCCGGCTCATTGGCGAAGATCACGCCGACTGATACCGCGATGGCAGGGGACACGAAAGCAAAGCTGCCCGCTCTTGCGGGGCCGATGTCCCGCAAGAGTTGCATATAGATATTGTAGCCGAGCAGCGAACCGAAGATGACGAGAAAGAGCCAGCCGGCAACCGCTTGCCATTCCCAGAGCGTGACCAGGCTCTCGGCCGAGCGAGGCTCTATTGCCAGCGAGGCAATCAGCAACACGGTACCGCCGACCGTCGTCGTGAACCCGGAAACAGGCGCGCTGCCGTAGTTTGATATCAGAGGTTTTGCCAGCACGGATCCCCAGGCCGACGAAATCGCCGCCCAGGCGATGGCGATGAGCCCGACCAATGGCATCCCTTTTCCAATCCCTGTCAGATCGACGGACGGCGCGAAAAGGAGACCAAGGCCAAAAGCTCCGAGCAGCATCGCCAGCGCGCGAAGGCCATTCCAACTCTCTTCGCCCATGGCAATTCCGAATGCGAGAAGCGCAAGTGGCGTGAGCGACATCTCGAGCACAGCCGCGGTTCCGGAAGGTACGAACTGCATGCCCCAGAACAAGGGCCCGTAGCAGAGCGTGATCATCAGCAGACTGACGATGACCAGGCGTATCGTATCCGCCTTGCTGAGGCCTTTCCTTTGACCTCTCGCCCACGCCAATGCGAGGAACACGCCACCCGCCACGATGAACCGCGTTGCTGCAAACATTATCGGTGGCACCGTCTCTACGCCAATTTTGACGGCAATCCAGGTCAGCCCCCAAACGAAGCATAAGACGAAAAATTTCAGTAGATTGCGCTTAGACGACATGTTCCGGCCTTGCTAATGTAACGGTTAAACCCATTTTATACCGTTACAACTTGTCTCTGAGGGAGTTGTTCCAGGCATGGCCACCTCGACAGCTGACATGCGCCTGAGCGGCGGTCATCCGGCCCTCGACTTCACTAATACCGTCGACAGCAGGCGTGGCCGCTGGGGGCCGGATTTTCTGCGGTCATTCGCAGACCTGGTTGTTCTGGCCGACCGGCTAGACCTTGTCGATCAGCAAGCGGTGGCGTGTCTTCGCAAGCAGGCGGAAGATAATCCGTCGAAGGCCGCCGCAGCGTTGGCAGACGCTCTCGCGCTGCGTGAATCGATGTACCGACTCTTCCTTTCAGAGGATGCCGCAGAGCCCCATCCGGTCGCAGATCTTCGCCTGGTGGAGGATTGGGCACGACGTGGCCGAGCCCAACAGGTCCTCGTCGCAAATGAAGCTGGTTATGCGTGGACCTCGCCCTTTGACGACCTTTCCCAGCTGGTTCAGCTCTTTGCGATCAAGGCGGTCGATCTGTTGATGGAGCGCGATCGGCGGCGAGCAGTGCGTGAGTGCAAGGGCAGTAATTGCGGGTGGCTATTCATTGATCATTCGAAGAGCGGGCGACGAGTGTGGTGCTCCGACGCGAGCTGTGGCAGCCGCGCTCGCATCAGACGCTTCCGATCCCGAGTGAAAGGCACGTAGTTCGTCCAGGTGCCGGACCTCGGCTCAAAGATAAGCCCGCGAAAAGAACACCGCAGTCGTCAACAGGGCGACCGCGAGTGTTAGCATCCGGACGATCGGTGATGGCAACCTGCGTCCGACGTGAGCTCCGATCCAGCCGCCAATAACGGCTCCGAACGTCATGGAAATGCACTGTTGCCAGACGATTGCCCCGGCCAGCACGAAGACCACTACGGCGACCGCGTTTGCGGCGGTTACCATCACCATTCTTGTCGGATTGAGGCTCTTGATCTCCCCGCCCCCAAGCACGCTCCATGCCGCCAGCATCATAAGGCCAACTGCGCCGCCAAAATAGCCGCCATAAAGACCGAGAAAAAACTGAACCGTTGCGAAGGCCAAAGCATTTGGGTGCGCTTGCGTCCGAAGCTTGACACTGAGCCTTGGACCTGCAGCCAGCATCATCGTCGCCACCAGCAAAAGCCATGGCAGGAGACCGTCGAAAATCCTGGATGGGGTCAGAAGCAATAAGACGCTTCCGGCCACGCCGCCCGACACCGTCACGATAGCAATGGCCGGGACATTGATGCCGCACACACTCTGAACGCCATCACGATAGACCCACGAGCTCGCCAGGCCGCCGGGAAACAAGGCTAAAGTGCTCGTCGCGTTTGCGGAAACCGACGGCACTCCGACCGATATCAGCGCAGGCAGGGACACGAAAGACCCGCCCCCCGCCAACGCGTTCATGCTGCCTGCCAACAAGCCGGCGAGGAAAAGAAGAACGATATCGTACATGTTCGGGTCGCCTTAGCACTCAAGCTTCGCTCAGAGACTTGTCTGCAATCGCGGCCTAAGGCAATCGCGCCAGTTTAAGTCCTGTGGAAAAGCCGGCGCGTTCGAGGGGAAGCAACTCACCCAGTGACCTTGGTCAACCGATGCAGTGCGAAGTCGGCAAAATATTCGCCGACGCCGCTCGCCTGAAATCGTTGCATGGCGGCACCCTCCATATGCGCGCGCCATTGCTGTTCGCTTGCCCAACTCTCGACGAAGACGCGAACGCGTCCATCATCGAGCGACTGATGCAACTCGTAACGAAGGCAGCCGTCCTCAATCAACGTCTCTGCGACGAGCTTTTCCTGGGCGGCACCCAGAGCCGCCTCCTTGCCGGGCTTTGCCGTGGTGATAGCAATGATGGTTAGAGGTACATTCGACATGGATACGCCTCTCTCAAGCGATGGTGTTGACGAGACCGCCCTCGGCGCGCAGAGCCGCGCCGTTCGTGGCGGATGAGCGGGGGCTGGCGAGGTAGGCGACGAGGTTTGCCACTTCTTCCGCTTCGACCATGCGCTGCAGGATCGAAGCCGAGCGAGCCGTGGCGAAGAATTCAGCCTCGATCTGCTTGATTGGCGCGGATGGATCGCTTGCCTGACTGCGCAGGAAGGTCTCGATGCCTTCCGAACGAGTCGGTCCCGGCAGCACGGAATTGACCGTGACATTGGTGCCGCGGGTCAGCTGCGCCAATCCACGCGAGACCGACAGCTGAGCCGTCTTGGTGGTCGCGTAGTGGATCATATCCTGGGGAATGGCGAGGCCCGATTCACTGGAAATGAAGACAATGCGGCCCCAGTTGCGTTCCAGCATCCCGGGAAGATACGCCCGTGACAGACGCACGCCGCTCATGACATTGACCTCGAACAGGTGGCTCCAGTCTGAATCCGTGATGTCGCCGAAGGCCTTGCTTTCGTAAATCCCGAGATTATTGACGAGGATATCGACCGAAGGTGCGGCCTCGGCGATGATCGCAGCACCCTCTGCGCTGGCGGCGTCGGCGAGAACGCCGCTGATCTCCCCTCCCCCCGATGTCCTGACGGCCGCGATCGCGCTGTCGAGCTTGGCGCGCTCGCGTCCTGTGATGATGACGCGCGCGCCTTCAAGCGCAAGCGCACGGGCGATTTCCAACCCAATGCCTGCCGTGGCGCCAGTAACGAGGGCGGTTTTTGCGGTGAGTTGCAGATCCATGTCTTTTCTCCAGATTGTTGCTGGAGAGAATTTATGATTAAGCAAGGCGAGGAACTATTGCCTGCGAGAGACATGCACCTGTGAATGAGGGTCATCAATGCCGCCTATTGTGATGGAGCGTTCCGGTGAGATGGAAGTGTTCGCGCGCGTTGTACAGGACGGTGGTTTCTCAGCCGCCGCCCGCAATCTCGACATCACTCCGTCGGCAGTCAGCAAACTGATTGCACGCCTGGAAGCGAGGCTGGGCACGCGCCTTCTGGTACGGACGACCCGCGCTCTGACACTGACGGAGGAGGGCGAGGCCTATCACCATGCCGCCCTGAAGATTCTGCAGGAGCTGAATGACGCCGATCAGGCGGCTGCTGGAGGAGCGGTTCGCGGCCGGCTGAGGATCAACACGACAATCCCCTTCGGGACCATGTTCGTCGCACCGGTTATTCCTGATTTCATCGCACGCAATCCGGATTTGATCGTCGATCTCAGCTTCACCGACGGCATTGTCGATCTGGTTGCGGAAAAAACCGACGTCGCCATCCGTATGGGCGACCTGCCGGACAGTGGGCTGATCGCTCGCAAGCTGGGGCAGAGTCGACGGGTGGTCTGCGCATCAGCCGACTACTTGGTGCGCTGCGGTTCCCCGATCACTCCGGCGGATCTTGAGCATCACGACTGCCTGACATTCAATTTCCGGCGCGCAAGACCTTCCTGGCCGTTTCGTTGCGGCGGCCAGGACGTCGCGCAACCCGTCAAGGGGAGCATTATCGTGAACAACGGCGAGACGATGAAACAGATGGCACTGGCTGGTGCCGGCATTGCCAGGCTCGGTCTGTTTCATGTGGCCGATGAGATTGCGACGGGACGGCTTGTTCCGCTGCTCGAAGAATATAATCCGGGCGATCTGGAACTGGTTCACGCCGTTTACGTCGGTGGCGGACCCTTGCCACACCGTGTTCGGGACTTCATCGAGTATATGGTCGTCACCTTGGGTGCATCACCGCTTTTGCGAGCGGATTCCTGATCGCGGCGGTGGAAAGGAAGCGAACTTCTGCGTCGCGGCGATCGTCCCCACCTCATCGTTTCTCCTTCCCCAAATTCTCTGCCGGCATCGGAACTCCAGCTTTGGCGGAACTCCTCACTTTCAATGAAGTTGGTTTCGGAGAAGGAGGACATCCAATGTCGAAAATTGCGGACCGAGTCGGCGACCGAGCCAAGGACGAAACCATCGATCGCTCGGGAAGCGGCAATCCCGACGGATCCGGCACGCCGATCAATGCATCCGACGATGAAATCGCAGCCATACGAAACAAACGTGGCGCCGTCGACGGGGAGAAGAAGAGAGACCTGGAGAGGCAGCTCGCACGTCCGAAGCATGGCACCGCATGACCCTTTTGCGAGGCGCTTCATGAGCTATCTGGTCAAGGTGCTTCTCCCCGTTGGGAACGATGCCGGTTCTATCCTGGAGCCGATCAGCCACAAATTGACCGAAATCTTTGGCGGCGTCACGATGCATGTCAACGCCCCTGCGGAGGGTCTCTGGAAAAACGAAGGCGACGTCGATTGGGACAGGATTGTCGTCGTTGAAGTGATGACCAACAATCTTGATCGGGCGTGGTGGGCGGCTTTTCGGAAGGAGCTGGAACTCGCGCTCGAGCAGGAAGAGATCGTGATCAGGGCGAGCGAAGTTGAGCGCCTCTAGCGCGGTCGCCGCGGAATCGGCCGAGACTGCCTCAGCCTGATTCCTACGCTACTCCTCGAGCCATCTCCGGTGTACTTCGAGGGCGGCCGTTTGATTCTGGTTTCGTCCGCGTCTAGCAGTAGCCGACCAGCTTCCTGGATTTCGGTCATCTGAAAACGGACGCCGATTCCAGAAATCCCACCAATCACTGATGGTGCCAGACATTCGTCGCAGATGCCGCAGCCGTCGTCGTCGAAGGCCTGAGCGGGTCGCCCACAGCACAGACATTGGAAGCCGGCCCGTTTGTTGTCTTCCCGCTCGGGCGGCAGGATTTCGACGTCATGGACAGCGATCCGTGCTATTGGCAGATTTTCCATCTCGAGTTCTCCAGGTTCGAGGACATAACTGAGATAGTGAGGCCGGGGAGCCAGACAAGATCCCCGGCGGACCTCTTCGATCACTTCTGAAGGGGTTATTGGTCGCGAAAACCTCGACTGGAACACGGGATGACAGGGCGGTATTCGGGACACTCGGGCCGCGGACAGCGATCTGAGTGCTCAAGCTGCCCGTCCGTCATGAGAACAAGCGGTTTGGTCTCTGCCTAGTTGCGCCTAAACAAGCGACGTCTTGACGACGGACAGCGCTTTCCGGGCGCCGGCGGCAAGTTCCACTAGCCATTGGCTTTCGTCCGATAATCTGAATACTAATTTGCAAAGTTTTGTTGGAGCTTGTGATGACGCTTTCCGGTTTTTTGGCCTATTCCGGCGCGTTGGCCATTGCCGCGATCATACCGGGACCGCAGATCGTTGCCATCGTCGCGCAGGCGCTGCACTCAGGCTATCGCAAGGCTGCATGGATGACTGCCGGCATGGTGGTTGGCGACGTGATCTATCTTTCGGCCGCACTGGCAGGGCTTGCCTATATCGCAGCAACCTTCACTACGTTGCTAGTCGTCATCAAATGGGCTGGCGTCGTCTATCTCTGCTGGCTCGCCTATCAATTTTGGATCGCTCCCAACTCGCTGCAGCCGCAGCATGGACCCTCCACCGCAGGCGGCGTGTTCGCCTCCGGCATTCTGGTGACACTGGGCAATCCAAAATCGGTGTTGTTCTACGTGTCCATTCTGCCGACAGTCGTGGACGTGAACGCGCTATCAGGCTTGGATATCACCCTGCTGCTTGTCATGACCGCCGTGATCCTCGCCGTTGCCCAGTACCCCTTCGCTCTCGCGGGCACCCGGGTGCGAATGGCCCTGAGATCGCCGAGGGCGATGACTATGATTAACCGGAGTGCTGCTTTTTGCATGGGAGGCGCAGCGGTGGCTATCGCGACCCGCAGCTAGTCCTTGAACGGGGGACTCGAAGCTATGTCGCAACGACATCCATAGGCTAGCCATCCGATCGTCCCGCGTCTAACAGTTCGCCCTCAGGAAACGCGGACGTTCCAATCTCGCACGGCGTCGCAGACGTCGGCTCTGGTCGGCGCGCCGGTACGTCCCCCGAAGACTTGGCATTTGAGAGCTGCGGCCATCGACGACAAGCGCATCGTTTCTTCGATCGTCAGGCCTTCGGCGATCGCCAGAGCGAAAGCGCCGTGGAAGATGTCTCCTGCTGCAAGTGTGTCGACCGCTCTCACCTTCGGCGCGGCAAGATGACGGATGTTGCCGCTTGGTTCATCGAACCACAGGCAGCCGGTTTCGCCGGCGGTCACGCTGATGAAAGCATGTTCGAATTTCCGCTTCAGCAGGCCGACGCTTTCGACGAGACCTGCCGTTCCGGCAAGTCGCTCGGCGGCCGGCTGCGAAAACACGATGTGACTGGCCGCCGGCGCAAGCATCTCGATGATGCCCCCGCCCGCAACATCGCCGTCGAGAATGGCCGGTATGCCCGCCTCTCGCGCTGCTGACAAAGTTGCCAATGCAAGCTTTGGCCATCGGACGTCGACGAGCACCGCGTCGAAGGATGAGACGTCGCGTTCGGTCACCTGCCTGACCGTATCGTGCAGCCGCGCATCGTAGAAGGGCACGATCAGCCGTTCGCCCTGATCATCGACGAGGATCGTCGAGACGGCCGATCGGGCGCCGTCTATCCGCAGCATCTCGCTCGTATCGATGCCGCTCTTGCCGAGGTCGGCAATGATGCGTTCGCCGGCGGCATCGTTGCCGACCGCACCCCAGAGGCTGGCAGCGCCGCCAAGCCGGACGATGGCATAGGCCGCACTCGACGCCATGCCTTCGGCAACCTGCAGCATCTCATAGGGCAGGATCTTGCCCTGGCCGGCGGGCAATGCACGGACACGAAATAGCGTGTCCAGAACCGCCGCGCCGACACACAGGACGCGGCGGGGCGGATTGAAGTCGGAAGAAGTGGTCAATCGTCGTCTCGCCCGTTCACTTGACGGCTCCGGCCGTCAGCCCTGCCACGATCTGCCGTTGCGCAAACACGGTCAAGATCAGCACGGGCAAGGTAACGATCAACGCCGCCGCTGCAAGCGGCCCCCAGCTGACCTGTTCGAAGGAGAGCATGTTATAGACGGCGACGGGAAGTGTGCGCGTCTCGCGACTGGCGAGCACGATGCCGAAGACGAAATTGTTCCACGAGAAGATCACCGACAGGATGAAGGCGACGACGATGCCGGGTCTTGCAATCGGCAAGGCGACCAGGCGGAAGACCTGCCAGGGTGTGGCGCCGTCGATGCTTGCCGCCTCTTCCAGCTCCATCGGCGTCGTTTCGAAATAGCCGATCATGATCCAGACGACGATCGGCACGGTGACCACGAGATGGATGATAATTTGCGGCATCAGCGTGCCGAGCAGGTTCAGCCATTGGAACAGCAGGAAGAGCGGGATCAGGAAGGACAGGCCCGGCGTCATGCGCGCGATCATGATGACCATCGCCGACTTCTCCGCCTTCAGGCGCGCAATGCCGTAGCCGGCGGGCACGCCGATCACGAGCGCCAGAAGTGTGGCACTGCCTGTCACCAGCAGCGAATTCCAGAGATAAAGGAAGAAGTTGTTCTCCTCGAAGACCTTCAGGTAGTTCGTCCAGGCGAAACGCTCCGGAATGAAGATCGGTGGATAGGCGCCATTGTCGATTTCATATTTCAGCGACAGCGAGATCATCCAGAGGAAAAACAGAATGACCGGCGAGATCATCACCAAAGCGACGAACAGCAGTCCGATGCGGTCGAGCGTCTTGCGCTTCATCAGCGTCCCTCCGCATTGGACCAGTTCGCTCGCTGCCGAACCATCAGAAGGACGAAGGAGAGCAGCACGATCAGGATGAAAAAGACGACCGCCATGGCCGAGCCATAGCCAATATCGTAGTAAGCGAAGGCGGTGTTGTAGAGGTAGATATTGATCGTTTCGGAGGCCGTGCCCGGGCCGCCCTGGGTCATGGCGTAGATAATGTCGAAGCTCTTCACCGCGTCAATGCTGCGGATGATCACCGCGATCATCAGAAATGGCGCAATCATCGGCAACGTCAGATAGCGGAATTTCTGCCAGACATTCGCACCGTCAATCTCAGCACTTTCATAGGGCTCGCGCGGAACCGCCGCTAGGCCGCCGAGCACGATCAGCATGACGAGCGGAGTCCATTGCCAGGTTTCGACCAGGACCAGCGAGGGGATGACGCTGCTCTGATTATAGATCCACTCCTGCGGTCCAATGCCGATGAAGGACAGGAGATAGTTGAGAACGCCGAGCTGCGGATGGAACATCATCGTCCACACCAGCGCGATGGCGACAGGCGTCGCCATCATCGGCATCACGAATATACCACGGAGGAGCCCGCGCAGCGGAAATTGGGCATCGAAGATCAGCGCGGCGAGCGTCCCCAGAAACAGGGGCGCCGCCACGGAGAGGACAGTATAGAGCACCGTGTGCCAGAGCGACTCCCAGAAACGCATATCGACTGCCAGGCGGGCATAATTGTCCAGCCCCGCAAAGATTTGCGATTGCCCGAGCGTCCAGCTGTTGACGCTCATCCACAGGGTAAAGACCCATGGAAAAACGATGACGGCTGATATGACGATCAGCGCCGGGATGACAAAGGGCCAGTAGTTGGGAGCAAACCGATCCGGTTTGCCCCTTCCTTTGGAGGCGGCCTTGGCCGCTGCGGCCGTTTCGATGCTCGCCGAAGCCATTATCCCTCGCTTTTCGCCAGCACGGGTTCGAACTGGGCCGTTGCCGCCTTCAGCTCGGTTTCCGGGTCGGCGCCGCCGATCATGTTGGTGAGACCGACGCCATAGATGTCGCGGAACTCGGTGACCGGAATGATGACCGGCAGCGCGAGCTGCGATATCTTGCCGGAGCCGGCGACCGCATCCAGCCATGCGCCGGGCATCTTGACACCTTCGCGGACCTTTGCATCCTCAAGAACGGACTGGCGGAAAGGAACGCCGGCGCCGGCCTGCAGCAGGCGAGCCCCCATGTCGTGCGAAATTGCCCATTGGCAGAAGAGGTAGGCTGCTTCCTTCTTCTGGCTTGCCGCGACGACACCAAGGCCGTCGCCGAAGGTTCCCGCGGCTTGCGCCTTCGGGCCTTTCGGCATGATGCCATAGCCGACCTGGCCGACGACACGCGATTTTTCCGGATTCTCGATCGGCGGCGCAAAGCCGACGCCATCCAGCCACATGCCGATCTTGCCCTGCAGGAAGGCCGACTGTGCTTCGGCCCAGTTGAAGCCGGAGACGCCGGGAGGGGCGGTCTTGGTCATCAGCTTCTGGTAAAGCTTTGCGGCATCGACTGCTTCCTGCGATGTCGTACGCAGCTTGCCGTCCGGGCCGAGCGGGCTCGAACCGTAGCCGAGCAGCAACGTCGTCCAGACCGGGGTGTTGGCGTTCTTCAGGCCGCGGGCGACGAAGCCGTAGGTGTTGGTCGAAGGATCGGTCAGCGCTTCGGCTGCACTTGCCAGCTCGTCGAAGGTCGATGGGTAGGCAAGTCCCTTCTTCTCGAACAGAGCCTTGTTCCAGTAGATGATCCAGTAGTCGACTGAAAAAGGCAGCGAACGCAGAACGCCGTCTGCATCCTTGGCGAAGGCGAGGCCAGCTTCCGCAAAATCGCTTTCAGTGAGCGACGGATCGGTCAGAGCCGGATCCTTCAGAAAGCCGCTGATATCGGCAAGCCAGCCGCCCTTTTCGAACTGGCGTTTCTGGACGTGGTAGCTCATGTGCACGACGTCGAAGCTCGGCTTGCCGGAGCTCAGCTCGATCGTCGTTTTCTGGCGCTGCTGCTGTTCAGGGGTTGCTTCCGCATTGACCTTGATGCCGGTGAGTTCCTCGAACTCGGGCAGGTACTTGGTCAGGATCTCACTGCGTGGGCTCTTGACCAGATTGACTTCGAGTGTGGTGCCGGCGAAGCGCTTCCAGTCGACGGCAGCAGCAGCCTGCCGCATGCCGAGCATGCTGCTGGCCCCAAGCGCGGCCGTCCCCGCCAGAAAACCGCGTCGCGTCGGATTGAAGAATGATGGCATGTTGATCCTCCTCGTTATGCCGGCGATCTCCTCATCCCCGGCTGTTCATTCCCGATTAGATCCTGAGCGCACGATCCCTTGCGTGATTGATGTGTGCGACAAGGCTGTTGACGGCATCCTCCGCCGATCGACGTTCGATTGCTTCGAGCACTTTCAGATGCTCACCCATGACGGGCCCGACGTGACCGTCGATGCGAAAGCGATCCTGGCTGATCAGCCGCATCTTGATTGAGTTCACGCGGTAGGCGTTCGAAATGATGGTATTTCCAAGGGCATCGATAAAGGAATCGTGCATGCCCCAGTCGACCGCCTGGGCGCGTAGCTCCAATTCGTGCGAGCCATCGCCGTTTCGAATGGCGTCGGCAATATCGCGATGCTGCTTCAACAACCCGGCGATCGTCTCGTCCGAGGCAGAGCGGGTGAAGAGCGCTACGGCCTCCTTCTCCAGGAACACACGCAGCTGGAACGCTTCGCGAATGAGGTTCAAGTCGATGTGGGCGATCTGCAAGCCCCGCTGCGGCACGGTCTTGATCAGCCCTTCGGCTTCGAGCCTCGGGATGAGCTCGCGGATGGCGCCGAGCGTCAATCCCGTCAATTCCACGAGACGGCGCTGCGAAACGAACTGGCCGGGACGCACGCCACGCGCAAGAAGGTGGCGCGTGAAACTTGCATAGGCCTTTTCCCGCAGCGTCGGCTGCTCGTCCGTACCGTCCATCGCCTCCTCCAGCACCATGTCCGACCTATGCTGCTTTCGACCGGAAAAGACTGTCGAAAGCGCGGGCGAGTTGGGCCTGCCCCTCGCCGGATATTGAAACGAGCGGCGGACGAACCGCAAGCCAGATTTCATCCGAGGTCTGGTGTGCCACCATGGCCTTCACGGCTGGCACGACCGGATATTTGAGCAGTTCGTCCACGAATGCCTCGATGCGGGGATCGTCCTTGCCGTCTTCGGCCATCAGCTTGACGTAGCGGGGTACAAAATTCGCCATGCCCGAGATCGCGCCTTGGCCGCCCAGCCGAACGCCCCTGGCGAGATGACGCTCGTCGCCGATCAGGATGATGAGGTCGCCATGTGTCTTGAGCAGGCTTTCCGTGAAGGGCCAGTCGCCGGAAGAATCCTTGACGCCTGTGACGATGTTCGGAAAGGCGGTCCGTAAGCGGCCGATCAGCGACACGGTCAGTGGAACCATTGTGATGGAGGGAATATTGTAGACGATGATGTCCCGCGCCCGATCGCCCAATATGGCGAAGACGGCCGCAAACCACTGGAAGACGCCGTCGTCACCGACATTTTTGAAATAGGACGGCGGAGCCAGCAGGATATTCCTCGCTCCGAGCGAAAGGGCATGACCCGCCTGCGTCGCCGCATCCTCGACCGAGTCGACCAGCACGCCGACGATGATCTCCTCTGCCGCGATCCCTGCATCCAGGAAGGCTGCGAGCACGCGCTCGCGTTCCCGGCTTCCGATGGAGGAGCCCTCGCCCGTGGTCCCGAACAATGTCACGCTGCCGCAGCCAGCCGCCAGGCACCGCCGCCCCTGAGCAATCATCGCATCGAGGGCGATCTCGCTGTTGCTGTCAAACGGCGTGGCAAGGGCGACAGAAAGCCCGAATTTTGGTGGCAAAATCATTCCTCCCCCATCTGGTGGATCAGATCTAGCAGACTAACATGTTAGCTGTAAAGACCTGGCGCGGGAAGTTCCTTCATCCGGGAGCAGCGCGGCGGCAAGGGGCAATAACTTCCCTCGCGGCCATGGCCCGCTTCCGCTGCGAGGTTCGCGATAGCTATTGCCGGCTATCTGGCAGTTATTCGGAACTTAAAGAGCAATGGCAAATCTTCTGGGGCGTTCTCCAAGGCATCCATGCTCCTCGCGTGCGCCAACTCGCTCATACGCATCTGCATGTCGGCCAACTGCGGGCCTAGGACTTTCTCTCGATTTCACAGTAGACAATGCTGCGGTTTGAACCGGACCAAACAGACACCTCCGCATCTGTCCCTCTCACGCTTTCATGGGCGATCGCGCCCATTTCGCGTTCTGACCGCAACAGCAGCGCCCAGTTCATGAACGTCTCCATATAACCATCGACGTCCGTTTCCGGGGAGAAGTTGGCGAACAGGAATGTCCCGCCGGGCTTAAGCATACCGAGGCACTTTCTGGTCAGTTTGACGGCGACCGCGTCCGGCAAATAGTCATAGAGCCCTGCCGCATAGACGAAATCGAACATTCCCAGCGCTTGCCTTCCCCCCAGCAGGGATTTGACCGAACCGTTCACAGCCTCGACGGACGTGCCGGCGAAATCGCGGGCCACGGTTCCAACGCTCATTGGGTCCTGATCCAAAGCTACCCAGCGTTTGATCGAACCGGTGCCGAGCGCGCGCGACAAAGGCCCTTCCCGAAGATGCCCCGACGCGATGGCCAGGATTTCGGTGGAACCAGGCTGAACCGAAGCGATTTGGTCGACGCGGCGCGCCAGAATATCTCGACGCTCCCTTACCGCCACGGATGACGAAGCATTTCGGGTATAGGCGTAAATCGAACGTCCCAAGTGGCTTGATGAGGCGACTGCGTCCTCGATCTCAGGCCTGCCGTAGATGAAGTCGAGAAGACGTGCGTCGCCGGAATAGCCGCGCGGCTTTTCGAACGACCAGCGGGTCAATGGATCCTGATGCAGATAGTGAGCAACCGGATGAGATTGCGCGATCGGAACGATGACGTCCCACACGTCGGCGTGAAAGCGGCGCCGCAACTGATGCAGGGCGTCGGTGAGACGCTCGATTATCACGCCAGGCTCGACGCCGGATTTGAATTGACGCATCGACACGTCAAGGCTGAGGGCAAGCTCGGCTTTGGCAACAACAAGCTCGCCGGGCTTCGGCGCAGCAAACCTCCTTGCCGCCCGACGAATTTCACCGGGCGCGACGAGACTTTCACCATCCAAGACAAGACTTCGTGCCATTTCGAGACCCCTTGACCTAGCGTTAAGCATAATCAACCTCGAAATAGGATGCGACTGGAATCTACACGGGATAAGGGTAATTCTACTGTTGCGGGTGGGAGCCTGCTTCTCTACGAATGTTAAATAACAAGACCAACCCGTTGCAGGTTGCCGAACGAAATTTTGGAGGGCGCCGAAGCATGGCTTGCAGTTTATTTTCGGTAGATCGTGGCCGGGCTGGCATCGTTACATGAGCGCGGCGTACCCTACTGTGCGGCGTGATGAATCAACCGACAGCTTTTCATTTTCCGAGGCTTGCAAATCTCTGGAAGTCGAAAATGATGCTATCAGAAGGCAAAGCTCACGGCATGGTCTTTGGATCGCAGTCTCCGTTTATGTGTCCTTCGCACTTCCCGACCGGTGGCTTATCCCCGACGTTGCGCCTGCGACGATCACCGCGCGATTCGTCGTCGCGGCGATGGCGCTGCTGGCTTTTGAAGTCTTGCGACTGGCGAAAGCGAAAACCGTCTGGCTGGACATCACATGCGCCCTTGCGCTGCTTGCGGGCTATTTGGCCTGGCTTTGCCCGGCGATCGGCACCCGTGACGTCACTGCCATGTCTTACTACATGATTTTCGGCGCCATCTTCATGATGGGCGCCAATCTCTTTTTCAGTTTCCCGTTTCGGCTGTCGGTGATCACGTCAAGCTTCGTGCTCTGCGCATTTTTCGTGACGATCGAGGCGTATTTTCCGTCAAGTCAAATCTACAAGCTTGCCTTCGGGATGTTCTACGTTTCCTGCTTTGTCTTCACGTCTTCCATCAATTGGCGATTGAATGTCGAGCGCCGAAACGTGTTACTGAACGCGGCGGAGGCCCGCTATCAGCACTGGGAAGCGTCCGAACGCGGAAGGTCGCTGCTCGAGCTTTCGAATACCGACTACCTGACAGGCATAAGCAACCGGCGTGCGCTCGATCGGCGACTCGACGAATGCTGGGCCGCCTGGAAGGACGAAGGCCGCGACTTTGTCGTGTTCCTCATCGACGTCGACTTCTTCAAACGCTTCAATGATCGCTACGGGCACCAGGAAGGCGACCGATGCCTGACTGTCGTCGCCAATGTGCTGAAGGCGGTGGTAGAATCGTCGGGTGGCATGATCGGCAGGTACGGCGGCGAGGAGTTTATCGTGGTCATGCCGGCCGAAACTCCCTCGATTGCAATGAGTCTCGCCGAAAAGATCAGAATGGAAGTCGAGTTTCTTGCGATTGCTCATGACGAGCGACCAGATGACAGCCCGATCGTCACCGTCAGCATTGGCGTCGCTTTCACCCGCGAGGACGTTGGAGAGAAAGTTGAGCGGATAGTGCGTGAAGCCGATCTTGCTCTCTACAATGCCAAAGCAAGCGGCCGAAACTGCATTCGTCGGTTTGATCCCTCGTTGCCTCGCCCCGACGACAACGCCGGTAAACTCGTCCCGCTGCTGACGGCCGCCATTGACCGCAAACTGGTCTCGCTCGTTTACCAACCGATCTTCGACCTGACGAATGAGAGAGCAAAAGCTGTCGAGGCTTTGATGCGCCTCAGGATGCCCGATGGCACCGCGGTTTCGCCGAGAACGTTCATTCCGGTTGCGGAGCGAACGGGCGCTATCCTCGAATTGGGTAAGTGGGCGATCGAGACGGCATGCCGCGATATACTGATGACAGATCGGATGGCTACCGTCAGCGTCAACGTGTCGCCGATACAGCTGCGCTCCCCCGGCTTCGCTGCGAGTGTCGGTGATATTCTTGCACGGTGCGGGGTCAGCGGGTCGCGGCTGGCCCTGGAAGTCACCGAAGGCCTGGACATGGATATGCAGTCGGAGGTGCTGAAATGCGTTGCCGACCTGCGGGCTCTCGGCGTCGAAATTTGGCTTGACGATTTCGGCTGCGGCTTCGCGGGGCTCTCTTGGCTGAGGGCGATCGAGTTTCAGACGGTCAAGGTCGATCGAACCTTCCTGCACGATTGCTCCGACCCACGCGGATTGACGATGCTTCAGGACATGATCTCTCTCATCCGCAATCGTGGGAATACGATCCTGGTGGAGGGCGTCGAAACTGCCGCACAATTGTCCCTGCTCAAGGATCTTCGCATTGATCGTGTCCAAGGCTTTCATATGGGCATGCCGGTGAGCGCCGAGCGGCTGAACGCGGCATAACTCGAGCTCAACTCTTCCGGAAGACGGCTATCTTTTGCCGATCGGTTGCGAATGTGTTGCCGACGCTTCGAAGGCGAAAGGGTCAGTTTCGCTGATCACTTTTGTTCAAGAAGCGTCGGGGAAAAACTGCTATATCCGCCCGATGCAGAGCATTTCACAGGAACAGGCGACCGAAGCCATGCCGCTCGCAGGAGCGGAGACGACGCGCTTTTGGCGCGATCCGCGCTTCGGCGGCATGGAATGCCTGAGCGCGACCTTCCTGACGCATGAGTTCGCGCCGCACGCCCATGATACGTTCAGCATCGGCGCCATCGAGAGCGGCAGCCAGATTGCCACGATCTGCGGCGCCCGCGAGGCCTCCGGCCCCGGCGATCTCTATTTGATCAATCCGGGCGAGACGCATGACGGCGCGCCGACCGATGGCGGCTATCGCTATCGCATGATCTATCCCGACCTGTCGCTGTTTCGCGAAATACTGGAGGATATCACCGGCCGCGTCTTTCACGGCACGCCGGCCTTCGGCAAGCAGATCCTGCATGATCCCAAACTGGCCGCGGCGTTTCTTGGTGCGCACCGGACCTTGGAGGCGGGAGCCGGGGCGCTGGAGACCAGCCAGAGCATGTTCCTGGTGCTTGACGCGATGTTTCGCCAGCATGGAAGTTCGATCATCGTGCCGACCGATACCGCGGAGCGTTCAGCGGTTCGGCGGGCGCGGGATTACCTGACGCAGCATTACGCGACCGATCTGGGTCTGGAGGAGCTCGCCGCGGTTGCCGGGCTCAGCCGCGCGCATCTGATCCGCGCCTTCCGCAAGGAATTCCATATCACGCCGCACGCCTTCCTTACCGATATCCGCATCAGGAGCGCGCGCCGCAGGCTGCAGGCCGGCGAGTTGCCGGCAGAGGTCGCATTGGAATGCGGTTTTGCCGACCAGGCGCATTTCACCAGGCACTTCAAGGCCCGTACCGGATTAACGCCCGGCCAGTATCGGGCGCGATAATCACTTTCGTTCAAGACGTCCGTTCGGCCCGGCTCTATGACCTCGGCATCAAGCGGAGGTTTGAACGTGCACAACAATGAAATCTGGGCGGAGTTTTCAGGCGGAATGCGGGCGATCGCGCCACTCGTTGCCGCCGTCATTCCGATTGGGCTTGTCTTCGGCGCCGTCGCCGCAACGAAGGGGCTCTCGCCGCTGGAAACCGGGCTGATGAGCGCGCTCGTCTTTGCCGGCGGTTCGCAATTCGTGGCGATGGATATCTGGACGCATCCCGCCTCCTGGACGAGCCTCGGTTTCGCAGCCCTTCTCGTCAATATCCGCCACGTATTGATGGGAGCATCGATCGTCACAAAGATGCAGGCGTTTTCACCGCGCGCCCGTTATCTCTCGGTGCTTTTTCTGGCCGACGAAATCTGGGCAATGGCGGAATTCCGCGCCGGTGTGGCGAGGCTGAAGGCGGCATGGTTTGCCGGGCTGGCAGCGCCCTTCTATCTGGCATGGGTTCTTTCCGGGCTGGCGGGCGCCACGCTCGGCGCTTTTCTCGGCGATCCCGCAGCGCTTGGGCTGGATTTTGCCTTTCCTGCCGTTTTCATCGTGCTCGTCATGGGATTCTGGAAAGGACGAGAGACTGGCGCCATTCTGCTTGCGAGCGCGGCAGCGGCCGTGCTGACCCACCACTTCGTACCCGGCGTCTGGTACGTCGCGGCCGGCGCTCTCGCCGGTGTCGCGGCCGCGACCTTCAGCGGTATGCGCCGCTTGGAGGTGACGCCATGACGTTCGACCTGCAGACCCTGCTCGCCATTCTGGCCATGGCGGCTGCGACGATCCTGACGCGTGTCAGCGGGCTCTTTCTGCTGCGGTATGTGTCGCTGGACGGCAGCAGGCGCAAGGCGATCGAATCCATACCGCCCGCCGTGCTCATGGCCGTGGTGGCGCCGACCGCTTTTGCGACAGGTATCGCAGAGAGCGCCGCCTGTGCGGTTACCGCACTAGCTGCCCTGCGTTTGCCGATGCTGGTCGCTGTCGCCACCGGCGTCGTCTGCGTGGCGCTGCTCAGGGCGATCGGCTTCGGCTGAGCCGATGCCGCCGCATCTGGCTACTCCTTCACCGCACCCGTCATCGAGGACACGTAATAATCCACGAAGAAGGAATAGAGGATGACGACCGGCAGCGAGCCGAACAGCGCGCCCGCCATCAGCGATCCCCATTCGAAGACGTCGCCGCGCACCAGTTCGGTCAAGACGCCGACCGGAATCGTCTTGTTCTCCGAGGACTGGATGAATGTCAGCGCGTAGATGAATTCGTTCCACGACAGCGTGAAGGCGAAGATGCCGGCCGAGATCAGGCCGGGCACGGCGAGCGGCAGGATGATCTTCACCAGGATCTGCCAGCGGTTGGCGCCGTCGACCAGCGCGCTCTCTTCCAGTTCGAAGGGGATCGAGCGGAAATAGCCCATCAGCAGCCAGGTGCAGAAGGGAATGAGGAACGTCGGATAAGTGAAGATCAGCGCCAGGCGCGAGTCGTAGATGCCGAGCTTGAAGACGATGAAGGCGAGCGGGATGAAGAGGATCGACGGCGGGATGAGATAGGCGAGAAAGATGACGAGGCCGATCTGCCGCGAGCCGGTGAAACGCACCCTTTCGATTGCATAGGCGCCGAACACCGAGGCTACCAGCGACAGCGCCGTCGAGCCGACCGCCACCAGCATCGTATTCCACAGCCAGCCCGGATAAGACGTCTCCAGGAACAGATATTTGATGTGATCGAGCGTTGGCTTGACCACCCAGAACGGGCTGAAATTGTTGTAGTCGGTCAGCTGCTCGTTCGGCTTCACCGCGGTGATTGCCATCCAGTAGAAAGGAAAGAGCAGCACGAAGACGAAGACCGCCATCGGCAGGTAGAGCATCACCACGCGGCGCGGCAGCCGGTTGAGATAGCTCATGCCCTCGGCATTGTCCGTCAGGACCTCATTGGCGGTTTTGAGATTGGTCGACATTGTTTTCCCCTAATCCTGGCCGCCCTGCTGCCATTTGCGGCGTTGCAGGCCGAAGAAGCTGAACATGATGGCGCCGAGCAGGAAGGGCACCATGGCGACGGCGATGGCCGCCCCCTCGCCCAGCTGGCCGCCCGGAATGCCGCGCTGGAAGGAGAGTGTCGCCATCAGATGCGTGGCGTTGACCGGGCCGCCCTTGGTCAGCACGTAGATCAGCTGGAAATCCGTGAAGGTGAAGAGCACCGAGAAGGTCATGACGACGGCGATGATCGGCGTCAGCATCGGCAGCGTCACATAGCGGAAGCGCTGCCAGCTGGTCGCGCCGTCGAGCGAGGCGGCCTCCTGCAGCGAGGCCGGAATGGTCTGCAGGCCGGCGAGCAGCGAGATCGCCACGAAAGGAATGCCGCGCCAGACATTGGCGACGATGACCGAGATGCGGGCATTGGTCGGATCGCCGAGGAAGTTGATCGGTCCGCTGATCAGCCCGAGTTTCATCAGTGACCAGGAAACGATCGAAAACTGGGAATCGTAGATCCACCAGAAGGCGAGCGCCGAAAGCACCGTCGGCACCACCCAAGGCAGGAGCACGATCGCCCGGAAGAAGGATTTGAACGGAAGGTGCTGGTTCAAAAGCAGCGCCAGCCAGAGACCGAGCGCGAATTTCAGCGCCGAAGCGATAACCGTATAGAGAATGGTATTGAAGACCGACAACCAGAAGACGGCGTCGTCGGCGAGGAACTGATAGTTTTCCAGGCCGATGAAGATGCCGTCGCGGCCGATCCGCGTATCGGTGAAGCCAAGCCAGACGCCCAGCCCCAGAGGGTAGGTCAGGAAGCAGACAAGGAACACCGCGGCCGGCAGCATGAACAGGAAGCCGAGCACATTGTTGTTCTGCATAAGCGAGGAGATCGGTCCACGCCTATCCCCGGATTTCAAGGTCGACATTGCTTGCCTCCAGATTGCATTCAGTTCTTGAGAGACGACGGCATGCCGGCTGCCGGCATGCCGTCTTCCTGACTCTGGATCAGACGCGGTAGTAGCGGTTCGCCCGGCGTTCGGCTTCCTTCATCGCATCCTCCGGCGACATCTGGCCGGTGACGGCGGCGGCATACATGTCGACCAGCACATAGTCGGCCATGGTCGCGGCCGAGGCATAACCGAGCGGGCCGGCATAGCCGTTCGGGCGCAGCCTTTCCGAGGCGCGGGCATAGGGCGCGTGGACCGGATCGGCGGTCCAGATCGGGTTGTTGGCGAAGGCCTTCAGCGGCTGGCAGCAATAGGCGCTGGAGCCCTGGATCCAGGCATTCATCTGGTCGGCCTCCATCATGAACTTGATATAGGCCTTGGCCGCTTCCGGATATTTGCTGTGTTTGAAGAGAAGCAGCGAGCTCGTCTGGAAAAGCTCGACGCTCTTGCCGACCGGTCCGATCGGGAAGTTCGTCGTGCGGATGTCCTTGGCGATCTCGGCGAGCTTCGGGTCGTTCTTCGCCGTGTAATAGACCGAGACGCCGTTGGCGATCAGCGATACCTGGCCGGCCAGGAAGGCGCGGTTGTTATTGACATCCTGCCAGCTTTCCGTGCCCGGAATGAAGGTCGCGTAAAGTTCCTTGGCATAGTTGATCGACGCCAGCGTCTCGGGGCTGTTGATCGTCACCTTGCCACCTTCGTCGACCATCTTGCCGCCATGGCTCCAGAGCAGCCAATGCGCATAGTTATTGCCGTCGCCGACCGCCTTGCCGTGCGGAAAGCCGGCGGGCGTGCCCTTTGCCTTCATCGCCTTGCAAAGCTCGAGGAAGCCTGCGGTATCGTTCGGGAATTCGTTGAAGCCGGCGGCTTTCACATGGGTGTCGCGATAGACGACGGCATTGCCGATCGCCGTCAGCGGCATGGCGATGAAGGTGTCGCCGCGGGTGGCATAGCCCTTCACGCCGTCGTACCAGCCCTCGTACTTGTTGCCGAGATAGTTGCCGAGTTCGGTGAGATCGACCAGCTTGTCGGGATATTGGTGGGCGTCGTCGAACCAGCACATGATGAGATCGGGTCCGGAGCCGACATTGGCGGCAACGGCTGCCTTCGGGCGGATGTCCTCCCAGCTTTCCTTGTCGATGCGCACTTCCACGCCTGTGGCTTCGGTGAACTTCTTGGTGTTGGCGATCCAGGCCTCCTCGTCGCCCTTCACGAAAGGCGTCCAGCGCAGCAGCCTGAGGCTTGCGCCGCTTTCCGGCGTGTAGGTCGGCTCGGCCTGCGCAAAGGATGGCTTGATGCCGAGACCGGCAACGCCGGCAACGGCTGCCGATGCGGCAAGAAATTCACGTCTCTTGATCCTCATGAGATTCCTCCTCATTGAAACAGCGGGAGCATTCTCCGACGTCCACCTCCCGCTTGGTGAACGGCGGTCTGGCATCCCGGGAGCGCTAGCTACCCCGATGCTTGCTGTCCGGCGGCAGGGAAGACTCCTCCTCTCCCGGGCCGCCGCCGGATGGCGTCAGTCGGTCAACCTCTTACCGCCTTCGGCATCGAAGAGGTGGACATGCGCGGCGTCGATCGCCACGCGGATGGCTTCCCCCGGGCGGGCATCGACACGCTCGCGGAAGACGCAGCTGACTTCGCTGCCGCCAAGTCGGACGGTCAGATGGGTCTCATAACCGGTCGGCTCGATCACCACGATTTCGGCAGGCAGGCCGTTCGGATCGAGCGAGATGTATTCGGGGCGCAGCCCGTAGACGAGGTCGCGGCCGACAGCACTTGCTGGCGGGTTGGCGACCGGCAGCCGCGTACCGTTGGCCGCAACGAATTGACCGGGATTTTCCGGATCGAGCCTGCCGTGGATCATGTTCATCGCCGGCGAGCCGATGAAGCCGCCGACGAAGAGATTGGCGGGACGGTCGTAAAGCTCGAGCGGCGAGCCGATCTGCTCGACGATGCCGTCATGCATGACGACAATCTTGTCGGCCATCGTCATCGCCTCGATCTGGTCATGGGTGACGTAGACGGTCGTCGTCTTCAGGCGCTGGTGCAGTTCCTTGATCTCGGCGCGCATGGCGACGCGCAATTTCGCATCGAGGTTGGAGAGCGGCTCGTCGAACAGGAAGACCTCGGGATCGCGCACGATGGCGCGGCCCATGGCGACGCGCTGGCGCTGGCCGCCGGAAAGCTGGCGCGGATAACGGTCGAGCAGCTTGTCGAGGCCGAGGATGCCGGCCGCATATTTCACCCGTTTCTCGGCTTCCGCTTTGGGCGCCTTGTTGAGCATGAGCGAAAAGCCCATGTTCTGCTCCACGGTCATGTGCGGATAGAGCGCATAGTTCTGGAAGACCATCGCGATGTCGCGGTCCTTGGGCGGCAGTGTGTTGACGACCCGCCCGCCGATCTTGATCTCGCCGCCGGAAATATTCTCGAGACCGGCCAGCATTCTCAGAAGGGTCGACTTACCGCAGCCTGACGGGCCGACGAGGATGACGAATTCGCCATCGGCAATATCGATATCCACCCCCTTGATGACGGGATGCGCGCCGAATGATTTCCGGACGTCTTCAAATTGAACGTTTGCCATACTCCCTCCTCCCAGATCATGAGCATTACGCAAGCAATATATCTATGTCGTTTTCAGCCGGCGGCAGCCCGCCTTCTCACCCCCGCCCGACGAAGGGCATCTTCGTCGCCATCACTGTCATGGTCAGCACATTGGCGCTGAGCGGCAGGCCCGCCATGTAGACGACGGCATCGGCAATATGCGCGGGGTCGATCGTCGCCTCCGCCGCGATACTGCCGTTTGCCTGCAGCACGCCGGCCGCGATCTTCGTCGTCATATCGCTTGCGGCATTGCCGATATCGATCTGGCCGCAGGCGATGTCGAATTCGCGCCCGTCGAGGGCGGTGGATTTCGTCAGCCCCGTGATGGCGTGTTTCGTCGCCGTGTAAGGCGCGGAATTCGGACGCGGCGTCGTGGCGGAGACGGAGCCGTTATTGATGATGCGCCCACCGCGCGGGTTCTGGCTCTTCATCAGCCGGAAGGCCTGCTGGGTGCAGAGAAAGGCGCCGGTGAGATTGGCGGCGACGATGGCGCTCCACTGCTCGAACGAGACCTCTTCCAGCGCCACGCCCGGCACAGTGACGCCGGCATTGTTGACCAGGAGGTCGAGCCGCCCGTATTTTTCGGAGATGGCGTCGAAGAGCCCGCGAACGGAGTCGGGATTGCCGACATCGGCGGAAACCGCGAAGAACTCCGCGCCGGTTTCGCGGCCAAGCTCGCTTGCGGCCTTTTCAAGCACGTCGGCCCGCCGTCCTGAAATGACGACCGTGTAGCCGGCAGCGCCGAGCCCCCGCGATATGGCCCGCCCGACGCCGGTGCCGCCGCCGGTGACAAGCGCGATCCTTGCCGCTCCGCTGGCCGATATGCTCATGCGATCCTCCCGTCGAGTTCATCCTCGATATGCACCTGCAGGATTTCGTCGAAGCTTGTCTCCGCCTTGAAGCCGAGCGAAGAAGCGCGCTCGGCATCAAACTGGGTCGGCCAGCCGGCGACGATGCGTTCGATGACAGGATCGGGCACGCGTTTGATGAGCGCGGCCGCCTTGTCGCCGGCCACGCGGCGCAGAGCTTCGATTTCTTCGGAGACCAGCGCCGAGAGGCCCGGCATGGTGAGATTTCGCCGCGCGCCGATCCGTGCCGTATCGATCGTCGCGGCATGGACGAAGAAGCCGACGGCGGCGCGCGGGCTTGCGAACCAGTGCCGCACGTTGTCGCTGACCGGCAGGATCGCTTCCTTGCCGACCAGCGGTTCGCGCAGGATGTTGGAGAAGAAGCCCGATGCCGCCTTGTTCGGTGCGCCGGGCCGCACGCAGATGGTCGGCAGCCGGATGCCGATGCCGTCGAAAATGCCGCGGCGGGAATAGTCGGCGAGCAGCAGTTCGGCGATCGCCTTCTGCGTGCCGTAGCTCGTCAGCGGCGTGGTGAAGAATTCGTCCGGAATGACCTCGGGGAACGGTGTGCCAAAGACGGCGATCGAGGACGCGAAGACGAGGCGCGGCACATAGTTGCTGGTGAGACCGGCCTGACGGACCGCATCGAACAAAGCGCGCGTGCCGTCGAGATTGACGGCGTAACCCTTGTCGAAATCCGCTTCCGCCTCACCCGATACGATGGCGGCGAGATGGAAGATCAGGTCCGGCCGGCCTTCGATCAGCCTGTCGGCGGCGCCGGCCCCGGCGAGGTCGACCGTCAGCGCCGTCGAGACCGGCCGGAGCGGTTCCGGCACCGGCGGCTGAAAGGCGTCCGCCAGCGTCAGCCGGGTGACGGGCCGGCCGAAAGCCAGCGGCTCGCGCGCGATCTTCTCAACCAGCTTGCGGCCGACCATACCGGCCGCGCCCAAAATCATCACATGCATAGCGGCTCTTCCTCCCGTTCGGCCGGCGTCTTCGGCAAGATCGCGCTGCTCGTCGCCTTCTGTGATGCAGCCGGCGGCGCGATCGGAATATGTCCGATCGAATTCAGATAGGTCTGCAACCTGCAGGTCAAGCCGGCTTGGCCGATCCGCAGATCTTCGCAGTCAAACATTCGTACGATGCGGGACGCCCGAAGCCTCGTCCGTCCCGTTTCTGCTCCAGAATTTTGTCGTTGGTATCGATACCGGTATCGGTAACAACGCCTATTTTGGTCGCATATGTCAAGTAGTGCGTGTTTTCCTTTTTTGGAAAAGAGCCTATGAATCTGGTGTTGGCCGCTGGCGAGGCAATTCGACTAAGGAATCGGTTCGATGCGTAAATCCACATTGGAAGAGGTTGCCGCCGCGGCCGGCGTCAGCAAGATGACGGCATCGCGTGCCCTTCGCGGTGCGGCCGACGTCTCCAACGAGACGCGCGAGAAAGTGCTCCAGCAGGCCGAGCGGCTGAGCTATGTCGGCAACCGGCTGGCGTTATCGCTGTCGTCACAGCGCACGAACCTCGTCGCCGTCGTCGTTCCGAGCATGTCCAACATCGTCTTTCCCGAGATGCTGGCGGGCATTTCGGCCGGATTGCGGGGATCCGGCATGCAGGCGGTGTTCGGCATCTCCGACTACGACATGGCGAAGGAGCGCGAGATCATCCGCGACATGCTCTCCTGGCGGCCTGCCGCCATCATCGTGACAGGCCTCGACCAGCCGGCAGAAACGGTCAAAATGCTGCGGAATGCGGAGATCCCGGTCATCCAGCTGATGGACCTCGACGGCACCCCCATCGATTTCAACGTCGGGCTGTCTCACGGGAAGGCGGGAGAGGAAATGGCAAAAGCGCTTTTGGCCGGCGGCCGGCGGCGGTTTGGCTATATCGGCAGCGCGATCGACAGGGACTTGCGGGCGGGCAAACGCAAGGCCGGTTTTGAGAAGGCCCTGCGCGAAAGCGGCCTTTCCTTCGTCGATGAGCGGTTCAACGCCGCCTTTTCCTCGGTGGCCCACGGCAAGCGGCTGACAATGTCCATGCTCGCGGAGACGCGCGATCTCGATTGCATTTACTATTCCAACGACGACATGGCGACCGGCGGCGTCTTCGCGTGCCTGGAACTCGGCGTTTCCAGCCCCGCCGACATTCTGATTGCCGGGTTTAACGGGCTTGACGTCGCCCGCGCCCTCCCCGTCAGGATTGCGACCTCGATCTCCCCGCGCCGTCAGATGGGCGAAGTCGCCGCCGCACTTCTGCTGGCTGCGAGCAGACGCGACGGAAATCCGCCTGCAGAAAAGATCATTGCTTTCGATCCCGAGATTACCGGCGTCGATTAGGCTCCGGGAATCCCGTCAACAAAGCCGCTCCACCCCGCTTGTGGAATGGCTGATGGCGTCGTCTTCGAAATCATTCGGCCGACTAAAGATAAATTCAAAAGCGATTTGCCTGTCCGCAGCGCCATTGTCGCGATCATGGGCGCGATGGCGATAATCACCGACCTGATCGGTGTGCACACGGTTCTCGGTGCCTTCGTCGCCGGCATCGGGATCAAAGTGTCACGAAACGCGCGCAAACACACTCATCGCAGCAGAAAGCTATCCGCCAGCCACCTTTTCGAGGGCGTACAGGCAAGGGCAGACCCAAAGGAAGACGCCCGCCGGAGAGAAGGCTTCGTTTACGGCTGGAAATACTGTCCGGGAGAGACCCCGAAGGCCGTCCTGAACACCGCAATGAAGGCGCTGGGGCCCGAGTAGCCGAGCGAGAAGGCGATATCGCTGACGCTTCGACCGGCGGCGAGCCACTCCACTGCTTTGAGGAGTTTCGCCTGCTGGCGCCAGGCGCGGAAACTCACGCCTGTCTCCGCTTGGAAATGGCGCTGGAAGCTTCGGGGGGACATGGCCGCCCGTGACGCAAGTTCATCGAGAGGCCAATCTGCACCCGGTTCGTTCCGGATATCCGAAGCGATTCTCCGGAGGCGTTCGGATGCCGGCGAGAGAAGGGACAGCGGCGCGACCGGACTCGTCTCAAGCTGGTCGAGAATGACGGCGACAAGCCGTTCGGCACGGGCACTGCCGGCGTCCGCACGAGGTATCTCGAGGAACGCCAGGATCAGTTCGCGCAGGAGCGGTGTCGTACCGATCACGCAGACCTGGGAGCTGAGGTTCACGACCGCGTCGGGGCGAAAGAAGAGGTAGCTGCGCTCCGTCTCCTGCAGGTATGTCACTTCGTGGAGGACGCCGGACGGCACGAATACGGCACGTTCAGGCGGAACGATGAAGTAGCCCCGCTCGGTCTCCAGTCTTAGCGATCCACGTACGATCTGGAAAAGCTGAGCGCGGTGGTGCGTGTGGAAAGAATAGGTTCGCCCGGCCGGCTCTGCTCCACCCTGGGCAACGGCCGTGTGCGGATAGTCCCCGAACTCGTCTTCCGGCAGATGAACATTGGTCAGGTTGTCACGGGCAATCATGGCGTCTCACAGACACAATTTGACAGACTGCCGATAACACGTCGGACGACATTTCACTAGATTGATATCACCGCAGAACAACTTGGACGTAAGTTATGACATTCGAACTCCGACAAACTGAATTTTCGGATCGCTTTGCTCCGAGCTTGTTGACGAAGCTGGCAGCTTTGCGAGCGCCCGTCATCTTTAGCTGGTGGCAACGGCGCGAGACGGAAGAGGCACTACAGTGGCTATCGGACCGTGATCTGGCCGATATAGGTGTCGCGCGCCATGAGATCCGCGAGGTGGCGCGGTCGCAAGCGCCAACTTTTGCGATGCCCGCGAAGCGGCGGGCAAGGTGATGGCGAAACCGGTCCTCAAGCAACCGCATTATCAGCGAGGTAAGCAAGATGCACGACGACGGGCTTTTTGACGAAGAGATTGCAGCAACCTATGACGACGAGGGTGGCATCTCGGCCCCGGAGGTCGTTGATCCGGCGGTCAATCTCCTGGCCGAGTTGGCAGGAGGTGGGCGGGTCCTGGAGTTCGCGATCGGTACGGGCCGCTTGGCGCTCCCTCTCGCGCGGAAAGGGGTTCAGGTGGAAGGCATCGAGCTTTCGAGAGCGATGGTGTCTCGCCTTCGCGCCAAAGAGGGCGGCGCGGAAATTCCGGTGGTGATCGGCGACATGGTCATGACCCGTGTCGAGCGGCGCTTTTCCCTCGTTTATCTGGCCTTCAACACGATCAACAACCTGACTTCGCAGGAAGCGCAGGTCGCTTGCTTTTTGAACGCGGCCGCGCATCTGGAAACTGGTGGGTACTTCCTGATCGAGGTTGGTGTACCGCCGCTTCAGCGGCTTCCGCTCGGTGAGGCGCTCCTGGCGTTCGACCGCTCCGAGACGCATTGGGGCATCGACGAATACGACGTGGTAAACCAAAACTTCTCGTCCCATCACATCTGGTTCCGGGACGGAAGCTATAGGCATTTCTCCGTCCCATTTCGTTATGCATGGCCAGCGGAATTCGATCTTATGGCGCGACTGGCCGGCTTGAAACTCAAAGACCGATGGGGTGGCTGGAAAAAGGAGCCGTTTACAAAGGTCAGCGATCGACATGTTTCCGTTTGGCAGAAGATCGCAAATAGGGAACACGCTCAAGGCCCTGGACCGTGACTTCTACTATGGTGACCCCCGCTGCATGCACCGACTTTCCGACGGCTTTGATCTGCACTTCTGCGATAGGTGCATCGGGAAAACTCTCGGTCCTGATAACGGATAAGGGTGCGGGAAACTCAAACCGGATTATGCCTTCCGACCGCAGCGTCCGAATCACCCCCATAAGTCCGATAATGGCCGAGGGGTTGGGACGCTTCAAAAGGCCGCGACGTATTCGCTGCCCCAGATGTAGATTTGACCAACGCTCATACGTCATGAAAGCGTAACCTTAACCGATCGGTCGCGGAGAACGAACATGACCAAGGTCGCTTTCAATATCAGCATGTCGCTCGACGGCTTCATTACCGCAGGAAACCAGACCAGGGAGGAACCACTCGGCAAGAACGGCGAATTTCTTCACGAATGGTTCTTCAGCAGCGGTGCAGAGGGCGATGCATATGTCCAGCGCCTCACCAGCAATATTGGCGCCGTGATCTGCGGGCGCAAATGCTATGACGACTCGATCCCATACTGGGACGAGAACGGGCCGACGGGTGCGCTAAGGCTGCCGCTTTTCGTCGTCACCCACCGGCCGTTACTCGCCTCGCACAGCACTGGAATCTATCACGCGGTTGGGACAATTCCCGACGCGGTGAAGCAGGCGACGTCGGCGGCCAGAGACAAGGATGTGAGCCTCATGGGCGGAGCCGATATCTTTCGTCAAGCTCTGGCCGGCGGGCTCGTCGACGAGATCGAGTTGCATATCGTGCCGGTGCTCTTTGGCGCTGGGACTCGCCTGTTTGACACGCTGCCCGAGCAAATCAAGCTTGAGCCCACCAGCATGCTCGAGACGCCGCTCGCTCGGCATATCGCGTATCGCGTTGTGAAGTAAGAGAAGGCAACTGCCATGCCACATTAGTAAATAGTCGTCAAAAGGATAGGTGCTGGAACAGCAGGGTCGCCGGTTCGAATACCACGCCTTGAACAGGATTGAACCATTGACCCCCACATAGCGCTTCTAAATTATACCGCGGTACAGATGCTGGTGACACCGCAGTCGCCGAATGGCAAGAGAACTGCTAAGACCCACGTAATGCGCGTAGACCGTCACTCACCTCTGCGCGTGGAGCGCACGAGAGACAGGGGGATTAGCTTTGAGTTTAGAGGGTCAGCTCCACGACCAAAAATCCATGCGCGCAGTTATTGGGAAAACTGCTGATTGGGGCGAAGTGGCGAAGGACTGCGTGGCGTTTGCCAATGCAGCGGGCGGCACACTAAGCATCGGAATTGAGGATGGCGAGAATCTGCCGCCACCCGAACAGCGAATTCCCCAAGATCTCCCGGATCTGATGCGGCGCAAGCTCACGGAGAGGACCGTTAACGTAACCGTGTTGCCAAATGTCGCAACCGCGGCAAACGGCGGCCAGTACATCAAGCTCACTGTTCCGCGGTCAACTGCAGTCGCCTCAACTACGGATGGACGTTATTACCTTCGCGTGGCTGACCAAAGCAAACCGGTAACAGGTGATGACGTTTTGCGTTTAGCATCCGAACGCGCGGCGCTGCCTTGGGAAACGCAAACATCCTTGAGTGTGCCTCGATCCGACGCCGAGCCCTCGAAACTCCAGGCCGTCGTAGCGGCTCTGCGAGGCTCAGACCGGGTCAAATCCTCGGTGAAGGAGAAGACCCCCGACGAGTTACTGGATCATTACCAAATGACCCGAGGGGCCCTTCTCACCAATCTTGGTATCCTTTGTGTGGGACAACAGTTTCAGCGAGCGCACTTGACAACCGCTCCTGTGGTTCAGTTCATTAAATACGACGAGCATGGGCAAAAGGTGAACAAGCTGGTCTGGGATGATCACCTTCTGAACCCCATGGAGCTTATTGAGGTGGTTTGGCAGGAAGTACCTGATTTCAAAGAGTCCTATGAACTGCCCGACGGGCTCTTTCGTCAGAATGTGCCGGCGTTTGACGAAGTGGTGGTGCGCGAACTGTTGGTCAATGCGCTAGTTCACCGACCCTATACGCAACGAGGCGACATATTCCTGAACTTGCATCCGGATCGACTGGAGGTCGTGAACCCGGGGCTGCTTCCTCTCGGCGTCACACCACAGAACGTGCTCCATACGACCGTACGACGCAATGAGCATTTAGCACGACTTTTCCACGATCTCAGGCTGATGGAGCGGGAAGGCAGCGGTTACGACAAGATTTTTGAGGTGCTGCTGTCTCATGGTCGCCCGGCACCCGAACTGCTCGAAGGTCACGATCGAGTGCAAGTCACCATACGCCGGCGTATCCTGAAGCCGGAGATTATCGACTTTATCGCCAAAGCAGACGATACTTTCCAACTCACACAACGCGAGCGCATTGCTCTCGGCCTGCTTGCCCAACATGATGCACTGACGGCTCGCGAGCTTGCCGCACAGCTTGAGCTTCCTTCAATCGAGGCGCTGCAGCCGTGGATCAAGCGGTTGTCAGAATGGCAATTGGTGCAAAGCGCCGGGCGAACCCAAGCGACCCGCTATTTTGTCGATCCAGCTCTGTTGCGCCGACATGATTTCATAGGGGACACGACCCTGAAACGTATCGAACCGCATAGGCTGCTTGCCCTTATCATTGAAGACGTCAGGCGGTATCCAGGGTCAAAGATTGGAGACATTCACAAACGGGTTGGCCTGGAAATCCCACGGTCCCGGATTCGAAGAAGTGTCGAACAGCTGGTAAGGGACGGCAATTTGCAGCCGAAGGGCATTCGGAGTGGTACACGTTACAGCCTCACGTAGTTTGGCGCAAAAAGGAGCCTATCCGGCAATCATGAGCCAAAATCTTGTGCCAAATCGCTCGACGTATCACACTAACGATCTGAAAAATCGATGCATTTTGTTTGGCTCAATCAGCTTCTTGAACCAAGAATTGAGCCAAACGCGGCAAGGCCGCAGCCTCCCGACCCGCGTTTCTACATGGAAAGTTGCAAAAGCTGGAGGAGTGACGACGCTGGGGCACCTTGAAGACACAGTTTTCCCTGTTCCTGACGATCCATTATGCGATCTTCTTCGCCCACAACGTGAACGCCACAGCAACAAGCAGGGCACTCGCAAGCGAACGTTCTAGTCAGATGGCTTCGTGAAGCAGCAGCTGAAGCCAGTTGACATGTACGGACACGTCCCACGCCTTGAACAGATCAGAACCAGCGGCCCCGGTACCTACTTGGAGCGTGCTGCCGCGGCGGGGAAAGAGAGCGCATGTGCAGTCATTCCAAAGGCGGAGGCCACCTGCCCATTAAACAATCCATTTATCGAGGGCTGCACAATTTTCGCGCAAATGCATTTGTCGGCGATTTCGAAAGCAAATGGCAATCACCGCCTCATGTAAAATCAACAAGTTACGATCTGGCACACCACTTGCTTTGATTCCTGCGAGTTGGTGGCTAGGGTTCCGGCGCTCTCTTTGGGAGCGTGCTGGTCCGAGAGCCACCACCGGCTGGGCGAGAAATCCCACCGGATGCACGGCGGGATAAAAGCCCGGGAGACCTCGTAAGCCAAGGGATTGGCGGCGCGATGGTCTTTGCCGATCCCTTTTTGAAAAAGCAAAAAGGGGAATTTCTATGCAGACTTTTTCGAAGATTCTTTCCATAGCGGCCCTTTCGGTATCGTTGGCTTTCGGGTTCGGCTCTGCCGCCGGGGCGGCGCCGAAAACCAGCTTCAAGGTCGCCTGGTCGATCTATGTCGGCTGGATGCCCTGGGGCTATGCGAGCGACCACGGCATCGTCAAGAAATGGGCCGATAAATATGGCATCAACATCGAAGTCACCCAGTTCAACGACTACGTCGAGTCGATGAACCAGTATACGGCGGGCGCCTTCGATGCCGTGACGCTCACCAATATGGACGGTCTCTCGATCCCGGCCGCCGGCGGGGTCGACACGACCGCCGTCATCGTCGGCGACTTTTCGAACGGCAACGACGCCGTGATTCTGAAGGACAAGGCGAGCCTCAGCGACATCAAGGGCCAGAACGTCAATCTCGTCGAGTTTTCCGTCTCGCATTATCTGCTTGCCCGTGCGCTAGAAAGCATCAAGCTCAGCGAGCGCGACGTGAAGGTGGTCAATACATCAGATGCCGACATGGTCGCGGCCTACAAGACGCCTGATGTCAGTGCCGTCGTCACCTGGAATCCACTCGTCTCCACGATTCTGGAGGATCCCAGCGCCAAGAAGGTTTTCGACAGTTCGCAGGTCCCGGGCGAGATCATCGACCTGATGGTCGCCAATACCGACGTGCTGAAGGACAATCCGAATTTCGGCAAGGCTCTCGCCGGCATCTGGTACGAGACGGCCGCGCTGCTGCGGGCCGATACCGCCGAGGGCAAAGCCGCCCGCGAAGCCATGGGCGCAGCATCCGGCACCGATCTCGCCGGCTTCGAGGCGCAGCTGGCCGCGACCAAGCTCTTCGATAAACCGGCCGACGCCGTTGCCTTCACCGCCTCGCCCAGCCTGCCGAAGACCATGGATCTCGTCCGCGGCTTCCTCTTCGAGAAGGGCCTGCTCGGCAATGGCGCGCCGTCTGCCGACGTCATCGGCATCGAAATGCCTGACGGCAAGGTGCTGGGCGATGCCGGCAACGTGAAGCTGCGATTCACCGAGACCTACATGAAGGCAGCGGCCGACGCCTCGCTCTGATCACAGCAGGGGCGCGGTTCGGCCGCGCCTCCTTTCTCTCCCAGCGGAGCAATTCCCATGCGTTGGATCAACACCAGGCCAAGCCGGGGCGCGCAGCTTGCCTTGACGCTGCTGCCCTTCGTGCTGCTCGCCCTTGCCTATGCTTTCGGCTCGGCTGCGCGATTGGCAGAAAACGCCAATGACAAGCTTCTGCCGAGCCTCGCGGGCTTCGCCGATGCGATCAACCGTCTTGCCTTCGTTGCCGACCAGCGCACGGGCGAATATCTGCTCTGGTCGGATACCGGAGCGAGCCTCATCCGGCTGCTCTCCGGACTCGGAATCTCGACGGCGATCGCGCTTCTCATCGGCATGCTGATCGGCATGCTGCCTTATCTCCGCGCGCTGCTCGCTCCTTTCATCGCCGTGATCTCCATGGTGCCGCCGCTCGCGCTTTTGCCGATCCTCTTCATTGTCATGGGGCTCGGCGAAACCTCGAAGATCGCCCTCATCTTTATCGGCGTTGCGCCGACGATGATCCGGGACCTGGCATTGAAAGCGCTGGAGCTGCCCCGCGAACAGATCGTCAAGGCTGAAACGCTCGGCGGCTCCTCCTGGCAGATCGGGCTGCGCATCGTGCTGCCGCAGATCCTGCCGCGGCTGATCACCTGCCTTCGACTGCAGCTCGGTCCCGCCTGGCTGTTCCTGATCGCCGCCGAAGCAATCTCGTCTGATTCCGGCCTCGGCTACCGTATCTTCCTCGTCCGCCGCTATCTCTCGATGGATATCATCTTTCCCTATGTCATCTGGATCACGCTGCTTGCCGTGGTCATGAACGCCCTGCTCGACCGCTTGCGGATCGCCGTCTTCCCCTGGTCGGACCTGGAGAAGCAGGCATGAGCGAACTGAAGATCGAACGGGTCTGGAAGGAATATGGCGACCAAATCGTATTGGAAGACGTGTCGCTTGCCGTCGCTTCGCGCGCATTCGTCGCCCTCGTCGGCCCCTCCGGCTGTGGCAAGACGACCTTTCTGCGCATGCTGCTCGGCCAGGAGCAGCCGACGAAGGGCAAGATCCTGCTCGACGGCGAACCTCTGCCGCCGGAGCCGGGGCCGGATCGCGGTGTCGTCTTCCAGCGCTACTCCGTCTTCCCGCATCTGACCGTGCTCGGCAATGTGCTGCTCGGCCGGGAGTTTTCCGCCGCCCGCTACAGGGCCAGGCTCTTCGGCGCGGCCCGCCGCAACGCGCTCGAGGAAGCGCGCCGGCTGATCGCCGAGGTCGGCCTTGGCGGTTCCGAAGGCAAATATCCGGCCCAGCTTTCGGGCGGCATGCAGCAGCGCCTTGCGCTCGCCCAGGCTCTGATCATGAAGCCGAAAGTGCTGCTGCTCGACGAACCCTTCGGCGCGCTCGATCCGGGCATTCGGGCCGAGATCCACACGCTGATGAAGCGGCTTTGGCACGAGACGCAGATGACCGTCGTCATGGTCACGCATGACATGCGCGAAGCCTTCACGCTTGCGAGCCGCGTCGTGGCTTTCGAACGCCGCCGCAACCGGCCGGAGGAAAGGGAGCGCTACGGCGCCACCATCACCAAGGATATTTCCATCTGGCCGCCGCGCCTTGCCGGCCAGCCGTCGATCTTCAGCCCCGACCGGGACGGCCCGGTCGCTTCCCTGGGGCACAGCCGGGACGACCTGGCACCGTCAGGAGAGATGCAATGATGCATGTGGGACGCTCACCCGAAGAAATCGCCGCCAACCGCGCACGATATGAGGAGCATCAGAAGAAGGGGCTGGAATTCGCCCCCAAGGCGCTGCCCGGCCCCAGCCCCTTGCCGGCGCCGGCGATCGACGCCGCCGCCGTCATCCACCAGGAAACCGTCCCCGGTGGCTGGTACTGGTCGACGAAAGTCTCGCGCGGCGAGGCGATCCGCATCGATCAGGCGGAGGGTAATTCCACCGTCGCGCTCGTCGCCTGGAGCGCCGCCGATACCAGCGAACGGATCAATCTCGTCGATACCGCCAAGATCCAGTGGACGACGGCGCTCGGCAAGGGGCGGGTGATCTTCTCCGACATGGGCCGTATCATGTTCTCGATCATCGAGGACAGTTCCGGCGCCCATGACTGCCTGATGGGCGGCTCGACTTCTGCCTCGAACGCAGCAAAATATCCGGGTGAAAAGACGCGCAACACCCGCGACAACCTGGTCCTCGTCGCCGGCAAGCTCGGTCTTATCCGTCGCGATATTCCCGGCATCCTCAATCTCTTCGCGCCCGTGCGCCTTGCCGAGGCCGGCGGCTTCGGCTGGCAGGCCAAGCGTTCCAACAGCGGCGATTATGTCGAACTGCGTGCCGAGATGGACATGCTGGTCGGCTTTTCCAATTGCCCGCATCCCCTCGATCCGGATCCGAACTACCCGCCGAAACCTGTTGTCATCACGCGCTACAAGGCGGCAGCCCCGGCTGCGGACGATCTTTGCCGCACGGCAACCGCCGAAGCGGTGCGCGGTTTCGAAAATAACGCCTTGATGCAGGCCTGAGGAGAAGACGATGTCCGATTTCATCCAGACCTCCCCTGCCCGCGCCGTGGAAAATGCCGCGCAGCATCACTTCATCGCAGCCGAAGCGCCCTGGTCCGGCATCGTGCGCAAGGGCCAGATCATCCGTATCGAGGATAGCTACGGCCAACAGGCGATCGACACGCTCTTCTATCGCGCCGATGATTTCTCCGAGCGCTATTCCAACCAGGACACGATGCGCATCCAAGGCGCCGCCTATGTCGGCATCGGCACGAAGATCATGTCGAGCGAAGGCAATGTCATGCTGACCATGACGGCCGACAGCTGCGGCCGTCACGATACCTCGGCCGGCGCCTGCTCCTGCGAGAGCAATACGGTGCGCTTCGGCCACGGCACGAAATACCTGCATGCCTGCCGCGACAACTTCCTGCTCGAAGTTTCGAAACACGGCATGGATAAGCGCGATATCGTGCCGAATATCAACTTTTTCATGAACGTGCCGATCCAGCCGACCGGTGAGATGACGATCGTCGACGGTATTTCCACAGCCGGGGACTATGTCGAACTCGTCGCCGAGATGGATGTGCTCTGCGTCATCTCCAATTGCCCGCAGGTCAACAATCCGTGCAACGGCTTCGATCCGACGCCGATCCGGGTGCTGATCTGGGATGGCGAGGCCTGATCATGTTCAAGAAAATCCTGATCGCGAACCGCGGCGAAATCGCCGTGCGGGTCATCAAGACGCTGCAGCGCATGGGCATTGCCTCGGTCGCCGTCTATTCCGATGCCGACCGTTTCGCCAAAGCGGTGATGATGGCCGGCGAAGCCGTTCGTCTCGGTCCGTCGCCGGCCGGCGAAAGTTACCTGAATGTCGATGGCGTCATCGCCGCGTGCAGGGCAACGGGAGCGGAAGCCGTCCATCCCGGCTATGGCTTCCTTTCCGAAAATATCGGTTTTGCCGAGCGGCTTGCCGCCGAAGGCATCGCCTTCATCGGTCCTCGGCCGGAGCATCTATCAGCCTTCGGCTTGAAGCATACCGCACGGGAGCTCGCCAAGGCGAGCGGCGTACCGCTTCTGCCCGGTTCGGGCCTGCTGTCTGGCGCCGATGAAGCGCTTTCCGCAGCCGAAGCGATCGGCTACCCGGTGATGCTGAAAAGTACGGCCGGCGGCGGCGGCATCGGCATGCAGCTCTGCGCCGATCCGGAAAGCCTGAAGGCTTCGTTCGAGAGCGTGCAGCGGACGGCCCGCGCAAGCTTCGGCGACGCACGCGTCTACATAGAGCGTTTCGTGGCGGATGCCCGGCACGTCGAAGTGCAGATCTTCGGCGACGGCAGAGGCAATGTCATCGCGCTCGGCGAGCGGGACTGCTCGTTGCAGCGGCGAAACCAGAAAGTGGTCGAGGAGACCCCTGCCCCCGGTCTTTCAGCTGCAACCCGTGGCCGCCTTCACAAGGCAGCCGTCGATCTCGGCGCTTCGGTTTCCTATGAATCGGCAGGCACGGTCGAATTCATCTACGATCCGCTGCGCCAGGAATTCTATTTCCTTGAGGTCAACACTCGCCTTCAGGTCGAGCATCCCGTCACGGAAGCCGTGTTCGGCATCGACCTCGTCGAATGGATGATCCGCCAGTCCGCGGGCGAAGACGTGCTCTCCGGCGCCAAAACACTGGAGCCGAAAGGTGCAGCGATCGAAGTCCGGATCTATGCCGAGATGCCGCATGCCGACTTCCGCCCGAGCGCCGGGCTGCTGACGGAGGTCGTCTTTCCCCAGGATGCGCGCATTGACTGCTGGATCGAATCCGGCACGGAGGTGACGCCCTTCTACGACCCGATGCTCGCCAAGATGATCGTCTCCGCCGCAGACCGCCCGACGGCAATCGAAAAGCTGAAGAAGGCTCTTGCGGAAACATCGATATCAGGGATCGAGACCAATCTCGATTATCTCAGCGCCATTGCTGGCTCCGAACTCCTCGCCGGCGGCAAGGTGGCGACGACGGCGCTGCGCGATTTTTCCTTCGTGCCTGACGTCATCGAGGTGATCGCGCCCGGCGCCCAATCGAGCATTCAGGAACTGCCGGGCCGGCTTGGCCTCTGGCATGTCGGCGTGCCGCCAAGCGGCCCGATGGACGAGCGCTCCTTCCGCCACGCCAATCGCCTCGTCGGCAACGGCGACACGGTTGCAGCACTGGAGCTGACGGTGTCCGGCCCGGTGCTGAAGTTCCATACCGATACGGTGGTCGCGCTTGCCGGCGCGAGGATGGCGATGAGCGTCGACGGCGAGACAATGCCGCATGACGTGGCCGTGATGATCCGCGCCGGTCAGATCCTCTCGATCGGCACCATCGATGGACCGGGGCAGCGCGCATACCTCGCCGTCGCGGGCGGTTTCGCCGCTCCGGTCGTCCTCGGCTCGCGCGCCACCTTCGGCCTCGGACAGTTCGGCGGCAACGCCACCGGCACGCTGAAGACCGGCCACGTTCTGCACCTTGCCCGCAAGGCCGCGGTCGAGCCGCCGATGCCGGCGACGGAGCCCGCTGAACTGACGCGGGAATGGGATGTCGGCGTTGTCTACGGTCCGCATGGGTCGCCGGATTTCTTTCAGGACAGCGACATAGAAACGCTGTTCTCGACGAGCTATGAGGTGCATTTCAACAGCGCCCGCACCGGGGTGCGCCTCATCGGCCCCGCGCCGAATTGGGCGCGTAGCGACGGCGGCGAGGCTGGCCTTCATCCCTCCAACCTGCATGACAATGCCTACGCCATCGGCGCGATCGACTTTACGGGCGACATGCCGATCATCCTCGGGCCCGACGGACCGAGCCTCGGCGGCTTCGTCTGCCCGGCAGTGATTGCCCGTGACGAGCAATGGAAGATGGGGCAGTTCAAGCCTGGCGACCGAATCCGCTTTCATCCCGCCGCGCGGCCCGGAGATCCGGTCGCCGGCCCAGTCGTGCATCGGGCCAGGGAGGAGGCGGGCTCGCCGATCATCGGCAAGCGCGACGACGGCCCGGTCTCCGTCGTCTATCGCCGCCAGGGCGACGACAATCTGCTCGTCGAATATGGACCGATGACGCTCGACATCGCCCTGCGGCTGAGGGTGCACCTGCTGATGCAAGCCGTATCGCAGGCACGACTACCAGGGATCATCGATCTCACGCCCGGCATCCGTTCGCTGCAGATCCACTATGACGGCACGTCGCTGACCCGCAAGCGCCTGCTCGGCCTCCTGGCAGAGATCGAGGCGGGCCTGCCGGCCGCGCAGGACGTCAAGGTGCCGAGCCGCATCGTCCATCTGCCGCTTTCCTGGAATGATCCGGATGCCGAGCTCGCCATGCGCAAATATCAGGAACTCGTGCGGCCAAACGCGCCCTGGTGCCCTGATAACATCGAGTTCATCCGCCGCATCAACGGCCTTCCCGATGAACAGGCGGTGCGCGATATCGTCTTCGACGCCAGCTATCTCGTGCTTGGGCTCGGCGATGTCTATCTCGGCGCACCGGTCGCGACACCGGTCGATCCGCGCCATCGGCTGGTGACGACAAAATACAATCCGGCCCGCACCTGGACGCCGGAAAATGCCGTCGGCATCGGCGGGGCCTACATGTGCATCTACGGCATGGAGGGCCCTGGCGGTTACCAGCTTTTCGGGCGTACCATCCAGGTCTGGAATACATGGAGGCAGACGCCGGTGTTTGCCAAGGACAAGCCGTGGCTGCTCGACTTCTTCGATCAGGTCCGCTTCTTCCCCGTCAGCCACGAAGAGCTGACCGAAGCCCGCGCCGCCTTTCCGCACGGAGGATATCCGGTCAGGATAGACGAAAGCGAGTTCTCCTATGGCGCCTATGAGACCGGGCTTGCCCGCGAGGCAGTCGCCATAGGCGCCTTTAAATCGAAGCAGCAGGCGGCCTTCGAAACGGAGCGGCAACGCTGGAAGCAACTCGGCCTCGACAGCTTCACCGTCGATGAAGGCGCCGGCGCCAGCCTTGCCGGCGACATACCGCAGGGTTGCTTCGGTGTCGAAAGCGCCGTGCCGGGCAACGTCTGGAAGGTCCTCGTCGAAGAAGGGCAGCCGGTGGCCGCCGGCGACACATTGGCCATCATCGAATCCATGAAGATGGAAATCAACGTCACCGCGCATGCCGACGGCCGCGTCCGCGATCTGCGCGCCGGCCCCGGTCGCAATGTCAAAGCCGGCGATGTGCTGGTCATTCTGGAGGAAATCTGATGCTCCCCACCATCCTTGATCTTGCCTCGCTGCGGTCCGCCTATGCGGCGGGCCTGTCCCCGTTCGAGCTGGTGGAAGAGATCATCGCAAGATGCAGTGCGTCCGACGATCCGGCCATCTTCATCACCACGACGCCCGAAGAGGAATTGCGCGCCGCTGCCCGCGAGCTGGTGGCCCGCGCGCCCGAACCGAACAGCCTGCCGCTCTGGGGCATTCCCTTCGCCGTCAAGGACAATATCGACGTCGCCGGTCTGCCGACGACGGCTGCCTGCCCGGCTTTCGCCTATCACCCGCAGGCGGATGCGGCAACGGTCGCGCGGTTGCGGGCGGCCGGCGCCATCGTGATCGGCAAGACCAATCTCGACCAGTTCGCAACGGGGCTGAACGGCACGCGCTCGCCGCATGGGGCGCCGCGTTCGGTTTTCGACCGCGACTATGTCTCCGGCGGCTCCAGCTCGGGTTCGGCGGTCGCCGTGGCGGCCGGCCTGGCAAGCTTCTCGCTCGGAACCGACACGGCCGGTTCCGGCCGCGTGCCGGCCGCTTTTAACAATCTCGTCGGCATCAAGCCGACGCCGGGGCTGGTGCCCAATGTCGGCGTGGTGCCGGCTTGCCGCAGCGTCGATGTCGTCACCGTCTTCGCCGCGACGGTCGGCGACGGCATTGCCATCCGCCGGATCATGGAAGGCTACGACGCCCGCGATCCGTTTTCACGGCAAGCCACACCCGCGAGCCTGCCCGCGACGCGCCCGCGCATCGGCGTCCTCGGTGGTGCGGAACGGGAATTTTACGGCAACAGGCAAGTGGAGGCCCTCTATGACGCGGCAATCGAAAGGGCGCGATCGCTGGGTGCGGTGATCGTGCCTTTCGACTACGCGCCATTCCGGCAGGCGGCCGAACTTCTCTACAACGGCCCCTGGGTCGCCGAGCGGCTGGCGGCGGTCAAGGAATTCCTGGCAACGAATGGCGGCGACTTCGACCCGACGGTGCGAGCCATCATCGAAGGGGCAAAGGCCTACGATGCCGTCGACGCTTTTGAGGGCCGCTACAGGCTGGAAGCATTGCGGCAGAAAACAAAAGCCGAATGGGAGAAGGTGGATTTCCTGATGCTGCCGACATCCCCCACCACCTACAGCGTCGAAGAAATGCAGGCGGACCCGATCGTCAAGAACAGCCATTTCGGCCGCTATACCAATTTTGCCAATCTGCTCGATTGCGCCGCGATCGCCATTCCCGCCGGTTTTGACGCAGACCGTCATCTGCCTGCAGGCGTGATGCTGGTCGGACCCGCCTTCACCGACGATGCGCTGGCGCCCTTTGCCGACGCCCTGCACCGCGCGGCGGAAGCGGGAATGGGCAAGGACCGCCACATGGCGCTGCCAGAGGAAAGCCGCGTTTCACCGCCGGCCGACGACTTCGTCCCGATCGTCGTCGTCGGTGCCCATCTGACTGACATGCCGCTGAACCACGAACTGACGCGGCCGGGCGGATACAGGTTGAGAACGGGACGAACGGATGGCAGCTACCGCCTCTTCGCCCTCAGCGGCACGATCCCGCCCAAGCCCGGGCTGGTGCGCGATCCGGCCTTTGCCGGCGAGGGCGTGGAGATCGAGGTCTGGGCGCTGCCACCGGCCGCGTTCGCCCGTTTTGTCCAGAACATTCCGGCGCCGCTTGGCGTCGGCAAGATCATGCTCGACGACGCGAGCTGCATCACGGGATTCCTGTGCGAGGCGCACGCGGTCAAGGATAGCCGGGAGATCACCGAATTCGGCGGCTGGCGCAACTATGTTCGCTCAATTAGTCCGGCGGCGTGAAGGACGAGAGGATGCGAGGATTTCTGTCGAAGGCAGCACAGCTTCTTCTGAGGGGTCTCATTGCCAGGACCTGCGCGATCTCGGCGAACAAGCCTCAAAAAGGCATCGGTCCGGCCGCAAATTGATGCTTTTCGCGCGCAATAATTTTCCCTACTCACTGCTTGAAAGCAACGAGAGGTGCGGCGATGGCGATGCCATTCTACTGGAACGAACTCAATACCGGCGATTTCGCCGGCCTTTCGCCCGACACGACCATTGCCATCCTTCCGATCGCCTCTACGGAACAGCACGGTCCGCACCTTCCGATCGCGACCGATGTTGCGATTGCCAATGGAATGCTGGCGGAGCTTCGAAAGCAGAAGCCCGCCGATCTCGATTTCCTTGTTCTGCCGACGCAGGAGATCGGCAAGGCGAATGAACATGTTTATGGGCCGGGAACGCTGTCGCTCAGCGCGGAACTCTTGATTCCGGTCTGGACGGCGATCGGCGCCAAGGTGGCCGAAGCCGGCATCCGCAAGATGGTGATCGTCAATTCGCACGGCGGCAACGTCGATATCATGAGCATCGTCGCGCGCGAACTGCGCGTGCTTCACCAGATGGCCGTCGTCTCCACGCAATGGGGCCGCTTTGGACACCCGGAGGGGATGATCGGCGAACACGAGCTGAAATACGGCATCCACGGCGGCGAGGTGGAAACTTCGCTCATGCTCCATTTCCGGCCTGACCTAGTGCGAATGGACAAGGCGGAGAACTTCACCTCGAAGGCGGAGTGGATGCGCGGGCAATCGAAATACATCCAGCCGCTGCCGCCGCATTCGCTCGCCTGGATCGCCCACGATCTCAATCCCAACGGCGTCGTCGGCGACGCGTCGCTCGGGACTGCCGAAAAGGGGGAAGCGATCTGCCGCCACCAGGTCACAGGGTTCATCGAACTGCTCCATGACCTGAAGCGCTACCCGCTGTCCAATCTCTATTCGAGATAGGTCTCCGCCGCGGCACGGCTCATATCGCTGCGGGTTTTTCCGCCGCGATGTGGCCTTTGGCCTGCAATTCCTCCACCAGGCCGGCGAGTTCAGCCAGGAGATATTCGACGAAGAGGCTGGTCGCGGAATCGAGCGGCGCGCGGGCGCGGGCAAAGAGCTTCATCGGCTGGTGGCGGGCATGCGGCTCCGCGATTGGCCGGAAGACCAGCTCGCCCTGGCGGCATTCGGTGATGACGTCGAGCGGATTGAGGATCGTCAGCCCCGCGCCCGACTTGACCAGCTTTTTCAGCATCTCCGAGGCATTGGTTTCGAGCACCGGCTCGACATGCACGTCGAGGCGCGCGAGCGCCAGGTTGATCACATCGCGCAGGCTGGTGCCTTGCTGCGCCAGCACCAGGCGCTCCTGGACGATATCCGCGAGGTTGATCGCGCCGGGCCCGATCAAATGATGGCCGGGTGGTAGGACGACGCCAATCGGGATATCGAAATTGCCGAGCGTGCGAATGCCTGGCGTTGCCGGAATATTGAAACCAAGGCCGATATCCACCTCGCCTGAGATCACCGGGTTGACCGTCATCGTGCCGGCGTCGTTGCGCAACTGCATGAAGACACGCGGATGCTCCGACTGGAACCGGGCAATGATGTCGGGCAGCGGACCTGCCGCCAGGCCGACCGTGGTGACGATGCGGACCTTGCCGGCCTGCTGCATCTTCAGGCTGCGGATGCGCCCTTCCAGCCGCTCGTAATTCTTCAGCACCTCGCGAATATGTTCGATGCAGAGTTCGCCGGCGGCCGTCAGCCGCAGACCGCGCGGCAGGCGCTCGAAGAGCGGCGCGCCCATCTCCTCCTCCAGCGCAAGAATTTGCCGGTTGATCGCCGACGACGCCACGTTCAGTCGCGCCGCCGCCTTGCGGATTGAGCCCGTGCGGGCGATCTCATTGATGTAGATAAGCTTTCTGGAATGCAGCATCGCAACCTCGTTGCACAAAAACAAAGCAGACGCACAAATTAGACACAGGCTTTCCCTGAGATGCCGAAAAGGCATCGTTGCGCACGAAATTTGATGCTTTTCAAAGAGCAACGCAACCGCTCCTATGAAGAAAATGGAACGTCGCGATGGGCGTTCCGCGCTCAGAAGGGGAACGCTGATCATGGCCGATGCACTGAAGAACTGGGGCCTCTCCGCACTTGCCGGTCTTGGCGGCACGCTTGCCGCCATGGCCTCCACCCATGCGGCCGACAAGGTGAGTTACGGCACGAACTGGCTGGCCCAGGCCGAACACGGTGGATTTTACCAGGCTGTCGCCGATGGGACCTATGCGAAACACGGCCTCGACGTCACCATCGTCCAGGGCGGCCCGAACGCGGCAAACAGCGCGCTTTTGATCTCGGGCAAGATCGACTTCTACATGGGCGGTCCGCAGGGCGAAATCTCAGCCGTCGAACAAGGCATTCCGCTCGTCGATGTCGCGGCGATCTTCCAAAAGGATCCGCAGGTGCTGATCGCCCACCCGGACGCCGGCATCGAGAAATTCGAAGATCTCGCCAAGCTGAAGACGCTGTTTCTCGGCAAGGACGGCTACCTCACCTATTTCGAATGGATGAAGGCGAACTTCAAAGGCTTCAAGGACGAGCAGTACAAGCCCTACAATTTCAGCCCGGCTCCGTTCCTCGCGGACAAGGAGTCCGCGCAGCAAGGCTACCTCACCTCGGAGCCCTATGAGATTGAGAAGCAGGCCGGCTTCGAACCGAAGGTCTTCCTGCTCGCCGACAACGGCTACTCTCCCTATTCGACGATGATCACCACGACGCAGGCGATGATCGACAGCAAGCCGGACGTGGTTCAGCGCTTCGTCGATGCCTCCATCGAGGGCTGGTACAACTATCTCTACGGCGACAACAGCAAGGCGAACGAACTGATCAAGAAGGACAATCCTGAAATGACGGATGGTCAGATCGCCTATTCGATCGCCAAGATGAAGGAATACGGCATCATCGAGTCCGGCGACAGCCTGGACAAGGGCATCGGCTGCATCACCGATGCCCATTACAAGGCGTTCTTCGAAGAGATGGTCGCGATCAAGGTCTTCAAGCCGGAGACGGATTACACTAAGGCGTTCACGACGAAATTCGTCTGCAAGAGCACCGGCATGGCGATGAAAAAGTAAGCCGGCCGCAAACCCTATCGTCCGCCGCGGGTCGCGGCGGATTGCATCTCCCCGCATGAACGAGACAGGCAATGGCGTTAGCAGAAGCCCAGGCCAAATCCCCGCAAGAGACGCGCAAGCGGCCATTGGTCGCCATGCGCTCGGTTTCGAAGGTCTTTTCCAGCGGAACCGTCGCACTTTCGGACATGTCGCTCACCGTCGAAAGCGGCGAATTCGTCAGCCTCCTCGGCCCGTCCGGCTGCGGCAAGTCGACGGCGCTACGCATCATCGCCGGCCTCGGCGACGTGACATCGGGGGCGATCGACTGGCCGAGTTCGCGCATCAATTCGAAAGGCCTGCCGGAGGGCGACATCGGCTTCGTCTTCCAGGAGCCGACGCTGATGCCCTGGAAGAACGTATTCGACAATGTCCACTTGCCGCTGAGGCTGAGGGGTGTTTCGAAAGCCGCGGCCGCCGACCGGATCATGGATGTACTGACGACGGTCGGTCTGCAGGATTTCGCCAAGGCCTATCCGCGCGAACTTTCCGGCGGCATGAGGATGCGGGTCTCGATCGCCCGCGCGCTGGTGACGAACCCGAAGCTTCTGCTGATGGACGAGCCCTTCGCCGCACTCGACGAAATCACCCGCCAGAAGCTCAACGACGACGTGCTGCAGCTCTGGAAGACGACCGGCATTACCGTCATCTTCGTCACTCATTCCGTCTTCGAGTCGGCCTATCTCTCGAACCGCATCGTGGTGATGAAGGCAAGGCCCGGCCGCGTCCACGCAGATGTCCCGCTAACGACCAGCCTGGAGCGCGATGCCTATTACCGCAGTTCCGAAGAATACAGGAAGGCCTGCGAGACGGTCTCCCATTCGCTCATCGGCGCAATCAATTCGGCGGGAGATCATTGATGAGTGACGAGACCGACGCATCGCCCCATCCGGACGCCGCCGGCGCCAAGCGCCGCGATCTTGCGTTGCGCATCGCCGTTCCCATGCTCGTCATCGCCCTCCTGGTGCTGATCTGGTACGCCTATGTGAAACTGTCAGGGGTGCCGTCCTATATCCTGCCGGGTCCGGCGGCTGTGGCGAACGCCTTCGTGACCGACTGGGCCACGCTTGCGCCCGCATTCTGGGTCACGACGAAAATCACCTTCCTGTCGCTGATGCTGGCGCTTGTCGGCGGCGTCGGCTTTGCGATCTTCCTCGTGCAGTCGCGCTGGATCGAACTCGCTTTCTATCCGCTCGCGGTCATTCTGCAGGTAACGCCGATCGTCGCGATCTCGCCGCTGATCCTGATCTATGCGCCCTCGACGCAGGTGGCGCTGCTGATCTGCGCCTTCCTCGTCGCCTTCTTTCCGATCCTGTCGAACATGGTCCAGGGGCTGAAGAGCGTCGACCACAATCTCATCAACCTCTTCGAACTCTACGGCGCCTCCCGCTGGCAGACACTGCTCTATCTCAAGCTGCCCGCCGCCCAGCCCTATTTCATGACAGGCCTCCGGATCGGCGGCGGCCTGGCGCTGATTGCCGCCGTCGTCGCGGAATTTGCGGCAGGATCGGCGGGTGCGGGATCCGGGCTCGCCTTCCGGCTTCTCGAAGCTCAGTACCGGCTCAACATCCCCCGCCTCTTCGCCGCGCTGCTGATGCTTTCGCTTCTCGGCGTCGCGATCTTTGCCGTCACCTCGTTCATTTCCTGGCTTGCCCTGCACCGCTGGCATGAGAGCAGCCTGAAACGGGAAAACTGATGACCTATCCCTTCATCTCCCCGCCCAATGCCGGCCGCTTCGCACTGTGCAACGCGACGCTTCCCGCCGCCGCCACCGTCGGATTTGACGCGCCTGCCGTCGAAGGTCTGGTCAACGCCGATATCGTCATCACCAATGGCGTCATCTCCGCACTGCTGCCGGCGGGCGAAACGCCGGCAGAATTCGCGAGATCCGACCTGAAGGGGGGCATGGTCTGGCCGTGTTTTGCCGACATGCACACGCACCTCGACAAGGGGCATATTTGGCCGCGCAACGCCAATGCGGACGGCACTTTCATGGGAGCGCTGGAGGCCGTGCGCACTGACCGCGAAGCGAACTGGTCAGCGGCAGATGTCTGGAAACGCATGGAATTTTCGCTGCGCTCGGCCTATGCGCACGGCACCAGCCTGATCCGCACGCATCTTGATTCGCTCGCGCCGCAGCACCGCATCTCCTTCGAGGTTTTTGCCGAGATGCGCGAGGCATGGAAGGACCGGATCGCGCTGCAGGCAGTCGCGCTCTTCCCGATGGAAAACATGGCGGATACGGCCTTTTTCGCCGACCTGGTTGCTGTCGTGCGCGAAAAAGGCGGACTGATCGGCGGCGTCACCCGGATGACCGCCGATCTCGACAGCCAGCTCGACGTGCTTTTCAGGGCTGCCGCCGACAACGGCCTCGATGTCGACCTCCACGTCGACGAGACCGACGATCCCGCTGCCGAGACCTTGAAGGCGATTGCCGAGGCCGTGCTGCGCAACCGGTTCGAAGGCCAGGTAACGGCCGGCCATTGCTGCTCGCTCGCCCGCCAGGACGAGGAGGCCGCAAAGCGCACGGTCGAGCTCGTTGCAAAGGCCGGCATTTCTATCGTCTCGCTGCCGATGTGCAACATGTATCTGCAGGACCGCTACCCCGGCCGCACGCCGCGCTGGCGCGGCATTACCCTTTTCAAGGAACTGGCCGCGGCCGGTGTGGCAACGGCGGTCGCCTCCGACAATACCCGCGACCCCTTCTACGCCTACGGCGATCTGGACCCGGTCGAGGTGTTCCGCGAGGCGGTGCGCATCCTGCATCTCGATCACCCATTGGATACGGCCGCGCGCATCGTCACCACTTCTCCCGCCGATATTCTCGGCCGGCCCGATATGGGCCGCATCGCCGTCGGAGCCCCGGCCGATCTCGTGCTCTTCAGCGCCCGGCGTTGGAGCGAATTTCTTTCCCGTCCGCAGTCAGACCGCATCGTCCTTCGCCGCGGCAAGGTGATTGACCGCAGCCTGCCGGACTATCGTGAACTCGACAGCGTCGTTGGAGCCTGACATGCCGGATTATCAGACGATCAAGAAGGAACTCGAAGGCATCGCCGTCGAGGACAATCCGGCGCTGGTGCGCCAGAAGAGCCGGGACTTCTACTGGTATTCGCCGATCCTGAAGGCGCAGCTCGACAATGTGACGGCCGACCTCGTGGTCACGCCGAAGACCGAGGAAGAGGTCATCCGCACGCTGAAGGTGGCCTTCGCCCATGGTGTGCCGGTAACGCCGCGCGGCGCCGGCACCGGCAATTACGGCCAGGCCATGCCGCTTTCCGGCGGCATCGTCCTGAACCTTGCCGGCATGGACAAGGTCAAGGAAATCCATCCCGGCCGGGTGATCTGCGAACCGGGCATCGTGATTGCGCAATTAGACAGGCAAACCAAGGCGCATTCCGGCCAGGAGCTGCGCTTCCATCCATCGACGGCGCAGACGGCGACTGTCGGCGGTTTCATCGCCGGCGGCTCCGGCGGCGTCGGCTCGATCACCTGGGGCGGCCTGCGCGATCTCGGCAATATTCTGCGCCTGCGCGTCGTCACCATGGAAGCCGAACCGCGCGTGCTCGACCTCACCGGCTGGGACCTGCAGAAGGTCAGCCATGCCTACGGCACCAACGGCATCATCACCGAGATCGAAATGCCGCTGGCGCCCGCCTATGGCTGGGTCGACGTGCTCGTCGGTTACGACGACTTCATGGCGGCCGTGCGCTTCTCGGATGCGCTGGCCAAATGCAACGGCATCCTCGTGAAGGAGATCGCGCCGATCGCCGCACCCATTCCGCATGATTATTTCACGCGCCACAAGCCCTATATTCGCAAGGGCCAGTCGGTGGTGGTGCTGATGATCGCGCCGCATTCCATGGACGCGTTCCTGGCCTTCGCCGCCGCGCACAAGGGCGAGGTCATCTTCCGCTCCGATACGGTCGAAAGCATGAAGGGCATTCCGCATGCTTATGAGCTTGCCTGGAACCACACGACGCTGCGTGCCCTGAAGGTTGAACCCAACTTCACCTATCTGCAGGTTCAATATCCGGGGCCGGATCACGTGGCCAAGGTCGCCAAGATGGTCGAGATCTTCGGGGACGAAGTGCCGGGCCATCTCGAATTCATCAGGTTCGACGGGCAGATCCAGTGCTCCGGTCTGCCGCTGGTGCGCTATACCTCGGAGGAACGCCTCGAGGAGATCATCAGGATCCACCAGGACCACGGCTGCCCGATCTTCAATCCGCACCGCTACACGCTCGAGGAAGGTGGCATGAAACGCACCGACAAGGTGCAGCTCGCCTTCAAGCACGAGACCGACCCGAGGGGGCTCCTGAACCCCGGCAAGATGATCGCCTGGGAGAACCCGGATTTCGATTTCGATGCCGGCAAGAACTATCTCTTCCCAGGACTTGCGAGCGTCATGGAGGCCTCATGAGAGTTCTCGTCCTTCACTCGCATCCGGTCGAGGAAAGCTACGGCAAGGCGCTTTACAAACAAACGCTGGAAAGCCTTCGCAAAGCCGGTCACGAGGTGGATGCCTGCGATCTCTATGCCGAGGAATTCGATCCCGTTCTCTCACGCCACGACCGGCTCGCCTATCACCACTATCCCGGCAATACCGCGCTGGTGAAGCCCTATGTCGATCGGCTGAAACAGGCCGAAGGGCTGGTGCTGGTGACGCCTGTCTGGAATTTTGGGTTCCCGGCAATCCTCAAAGGCTATTTCGATCGCGTCTGGCTCCCGGGCGTCTCTTTTGAACTTGTCGACGGCAAGGTGGAATCTAGGCTACGCCATATCACGAAGCTCGCCGCCGTACTGACCTACGGAGCAACCCCATTCCGCGCCTTCGTGGCCGGTAATCCACCGAAGAGGATCGTCAAGCGCGTGCTGCGAGCGCAGATCAATCCACTGCGGCCGGTCACCTTCCTTGCCCATTACGACATGAACAATTGCACGCCTGAAACGCGGGCCCGGTTTCTGGAAAAGGTGCAGATGGCGATGGAACGGTTCTGAAACGCGTCATCACAATATTTTGGCGGCGGTGACCTCGACTTCGACGAGGAATTCCGGCCGGGTGAACCCGCCGACGATGATCAACGTCGAAACCGGCTTCGGATCGAGCGTATAGCGATCGCGCACCGCCATATAGGCCGGAAAATCTTCACGCTTCGTCACGAACCCGGAAATGCGGATGACGTCCGCAAAACTCATCTGCGCATCCGCAAGAATGGCCTTGATCGCTTCGAAACAAAGCTCGGCCTGCGCGCTGATATCTTCCGGCACCTTCTCGTCTAGACCGATGCCGAGCTGGCCCGAGACGACGAGTAGCGAAGCGCCCGGCGGCACGAGCAGCCCGTGATTGTAATTTCCAAATGGACGGCGGACGGACGGCGGATTGAAAATCTTCTTCATCGGGACTTCCTGCTGAAGCGGAACACGACGCATCGTTCCATCTGATTGAATAACAAGGACAGGAAAGGATGCATAGCGCGGTTTCCCCCAGCTCCTGGGCAACCCCTGTCCGACTTCAGGCGCCGTGCTCTTTCCGCTCGGCGGCCGCAAAGACGGCGCTGGCGTCGCTGACGATTTCCACATGCGCATAGGCCGCGCGCGCGGCCGCCGCGCCATCCGCCCGCATGATCGCCGTCACGATCACGTCATGCTCGTCATAGGATTTCGCCAGCCGGCCGGACAGCCGGAACTGCGCGCGGCGAAAAGGTGCAAGCCGAGCCCTGCTCTGCGTTACCAGCTCATAGACGTGTTCGTTGTGCGCACCGCGATAGAGCCGGCTGTGAAATTCGGTGTTATAGGCAGCATATTCTTCGTCAGCGCCCTGACGCACGAGCCGGGCCGAGGCGCGATGCTCGATTTCCAACAGGCGCCGTTCCTCGATCGTCATCCGCTCGGCGGAAAGCCGCGCGCAAATGCCCTCGAGCTCCGCCATCGCCTCGAACATGGAATGCAGATAGGTTTCCGTCACATTGGTGACGACGGCGCTACGGTTCGGTTCGCGCTCGACAAGCCCCATCGCTCCGAGTTCCCGGAGCGCCTCGCGTACCGGAGTACGGGACACTTCGAAACGGGCAGCCAGCGAAATTTCGTCCAGCTTGTCACCCGGCAGCATCTGCCCGGTCACGATCATGTCGGCGATTGCCCGCACCATCTGCTCGACGGTCGTTCCTGCCCGGATGATCTCCCTGCGCCGGCTCTGCTTCGATGCGTCACTCTGGTCCTTGGTCATGCTGCATACACATGCATTGTCGGCGATGCAAAGTCAAACGTGGAAACAATTCCTTGTTTTCATTTGAACAATTTAATTCCTCCCCATCTGGAAACAAGGTTCCGTTCTTTAGAATGCAGAACCTTCGCCAACTTTATAGGCTTTGCATAAATTTTATACTTTAAACCGTTCAAATTGCATACACTTACGACACCCATCAGACGGCTTCAAAATTCCTATCGTGAAATCAAATATTTAATATTTGGCACGTCCATTGCATACACTTCCCCGTAACCAATGAACCGGCAGAACCGCCATAAGGGAGCATTCCAATGACCAAACTCCTTTCCATGAACCGCCGCAATTTTCTTCAGGCTTCTGCCGCTGCTGCCCTTGTCGGCGCCGCACCCGGCCTCCTCTCCTCGCGCGCCCTTGCCCAGAGCGCCCTTACCGTCGGCTTCATCTATGTCGGTCCGAAGGACGACTATGGCTACAACCAGGCGCATGCCGAGGGTGCAGCCGCCGTCAAGGCGCTGCCCGGCGTCATCGTCGTTGAGGAAGAGAACGTGCCGGAGACGGTGGACGTCCAGAAGACGATGGAATCGATGATCAACCTCGATGGCGCGGCTCTGCTTTTCCCGACCTCCTTCGGCTATTTCGATCCGCACATGCTGGCGATGGCCGCCAAATATCCCGATACCCAGTTCCGCCATTGCGGCGGCCTCTGGCAGGAGGGCAAGCACCCGGCCAATACCGGCTCTTATTTCGGTTACATCTTTCAGGGCCAGTATCTGAACGGCATCGCCGCCGGCCATACGACGAAAAGCAAGAAGATCGGCTTCGTCGCCGCCAAGCCGATCCCGCAGGTGCTGCAGAACATCAATGCCTTCCTGCTCGGTGCACGCACCGTCGATCCGACGATTACCTGCCAGGTGATCTTCACCGGCGAATGGTCGCTCGCCGTCAAGGAAGCCGAAGCCACCAACGCATTGGTCGATCAAGGCGCCGATGTCATCACCTGCCATGTCGACAGCCCGAAGGTCGTGGTCGAGACGGCCGCCGGCCGCGGCGCCTTCGTCTGCGGCTATCACGCCAACCAGAGCCCGCTCGCCCCCGAGAAATACCTGACCGGCGCCGAATGGGCCTGGGGCAATGTCTACAGCGATTTCGTCAAGAAGGCGCAGGCCGGCGAAAAGCTCGGCAACTTCGTGCGCGGCGGCCTGAAGGACGGGTTCGTCAAGATGAGCGCACTCGGTCCTGGTGTTTCCGACGGTGGCCGCAAGGCTTTCGAGGCCACCCATGCCGAGATGATGAAGGGCGGCTTCTCGGTCTTCAAGGGACCGCTCAAGGACAACAAGGGCAGCACGGTCGTGACCGCCGACAAGAGCTACGCCGAAGACGCGATCGAACTCGAAAGCATGAACTACCTGGTCGAGGGTGTTGTCGGGTCCACGGCGTAAACCGCGAAGGGAGAAGCGCCATGACCGTCCAGGCCAACGATCCCGCAATATCCATCGCCGAAACCCCGGCTTCGCTGCGCCACATCCTCGAATGGATCGCGCGAAAAGCCGAACCTCTTCTCATCGGCCTTGCCGCCATCCTGATCGGTCTTGCGCTCTTCTCCCTGTTCATCCTGGCGATCGGCAAATCGCCGGCAGTGCTTTTTGGGCTCATGTATACCGGCAGCTTCGGCAGCTGGTTTTCGGTGCAGAACAGCTTAAGCCGTGCCGCACCCCTGCTCCTGACGGCACTCTGCGTCGCCCTGCCCGCCCGCCTCGGCCTCGTCATCATCGGCGGGGAAGGAGCGGTCGTGCTGGGCGGCGTTGCCGCCGCGGCCATGGCCATGCCGCTCGCGGGTTCGGCGCCGGTCTTGCTGACGCTCATTCTCATGGGAATTGCCGCGATGGCGGTCGGCGGCATCTGGATCGGCCTTGCCGGTTTCCTGCGCCATTACCGCGGCGTCAACGAGACCATCTCGTCGCTGCTGCTCTCCTATATCGCCATCGCCTTGATGAACCAGTTCGTCGAAGGGCCGCTGCGCGATCCTGCAAGCCTCAACAAGCCGTCAACCAAACCGCTGCCGGCCGACTACATGCTCGGCAACATCCCCGGCATGGACGTGCATTGGGGCCTTGTCATCGGCGTTGTCGCCTGCATTCTCTCCTGGATTCTGATCGAAGTGACGAGCTACGGCTTTGCCGCCCGTATTGCCGGCGGCAATGTGCGCGCGGCACAGATTCAAGGATTGCCCGTGGGTCGGCTGATCGCCGGCTTCACCGCGATCGCCGGCAGCTTCGCCGGACTTGCCGGCATGATCGAGGTCGCAGCCGTCCAGGGCAGCGCTAATGCTTCGCTCGCCGCCGGCTACGGCTATACCGGCATCCTCGTCGCCTTCCTTGCACGCCACAATCCGCTGGCGATCATTCCGGTCGCGATCCTGCTCGGCGGCATCGACGCCTCGGGCGGCCTGATCCAGCGCCGCATGGGCCTGCCCGATGCCACGGTGCTGGTGCTGCAAGGCATGCTCTTCCTCGTCATCCTCTTCTGCGAGACCTTCTACGGCCGCTTCAAGATATTCAATCCCGACCTCTGGAAAAGGAGCCTCTGATGGAAGAGACCGGCATCGGCGCCTGGGGCGTGCCCCTCGCCATCCTTGCAGGCGCCATCCGCGTGTCCACCCCCTTCATCTTCGTCAGCCTGGGAGAGACGATCACCGAGCGCTCCGGCCGTATCAATCTCGGCCTCGAAGGCACGCTCGTCTTCGGCGCGATGACGGCCTATGCCGTCGCCGTGATGAGCAATTCCCCCTGGCTTGGCGTGCTTGCGGCCATGGCGACAGGCGCGATCTTCGGCCTCGTCCATGGCTGGATCTGCAAATGGCCGAAGGTCAACGATATCGCGATCGGCATCGCCATGATGCAGTTCGGCCTGGGGCTCGCCTTCTTTTTCGGCAAGCCGTTCATTCAGCCGGCAGCGCCGCATCTACCGGCAATTCCACTCGGCTTCTGGTCCAGCCTGCCGCAAATCCAGGCGGCGTTGAACATCAACGTGCTGTTCCTCCTCGGAGCCGCCCTCGCCTTCGTCCTCTGGTGGGCGTTCAGGAATACCCGCGTCGGTCTCGTCCTGCGCGTCGTCGGCGACAGTACGGATGCAGCGCGGGCAATGGGCATCGATCCGGATCACGTGCGACTGCTCGCCACCGCCGTCGGCGGTTCGCTGGCGGCGATCGGCGGCGCCTATCTGTCGCTCTATTATCCCGGCTCCTGGAACGAGGGCATTTCCTCCGGTCAAGGCCTGATGGCCGTGGCCCTCGTCATCTTCGCCAGATGGAATCCGATCGGCTGCTTCCTTGCCGCCCTGCTCTTCGGCGGCGCCGGCGCGCTCGGGCCGGCGCTGCAATCGGTCGGCGTGACCGAGGGGTATTATCTCTTCTACGCCGCACCCTACGTGCTGACCCTCGTCATCATGATCGCCACCTCCTCGCCCACCCGCTCACTATCGGGTGCGCCGGGCGCGCTGTCGCTGACGAAATGAGAGAGGAGCAGCGCATGTCCGGCACCGGCGCATCGGACCGATCGGAACAGCCGCACCACCACCGCGACACCTTCAAACTCGCAGGCGATTAGGAGACGAAGACGATGGACGCCATGGTCGAAACCAAAGGACATTATATCGATGCGGACCCCTATGCCTGGCCGTATAACGGCGATCTGAGACCGGAGAACACGGCCCTCATCATCATCGACATGCAGACGGATTTCTGCGGCAAGGGCGGCTATGTCGATCACATGGGTTATGACCTGTCGCTCGTCCAGGCGCCGATCGAGCCGATCAAACGCGTGCTGGCCGCCATGCGCGCCAAGGGCTATCACATCATCCACACGCGCGAGGGCCATCGGCCCGACCTTGCCGACCTGCCGGCCAACAAACGCTGGCGCTCGCAGCGGATCGGCGCCGGGATCGGCGATCCGGGTCCTTGCGGGCGTATCCTGACCCGCGGCGAACCCGGATGGGACATCATCCCCGAACTCTATCCGATCGAAGGCGAAACGATCATCGACAAGCCGGGCAAGGGTTCCTTCTGCGCCACCGACCTTGAATTGATCCTCAACCAGAAGCGCATCGCAAACATCATCCTGACCGGCATCACCACCGATGTCTGCGTCTCCACCACGATGCGCGAGGCCAATGACCGCGGTTTCGAATGCCTGCTGCTGGAAGATTGCTGCGGCGCGACCGATTACGGCAACCATCTTGCCGCCATCAAGATGGTGAAGATGCAGGGCGGCGTCTTCGGCTCTGTCTCCAATTCGCAAACGCTTGTGAGCCAGCTGCCATGAGCACCGTCCGCGACACGCCTCTCCCGCACGCCGGTAAAGCCGTCGGCATCGATACGCTCGACATGACGATGCGCTTCGGCAGCTTCACGGCCCTCGACCGCGTCTCGATCAAGGTGCCCGCCGGCAGCTTCCATGCGCTTCTCGGCGAAAACGGCGCCGGCAAATCGACCCTCGTCAAATGCATCATGGGCTTCTACCACGCCACGGCGGGCGCGCTTTCCGTCGACAGCCGCGAAGTGGCCATCGCCTCACCCAAGGACGCCGCGATCTATGGCCTCGGCATGGTCTATCAGCACTTCACACTCGTCCCGTCGCTGACCGGCGCCGAAAACCTTGTCATCAGCCGCGCCGAAGTGCCCGCCATCATCAACTGGGCGAAGGAGCGGACGGACCTTGCCGCCTTCATGGAGCGCATGCCGTTCAGGATCCCGCTGGACCGCCCCGTGAGCGAGCTTGCCGCCGGCGAGAAGCAGAAGCTGGAGATCGTCAAGCAGCTCTATCTCGGCCGCTCTTTTCTCGTTCTCGACGAACCGACCTCGGTGCTGACGCCTGCCGAAGCCGATGAGATGCTCGGTCTCATCAGGGGGATGACCGAGCGCGGCGAATTGACCGTGCTGATGATTTCGCACAAGTTCCACGAGGTGACGAAGTTCGCCGATGCCGTCTCGATCCTGCGGCGAGGCAGGCTGGTCGGCACCGGCAAGGTCGGCGATCTCTCGACATCGGATATGGCCGCGATGATGATCGGCGACGTGAAGCTTGCCGAGCTCGACAGCCGTGTTCCCATCTCCGAAAACGCCAGGCCCGTCCTTGCGGTGGAACAGGTCAAGGCGCCGGACCGCTCTGGCCTCAAGACCATCGCGATCGATAATCTCATGGTCCGATCCGGCGAGATCGTCGGCATTGCCGGCATTTCAGGCAACGGTCAGAAGGAGCTGACGGAAATTCTCGCCGGCCAGCGGCCGACCGACACCGGCCGCGTGAGCGTCAATGGCGAGGTCTATGGCGCGACGCGCTCCGAGACCCGCAGAAACAACGTCCGTTTCATCCCCGAGGAACCGCTGCAGAACGCCTGCGCCCCGCGCATGACGGTCAGCGAAAATCTCGCCTTCCGGACCTTCGACCTGAAGGCGGATGGCAAGGATGCGATCTGGCTGAACAAGGGCAAGATGAAAAAGCGGGCGGCGGCGCTGATTTCGGATTTCAAGGTGAAGACCGCCTCCTCATCCTCGCCGATCGCGGCACTTTCAGGCGGCAACGTGCAGCGCGCCGTGCTCGCCCGCGAACTGACCGGCGAAGTGGACCTGCTGATCGTCTCCAATCCCTGTTTCGGCCTCGACTTCTCGGCTGTCGCCGAAATCCGGGCCCGCATCATGAAGGCCCGCAATTCCGGCACGGCCGTGCTGCTGCTGTCCGAAGATCTCGACGAACTGCTCGAGATGTCCGACCGCATCATGGTCATTTCCGAAGGCAGGCTGGTCTACGAGACACCGGCGCGTGCGGCCGATATCGCCGTGATCGGCGCCCACATGGCGGGGCATCATTGATGGCCGAGATCAAGGCAGAACCCTTCGCTTTCCCGGTAAAGCACGACCAGCTCGCCCTTATCGTCATCGATATGCAGCGCGATTTTGCCGAGCCCGGCGGCTTCGGCGCAAGCCTCGGCAACGACGTCAGCCGCATCGGCAGGATCGTCCCAGATGTCAAACGCCTGATCCAGGGCTTCCGCTATGCCGGGCTGCCGGTCATCCATACGATGGAATGCCACAGACCCGACCTTTCGGATCTGCCGCCGTCAAAACGCGACCGCGGCAATCCCATGCTCAGGATCGGCGACGAAGGCCCCATGGGCCGCATCCTCATAGCTGGCGAGCCGGGAACGGCGATCCTGCCGGAGCTTGCTCCGATCGATGGCGAAGTGGTCATCGAAAAGCCCGGCAAGGGCGCCTTCTATGCCACCGGACTCGCGGAGGCGCTGCAGCGAAAGGGCATCAGGCAACTGGTCTTTGCTGGCGTGACCACCGAGGTCTGCGTTCAGACGACCATGCGCGAGGCGAACGACCGCGGCTATGAGTGCTTGCTCGCCGAGGAGGCGACGGAAAGCTACTTTCCCGAGTTCAAGGCCGCCGCCATCGCCATGATCCGCGCCCAGGGCGCGATCGTCGGCTGGACCGCCCATGTCGACGACATTCTGGAAAGCATTGCCCATGCCTGAAACCACCCGCGAACTTATGACATCCGGCGGCTGGAAGGAATTGGCATTCGGCCCCTTCCGCGATCAGGTGACCATCCATTGGATCCGTCCCTTCGAGGACGACCACCCGGGCGTGGCGCTTCTGAAATACGAGGCCGGCGCCAGCGTTCCGCGCCATCGGCATGAGGGACTGGAAACAATTCTCGTTCTTGATGGCGTACAATCCGACGAGGCGGGCGATTATGGTCGCGGCAGTTATATCGTCAACGCTCCCGGTACCGAACATTCGGTCTGGAGCGAAACCGGCTGCGTCGTGCTCATCCAATGGGATCGGCCGGTGAAAATACTGGAATAGGACGTCGCATAAAACCGGCGATTCCGGCCTTCGACATTGCCCCGTTGCGCCAGTCTGTCGCAATGACGTCAGCACGCCGCGATCGTTGCATTATTCCTGGCCGCGTGACCGATCCCGGCATGAAGCGGTAAGATCCACGTAGGTTTTTCAAATCGGTTGCCTTGATGAGATCCAAACCTACAACCTCCCACCGACAGTATAAAGCTTTTGTATTACAACGTCTCCAGCATGAAGCGGCGCTACACGGGCGGCGGCTAGTACTAGCAAGAGCCTGATGACTCGATGGGAATTATCATTCTCTTTGTTGATGCTGCGCGGTCGCATCTGCGAAGGGTAGATGAGCCTTAAATCTGGTAATGCATTATCGTTTCCGGCCCATCGCCCAAGCAACAGGCGGCCGCAGCCGCCCTGCGCCTTTATGAATCCGTTAGGCCACACTTGGCCGATCGATCGTCAGGAAGTGACGGACGACAGGCTTGTCCGCTCCGGCATGATAGGCGAGAACCTTGCCTTGGAGATCGGCGTCGGCGTTCGACACCCGCTTGTGCTGGCGAAGATGCTCGGCCCACGATTCCACCATGAACCACTCGACGATCTTCTCCGGATCGGCCGAGTCTTCGGTGACGCCCCAGCCATAGGCGCCGTCGCGGCGACGTTCCTGGGATAGCTGGTCGAGGGCGTTCAGGAAGGCAGTGCGGTGATGCTTCTCGACCTTGTATTCGATCAGGATCAGAACCGGTCCGCGGTCATGGGCGACGGGTTGGGCGACCAGCGGCTCCGGCCAGTGGTTCGAAGGGACGAGGTCGGCTTCGCCTGCCGGTAGCTTCACCCGGTGCATGATGAAGCCCGCGACAAGCAGACCTCCCGCGCCAATGAGCAAGGTGGACTGGACGCCAACGGCCTCGCCGACCGCGCCCCAGCCGAGGCTGCCGGCCGTCATAGCGCCATTGAACACGGTCAGATAGACGGCGAGACCGCGGCCGCGCACCCAGTTCGGCAGAACGGACTGCGCCGTGCCGTTCAGCGTCGTCAGGGCGGTGATCCACGCGGCGCCGAGGAACAGGAGGACGACGATGGCGACGATCTTCGGAGGCGCGAGCGCAAGGATTCCCATGACGACCGCGGCGACGATTGCCGCGCCGAGAAGCAGACCGTCGGAGCTCAGGCGTTCGCGCAGCTTCGGCATAACCAGGGCACCGCCGATGGCGCCGGCGCCGACTGCGCCAAGCAAGATGCCATAGAAGCTGGCGTCGCCGCCGAGCAGTTGCCGGGCCACGAGAGGCAGGAGCGACCAGACTGCGCTGGCGAAGGCGAAGAAGATCGTGGCGCGCAGAAGCACAACGTGGAGGGGTCTACTGGAGCGGGTGTATCGAAGTCCTGCACGGAAGGCGCCGAAGAAGTTCTCCTGAAGGGCATCGCTGGCGTTCCTTTCCCGCGGCCACCAGAGCAGCGCGGCGATGACCACGATGTAGCTGGCGACGTCCGCCCCGTAGGTGACCCCTGCTCCAAAAGCGGCGAGAAGCAGGCCGCCGGCGGCCGGGCCTATGGATCGGGCGATGTTGATGCCGAGCGAGTTCAGGGCGACCGCGCTCTTCACGTCTTCCCGCTTTACCAGTTCCGGAACGATCGCCTGCCACGTCGGGCCCATCAGGGCGGCCCCGATGCCACCCAGGAAGGTCAAGCCGACAAGTGCGCTGACCGAAAGCATGCCAGTCTGCGAAAGGACCATCAGGGAGATGCTCACCGATGCCAGCAGGAGCTGCACGGCGATCAGGAACTTGCGGCGGTCGAGGATGTCGGTGAGGACGCCCGCCGGAATCGCGAGCAGGAAGATCGGCAAAGTCCCTGCCGCCTGAACCATGGCAACCGCGGCCGGCGACGCCGAGAGATCCGTCATCAGCCAGGAGCTTGCGACGTCGCGCATGAAGCTTCCGGTATTGCCGAGGACGGTGGCCGCCCAAAGGACGGCAAAGACGGGCTGTGCAAGAGGCGCGAAGGTGCCTCCGGACGACTTGGTGGTGCTCATTTGCCTGCTCCTCTCGTGAGATCGTATGCGGCGACGAAGACGAATGCGCCGGCGAGGCCAAGGTGTTCGAAGAAGGCGTTGGTCGCCATTATGCGCTCCAAACCAGGAGCCATCTCCCAGAAGCGCAGCGCGATGAACGTCGCAAGGATGGTAAAGCCCGCAAGCGCCAGAGCGCCTGCCCAGCGCAGGAAGCCGGAGACGACCATCGTGGACGCCGTCAGTTCGAAGGCGATGACGGCCACCGCAAAGAAGGCTGCGGGGTGCAGACCAAAATGATCCATCTCGGCGAGCGCACCGTCGAAGTCGGCGATCTTCGTGAGAGGTCCCTGGATATAGGCGGCGCAGAGCGCAAGAAGTGCGGCCGTCCGCAGGGCAGGTGCCGATGCGATGTCGGCGAGAAGCCCGCGAGTTGTCGGATGTGAGTTGCTGGTCATTGTTGCTCCTGCAGTCTTGCCGGTCCGTTCGAGCGGCTTTGGTGTTCGTCTGATGGAGCGATTTTTACGGGAACGACTTGCTCTAACAATTGCATCAATAGTTTCGAGTTAATTGCGAATGCCGCAATTGTCACCGCTGGCGGAAACGGAGACGGGCAGCGGTCGCCACCGCTGCCCGTTTGTTCATTTATGATGAGATCGCCTCAGACTGACCAGCAGGAGCATCCAAGAGCGCCGAAGAATCCCTTGAGGTCCGATATCGGCAGCTTCGACGTCCAGGCGCCGGCATGGTCGTGACCATGCACGCCACAATCGCTGGCGCAGCCACATGTGGAGATCGCCGTGCGCTGCAAGGATCGCGCGCCTGCACCATCCGGCTCGCCCCACGCGGCATATCCGCCAAACCTGCGAACCGGCGACCAGTCCGGCATGGCAGGCGGGATATCGTTCTCATCAAGGGCCTTGAACTCGCCCGCTGCGTAGACGATCTTGCCGCCGACCATGGTCAGATCGGAGACGAGGAAGGAGATCTCGTCTTCAGGGCAGGAGAAGAAGTCCTTGTCCGGCACGATGAGGTCGGCGAACTGTCCCTTCTCGATGCGACCCTTCTTGCCTTCCTCGTTGGAGAACCATGTGACCTTCTCGGTCCACATGCGAAGCGCTGTCTCTCGGTCGAGGCAGTTGGCGCGCGGATAAAGCTGCATGCCGCCCACCGTCTTGCCTGTCACCATCCAGGACAGCGAGACCCATGGATTGTAGGAAGCAACACGCGTCGCATCGGTGCCGGCAGAGACATGCACGCCCTTGTCGAGCATCTTCCTGATCGGTGGCGTCGCCTCCGCCACGCCATGGCCGTAGCGCTCCACGAAGTACTCGCCCTGGTAGGCCATGCGATGCTGCGTGGCGATGCCGCCACCAAGCGCTGCGATCCGGTCGATGGAGCGGTCGGAGATCGTCTCGGCGTGGTCGAAGAACCAATTCAGTCCTTCGAGCGGCATGTCCTTGTTGACCTTCTCAAAGACATCAAGCGCGCGGCTGATGGTCTCGTCATAGGTGGCGTGCATGCGCCAAGGCCATCGGTTTTCCGCTAGGACTCGAACAACCTCCTCCAGTTCGCCTTCCATCTCCGGGGCCATCTCCGGACGCGGCTGGCGGAAATCCTCGAAGTCAGCGGCCGAGAAGACCAGCATCTCGCCGGCACCGTTATGACGGAAGTAGTCGTTGCCCTGCTTGTATTTGACCGAGGACGTCCATTTGAGAAAGTCCTCTTTCTCTCCCTTCGGCTTCTGGGTGAACAGGTTGTAGGCCAGACGAACCGTCATCTGGTTTTCGTCGGAGAGCTTCTGGATCACCTCGTAGTCGTCGGGGTAGTTCTGGTAGCCGCCGCCCGCGTCGATCACGCCCGTAACGCCTAGGCGATTGAGTTCGCGCATGAAGTGGCGGGTCGAATTAACCTGATAGTCGAGGGGCAGCTTGGGCCCCTTGGCGAGCGTCGAATAAAGAATGCCGGCATTCGGCTTGGCAAGCAGCAGGCCAGTGGGATTGCCGTTCGCATCACGGGTGATCTCGCCGCCCGGCGGGTTGGGCGTATCGCGCGTGTAGCCGACCGCCCGCAGCGCCGCCCCATTGAGGAGGGCGCGGTCATAGAGATGCAGAAGGAACACGGGCGTGTCGGGTGCGACCGCATTGATCTCCTCAATCGTCGGCAGGCGCTTCTCGGCGAACTGGTGTTCGGTGAAGCCGCCAACGACACGCACCCATTGAGGCGCCGGGGTGATCGCCACCTGGCGCTTCAGCATGTCCATCGCGTCGGCCAGCGAGCGGACGCCATCCCAGCGGAGTTCCATGTTGTAGTTCAGCCCGCCGCGCACGACATGGGTGTGGTTGTCGATCAAGCCCGGCAGAACGCGCTTGCCCTTAAGGTCGACGATCTTCGTATTCGATCCAGCGAGAGCCATGATCTCGGCATCTGTGCCGACTTCCAGAAACAGGCCGTCCTTGATGGCGATCGCGGTGGCGTTCGGATTGGTGCGGTCGAGCGTGGTCACGCGCCCGTTGTGGAGGATCAGGTCGGGATACATGGTGTCTACTCCGGTCTGCTTGGGATCGGCGGCTTTCGCCGGGGAGAAGAGATTCGAGAACGCCAGACTAGACGCTCCGCCCAGAAAGGATCGACGCGTCGTCATCAGCTCCGCCCCTCTCTATCCGCCGCTGCCCGACGGGCAACCTCGGCTTGCTCGCTGCCCTTGGGGAGGTGACCGAACATATGCGGCTTGATCTGGTTGATCCACGACACCGCCGCGGGCTCCTGCGCCAGCAGCGTCTTTGCGAACGGGATGAGCTGCTCTCCGACCAGAATGCCGAGCAGACCGACGAGCGCGATGACGGGTGGCGCCGGCGAGCGGACGTTCAGAAGGCTGTAGACGATGCCGACAATCAAGCCCGCGCCGAGCGACATGAGATACATTTTCATGGGACACCTTTGGGATCTGAAGCCGCTCCGACGGGTTGCCGGAGCGGCGGGGAGAACATTACTTCGCCGGGTTCGGGCCGATGCGCTTGCCATGTTTGACGCGTTCTTCCGCGCCATGAACCATCGTGTAGGCATAGTCGATGCCCATGCCGTAGGCGCCCGAATGCTCCTTCACCAGCGTGGTGACCGCGTCGTAGGTCTCCTTGCGTGCCCAGTCGCGCTGCCATTCGAGCAGGACCTGCTGCCAGGTGACCGGGATCACGCCTGCCTGCACCATGCGGTCCATGGCGCGGTTGTGGGCCTCCAGCGAGGTGCCGCCGGAAGCGTCGGCTACCATGTAGATCTCGTAGTCCGAAACGTCGTTGAGAGCGGAGAGAGCAAACGTGGTGTTGCAGACTTCCGTCCAGAGGCCGGAGACGACGATCTTCTTGCGGCCGGCGGCCGCATTCTTCGCCAGCGCGTCGCGGACGTTCTGGTCGTCCCAGGAATTCATCGAGGTCCGTTCGAGGATGTCGTTCTCAGGGAAGACTGCGAGCAGCTCGGGATATGTGTTGCCGGAGAAGGACAGCGTCTCGACCGTGGTGATGGTGGTCGGAATATCGAAGATCTTTGCTGCCTTGGCGAGGCCGACGACGTTGTTCTTCAGTGTCTGCCGGTCGATCGACTGGACGCCGAACGCCATCTGCGGCTGCTGGTCGATGAAGATGAGCTGGCTGTTTGCAGGGGTCAGGACTTCGAGCTTGGACATGGTTCTCTTCCTCTTGGTTGCGGCCCGCGAACGGTGCCAGAAATCGCTAGCGGCTGTCGGGAGCTTCCGGGCCTGCTTGCCGGTTTCGCTTGCCCTCTTGGCTGCTGAAATCAAACCTATCGCGACATGCGCCGACGAGGAATTGTAATAAATATGTCGAATGAATTACGGAAAACGAAATAGTCAGAGCTGCCAGGCGCGCCTCCCCGCACGGCAAGAAGGGCCGCAACCCTTTCGGATCGCGGCCCTTCTTCTGCAGTAGGTCTGCAGGCGCGGCTACGCAGCCAGCGGGACAAGGCTGGACTCGATCTCAGCGCGGAATTCCTCATACCGGCTCGGCAGCTTGAGCGCCTCTCCGAGGTGGGCGGTGTCCTCGTCGCGATCGAAGCCCGGCTCGTTGGTGGCGATCTCAAACAGCACACCGCCCGGCGTGCGGAAGTAGATGGCCCAGAAGTAGTCCCGGTCGATCACGGGCGTGACCTGGTAGCCGGTATCCATCAGCGCCTTGCGGACTTCGAGCTGCGTCTCGCGGTTGTCGACCGCGAAGGCAATATGGTGGACCGAACCCGCGCCCTGCCGGGCGAAGGGCCTGTTGGGCAAGAGCTGCAGATCGATCGTGTCGGCGCCGTTTCCGTTCGGAATGACGAAGCGCGTCACGTCGCCCTCCTTCTCGGCGCGCTGATAGCCCATGAAGCCGAGCAGTTCCTCGGTCGCGGCCGTTTCATGCAGACTGAAGCGGGCTCCTGCGAAACCGCGGATTGCCGCGTCGTCCGGGATGCCGCCGGCCAGCCAGGGAGACGAGCGGCGATCGTCGGCCGACTCGATCAGCGCGAGGCTGTCGCCGTCCGGCCCCATGAACCGAAGCCGGCCGGCGCCGAAGACGGTGTCGCCGTCCAGTCCGTCGACGCCTTGCGACGAGAGGTGGTCCTGCCAGAACTTGAGCGAACCCTTGGGCACGGAGAACTGCGTCTCGCCGACCTCGCCGACGCCCGGACGTCCGAGCATCATGTTCTGAAAGGGGAAGTAGGTCATCACCGTCCCCGCAGATCCCGTCTCGTCGCCGTAGTAGAGGTGATAGACGCTGGGATCGTCGAAGTTCACGGTCTGCTTGACGCGGCGCAGGCCGAGCGTCTCGGTGAAGAAGCGGTTGTTCTGCCGCGCGTCCGACGCCATCGACGTCACGTGGTGCAGTCCCTTGATGTCCTTGATCATGTCGATGCCTTTCAGTCAGCACTGGTCTTTGTTGTGTGAACTGAATGTAGACCGGTTGCTCACAGCGCTGAATTGCAATACTTCTTTCGACAGAATTGCAAGAAGTGAAATAATAGCCATGAACGACTATAAAGCTCTCCGCACTTTCCTCCTCGCCGCTGAGAAGCGGAACTTCGCGCAAGTCGCGCGCGAACTCGACATGACGCCTGCGGCCGTAACGCGAGCCATCGCTGCCCTTGAGGCGGAGCTCGGCGTCCAGCTCTTCGTGCGCACCACGAGGCAGGTGTCCCTGACGACGGACGGCGCGATCTTCGCGGCGCAGGTCCAGCCCGCGGTGAAGACGCTCGAGGACGCGCGGCGCGAGATGATGAACGCGCACAAGGCTGAGGAGGGGCGCCTCAGGATCAGCGCGCCAACCTGGTTTGGAAAGGTCGTGCTGCCGCCGATCCTGTCCGGCTTCAAGGAGAAGTATCCGAAGATGAGCTTCGAGATCTCCCTCTCTGATGGGCTGGTGAACATCGTTGACGACGACTACGATCTGGCGATCCGCATCTCCTCCCAGCCGTCCGATAAGTTCACCATCTGGAGAAAGATCCGCGTCGTGCCGCGCATTCTCGTCGCCGCGCCCGGCAGCCGCTTCGTCGACATGTCGCATCCTCACGAGCTGACGCCGGATGACTGCCTTGCCTATAGCGGGGAAAGCCGGCGGGAGAACTGGATCCTGTCGGATGGCGGATCGAGCATTGCGATCTCTGCCGGACGGGCGTTCAGTGCGAACAGTGGCGAGGTTCTGGCCGACATGGCCGCAGATGGAGCGGGCGTCGCCTTGTTGCCGGGGTTCAATATTGCCGAGCACATCCGTAGCGGTCGCCTTGTTCACGTCTTTCGTGGATGGGCGCCGCCGGATCTATGGCTGACGCTCTATTATCCACCATACCAAGCGCTACCGCCGCGGATCGCCTCGTTCTCCAAGTTCTTCGAGGAGCAGGTGGCAGCGCACATGGTCATGCTTGATTGACAGGCAGTGGACGGTCAACGTCGGCGCTTGATCGACTGTTTACAGTCATTGCTTGCAGCCTTGCGGCGACAAGCTTTTGCAACTGCCACAGGTTCCGATCGTAGATGTTTCGATCCGCCAGATCTGAGACCGTGCGATGCAGATATTCGGCACAGGACCCCGCAGGACCGCACGCCTGTGCGATCAGCAGTGCGGCTTCATCCAGAGGCACCTTCTCCGTGAGTGGAGATTGCTTCGGGCTTGCCCAAAAGGTCAGGGCACGGCGTGGCCCTGATGGCGTCTTTACCGAAACCCATCTGACCATGTCACAAACTTCGACATAGCGGATTTCTCGGGCGAGAAGCGTGCGAAGGTCTTGTTTCTTCGTCACGCAAGGAAGCTTCAGGACCAGACCGGAACAGCTGCCGCCAGGTTGAAGAGCAAGCATTAGCCCTGGCGCATCGGATGTCGCCCTAAGTCGTTCTATCCTAAGTGAGAATGCACGGTGCCACCCGTAGGCGACAGCATCTTCACTGGCCGTATAATCAAACCCCGGATTCCACATCAGGGAGCCATAGGCGAATATCCAGATCTCCCCGTCGCCCGCTTCCTCCTCGACATGGCTGACGAGTTGATCAAGCTGTGTGGTTGAGATCGGTGTCCAGTTCGGTTCCGGACCCTGCTCTTCGACAACCCTGAGGGATTTGGTCACGAGTTCGGCGGTCAGCTGCAACGAAGTCGGAAGGCGCGTCCTGATTTTTGAACGTCTTGGCATCTTCTGGTCCATTCAAAAGTTTGGCCGCCGGCGCCTTGTCGCATCCGATGGCCCTTGGCATGGCTGTTGCCGTATCAGGCAGCGTTGCGGTCGATGACGGCGCGGAACGTGATCTCGACGATCTGCTCCGGAAAGGCCAACGCGTTGACGCCAATCAGATTACTGGCGACCGGCGGCATGTCCGTGCCGTACATTTCCTTGCGGACCCTGGATCCCGCCGCAAAGGCGCTTGGAATGTCGAGAACAAAGAGTGTCTCTTCTACGACATCGTCAAGCGTGGCCCCAAATTCGGCGAGAAGCTTCTTGGCGTTGACGTAAGTCTGACGGATCTGTGCTTCCATCTGTGTGAAGTCGGCAGGCCGGCCTTTGCCGTCGAGTGTTGCGGGAGCAATAAGCTTACCTTCTTCATCATGGCTCAACTGGCCCGAGATATAGATGGTATCTTTCACCTGCAGGGCCTGCACGTATCCGAATGCGCCTTCCCAGGCGACGCCGTAGTTTGCAATCTTTTTGCTGTAGTTGGTGTTGGTCATGGTGATTTCCTGAATTCGAGACGCCCTATCGGCGCTGAGGACTGTTGCAACTAGCGAGGCGACGGAGGCCACACCCGCCGCCAATGCCGATCAAGCCTGGACGAAAGCCAAGAGGTCGGCGTTGAGGACATCGGCATTGATGGTCAGCATGCCGTGTGAGAAGCCCGGATAGGTCTTCAGCGTCCCGTTCTTCAGGAGCTTAACCGACTTGTGAGCCGAGTCGGCGATCGGAACGATCTGGTCGTCTTCACCGTGCAGAACAAGCGTCGGAACGCTGATGGCCTTGAGGTCCTCGGTCTGATCCGTTTCGGAGAAAGCCTTGATGCCATCGTAATGCGCCTTCGCGCCGCCCATCATGCCCTGCCGCCACCAGTTCTGGATAACGCCTTCATGCACTGTCGCACCATCGCGGTTGAAACCGTAGAACGGGCCGGCGGGCACATCGCGGAAGAACTGGGCGCGGTTTGCGGCAAGCGCGGAGCGGAAGCCGTCAAAAACCTCCATCGGCAGCCCTTCGGGATTGGCCTCGGTCTTGAGCATGAGCGGCGGTACGGCAGAAACGAGAACGGCCTTGGCAACACGCCCGGCCTTCTGGCCAAACTTCGCGACATAACGGGCAACTTCACCGCCGCCGGTGGAGTGGCCGATGTGAACGGCATTCTTCAGGTCGAGCGCTTCGACGACGGCAAAGGCGTCGGCGGCATAGTGGTCCATATCGTGACCATCGGCCACCTGGCTCGATCGGCCATGGCCACGGCGGTCATGGGCAATGACGCGATAACCCTTGGAGAGAAAAAACAACATCTGTGCATCCCAGTCGTCCGACGACAGCGGCCACCCATGGTGGAATACGATCGGCTGGGCATCCTTCGGACCCCAGTCCTTATAAAAGATTTCGACTGCATCCTGGGTGGTTACGTATGCCATGGTCTTGTTTCCTTCGGTTGGGTTGGCGGCGGGAGCGGCATTGCCTGCGACGCTGAAAGGAGGTGAAATCGCGACAACCGCTGCGGCGGCGCCTGCGGACAGCAGCGCAACTCTGCGTGTCATGGAAGAAAGGTTCAGGGTCATCTCGCATCCTGCGATTTCGTGAATGAAAACTTCAGGCGACGCTGTGTTCGTCTGACAGGGCGATATTGCAGTCACATGCATCCACTCACAATTGCGAGAATAATTTCGACTTTATTGCGAATTCTGAAATACTGGGCGTCGTAGAGCTGACGGCCTTGCCCGCATCAGCGGACTCGCAGGAACCCCGCAGATATCTGAGATGAGTTCGGCTCGGTGAGCGCTTTCGCCTTGAAAAGAATCGAACCGGCGACAGGTCTGTCAGATAGGTTAAGTGCCTGAAAAGCTATAACGACTTGTCTGGCGAACTCTGGCCAGCGAGGACGAAAAATTCGGTCCTGCCCCGCACGACATAGCCACCGGGCATCTGGCCGCCTTCAGGAAAACCGATGAGATAGCCAGCTATAGCGACATCTCGGCGCGCAGGGGCAGGTTCAACCTCATCATCCCTCGGGATCAGCCGACGGGCCGGCGAAACACTATCCTATGGGCTGATTGCCGATACCTTGCTTGAGGTCGCCGACTGCTCCTTCATTCGTGTCGAAACGGAGCGATCTCTCATCGGCCTCGGTCGAGCTGCCTTGCAAGATCTGCAACCATAGCGACCTGCCCCTTGACAAGCTTGATCTCAGCCTCGGCGGTGGGAAACCACTTTGCGCGGTCGACTTCGGGAAAATTCTGGAAACGGCCCGATCGCGGCGGCCATTCGAGCTGAAACTCTGAACTGCGCACCGTCTCGACATCAAGCTCCGCCTCCACCGACCAGACGACCACCATTTTTCCGCCGGGTTGGCGATATTCGCCGAGCGGCGCGAAGGCGCCCTCAATTTCCACGCCGAGCTCTTCGCGCGCCTCCCGGATTGCTGCCGACAGTTCGTCTACACCGGCTTCGATCAATCCCTTGGGGATCGACCAGGCGCCCTGGTCCTTCTTCGCCCAGAATGGACCACCGGGATGGACGAGCAGAACCTCAGGCCCCGTCTCGAAAAGACGATAGATGAGAAGTCCGGCGCTACGGACCGGCATCGGCAACTCCCGGCATGAGCTTGGCCTTGTCCTCGACGACAACTTTCCGCGGGATGGCGCGTTAGGGGTGACAGTCACATGGATGCGCGGAGTATATCATGCCCAAAGGATTTCGTTTCGACCTGCTTGCCAAGAGCGGCTATGTGGCGCGCGGCGTCGTCTTCCTGCTCGTCGCAGGCCTGGCCCTGTTCTCCGGTGTAGCCGGCGGAAGGCCTGAAACGAAGTCGGCGCTTTCGACGCTGCTCGCACAGCCTTTCGGCCGCGTCTGGGTGGGGCTGATCGGCATCGGCCTTCTCGGTTTCGTCGCCTGGCGGCTGGCCCAATCCCTAGCCGACTCCGACGGGCATGGCACCGGCGCCAAGGCAGTCGCCATCCGCACGGTTCTCTTCGGGAGCGCCGTCGTCTACCTGGGGCTTGCCGGATACGCGCTGGCCCACGCGTTGTTCAGCGGCGGGGGCAGCCAAGGCCCGGGTGAGAAGGGATTGGCTCAATGGATCATGTCGCAGCCGTTCGGCGCCTATCTCGCCGTTGCCGTCGGCCTCGGCTTCATCATCGGCGGTGTCGGGACCGCAGCCAAGGGCATCACCAGGAAATTCGAGCGCTATCTCAGGCTCGCCGACGCCAGCGGCGTGGTCGCCACGGTCTGCGTCTACGGCCTCGTCGCCCGCGGCGTCGTCTTCGTGATCACGGGAATCTTCTTTGCCTATGCGGGTTTTCGCGTCGACCCGCAGCAGGCAGGCAGCATGGCGGACGCGCTTGAATGGGTGAGACAGCTTCCTTTCGGCGCGATCCTTTATCTCGCCGTCGCGGTCGGACTGGCGGCCTTCGGGATCTATAACCTCGTCGAGGCACGCTATCGCATCGTGCGCAGTCCGTCCCTTGCCGATGTCAAACATTCGATCCCGACAGCTGGCCATTAGCAAAAACACCGGCTTTCCAACCAAGCGAGCTGCGCCATCTCTGTCAGATGATTTACTTCACCGGCGATACCCATTTTGCAGATCCGCGCGTCCTTCGCATCGACCGACGCCCCTTCCCCGACATGGCCGCGCATGACGTGACGCTGATCCGGAACTGGAACGAGATCGTTGGTCCGCAGGACGACATCTGGCACCTCGGCGACGTCATGTCTTTCCGTGGCGGGGATTGTGATCAGCTGCTTTCCATGCTGAACGGGCGCAAGCACCTGATCATAGGAAATAATGATCCGCCGACGACGACGGAGGCGAAAGGCTGGACAAGCGTTCAGCACTATCGGGAGATGACGCTGGATGATCATCTGCTGATCCTGTGCCACTACCCGTTCCGCACCTGGAACAAGATGGGCAAGAAATCGATCAATCTGCATGGACATTCGCATGGCCGTCTGAAGACCCTGCCCCGCCAGTACGATGTCGGCGTCGATGCGCAGGGTCTCAGGCCGGTGTCGCTGGACGCCTTGTTGTCAACGAAGCGCGGATTGTGATCCGCCGCATCAAGCACATTCGACGTCTGGGGCTCTTCTTGCGGCGGCGGCGCCATTGGTATTATTGCGGGCAGGAGGCTCGCCCGCGTAACTGGAAACGGGTGGACAGTATGGATCGGCAGGAGGAGATGAAGGCCTGGTTCTCTTCGCTGAAGCCTGTCCGACCGGTCGAGATGATCGGCTTGTGGAGGGGTGTGGGCATTCCCTCGGATCACCCGCTCGACGGCGTTCTGGAAAACCTTGGCTGGTTCGGCAAGCGGTTTCACGCGGACATGCGCGCGGACGCCCTTCTCTTTCAGTGGCGCGCGGATCGGCTGGTGGCCATAGAACCCGGCTTTTTGCCAATCAGATTGGCGATCAAAGCCGCGCCCTTCGGGCGCACAAGGGTCGCCCGTATATGGTTCTCCTATCTGCAAAAGGCATTGCGCGCGAGGGGCACGACCGCATCGCTTGCGCTTCAGCCTTCGGAAGACGGCGCCACCGCGGCAATGCGTTACGACAGGCAGCCGATCGTCGATTACTTTCGCTGGATGAATGCGCAGGAGCTGGCTGGCATGATGTGTATTGCAGGCGATGCCCGTCATTATTTCTTCCAGCTGCGAACAATCGACGCCGTCGCCGCGACGCAAGGATAGTCAGGAAGCGGGCCGCCCTTCAGGCGCGACAAAAACGATCTGACGGGGGGAACAATCTGCCATGCTGACCTGTTGTTCGGACACGCAAACCCGGGGGCTGCCATGCGTACGGTCCTGATCGCAACTTTGCTTTTGCTGCCTTGTCTCCCTGCCGGGGCAACGGCGTCGGAGGTCGGCTTTTTGCAGTCTTTGTCCGGCGACTGGAGTGGGACCGGAAAGGTGCTCACGCGAATTGGCGGCACGAACCTGAATGTCTCCTGCACCCTCCGATCCGATGCGAGCGCATCCACCGTTTCGATGAACGGGAAATGTCGCGGCCTTGCGGTTTTCACCAGATCCTTCTCGGCCACCGTGAAGGCCGCCGGAGAGCGTTATACCGGCAATTATGTCGGGCCGTCAGGGCTGCCGTCGAAGCTTGCGGGCAGCAGGAAAGGGACTGCCCTCAACCTGCGTGTGACCTGGGCACGACTGGTCAACGGTGATCGGGACGCAGTTTTGATGATCGAGAAAGTCGGGCAGGACCGCCTTAGACTGCAGACCGTCGACCAGGATCCTGCTTCCGGCCAGTCGGTCGTGACCAGTCGCATCGATTTGCAGCGGCCCTCGACGGCAGAAAGATAGCAGGCCGCACGCTGTTCTAGAGCATGATGCCGAAAACCGCTCGCACTTTTCAGTATCATGCTCTGGCGGCGCAACATCCGATCGCTGCCTTGGTTTCAGTGCTTTTTGGCGTGATGGTCGCCGCGATCGCCTTCTCCGGGCTTCGCATCATTCTTCGCCTTGCGCCGCTTGTCGGCCGAGAGCGAGCGGCCGACATCCGCCGACTCGCTGAAGCGGCCCTGGTCGTCGCGGCGGACGTAGCGCTTGTCGGTGCCTGTATCGATGAGCTCACGTTTGGACATGATATTCTCCTGCTGTGGAGCAGGGAAAACGCACGAGATTCCAAAAGGATGCATTGGCCGCGGCATTTCAGGCGGCCATTCTGATGAGCGCGTCGCAGAGCTGCCGGCTATCGTAAGGCTTGGGAAAGAAGATTCCACGTTCGGGCAATTCATCTTTGTCCGGCTGCTTCATGCCGGAGACGATGATGATTTCGACAGGCGGCCAGCGATTGCGGACGGCCTTTGCGAGTTTCAAGCCGTCCATGCTTCCCGGCATGTCGATGTCTGTGAACAGGATCCGAATGCCGGGAACGCTTTCTAGGAGCATGAGCGCCTCGTCAGCATTGTGTGCTTCGAGCGCCTCCAAGCCTGCATCCTCGACGATACCGACCGCCATCATCAGCAGCAGAGCTTCGTCCTCGACCACGACTACCTTGGTTTTCATGTTCCGCTCGCATGCATGTCATCCTTACCCAGAGGGTCAACTTCGCCTTTCGCAACCGGTTCCCCGATCAAAAATATAACTTCGAAGACGAGGCCGTCGGGCCTGTAGTCCGACCTGGAGCGCGCCTGCGCTTTCGACGGAAAGGCCCGTTCTATCAGCACCGACCCGAAGCCCTTCTTCGTCGGCGTCGAGACCGGCGGTCCACCCGCTTCCGTCCAGACGAGAAGGACGCGTCCGTCGTCGCGCTTCCACTCGATGGTGACCGTTCCGTTTTCGCTTCCGAGACTTCCATACTTGGTTGCGTTGGTCGCCAGCTCATGCACAACGAGCGAAAGCGGCAGGGCGATGTCGGCGGGAAGAACCACTTCCGGGCCATCCAGGCGAATGCGCTCGGCCTGGGAGGCGACGTGGGCGCGCAAGGCTGCGGAGACAATCTCCCTGACAGGCGAGGCCGATCCCTCGCGCGACAGGATGAGATCATAGGTGCCGGCGAGTGCCGCGAGCCGCTCGGCGAAGGAATTGTATCTTTCCGGATCGGAGCGCGAGAAGGTCTGCCGGGCGATCGCCTGAACGAGGGTAAAGCCATTCTTGACCCTGTGCGCCAGTTCGCGGACAAGCAGGCTGCGCTCCTCCTCCGCCTCCTGGCTCTGGCGTCGTCGTTCTTCGAGTTCGTCAAGCAGCCGGTCGAAGGTCGCGCCGACGACACTGAGCTCGTCCGCTCCTTTCATGCCGGTCCGCGCCGTCGTTTGACCGCTGCGCCACTTTTCCATCACATCCGCGATCCTGGAGATCGGCAGGAGGATGAAGCGGTTGCCGATGAAGATGGCGGCGAGGAAAGCGAAAAGCGCGCCGCCAATAATGGCGAACATATTCATGGTCGTCGCCCGGTTGATCGGCGCGAAAGCTTCCTCCTTGGAGAAGCCGGCGCTGACATAGAGGGGGCTTGAGGGCAGCGCGATCGGGCGATAGCCGAGGATGCGGTCGGTTCCGTCCTGGCTCATCGCTTCGATCACGTCGGGCTGCTCGGCATGGATCAGAGGCTGAAGGGCCTCGGGTATGACGGTGCCGACGAAGCGCTCGGGCGAGGGAACGTGTGCAACGATCGTGCCCTTGTCGTCGGCGATCGTCACCTCGTTACCCGGCGCGACGCCGCGCTCGGTAATGCGGTTCTGCAGCCAGTCCACCCGGATCCCGCTGACGATGACGGCCTTGGCAGCGTCGCCTTCCATCAGGGGCATGGCGAGCGGCAGCACGGGTTTGTCGACAAGCCGGCTCTGCGTATAGGTGCCGACGGCAAAACTCTTGGTCTTGAGCACCTGCTGGAAATAGTCCCGATCGGAGAAGATCACGCCTTCGGGAAAAGCCATGCTGCCGCAGACCGGCTGTCCGTCGAGCCCGACGACGAAGATGGTGCGGATATTCGGAATGTTTTCGGCGACCGATTTGAGAGCTTCATTGCAGCCTTGGACGTCGAGGTGCCGCACGGAGGGCATGGCGGCGACGGAGACGAGAAGAGCGTGCAGGCCCTCGATGATCCGCTCCACTTCGGACGAGGCTTGTCTGGCCGCTTGTGCCGCGGATGCGCGCACTTCTTCATTGCGCTGATGGCGGAGTGCGACTTCGTTGTAAACGAGCATCGCCACCACCGGCGCCAGCGCCGCGACCGCAACTGCGACCAGCTTAAGTCTCATCCTGCTCCCTCTCGGAATAAGCTAGTTAGCATGTCCGAAAGGGTCTGGCCCAGATCACCCGGCCAAACTTGTTTACAAAATATCAACGCAGGAATCCGGACGTCCGCGCGGCAGCCTTGTCGAGTTTCCGATCGCGGCTAGATAGAGCAAAGATGAATGATGCCAAAAGCACGTCTTTCGACCGCCCTGCCGCCGGGTCCTTCTCGCCGCAGCCGCTGACCGGCGCGATGGCCGATGAGGTCGAACGCCTTTTATCCGGGCGAACCCGCGATATTCGCCTGACGGGCGACCTGCGGCGCCGCTTCGATGAAAGGCTATGGCGCCAGAGGGCGAAAGTCATCCGTTCCTGGATGACATGGGTCGCCTTCGTCGACGTTCTGACACTGGCGCTGAATGCCATGCTGCTTCCCCGCGAGGTCGCCCTGTTGATGGTCGCCCCGGCCTGCCTGCTGCCACCGGCAGCGATCCTGACGGCGCTCGTCTGGACCAAACCGCGCCCGGCGGCGGTTGAACGTGCATCGCTCCTCGGCGGAATGTGCCTCATTCTGCTGTCGGTCGCACTCGTCGGCGTCTTTGCGGGAGGCGAATTCTACGAGCGCCATCTGACCATCATGCTGTTCGTCGCCACGAGCGCAATCACCATCTTCAGCGTGCCGCTCGCCTGGACGATCGCAATCGCCTGTTATGCCCTCTGCCTCTATTTCACCCTTCAATGGTACAACCCGCTGGTGGAAGCGGGCAGCGTCGTGGCCGGGACCCTGTTCTTTTCCTGCGGGATCATCGCGACCGTGGTCGCCAGGCGAACGATGAACATCCTGGCGCAGAAGACATTTCTCCTCGACTGCAGGGATCAGCGCCGCGTCGCGGAATTGGCCGATGCGAATGCCCGTTTGGAACGGCTGGCCAGAACCGATCCGCTGACGGGGATCGCCAACCGCCGTTGGATGATGGAAACGCTCGAGAGCCTCTGGCGCCACGGCCGTGAAACCGGCATCGTCGCCATGCTCATGTGCGACATCGACCACTTCAAGGCGCTGAACGACAAGCTCGGGCATGGCGAAGGCGACCGCTGCCTCGTCAAGGTCGCCGGTATCATCCAGAGCTGCGTGCGCGCCGATCGCGACCTCGTCTCACGACATGGCGGCGAGGAATTTCTCATCGTGCTTCCTGATGTCGAAGAAGAAGAGGCTGTCGCGGTGGCGAAGCGGATACGTGAAAGCGTGGAAGCCGCCGCCCTTCCGAACCCGTCTTCCAGCGTCGGCCCGTCGGTGACGCTGAGCGTCGGGGTGGCCTTCAAATCGGCGGCCGACACCGGCGTCACCCTGGCCAATCTCCAGCACGAAGCCGACGTGGCACTTTATCGCGCCAAGGAAGCAGGCCGCAACCAGGTCTGCGTCTTCCACCGTCCGCCACCCGCTGCCGAGCAGTTGGCCGCCCGCCGTTGAGGCGCAGCTGGGCCGGAGGTTTCGATCGGCGCGCATCGGCGCGGTCAGCGTCAGCGGCTCACCAGAACCGCCGCCATGGCGACTGCCGAGATGAAGCCGGCGGCGCTGAGCCCGAAGGTCAGATACTCTGTCGCTCTTTGTCGGTGGCCGGGCTCGACCTTTCCAAGGACGGCCGTAAGGCCGCCCGCTATCCAGCTCGCCAACGTCAGTGCGCCGAAGAATAGCGCCCACTGCGTTGCTGTGTCCATGATTTTGCTCCCGTTGCAGCTGCCTGCCCGGCAGGAACACGCCTGCACGGGTCTACGAGTAACAAAGCTCAGCCCGCTTTGTTTCCACAGGGCGTTGTACTTTTCCCAACCACTCCGACGGCCGCTGCGCGCAAATCGCAGCTTGTCAGGCTGTTGGCGCTGTGAAACGGCGGATTTGGCTTGACGCCGTCCATATTGTCTACTTAATGTCTTCCAAAAGAATTATATGGAGCTGCGACGAGATGAATGCCGAGACTGCCAGTCCTGATCGCAAAGCCAGCCTCGAACTCGCGCTACGCCGGCGCATCCTCACAATGGAGCTGCCGCCGGGTTCTGTGCTTGATGAAGTGGCGTTGAGCGAAGAGTTCGGGCTCTCCCGTCCGCCGGTGCGCGAGCTGATGCGGCAGATGGCCGGCGAGGGCTACATCGAACTCGAGACCAACCGCGCCGCCCGCGTCAGCTCGATGAGTTATCAGTCGTTGCGCGACTTCTTCCTGCTCGCGCCGATGATCTATATCACCGCCAACAAGCTCGCGGCCGAGAACCGGACCAAAGCCGAACTCGAGGTCCTCAAAAACATCCAGCGCTGCTTCCGCAAGGCGGTCGAGGATTGCGATGTCGAAAGCCGGGTCTTCTACAACGACCAGTTCCACCGCCAGATCGGCGAGATGGCCCACAACGTCTACGTCGTCCCGAGCCTGCGTCGCCTTCAGATCGACCACGCCCGCATCGGCAAGATTTTCTACCAGCATCCGAATACGCCGCGCATGCAGGAAGAGCTCGAGCTGGCCTCGGATCAGCACGAGCAGATGATCGAGGCGATCGAGCGGCGCGACGCAGAAGCCTCCGGTGAGCTGGCGCGTCTCCATATCGAGCTCTCCCGGCGGAACATGGCCATGTATGCGGCCCCGGAAGGGTTGGAGACGCCGACCCTTTAAGCGCCCGAGATCAATAAACGCAGCTCAAGGCAATCCGGCTCGACCTTTCGGCCTAAGACAACGGGATTTCAATCGATGACCAACTTTCCCTTTCCAGGACTCAATCTTGCCATCACCACGCCGTTCGACGATGCCGGCCGCATCGATTACGGGCGGCTCGAAGTCAATATCGAACGCTATCTCGCGGCCGGCGTCCGCAGCTTCCTGCTGAGCTCCGGCACCGGCATGCATGTCTATCTCTCCAAAGCCGAATCCGAGGAGCTGGTCCGCCGTGGCGCGGAGATCGTCAACGGCCGCGCCAAGGTGATCGCCCAGACTTCGGCGCTTCTGGTGGAAGATGTCGTGGAGCGGACCGCGCGCGCCCGTGACGCCGGCGCCGAAGGCGTCATGGTGCTGCCGCCCTTCTTCGAAGGGCCGACCGACGACGAGGGCATTGTCGATTTTTACGCCGAGGTCGCCAAATCAGGCCTGCCGGTCATCGGCTATAACGTGCCCCAGGCGGTCGGCGTCGCCATCACGCCGGAGCTTCTCGACAAGCTCAACGCAATCCCGGGCTTTTCAGCCGTCAAGGACAGCAGCGGGGATCTGGGAAAACAGGCGGCCCTCATCCGCACCGGCCGCTTCGTCATGAACGGCGCCGATCCGCTCGTTCCCTATGCGCTTTATGCCGGATGCGACGGACTGATCTGGGGTGGCGCGAACTTCGCTCCCCGCACCGCAGTCGCGCTCGTCGAGGCGGCCTCCCAGCGCAAATGGGATGAGGTGCGCGATCTCTGGAAAATCCTCGAGCCGGCGATGGGGCTGATCTGGGAAGGCGATTATGTGCAGTCGGTCTATGCCGCTGCCGATATGGTCGGCTATGGCGCCGGCTCGCCGCGAAAGCCGTTGCGCGCGCTTGCTGCCGAAAAGCTGCCGGCGCTGCGGCACTGCCTCGATGCGCTCATGGAGCGGGAGGCGATTTGACCGTGAGCCGGGCCGCAAAGAACGTCTTCGTCGCATCCAAGCTTCCCAAACGCGCTGGCGTTTCGGGTTGGGTGGCGACACTCCCCCCGCGCCGACCGCGGCCGGCGCTGAGTGAAGCGATCTTGGCCGACGTGGCGATCATCGGCGGCGGCTTTGCCGGCTTGTCGGCTGCCCACCGCCTCTCGCGGCTCGACCCGACGCTGCGGGTCGCGCTTTTCGAAGCGGGCATCGTTGGCGAGGGGCCGGCCGGCGCCAATTCCGGCTTCATCATCGACTTGCCCCATGAAGTTTCCTCCGACGATTTCAGCGGCGAGTCGGAGGGCAAGTTCCGCGACTCCGTGCTGCTGCAGCGTTCGGCAATCGCGCTCGCCAGCGAACTTGCTGCCGAGAACGGCTGGGGAGAGGATCTGTTCGATCCCTGTGGCCGCTATAGCATCGCAATGAGCGAGGAAGGCGACAGGCATCTCGAAGCCTATTCGCAGCAGCTGTCGAAGATGGGCGAAGCGCATCGCCTGCTGAAGGGGAAAGAGATCGAGGCCGTGACCGGATCGAAGGCCTTCACCTCCGGCCTATTCTCACCCGGCACGGTCATCATCCAGCCGGCGGCCTATGTAAGGAGCGCGGCCGACTGCCTGAAGGCGCCGGTGCGGCTTTACGAGCAGACGCCCGTTCTCTCCTTCGAGCGCTCCGGCGACGGTTGGCTGCTGAAGACGCCGCATGGATCGGTGCAGGCGGCAAAGATCATTCTCGCCAATAACGGCCACGCGGAAAGCTTCGGTTTCTTCCGCAGACGCCTCCTTCATGTCTTCACCTATGCGTCCATGACGGAAGAATTCGATCCGGCTGGGCTCGGCGGCGACAGGAAATGGGCGGCGACCCCGGCCCTGCCGATGGGAACGACGGTGCGGCGCATCAATACCGGCGGCGGTGACCGCATCCTCATACGTTCGCGCTACAGCTACAATCCCGGCATCGAGATCACCGATGCCGCCATCCGCAGCGCCGGCGGCCTGCATGACCGCAAATTCGCGCATCGCTTCCCCGCGCTTGCCGGCGTCGGCATGCAGTATCGCTGGGGCGGCGCGATGGCGCTGACGCATAACCATGTGCCGGCCTTCGGTGAGATCGAACGTGGCGTCTTCGCCGCTTGCGGCTGCAACGGATTGGGCGCGTCGAACTCCACCGCCGCCGGCATGGCGGCGGCCGAACGGGTGCTGGGGCACCAGTCCGAACTTGTCGGCGTTTACAGCCGCTTGGCGGCGCCGGTTTTGCTGCCGCCGCAGCCGCTGACGACGATCGGCGCGAAGATCCATCTCGCCTGGCGCGAATGGCGTGCCGGTACGGAGTAACCCCGCACCGGCGTCAGGCATAGAAGACGTAAGCCGCATCTTACGGTCGGCCGCCCTCTTTTGCCGGACAGGCTGCACCTAAAAGCGGGCCATGCCTCGACGCTGCCGGCTGGCGAATTCTCGAAGAACATTACTTGCGTCCGGCGACCTGCGATTACCGTTTCCTCGGCCAGATATTAGGCGCATGATCTGCCGCGGGAGGGAAAGGAGTTCGACATGGACCGGGCAATGGTGGAGAAGCATTTGCAGCAGGCGCGCGAGCATGTCGCATCGGGAGAACTGCACCTCGCTCGGCAGCGTGAAATCGTAGCTGAGCTGATCAGTCGTGGCGCGGACGTCATGGAAGCGAAGCGACTTCTGACGAATTTTGAAGAGTCTCAGATCATGCATGTTGCTCACGTTGAACGGCTCAGGGCAGAGCTGCTGGCGTTGACACAAGGGCATGAAGCGAGTGGATGAGCGGTCGGGCCGCTGCGGCGCTTATCGGCCAACCGGCGGCTTGCCCGGTCGATTGCTGCTATGAGGCCTATGCGCGCAATACGGCCTCGATTGCCGTTTGCAGCGTTAGCATGAGCTGCGGCATGTCGACAGGTTTCGAATAGCAGCTCGTCGAACTGAAGCGTTCCGGCAATGTTGAGGCGTCATAGCCGGTTGTGAACACGAAAGGAACATGGCGCTCCAGTAGCATGTCGGCAACCGCATATACCGATTTTCCATGCAGGTTGACGTCGAGGACTGCGGCATCGAGAACATCAGGCATCGCCATCAGTTCGAATGCACGCTCAAGAGATTGCGCGGGTCCGATCACGACCGCACCCGCATCGACCAGCTGCTGGGACATATCTTCCGCCAGCATGAACTCGTCCTCCACCACGAGCACGTGACGTCCCTGCAAGACTCCGTCAGTCATCGCCTTCGTCCTCAATCACATTGCTGAGCGAAACGGGAATCGCAATCGTGCAACGAACCCCGTCTTCACCGAGAACATAGGACGTCTTCGCATCCAGCTGATAGGGCAGCGCGCGCTCGATGAGCTCTCGTCCTTGTCCATTCCCTTGCGGTCCGGAATCGGCGGGAGGCATTTTAACCCGGCTTTCAAGCCAGTCGACATGCAGCCACGGCTTGCCTCCCTCGCCCGGTTGCTCGACGCGCCACGAAATGCTCAGATGCGCCTGCGGCTGACCGAGCGCTCCATATTTGGCCGCGTTGGTGCCGAGCTCGTGCATGGCCAGCGCCATTGTCTGCACCGTTGTTGAGCGAAGCCTGACGCCCTCGGGGCCCTGCAGGCTTATCTTGCCGTTTGCGCCATCCGGCATGCCATGCGCCTCCAATTCGGAGCGGATGAGCTGATCGAAAGTGATGCGATCTCCTTCCTGCAGTCGCGACAACAAGCCCTGCACCCGCGCCAGCACGTCCAGCCGATCCCGGAACCTTTCGTGGAAGTCTTCCAGGCTGGTGCTGGTCCGCATGGTCTTGTCGGCCATCGACCGGACCACGGCCATCAGGTTGCGCGTGCGGTGCTGAAGTTCGGCGACGAGGACTTTCATGCGCTCGGCCGAGGCTTTTTCCTCGGTGATATCACGGCCGATCCCGCCGATCTGCTTGACGTTTCCTTCCTCGCCGAACAGCGGGAAATCGGCATTTCTGAGCCAGCGAATTTCGTGATCGGAGGCCCGCCTGATACGGTACTCGAATTCCACGCGCTCGCCGTTTCGCACGCGCCCAATCTCCGAGAGCGCCTGCTCCCGATCTTCGGGAATGATCAGTTCCGCCCAGCTGCGGAAATTGTTGCCCGTCATCGCTTGCTCGCGATCGACGCCGTAGATAGTCTCGAAGGCCGGCGTCAGATAGACCCATTGCAGCGTCTCCGCATCGCGGATCCACAATACGTCGGAGGAGGCTTCGCCGAAGAGGCGGAACTGCTCCTCGCCCTGCCGCAGAGCTGCCTGCGCCTGTTTTCGGGCCGAGATATCGATGCAGAACTCGGCGATCGTGCCGTCGCCGAGGTCGCGACCGGCAAACAGCATCCAGCGACGCGACCCGTCGGCGAGGAAATATTCCTTCTCATAGGGTCCGATCTTGCCGGTCTCTTTGAGAGCTTCCATCTGCGCCGCGCTTTCGGCAAGGTGCTCCGGCGGGGTCAGCCGGCGCCAGTGCAACTCCGCTCGCTCCATTTGTGAGCGGGTGTAACCGGACATCTTCAGAAAGACTTCGTTGGCATCGAAGATAACGCCGTCCTGATTCAGAAAAATCACTCCGACCGCATCCGTCTCCAGAACGCGCTGCAGACGCTCTTCGCTGCGTCGAAGCGCAACTTCGGCTTCGTAGGTGGCCGTCAGATCGGTGAAGGTGACGACGGCGCCGCTGATGTAGTTGTCGACGCTGCGATAGGGGAGTGCACGTGCGGCGTAATGCCGTTGATCGGTGAAGTCGCTGACCTTTCGGTCGACAGGCACCAGAGTTCGAAGGACCAGGCGAACATCGTCCAGCAGTTCCGGATAGGCGACGCGTGAGACGACATGATCGAGTGGCCGACCGACGTCCGTGTCGAGCAGGTGGAATATTTCCGTTGCCGCCGGCGTGAAGCTCCTGACGCGCAGATCGTTGTCGAGGAAAACGGTGGCGATCTGGGTTGCCTCCAGGAGGTTCTTCAAGTCGGAATTGGTGCGGTCGAGTTCGGTAACGCGATGAGCAAGCTCGCCGTTGACCGTCTGCAGTTCCTCATTCACCGACTGCAGTTCTTCCTTCGAGGTTTCCATCTCCTCATTGGCAGACTGCAACTCTTCGTTGATCGACTGATATTCTTCGTTGGAAGATTTCAGTTCCTCATTTGTCGATTCCAGTTCCTCGATGGTCGCCTGCAGCCGATCACGCGTCACGCGCAGATCCGTCTCGAGCCGTTGGACATGCTCTTCGCTTGTCAGCCTCCCACCATCGGGCGCCACTCCCTCGGCCACCTGGCCCGCGTCCTGAAACAGCACGATCAGCGAGGTGACGTCACCGCTGCCAAGCGGTTCGACGATGATATTGACCGCGTAGGTGCGATCGTCCTGGCGTAGCAGCACCCTCGGCACCTCGACCTTGATCGCTTCCGTCGTTGCCCGCTGGAGGGCGGAACGCATGTCGAGTCTGAGATCGCGATGGGCAAGGCTCAAGAGGTTGAGTGTCGCCGTACCCGACGCGGGTTCGAGATAACGCCCGGTGCGTCCGGAGAAGTGCAGCACGTCATAATGTGAGTCGACGACGACATAGGCCGGCGCGAAACGCTCGGCGACGACCTCCGCCTGCCGGCTGATCGTTGCCGAAAGCCGCCCCGTCTGCAGCGTGGGAGCAGGTGCTGCAAGCGGATTGTCGGGATTGCGCGGGCGCGGACTGAGCGGGAAATCCGGAATGATGCGGGTTGCCGTTTCCAGCCGTCGAAACAGGCGGTTCTTGCGATCGACCGGTGCAAAGAGCTTGCCGTGGCGGGTGACGTTTTCCGATGAGCCAAGGAAGAGTATTCCACTTGGCCTGAGGGCAAAGTGGAAGATCGGTATAACCCGGTTTTGCAGTTCACTGTCGAGGTAGATCAGCAGGTTCCGACAAGACAGGATGTCGATGCGGGAAAATGGCGCATCCTTGACGATGTTGTGCGGCGAGAAGATGCACATCTCCCGCAGTTCCTTGACGACGCAATAGGTGTCGCCTTCCCGCACGAACCAGCGGGCCAGCCGTTCCGGCGGGACCTGTGAGGTGATTGCCGCGGAATAACGGCCGGCGCGGGCGATGCCGAGGGCGCGGGCATCGAGATCCGTCGCGAATATCTGCACGTCGGGCGGGTAGTCCATGGTCGCCATATGTTCGCGCAGCAGCATGGCGATCGAGTAGGCTTCCTCGCCGGTGGCGCAGCCAAGCACCCAGACACGCAGTTGATCACCCGGCTCCTTGCCCTCGAACAGCCGTGGAATCTCGCGTTCAAGCGCCTCGAACTCGCCGGGATCCCTGAAGAACTGCGTCACCCCGATCAACAGGTCCTGAAACAGGTTTTGAACTTCATCCCGGCTGGCGCGCAGCCGTTCGATATATGTGTCGATGCTCCCGATCTGCAGCACCTGCATGCGCCGCTGCACGCGCCGCGTGAACGTGCCGCGCTTGTATCCATGGAAGTCATGGCTGGTGACATTGCGAAGAACCGTCGCGATCTGCGTGATCTGCGCCTCGAGGCCGCTCGGCGGCTCGTCCTCCAAGCCGATGTCTTCTTCCTCGGTAACATTGCCGGCATAAAGAGCGATATGGGTTGCAATGCCTTGGGCCGGCAGACGCAAGTCGGCGATGGCCGATGCCCCCAGCCCTTCCTCGGCAGATCCCTCTTCGTTTTCGCCGATTTCCGCAATCGACAGGCCACCGAATTTCTTGGTTGCCGCCACGCCGGCCGTGCCGTCGTTTTCCAGTCCTTTCAGGATCACGGCAATGGCGCGCTCCTGCGCATGTTCCGCGAGAGAGATCAGCATCGTATCGACGGTGCCGCGATGGCCGACGGGTTCCGAGGCCGCCCGGATGCGGATATGCCCGTCCTCCAAGGTCATCATATCGTCGGAGCCGCCGATATAGATATGATTGGGAAGGATCCGCTCGCCATCGGCTGCGACTGTCACCGCCAGGCGCCCCTGCCGCTGCAGCATATCATGGACGGCAGCGGCATCGAGTCCCTCCTGCTGGCGCACCGCCACGAGGTAGGATGCACCGAGGCCGACGCCGACCTCGGAAAAGATCCGCTCAAGCGAACTCAGCGATAGCGCGCACACCGCTATGCCAACGATCACCACGGGCTGTTCGTGTTGCTCCGGTTCAGGCGCACTTGCCTGTTGCTCGATATTCTCTTCGTAAGCCATTGTCGATCCAGCCTCTGTTGCGCCGACTCTAAACGTTCAGCACGGCAGAAGGATACAACTTTATCAAACGTCCTGGAAACGCGATGAGCGACCGAAATGCAAAGACGTCAGGGCTGCCTCACGCAGAGTGGCAGCGTATCGGCGGTATTCCAACGCCCTGGCCTCATAGAGTTCGGCGACGGCGGGCCGGCCGGTGTCACGTGCGTCTCGTGCCATCCGCTCGACAAGCGTCACCCGCTCCTCCATCACCCGCATGGCAATCCTGATCGCCTCATCAAGCTCGCCGCCATGCGCCGCCAGCGCCTCGGCAGTATAGGCGTGGCCGATCTGACAGCGGAATCGCAATGGCCGGGAGCCGCGCATCTCGGAAAGCACACCGTGACAGTCGGGGCAGGTGATTGCGGTCGGGGAGGCGATCTTGCGAAGCTCGGCGCTGCCGAGACGGGCGCCGGCCGCTATCTCCACCTCCAGCCGCAGGTCGTCGGATGGCTGGTCGCGATGCGGCCCTGCATCGCTTGCCGCGAGATTGGTCAGAAGCCTGCCGAGATCGGCTGCGGAAGCGACGTGATCAACCTCGACGGCCTCAAGCGCTGCCAGCGGCATCTGGTCGACCTCCGCGTCGATCGGGTGCTGCACCACGGTCGTCCCGCCATTCGATTTGATTGCATGCAGCCCTGCCGCGCCGTCGTTGAGCATCCCCGTGAGCACGAGGCCCACCACCCGCGGCCCGAATGACAGGGCAGCCGAGCGGAACATCGGATCGATGGAGGGCCTGACCATGTTTTCCCGTGGCCCGGCGCCGAACTGGATTGTTTCGCCCATAATCAACAGGTGTCGGTCGGGTGCAGCGATATAGATATGGCCGCGCTCGATCGGCTGCCCGTCAACCGCCTGCGTCACCGGGAGCCTTGATTTGGCCGCGAGAAATTCCGGCAAAATTCCGGGAGAGTGCGCAGGAATATGGGTACTGACGAAGATGCTTGCCGGAAGATCGGCGGGAAGATCGGCGACGAGCGTTCTGAGCACGGCGCCACTCCCCGCCGATCCGCCGATCGCAATAATATCCTTGGTCGCGCTTGAAGACATCGGCTTTGACCTTCCTGATCAGGCTCAACAGTCGGTGACCCCTAAGGTTCCCTTTTGAGCAGGATCCATGCCGAATCTGGCCTGTTCATACCGACGCAGCAGCGCAGGCCCTGCAATCTCCGCCCGAGATCGCCGTAATCATGTGACGGCACGAGACTTTTCAACAAGGAATGATCAGTTGAGCGGTTTCAAATCCGAACCAAAAAGGGCGACGGCAATATGTGCGAGTTCAGTCGGTTTTTCGCAGAGCGCAAAACCTTTGTACTTCACGGGGATGTCGTCCGGATCATAGCCGGTGGCAAAGACGAAGTTGATGTCTCGCGCCTCCAGCTTGTCGGCGACAGGAAACACCAATTCGTCGCCGAGATGGACGTCGAGGATTGCCGCATCGATGTGCTCCCGGTCGATGAGGTCGAGCGCGCGGCCAACGTTTGCTGTCGGCCCCACGACGACCGCGCCGAACTCTTCCAGCCTGCGGCGGGTCTCGTCGGCCAGGAAATATTCGTCCTCCACGATCAGGACGCGCTTCCCCGAGAAGAGTTTCGTGTGATTGCTTTTTTCCACCGGGCACCTTTTTCAACGCCGAACTGTCGCTGAAGGCAAAAGTTGCGCCGGTGAACAGAATAAAACGCTGGCACGAGATCCCGACGTCTGCTGTGAGCTTCCAATAGGTTGTCCATTCGATCCGGACCGGGAAAGCTGAGGTTGTCGAAGCTTCAGTGATTCTCGGGGGACCGAATGGACATCCATATGAATGCCCGCCTCACGCCGCTCAGTCGAGC